>NZ_FNCH01000006.1 GCF_900100705.1 Pedobacter terrae
ATGTATTTTTGCCCATGTTGTATTTAGGTGTGGTAACTCAAATATAACAGCACAAAGGGTAGCTTTTATCGCTACCCTTTTTTTATAAGCAAAAATATTTTCTCCGGACAACAGTGAAATAAATTCAGCATGACGATCGAGTAAGTTAGAGAGGCTAAAAATTATCACCACAAATTAATAGTAATCGAATCAAGGTCGATAGATTTCTCGACTTCGTTGCAACTCCGCTCGAAATGACGATCGATCTAGAATAGAAATACTTAACTCAACAAGCCCAACAGCTCTTTCTTGGTTAAATTTTTAAAGAAACTACCCTCTGTTTGGATCAGATTCTTAACCAGATCTTTTTTAGTTGCCTGAAGTTTCATAATTTTTTCTTCAATCGTATCGGGGCAGATTAATCTAACAGCCATTACATTTTTATGCTGGCCAATTCTGTATGCCCTATCTATGGCCTGGTTCTCTACCGCAGGGTTCCACCAGGGATCAACCAGGTAAACATAATCCGCTTCTGTTAAATTCAACCCGGTACCACCGGCTTTTAAACTGATCAGAAAAACCGGAATATCGGCATTCTCCTGAAATGATGCAACTGCTTCAGCTCTTTTTCGTGTTCGCCCGGTGAGGTATTCATACCTGATCCCTTTATTTTCCAATTGCTTTTTAATCAGATCGAGCATGGTTACAAACTGAGAAAAAACAAGAATTTTATGCTTACCGGCTTTACTTTCGATCTGTTCCATTAATACATCAATTTTTGAAGAAGCCTGCAGATAAGATTTTCCATCAGCCAGTAAGGCTGCCGAATTACAGATCTGCCTTAAAGTGGTAATACTTTTCAATACATGCATCGAACTTTTAGGCAGCTCATCCTCCTGTTTACCTAAAACATAATCCTGAATTTCCTTTTTGTTCGCTTCGTACACTTCGCGCTGTTCCGCTCCCATTTCGCAATACAGTACAATTTCAGTTTTATCAGGAAGCTCTTTCGCTACCTGTTCTTTGGTTCTGCGGAGAATAAACGGTCTTATTTTTTTCTGGAGTTCTTCTGCCCTTTTACTATCCTTAAACTGATCGATAGGAGTTGAATATAAATCGGCAAACTGTTGTTTACTGCCAAACAAACCGGGACAAGCAAATGACAGCTGCCCATATAAATCAAAGGTATTGTTCTCAATCGGTGTTCCCGTCATCGCTACTTTATTTCGCGATTGAAGCATCCGAACTGCTTTATAACGCTGCGAATCGGGATTCTTAATCAGCTGCGATTCATCTAGAAAGATATAGTTAAAGCGATAATCTTTCAGGAAACGGATATCAGAAAGCAACGTTCCGTATGAAGTTAAAATAATTTCGTAATCATCGAAAGTATCGGTGGTTTTGGTCCGTTCGCCAGCATAAATGGTTTTTACCTTTATAGATGGTGCAAACTTCTTTACTTCGGCCTTCCAATTAAATATTAATGAGGCGGGTACAATCACCAGATTGGTATTGTGTTTTACTTTTTCACGCTGTGATAGAATGAACGCCAAAGCCTGAATGGTTTTACCCAATCCCATATCATCGGCCAAACAAGCGCCAAAGTTAAAGTCATCTAAAAAGTTGAGCCAGTTTAAGCCATCTTTCTGGTAATGGCGTAAAGTTGCGGTTAAATCTTTTGGTACCTCTACTTCTTGAATAGAATTAGTACCGTCAAACTTTTGCTTGTACAGTTTTAATTCATTTTTTACCTCACCATCCAGCAAAGCATCTTCGTAAAGTTCGTTTATAGAAGCAAACTTAATTTTTGGTGTTAGAATGGCATCCTCTGTTACTTCACCGGCATTAAAATAAGCAGAAAATTTTTCTATCCATTCGTGAGGAAGTATGCCTTGGGTGCCGTCATCAAGTGTTACAAACTTACTTTTGTTCCTGATCGATTTATGGAGATGTTTCAGCGCCACCTGTTGTTTGCCAAACTTCACCTTTACTTTGGTTTCGAACCAATCTGTTCCGCTGAGCACCTCGATATTAATTTTAGCTTGAAATTCGCTCAGTTTATTGTTTTTGAGCTGGTTGAATCCTAAAACATGAATGCCTTTACTCCGCCATATTTCAAAAGCATCCAAGAACCAGGTTTCTTCCAGAAACCGTTTACGGTGCAGATAAAAAGAATCGTTGGTTTCCTGATCATAAAAATGTGGATGTTGTTTTAAAATATCCCCAATAAACTGCAGTTCAGCCGCTTCATCACGATGCAGGGTAAAAAGATTGCCGAGTTTATCTTGTGCCTGAATCTGCTTTTTAGAAAGCACAGGAATTTCCAGGTTTCCATATCGCATTACCGGGGTAAGGAGAATATAATCTTCAGATTCTGAAAGGTAGATTAACTGCTCGTTTTCTAGATCAAAACCTTTTTCTTCGATCTGGGTTTTGGTAGCAGGTTTTAAATAAGAATAATCAACACGGATGCTACCCTCTAAAGGCACCAGAATAACTTTTTGAAATTCTGGATATTTGGTTTTATGCAGGATTAACCTGTTACTCTGTTTTTTGAAAAACCCGATTACCCGCAAAAAATCTAGCCTGCCGATTAAATAAAGTTGGTTGTGAAGTTTCACAAAATACTGGTGTACCAATACCAGGTTATCCAGCTCGTATGATTTTCCTTCGATAATCAACCGACCTGTAATTTCGTAGTAATCATCGCGCTGATTTACTGAAAGGTGTAAATCTACTTCCAATAAATGTGCATCAACGGCAGTAATGGTGGAGGCTTGAACAGTCCCAGCCTGCTTACTATCTTGCAGGTAAAAAGGAATCTGTAGCGGATTTTTAACAATTGCTTTCAAGGCTTCAATTTCTACCTCACTTTGATCCTGATTATAATGCTGTTGAAAAGCAGCAATGCCGCTATAAAACTTTATCTGATCATTATCATCAGTTTTAAACAGTAAATCAGCCGGATTGATTCCTTTAATAGGATTTTTGACCTTGCCATTTTTAGTAATTTTGGCTTCGAATAATTCTACCGTTAAATGATTATAATAGCGGTGCTGCCCAAAAACCAGGATCATTTGATCTGAATCGCTTTTAATTGGCAATTTTGCTTTAGGTTGATTAGCGGGCAATAAAAGTTCCTGTAAATTTTGCTGGGCCTCTTTGTTAAATGGCTGGAGGGCATCCATTTTTGGCCGGATGGCAACCTGGCCGTTTTCGTAACGGAGATTGAACAGCAGATCGAGATGCGCCTCTTTTTCCAACCCGTAATCGATTGCAATTTTAGCGAGCTTTTGTTGACGCAGGTTACTATCGAAAAAAATAAGCAGATCCTGGCGCTGCAGGATATTGTACAAAACCCTCGCCTGGTGTTCGCATAGCTTATGTTTCGGTGTAGCGCAACGGCAAGAGAGTTTTACCGAGTTTTCATTTTGCTGCACCTGAACGATTGGAAAAGGCAATCCAGAAGCTCCATCGCTAAAAGCTGCATAATCGACCTCAACCTGTTCTGGAAAGAGCTGATAAAAGCCTTTAACATCGGTATGGATCAATCCGCTTAGATGTCTGAGGATAACAATCTGGCTGAGATCTTTCAGGTTAAAATCCTTTAAAATATAATCGTAAGGATTTTGTTCTGATACTGGATGCACGGTTTCCTGTTCACTCATTTAAACTAAAATAGCTGAATGATAAAAGTAATCAATAATAAGTTTTAGCTAAAACTCCATTTTTGTTTTTTATACACCATTAATCAATATAAATGATTTTTTAGTATAGCAAAACCATATATGCTGTGTACTACAACGGTGAAAATGACTATTATGGCACTGGAAGCGAAGAAATTCGCTTTACAATATCTTCAATTACATCAACCGATCTGAGGATTTTATAATGGCCCACCTCTTCAAAAGGTTTTGAACTAATAGTGGGGTATTTATCCAAAAATTCTTTTAGAAATGGGTATGGTGAAATATGATCGGCAGGATCATAAGCCAGAAAATGATCTAAATCAGGACTTAACTGATAAAGTTCAGTCAGGTTAAAATGATCGGCAGGCACGGGAAATTCTCTGGCAAAGTTGCTAAAAAACACATCCTGATCTTTAACTCCAATATTTACCGAGTCTAAACTCTGCTCAAAATTCTCTTTCAACCTGATTAATGGTGCAATGCTAATGAGCAAATGAGGATTTAAACCAAGCGCCTGTAATGCAATCACATTGGCCATACCACCAAGTGAATGTCCGATCAGGACATCAGGTTGTGCATAATTTAAAACAATCGATTTTACTGAATCTGCATATAACATCAGGTTGGAAAACTCGGAGATTGAACTTCCGTTACCAGGTGCATCAAAAGCGATAATCTCCAGGTCTTCTATTTTCTGGAGTTCAATAATCAGTTCATAAAAATCTAAAGCTTTTGAGGCCCAGCCATGAGTAAGCAACACTTTTCGTTTTCCATTTCCCCAGCTAAAGTAGTTAATAGTTACGTTGGAATTAGTAAAATAGGTATCAAAAACGGGAAGGCTAAACTGTTTTGATGCAGCAATAAGCTGTTCCTGATGTAAGCGTAAAGGCATTTTGGGCGAATAAAAAATAAATTCGCGCATTAGTGCTGCATCAGGTGTTGCCTGTGTTAATTTAAGCTGATTTACAATTTGTTTTAGCCTTTTCAATACTACCTTTTTAATTTAAACCAAATGTGACTTTAAATCAGCCGGCGAATAGTTGATCGATTTTAAAGTCTTATCATCAGACTTTCTGAACACCAAAAACAGTCCGTCTATTTCTTTGTAATAAGATTCGGTTCCGTCTTTATCTAAATAAAACCGGATGGTTTGTTCGGCCTCTTCTACCGTTTTACAGGCTTTACTCATGTTAGAGCGGTGAACTTCATCAAATAACGTTTTAAATTTTCCACCCAGGCCAAATTCGTGGATGGCACCGGCCAAAACATATTGCAAATCGCAAAGCGCATCCGCAATTTCTACTAGGTCATCATTTTCTACGGCTTCCTGTAATTCTTTCAACTCTTCTGCTAAAAGCGAAATACGCAAATTGGCCCGCTGCTTTGAAGGAATTACCGGATTTTCCAAAATGGGATGTTTAAAGGTAGTGTGAAACTCTGCAACCTGATTGAGCGAATTTGTTTCTTGCATGGTGGTATTTAATTTGATCTTGATGCAGCAAACATAAAAAAAACGAAAGAAACATTAGGGAGAATTTATGCACACTGGCAGGTTAACCGGTTGATTGTTCAAACTGGTTAATTGTCCCGTGGTAAAAATTGTTAGATTGCTAAATTGTTATCTGCAAATTGCCAACTGAAAACTGGTGAGAATGTTAACTGGTTAATTGATGTTTGAATTGCTTTATTGCTGAATTGTAAACCAACCAGTGGGCTAATAGATTCATTTATATCGTTATTTTCTTTGCCACGGAAACACGGATTGCACGGAATTTACTTTTTATCTTGAGTTTTAGCCATTATTTTCTACCATGAAGAATATGAAGTTTGAATTTGCCGTATGATCCTTAATGACCTTAATTTCTTAATGATTCCAGGAGCCAAAGCATTACAGCGTTTTTAAGATTAAGAGGATTAAGTTTTTTAAGCACGAGTTAAAAGAGACACGCCATTCTGAATTTATTTCAGAATCTATGTGTTAGTTTTTTTGCTGTAGCAACACAGATTTGCAAAGATTTACCTTGAGTTTTACTCTTTACATTTTTACCATTAAGGGGTTAAGAACATGAAGATATAAAACGGTTTACCGGAGATCAATCCCAACAATTGAACAATCTAACAATAACCAACTATACCTCAATTAACCAGTTAACCGATTTATACAATTAACCAAACTATCCATTCTTCTTCCCCTCTCTCACCACTTTAAAAAACGCTTCCTTATAGGTTTCGCCGATGGGAAGGGCTTGATCGCCAATGTAAACAGTATTTCCATCTATCATTTTAATCTTTTCGAGAGAAATAATATACGATTTGTGTATGCGGTAAAAAGGGGGCTGAGGCAGTTCAGTCTCCAACTCACGCAGTGCCTGGTAAGTCACAATTCTTTGGCTGGCGGTATACACCGAAACATAGTTTTTCAACCCCTCTATATAGAGAATTTCTTCATAATTAACCTTGATAAATTTGTTTTTGGTATCGCCCTTGATGAAAATAAAATCGTTTCCTTGTGCGGCCTGTTGTATAACAACTTCTTGCTGAACAGGCGCTACTGGCATTAAAATCTGTTGCGCTTTCGTAGCTGCTTTATAAAAACGCTCGTAGGAGATCGGTTTAAGCAGATAATCTACCACATCAAGATCAAAGCCTTCCAAAGCGTATTCCGGGTAGGCCGTGGTTAAGATTACTTTGCATTTACCGCCACAGATTTTCAAAAACTGAATTCCCGTCAATTCCGGCATCTGTATATCCAAAAAAACAAGGTCTACTTTTCCTTCCTGAACCAGGTTAAGTGCTTCAAAAGCATTGGTAGTGGTTCCAACCAAATCTAAGAATGGGGTTTTATGGATAAAGGCAGCAATAATATCTGAGGCATAAGATTCATCATCAACAGCAAGGCAACGGATCATAGGTAAAAGTTTAGGGTTTGGTGGTTAGCGTTTGGCGAACTAAATATTTCAATGATACAAATTATGCATCAGAGATGTAAGATCAAAGTGCTTTTATAAGTATTACCATTGTTAGAAATTAACAATTCATGTTTTTCGGGATAGATCAGATCTAACCTCCGGTGGATATTTACCATACCTATACCGCTTGAGTGGTCTTTTTGTGCATGGCTGATCTTATTGCTTACTTCAAAACTTAATCGTTTGTTCTGTACTTTGAGTCTAATACGCACTGGCTGGGCCTCATCAGTCACCACACCATGTTTAAAAGCATTTTCAACAAAAGGGATCAATATCAGCGAAGCTATTTTTTGATTGGCAATGCCCTCGGTTGTAAAGTCGACATAAAATTTGGGTTCAAAACGCATCTTAAATAATGCCACATAACTCTCAAGATATTCTACTTCCCTATCTAAACTTACTTTGCCATCCGGGCTATCGTTCAGTGTATACCGCATTAAATCTGATAAACGCAAAACAGCATTGGCCAGTTTATCAGAAACAGGAATAGCCAGGGAATAAACATAATTTAAAGTATTGTACAGAAAGTGTGGATTGATCTGCGATTTGAGAAATGAGAGTTCTGCTTTAACCACTTCTTCTTTAAGTTTTCTGTGCATCTGCTCAGATTTAAAACTTTGCTCGATACCATAAACCGCAGCTGGTGTGACAATGAACCCAATACTCCAATAAATATTATCTGAGATATATTCCCAGGCAGTTGTACGGTCATCATAGTTATGAAAACCAAGCCATTTTAAATAAAGCACTTCTTCTATTAAATACCTAAGTGCAATAAATACCCCGATGGTAAACAAAATGCCACCAATTAACTGAAGGACTTTATTCTTTTTTAAAAATCTTGGATATACCCATAAGTAACAGATGTAGAACTCTATCACTTGTATAAAATTCATAGAGATACTCAAAGCTGCCTTGCTAAAAGTTGTTCCATCAATTAAATGACCACCATAAAAATAGCCTAATACGAGTATCCAGCAGAGAATATGAATGGACATGATTTTTATTGTTTTCATGCCATAAAACTATACAAAGCTTTTTTAACTGCCTATTTTCTTATTCCAAACCAGCAAATAATTATCCCAACCTATATAATTTAAGGATCAATACCTTTTATTGCCAAAAAAAGCATTGGGATAATATTTTAAAGGGTTGGGATTATTTAATTTTCAGATATAGGCAACTGTTTCATCTTTGAATCGTCAATTATAAAACAACACGATGATGAACCGCTTATTTAAATCTGCTCTTTTTATTTTGCTTATTTTTAGCCTTCAAAGCGCTATTGCTCAAAACATTAAAATCTCAGGAACTGTTACCGATAAAAGTAATAAAGCACTTGATTATGCTTCAGTTGCTTTAGTCCACCTACCCGATTCGGCTTCAGTTGCCTTACAGGTTACCAATCAACAGGGAATTTATGAGTTTGCCAACGTTAAACCTGGCCAATACCTCGTTAAGGCATTAATGATGGGTTACGGTAAAAATCAATCTGCACCATTTGAAGGAAAAGATATGCCTATTAAAGTTCCATCAATCATACTGACAGACCGGTCCCAAAATCTGAAAGATGTAAACATTATATCAAAAATGCCGGTAATTGATCAAAAAGCAGACCGGGTGATTGTAAACGTAGAACAGATGAATACCGCAGGTGATAATGCATTGGAAGTAATCAGCAGGTCGCCAGGTGTAAAACTCGACAAGGACGATAACATTGTTCTGAAAGGTAAAAAAGGAATCAATGTAATGATTGATGGTAAGATCAGTTACATGACGGGCCTGGAATTAACCACTTACCTAAAATCGCTGCCCGGATCTGTATTAAGTAAAATAGAACTGATTTCTAATCCTCCATCTTCTTTCGATGCCGCAGGTACGGCAGGGATCATCAACATTAAACTGAAAAGAAATAAAATGCAGGGATTTAACGGAAATATGAATCTGGGTGGTGGCTATGGCCGTTATGCAAAAGTTTACGCAGGCACCAACCTGAATTACAATATCGGCAAGGTAAGCACTTATGTACGCTTAGACGCCGGACATTTTAACTCATACAACAGGTTAACGTTAAATAGAACCATTGGCGATGAACAATATAACCAGCTTAATTTCTGGCACCCGATAACCAACAGCTTAAATTATTCTACCGGCGGCGATTATTTTATCAACGAGAAACATACATTAGGCATAATGGTAAAAGGCTTTACTGCTCCTGAAGAGACAAAAGTAAACAGCAGTTCGGTGAATTATAATGCGGCCGGTATGAAAATGGGCGGAACATCCATGTTCAATCCACAAAGCAATACTGAAAAAAACCAGGCCTTTAACCTAAACTACCGTTTTAAAACGGATACACTAGGAGGAGAACTGGGTTTTGATGCCGATTATGTGCAATACGATAATAGTAAAAACGAAACTTTCAACAATAATTACCTGGATGCAAACGACCAGTTGATTGGCAATCCTATCGATTTACGCAATAAAGGCATGGGCAACGTTTCTATCTACTCCATCAAGGCTGATTATAGCTTAAATTTTTCAAAAACACTCAAAATGGAAACCGGTTGGAAAAGCAGCTGGGTAAAATCGCAGAGCGATGTCCGTTTCGACTCGTTAAAAACAGCAGGATGGATTAACGATCCCGGTAGAACCAATGCTTTTTTATACAACGAAAATATTAATGCAGGCTATCTTTCACTCGATCAAAGTTTTAAAAATATACAGATCAAAGCAGGTTTACGCGCAGAACAAACTTTAGGTAATGGCAGCTCATCAGGCACCAATACCTTAATCGACCGAAAATACTGGAAGCTCTTTCCCACGCTTTTTGTTTCCTTAAAACTCGACTCGAACAACCTCATCACAGCCGCCTACCGTAAGAGTATCAACAGGCCATCATATAGTAGCTTAAATCCATTTACCTTTTATTCCGATCCATATACTGCCCTGCAAGGAAATCCGCTACTACAGCCATCATATGCCAATAGTTTCGAATTTAATTACTCGATTAAAAACTTCAGGGTGCTTACTTTAAGTTATTCGGTTAACAATGGTTCGATATCGGAAGTGGTTTATCAGAACAATAGTACAAAAGAAAGTATCTCCAGACCAGAAAACCTGAACCGCACGACAAACTTTTACATGGCCACAGGGAGTCCTTTTAATGTAACCAAATGGTGGAACAACAGTACCGAAGTTTCTGCGGGATTTAACCGTACCGAATCAGCCGTACAGGGAAATGGGTACAATGCTTTCTCCTGGAACTGGTCTGTAATAACAGATAATACCATTACCTTACCAAAAAACTATAGCTTATCGGCTTATGCTTTTTACGATTCACCTTCTGTTTCCGGCCTTTTCCGAAGCTTAGGAAGTTATCAACTTAATATTGGCGCTAAAAAATCATTCTGGAACAAAAATGCCACACTGGCACTAAAAGTAAACGATATTTTTAATACGAGTAAATTTAGGGCCAACCTGGAGTACAATAACATTAAAACCTATTGGCAAAACGAATGGGAAAGCCGCAGGATAAACTTAAGTTTCACCTATAAATTCGGGAACATGAAAATCAAAACTGCCCGTAAAAGACAAACCGGAACAAGCGATGAAGAAAACAGGGTAGGCAAAAATTAAGAACGATAGTTAAATAAAAAATCGGTTAACTGAACTGGTGTTATACAGTTAACCGATTAATCCGTTTCAATAATTAAACCAGCTACAAAACCAATAACATCCAAATATTACAGGCATAATGGCCGGAGTTGCCCAGCGGACCTGCGAGTTTTTTAAACCCAGCCTTTTCGTACATGGTAATGGCTTTGGCAAGTTCCGGAAAAGACTCCAGGTAAATTTCATTATAACCATATTGCTGTGCAGATGTTATGCTTTTTTCCATCAGCATTCTGCCAATACCTTTACCGCGAGAGGCTGGAAGGGCATAAAATTTAACGAGCTCGACACAACCGTCCGGCAAGCCATCTGTCGGGTAAATACCGCAGCCACCAATAATAACCCCATCCTCTTCGGCCAGCCAATAAGCCGATTTAGGGTGTTCGAAAAGTGTCGACAAATCGTCGGTTGTCGGATCGGTATAAACAGTACCTGGCTTGTCTACTTTAAATTCTTTTAAAACCGATCGGATCATGGAAGCAGTAGCAATATTATCTGCTGGAGTGATCTTCCTAAGGGTTATGGCCATATCTAATAATTTTATGTAAAATTAAAAAACGACCTATTGTTTTAAAATAAAAGCAAACAAAATACAATCGAATTCCATTATAAATATTAAAATAGATTTACACCATGGAAAACGAAGAAAACAAAAAAGACACAATACAGGGCAACGATCATCCAAAACCAACAGATAATGTACAGCTGGAAATAGAAACTGTAACGCCATCAACAGAAAAGGAAACAGCTCAACCAAGTGAATCTGCTCAAAAAACAGGAGAAGCTGAAGATCAGGAAAAAGCAAAATCTGATGACCAAGTTGAAAAAGCAGATACGACGGAAAAACCAGCTGAAGAAAGTAAAACTGACGCTGATGATGAGCGTGATGATATTGAAACCGCTACACCTAGCGCCTAAGTTAATTTTGGTTAAACGCATATTGCAGCTGAAATAGTTTTAGTATTTTGGCGTTATGAATGATATGAAAAAGAAACTATTGCTTTTCCTATTTACCATAAGCATTTTTGGCTGTGGGATAAACAGGCAGGCACAGCAGATAAAAGCCCTGGAAGACTGCAACTACAAGATTACCGGAGTAAAACAAGTATCGATTGCAGGTACTGATGTTAAAACATTAATGGATCAGCAAAGCTTTAGTTTAACCAGCTTACCTGGGGTGGCATTAGGCTTATTAAGAAAAGATATTCCTTTAAGAGCAAACCTGAATTTAGAAATAACCAATCCATCTAGTAGTTTAGCAGCTATAAACCAGTTTGAATATAAAATATTGGTTAATAATACTGATCTGGCAGAAGGCATTGTTAATCAGAATGTGAGCATTGCCCAAGGTCAAACCGTCACTGTTCCGGTACAGTTGGTGAGCAATATCTATGGTTTGATATCTAATGGAAATGTTTTTAACGATATTATTAAGGCTGCAAAAAAAGGGTCATCATCAAAAGATGAAAAATTAGGTTTATTAACCATTAAAATAAGACCAACCTTTATGCTGGGCAGTACACCTGTTAAATATCCGGGGTACATTACCATCAATAAAGACATCAGCAGTAAAATACTATTGTAAATACGATCTTAAACAAAAAATGCCCGCTAACTAAAGATGTTAAGCGGGCATTTTTATTTGCACTTTGTTAAAATTTCTTATGAGGTGTCATAACCATCCCCTTAAAGCCATTTAGATCCAACTTTTGGTCCAGCTCCCTTAATTGAGCTATCGATAATTTTGGTACTGCTGTGGTTGTAGCGCTTAAACTAGACGTTTTTTTCGCTGTAGTTACAAAATTACCATTCTTAGCATACGTTAATGCGTAATTCAACAAGGTCTCGGTTTCATCACCCCATGCTTTGCTTAAATCTTCCGGCGATTCTTTATCAACGGTAAGGCCAGAATAATAGCTACCAACACCAAGTTTATTTTTGGTTTCAAATTCTGGAATATACATGTCCACCTTATCTATTCTGATCGGAAAGAAACCTACAGGTTTACCGTACGTTGTTCTCCCAATTAGCTTTACATCCATTACCGGTTTTAAGCTATTAATTGTGAGCTCGCTCGCAGATGCAGTAGACCCCGTTACGATAAAATAAACCCTGTTTAATGTTAAACCGCCAGTTTTTGCAAACTTCTCTACATTATCGGCTGCTGTAGACGAATAATTTAAATCTGCATAAGTAGCATACTTTCCGTTTACACCTGTAGTAAAGGTTTGCAATTTACCTGCATCATCTAATAGCGGTTGGTGTGCCAAAACAGAGATTTTTCGCTGAGCAGTAGTAATGGTTTGCAGGTAGTTATTGTAATAAGAGGTAAACATCGTATTACCGTTTTCACCGGCGGGGACCATCAGATTGATCATTTCGATAGCTGTTGAAACATAGCCCCCACCATTATAGCGTAAATCAACAACCACTTCGCTCACACCCTGCGTTGCAAAATTAGAAAAAACTGCACTTATTGCTGAAGAAGCATTATTGGTAAAACTATTAAATACAATATAACCTACTTTCTTGGTGCCAGCTGTGTAAACGTTTGTAAACAAGATCGGATTAACCGTATATGTACCGCTTGAAATAACAGCTGATTTCGGGTTACCAGCAATATCATTAAAAGCTAAGGTAACCGTCGCGTTTGTGCCAAAAATAGCGTTATTTAAAAAATTAACCGCACCAGGATAGGTCAGATCGGTTCTTCCATTCACACTGGTGATCCTACAGCCACGGGTTAAACCCTGCGATGCTGCCGGCGAGTTTGGATAAACATATTTCACCATCAGGTCTGTGGTACTATTGTAATTGTACTGAACAGAAAAACCGTAATCATTTGCCGAACCGTTTACATCTGCTTTAAGCGACCCTGTTTTTCCTGTAGTAGCTGCAGTATAGTCGAAAAACGAATATTTAGGTTCACCAGAATTACTTACATATTCATATGGCTTTCCTGTTGTAGGATCTAAGGAATATTGTGTCATGGCATAAAGTTCAGCTTCATTCGAACTAAATCTTCGTGGATTAAACACGTCATACGCTGGCAGCGAAGTATTCCAATAATAAAGTTCCTTGCCGTATAAAAAAATAGAATCTTTAGTCAATTCATCCCGCGTTCCGCTAGGTGTTGTCACAACAGGTGGAGTTTCGGTCTCCGGTACTGTACTGCTCTTTTTACAGCCGTTAATTGCTCCGAAGCTTAAAAAACCTAGTATTACCAGGTAAAAGAATTTCTTATTTCTCATAGAGATTATTGTAGTATAATGTTCAATATACGTATTAGGCAATGTTAAGGTTGTTCACAATAAAGTTTTATCTATCCAAAAACTTCATTCCTTTCAAAATATTGTATGTTTATTCCTGCATAATGAAGTACGTAAATCTACCGATTAAATTCTTGTCACTGTAATATTTATTAAATTTCAAGAGATATTTTAAAAAGTGTTCAGGTATTAACCGCTATGCCCCCATAAATTGTCGCCTTTACACCGCTTCAGTCAATCAGATCATTTGCATATTTGTTAGAGTAAATTAATAATCAAAATATTAAAATGTAAGTCTTAATTCAGTTTTAGTAAAAACCAATGACAACCTAAATTATACCTTATGGAAAAAATTAAATTTAAAACCACCATCAACGCCACAAAAGAGAAAGTTTGGGAAGTACTCTTTGGTGTAGAAACTTACCCCAAATGGACTGCTGTGTTTGCTGAAGGATCGCAGGTAGAAACCGACTGGAAAAAAGGAAGCAGGGCAATTTTTGGTGATGGCAAAGGAAATGGTATGCTTGCGGTAATCCATGAAAATATACCCCATCAATATCTGTCCATTAAACACATCGGCGAAATAAAAGATGGGAAAGAAACGTTGCACAACTGGGGCGAATCTTTCGAAAACTACACCTTGAACGAGAAAGACAGCATAACCGAGCTACTGATCGATATGGACATCGTTAAAGAATGGGTCGAATACTTTCAGGAAACATGGCCAAAAGCCTTAGCTAAAGTGAAAGAGATAGCCGAAAAAGGATGAACAACTCAAAATAATAAAAAAGATAAGACTAAAAAATCTCTTAAAAACCAAAAAAGCCTTTCATTACTGAAAGGCTTTTAGAAGTGGTGCCACCTGGATTCGAACCAGGGACACAAGGATTTTCAGTCCTTTGCTCTACCGACTGAGCTATGGCACCCCCTTTTGGGATTGCAAATGTAGTATTCTTTTTTCCAATTCCAAAAAAGGATTTGAATTTATTTTAAAAAAATACAGAACAATTTAACCGAATAACTTCATTTTTCTGACAATCAATAAGATGCCATCCAAAAAAATTTTTTATTTATTCTACCAATTTTATGAATCAATGTAACCCAACGGGTTTTAGCGATCAGATCAATTAATCTCCGAAATAATAGACAAAGTATAGAAACCAAAAAAGCCTTTCATTGCTGAAAGGCTTTTGGAAGTGGTGCCACCTGGATTCGAACCAGGGACACAAGGATTTTCAGTCCTTTGCTCTACCGACTGAGCTATGGCACCATCCGTTTGGGATTGCAAATGTAGTGTTCTTTTTTCAAAAGCAAAACTTTTTTTCGATTATTTCATTGTAACACTGATTATCAATTAATTAATTTTTAATTTTTCAAAAAGCAGGCCTTAATCGTTTTTTAGAATGAATACAAACAAATATTTTTTATTATTTTTTTATGCATGCATAGTAATTTATTTAGATTAATATCCTATTTTAGCATGACAATCTAATATTGCATGGTAGCACAGATCCTTTTTCTAGTACTTACACTTGCAGCAATTGCGCTGTTTACAGTTAACTTGCGTAAAATAATTCGCAATATCCGCTTAGGCAAACCGGTAAATCGACAAGATCAACCGCAAAAAAGATTAATGACCATGATTCGGGTAGCTTTCGGGCAATCGAAAATGGTTGTTCGCCCTATCCCTGCCTTTCTCCACTTTTTTGTTTACATCGGCTTCGTCATTATCAACATCGAAGTTTTGGAAATCATGATTGATGGATTATTCGGCACCCACCGTATTTTTAACGGTTTAGGTGGTCTTTATAACTTTCTGATCGGCTCTTTCGAAATCCTGGCCCTTACAGTTTGGGTTTCCTGTGCCATTTTTCTTGTCCGCAGAAACATCCTAAAACTTAAACGCTTTAGTGGTGTAGAGATGAAAAGCTGGCCAAAATCTGATGCCAACTATATCCTTATCACCGAGATTTTGTTAATGAGTGCTTTTTTGTTCATGAATGCAGCAGATGCAAAACTCCAGCTTTTGGGCGCCAGCCATTATGTTAATGCCGGTGCATTCCCTGTAAGCCAGTATTTAATCAACATCTTACCATCATCAGAAAGTGCGTTGGTTATTGTTGAACGCAGCTGCTGGTGGTTCCACATTATCGGTATTTTGGCTTTTTTAAATTACCTGCCTTATTCGAAACATTTCCATATTCTTTTTGCCTTTCCAAACACCTACTTTTCCAATCTGGAGCCCAAAGGCGAATTTACCAATATGGCCTCGGTTACCAATGAGGTAAAAGCGATGCTCGATCCTTCGTTTGTTCCAGCTGAAACCGAACCGGGTAAATTTGGCGCCAAAGATGTAACCGATTTAAGCTGGGTAAACCTGATGAATGCTTATACCTGTACTGAATGTGGAAGATGTACGTCGGTATGCCCGGCAAATATTACAGGAAAACTTTTATCGCCGAGAAAAATTATGATGGATACCCGCGACCGGATTACCGAAGTGGGCCAGAATATTGATAAACATGGCGCAACGCATGAGGACGGGAAATCGTTATTGGACGATTACATCAGCAGAGAAGAGATCTGGGCCTGTACCAGCTGTAATGCCTGTGTAGAGGCTTGTCCGGTAAATATAGATCCATTACAGATTATTATGGAGTTACGTCGTTTTGCCGTGATGGAAGAATCGCAGGCACCGGGAAGTATTAATGCGATGCTGGGCAATATTGAAAATAACCAGGCACCATGGAAGTACTCTCCTGCTGATCGTTTTAACTGGGCACAAGAAAGTTAGCATTTGGCAGTTTTCAGTTAACAGCTTTCAGTTGAAAATAAATTAAAATAATTACATGAAGTCTTGATACCGATACTTCATACTTGATACTAGATAATAGACAAATGGAATTTAAAGTCCCTACAATGGCCGAGTTAATGGCCGCAGGTGAAGAACCAGAAATATTATTTTGGGTAGGTTGCGCCGGAAGTTACGATGAAAGAGCGCAGAAAATTACCCGCGACATTTGCAAAATCTTACATCATGTAGGTATTAAATATGCAGTTTTAGGAACAGAAGAAAGCTGCACAGGAGATCCTGCCAAAAGAGCCGGGAACGAATTCCTTTTCCAGATGCAGGCCATGACCAATATTGAGGTATTGAACGCTTATAACATCAAAAAAATCGTTACGGGTTGTCCACATTGTTTCAATACCATTAAAAATGAATATCCCGGTTTAGGCGGCACTTATGAAGTGATCCACCATACGCAACTGATACAAGATTTAATTAACGAGGGCAAACTGAAAGCCGAAGGTGGAGAAAGTTTCAAAGGCAAAAAAATCACCTATCACGATCCATGTTATCTGGGTCGCGGGAATGGAATTTACGAAGCCCCCAGAAAAGCTTTAGAGGTACTTGATGCGCAGTTGGTAGAAATGAAACGCTGCAAAAGCAATGGCTTATGCTGCGGTGCCGGTGGCGCTCAGATGTTTAAAGAACCAGAGAAAGGAAATAAAGACATCAATGTAGAACGTATTGATGAGGCTTTAGAAACCAGTCCACAGGTTATTGCAGCGGGTTGCCCGTTCTGTATGACGATGTTAAGTGATGGCATTAAGCTAAAAGATAAAGAACAGGAAGTTAAGGTATTGGATATTGCAGAGATTACGGCAAGGGCAAATGGGCTGTAGCCATCGTTTAACCTAAATAAAGGAGCTATATCATTAGCGTAATTGTAAGTTTAATCCCGGGGATTAGGTTTCGTCATTCCTAACCCGACTGGAACCCTGTAATACTCATGAGCACCAATAAAAAAAAACAAAAAAATTACTAAATAATTTTAATGCAAATGCTTTAAAATTCCCGCCTGCACGAAGAATAACGACATATGACTTTGCTCAAAAACAAACAATTTTAAATGATCATCTGATGCTTTATTTTTTAGGAAAGCAATTGCGGTTTTCTATAGGCTAATTTCTTCCTGCTCTACCTCCTGCCATGAAAAATGGCATCCGTTCGATCAGGTTTAGCTTGGTTGTTTTTCTGCTGCAATGCCGGTTTTCCGTGCCACAGACTTAGGTTTATAGCCCTGATCGGAGCGGCATCCCCCGATCCTTCATCGGGGATAAAGCGTAGAGCAGGAATAACTTTAAAAAAAGCGAATGACATTGCGCTCCGAAAACAATCAACAATTCTAATTTTTATTTATTAATTGTTGACCAACAAGAGGCTGTAGTGCTTGCTTATTTTTTAGGAAAGCAATTGCAGTTCTCCATAGCTAATTTCTTCCTGCTCTACCTCCTGCCATGAAAAATGGCATCCGTTCGATCAGGTTTAGCTTAGCCATTTTCCTGCTGCTATGCCGGTTTTCCGTGCCACAGACTTAGGTTTATAGCCCTGATCGGAGCGGCATCCCCCGATCCTTCATCGGGATAAAGCGTAGAGCAGGAATAACTTTAAAAAAAGCGAATGACATTGCGCTCCAAAAAACGATCAACAATTCTAATTTTATTTATTAATTGTTGACCAACATGCGGTTGTAGTGCTTGCTTAGTTTTTAGGAAAGCAATTGCAGTTCTCTATAGGCTAATTTCTTCCTGCTCTACCTCCTGCCATGAAAAATGGCATCCGTTCGATCAGGTTTAGCTTAGCCATTTTCCTGCTGCTATGCCGGTTTTCCGTGCCACAAGCCCAAGTTTGTAGCCCTAATCAGAGCGGCATCCCCCGATCCTTCATCGGGGATAAAGCGGAGAGCAGGAATAACTTTAAAAAAAGCGAATGACACTGCGCTCCAAAAGCAGCCAAAAATCTTTATATCACCATGCAATCTCGCTTATTCTTGGAAAGCAATTGCAATATCTCAAATGTTAATTCTTTATCTATGGCTTTTGAAGAATCGAAACCTCTGCATTAATTTTATTCAGGTTATCGCGGATGAGATTTAAATCTTCTGCCTCCATATTTTTTAAGGGGATAATAACCTGGGTCGCCATCGAATCTACATCGCCCCCCTTATCTTTATACGTCTGTACAATCACATCATCACCTTTGGTATGGATATATAATTTACCCGAAGTGGTTGTACCATAATAGTCCATATCTTTAAATTTCGACAGCTTGAATGCGAAATACTCTGTTTTACCGTTATTAAAATATCGCTTGTAACGGCAAAAGCCATTGTTGGTAACATTTAACTCGTAGCGTTTTATCCGGTCGCTTTCCTGGCTGTTGTCATAATGATCGGTAAATGTTTTATGGAGATAGCTGGCACATTGCTCCATGGATTCGGGGTCGGAAAAAGCACATAAAAACATACAACAAGCCGGAAGTAGGGACATTTTCAAGCAGCGTGTAAACTTTTTCATCGGGTTAGCGTTTTAAACACAGCAATTTAATTAAAATCGTAAATTTGTATATGAGTTTTTCTCCACAATCAAGAGTTTGGATATACCAAAGCGATCGCAAATTTACTTCTACTGAAGAAACTGAGATCTTAAACAAGTTAGCGGCTTTTACGAACCAATGGACAGCGCACGGAAATGAATTGCTTGCAAAAGCAGAAATACGTTATGGCTTTTTTATTGTCCTAACCGTTGATGAAAGTCAGGCAGGTGTTACTGGTTGTTCTATTGATAGCTCCGTTCGTCTGATCAAAGAAATTGAACAGGAATATCACGTAGATCTTTTTAACCGTTTCAATATTGCCTATAAGGTAAATGGCGAAGTGGTGGTAAACAGCAAGGAAGATTTTGAAACCCTGGTAAATATAAAGCAGGTAACACCAGAAACTATTGTATTTAACAATATGGTTCAAAACCTGGCGGAGCTTGAAACGAAGTGGGAAGTTCCTTTTAAAAACAGCTGGCATTCTACTGTTTTCGCACATTTATTATAAGCCCATGTTCATTGTAGATCTTAAATATATCGTTCCGCTAACCGAGTTAGATGCCCATATGGAAGCCCACGTGCAGTATTTAAAGAAATACTACAAAAAGAATATTTTTGTGGCTTCGGGCAGAAAGGTGCCCAGAACTGGTGGAATTATTTTGGCCCTGGCTAAAGATGAGAATGAATTAAAGAAAATTTTAATGGAGGACCCATTTTATAAACACCGTTTGGCCGACTTCACCATTACACATTTCTTCACCTCACAATACCATCCTGATCTGGAATCGCTTTTAGGCTAAATTGATTTATTGGAGCTGCTCCTACTGCAGCTATTTTTATTGTAAGCCAAACAATTAGCTAACAAAAAACATTATATTGATTAAATCAAATCATGTTTATGAAGCGCTGGCTTAAAATCTCTTTAAAAATCGTATCGGTTTTCGTTATCCTGATTATCTTAACCTGGTTGGCAGGCGCTTTTTACATCAGCCGAAATAAAAAAGAAGTATTGTCTTCTATCCTTTCGCAACTGAATAAAAATTTAAACGGACAGATTACCGCTACAAGCATGGAGCCTACGCTGCTAAAAAGCTTTCCGGGTGTTTCTGTTTCGTTAAATGGCGTTTTGTTAAGGGATAGCTTATGGGCGCGGCATAAACACGATCTGTTAAAAGCACAGGATATTGATGTATCGCTAAATGTACTCTCGCTTATTTTAGGCAATATCAATATTAAGCAGATTGCCATCAATAATGCTTCCATTTATATCTATACCGACTCAACAGGCTATAGCAATACCAGTATCTTTAAAAGTAAGCCTAAAACCGATAAAAAATCATCGCCAAAATCCTCAGCGCTGGAGGTTAAAAAGATTGATTTTAACCAGGTAAGTTTGGTATTGGATAATAAAAAAAGATTTAAACTGTTCAATTTTAACATTGATCAGATCCAGGGTAGGATGGAATATCCGGATAGTGGCTGGACGGGGAAAATTAAGTTACAGACAAAAGTAAATAGCTTTGCCTTTAATACCCGTAAAGGTAGCTTTCTGAAAGATAAAACTTTAGATGGCACCTTAAATGCGCATTATAGCCGTGATCTGGATGCGATTATCCTAAGTCCAGAAGTCCTGAATATTGGTGGTCACCCATTTAAAATCGGTGCCAAAATAGAATTGGCTAAATCTGCTTTTGCCATTAGCATTGCTGTTGATGATATTTTATTCAGAGATGTTGCTTTACTCTTATCACCCAATATTTCCTCCAAACTGCTAAAATTTGGCATTGAAAAACCGATCAATATCCGGGGAAATATTATCGACGACGGGTCAGGAAAATATGGAGATCCTTTGATTAACGTTGGCATAACAGTAAGGGATAATGTGGTTTCTATCCCGGCGGGCAAATTAACAGCCTGTAATTTTGATGGCTCCTTTACCAATCGCGATACCGTTGGCGGCATTATTGGCGACGAAAACTCGTCCATTAAGTTTCATAAGCTCACCGCAAAATATTTTAATGCACCGCTTAAAATCGATACGTTCACGGTAAATAATTTAGCTCGTCCGATTGCCACTGGATTGGTCACCTCGCAATTCCCGTTAACTAATCTAAACCATTCATTAGGCACAAACGATTTTGAATTTAAAAACGGAACAGCCAACTTAAAGTTATACTGCAAGGCTGATATTGATAATTTCAGGTTTACCAAACCGGTTGTTTCGGGTAAAATACAAATCGCCGATGCCGACATTCTTTACATCCCAAGAAAACTACATCTGGTAAAAAGTGCTTTAGACATCGATTTTAACCAAAATGATTTATCCATACAGAATGGGCATTTCCAATTGGGAAAAAGCGAACTCAATGTAAGCTGTAGCATTGCCAACTTTGCCAACCTGTATTATACTGCGCCTGAAAAAATATTGGTCAATTTAAAAATGTCGAGCCCTCAACTTTACCTAAAAGAGTTTTTACCCTTCTTAGGACCAAGAACAGCAAAGAAAAAGACAAGTAGCAATAAACAAGTCGTTTCCAAAGAGCTGAGCAATGTCTTAGAGCTCTCCAAAATGAACATCCGTTTAACCGTAGATAAAGCGATTTATGATAACTTCCTTGCCAAAAACCTCGATGCCGACATTTCTTTACGTGGTGGGGGGATATTTTTCAACAAAATAAGCGTCATGCATGCTGGCGGACAATTATCGCTAAATGGGAATATTATGCAGGAAGCAGCCTCGAACAGTTTTAAAATCAATTCGAAAATTAGCCATGTAAGCGTGAAAGATTTCTTTTATTCGTTTGATAACTTTGGCCAAAATACCATTACCAATAAAAATTTAAAAGGTTATTTATCAGCGTTGGCTAACATTTCAGGAAAAATATCGCACACAGGAAAAATTCTTCCGCGATCGATAAATGGTAAAGTGGTGTTCAACCTGAACAATGCTGCACTGGTTAATTTCGAGCCGATGGTTAAGGTTGGAAAATTTGCTTTTGCAAACAGGAACCTGTCAAACGTTGAAATCAAAAACCTTGATGGAACTCTTAACGTGCGCGGTGACAAAGTAGAAATCAGTCCAATGCAGGTAAACTCAAGCGCTTTAAACTTTAACGTAAAAGGCATTTACGCTTTGGGAACTGGTACAAATGTAGAGATGGACATTCCACTAAGAAATCCAAAGGGCGATGAGAACCTAACCAAATCAGAAAAAAGAGAAGCCCGTATGCGTGGCATTGTATTGCATTTAAAAGCCATTGATGACGAAAACGGCGGAATAAAAATCAGGTGGAACAAGGATCACGACTAGTTTTAGTCCCAAGTCTGGAGTCCAAAGTCCTTAGTCGATAAATGGACTGAAGACTCAGGACTTTAGACTGCGGACTAAAAATCAAGCGGTCCTAACCTGTTCATATTTCTTAAGATAAGGTATTGGCGATGTCTGATGTATGGCGTTGCATTTTTAGGTGTCCACCTTCTGGGGTTTGGAAAACAGGATGCAATTAAAGCAGCTTGTTTCTTGGTTAATTTTGTGCACGATTTGCCATAATACGCTTGAGCAGCAGCTTCGGCGCCATAAATTCCGTCGCCCATTTCAATTACGTTCAGGTAAACTTCTAATATTCTTTCTTTGCTCCAAAAAAGCTCTATCAATAAAGTAAAATAAGCTTCGAAACCTTTTCTGATCCATGATCGGCCAGGCCAAAGAAAAACATTTTTAGCCGTCTGTTGCGAAATGGTACTTCCACCCTTTACCTTTTTCCCTTTGGCGTTACTGGCAAAAGCTTTTTCGATGGCTTTCATATCAAAACCAATATGTGTTAAAAAAAGCTGATCTTCCGCAGAAACGGCTGCCCTTTTCATATTATCAGAAATATCTTCAAATTTTACCCATTTTTTTTCTGTTTTAAAAGGTTTTCCATCTGCTTTACGCTCAATATTCCGCAGAACCATTAAAAGGGTAATAGGTGGATTGATGAAACGAAGCGCAATAACCCAAAATACAGAAACCAATAAAAAATATACAAATACTTTTGTAGCCACATTGGTAATCTTCTTTAGCAGAGGATGTTTTGCTTTGCTTCTGGTCTTGGTTGCCCGCGTTTTTGCCATAAGCGCAAAGGTAATTAAAGAGATGGAAAATGAAGCGATAATGACGGCCTTAATTGCGCCTATATTGATTCAGCACACACACCTAACAGGGTTATTTATGCTGATAAATAAGTTTGTTTATGTATTTTAGACCAACAGAGAATCAACTGTTCTCATTCTCTAGCTACAAGAAAAACCGAATATTGGAACCACGAATGATTAACCCAATGAAAAAACTTACTTACCTATTTCTTGCCCTTAGCTTATGGGGCTGCAGCACTACTAAAAACATCAATAATAAGTCTGAAAAGTGGATTACACTTTTTAACGGGAAAGACATCAAGGATTGGAATGTTAAAATCCACCATCACGATTATAATGTAAATTACGGCAATACTTTTAGGGTTGAAGATGGCATTATCCAGGTTCGATATGATCAATATGGCGATTTTAATGATCAGTTCGGCCACCTTTATTACAAAACACCTTTTTCATATTATCATTTAAAGTTAAAATATCGTTTCGTTGGCGAATTGCAAAAAGGCGCACCTGATTATACGTTACGCAATAGCGGTGTGATGTTCCATGCTCAGGATCCGAAAACAATGCCTAAGGAACAAGACTGGCCAATTTCGATTGAGATGCAGTTCTTAGGTGGTTTGAGCGATGGTCGCCCCCGCCCCACAGGAAATATGTGTTCGCCCGGTACCGATATTTTTTATAAAGGGAAGTTATATGATGGACATTGCCTGGACTCTAAATCTAAAACATACGATGGCGATCAATGGGTATCTGCAGAATTGATTGTGCTAGGCGATTCGCTTGTAAAGCATATTATAAACGGCGATACCGTTTTACAATATAGCAAACCTCAAATTGGCGGAGGCGTAGCGAACCGTTACGACCCGAAAATTAAAATAGATGGCAAAGCACTTAAATCTGGTTTTATTGCTCTACAAAGCGAAGGACAGCCGGTAGATTTTAAAGATATCGAAATCAAACAGCTCCCTATAACATCCGCTTCAAAATCTAAGTAAACATTTTTAACAGATATACGTTAAAAGAACATGAAAGTAGCATTAATTACAGGCGGAAGCAAAGGAATTGGTTTCGGCATTGCCGAATCACTTTTAAAAGAAGGCTATAAAGTAGCCATTACAAGCAGAACGATTGCCAGCGCAAACCAGGCTGCATCACATTTGGTAGCACATGGTGATGTATTGGCTATTGAAGCAGATGTTGTAGATTTTAAGTCTCAGCAGGATGCTGTAAATCTGATCATCGAAAAATGGGGACAATTGGATGTACTGATTGCCAATGCGGGTATTGGTCATTTTGCACCAGTTGATGAATTGGATATCAATTTATGGAAAGAAACCATTGATACCAATTTAACAGGTGTTTTCTACAGCATTAAAGCTACGGTTGAAGAAATCAAAAAGACTAGAGGACATATCTTTACCATCTCCAGCCTGGCAGGCACAAACTTCTTTGCCGGAGGATCGGCTTATAATGCCAGTAAATTTGGCTTAACAGGCTTTACGCAATCGGTTATGCTTGATTTAAGAAAATATGGTGTAAAGGTGAGTACCATTATGCCGGGATCGGTAGCGAGCCACTTTAACGATCATCAGCCTGATAGTGAAAACGATGCATGGAAGATCCAGCCGGAAGATATGGGCAAACTGATTGTTGATTTATTGGCTATGCCAGCAAGAACATTACCCAGCAAGATAGAAATCAGACCAACAACACCGAAGGGATAGTAAGGATGGAAGATATGAAATGAAGATGTAGTTTAATTCTACAGCATGAATAAATTGTTCTTTATTTTTACTGCGGGAAGCGTTAATTGTTTCCCGTAGACTTTGTTAATTACGTCATTGTTAGCCTATTTTATAGTATTAATTATTATTTTAGAAATACAAATGCCCTGACTTTGTTACAAAATATACGACTAATTGGGTTGACTTTGTTACAAAATAAAATATAAATGCCCTGACTTTGTTACAAAAAATATATAAATTTGGGTTGACTTTGTTACAAATCATCAAAAATGGCATTTAAACGATCTATTGAGGAAAACTTAAATCAATGGAAAAACAGTAAAAAAAGGAAACCTCTGATTATTAGAGGGGCACGTCAGGTTGGAAAACAACACTAATAAAAAGCTTTGCAAAAAGCTACTCAAATGCTATTTTTCTTAATCTGGAGAAACCTGCACACCGTCAATATTTTGATGATTTTGATGATGTACAAAGTATTGTTGAAGCACTATTGCTAGGACATGGGATTCAATCTGATCAAATAGCTGAAACTTTGCTCTTTATTGATGAAATTCAGGAAAGTACGAAAGCTATACAAATGCTAAGGTATTTTTATGAAGAAATTCCTGAACTGCATGTAATCAGTGCAGGTTCCCTTCTGGAGTTCGTATTACAAAAAGTGAAAAGTTTTCCGGTTGGCAGGGTCGAATTTTTATACTTATATCCTTTAAATTTTCAAGAATACCTTCAAGCTAACCAAAAAGATGATCTATTAAAATATCTGCTTCAAACACCTATAAAAGCCGTTGCCCATAAATTATTATTAAAAGCCTTTCATAGATATGCCATTATTGGAGGCATGCCAGAAATAATAAAAACTGATTTGGAAGAGCATAACCTTTCTGATCTACCTATTGTTTACGAAAGCATTTGGGCAACCTACAAAAATGATATAGAAAAATACACTCAAAACGACACAGCGAGAAGAACGATTAATCACGTTATGGGAACTTCGCATCTTTTTATAGATAAGCGTATTATTTTTCAAGGTTTCGGCAATTCAAATTATAAATCGAGAGAGGTTGGAGAGGCTTTCAGGATATTAGATGATGCAAAAATTATCCGGTTAATATATCCCTCTACAAATACAGAGGTTCCGATTATTCCTGATTTAAAAAAATCACCGAGACTACAATTTTTAGATACGGGATTAGTCAACTATTCATTGGATATCCAAGGAGAAATGCTTGCCTTAGACGATTTAAGTTCAACATACAAAGGTGCTGTTATTCCACATTTATTTACCCAAGAGTTGATATCGACTGAGCGCATATCTTCTCACAAGCCCAATTTTTGGGTAAGAGAAAAAAAACAGTCTGATGCAGAAGTTGATTTAATTTATGCCTATAAAAAAATTGTAATACCGATTGAAATAAAATCGGGCAGTACCGGAAGCTTAAGATCACTTCATCAATTCATAGATATCTCAGAACATCCCTTTGCCATTAGAGTATATGGAGGCGAATTTAAGCTAGAAAAAACAATTACACCATCAGGTAAACCTTATCTGTTATTAAACCTTCCGTACTACCTGGGAACGCGCATAGCAGAATATGCCGAATGGTTAACAAATCAGTTCCTGTAAATCACACTATCATCCTCTTACCTTGGCCATTTTCCATAAAAAAAGTCCCGATTTTCATCGGGACTTTTTATTGATTCTTTAAAGAATGCTTATTCAGCGATTACTTCAAAAGGAACCTGAACTTTAACCTCTTTGTGTAAGTTTAAGTTAGCCACATATTCGCCAACAAATTTAGGTTCAGTTTCGAAAGTAATACGACGACGGTCTACATCAAAGCCTTGTGCTTTTAATGCTTCAGCAATCTGGATGGTGTTAACCGCTCCGAAGATTTTTCCGCTTTCGCCTGCTTTAGCACCGATTGAAAGTTTAACATCAGCTAAACGCTCAGCAACACCTTCAGCATCTTTCTTAATTTTATCTTGTTTAAAAGCAGCTTGCTTTAAGTTTTCTGCCAATACTTTTTTAGCAGAAGAAGTAGCTAGTGCTGCAAATCCTTGAGGGATTAAATAGTTACGGCCAAAACCTGGCTTTACTGTAACTACATCATCTTTCTCACCAAGGCCTTTAATATCTTGTTTTAAAATAATTTCCATATCTCTAGCCTCCTATTTTAATTGATCAGCAACGAAAGGTAACAAACCGATATGACGGGCACGTTTAACGGCCTGAGCCACTTTACGTTGGAATTTTAACGAAGTACCGGTTAAACGGCGTGGTAATAATTTACCTTGATCGTTAATAAATTTCAACAAGAAGTTTGCATCCTTGTAATCAATGTATTTAATTCCGTTTTTCTTGAAACGGCAATATTTTTTACGGTTATCCTCTACTTTAGGGGCTGTTACGTATTGTATTTGTTCTCTTGCCATTACGCTGCAACCTCCTTAGTTTTTTTGTTAAAAGCACCACTACGCTTTTTCTCATTGTAAGCAACAGCGTGTTTGTCTAAACGGATAGTTAAGAAACGTAACACACGCTCATCGCGTTTTAATTCAAGCTCTAATTTTGCGATCAAATCTCCTGAAGCTTTGTATTCAGTTAAGTTGAAGAATCCATTTGATTTTTTCTCAATTGGATACGCTAATTTTCTCAAACCCCAATTATCTTCCTGGATAATTTCGGCTCCGTTATCAGTTAGAACTGCTTTGAATTTAGCTAATGCCTCTTTCGCAGCTTCTTCAGATAACAACGGGGTTAGAACGATAACAGTTTCGTACTGATTCATTGTTATAAATTATGTTTTTAATTTTTTTAATCCCGAGGTATATTACGGGGATGCAAAAATAGCAATATATTTCTTAAAATCAAATGATTAATAAGAATTTATGAGACATCATGTAAAATGGAAGATGGAAAATGGAAATAAAAACCAGTTTTACAACATCATCCATGCTACACCAACCATTTTACATAAAAAAAGGAGATTATCTATCCGACAATCTCCCTATACCAATTAGCTGAAGGTTTAATATGTTTGTATCGTTTTCACAAAACTATCATCATTGTACTTAACCACAAAGGTTAATTCTTTCGAATCTGTTTTGCTGATATTGAATTTTTTTACGAGTTGAGATTTATCTTTGAATACCTCATTATAAACCACGTCATTGTATTCATTATACACCATAACTTCTACCGGAATGTTATCCAGGTTTTCAACATTAAGCGTAATTACCTGATCTTTTTTAGTATAAACAGGCTTGAATATATTAGACACTTTTGGTTCAGAAACAATCGCTTCACCATTTTTAATCACTACATTGTATTTAGCAACTTTTTCATCCGATTCTGCTTTAAGCGTATACTTTCCATCAGGAAGTTCGTTCAGATCATAGATTTTGCTGGAAGCAGCCGAAGCATGAATGGTCTCTTCAAACAATACTTCATCATCCGCATCAATTAGCGATACATTGATATTTTCTGCTTTATCTACAGAAAAACGGATAAATTTTTCCTTTTCACCTTTTACTTTTAAAGTAAAATCACCATCGTTAGCGTGTACACCCGTAGCAGTAAAAAATAACGCTGCTATTAAACCGATTTTTAAGAACTTTTTCATAACCAATATTTTTAAAGAGTTAATCATTATATGATACCACTAAGGTACGGAGGCAACTGACAGATAGTTGATTGCATATTTTCCAATATCTATGCTATATTACCTTCTATTATCAATTATTTTAACCAAAACCATAATAAAGCACATTTTTAGTGTATTTTAGTATAATAATTTATCAGAATATGAAACCAAGCTTTGAGGTTGTTGAGCCTTCTTTCGGAAGTTCATTTTATTATTCTAAATATGTAGAAAATGCCAATAACATGGCCCACCTTTGGCATTACCATCCTGAAATTGAAATGGTATTTGTTAACGGCGGCGCCGGGAAAAGACAGATCGGCAGTCACGTTTCTTATTATACCGAAGGCGACTTGATCCTTATAGGCAGCAATCTTCCTCATTGCGGCTTTACGGATACCAATACTGGAAACAAAAACGAAACTGTTATCCAGATGAAACCCGATTTTTTGGGCAGTATTTTTTTGGGCCTGCAAGAAATTAAAGGAATACAAGAATTGTTCGATAAATCGAAAGCCGGAATAGCCTTTGGTGCTGAAACCATGCGGGCAGTAGGCAACAGGATAGAAACGATGGACGATCAACCGCCTTTTGAAAGGCTTTTATCCCTACTTAGTGTATTGAAGGAGCTTGAACATGCAAAAGACTATAAGATTTTAAATGCCGATGGATTTTCGATGGAAATGCAGGTACAGGATAACGACCGGATTAATATGATTTTTAACTATGTAAAAGATCATTTTCAGGAACAGATCAGTTTACAAGATGTAGCAGAAATGGCGAGCATGACCGTCCCCTCCTTTTGCCGTTATTTTAAAAAGATTACCAAGAAAACATTTACACATTTCGTAAACGAATACCGTGTGGTGCATGCCTCTAAACTTTTGGCCGAAAAACAGACCAGCATTGCCAATATTTCTTACGAAAGCGGTTTTAACAACTTTAGCCATTTTAATAAATTGTTTAAGGAGTTTACGGGCAAAAGCGCTTCGGAATATAGGCACGAGCTTAAAGCAATTATGAAATAGTTTATGCTAATACTGCTTCACTTTTATCCTGTAATTACCTTTATAATATTCTTTCATTTTAATCACCTCTTTTGATTTCTCCGTCAACCAGAAAATGGCATAACTTTCTTTGCTATAATTAATTTTAAGCAGCCAGCAATTAACTGTTATATCTGCATTCAATTTCAGATAATCTTTGCCCATCACTTCATACCGATGATAGGTAGCTGATTTTTCATTGGGATCAAAAAAGGAAATATCAAACTGCTGGCCAATCTTTTTAATTGGCAATAATGGGTAGGTTTCTAAATCCTGCTCCCACGAAATGATCGGAATATCCAATTTAACCGGACCTTTTTTCATGGCATCATTATTTTTTACGGTATCAGATGGTTGCATCAAGCCATTTTTATAATCGTAGGCAAAAATATCTCTGCGTTTATAACTGGCATAATGATAAATTGGTGCAAGCGTTTTTACATCACAAATATTTGTTATTGCGGCAAAAAGGGAATCGTTATGGAGCCATTTCCAACCAAATTCTACAATATCAATTTCATCTCTTTTTTTAAAAGCGGTTGTTCTTTCCCATAGATCTCCGACAGTCCGTTTCGTTTCAAGAGAATCGGTCATATAAACCAGGTAACTGTTTTTTCCCTCTTTCAGATTGCTCATCAGCAATTTATGGTTTTGAGCATTTATCGTGTCAACCTGTGCCATCGAAGTACCTGCGAAAGACAATAATATCGCGCTAATAAAAATTAATTTCCTCATTTATAAAGTTTTACGGTTAGACCGATTTAATTATTAAATGTTACGTAATCTTTTACTATTCATCTCGGCATTTCAACTTTTCCACATTCCATCTTTTCAATCTTACAACACCTAAATTTTTCCTATTTTCGTGCCGATGGAAAATTTTATCGTTTCTGCCCGTAAATACCGCCCAGCCACCTTCGAAACCGTTGTCGGCCAGCAGCATATTACCGGCACGTTAAAAAACGCCATTAAAAACAATCAGCTTGCCCAGGCATTTCTATTTTGCGGGCCACGTGGAGTGGGTAAAACCACCTGCGCAAGGATCCTGGCCAAAACCATTAACTGTACCAACCCTACAGCCGATATGGAAGCCTGCGGCCAATGCGACAATTGCCTATCTTTCCAAAACGGACATTCATTTAATGTACACGAATTAGATGCGGCTTCAAACAACTCTGTTGATGATATCCGTAGTTTAATTGAGCAGGTTAGAATACCGCCACAAGCCGGAAAGTATAAAATCTATATCATTGATGAGGTTCATATGTTATCGCAAAGTGCATTTAATGCCTTTCTGAAAACTTTGGAAGAACCGCCATCTTATGCTATTTTTATCCTGGCTACTACCGAAAAACATAAAATCCTGCCAACCATTTTATCACGGTGCCAGATTTTTGATTTTAACCGTATCCAGGTAGAAGATATTGCCAATCACCTATCCAAAATAGCCCAACGCGAAAACATTGCTTTCGAAACTGATGGTTTGCATATTATTGCACAAAAAGCAGATGGTGGATTGCGCGATGCACTTTCGATGTTCGATCAGATTGCCAGTTATGCAAACAAGAACATAACCTATAAGGCGGTAATCGATAACCTCAATATTTTAGATTACGATTATTTTTTCAAGCTTACCTCCTATTTAACCGCAGCAGAAGTTAGCCAGACGCTGCTCCTGTTTGATGAAATTTTGAACAATGGTTTTGATGGCAACAATTTCATCAATGGTTTGGCCAGTCACTTCCGTAATTTATTGGTAGGTAAAGATGCAGCTACCATTAAATTGTTAGAAGTTAGCGAAAATATCAAACAAAAATACCTGGATCAGTGCCGGCAAACAGAATTATCGTTTCTGTTAACAGCGCTGAATTTAGCCAACACCTGCGATTTAAACTACAAAAACTCTAAAAACCAACGTTTACAAGTAGAACTGGCATTAATTAAAATGTGCCATATCCGGTCGGTCGTCAATTTAGCACAACAGCCTTTAAGCCCTAATAACACAGCAACTGACGTAGATCAGGATAAAAAAAAAACTAATGTCGTAGCTGAACAGGCTGAAAGTTCAAAGCTGACAGCCGAAAGCGAAAAGACCATTCCCGTACCAGCACCTGTTGTAACTGCCCCTGTACCGCCTAGTATTCCTGTAGAAGAAAAAGCGAAAGAAAGCACACGGGTAACTACTCCTCCGCCATCTACAACTTCCATCAGCATCAATATCCCAAAGGCCAATGCAACCAGTATGCTCATTCCGTCTTTGAATGATTTTGACCGTATTGCAAAGGAAGAAGAAGATAAAGGTCCGAAAAAAGCAACCGGCGAAGCCCGGGAGCCTTTTAGTTACGACCGTTTGCTGGAAGTATGGAATACCTTTACGCAGAAAATGAAGGCCGCCGATAAGATTAATCTTTTCACGATCTTAAATAATTTTGCGCCAAAACTTTTAAAACCTGAGCTGATCGAAATTTCGGTAGAGAGTAAAACTCAGGAACACCTGGTACAACAAGAATCTGTTGAACTTTTAAATTTCTTACGGAATGAACTTAGAAATTTTGGTATCGAGATTACTTATAAGTTAACCGAGCGTAAGATAGAAAACAGGCTTTACGGTAATCGCGAAAAGTATGATTATCTGGTCAATAAAAACCCGAAATTGGATGAATTGCGGAGAAGGTTTAATTTAGATATTAATCCTTAATCAGTTTGGCAATTCTCAGTTGGCAGTTTATAATTTTCAGTTGGCAACTAAAAACCGCCAACTGAAAACTCGTTATTTAGTCTTTTGGCGCATCATTGATCGGATAACCTTCTTCATCCAGATCATCACGGTTATCTTCTGGCGTACGGGCAAGAATTTCATCCTCCGGACTAAGTTTTACACTTTCTCCGTTATCTACATGCATGCCAAGTTCCTCTAAATTATCTTCAGCAATCTCCTCATCTCTGGCATATTCATCACCAACGTAAGGGTTTGCCTCATCATATGTAGAATCATCATCTCTTGCACCTGCAGCAACAGTTTCATATCCCATCGGATGATCGTATTCTTTATCCGTTCCCTTTACATCAAGTTCGTAACTCTGCTTACTTTCATCATAAGCGAGATTTTCTTTATTGATTTCGCTATTTTCTGTAGTGCTGTGTATTTTATCCTGCGATCCTTTATTTTCGTTAATTTCCATGGTATTGGTCTCCTATAATTTATATTCTTATAACAAAGCGGTATAAATAAGGTTTTTCTTTAGCCCTATAATTTTCTTATTATTTGGGCGTGTCCCAAGCTATGCAAGGGTCGGGCTATACACTTCAAGTCCTCGCCCGATGCAAAACCGGGCTGTGGGCTTTCCGTTGCTATCCCTCACGCAGGCAAAACGTCAAAATTTTATTTTTGAAAGGCAAAATATTCTACTAGATTTAGGGTAAAATATCAAAATGAACACGCCACGACATTGAAAAACCTCAAGGCTTTAATATTAGGTTTCGTTACTTTAATTTTCGCCATTTATTTTTTGGTTGATATTCTTTTTTCTAAAAGATCAACGAAAGAAACTAATGGTGCCCTAGATCATTCAATGGTTGATATTGAAACAGTAATTGTTCAAAGAAGCCGTTCTTACACAGCTGATACCAACAAGCTTGCCGTTTTAAGGTTTAAACTAAAAAACAACAGGCAGATATTTGAAATTAAGCAAAGACTAGAAAAAATCCACGATAGCAGAAACGAACTGGATGCCGTGAATGATGGTTTAAAAACTTCCAAAAACCTCAGTCTTTCGCTAAAGAAAAATCTTATATTTAATGATTTTAAAGTTCAACAGATCAATGCAGATGGATTAATCATTTATGACAACACTGAAGATGCCAATAACACTTCCTTTCTCCTCTTCTTTCTCACCATTGCCTCTTCTATTTTCTTTTTTACCATTTATTTTTGGCCTGATAATGATAATGATTTTTATTTTGTTCTATAAGGACACAGACCGAGGCGTGGGATATTAAAGTTGACATAGCGTTATTGGTTTGGCTATCTAAACTCCTGCCCGTTGCAGGCGGCGATCAATCGGGATGTACCGATTCTTCATCGCGAACGGGACTGTTTCAACCCAAAAGCTTCTGCATTTGCTTTCCAAACCCAATCAACTTTCTAACAAATAGCTTTTAAAGCTAAAAAACCTACATCATAAAAAAAGCGTCCCGATTTTAAATCAGGACGCTAAAATATGATAAGAGTTGTCAACTTACCTGCCAGAAGCATATTAAAGTTAACCACTCAAATTAACTTACAAAGAAGCCAAAGAAGTATTTAATGTTTCACTTGGACGCATTGCTTTGCTGGCCAAGTCATCGTTAGGGTTATAGTAACCGCCAATATTTTGAGGCTTGCCTTGTGCACCGATCAATTCTTCATTAATTTTCGCCTCGTTTTCCAATAAGGTTTTAGCCAATGGCACAAATCTTGCCTGTAAATCAGCATCTTTGCTTTGTGCAGCCAAAGCTTCAGCCCAATATAAAGCTAAATAAAAGTGAGAACCACGGTTATCAATAGTACCTAATTTTCTACCTGGCGATTTATCTGTTGCTAAAAATTTAGCATTAGCCTCATCTAAAGCATCAGCCAAAACCTGGGCTTTTGCATTGTTCTGGGTTTGCGATAAATGCTCTAAAGAAGCTTGAAGTGCCAGAAACTCCCCAAGCGAATCCCAACGCAAATAACCTTCCTCAATAAACTGCTCAATATGTTTTGGGGCAGAACCACCGGCACCGGTTTCGAATAAACCACCACCATTCATTAAAGGTACGATAGACAACATTTTAGCAGATGTTCCCAATTCTAAAATTGGAAATAAATCCGTCAGATAATCACGCAATACGTTACCGGTAACCGAAATGGTATCTAAACCTTTGCGGATACGCTCCAATGTAAATTTAGTGGCTTCGATCGGAGCCAGAATACGGATATCTAAACCTGTAGTATCGTGATCTTTTAAATAAGTATTTACTTTTGCAATAATCTCTCTATCGTGTGCTCTTTGCTCATCTAACCAGAAAACTGCAGGCATTTCTGATAAACGCGCCCTGTTTACGGCTAATTTTACCCAATCCTGAATCGGCGCATCCTTGGTTTGGCACATGCGGAAGATATCTCCTTTTTCAACTTTCTGATCGAAAAATACTTTGCCATCGGCATCGGTAACGCGGATGGTTCCTGCCCCTGTAGCCTGGAAAGTTTTATCATGCGAACCATATTCTTCTGCTTTCTGAGCCATTAAACCAACATTTGGTACCGAACCGATTGTAGTTACATCAAAAGCACCATTGGCTTTACAGTCATCAATAGTTGCTGTGTAAACACCAGCATAACAACGGTCTGGAATCAAAGCAATGGTATCCTGAGGTTTACCTTCCTTGTTCCACATTTGCCCTGAAGTACGGATCATTGCCGGCATTGAAGCATCAACAATCACATCACTAGGCACATGTAAGTTCGTAATTCCTTTATCAGAGTTTACCATGGCCAAAGCCGGACCATTTTCAATGGCCTGGGCTAATGCAGCTTCTACTTCAGCTTGTTTAGGGTTGCCCGCAATTTTAGCATACACATCTCCTAAACCATTACGGGTATCAATATTCAATTCCTTGAAAAGATCGGCATATTTAGCAAAAACATCTGCAAAATAAACCTCAACAATGGCTCCGAAAATAATCGGGTCAGATACTTTCATCATAGTGGCCTTTAAGTGTGCAGATAATAACACACCAGCGGCTTTGGCTTCAGCAATGTCTTTAGCTACAAATGTTTTCAAAGCTGATAAGCTCAACGCCGAGCTATCAATCACCTCTCCTGCCTTTAGCGGCGATAAACCTTTTAATTCGGTTACCGTACCATCTGCAGCTACATACTCTATTTTAAATTGACTTGCTTCAGCAACAGTGGTCGACTTTTCTGAACCATAAAAATCGCCTTCAGTCATACTGGCCACTTTGGTTTTCGAATCCGCAGACCATTTACCCATGGAGTGTGGGTTTTGTTTAGCATAGTTTTTAACCGCTTTAGGTGCCCTACGATCGGAGTTACCTTCACGTAAAACCGGGTTTACAGCCGAGCCTAAAACTTTGGCATATTTAGCTTTTATTTCTTTTTCTTCATCACTCTGTGCGTTATCAGGATAATTTGGAATAGCAAAGCCCTGGGCCTGAAGTTCAGTAATTGCACCTACCAGTTGTGGGATAGAAGCAGAAATATTTGGTAATTTGATAATGTTTGCCTCTGGAGTAGTTGCTAAAGTACCAAGTTCTGCCAGTGCATCACCAATTTTTTGATCGTCTTTTAAATACTCCGGAAAGTTGGCCAAAATTCTTCCTGCTAAAGAAATATCTCTGGTTTCTACATCAATACCCGCTGAAGCGGTAAAAGCTTGTACGATAGGTAAAAGTGAGTAGGTTGCCAACATTGGCGCCTCATCGGTTTTGGTGTAGATAATTTTTGATGTATTTGACATGTTATATTGATTTTGCTTATTAAGTTTAATTATTCGATCGGTTTATTGCATTGCAAACCAATCTTTTTAAAATCGCCTAAAGATAAAATAATCGAATGAATTAAGGAACACAGTAATGTTATTTATGGTTTGGAATAGCCATTCATTTATTCAGTGGCCAGAAAATTGATAATAGTAAAAGAGCATAATAGAATACGGTATTGTATTATGGAGCGCAGTATCATACGCTTTTTTAGCGCTACTCCTGCTCTTCGCTTTATCCGATGAAGGATCGGGGATGCTGCTCCGGTCGGGGCTATAAACCTAGGTCTGTAGCACGAAAAACTGGCATAGTAGCAGAAAATGAGTAAATTAAACCTGATCGAACGGATGCCATTTTTCTTGGCAGGAGGTAGAGCGGGAAGAAAACAACCTATGGAATACTGCTATTGCTTTTCTAAAAACAGAAATCATAAATTTAAGATAGCCGGTTACTTGGAGCGCAACGTCATTCGCTTTTTTTAAAGTTGACTCCTGCTCTGCGCTTTATCCCGATGAAGGATCGGGGATGCCGCTCCGATCAGGGCTATAAACCTAGGTCTGTGGCACGGAAAACTGGCATAGCAGCAGAAAAACGACCAGGCTAAACCTGATCGAACGGATGCCATTTTTCTTGGCAGGAGGTAGAGCGGGAAGAAATCAACCTATGGAAGCCTGAAATTGCTTTCCTAAAAAAAGACTATAACAAGACATTCCTTGTCATTCTGATTCACTGCAATATTCCCAATAATTTTCGGTTAGAAAGATTCTTTGGCTAAACTTTTGTAGCAGGAATTGCCAGTAACTATCTATCTTAAATATTTTAATTGAAATGAGCGACATAACCTTAGATCAACTGTTAAATGCCCGAAAATTTGACGAAGCCAAAAGCATCATGCAAAACGGCGAAAAACTCTCCAAAAACCTGCAGGATTATCAGAAATCATCTATTTTCGACAACCTTATTAAAGAGAAACAATACGAAATGCTGAATATGATGGTTAAAGATAAAACCATCGAAACCGACGTTTATGAATTTGACAATTTTGATAAAAGTATTTTCCAGAGTATTGTTCGCAATCTCGGCAACGAGGAGGAAGATATCAGTTTCTTCAACGAATTTATTGGTCACTTCGATAACCTGAACGATGAGGTAAATACAAAAACTTTATTGGGTTATCTTTTTGAAAACGGCGTTAGTTTAGGCGTAATCAAAGCTTGTATCGATGCAGGATGTAACACCAATTTTAAAAACAATGCAGAAGAAAACTATATCCACCAGGTAGTAAAAAGCAATTTGCGCAGGTATAACCTCAATGATGAACAAACCACTGATTTACTTAAAGGGTATATCGATATTTTGCTTAATGAAGGTGTTGATATTAATGAAGGCAATATTGTACAGGAAACCCCTCTGATTATTGCGGTAAAATCTAACAAGAAAAATTTAATCGAATACTTGTTAGAAAACGGCGCAGATCCGAACCATACCGACCGCGATGGTAATTCGGCATTCTTTTATGCAGTGGCACATGCTCAAAGTGAAAACATGTACGATACCCTACGCAATTTTGATTCCCCGGCGTTTGATCTGGTTAACAAAAAAGGCGAAACATTGTTGTTTGAATACACGCGTATGATGTCTGAAAGTGAAAGCGGCATCAGCTTCCTTAAAAAACTGTTAAATGATGGTGCCGATTTATATCAACCCAGTACCTGGTATGGTGCAGATAAAATCCCTTTAGATGTAATCGCCGAGAAAAAAGCCAGTATCCTGGAGGCTGTTTTAGAAAGCGGACAGTTAGACATTAACAGAACTGATGACCAGGGAAATACTTTACTGCACAAAGTTTGCGCATACAATGTAAATTACGAACCTGAAAAAGCAAAGGAAACCTATCGAAAAGTAAAACTCCTGATCGAAAATGGTGCGGATACTACGCTAACTAATGATCAGGATCAAACGGCATTGATGCTGGCTTCGGATGATAACCTGAAAATAAAAACTGTTGAACTACTCATGAAACAATCTTAATATGTCGATGTCATTTATTATTGCCTGCGAAAGCGGCAAACGGAAAATAGCCGAACTCTTATTGTCCAATAATGAAGTAGAAGTAGGTTATACAGACGAAAAAGGCCGTACTGCACTACATTATGCCGCGCATCATGGATATTTGGATCTGGTGAAAATTTTAATCGAACGGGGTGCAGATTTAGATTACGAAGACCATAACGGTGAAACACCTTTTTATTTTGCCTGCTTGCAAAAACAGAAACAAACTGCACTTTATTTATTAGATAAAGGCGCCAGAGTTGACATTAAAGATCTTAAAGGCAATAGTCTGTTACATTTAACTGCCCAAAACGGACAGATTGAAGTTTTAGAAAAGTTGCTCGATAAGGGCCTGGATGTTGATAATGAAAATAACGAGGCAGAAACGCCTCTGCTTATCGCATCGGCCTGGAGAAATAAAGAAATTGTGCAAAAACTGCTGGATTTTGGCGCCAATATCAACACCACCAATAAAAATGGAGACTCTCCGCTGATTTTCGCGGTTAAATCCAAAAATACGCCCATGGTAACGCTTATTCTTGAAAAAGGAGGCAATATTAACCACATCAACCATGCTGGCGAATCGGGATTATTGCTTGCCTGTTACGATGCTAACCGAATGCTTACCAAAACATTGGTAGAAAATGGTGCTGACGTTTTTGTATCTTCAAAAAATGGCCTATCTCCAATCTGGTATGCCTGTGCCAATAACCAAAAAGAAATTGTCGATTTATTTTTGGCCAATGGTGTGGATGTAAATTATGCTAAACCACTTTCCGGTAATGATGATTCCATGTATTCCTACCTGGAGTGGGTAGAAACAGCTAATAACATTTCCATTTCGGCCAGTTTCTCTTTTGATAACAATTACAATTACGGAGGCGAAAGCATGCTGCATGTAGCCGCTAAAAGTGGGCATTTAAGTATGTTAAAGCTGCTGATAGAAAAAGGCGCTAATGTGAATATTCAGGATGAGAGCGGAAATACGGCTTTACATTATGCTGCAGCAAATGGTAAAAAAGATGCCGTTAAGTTTTTGCTCGAACAAGCTGCCGATCCATCCATCGTCAATGTGAAAGAACAAAAGGCAATCGATTATTCGAATATTAAAGGTTTTAATGAAATCACAGAACTCCTGTTGAAATATGGCTCTGCGGCAAATTCAAAAGTTCAGGATACCAATGTAACATCAACAGAAACTAATTTTGATGTAGCCAAAAGCGATATGGCAACTAAAAAACAGGCCTTATTGGATTTAAAAGAGTTGTTAGATGCCGGAATTTTATCACAGCAAGAATTTGACGCGGAGAAAGTGAAGATTTTGAAAGGTTGAGTTAATCCCGCAGTCATCAATTCGAGTTTAAATTTATTTCATAAAAAATATAAACTACTAAAAATTGTAAAGATTACTCCCATAGACGTCGTCATCTCGAGCGGAGTGCAACGTAGTCGAGAGATCTATAAAGGTGAATTTCTCCCCGCCTGTACGGGCCGCCATCCCGTTGGGCTTCAGTTGAGATGACGAAATTTTGTATTGAACAATATTGTCGGATAAATTTTTAGTTCTAAATTTATTTAACAATATTAATGCTCGCAAAAATGAAAAATATCTCTAAAATCAAACTCCAGTTATTTACCCTGCTCTTTCTTTTAGTCTTGGTATGTGCCTGTTCCCCCAAATTATATGTAGATGAAAACAAACGTTATCAGGCTGGTACGTTATCCGAGGCACAGATCGATTCGCTGCATCTTTTTTTAAAACAAAACGAAAGGCTTACTTTAAAAGACACTATTATCATTAAGTATGATTTTAATAAAGACGGCTGCTGGAATGACCTGAACTATCAAAACGCAGAATTCCTGAATAATGTGAGGTGGGCCTTTCAAAAGAATATTCAGGAAAAAGCCGAGGCCAGACCACAAGTTGCCATTTACCAATACCGGGAGAAAGGAGAAAGTTTCAGTCCTATTAAGTCGAAAGGCTTGGAAATAGAAACCGATTCTGATTTTCTTAAAAAATTATTATTTAAAGAGGTTACTACTTGCGGTACTTCGGCCATTGTGCTTCCTAATGGGAAGTTCTTGTTGGTTAAATCTGATCCGCAATTTTCAGCACTGATGTTAAATGCTCAGGATATTGAGCAAAAATTACAGGAAACTTTGGTTAGATAACAGCAACATGGTGTTAAAATGATTAATAAAATTTAAGTCAAAAATTAGCTGAAATACTATAAATCGGGTTAATAACGTTTTCAAATTAGCAGCTGTAAAACGCTTAAATTCTTTTTCTTAACTCCTTTTATAGGGATATAAATCATCTTTTAGGCGATAAGGCTCCTATTCACAATTAGCAGCTAGATTTTAAAGAAATTTAATAAAGATTTCCCTTTTATTACTAGAGAATCGTGGTAAATAATATGTGTTCTCTATAAAAGTGCTTTAGAGTGCTTTCCTTTTATTACCTGACGATGTGGCAATTATGCTTGTAGTAAAAACTTCTCTCCCTTTTCGATGTTATATTTTTTAGATAAAATCCCTAATCAAAAAACCGGTTAACATGAAAAATAAGATTTTTTACGCATCAGTAATTTCTACCGCTTTCCTATTTGGATGTCAATCCAATTCTAATTCGCAAAAACAAGGAGAAGATACCACCATAACAACCAAAGCCGGAGCAGTAGATTTACCTGCTCCAGATACCAATGCTGCTAAAAACAAATTCAGCAAGGTAATTGGCTGGCCAGATGGAAAAACCCCTATTGCACCAGAAGGCTTTGTGGTTACCAAATTTGCTGCCAACATTAAAAGCCCACGCAGTACTTATATCACACCAAATGGAGATGTATTGGTAGTACTTTCCAACTCGGAAAGAAGTACCGTCGAGGCAGTGGCCAATACGGTAACAGGCAAAGCAAAATCTGAAGTACCGGGAAAAAGTGCCAATACCATTCTCCTCTACCGTGATGAAAATAAAGATGGTAAACCGGAAATGGTAACCACTTTTTTAAATGGCCTGAACCAGCCTTTTGGCATGCTGGTTATCGGCAATTCATTTTATGTAGCCAATACTGATGGCATCTGGCAATACCCTTATAAAACCGGCGATACCAAAATAACTGCCACAGGTAAAAAGATCCTGAGCCTTCCGGCGGGTGGTTATAATAATCACTGGACTAGGAACCTGATTGCCAATGCCAATAATAGTAAGATTTATGTAACTGTTGGATCGGGCAGTAATGTAGGCGAAAATGGAATGGAAAATGAGGTAAGAAGAGCTAATATCTTAGAAATTAATCCTGATGGCACCGGTGAAAAAATTTATGCCAGTGGTTTGAGAAATCCTGTTGGGATAGATTGGGCACCAACAACCAATATGCTGTGGACAGCTGTTAATGAACGCGATGGATTAGGCGATGATCTGGTCCCTGACTACATCACAAGTGTTAAACAAGGTGCATTTTACGGTTGGCCGTATTCCTATTATGGACAAAATGAAGATCCCCGCTTAAAAGGCCAAAACCTGGAAATGGTTAAAAAAGCCATCGCTCCAGATGTAGCAGTTGGCGCACATACTGCCTCTTTAGGGTTGGCATTCTATAAAGGCAACAAGTTTCCGCAGAAATACCAGGGAGGCGCATTTATTGGACAACACGGCTCGTGGAACCGATCGGCTATTTCTGGTTACAAAGTAGCTTTTGTACCTTTTAAAGATGGAAAACCAAGTGGAAAAATAGAAGATTTTTTAACCGGTTTTATTGCCGACAAAGATAAGGCAGAAGTATATGGTCGCCCGGTTGGCGTTACCTTAACACCTGATGGCGCTTTATTAGTGGCAGACGATGTTAGCGGCGTAATCTGGAAAGTTGCTGCGAAATAATTTAAAATTAGCCACAGATTAATAGAATATGCAGTAATTTTATTCGCTAATATGTGGCTTAATACTAACTTTCTTACATTTTGAAATCGAACTTTACCTTACTGTTTTCTTTACTTTTTTCTACGGCATTTGCGCAGACCATCAAACTCGATTCGATCAAAAAACTCGAAGAAGTTACCGTAAAAGGTTATTATAACAACCAAACTTTATTGAGATCAGTATCTGCTGTAAACCTGATAGATAGTAATATAATAAAAAACCACCCCGGCAGTTCATTGGTGAGTATGTTAAATACGGTACCTGGGCTACGAATGGAGGAACGTTCACCAGGTAGCTATCGTCTATCACTCCGCGGAAGTTTACTGCGCTCCCCTTTCGGCATACGAAATATTAAAATTTACATTGATGATTTTCCACTAACCGATGCAGGGGGAAATACTTACTTAAATGCTTTAGATGCTTCGGCAATAGGTATGATGGAAATCTATAAAGGCCCGGAAGCCAATATTTTTGGTGCGAACACAGGTGGTGCCATTTTAATTTATCCGCCCATTATAAATCGCAATGAAATTAATTTTTCAGCTACCGGCGGTTCTTATGGCCTTTTCCATCAAACAGCATGCATCAAACAGCAATACAAAAATTACCGCTTCAGTTTTAGCGAAGGATATCAGAGAAGTGATGGTTATCGGGAAAACAGTGCAATGGATAGAAAATATTTTCAAACATTGCAGCAATGGGATTATAGCCATGCCGGTAGTTTAAAGGCTTTTGCTTTCTATAGTGATTTAACGTACCAAACACCAGGTGGATTAACGGCTTTGCAATTAGATCAAAATCCCAAACTTGCACGTCCGGCAACCTCAACATTACCCGGGGCCATTTCGCAGCAAGCTGCTATTTACAATAAAACCATTTTCGGGGGAATATCAAATACTTATCAAATCAGCAAGCGATTGAAACACGTAGTGGCTTTATTTACCTCATATACGGATTTCAAAAACCCTTTTATTACCAATTATGAGCAACGCTACGAAAGTACACTTGGATTGCGAACTTTCCTGGATTATACACAGGTAAAAGAGGATTTAAGGTTTAACGCTCAGGTCGGATTGGAAAGTTCAGCCACCAAAAGCCAGATTAAAAATTTTAATAACAATGGCGGTGAAGCTACCGCAATGCAGGCTTCAGACCGATTAAAGGCAAGTCAGGATTTTGCTTATTTTAGGTTAAACTTCGACATCAAAAACAGATTCCTGATTGAGCTTGCTTCGAGTTTAAATTTCTACGGATACGACTATGAGAGTTATTTCCCGGTTGTTATTGCCTCAAAACAAAGAAAATTCGATGTCCAGTTTATGCCAAAGGCAGCAGTATCCTATCTCATCACTTCTAATTTTTCGGCCAGGGCTTCGATCAGCAAAGGCTATTCGCCACCAACTATTGCAGAAGTGAGGGCATCAGATAACAATATCAATAATGACCTGCAGGCCGAACTTGGCTGGAATCATGAATTGGGTTTACGTTATAAAACAAAAAACAATCGCTTTTACGCTAATGGAAACCTATTCAGTTACCATTTGGAAGATGCTATTGTTAGAAGGTTAAATCAAAACGACACCGAGTACTTTACCAATGCAGGGGGAACCACACAACAAGGAATTGAATTGGAAACTGCCCTTTGGATCATCAGAAATAACGCTTCCTTTTTAACAGGTTTAAATTGGAGAACCAGTTATACTTATAGCCATTTTAGATTTGAAAATTTTACAAGTGGCATGAGCACGTTTAGCGGCAACAAACTTACCGGAGTACCAGAAAACGTTTTAATCAATAGTTTAGAATTTAACTTTCCAAAAGCTATTTACCTTTTTGTGCAACATAATTATACTTCTTCAATTCCTTTGAATGATGCTAATACCGTTTTTGCGAAAAGATATCATTTGGTTGAAAGCAAATTGGGTATCAGAAATTTAAGTATCAACAAAATCCATTTAGACCTATTTGCAGGAGTAAACAATCTGCTTAATGCAAAATACAGTTTAGGCAACGACTTAAATGCTGCAAATGAAAGATATTTTAACCCTGCTGCAGGCATTAATTTTTATACAGGCCTTTCTATCCAATTGTAATTATTAAATCGCATCATGTAAATTGTTTATCTACATGATGCGATTAAGCTATAAGCTAAAAGGCCTGTTTTGTTTCTTTTTCTTTAATTATGATATCGCCAACAACTATTTCGATTGCATAGCGCTTTTTCCCGTCTGCACCATCATAACTATTGGTTTGTAACCGACCTTCAATGGTTAAAGCTGTACCTTTTTTAACCTGCGCTTCTGCAAGTTCAGCTTTCGCATTCCAGAAAATTAAATTAAACCATTGTACTCTTTTTACTTCATCCCCAGAAGAATTTCTGTAGTTTTCGTTTATAGCCAGGTTAACCTTTGCTAATTTTTGACTTCCGAAATTTTTAACTTCTGCATCTGCTCCTGCAAATCCGCTCAATACTACTTTGTTAACTGCACTTTCCATAATTTTAAATTTTAAGTTTCTAAATGTTTAACGAACAGTCATCAACCCGACAACCGACAGGACAAAATTGCAAACGGCTTCGAAAATTAGTCGGATGGTAAACATTTATAGCCGTTTATAAACGTTTATACACGGATAATACACCCTGGAAACCCAATTATGGCATTTTATTTTTTTATTCACGGTTTTATTTTATAAATTAGATCATCATCCCATAATAAAAAAAGAACTTATTATGGAACGTTTATGCTTAGACTGCGGAAGCCTGATAAAAGGTAGGGCAGATAAAAAATACTGCGATGATTCTTGCCGCAGCAATTACAACAATCGTTTAAATATTGAGGATAATCTCGTGATTAAAAGGGTAAATAACATCCTAAAAAAGAATCGTGCTATTCTTGCTGCGCTTAATCCAAACGGTAAAACAAAGGTTATCAGTAAAAAGCTGGTTTCAGCGGGCTTTAATTTTGAATTTTATACCTCCAGGTACGAAACCCAAAATGGTAACACTTATATTTTCTGTTATGAATACGGTTACTTAATGTTAAATGATGATAGCTACCTGTTGGTCAAAAGAGAAGAAAGCTTGGGCTAAGCTATTGGAAATAATTGGTTTGTACTAAATACCAAAAGCCTACAAAGGCTTGGTATCTGGATTTTTTTATTCAGGCTGAGATGATTAGTTTTATCCACTTATGATAAATTACGATAATAAGATTTTTAAACCTGTAAACAATACGGAAAATGGCGAAACATTGAATGAAACCATTTTTAGATATAAACAAACAGGAAATATACTCACTGCCGAATATGAGGGCGGAAAAATTATTTCCGGTCATTTGATTGGCTTGGTAGATCATGATGGAAACATCGAAATACGCTATCATCAGGTAAACAAACAAGGTGAATTAATGACCGGCATCTGTAGCTCAAAGCCAGTGTTATTGGCCAACGGCAAAATTAGACTTCATGAAACCTGGCAATGGACATCAGGAGATAAATCGAAAGGACAATCCGTTATTGAAGAACAATAAGCTTCTCTTTTACATAGAAAAGTTAAATATGCTGCTCGAAAATGCACCAAACGGTATTTCATATATACTACGAACCGCAACTGATTTAGTTTACAGTAAGCTAGGTTATCGAATAAGCAACCTGCAAATAGAAGATGAAAGTCAGGAATATAGCGCCTGTACTTTTGAATTAAATAAACTAAAAATCAAACACCGCCTTTCTAAAATCACCCCAACCAAAGCGGGACAATTTGTAACCATTTGGAAACGGAATGAAGCAGGAATTACGGCTCCTTTTACTGATCAGGATGAATTTGACCTTTTGATTATATCTGTTAATGATGCTGATCGATCAGGACAGTTCATTTTCTGAAAGGCGATTTTGGCACAGCATAAAATTATCACTGCAAATGGTACAGCAGGTAAAAGAGGGATCAGGATTTATGCACCATGGGATGTAGTAACCAATAAGCAGGCAGCAAAAACCCAACAGTGGCAAGCCGCCTATTTTCTTGAGATAGACATTAATGGAAATACAGATCTTGCCAGAGCAGCGAAATTAATTTGCAACGAAATTAAATAAGGATATTAAACGCGATTAAACTTAGCAAGGTTCGGATAGTTTGTTCTATCTTTCCAAACTACTTTTGAATATTAATTATTCAAGATCATGAAAGTACAAGAAGAAATCAATTTCAACCGGATAGCTGAAGCCATCAGCTATATCAAAACAAATTTCAAAACACAGCCCGGTTTAGCAGAAATTGCAGAAAAAGTAAACTTAAGTCCCTTTCATTTCCAAAGATTATTTAGCGAATGGGCGGGTACTACCCCTAAACGTTTTTTACAATACATCAGCATTGGTTATGCCAAAGAAATGCTGAAAAAAAACCAAAGTTTATTCGATACCGCATTAGCAACCGGCTTATCCGGAACGAGCAGGCTGCACGATCTTTTTATAAATATTGAAGGGATGACACCCGGCGAATATAAAAATGGCGGCGAAAAGCTTTGTATTAATTACAATTTTGCAGAAAGTCCGTTTGGAAATATCATCGTAGCCAGCACCCCAAAAGGGATCTGCCATATCGCATTTTATGAAGATGAAAATATTGCTTTGGCAAATCTAAAATACCAGTTCCCAACGGCTAAATATCAACAGGTTTGGGATGAGGAACAACAAAATGCTTTAACTATTTTTGGTCACGATTGGAGCAAATTACAGCAGATCAAACTACATTTAAAAGGTACCGGCTTCCAGTTAAAGGTTTGGGAAGCATTATTAAAAATCCCTATGGGCAAATTGGTAACTTATGGCAACATTGCCAAACAACTGCAAAATCCGAATGCGTCAAGAGCAGTAGGTACTGCCATTGGCGATAATCCAGTAGCTTTTCTCATTCCCTGCCATCGGGTAATACAATCAAGCGGGGCTTTGGGTGGTTACCACTGGGGAGTGAACCGAAAAACAGCCATGATTGGTTGGGAAGCAGTAAAAGCCGATAACATGGGTATATGATTAAACATGTAGCTATTTCAACTAAAGAATTAAAAAAGCATTTTAAAAACAAAGATATTTGCTTAGGTGGAAATGCCAGATTAAAAATTTACGGACTACTCAAATGTAGATCGGGAAAGCGGATGAAGAAAGAAAACCGTGTGTTTTTCCGTTCTGAAGAAGAAGCAATCAACATGGGCTATCGTCCGTGTGGACATTGCTTAAAAACAACATACAAACAATGGATTTATTCAACACCACAATAGATATTGACAAAAATCTGCTCCCATACGACGGCACAGTGAATTATTATGGCAAATTATTCCAGCATGTAGAAGCCAACCATTATTTTGATGTGCTGATGAAAACGATTGAATGGAAAAACGACGAAGCCTTTATTATGGGCAAGCATATCATTACTAAAAGAAAGGTAGCCTGGTATGGGGATGAAGCTTATTCTTATACCTACTCTAATAAATCAAAAATGGCTCTCCCCTGGACAAAGGAGTTACAGGAACTGAAAAAGATATCAGAGGAACAAGCAGGTACAACGTTTAATTCTTGTTTACTCAATTTATATCACAATGGTGATGAAGGAATGGCTTACCATAGTGATGACGAGAAGGCATTGGCAAAAGATTCTGCCATTGCATCGCTAAGTTTTGGTGCAGAGAGAAAATTTCTATTTAAACATAAAAAAACTAAAGAAACGGTAACCCTGTTTTTAGAAAATGGAAGTTTACTGGTGATGAAAGATGAAACACAAACCAATTGGCTGCACCGGTTACCCACCACCAGAAAGGTAAGTATGCCCAGGATAAACCTCACTTTTAGAACAATGGTGGTTTAATCGATATGAATAATTGAAGCAATTACTAAAAAATAATGTATTGTATGAAATCAGTACAAGTGACATATGATTTTTACAGCGATATGGCGAAGTATAGTCATTGCGAGAAGACTTTTTCAGCAGGCAGGCAATCTTTATCTTAAGAATTGCCAGCATGAAAGATTGCTTCCCTGAATGGTCGGGAAAGCTGTCGTTTCTCCCCGCAATGACAAGTTTCATTATAGACTGATCAATGGCAACCATTGAAGAAAAAAGTCTTCTTGTTTCCGTAACAAAACTCTTTGAAAAGATACTGATAATACTTTGATAACGTTACCGACTGGTACAATATAGCCAGTAACTTACAAAAATCTTAATGCTTAAACTCCTTAATATCCACAATACGGTCATCATCGGCATTTTTCTTTAAAAATGATGTTCCGTTCTTATTTGCTACCCAGGTATAATCTCTCTGAATATTACCAACAAGGGTTTCAGGTTGATTTGTTAGCGATACTGGTAAAGGGAGGTTAAAAGTTTCTCCGGTTTTTGTATTTACCTGATATAAGGCATTTGCCGTTAAAAATGCCAATGTGGTTTTATCACTAGAATACATAAAGAATTTTCCCTGGATACGTTCATCTTCCTTTTGACGCTTAATCGGGTAAACCCTAGAATTGATTGTGGTGATAAAAAAATCATTGTTCACCAACAAATTGCTTCTGGTTAACTCTTCTAATCCGTTAGTATATTGTTTATCTTCAGCACCTTTTGATGGCTTGTTTAAGCTCACCACTTCCGTTTTTCCACCATTTACATAAATGATATAAAAAGGATCCATTTTATCCTTTCCATTATCGCTCTGAACCAATACCGCCGTTTTTTGTGTATTGATAAAAGAAGCTATTTTAAATTTCTTTGTTTCAGCATTTGGCGCATCATCTATAATAATCGCTGTATCCTTAGATTTAATGATAAAACGATCGGCAGCTGCCATTTTTCCGGAATCAGTTTTTACGATGGTCAATATGTTTTTTGCTGATTTTGGAAACACATTGAAATCATCACCTGCAGCAAATGCGCGTGCCTTAAAAGTTTTTTCCGAATTGCCTCCGCAGCCAAATAAAACAACGGATAATAAGAGTGCATAAAGCGTAATTTTCATGTTATAGCTTATTTATATATTTTCGCTAATTTATAATCTTTATCGCTTTTCTTTTAACTTAGTCACCAGAAAATTACGGCGACTGTTTGAAAAGTGCAAGAGATCGCATTTCATACCGTTATTCGATTATCTCCTTATTATCAGGACCACAATTCTGGCATCACCTACCATCCGGATTAACTACTGCCAACTAAATTCGCTTCTTTGATTAACAGATCACTAAAGGCAAACACACCGAATTTTCTCGCTAGAAATAAAAGTGCAATCTGATATGCAGGTTTCCTTACTGCACCACTATTTTTGTCACTTATATGAAAATTGATTCCAGAGCCAAGTTTAAGGTTTTATCTTTCCGGGTGAATACCATTTCCGGTTACACCAAAACATTCCACTACTAGACCGGATGCAAATTCTGATTTCTCAGAATATATCGAAAATTTCAATCGTGATGCAATTTTTGTCTACTGCACATCTGTTTCCAGTAGAGGGATAACCTCGTTAATTTCTGCTTTTAGCACTTTTACCAACGCTAATATAGCGTCAAATTCATGCGGGGGAATGGTCTGAAGTCTACTGCTTATATCAGCCAGGTTTTCCAGACCCGCGGAGGTAGACATTCCATTAAGCCTGTGCGCTAAAGCAATGAGCATATCATAATCCTGCGGTTCAATATCTTTATCCAACTGATCTGCTGCAGCATGAAGTTGTCTGATCATTATAGCAATGATTTTTGCCAGTTTTACACGATCGCCTTTAAAATAAAGGTTTAATTTATCGATATTAAAATGAGCTTTTTTGGCACCGACATCCCCCTTCTTGCCATCATCCGCCGGGCTCACCAGCCATTTATCCAGTATAACTGCGATATGCTCCTCAAGCACTGGTTTGGTAATAAAATCATCCATGCCCGCGGCAACGCTCTTCTCTCTCTCTCCAATCAAATTTGCCGCAGTAAGTGCAATGATGGGAACCCTTGAGTCGGTTTCCTGTGATCTTATTTTTTCGGCACATTCATAACCATTCATTTCGGGCATCTGTATGTCCATAAAAATAAGGTCAAAAGGTTGACTGCTGTACATCTTCGCGCCTAAAATGCCATTCTCTGCTTCCACTACTGTGCTTCCGGGACGCAATTCTTCCAGCAGCGAACGAACAAGGAACTTGTTTACAGCATTGTCTTCAATCACCAAAAATCTATATCTATGCCCGTCGTGCTTTGAAGCCTCGGTAGGCAACTGCGTGTCCAGATCGAATGTCTCCCTCGTTTTGACCCTCGTTAATGCAAGATACAGGTCGTTCATTTTAATCGGTTTGAGTAGTCTGTTATCAATATGAAGGTCGTTACAGGCCTTGATAATTTTACCATCATCTGAAGAGCTATGGAGCAGGATAATCGGAATCTCCGCTTCACCAGAAGAGAAGTTCTCTCTAATTTTGGCGGCAGTCTCCAGCCCATCCATATACTGCATATGGTAATCCAGTAGAATAACATCATACTTTTCTCCTGAAGAAAGCAACTGGAGTGCTTCAAAACCATTTTTGGCCTGGTCAGAAACAATGTTCTTCAGGGCAAGCATTTCGGTCAGGATTTTTCTATTATTATCATTATCGTCGACGGTTAGCACCCTGCTTATGTTTTCTATTCCCATCCACTCAATCAGGCTGCCTTGCTCGGCCTGCAGGTTGACATCGAAATAAAAGGTGCTGCCCTGGCCAGGCTCACTCTTAAGATTAAGACGGCTCTCCATCATATTCAAAAGCTTATTGGAGATCGTTAAACCTAAGCCGGTCCCTCCATATTTTTTGGTTGTTGAGGAATCTTCCTGAGAAAATGCCTCAAATATTTTCTGCTGTTTCGCTTTAGCAATGCCTATGCCGGTATCACGTACCGAGAATCTCAACAGGTGAGTATTACCTTCATGCTGCAATGATTCTATCTTAAGTTCAATTTCTCCCGCAGTTGTAAATTTTGCAGCATTACCTAGCAGGTTAATCAAAACCTGTTTCAATCGCATCGCGTCTGCCCAGATGAACCTGGGTAGATCAGGATGCAGGTTCAATAACATTTCCAGGTTTTTGGTATGGATCTGATAATTCGTAATATCACTGGCTTGCCAAGCCAGTTCATAAAGGTCGCAGCGGTCTACATCTAATTCAAACTTACCAGCCTCTATTTTTGAAAAATCGAGAATATCATTTATAATTCCTAATAGTGCGTTGGCTGACTGATGAACAATTTTAAGATACTGCTCCTGGTTACTGTTGAGCTGAGTTTTCAATACCAGATCAGTAAAGCCGATCACGCCGTTAAGAGGAGTCCTGATCTCGTGACTCATATTGGCGAGGAATTCTGATTTGGCATAATTGGCAATATCGGCGCGCAACCTGGCTGCCGTAAGTTCCTGACGATGCTGAACAGCAGCGGAAATATCATGGGTGAAAATCATCATTCCGCCAATAGCTCCATCTGCTTTATACCAGGGAGTCATTTCCCAGGAGATATGCTGAGTTACTTTACTTTCCGGATTCGTATAAACGTCCTCATCTTTTTTTACAGTCCTGCCCCTCAAGACCTGCTGATGCACATCTTTCCGTTCCTGTGACAGTCCCGGAAAAAGATCATAGTAAGAATAACCTTTAATATTACCCTCAATTCTGGTATAAGCTTTAATCCATGTTCTGCTTGCGTTCAGGAACCGCATATCGTTATCAACCATTGCCACCGATGCCGGTGCATTCTCGATAAAAGCGATCAACAAAGCCTTTTCAATAGCAAGTTCTTGTTGGATGGCCTCTTTCTGTGTAACATCTACCGATATACCCAGATAACCGATTATCTGGTCGTTACGATCCTTTATAGAGGTAATGGACAAGGACACCCTTAACCTTTTTGAATCTTTTGTTATAAAGGTGAAAATTCTTTCTTTCTCGGGGCTATTTGCACATTGCGCATAAAATCCAAAGCCCACAACCTCGTTTTCTGATTGGGCACTGAAATCAGTACAGATCTCCGAAACCTCTTTTGGATCATGGAACATCAATGGGCTAGCAAGACCTACCATTTCCTCCGCCGAGTATCCAAGCATCCTTTCCGAGCCCTTATTAAAAACAGTGATGATGCCATCAAGATCTGTCGCAATAATGCTCACTCCGGTGGCTGCAGAAAGTACTTTATCGAGCAATTTTTTGGATTCTATAACTGCAAGCTGTGCCCGTTTCTGTTCATCAATATTCTGCATCGTGCCATATATCCTTACGGGCTGGCCGTTTACAATTTCCGCTTTACCTATAGCCCTCACCCATAACTCTTTGCCATTAAAATCAACGATCTGAAGTTCTTCATCCCATCCCCTGCCTGTACTCAGGCAATTATTCGCCACTTCCTGAACTCTGTCCCTATTGGGGCCTGGAGGATAAAAAGCGATGGCATTTTCCACCGTTGGTACAAATTCTTCAGGTACGGCATGAATTTCACGGGCTATTTTTGACCAATGAAGTTGTTGTTCCTTCAAATTCAGCTCCCATCCACCTATTTTTGCCAAACCGCTGGTCTCTTCCAACAGATCTTTAATATGGATTAGATCTGCTTCCAGCTTTTTTTGATCTGTAATATCTACCGCATTGCCAACCACGTATGGCTCACCATAAAGATCTTTTTCGAGCATATTGGAATAAAGCCAGAGGCGTTCCTCACCTGTTTTCCGCTTAATATACATGTATCCGGATGAGTGCCCCACGCTCACAATGTCGGTTAGGTATTGGCGCAGACCAGGATGCCTTTCAGTAGGAACGATATCAAAAAGGCTTTTCTTTGACAATTCTGTTCTGCGGTAACCAAGGGATCTTGCTCCTGCCGGATTAAGCGAGATGAGATTTCCCTGGATATCATGCGTACACATTAGTCCCTGGGAACTTTCAAAAAATGCTTTCAGTTTTTGCTCACTGACCTTTAGAGCTTGATTCTTTTCTATTTCAGCCGTTACATCTCTGCCGATAGCGAATATATCCCCTTCTCTTTCCCCAACCGTGGCTGTCCATTCGATCATTCTAACTCCCCCACCCTTTATGTTTAAGGGGTGTGTGGGATCATCCTGTTGAATATGTTTTTTTAACTTTTCCCAGATCATTTCGGCTTGTTCAAGCTCAGCCTCAGGAACCAGATCCAGAAGCGTTTTCAATTTCAGCTCCTGAGCTGACCATCCGAATTCGGTATCAAAACCGGAGTTAACTCGCTTAAAATTAAGGTCTTGATCTAGGATACAGATAAGGTCATCAGACTGCTCGAAAAGATGCTCAATACTTTTGTTTTCGGCCGTCTTAACCCGCTGCTCAATCAGATCATTAATTTCATCTGCCAGCAGTTTGAGTATCTTTTGCTGTTCAACAGTGGGTGTTTTAGGTTTAACATCCATCACCAATAGTGCCCCCAGAACAGTACCATTGTTATTTTTTAACGGAACACTCACAAAGGAATCTACGATTTTTCTATCAACCAGCATTACGGCTTCTGGAAGACGTTCGTCAGAAGTGATATCGTTTACCATTAAAGTTTCATTATAATCCAGCAGGAAATCAAATAAACCAGAGATAGTCGCCTGCTCACTTTCGGAAAGTCCGCTAACAGCCTTGGTCCACGGGCTACTGCCATCAGAAAAGAAAATCAGCGAACCCGGGCTGTTACAGGCGAGGGAAGCCATTTCTACTATTCTGTCAAAAATTTTTTCCCGGCTTTTTCCTATAATATCATCACTATAGGATCGTCTTAAATGTGCCGCCTGATCTTCTTTCATTTCCTGAATACTTACTTTCTAAACTCACCGGAGATGTTTTGCTACCAGCACTTTATACCAGCAAATTTATGGATGATAATGCTTTATGAGTGTATCAAACGGATGGTCAGAGTTTAAAGATCGAAAAAATAGTTGAATACAATATCGAAATTCCTCCTAGTTGTGAATTTTATTTTCCCTTACACGATCTGGCATTGGGGATACTCGCGAAGCCTTGATCGGACCTATACGTTTTCCTTTTGGAAAAGCGCTGGTATGGTTTTTAGTATGAGCCTGATATCATTCCGGAAGCTCTGATTCTGGGCATATGTATTATCAAGTATCAGGCGTTCTTCCTCACTCATTTCTCCTTTTCCGCGCTTTTCAACCTGCCATAAACCTGTTATGCCGGCCGGGGCAGCAAACCTTAATACATATTTATCTGTAGTAAGCTTCTCTGCCTCATAAATGGGCAGCGGCCTGTTGCCGACAATGCTCATATCTCCTTTTATCACATTCCAAAGTTGCGGCAATTCGTCAATACTGGTGTTGCGTATAAAGTTACCTACCCTGGTTACCCTTGGATCGTTTGCTATCTTAAAAAAAGCAGACCCACTTTTCTGCGAACGGATATAGGCATCATCCTTTTCACACCACTGTGCCCCATCAGCATACACCGGGTACTGGCATTTCCCCAAAGGCCGGCATGTATTGCACAAATCAGGCTCTGCCTTGCGGATCTCCGTTTTATCCTGGTTAGTATCATATTGATTCAGATACTTTAAGTCTTTGATCTTCTGATCGGCATCTACGTACATTGAGCGGAATTTGTAGAAGCGGAATACCTTAAAGCCAGTGCCGCTTCGCAGGGAGTAATAAAATACCGGGCCTCTGGATTCCATCCTGATCAGTACGGCTATAAGTATAAACAATGGGATTAACAGAAGAAGTGCAATTCCGGCAAAAAACAGATCAAAGAGCCTCTTAGCCAACCCGATACGGTATGCAGGCCTTACAGCCACGGTTGCTCCCTTTTTAATTGAAGGCCAGTTCCTGACAAGAAAAACGAGCCGTTTTTCGAGGCGCTCTTTATCGATAGGTAACCTAAAAACATCAGCAACTCCACCTGTCAATGCCAATATCCTAAGATTTAAATCGAAATACCTTACTACCAGAAAAAAGGGAACATCAGGCATTTGCCTCTCCTTTAACGTCTGAAGCAGTGATAAACCTCCGTTAGACAGAATTTCACTATTGGAAATGATTGCTCCGATATTCAAAGCCTTCTCTGTCCACTGCTCTACCAACTTTAATCCATTATCAAAGCGGGCGATCTGCAGGCCGTTGAAGTCGCATCCATCAAAGTCAACTTGCTGAAAACCCGTTTCGAATCCTACAAGTGCAATAATAAGATTGTCCAATCGCTCTTTTTTACCTGCATTTTCCATTACGAGATATTTTTGCCGGCCCGCCTTAATACCATTTTAATCCTGGCCTCAAGCTCAGCAGGATTAAAGGGTTTGATAACAAAATCGTCTGCTCCGGCATCCAGGCATCTGATACGCTTATCCGAGCTCTCCTCACCAGACAGAATCATAATCGGCAAGGTTCGAAAGAAGTCGCTGATCTTAAGCTGCTGAATCAATTCAAGCCCGTTCATATTGGGCGTGTTGAGGTCTGATATAACCAGGTCTGGGATGTTTCCGCTCTGCAGAAATGCCATTGCACTTAATCCATCCGGCCTGATATCAATCTGGTAGTTTGCCGCAAGAATTTCCTCCAGTATCGCTTGCATAAATTCATCGTCCTCAACTAAGAGTAAACGAGCCTTGGGATTAGTATTTTGAGTCATTATGGAACGTATTTAACGCATTTACAAACGAACGTCCTAAACGGAACACAAGGCAGTTCAAAAGAATCTGTTTTGTTATTCCGATGGTCGTCCTAACTACAGACAGAAACCAACTGTGAAACTGTGGTCTAAATCTGATGATGTTAATGCCATTATACAATTATAAAAAAAACCTATTAATTCAGTATGATTTTTATCAGGAAAATTAAGAACCTTTAGCTCTTTTTCTTAACTAACAGCCTAAAATCCGCTTATGTTTTGACCTGCATATGAAATTATTCCATATTGTCGGGAAAGATGTACTAACTAAATATTTAATAATAGTCGAAAACAATCAGGATATCAGCAGAAATTACCTAGATTCTATTTAAAACTCCTTATTTTTTATAAATTTAGCCTATATTTAAATTTACCTCATGAATACTCTTTCGTTATCTTTTAATTACGTCCAGCTAAACAGGCTCTTCCCTTATTTTATCCTGGTTGACCAGAATATGAAGATATTACATATCGGTGACAAGCTGAAAAGTATCTGTAGAGAGTGCCAATACGAAAACCTGACCGTTCATTTTGATCTCCCGCAGTCCATGCTGCATGACCTGCTAGTCGATATAGAAAACCTTTCTATTGGCGTGAGGCAGACAGGTGGAAAGATCCGTGGCAGATGGGAAAGACCCGGCGGTCTGGAATGTTACTTTTTCGCAGGCGAAAGCTATGATGAGTATAATACCGAGACTAAAAACGAAAAGGATGCCAGGCAGACCACAGATATACCAGGGAACACGCTATTAAAAACGATACCGTCATCGGATGTCCATTACTTAGATGCAATTGTCGGAAACATGGGTTTTGGATTTATAGAAATGGACTTGGAAGGCAGAATACGATATGCCAATGCCAGGTTTTCTGAAATGTCAGGATATGCAATCGCCTTAATGCTTAACCAAACGCCCGATCTATTGTTTGGCAACAAATTTTTCTCAAAAGATGATGTGTATTCGGATCAGATAAATGCCGGATTACAGGAGGTAGTGTTCACCGATGCACAGGGTAAACAAAGGCTATGGTTGGCAGGACGTGCGCTGAAATATAATGAAAGAAATGAAAACACCGGCTGGGTAATTACATGTTTTGACTTCAGCGGACATCAGGGTTTTGAGCAGGAGTTCATAACAGCTAAAAAAGATGCAGAAAAAGGAGCCGGCATTAAGGCAATGTTTCTGGCTAATATAAGCCACGAGATTAGAACGCCAATGAATGCCATCATGAGCATGACGGGTCTGCTATCTAAAACTACACTCACGGAAGACCAGGAATACTACCTTCAAACTATACAGACCGCTTCAGAAAGTTTGCTGGTTATAATTGATGATATTTTAGATCTCTCCAAAATTGATGCGGGTAAACTTAAACTGGAGCATATCGGCTTCAGCCTCACTGTGTTGTTCGATGATGTTTTACAGGCTGTTAGCCATAAGGCTGTTAAGCGCGGATTGGAACTAAATTACTTTCCGCCTAAGGATGGTACCATAGCTCCTACCTTAATGGGCGACCCTTACCGGATTACACAGGTAGTGCTAAACCTGATGACCAATGCCATCAAGTTTACAGAGAAAGGCTCCGTAGAATTAACAGTACTTGTGCTGGAAGATACACCAGATGACCAGGAAATCGAAATATTGGTTAAGGATACAGGTATAGGAATGGATCCTGAATTTTTAAGCCATCTGTTCGACGACTTTAGTCAGGAGTTTGAATCGGAAACACGAAAGTACGGTGGTACAGGCCTGGGCATGGGTATCTCCCAAAAACTGGTCTCGCAGATGGGCGGATACTTCAAGGTAAAAAGCCAGAAAGGTTTGGGTTCTGAAATTTCTTTTGTCATCAGGTTACAAAAAGGACAATTGGCAGATGTACCGGAACAAGTATCGGTACATCATCATGAAGATTTGTTTGCAGGCCGCAGATTCCTCATTGTTGATGATAACGAAATGAACAGACTGGTGGCCAGTACGATCTTACTGGCTTACGGCCCACAGATTATGATTGCTGAAAATGGGCAGGAAGCCCTTGATATGTTGACCGATGAAGCGTATGATATTATTTTAATGGACATTCAGATGCCCGTACTCAACGGATATGATACCAGCAAAGCACTCAGGAAACGCGGTTATACCGGAACAATCATCGCCCTGACCGCCTCCGCCATAGAAGGTGAAAGAGAGAAGTGTATAGCGGCAGGAATGGACGACTATATTACCAAGCCGATAAATGAAACTTTACTCGTTAACCTGATCGACAATTGGATCCAGAAAACTGCCGACGCTGTTGTGGCTCCTGATAACGATTTACCGTTATACAGCCTTGATGGCTTACGCACAATCAGTAAAGGACGGGAGGATTTCGTGACCAAAATGATCGAAATGTTCTGTGCGCAGATACCCGATACCTTGTTGCAGCTTAACCAGGCCAGTGCAAAAGGCGATCTGGAGCAGCTATCAAAACTGGCTCACAAACTGAAGTCTACCATCGATCATCTTGCTATCCTACCACTTCAACGTACCATAAGAGAAATTGAAGCTGCAGCAGAGGGTAATGTTTCCGCCACAGAATTGGCTGAAATGATTGCAGCGGTAAATAATGTGCTTAACCAGGTAATGTCGGAACTGAATGAAGAAATTGCGGTTAGGAATGGTGGATAAACCGTGAATTCTAGCGTCTGGAGAGACTCCTGTATATTTTAGCTAAAAAATCGGAAATCCTTTTACCTAACAGCCGGTTAGACAATCTACCCATCAGGCTGTAATCTGAATTAGCAATCCATGAGGCCGCAAAATGGTGTATGCAATACGTATTTGCGGTGGCTTTGATCTTAAGCGTTTTCCAGCTCTTAGGACTAAAAAATTCACTGGGAAAAATGGTGCAATAGCTATCCAGCTGCTGAAATGAGTTATTTAACAGCAGTCCTTTTTTTTCTCTCATAAAAGCGGTAATACTTTCAGTATTTGGCCTGGTATCCGGTTTTCCATTGGGCAGGTAAAAACTTCTGCTGTCATAATAAGCCAGCAAATCGTTAATCCATCGGCTATCTGGCACACTTCCCATAATGGCAGAAGAAAGTAAAAGATTATCTTCAAAGCCGGTAAACGCCACGTTGCTGAGCATTGTTTTATCCAGTGGTTTTAAGAACTCCACATCTGTATCGAGGTAAATCCCGCCTGTGCTTTTTAGCGCATATAAGCGACACACATCAGATACAAAAGCAAATTTATGCTCCCGGTAAGCTTCTGCACTGTACCGGTAACTATTGATGTCGAAATTTTCCTCATTCCATTCCACAATACGGTAATCAGGTAGGTATTTCTGCCATGAGGCCAAGCAGCTGGTCACAAGTGCAGGTTTCTCCCCTTTTCCAAACCAGCAATAGTGGATTACTTTTGGTATCATAACTTAATTTTTTTTAGCATCTTTTTATAACCATCTGACAGCGTCGACAGATCAAACTGCATAAACAAGGTAATGATGAGCAGGATAAAACCTATACATATGCAATTCAGGATAAATGTAAACCAGGAGTTAACCGTAATCAGCTCAGCTCTTTTCCAGCCATAAGTAACTGCAATTAAAAAGATAAAACCCGTTAATCCCCTGATAATCTTTAAAAAGAAATAACTCCTTTTCTCATTGAGGCAATGCGCCGCGTAAATGGGTGTAAAAGTAAGGTGACTAAATACGCCACTTATTGCTGCAGCAATTGGTATGGCGTATATTCCCAGGCTGCTGTAGCGGCAAAGTAATATGACCAGCACAAAATTTAATACAGCGATAAAAATCCCCCAGATGGAGGCAATCCTCAATTTATTAGTGATGATAAAAACATGATGTACTGTTTCTACAGTGCCATGAACAATAAAGGGTAGCAGGGTTATAACCGATAGCAGATGGAGTGCACCCGAGTCTTGAGTAGGCAGCCACAGCCGGAAAAAATCTCCTCCATAAACAAAAAATACAGCCAGAGGCAATAGCACAACCATAAAAATAGCCTTGAATGACAGATTGAGTGTATTTTTTAGTTTTTCCAAATCTTCCTGGGCATAGGCTTTTAGCATTTCGGGTAGAAATATAGGCACAACTATTCCAAGCAGGATGTAAATGGCATTGGGTATAAACTTGGTTAATGAAAGGAAACCCATGCCTGAGGCCCCAAAAAAGTGATTTGCAATTAATAAATCCAGTTGTGTATTAATCACATTCGATAAGGCGATAATAGAATTCCACATTCCAAAACCCGCAATTAGTGAAAGTGCACTCCATGAAAAGAGTGATCGATCAATCACTACATCAGGCAGTAATCTTTTTGTAAGCCTGTAATTTGCCACACACATATAAATTGCAGTTAACACAGTTACCAAACCCAGAAAGTAAATTTTAGGCTTAAAAAGATAAAACAGGAATGCTACTGCGCAAAGTTTTACCACGTTCGATATAATGTTGATATAGGCGAGTTTGTCGAATCTGTTTACAGCAAATGCAGCAACCGAAAAAACAGCAGAGGACACATTGATGATAAGACTAAAGAGAATAAAAACAAACAGCAACCGCACATCATCAAAAAGGCGTGGAGGGATCTCGAGTATATTATTGATAAACAGACAGAATAATGCGCTTAATACAATAAAGCCAAGCGATATCAGCATATTACCAAACAAGATGGAATTGAAGTAGACGTTCACTTCCCTGATGTCTTTTTTTTCGAGACTTATGGTGATGTACCGGCTAGACATGGAGTTTAATGCAGTTGTAATAATACCTGCATACATCACAAAGTTATTGGAGAGTGGAAAGAAACCATAAGCCTCTTTACCGAGGTGCGCCACAATATAAGGGGTAAGAAAGAAAGATATCCCTACACCTGAAAGTGCACTAAAAAAATTGGAGACCAGGTTAACAACAAAACGTCTTCTATCCATATCAACAGCTGCCCTAAAGTAATGGTTTTTATTTGAATATCATCGGGGTCTGTATGTATTATCATAAAATTTTAGCTATTTTGGTCAAACGAAAAGAAATAACCTAAAGAGATTGGAGCCACTTGTATCTATTGTTACCCCATGCTATAATTCAGCTGCTTTTATAACAGAAACGCTTGATGCGGTGGTTGCCCAGCGATATACAAACTGGGAGCTTATTGTTGTAGATGACCGTTCGGCCGACGAAACCTGCGATATCGTTGAGGCATTTGCTAGCCGGCATCCCCGCGTCCGCCTGGTTGCACTAAAGGAAAACGGAGGCGTATCGAACGCACGAAATATCGGCCTGGCAGAAGCTAAAGGCAAATATATTGCGTTTCTGGATAGTGATGATATCTGGCTTGAAGATAAACTTAGCCGGCAAGTCAGCTATATGGAAAAAGAGCTTCTGCCACTTACATTCTGTGCCTATAACCGCATTGATGAACAAGGCAAAATAATATCTGGTCAGATTCCGGTGCCACGTACCGTAAATTACAATGCCTTGCTTGCACACAACGTAGTAATATTTTCGACTTCCATGATGTTAAAAAGTGCCATTGGCGACATTAAATTTAGCCGGGCAGGCCATGAAGATTGGATCTTTTTACTCCAACTGCTAAAAAAGTGCGGACAGGGCTATGGCATTAACCAACCGCTCGTCTATTACCGGGTAAGACAAAATTCTGTCTCATCCAACAAACTTAAAGCAATTGGTTATACCTGGAAAATATTCAGAGAAAGCGAGGGAATAAATTTTTTCCGGTCTGCAATTCTGCTGGGGCGCTATGCTGTTTCTGCCAGCCTTAAAAGATTAAGATGAGCCGTTACCGGAATAATGTTATTCCCAGATTTTTGCTATGCTTTTTATGTGTAAAGTTCCACCAGAGGCCGCTGAATACCTGCCTGGCCAAATTGCGCTTTCCACTGGCAAGATAGGTCAATACCGCTTTCGGGCAGGCGATAAAACAAAAATATAGCGAAAACAGCACGGTGGTTATCCATCCCGTGTTTTTGCGGATAAATAGCATCCTGTTTCTGGTCATAAAATATACCTTGAGTGGGCTTTCCTTTCCCACACTAACAGACTCCTTATGGTAAACGTGTGTTTTTCCGGTAAACCAAATCTCTTTGCCTATCCGCTTAAATTTTTCACACCAGTCAAGTTCTTCGTAGTAGAGAAAATAATTTTCATCCATCAAACCGGCATTCAGCAAATCCTGCCTTCGACACATCACTGCGGCGCCATGGCAGAATGCAGTGCTGTAACTCTGCCCAAACTGCCCATGATCACGTTCAAACTGACCGATGTAGGCATTTCTACCCGTGAAGTAATTTAAGGGCGTAAAACCGGCATACTGTACCAGATCCTTCTGATCGAAATAAAGTAACAAGGGAGAGAGTAACCCTATTTTCTCATTCGCAGCCAGTTCGGCCTGCATCGTTTCCAGACAGCCTGCAGGTATTTCGGTATCGTTATTCAGCAAAAAAATATAATCACCTTTCGCCTGCCTGATTCCCAGATTGTTTCCACCCGCAAAACCGAGGTTTTCTACCGAACGTATATACTTAATATTTTTAAAATAGGGGTCGAATAAACCTGCCTGATCTTGCGCTGCACCATTGTCAACCAATATTAACTCTACATCTTCTGCACGGTATGATCTGCTGATAGATTCCAATAAGGCTATAGTTACTGCCGCCTGATGAAAATTGACGGTGATAATGGAGGTCAATGGCATATCTCACTTAAATATTTACAAAGTTAGCAAACGAAGTTTGAAGATTCGCTGGGTTATTATTCATCCGCGGAGCTTACTAAATCACCTTCTACATCAATTATCGCTTTATAAATATCCCGCGTATTGGCTTCCCAGGTATGCGTACCGGCAAAGTAAATCCGCTTTTGGGCCAGGGTTGAGCTATCTTCGGCGAGTGCTTTTTCGGCTAATTGCAGGTATTCTTCCTTTGTTGATGCCAGATAAACATAATCTGCAAAGATGTCCATCGCCTCGGTTCTGGTGGCCAGTGTAGGCTTACCCATGGCCAGATATTCATCAATTTTACGGGGATAATTACCGATAGTAAGCGGATTGATCACCTGAGGATTAAGGCAGACATCAAAGCCCTTAATATATGCTGCCAGCATTTCGGGCTTTTTGGGGCCTAAAAAAAACACATTGCTTAACTGATGAAGTTCGCTCTTGCTAAAATCTTCATCCTGTGGCCCTACAAGCACTATATTCCAATCTGGTCTTTCTTTTGCCAGATATAGCAGGATCTTTTCGTCGAGCCTTATGGATAATAATGCACCCACATAACCCAAAACTGGCTTTTTGATCACTGCAAGATCAGCGGGTATTTCGAGTGCCCCGCCATTACTGAAGAGTTCTAGATCGCAGCCCTGCCCAACGTAAAAAGAATTCGGATTATATCTCCTGCAATAGTTTGCCAGGTATACCGAATTGGCTACGCAGAGGTCGCTTTTTGCAATAAGTTCGGGTTCCATATAGGTGCCGTGCCTTTTCCAATAAGGTGTAGCCACAATATTATCTCTAGAATAATAAATGCTCAAAGCGGGTTTTAGAAACTCTTTTAAATGAAAACTCCTAAAAATATCATTGTCATTAAAAAGGATGAATTTTTTAAAATCAAGTTGGCTGGCGGCATCATGGATCGATCTGGCGAACCTGGCATTATTGATTTTATTTAGCCACCTGAACAGCCCCTTAAGCCTCACCCAGTTTACAGATTCTATAATAATTTGCGGGTTATAAACCCAAAGATTTGCTGAAACTTCCGTAAAGGCCTCTTCCCTGCCGGCTATTACTTGCAATCGTTTTTTTACACCTTCTGTATCGCGCTGCAATAAACTCGTTTTCCGGTCCAGTGGCGCATTAACATACAATACCCGGTTATTTTTACTAAACTCAAGCGCTAAATCCTTACAATTGCTACCAATGGGAATATCCCAGGGCTGTTGCCCTACAATGATAATATCCCTGTTATTTAAAATAGCCATTGTTTTATTTTTTAGGTGTTTTTATTCCGCTAATGAAACCAAAAATGCAGGCAATTGTACCAGTAATAATCAGTAATAATATCGGCATAGCTTAGTTTTTATTTCCTCCTGCATTCGTATTTTGATGGGGAGTTACTAAATTGGACTTTTTAACCTTTCCAATACTAAAGAGCGCGATCACCATCCCGATCATTGCCCTTGGTATTTGCCAAATGGCAAGATAAAGTTTTTTATCTTTGTAAAAGCGCACTGGTATTGAAATCAGCAGGGTTACACATATACTGATGAATAATGTTAGCCATAATCCTTTTCCCGGCCCAAAAGGGTTAAAAAAAGACTGAAGAGCCATTATAAACAATAAGCCCAGCAACAAAATACGTGGCATTAACATTGTTTGTATCGTTTTATTAAAAAATTCTACATTCCCCTTAAACAGCTCCTTTATACCTATTGCTGTATAGGTACGCAAAAACTCAACCTGCGATGCCAGCCATCTGGTTCTTTGGGTAGTAAATACACTGGCACTGCTCACTTTTTCGTCATAAACAAAAATATCATTTAAATAGGCAACTTTAACCCTATCGCCGGCGATGAGGAAATCCATTTTTTTATCTTCCCCAATGGTCTCCCCCACATTTTTTAATAACGAATGAAAATAGCTGTAATCAAAGGCCATTCCCGAACCGATTAGCGCAGGTGACAATCCAAGCACCGCCTGCCCTTTACGATACAGTTGATTATTAACTTCTTCATTACAGGCATCCAGAAAGGCAAAACTGGTATCCAGGTTTTTCGCTGTGCGATGCAACTGAACAACTTTATGTCCTTGTTGGAATGAACTGTTTACAGCCTCAAGACAATCTGGCCCCATTAAATTATCAACATCAAGCACTAGGGCAACCTCAAAACCACGATCTTTGAGTTTTTCAATTGCATAAAGCAGGGCTTTACCTTTAGTGCTTTTTTCAAAAAACACTTCAATTACCTCCGCTCCCATCGCTTCAAGCCGTTCAACCGTTCGGGACAATAACCCATCGGCGATCACAACAATATTGGCCACTCCATTATACTCATGTGCAAGCGCTGCACGTACACTATCAATGATCACTTCATCTGCATGGTAGGTAGGGAACAGCACCACTATTTTTTTGTGTGTGCTGCTTTTTTTTTCTGCACCCGCTAACGGGAAAAGCCCGGCAATTGCAAAAAATAACAGGTACAGACAATTAAACGATAGGTAGACTGCCAGAATCCAGAACAACAGGTGTATAATTTTATATATCAGTTCCATTTGATTCCAGCTGCATTTTTTGCTCATCAAACCCGGGGGCGATGAAGATGAAAGACCATGACATAAACATAATTATTGATGATGGCATGCCATTCATTACCTCATTGCCATAACTGCATATAAAGCAGGCAACGGTACCTGCAGTAAGGGCAATCATTTTCACCCTCAGCTTCGGATTGCGGATTTTCCAGACAATTCCACTACACTTGCCGATAATATAACAGGTTAGGGCAAACCAGATTACCAGTCCCACCACGCCATACATCACCCAAACCTTTACCCAATAACTATCTGGCGGGATATTGGCTATGGGTCTATTAAAATTATAGGTTGTACCATTCATACCACTCATGCCCAAACCTGCACCAAAAGGTAAGTCATCAAGCAGGCTCTTCAGTTTATGTTGATTATCGAGTCTAACGGCTAATGATGCGTCTTTTGGATCCAATGCACTCCGTAGCCGGTTCACCTGAAAGATGTGATCGCCAATAGTGGTATATTTTAACACACTGAAACCCGACGCACAAATTATTACGCCTATAATTAAAACGCTGAAACTCCTGCTTAAAAAAAGCGCAGAGAAGAGTCCCGCTGCCAATGCAAATAGCGCACCCCTTGTACCTGAAATGGCCATACCATACAAAAAAGCAAGGGCAAAGCAGGCAAAAATTAATTTTTTGAAAAAGCTGAACGGGCCCGCGGCCAGCGTTAATGCGATAACAGCCATAATGGCTTGTGAGGCTCCAAACTGCCCAGCATCTGAATACATGGAAAATACCCGAAGCTTACCATTAATAATGTGTGTACCGGCATTTCCTGCATTAAGCCAGGTTTGTTCGCCTGGTGTCAATCCCAGATAGAGCTGTTTCATGCCATATAGCGTACCCACTAAAGACAACAACAGTACTAATAAGATAAACCTGTTTAAATCGGCCATTCGGTTAAACAACAGAAATGCAAATGGTGCAACCAGCAACCAGCTAAGTGCCGTGAACCTTAACTCATTAAACCACGCTATAACACTGCCCCCATAGGGATTTAAGAGTTGTAAAAAACTGATAACAAACCAGATAAGGGCAATTATAACATGCTCGTTTTTGAGTTTATCCCAGTTAAATTTATTCATATTAACCAACATGCTTACCCAGGTAAGTACCAATATCGCATCGAGCGCAAGACCCACGGGAATATTTAAAAAAGATTTGACTAAAAAACCCAGGATAAAGCAATAAGTTAAATATACCCAAAAACCGGTGCGTGGATTACGGAAAAGTGCGATTAGAAATGTGCCCACTGCAGCGAAAGCCAATACCAATAATGGCCCTAAAATCCCAAATGAATATGTAGAGCCAGCTACCAGAACCGAAAGGCACATGGAAACCATAAAAAAAATAATCTTTTTCTTGTGGTCAGCGAGATACACATTTAATTTCCCAAGCATAGCTGCTGCCTATTTTTGTTTTACGCCAGTAACAATCCAACCCGCAAACTTGTCATCTTCGTTTAAGGCCACAAGAGCCGTTTTTTGCTTATCACGCAATGCAGATCCTGCCACAAAAACTGCCGCGTATAACCCTACAAACGACAACCATTCCCTATTATCCACACCATCTTCCAGCGGGTCGAGTGTCACAATAATTAAATCAAACTGATCCCTGATCGTACCAAAAATTCCCGAAAGTGCTTCACGATCCTTGATTTCCAAAAGCGATTTTCCTTCCAAATCATTATTAACGAAAGTAAAAGGCTTGTTCTCAGTAATACGGTCACCTTGTAACACCGCTTTTATTGATTGATTTACCGGCACCTTTAAATTTTGTAATGCCGATACGAATTCCTGATTTCCGATCAGTAATACTTTTTTATTTAGTTGTGCGAAGGCGTAGGCTAAATTTATTACGGTAAATGACTGTGATCCGGACGGTCCAAAACCGGTTAAGCCCAGTACTTTTTGATTGTGGCTAAAAAGCAGGTTATCAAGTTCGAAACGCAGTGCCCTTAACTGGTTCTTAAAAACCGTGTATTCACTTTCGGAGTGCTGCGCTCCCCAGATCTGAGCGATATTGTCATTACCGGCTCTGATAAAATCCAGTTCACCAATCAGCTTTGCATTCAGTTCAGACTTTAATTCTGCACCTTTATTAATCGAATGGTCTAAAACAGACAATAGAAACAAAGTGCAAAAGCAAATTGCGAAACTGGCAATAGCACTAAGCGCAATGTATATCAGTTTTTTTGACGACTCGGGAAGGGTGGGTATCCCTTCCTGTACGAGTTGAAGGCGTAAACCTATATTTTTATCGAGACTGGTTTGATTATAACGGGCTAAAATTTCGAGGTATTCTTTTGTTGCTACATCCGCATTGCGCTCATAGTCTTGTACACCCGCATCAAAAGGCACCATCCCTGTAAATTTGGCATTTAGCTTGGCCAGCTCCTTATCAATATCATTTATCCCAGCCGTTGCTCTTTCAACTTCAATGCCCAGCGAAATACGACGCTGAACAAGACTCTGTTTGGCTATAAGGGGATCACTTACGTACTGATCGTTAGACTTGACTAATTTAGCACTTAGTAAAAGCTGCAATGAATCTACTACTTTTTTATCCGCAGGTTTGTAACCGTTACGCAAATAGTTATCCTCAGCTGCCTGAACGTTATTTTTTAAGTTAATAATGGCACGGTTATCCTCAATAACTTCTGCACCCAGGTATTTATCGCTGGTTCTGCTCGCCAGTTTATCATTTACACTTTTTAATGCTGCCTGTGCTGCCTGCCTATCGATCAGGGCCTGGTTCCTCCTGTTCTCATTATCGGTAATTTGTTGGTAAACAATTTGTGACTGCTTATCCAGGTTTAGTACACCGTTACGGATTTTATAGTCTTTTAATTGCTTTATCCTCTCATTCATATCAGCCTCTTTCTTTTTCAGCAGAGAATCAAGCACTACGATGGCTGTATTTTTATTCTCGATCTGTTCCAGACTGTAGTTATTAATGAAATCCCTGGAAAGGGTATTTACAACAAAAACAGAAAGCAGTGTATTATTAGAGGTGTAGGCTACCGAGATAAAATCACTGTTTTGCTCATGGTTAATGTCAAGTTTTTTATTCAGACTCTTTTCATCATAGCCCATTGAGGTAACAATCTGATAGAGTTTAATTTTACCATTATCCAGCGGTGTAAGCACTTGCCTTTTGTTCAACCGGTCTTCAAACAGCTTAATCGCTTCCTGTCGCTGTGCATCGGTTAAGGCGTTCAGCTCGGCGCTCCAGGGTTTAAATGTTCCTTTTTTATCCCTCAGATCATGCAAGATCAGGCGGTAAGAAAGCAAACTGATATTTTTGGGCATCCTCATGACATCCATAATCGTTGAAAACTGCTGATTAAGCTTGATGATGATATCAGGCCCGGTATAACTGGCACGATCGGGCGCGAGCTGCCTGGATGGATCGAGCAAACCGGTTGAAAGTTTTGCTTCAGATTTATAGTCTTTTGGGAGATTTCTCAGCATAAAAAAACCAACAACCACTGTCAAAATGAAGATAACGATGATCATCCACCTGTATTTGTTTACTGTATCTAAGGATTTATGTATGTTCATTTTATCTTATTTCACATTTTTCAATTCTTCGCCAATAAGGGCTTCTAACTCTTCCTTAGCTTTTAAAAGATTAAGTTCTGCAAGCAGCCTTTCAGAATTCGCATAAGAGGTTAAGGTTTTTGCCTTGGTGTAATCATCCAGGTTCGCCTCTCCTTTCTCGAATTTGTACCGCAGGCCATCACTAGCCGCTTTGTTGTCTATATACGTTTGTGCTTTAACCCGTAAATCAGCGTTCTCGCGCAGGTATTCAAAATATGTTTTTTTAACTTCAGATTTGAGCAGGATGTCGTATTCCTGAGCCTGAAAAAACTTCTCATTATGTTCTTCTTTAGCCTGCCTTACCAGCGCTGGTGTGCGGAATAAAATGCCGAGATTAAGATAAATGCCAAATTGTATGCCGTTTAAGGTATAAGGATTTGTGGTATTGTACCTGGCTGCATTATTAGGACTATAGTTATAAGAAGCTGTAAATGCGTCCAGATAGGTTGCCCTTGCTACGCCTATTTTTGCCTTTGCACTAAGTTCACTGGCCTTGTACATTTTCCGCTTCGGGTAATTCTTAAGGGCAAGATCAACATACTTTTCCAGTAGCTGGTAGTTGATATCTCCAATAAAGCTCTCCTGAGCCTGAACAACATTTATTGAGGCCAAAAGAAATACAAAAACTACGAAAATCCGGATCATTAAATAAGGCATTAAAAGTTCTCTTTAAAGGCGAGTATTTTTTAGATATAGTTTCAAATCTAATTAAATAGAATCTTTTTTTTGGTAAAAAAAAAATTTTTTTTTTCAACGATAGGCCTCACTCCGGTTATAAGAACCCACATTGCCTGAAATATATACACCAATTTAAAAAGATAGCCTGAAGTTGATCACCAAATTATCTTATTTTTGAAAGATAAGCTTATAAAAAATATGAAGATTTTTGCCGAGACAGCACGGTTAATCCTTCGCGAGATTATACCTGCCGATGCGGAGGGTATGTTTGAAATGAACAGTGATCCAGATGTTCAACTTTATCTTGGCAACAAACCTATAAAGTCAATTGAGCAAAGTATCGCCGAAATTGAATTTATCAGAAAACAATATACTGAAAATGGTATCGGCAGATGGGCTGTTATCGAAAAAGCAACGGGTAATTTTGTGGGCTGGTCTGGTTTAAAACTCATCAGAGAAACGACCAACAACCATGTTAATTATTACGATCTGGGGTATCGGTTCATCAAACGGTTTTGGGGGCAAGGTTATGCCACAGAAACGGCAAAGGCCGCACGGGACTATGGTTTTAATGAACTAAAGTTGAATGAGCTAATTGGTATTGCAGATATCAATAATTTTGGATCTATCCATGTGCTGGAAAAAGTGGGTTTAAAACGGATTTCTGTCTTCGATTACGATGGCGTAAAACACCATTGGATGAAGATTGAAAAGTCAGTTAGCTTTATCAAAAGCTGATTTACCTTTTATTGGTTTAGTTTTTGATGATAAAAAGAAAATTATATAAACCTTTTGTTATGAAAAACCTTATCTACTGTGGAATACTGATCTTATTATTCAGTTCTTGTAAAGAAAAATTAGATCCGGCAAATTTTACCAATACCAAATGGGAATTAACCTCGTTGCCGGGGTTAACTTTGCCTTCAACCGCAAAAGCAACCCTAAACTTTGCTGACAGCCTTAAAATCAGCGGAAAATCGTTCTGCAACAATTACGGCGGACAAGCAGAAATTGCTGATCAGAAAATAACTGTTAAAAATGTTTTTAGTACAAAAATGTTTTGCCAGGAAACTGATGCTGCTGAACGTGCTTATTTACATGCCCTTAACCAGGTTAATGGGGCTAGAATAGCTGATAATAAGCTACAGCTGTTAAATGGAGATAAAACCTTAATGGTTTTTACTAAAACGAACTAGAATCTTTACAAAGATAAAAAGGCTGAATAAAGTATTTTTACTATTTTCGGCCTTTTGAGTTTAACGCAGGAGTAATGCCATCGATAATACCAGATCTGAAGTTTTTTTTCTCGACCATAAGAAAAGCATTTAATTTATTTCAGAAAAATGATCCTTTACGTTTGGCCGGTGCTACCGCTTTTTTTACCAATTTCGCCTTACCTCCAATATTAATCATCCTGATCAGGCTTTTCGGCATGTTTACCGATAGAAGGTTGTTGGCTACACACCTGTTTGAACGTTTGGCGAATATTCTCGATAATGAAAGTATCCAACAGATCAGAAATACATTAAGAAACATCCGTGGGATCAATCAAGCCTGGTATGTTACCTTATTTAGTTTTATATTTTTTCTTTTTGTAGCCACCACATTATTTAATGTGATTAAAAACTCCTTAGAACAGATCTGGAATATTGGCCAGAAAGATAAAAAAGGGATTATCAGTACCCTCAAATCAAGAGCCATATCTGTTACCATTATTTTATTGGCTGGCATATTATTTTTTATAGGTCTACTGGCCGATAGTGTGCAGGCCTATATAGGTGCTTTTCTAAAAAACGGATCCCCTTCTTTTGAGTTAATCTTAACTTCGATTATTAATCAACTCGTTTTTGTGATCATCGTAACCACGTGGTTTACCATACTTTTCAGGTATTTAACCAATGGTCGACCTACCTGGCGGGCAGCCATTTCAGGAGGCTTGTTAACCGGATGCCTATTTACCGCGGGAAAATACATTTTGAGGATTTTATTGCCGTTGAGTAATATCAGCAACATTTATGGATCAGCAGGATCAATTATCGTAATTATGCTCTTTGTATTTTACTCTTCATTGATATTCTATTTTGGTGCTTCATTTATAAAAGCATTAAGCGTTGGACGCGCCACTCCTATTGTACCAAAAAACGGGTCTTTTGCTTATGAGCTAACCGAAATTGGACAGGAAAAGGAAGAAGACTAATTGGCGTTATACCGCCAGGTTTTGGATCAATTTATCAAGCAGGCTTTTTAACTGAATTATTTCTTCAGGGCTTATCCCAAGCTGCTCTCCAAGCTGAGCCCTTAAAGCCGGTGCTTTTTCTTTCAATGCCATTCCCTTTTCTGTAAGTGATATAACAATGCTTCGCTCATCTTTTAACGATCTAACGCGTTCTACAAGACCAGTTTCCTGCATCCGCTTAAGTAATGGAGTTAAGGTATTCGATTGCAGCATCAATTTCTCAGAAAGCAGGCTTAAGTTAACTGAATCATTTTCCCACAAAACCATTAAAACCAGATATTGCGGATAGGTTATGCCCAGGGTATCTAGCACGGGCTGATAACATTTGGTTACTAACCTCGAAGCAGCATAAAGCGGAAAACACAGTTGATTTTCCAGTTTTAAAGACTCATCTATTTCCATCGCCTATTTTCTTTCACAATAAAATATTTAGCTAAATAAATCATTTTCTCCGAAATTTGCTGTTCAATACAAAAATCTGGTTGTTATTTAGCTGGAAAAGGATGGAGAAATCTTTAAGTAATGTTAAAGATTTCTCATCCTAGGGATTTGCTTTGGAACACTGTAGTCCGGAATGACAGTCCACCTACCACTCGTTCCATGCTGGAGTCAGTAATTAAATCACTTCCAATTTAACATCAATATTACCACGTGTCGCATTTGAGTATGGACATATTGTATGTGCTTTCTCTACCAGTTGCTGAGCCTGTGTAGTTTCTATTCCCGGGATATGCACCTGTAACGATACGCCTAATTTGAAGCCACCTTTTTCATCAGCATGTAGCGATACATTTGCTTTAACCGACGACGGCTGTTCAGGTTTAACCTTATCCTGATGCATCACCAGGTTTAATGCACTATCAAAGCAGGCAGCATAACCCGCAGCAAAAAGCTGCTCTGGATTGGTATACGCATCGCCATTACCGCCCAGTTCTTTTGGCATTCTCACTTCAAGTTCTAAAACACCGTTTTCACTTGTTATTTTTCCATTACGTCCGCCAGTTACTGTAGCGCTTGTTTCATATAACATTTTCATATCTCTAAATTTAATTTGTATCGCAAACGATTATATCGTTTGCGATACAAATATACGTTACTATTTTAGAAAAGCAAATTAATCTTCAAAATATGGAAGGAATTTTATCTGAAATGCAAAATCAAAATCTTGGGCATAAAAAAAGGTGTTCATTAAAAATGAACACCTTACTGTTTTATTGATTTTTATTACAAAATTCTATAACCTAAACCAACGGTAAATAAATTGAGCTTAGTGCCCGGATAACCAGATTTGTTGATCTTTGACAGGCCAAGTTCATAACGTGCATCAAAGCTTAGTTTTTTAAGGTCTAAACCTGCTCCAAACTGCCAGGCTAAAGCCTGATTTTTAAAGTCGGCACGGAAAACGTTTCCTGCGGCCTGACCAAAACTTTGGTTTTCATCCAATATCAAGGAGAACATTGGTCCGGTGTTTAAACGAAGTCCTACACCGGCGGCACCAAATTTCGTGCCTACCAATAAAGGTACATCCAAACTCGTAAAACGCACTTTGTTTATATCTCCTGTTGCATCACTTACCAAATCTGCTTTTTTTCCTGATATGTAAAGTTCGGGTTGGAAATAAACGCCTGCAGCACCTACCCTGGCCCAAAGGCCGCCATAAAAACCAGTACGGTTATTACTGTTAAAAGTGTTTTCACTATCAAATTTCGAAAAATTTGCGCCAGCTTTAACACCCAGCTGGAATGACGGTAATATCTGTGCGCTGGCAAATAAGCCAACCAGCAAAAAGGCAACGGTTAAAGATAAATATTTCATATGCAATAAATTAGCTGGTGGCATTGTTAATGGCTTCCTGTTCTTTTAAAGCATCAACATTGTTTTTATCACCAAAGTTTTGTGTTTTACCTGCAAAGTAATCTAAAATTCCTGAAATAGTATCTAAGTTATCTGCTAAATTTTGATGAATATCAGGTAGATCTTTTTCCAGACGACTGTCGCCCAATTCGATATTATCTACTTCAATTTTAGCAATTTTCTGAATAAGTGCCTGCTTAGAATTTTGCAAATCTTCCAATTCACGCACAATCTTTTCCATTAATTCAAACTTCTTTAAAGTATTCATAGGTTCTTATTTTAGTTAAACTATTCCTTATAAACCCCTTAGTGCCGGTTTTGTTTGATTTCATCAATCTTTAATTAGCAAACTTGGAAATATCGAAAATAACTAATAAATTAGTTAAAAAATCACTGATCATGAAAAGCTTTCTTAGTTTATTAGTCCTATTCATTTTAACTTTAACTAGTTATGCACAAGATGCAAAAACTGTAGATAAGGAGAAACTCTTCGACCTTTACCAAACCCAGCGTTATGACCAGGCTGCCCAATACCTTAAAAGTATTTATGGAGAAGAAGTAAATGATTTTAAAGTGCTCAGCCAAATTGGCTATTGTTTTTTAATGGCGGGCAATACGGTAGAAGCTGAAAATTTTTATACCAGGGCCTACACCCTGCAACCAGGCAGCTTATCCATTCTTTTTAGTCTCGGTAATATTAACACCAAAAGAGGAAATACTGAAAAGGCTAAACTGTATTATGGTGAAATTGTGAAGATAGACAGTAATAATTTTAATGTGTATAAACTGTTAGCTCATCTATATCATTCTCCGAAAGACGATTCGCTTAAACTTACCTATCTTTTAAAAGCGAACTTTATTAATCCATTAGAAGGCGATGTTGCTGCCGACCTTGCTGAGCTTCATTCTTCTTTTCAGCAATACGAGAAAGCTTATCGTGTGCTTGATATTGCCATTAAAGGAGATAGTGATAATTTGGTGCTGCAAAGAGCGAAGCTGCCTATTGCCAACCAGCTTAAAAAATATAGTGAAGTGATTGCATCAGGTGAGAAATTATTGAAAGATGGTGCAGATGCCGGGGTAATAAAAGATGTGGCAAAAGCCTATTATTACACCAAGAAATATCAAAAAGCAATAGCCCTTTTTAAAGAACTGGAAGTAGCTGCAATGGAGAATGAAGCGACCCTGTACTACACATCACTTAGTTACCGGGCACTGAAAGATTATCGCCAATCAGCACTTTACACCAAAAAAACTATCGATGCAGCGATCTCTCCTAATACTTCCAGTTATTATTCTTTATTAGGATTGGTTTATGAGGAAAATAACCAATTGGCCCTGGCAGGCGCGGCCTATAAAAAAGGCCTGCAATTTAAAGCCACTGCAACATTGTACTATCGTTTAGCCATATTTTACGATACCCGTTTAAAACAGGGTAAAAATGCACTCAGATATTATAACCTTTATTTAAAAAGTAAGCCAAGTTTAACAGATGATAAAGAAGAAATTAAATTTTCAAAGGATAGGATTGCTCAGCTAAGCCTTGCCGATTAAACCAGGTTTTCGAAAACAGGCTTTACATTATCCCAAAATTCATCCAGGGCAATTATTCTTGGTTTAAAAAAGGAAATTAAGTCTGGCCAATGTTGTTGATTAAAAATGCTCACGCCAGTAATGCCGATGGAAATCTGAGATACCGTTTTACCGAAATCATCGGTTGCATCTTTAATCCAGTTCCACTCTTCGCCCACTGTATTGGTAAATAGGAGCTTAAATTCTTCAAACTGTTCGAAAATAAGATGTCTGATACCGGGATCAGGATGCGACAGCTGAATGCTAATAAATGCCTTCTTACCATCAACATCCATTTTGAAGAAGATGTTCTTTACGCCGGTTTTATAGTTTGTCCAGTTTACGGTAGAACCGCCCGCTGATGGAACAGGCTTCATGTATTGCCCAAAACTAATCCAAAACTGTTGGCGCAAACGGGCCGATTCTTCTTTACTGTACATTTATTTTTTTAGCATCTGATAGAGGCCTTATTATTATTAAACTAAATCGTCATTCCAGCGCAGACGGAATCTTACTACTCATCGCATTAAGATTCCCAATCAAGTTGGGAATGACGATTTTTCTTGTCTTTTTACAAAGCTGCAATATTAGCGATTAATATTTACTTTCAAAATGATAACTGCCAGAGCCAATTTCATTTTTTTTGCCAGTACCAGGCAGTACAATGGTTGCAGTGGCATTGGCTGGCACAGTTACATTCAGCTTAAAAATACCATCTGCAATTGTCCAGGAAGATTTAACTTTTCCATAAACGGTTTCCAGCTCTGCCGAAGCACTGGTTAATTTGCCGCCAGGTCTGGGCGCAATTAAAATGGCCTTATAACCAGGTTTTGCTACAACCGGATTAATACCTGCTATGTTTTTATACATCCAATCGCCAATAGCGCCATAAGCGTAGTGGTTAAAAGAATTCATATCTGCGGTTTGGAAAGTGCCATCCTGTTTAATACCATCCCATCGCTCCCAAATGGTAGTTGCTCCCATTTTAACAGGGTACAACCATGAAGGATAACTTTCTTGCAGTAACAAATCGTAAGCTACATCTTCATGTCCAAAACGGCTCAAGACGTGGCAAAGATATGGTGTACCCAAAAAACCGGTAGTGAGGTGGTTTCCATAATCTTTTACATTACCTACCAGTCTCTGTGCTGCCTGCGCACGTAAGTTCTCAGGCAGCATATCAAATTGCAAGGCTAAAACATATGCCGTTTGGGTATTAGAAATCAGTTTGCCGTTTGGCGTCATATTTTCTTTGATGTAAGCCGCCTTAATCTGCGCTAACAGCGCATTGTACTTCTTTACATCGTCTGTTTTGCCCAATACCTCTGCGGCATTGATCAGCAAGTGGGTAGAATGTGCATAAAATGTTTGGGCAATCATATACTTATCGGTTACTGCAGCGCGGCCATCGTTGTCATCATTAGGCCTGTAGAACAACCAATCGCCAAAGTGGAAACCTGTATTCCAAAGGTTATTTTTTGCCATTGAAGAAATATAATCAACCCACTTTTTCATGCTATTATACTGCGATTCTAATATGCCTTGGTCGCCGTATGATACATACATATCCCAGGGAACAATGGTAGCTACATCGGCCCAGCCTGCAGAACCTGCATCATTCTGGGTCAGCACATTTGGTACTACAAAAGGAACGCTGCCATTGGGGAGCTGATCTGCAGAAACATCTTTTAGCCATTTGGTAAAAAAGCCCGATACATCCATATTATAAGCTGCAGTTAAGGCAAATGCCTGGGCATCTCCGGTCCAGCCTAAACGTTCATCTCTTTGCGGACAATCTGTTGGCACATCAACAAAATTGCCCTTCTGCCCCCAGCTAATGTTATGTTGTAATTGATTGAGTAATGGATTGGAGGTACTGAATTTCCCGCTGGTTTTCATGTCAGAATAAACCGCTACCGCAGTAAGGTTTTCCAATCTTAATTCGCCCGGATATCCATCTATTTTGACATATCTAAAGCCCTGAAAAGAGAAATGTGGTTCGAATAACTGCTCAGCTTCACCTTTCAAAATATAATTGTTCTGCTGTTTGGCGGTTCTCAGGTTAGTAGTATAAAAATTTCCTTCTTTGGTTAATACTTCGGCATGGCTGATGGATATTCTTGTACCAGCTGGCCCTTTTGCTTTTAACATTACCCAACCCACTAAATTCTGACCAAAATCTACAACTGTTTCGCCTTTTGGTGTTTTAAATATTTTTAAGGCTTTAAATTCTTCATGTTTGGTTACCTGTGGTCCGCTCATTCCAACCAGCTTTTCCGGACCAAAGGCCATTTCCTGTACTGGTTTCCAGTTCGTATTTTCTTTAAAGCCAATATTATTCCAGCCTTGGATTTCAAGTCGGGCATCGTAGGTTTCCCCATCATAAATATTAGCAGCCAATATGGGGCCATAACTCGTTTTCCAGCTGTTATCCGTTACAATAGTTTCTTTACTCCCATCAGTATATTCTACTTCCAGCTGCATTAACAATGCCCTGGTATCGCCATAAAATTGTTTTTGATGACCAAATCCGATACGCCCCTTGTACCAGCCATCGCCTAACATCACGCCAATTACATTGACACCTTTTTTTAGCGATTCTTTAACGTCATAAACCTGATATTGAATATGGTCTTTATAACTTGTCCAGCCTGGGGCAAAATAAGCATTACCCACGCGGCTGCCATTTATACTGGCCTCATACAAACCTTTGGCCGTAATGTAAGCCGTTGCAGATCTAACTTGTTTTTTCAGGTTAATTTCTTTTCTTAACAACGGGCTCGCCAATGAAGTATCTTTTCCAGCTACCGCAATCCATTTCGCCTGCCAATCTTCAGGTTTTAAACCCGTTTGAAAATATTGTACCGGCGACCATGCAGAAGTATTTCCATGATTATCTTTTACCCTAACCTGCCAGTAATATTTAGTTTTTGAAGATAACTGGGGTCCATTATAATTCACAAGCACCGATTGATCATTATCTACCGTAGTTTTCCATAACACCTTTTCAATTTTAGGCGAGTTACCCAGTTTGATTTCGTAACTGCGCTGTTTGGTGTTTTTTATATCCGAAATCATTTTCCAGCTAAATCTGGGGTTAGGACGATCAATACTAAAAGGATTTACTAAATGCTCAACAGTTAAATCTTTTACCGAGATTTTCTGCCCGAAAGCATTCATAGTAAATAAAAACAAAAAGATAAGGAGAGTTAGTTTGCCTGAGGTGAGGAAATTTTTATTCATATTGGTTAGCGCTAATTTTTAATCTTAACTCTACAATATCAGAAATATTCTTTAACTAACCATCCTATAGTGCTACGAAAAATTTGGCGTTGGCATAAACGTCAATAAATAAGGTCAAGCACTTACCCCCCAAAAAAAACTTACCGGTTCATCAACCGGGCAACATATTTACCGATAATATCGAATTCTAAATTTACCGTATCACCAACTTCAACTTCTTGTAAGTTGGTATGTTCGAAAGTATAAGGAATGATAAATACCGAAAATTCGTCGTTAGCTGAATTTACGACAGTTAAGCTAATCCCGTTTACACAAGCAGAACCTTTTTCTACGGTTACATTCCCGGCACTGGCATCATATTTAAAGCGATATTCCCAGCTACCATCCAATTCTTCCCGCTTCACACAAACAGCTGTCTGGTCTACGTGGCCTTGTACAATGTGTCCATCTAAACGGGCATTCATCTGCATGCAGCGCTCGAGGTTAACTTTACTGCCCACCTTCAAACCATCCAGATTGGTTTTGTTCAAAGTTTCATCTATAGCGGTAACGGTATGTGTGCCATCATTTAAAGCCACTACTGTTAAACAGACGCCGTTATGGGCTACACTCTGGTCAATTTTCAGTTCATGACTAATTGCCGAAGATATGGTAAAGTGTATATTGGTATGATCGTTTTTAATGGCAGTAACTTCGCCAAGTGTTTCTATAATTCCTGTGAACATTTTTTTTGTTTTTGACGGGTCGTCATCTCGACTGAAGCGTAGTCCCGAACGTTCGGGAGAGAGATCTATCTCGAGATAGATTTCTCGGCTGCATTATACTCAGCTCGAAATGACGGACTCATTATTATTTATTAGCGAGAAAGATACTGAAACAAGTTCAGCATGACGTCCCCAATGAAGACTTCTCTAAGTTGTTAATATTTCAATCTATTTTTTCTCCAATTGGAGCTATTTTTAACTGCAGAACGCTCTAATTTCACTTCTTTCTTTTCAAAAAGTTTTGCGGCAATTAAAGCGGCAATCAATGTTTCTGTTCCATCCTGTTTCTTTAAACTTTCTGCTGTAAAGTACTTACCAACAAAATGTGTATCGAATTTACCTGTTTTAAAAGCCTCGTGCTGCATTACAAATTTACCAAAACCCAAAGTAGTTTCTATCCCCGTAATATCATATTCTTCAATAGCCCTTACCATTCGCGCTATAGCTTCCTCCCTATCTTTTCCAAAGGTAATCAGTTTGGCAATCATCGGATCGTAATAAATCGGGATTTCCATGCCCTGTTCAAAGCCATCATCTACCCTTACCCCAGTGCCTTTAGGCGTAATGTAAGTGTGCAAAGTGCCGATATCAGGCAGGAAATTATTGGCCGGATCTTCTGCATAAACCCTAAGTTCGATAGCGTGCCCAATAATTTTTAAGTCATCCTGGTTAAAACTCAATTTTTCTCCTGATGCAATTTTTATCTGCTCTTTTACCAGATCTACCCCCGTAATCAGTTCCGTTACCGGATGCTCTACCTGCAGACGGGTATTCATTTCTAGGAAAAAGAAATCAAGATTTTCATCTAAAATAAACTCTACCGTACCCGCTCCGGTATAATTTACAGAACGGGCTACATCTACCGCACATTTGCCCATTTTTTGTCTGATCTCTTCAGTCAATACCGCTGATGGCGCTTCTTCAACCACTTTTTGATGCCGCCGCTGCACAGAACATTCTCGCTCAAACAGATGTACAATATTGCCATGGGTATCGCCTAAAACCTGTATTTCGATGTGTCTTGGTGAAGTAACATAACGTTCAATAAAAACAGCCCCATCTCCAAATGCCGAGGTGGCCTCGCTTACAGCAAGTTGCATCTGTTCTTCAAAATCTTCAGCACGCTCCACAATACGCATCCCTTTACCTCCACCCCCTGCAGCAGCTTTAATTAATATTGGAAAACCAACATTTATTGCGCGCTGCTTGGCGTCGTTTACATCTTGAATGGCCTCCTCCGTTCCGGGAACCATGGGAATATTATATTTTAATGCTGCTGCCTTTGCAGATAGTTTGTTGCCCATGGTTTCCATAGCCTGTGGTGAAGGACCTACCAAAATAAGTCCGGCATCGGCAACCATTTGAGCAAAACCCGCATTTTCTGACAAAAATCCATAACCTGGATGAATGGCTTCTGCACCCGTTAGTTTACAGGCATCGATAATCTTTTCACCAACTAAATAACTTTGGTTAGAAGGCGCCGGACCGATACAAATTGCCTCGTCGGCATAGCGCACATGCAGTGCATTCCGGTCTGCTTCAGAAAAAACAGCCACCGTTTTAATTCCCATTTCCTTTGCCGAACGCATAATACGTAAAGCAATTTCGCCCCGGTTAGCGATTAAGAGCTTGGAGATTGGGGTTTGGAGTTTAGAGTTTTCAGGCATTTTGGTTAGCATTTCATTAGACATATTGACTGGGGACTAAAGGCTCACGACTTCAGACTCTGTCTAAGACAAATGTAAGATTATTTCAATTGCCTGATCAATCATTTCGGCGCTCAGATCCAGATGTGTTACCAAACGGATCGTACTGGCACTGGTGGTATTACAATACAATCCTTTTTCCTTTAACTGGTATACGATCTTCTCTGCTGATCCCTTTTCTACTTCAAAAATAACGATGTTGGTTTCAACCGGCATTACCGATTTTACATATTTTGCACTGGCCAGTGCATTGGCCAATGCCTGGGCATGGGCATGATCGTTTTTTAAACGTGTTACATGATGATCGAGCGCGTAAATACCTGCTGCTGCCAAAAAACCTGCCTGGCGCATACCTCCACCAAAAGCTTTTCTAATTTTGCGCGCTTTATGGATCATTTGTTTACTGCCTAGTAATACCGAGCCTACTGGTGCACCGAGTCCCTTTGATAAACAAACCGAAATGCCATCAAAATATTTGCCGTATTCGCCTGCATGATCACCTGTGGCCATCAATGCGTTAAAAATACGCGCTCCATCTAAGTGCAGTTTTAATCCTTTGATGTTACAGAGGTGATGAATGGGCGCAATCTGCGATAAAGTATAACAGCTGCCGCCGCCTTTGTTTACGGTATTTTCCAAAACAACCAAACTGGAGCTGGGATAGTGGATATTATCTTCATTAATTTCAGGTTCGATCAGCTCTGGTGTTAAAATTCCACGTTCGCCATGCAATAGCCTTACAGATGCGCCGGAGTGGAAAGCAATGCCACCAATTTCGTAGCGATAAACATGCGCCGTCTGATCACAGATTACCTCGTCCATTGGTTGGGTAAAACACTTGATTGCGATCTGATTAGTCATCGTTCCGGATGGACAGAACAATCCGGCTTCCATGTTAAAAGTTGAAGCCAGTTTTGTTTCCAAAGCATGCACTGTTTCATCTTCACCAAAAACGTCATCCCCCACTTTTGCATTCATCATGGCATCCAACATTCCCGCGGTTGGTTTGGTTACCGTATCACTCCTGAAATCTAAAAATCGCTTGTTCATTTCGCTATTTTATTGTAAAATATTGTTGACGTTAAAAAAAAGACCACTGCCCTTTCTGGTATAATTTTAAGGTTTTTCATCGATTAAACGCCCTATATAGTGTATTTTTTACACACTTAATTTTCAGCAATAACAAATTGTTAAAAAATTATTAAAAAAAAGGATACAAAATATAAGACTTTTTATACTTTTATCGTGCTAAAACCAAAAATAAATAAAATGATAGTAATTGCAGACGGCGGATCTACCAAAACAAATTGGTGTTTGATTAACGAGGCCGGCAGAAAAATTTACTTTAACACCGAAGGTTACAATCCATATTTTTCTAAAGGAGAGTACATTGTAAAGTCTTTGAATGATACTCTTCCAGACCACTTGGAAAGAGAGAAATTGACCGCAGTTTATTACTATGGTGCCGGTTGTTCTACACCTGCAAATGTTAAGATTGTAGCCGATGCCATGCAACAGATCTTCGTCAATGCAAATATCTTCGTAGGTCATGATTTACTTGCTTCATCTAGAGCACTCCTTGGAAACGAGCCGGGATTTGCTGCTATTTTGGGAACAGGTACAAACTCATGCCTTTATGATGGCACTGAAATTACAATGAACATCGATTCGTTGGGTTATTTCCTGGGTGATGAAGGTAGCGGTTCATACATCGGTAAACGTATTTTAAGCGATTACATGAAAGGTTATATGCCGAAAGGATTACGCGAAGCTTTTTATGATAACTATGCTTTAACAAACGAAGATATTTTCGATAATATTTACAATAAACCACTGCCTAACCGTTTCTGTGCAAGTTTTAGTAAATTCTTATACGATTTTAAAGATAACTACGAAGATTATGCTTTTGCAACCATTGATTATGCATTTACCGCATTTTTCGAAGCATTGGTCATTCATTATCCAAACTATAAAGACCACAAATTAAACTGTGTGGGTTCAGTAGGTTATAGTTTCCGCGATATTTTAAGCATTGTAGCCGACCGTTACGAAATGGGTGTAGGCAAAATAATCCGCTCACCTATAGATGATTTGGTACATTACCACCTGGAGTTGGCGCCGAAGGCTTAGTTTGCAGTTGGGAGTTTTCAGTTTGGAGTTAACAGTTACTGAAAGCAGAGAAAACAAAAAAATCCCGGTTTGAAATTCAAACCGGGATTTTTCTATTTATAACAGACGATACTGCTTTCGTTTTTAATCTTTTAGCACTCTCTCAAATCTAACTTCTAAAATCTTAACCTAGAACGAAATCTCCTTGCCAAAAAGCTTGGCGTATTTACGTTTATCAAAACGGTATAAGGTAGCTGCACGATAGGAAACGCCTTTTTGTTTTTCATCAAGCTCCTTAAGCACACCAAAACTTACAATTTTCTTTCTAAAATTCCTTTTATCGAGTTTTTTACCCAGCACCAGTTCGTAAACATGCTGTAGTTGGGTTAAGGTAAATTTTTCTGGCAATAGCTCGAACGCAATAGGCTGGTGTTTAATCCGGCGTTTTATTTTCTCTAATCCCTTATCGTAAATTTTCTGGTGATCAAAAGCCAATTTGGGCAGATCGGTAATGGGCAACCAATTGGCGCGCTTGGCATAAGTACTGATCGGACGTAATTCTTTATCTCCTCCTAAACGGATCAATGCATAATAGGCCAAAGTAATTACCCTACCTTGCGGGTGCCTACCCGGATCACCAAAAGCATAATACTGCTCCATATAAATACCACGTAAACCGGTAAGCTCGTACAGAATCCGGGAGGCTGATTGATCTAAACTTTCATCAGGACCAACAATATTACCGGGCAGTGCCCACCAATCCTTAAACGGTTCTTCATTCCTTTCAATTAGCAGGATTTTTAATTCCTTACCATCAAATCCAAACAAAACGCAATCTATCGAGAATACAGAATCTAAATGAGGTAAAATTTGTTCCAAAGTAAAAATTAGTTATTTTAAGCAGATAAAGGTATGACTTTCAATATTAAGTAAAAAAAATAAAATAAATTACTTAGTGTAAAAAATACACACTATATTCGTATTATAAAGATGAAGCCAAATATAAAAAATATAGCTGTATTAACATCTGGAGGCGATGCCCCTGGAATGAATGCAGCGATCAGAGCTGTTGTTCGTACCGGAATTTACCACGGCATTAACATGTTTGGGGTAATGCAAGGTTACCAAGGTTTAATAACCGACAACATAAAACCAATGGATGCCCGTTCTGTAAGTAATATTTTACACTTGGGCGGTACCATATTAAAAACTGCGCGCTGTTTAGAATTTAAAACAGACGAAGGTCAGCAGATTGCCTACAAAAACTTAAAGAAAAACGACATTGACGGATTGGTAGTCATTGGTGGCGACGGAACATTTACCGGAGCCAGGCGCTTTTCGGAAACTTTTGGGGTTAAGGTAATCGGTATACCGGGAACAATTGATAACGACTTAGTTGGATCTGACTTTACTTTAGGCTACGATACGGCTATTAATACCGTAATTGAAGCAATTGATAAAATCAGAGATACTGCTGATGCACACGACCGTTTATTTTTTATTGAGGTAATGGGCCGCGATTCTGGCTGTATTGCCTTAAGAAGTTCGATTGCCAGCGGTGCCGAAGCCGTATTATTGCCAGAGAAGGAAACAAGTGTTAATGAATTGATTGAGAAACTGGCCTTAGGTGCAGCAACAAAAAAATCATCGAGTATTGTTATCGTGGCAGAAGGCCATAAACAGGGCGGTGCTTACGATATTGCTAAAAAGGTAAAAGAAACTTTCGATCATTACGATACCAAAGTAACCATTCTTGGCCACCTTCAAAGAGGTGGAAGTCCGAGCAGTTTCGACAGAATTTTGGGCAGTCGTTTAGGTTTTGCCGCTGTAAATGCGTTAATTGCGGGCGAAACGGAGCAAATGGTAGGTTTAAAAGGAAACGAGATAAAATTAACCAGCATAAGAGAGGCTTTAACCGCTCATTCTTTTAAACTCGAACCCGATTTAATGGAAATGACAGAAGTACTTTCAATATAATATGGTAGCAGTTGTTTATAGCGGATCAAAAACGGCATTTTGGAAAATAACCCGAAATGGACAGGTAGTAGCACATTGTAATACTACCGGCCTAAACCCCTGCTTTGTTGATCCGAAAACAATTTTACAGATTTTAAATAAAAAGGTTGTCCTGGTCAATCATGCAGAAAATATCAAAAAGATTTATTTTTTTGCAGCCGGGGCATCATCACCAGATAGAAAAGAGGTACTGGCCAAAACCCTGGCATCATTTTTCAGATACAGCAAAATTGTAGTCGAAAATGATTTATTCGGGGCCGCCAAAGCTGCTTGTTATAACAAACCTGGTATTGTTGGTATGCTGGGCAGTGGTGCACATTGTGCCTATTTTGACGGAAAAAAACCATTGAACAACAATTTTGGATTAGGTTATATCCTGGGGGATGAAGGCTCATCTAATTATTTCGGAAAAATACTGCTGAAAGAATTTTTAAGCCAGAAAATGCCAAAGGACATAGAGGCCAAATTTACATTAACATACAATTTAGACCGCCCTCAAATATTAGAACGTATTTACAACAAGCCGCAGGCAAATATATTTCTAACTTCGTTTTTCGATTTCATTACCCATAACAGCAAACATGAGTATATCTGCAAACTGATTGATGAGGGATTTGAAAAATACTTCGATATATATATTGTGCCTACATGGCAAAAGCACAAAGATAGCGAACTGCATATTGTAGGCAAAGTGGCTGCCGAGCTAGAAGACCGACTGAGGCTCGTGGCTGGCAAGTACGATCTAAAAATTAAAAGCATCATTAAAGAACCCATACAAAATTTATTAAAACATTACATTAATTAACAAACAATGAGCAAAATTGGAATAAACGGCTTTGGCCGTATTGGCAGACTGGTTTTCAGAGCTGCATTAAAAAGAGGATTAGATATTGTAGCGATTAACGATTTGATCGAGCCAGATTATATGGCATACATGTTAAAATATGATACTACACATGGCAAGTTTGATGGTACCATTGAAGTTGTTGATGGTAACTTAGTTGTTAATGGCAAAACAATCCGCGTAACTGCAGAAAGAAATCCTGCTGATTTAAAATGGGATGCTGTAGGTGTTGAAGTGGTAATTGAATCAACAGGTTTATTCTTAACCCGTGTTGACGCTGAAAAACACATCGCTGCAGGTGCCAAAAAAGTAGTTTTCTCTGCTCCTGCTAAAGATAGCGACATCCCTACTTATGTAATGGGTGTTAACCACGATAAATTAACTGCAGATCAAACTATTGTTTCTAACGCATCTTGTACTACAAACTGTTTAGCACCAATTGCTAAAGTTTTAAATGATAACTTTGGTATTGTTGAAGGTTTAATGAGTACAATTCACGCGGTAACTGCAACTCAAAAAACTGTTGATGGTCCTTCTGCTAAAGATTGGAGAGGTGGCCGTGGTGGTTTTTCTAACATTATCCCTTCTTCTACTGGTGCTGCTAAAGCAGTAGGTATGGTATTACCTGAGTTAAAAGGTAAATTAACGGGAATGTCTTTCCGTGTTCCTGTTGCAGATGTTTCTGTAGTAGATTTAACTGCACGTTTAGAAAAACCTGCTACTTACGAGCAGATTAAAGCTGCGATGAAAGCAGCTTCTGAAGGCGAATTAAAAGGTGTGTTAGCTTATACCGAAGATGAAGTTGTTTCTTCTGACTTTATTGGCGATGATCATGCTTCGATTTTTGATGCTAAAGCTGGTATTTCATTAAATGATAATTTCGTTAAAGTGGTATCTTGGTACGATAACGAATGGGGATATTCTTCTGCATTAGCTAAATTTGTAGAATATTACGCAAGTTTGTAACGAAAAAATGCTTTAAGCTAATTTTCAAATCATATAAAAGGCAACATTATTCAATTAATGTTGCCTTTTTATTTTAAGACCAATTTTAACTGCCTAAAATTAATTTTAAAATCGTGATATAAATTTATTCTATCAAAATACGATACCCCATATCTGCTTAATGATTATTAAAAAGATAAAAACGGATTTAAATTGATGCAAAATCTATTTTTCAACTATAATAAAGCATAATTATGGACGAATACCTAAAAAACCAACTTTATTTAACAATTCCTTAACATATTTTTACCTTATATTTGCGACATCATCATTTTAAACTCTAAAATCTCCTCGAAAAAGACCAGGAAATAAAAAATGACAAAAAAAAAACTTAAAATTTTCTTAGTGTATTTTTTACACTATCAATTTTTTTACTATATTTGTATCATAATAAACGGAACGATGTTTATTATCAATAGAAAAGATAAATCACTTTCTGGATAAACCCAGGTTTAGAAAGAAAGTTAAAGACAAAGCCTGGCTCATAACAGGTTTATATTTGGTTAGAAAAAAGAGATACGTCTGGATGGAGTATCTCTTTTCTTTTATACGATGTTTTTTATTTTTCATATAACGATCGAACGCACCAATTAAAGCCCGTAAATGATGATCATCCTAAATTAAAATTTCTTTGAAGCAATTTAGATGCTTATTTATCTCGACAGTAAATTACCATCACGATTAACCTATTTGAAACATTCCTGATCCGAATAAGCTAATTTTTAGAATAAAACTTCTTTGTTTTATATTTGTTAGTAGCCATGATCATCTAAAAATTTTAGCATTGCCCATTAATGAGTAAGTTTAACAAGCCCTCAAACACCACAACTGAATATGAATTTCAGCGACTCCATAAACTGAGGCGCTACGACATTATTGATACCCCTCCAGAACTTCTTTTCGATCTGATTGCTGAAATAGCAAAAGTTACTTTTAAAGCCGCCGGATCATTTGTTTCGTTCATTGATGAAACACAGGTATACTTTAAGGCAAACACCAGCCCTATACAGGTTACTGTAATTAAAAAAGAAGATAGCTTATGTACAGTAGCTTCAAAGTCGCCAGAGATTACGCTGATCGAGGATACCAAAACCTGTGCTGAAGTAAAAGATAACACTTACGTTAAAATGGAAAAGGGTATTCGATTTTATGCGGCTGCACCCATTACCACTATGGAAGGCTTTGTAATTGGAGCAGTAAGTGTAATGGACGATAAGCCAAGGTATGATATTGAAGACGACCAACTGATTGTACTGAATTGGTTAGCCCGGATTACCCTGGAAAAACTCGAGTCGCGGCTAATTAACAGAATTTCTGTACGCGCTTATGATGACCGTTTGCACCGCTTGGCACATGATATGAAAAACCCCGCAACTTCATTGATTGCTTTTGGCCAACTTTTAGACAAAGGTTTACTCTCTCCAGAAAAATTTGCTTCATTAGGCCATAAAATTGAGCAAACTGGCCGGAAAATTGAGCAAACGATGAATAACCTGCTTAGTGAAGCCAAAAATGAGCATGCCACTATAGACCTCAGATTCGAAACCGTTAAAGTAATAAACCTGATTAACGCAGTGGCTGCAACTTTCGATTATACATTGAAAGAAAAACAGCAAACGCTGAAAATAAATTGCCAAACGGACGGTTACATCCAGGTAGACCAGGAACGGATTAATGATGTATTCAACAACCTGTTGAGTAATGCGATTAAATATTCGCACGAAGGGGAAACAATAGAAATCAACTGCAGTGCAGAAGCCAGTAATATTATATTCGAATTTAAAGACAATGGTTTAGGCATGACTAAAGAAGATATCACCAAACTATTTACCAAGTTTGCCAAACTATCATCAGTGCCAACTGCAAAAGAACGCTCTAATGGCATTGGTCTCTATATTGTTAAAACCCTGGTGCTGCTGCATGGTGGCAAGGTATGGGCTACCAGCGCAGGTAAAAATCTGGGCAGTTCGTTTTTTATTTCCTTACCAATAGAAAGCCCGCCGATATCAGATTAGCTTCATTTACTTCCAGAGTTATTTTAGCCATTATTTCAAAAGACCTTGAAATAAATTCACTTCTTAAGCAAGAAAAGCACGATCAGTACTGATTATTAATTGGTAATCTAAGTAAACTTTAATTTCTATAAAGAAAGTTTTTAACTAGGCATTTCATGATGAAGGCAAACAGCATCACTCAGACTAAATAATTCAAATGAAATGACTGCCCCATAATATTCAAATGAAAAAAGGATGTAACCAGTTGGCTACATCCTTATCTAAATTAACGCTCTCAACTTATGAAGTTGTATAAGGCTCTCACCCCTTATGTCTACAATATTACGACAGAAAAATTAAGATTTGATGAAGATTTTAATTCATTTTAAGATAAATTGAAATTTCTTTCATTTTTTCCAAACTACATCAAAATGAAAAATCAATGATTTAATGAAACTAGTGCCATCGTCACCTTATTAATTTATATACTTCATCAAACTACACCGGTTGTTTAACCATTTTGCTTCTGATTCTGCTCAGCGTTTCAAAGCGCATACCCAGGTAAGTGGCCACGCAGCGCAAGGGAACCTGAGATACATCAAAAGAATTTAACTCCATAAATTTCTCGTAACGCCTTTCGGCAGATGGGATGCGTGCCAGCATCGATCGTTCTGAAGCCGCATGATACTGGAGCTCAAGTATTTTTCGCCATATTATGTTTGTTTCCTGATAACTTTCATAAAGCTCATCAATCAATAAATATGGAATGGCCACTAATTCGGAATTTGATAATGCCTGCAAATATTCTATAGAGGGTTTAGGAGGAGCGCCAGGAAGTTGAATTGCGCCAACAAATTCGTTTCCTACGCTAATCCAGGTGGTAATTTCTTTATTTCCTTCTTTAATAAAACCCCGCACCAAACCTGAGGCCACAAAAAAAACACGATTATTATTATCAATAGGTGATAAAATGTGCTTATTCTTCATGATTTGAAGAGGCTCCACATTTTTCTCTATTTTCTTGATAAACCCTGATGTTATAGGGCATAACTTGCTGAAATAGTTTAAGACAGCGTTTACCAAAAATATCTTCTGGGATTCGAGCATATACAAATAGGAATAGACTTTAGACCCCTAATTATAGTGATTTCGATTGAAATATAAAAATATATTAGATTATCGTGACTATATTATGCTACGTATTAAGATGCGGATTGCTTAATAATTTGAAGTGCTAACCGATTTATCCAGGTAAAAATTCTGGATTTAGTTTGATCAAATTCCGGGAAAGACCGCCAAGCTTCACAAAATGTTTGTTCTAAAATTAGTTTAGCTTTTTCTTCATTTCCTACATACCTTATGATATTACCATAAACTGCTGCCGAGTATCTCTGATATAATGCTTTAAATGCAGCACCATCATAAGCCTCTAATGTTGTAAAAAGGAAATTGTCATCCGATAAATCAACTTCATGGCCGATACTTAGTTCTTGATGGGTAACCCTTTGGTACAAAGACTGCATGATGATTTGATTTTGGTTTAATAACACGCCTAGTTTATCTTTGTTTATGCAACGCCACCAAAATCAAACAACCGAACGGAGTACAAAAAATGCAGCTTCAGAATATCAGGTTATTTTGTTAAGCCGTTTCAGGATAAAGTTTTGAAAGGTTGCGGTAAGAAATATAACAATATTAAACACTAGCCCCTTAATGCTTAAAATATTATTTAAAAATATATTTGCAAGAGACAATGGTTATTGTATCTTTGCACCTCTCTGGAAGCTTCCACTCCAGAGTTTAAGAAAGCTTTCCAGTAATGGGAAGCTTTTCTTATTTTAATCGGTAATTATTTGCTGGCTGGTTATCAAATCGCACATCCATTATAATTTCTCTTCACATCAAATCTTGAAACGTTTGAAGTTTTGCAATAACATAAGTTGTAATATGGTTAAGACAGTACTTTAATATAGTCTCATCAGATTTCTAAATCTTATTACGTAGAAGTGTTCTTCAGTTCGCTTACACCTGTTCCGTAAACAGCTAACGGACAGACATACATGCAATCAAAAAAAATTAAGTTCAGTTCGATAAAAAAAATCCCGCCAAACTATTCGTTGATAGTTAGGCGGGATATAACAACCGATAAAATTTTTATTTACTTTTAAAAATCACTACAGCCAAAGGAGGTAGATCAACAGTTATAGAATATTTCTGCCCATTATAATCTTTCAAATCCGGAACAATATCCCCTCTGTTGTTGATACCGCCACCATAATAAACTAGATCATCCGTATTAAAAATCTCTGTCCATTTGGTTTTAAACGGCACCCCAATTCTATAATTCTCGCGAACCACAGGGGTTAAGTTTATGGCAATAATCAAAGTATCTTTAGCCTTTGGTCCTTTGCGCATGTATACAAACACAGATTCATGTGTATTGTCGGCATCAATCCATTGAAAACCTTCATGACTAAAATTGAAGTGATATAATGCGGGTTCTTTGCGATACAGAAAATTTAAAGCTTTAACTGTTTCCTGCATACCTTTATGCGGCGCATATTGTAATAAATGCCAATCTAATGATTGCGTAAAGTTCCACTCACTGGTTTGACCAAACTCATTGCCCATAAATAGCAATTTTGCCCCCGGGTGCGTAAACATGTAACCATATAGCGCCCTTAAGTTGGCGAATTTCTGCCAATCATCGCCAGGCATTTTATAAAGCATGGGCGATTTACCATGTACTACCTCATCATGAGAGAAAGGTAACATGAAATTTTCGGTAAAAGCATAAGTCATGCTAAAACTTAATTGATGATGGTGGTTTTTCCGTCCGAGGGTTTCTACCTTAAAATACTTTAAGGTATCATTCATCCAGCCCATCATCCATTTCATACCAAAACCTAATCCCCCGGCATGTACCGGATGGGTTACACCAGGATAAGTGCTACTTTCTTCTGCAATGGTTTGTACGCCCTCAAAATTTCCGTAAACAGCAACATTCAGGTCTTGCAAAAACTGTATGGCGCCAAGGTTTTCACTTCCCCCATATTCGTTTGTTGCAGCGTCTCCATCTTCTCTGGAGAAATTGAAATATAACATCGAAGCCACAGCATCTACCCTCAATCCATCAGCATGATACTGATCCAGCCAGAATATAGCATTACTGATTAAAAAAGAACGAACCTCATTTCTATCATAATTAAAAATATACGATTTCCAGTCAGGATGAAACCCCTTGCGCATATCGGCATGTTCATAGAGATGCGTTCCATCAAATTCATACAGGCCGTGTCTATCGCCGGGAAAATGAGAAGGTACCCAATCCAATATTACAGCAATATTGGCTTTATGCAATGCATCAATAAGATACATTAAATCCTGCGGTGAGCCATAGCGCGAGCTTGCCCCAAAATAACCGGTTATCTGGTAGCCCCAGCTCGGAAAATATGGAAACTCCATTACAGGCATCAGCTCTACATGCGTAAAACCCATTTCTTTTACATAAGGCACTAACCTGCTGGCCACTTCCCTGCAGTTTAAAACCCGTTCCGGATTGTCCGGATCGCGTTCCCAAGAGCCTAAATGTATTTCATAAACGGATATAGGTTGATCTAAAGCATTCAGTTTTGCCCTTTTATTTAACCAGGTCTTATCTTTCCAGGTGTAATCGGTATCCCAAACAATAGAAGCAGTTTGCGGCGGATGCTCCCACCTGCGCGCATAAGGGTCACCTTTTAAATGTTCAGATTCATCAAAGCCTTTTACAAAGTATTTATAAACTTCGCCTTTGACTATACCCGGAATAAAACCTTCCCAAATACCGGATTTATCCCATCGTTTGTTTAAGCCATGTGAGGTGTTGATCCAATCGTTGAAGTTACCTACCACACTTACGGTAATGGCATTTGGTGCCCATACCGAAAAATAAGTTCCGGCTGTACCATCAACAGTAATCAGATGCGAACCCATTTTTTCATAGAGCCTGAAATGTTTTCCAACCAGGAAAAGATCAATGTCGTAATCGGTATATAAACTGTGTTCCCAAACCCCTTTTGTATGGTCGGGTTTGGCTAAAGCTGTTTTTTTTAAAGTAACTTTTTTGGCTGATGGCATAGCTGTTTTTTGGCTAGATAAATTTAGCCCCAAATGCTAAACAACATTCGGGGCTAAAAGATTTACAGACTCAAAATCTGTATCTGGGAGAAGTTTTTATTGCATTTGAAATGCAGTACATACTGATCGTCTGTATAAAAATCGGTGATTTCTTTATTATCGATCATGATTTTTTTCACCTGGAACTTTACGCCGATAACGTTACAAACGTATAGTTCATAATTCGGCGTGTACAATCCTTCAATACGTTGGTTTACCTTTATCGCCTGCATATCGCCTTTTACGGTAAATTTCTTTTCGAGATAAATATCCTGCTCGTAAGCAAAGGTATCACCATGGTCTTCATACATGTAAGAATTTACTTCGTAATCACTATGATAGATATTTAAAACCACTTCAGTAATTGATTTTTCATCCACATACTGCATTACCGGATATTCCGGTAAAACAGAACCGGCGCGCACAAACATTGGCATACTGTCTATCTTGGCGTCAACAGTATATTCATTACCACCTTCTAAAATTTCATTGGTCCAGAAATTATACCATGTGCCTTTAGGCAGATAAACTTTGCGCGAAATGGCCCCCTGCTCCAGTACCGGACAAATCAAAAGTTTATCGCCATAGCAAAATTCATCCTGACGGAAACTGTTGCTGATGTTTTCCTGCTCGAGCATGACCAATGGTCTTAAAATCGGGAAACCATAACGGTGATGCTCCCAGAATACTGAATACAGGTAAGGCATTAAACGGTACCTGAGCTCAATAAACTTGCGGTTAATATTTTCAAAAAACTCACCAAAACTCCAGGGCTCACGCTCGGCTGTATCACCAGCAGAGTGCGCACGCATAAATGGGGAGAAAGTACCCAGCTGAATCCAGCGGGTAAATAATTCACCATCGGGCTCTCCACTAAATCCACCGATATCTGTTCCGCAGAAAGGCACACCAGAAACCGATAAACGCTGGCACTGAATATTTCCGATCTTTAAGTGTTCCCAGGTGGCAATATTATCACCGGTCCATACACTTGCATAGCGTTGCATACCCGAATAGCCAGCTCTTGTAATGGTAAACGGGCGTTTGTTGCGCATCAGTTTTTTAAGTCCTTCGTAAGTAGAACGAACCATCTGCATGCCGTAAACATTATGCGCTTTACGGTGCGAGCCGCGGTAACCATCATAATTGTGGCGTACATCGTTCGGGAAGGTACCTGAACCGAACACCGCCGGCTCATTCATGTCATTCCAGAAACCGGCTACACCCATGTCTACCAGCTCTTTGTATAAATTACCCCACCAGGTGCGCACCTTTGGATTGGTAAAATCAGGAAACTGGCAGCGGCCAGGCCAAACATGCCCTTCCATATAATAATCGTCGCTGCGTCGACAGAAAAATCTTTTCTCTTTACCTTCTTTAAACACCCAGTAATCATCGTCTACCTTAATTCCAGGATCGATCATTACCACGGTTTTAAAACCATCATCCGAAAGTTCTTTGATCATTTTCGGCGGATCTGGAAAATACTTTTTATTCCAGGTAAAACAGCGGTAACCGTCCATGTAATCAATATCCAGGTAAATGGCATCGCAAGGAATTTTACGCTCCCTAAATTGCCTGGCTATTTCTTTAACCTTAGCTTCGGGATAGTAGCTCCAACGGCATTGTTGATAGCCTAAAGTCCATTTTGGCGGCATAGGATGCGTACCCGTTAAAGTAGCATAACGTTTAACTACATCCATAATATGTGGGCCATGAATATAGTAATACTGTAATTCGCCACCATCGGCCCAAAAACTGGTTTTATTTACATCTTCTGAACCAAAATCAAAGTACGATTTAAAAGTATTATCGAAGAAAATACCATAAGCGGCCTGGTTATGTAAACCAATATAAAATGGTATGGTACGATATAGCGGATCCTGGTTCCATCCAAACGAATAGGCATCGGTATTCCAGTTTTCGAACCGCCTGCCCCGTAGGTTGAAATTCCCCGATTTATCACCTAAACCAAAGAAATTTTCTTCGGGGTGACATTTTTTGGTTGCATAGATATAATAACCACCAAAATCTACATTTTCTTCCCAATGCATAGAGTTGGCTTCATCAACCATCATTACATTGGTAATATTATCGTGGAAAGAAATATGGAAATTTGCTTTTTCTATTTTACAGGTTACCGAATGGGTAGAAACGGTATAATGATCATCATGTTCCTGCATTTTAAAAACAGAAACCTTTTGGTCTACCTCTGGTACTGCGTAAGAGAAATCATCAAGAAAAACACCATGTGGCGCCAGGCGTACCCTAATAATCTCATCGCTTACCACCCGAATTTCTACTCTTGCATCACCGTCTGAGAAATAAAAACGATTGCCCTCTTTCTTTACTTTTTTTACCTCGCCAAGATATTGTTTAACAATTGGTTTTACCGATATATCAACTGGATTGTTTAAATGCTGTACTTCCTGTTCCTTTTCGATCAGATCACTTGTCTCGCTAGGTTTGTCGTTTTGCGCTTCCATCCTTATTTATTCAAAATTTTAAATTCATAGCTCTTAAACCGGGATTTGCTTAAGAAAGTACTATAATACAAATATTTTATTAAAAGGGATCAAGCTTTTTTTCAAGGCCTGTTGATTAAAGTGTATTATTTACACTAAGTCAATCTTTCTTCACCGTGCATAAAACGTAAACAATTAAATTTTAGATTAACCCGAATGCAGGCCATTTCATGAAATTATATCCGATTGAATATAAAAACAAGAGATACAAATGGAATTATATCCGAAAGGATATAGTTTAAATTATCAAAACAAGCTTTCAGATACAACAAAATAAATTCAAAACATTTTAAAAAAAAAGCCCATTGTATCAATATACAACGGGCTGCTCAAAATTTAATGAGTATTTCCTATGGATTAAAAGTCAATCCGACATAGTAGATCGCACCAGCCATAGGATTACCATAAGAGGTGATATAATATTTATTCAACACGTTAGAACCGCCCAATTTAACAACTGATTGCACTGAAGGGATTCTTAAACTCACCTGGGCATCTAAAGAACTGTAGGCAGGTACCTGGCCGGAAGCAAAAGATGAATTCCAGTAGAACTGGTCCTGCCAACGGTAAGAAACGTTGAAACCAAAGTTTTTAATAATCTCTTTATTACCCAAGCCCAGATTATAACGGATTTTAGGCGTATTGAAATCGTTGATGTAGTTAACCGGCAAATCGCCAATCTGGTTATATGAAACGTTACCACTCATGTTCCATTTTCCTACCAGGTAATCAAGACCTAAGGCAGCACCATAAGAGGTTACTTCACCTGCAGCATTAACGGGAACACCAAATTTAACAAAGCTTCCGTTTACATTCTGATAAACGTCAACAGCAGTAATAAAGTCTTTGTAAATATTGTAATAACCGTAGGCATCAATCAATAAATTAGGCAAAATCAAGCCTTTATACCCCAACTCATAAGATTGTACACTTTCTGGACGTACACCTCTCGGATCGAAAGTATACTGCTGTAAAAGTGTCAGATTAGGGGTACCAGTAGTAGCAGCAGAAGCTAAAAAAGCACGGTAACTTACATCGGTGTAAGGCTTATTGCTATCGAGGTGATATTTAGTAAACATAATTTCCGGCAATCCACCGATCAGTCTTTGCGAACCACCGCCTACTGAAAGATCAATGTACTGGTTTTGCGTAGTTGGGTTACGGTAACCGGTTTGGTAAGAAACCCTGATGTTGTTATTTTTGGCAACCGTAAATACACCGGTTATTCTTGGTGTAAAACGGCCTTCAAAATTCTGGCTTTTATCATAACGGCCGGCAAAAGTAAATTTAACCTTATCCTTAAAAAGTTTTTTACCGATCTGTCCAAATGCACCATATTCCTTAATATCTATGGATTCATTCAGATCGTTAAAAATAGTACCTGCCGAGTTTAAATCATATAAACGGTATGATGCTCCTACCTGAAATTCGACCACTTTATCAAAAAGATTGGTAAAGTTGTACATTCCCTCGTAATGATAAAGATTTGATTTATCATCGAATTTTGCCCCATAAATACCTTTCGACGGATCGGAAGCACTGATGGTGGTATTCATAATCTGATCTTTTGCCTGCAGGAACTGTGGGGAGCCAGGCTGAAAATAAGCGCTACCACCTACTGACGCAGAATTGGCGGCCGTTCTGGCAGTTAGCTGGGCCTGCGCATCCGTTTGCCCGGCCGCTCTGGCACCAACATAATTACCTACGTATTCGGGAAACCAGGCCTGCGAAACTTTTGCTTTTTCATTGATGTAGCTACCGAGGATAGATGATATATAAGAATCACCAGAGCGTTCCTGTGTAGTATATCCGCGCAATAGAAAATCTTCACCTTTTAATTCTAACTTGTACTGGCCTACATTAAAGTTTCGGAGGGAATAACGATCTGAGCCGGTGTACACCGAAGTACCTGTTCCCCAATTTGCAAGAAAAGTTGCTTGAACGGTATTGCTGACATTATAATACAATGCACCAGATGCCTTTAACGATTTTGTATTATAATCAACCAGATCTGATTCATTATAACCGTTTCTGGTAATATTTTGATTCGGGATTAATCCAGGAGTATTTATTCCAACATAAAAAGGTCTCGTTTGTGTATTTGTAGAAAGAAAAGTCGCGATCTGAGCCGGGCTGGGCACCTGTCCGCCAGTAGCAAGCCCGTAATTTTTAATATATGTTGCCTGTCCTGAAGCCAATACACTCTGAGCCACATTCCTCATATTCTGACTAAGCTCATCTCCGTAAACATTTATTCCATCATAGTTCGTATCGCTGTTACGGTCGCCAGCTTTAGCTGTTCTCGCAACCCGGTCGAAATTTGAATAGTTGTTTCCAAACCAATCTTTGGCCTGTAGGAATGAAAATGCTGCTTTTACCCCAAACTTATTGTTCCATGATTTGGCCATACGTACATCCAATTGATTAAAAGGCTGTACTGTACTGTTATTATCGTTAACATGGTTAACGCCTGTTTTGTATTGAAAGCTGGCTCCCGGATATTTAAACGGGTCTTTTGAAGTCATTAACAACGTACCGCTGATACCACCTGCACCATAAAGTGCAGACGAGGCGCCTGGTAAAAGTTCTACATTATCTACATCAAGCTCGGTAATACCGACGATATTACCTACCGAAAAATTCAGTCCCGGAGCCTGGTTATCCATTCCGTCTATATATTGGTTAAAACGGGTATTGCCGTTAGAATTAAAACCACGGGTATTAATAGACTTGAAAGTTAGACTCTGCATGCTGCTTTCTACCCCTTTCATATTATTCAGCGCATCGTAAAATGATGGCGCAGCAATTTCCCTAATGGTGGCCGCACTCATGCGCTAAATAGAAACCGGCGACTCTAAAATACGTTCTGGTGTACGCGAAGCCGAAACTACTACATCACCTCCCAATACAACTGCCGTTTCGAGTTCGAGATTAATACCTGATGTACTTCCGGAAATCTGCTGTTCTACCGTACCGTAGCCTACATAAGACGCCACTAAAGTAAAAGGTAATTTTGCTGTTGTACTAAAGCTAAAAGTGCCATTGGCTGTGGATGCCGTACCACCAGATTGGCCTTTGATGGTTAAACTAACCCCAGCTAATCCTTCTTTAGATTGCTTATCCTTTACGGTTCCGCTCACCGTAATATTCTGTGCCCGTGCTGCCATATTACTAGCAAACACAAATAATAACACATAGAAGATCTTTGTAAAAATTCTGCTCATACGCGATTGTTAATTTGGTTATTTGTATTATTAGTTATATAAACTTAATTTCTTTTTTTCAATTAAGCAAATGATGCAAGCATAATAGTTTCAAAACAAATTATAATTTTGATTGATATACAGTTTGTTGTATTTTGCATTAGACATAAACCGTCATTTTGCCCTATCTTCGCGAAAGACTTGTTAGCTAGCCATTATGAATAAAATTAAAGCCCTGTTCTGCATCGTCATTCCGATCGCATTAGCTTTTTTATTTAATACCAAATTAGGCAATACGCCTCCCGTGTTAAAATTTCTAAATCCTTTTATGGGTTTCTGGCAAAATGCAGAGAACAATCATTTTATGTTTAACCATAAAGCGAAAATAAAAGGGGCGATTGATAAAATTGAAATCGTTTTTGACGACCGCATGATCCCCCATATTTTTGCGCAGAATGATCATGACCTGTATTTGGCACAAGGTTATGTTACGGCTATGCACCGCCTTTGGCAAATGGATTTTCAGACCCGTTTTGCTGCTGGAAGAATTAGTGAAGTAGTGGGCGATAAAGCCATAGAGGTAGACCGGTATCAGCGCAGGATGGGCATGGTTTATGGTGCGGAAAACTCCCTGAAAGGCATGATGGCCGATCCAAAAGCAAAAGAAATGATTTTAGCTTATACGGAAGGGATCAATGCCTACATCAAAACGCTTTCTAAGGCCAATTATCCCTTAGAATATAAAATTCTCGACTTTAAACCCGAAAACTGGACACCTGTAAAATGTGCTTTATTATTAAAACAGATGTCGGCAGTGTTGGCTATGGGTTCAGATGAATTTTACATGACCAATATCCTAAAAAAATTCGGTCCGGAGGTGACAAAAAACCTTTTTCCAGATTATCCTTTCCGTGAAGATCCGATTATTCCTGTTGGCACAAAATGGGATTTTTCTCCATTACCAATACCCAAAACACCGGAAAGCTTCACACAAGCTCAAACCGGCGAGGTTAAAACAACTCAAAAAGTAGAAGGAATTGGAAGTAATAACTGGGCACTGTCTGGCGCTAAAACTGCTTCAGGATATCCCATCTTAGCAAACGATCCCCATTTAGATTTAACGCTTCCATCCATTTGGTACCAGATCCAACTACATGCACCCGGTGTAAATACCTATGGTGTTTCTTTACCTGGTGCCCCTGGTGTAATTATTGGCTTTAACCAGAAAATAGCCTGGGGCGTAACCAATGTGGCTGCTGATGTACTCGATTTTTATCAGATTAAATTTAAGGATTCGACCCATAACGAATATTGGTACAACAATAAATGGAAAGCCACCACCAAAAGACTGGAAACCATTAAAATACGTGGCGGAAAAGATGAAATAGATACCGTTTATTATACCCATCATGGTCCGGTAGTGTATTTTCAGAAACCGAAATATGGCAGGGCCGACAATGTACCTGTTGGTGACGCGCTCAGGTGGATAGCCCATGATGAATCAAACGAACTCATGACCTTTTATTACCTTAACCGGGGGAAAAACTATAATGATTACCGCAAGGCTTTAACTTTTTATACTGCCCCCGCTCAAAACTTCGTTTTCGCCAGTGTTGATCATGATATCGCCATTACACCAAATGGTAAGTTTCCTTTAAAGTGGAAAGATCAGGGTAAATTTATACTGGATGGAACCGATCCTGCTTACGATTGGCAGGGATGGATCCCAAATGCACAAAATCCAACGGTTAAAAATCCGCCACGCGGTTTTGTGAGTTCGGCCAACCAGTCTTCTACCGATACGACTTACCCGTACTATATTAATTGGGAGTTTGCTCCTTACGAGCGGGGCAAACGCATCAACGACCGTTTATCGGCAATGAACAAAGCTACTCTAGATAGTATCCGATTGATGCAGACTGACAACTATAGCATTATGGCACAGAACCTGGTTCCAGCTTTATTGCCTTTACTAAACAATGAACAGTTAAATGCTACGCAAAAAGAAGCATTGGCTTACCTACGAAAATGGAACAAACGTTATGATGCCCATGAAATTGCGGCCAGCGTATTCGAAATTTGGACTAAACGCTTATCGTATGATATCTGGGCAGACGAATTTGAAGTGAAAGGCATCCCAATGCGTTATCCTTCAAGAGACCGTACGGTAGAGATGATCTTAAAAGAACCTAACGCAACCTGGTACGATAACATCAACACCAGCAAAAAAGAAACGTTATCTGATCTGGTAAACGAATCTTTTAAATATAGCTGCGATAGTTTAGAAAGGCGCTTTGGCCCGATAAATAAGGATTGGGACTGGGCAAATGTAAAACAGACCAATGTACCGCACCTGGCCAAAATACCTGGATTCGGCTCAAAGGTTTTACAGATTGGTGGCGCCAAAAGCACCATTAATGCTTTGAGCGAAACCAACGGACCGTCATGGCGGATGGTGATCGAGTTGGGTAAAACGCCAAAAGGGCACGGTGTTTATCCGGGTGGACAATCGGGTAATCCCGGAAGCAAATTTTATGATAACATGATCGATACCTGGGCAAACGGTAAATTATACGATCTGTTTTATATGCAAAGTCCTGACGATCAATCAGGCAAGGTTATTTCTCGTTTAAAAATTTCTAAATAGGTTAAAATGGTTTTCATTGTTATATTAATAATCTGTTTCCTTCTACAAATGATTGCCCCCTGGTGGATCATCATCGTAATTTCTTTTGCCACCTGCGGCATTATCGGGAAAACGGGTAAAATAGCCTTCTGGCAATCTTTTCTTGCGATTTCTCTGCTATGGATCGGCTATGCCCTATTTAAAAGCTTACCTAACGACAACGTGCTGGCTGGGCGTGTAGCAGTGATGACAGGGATAAAAATATGGTGGGCACTGCTTTTGGTTACGGGTATTTTAAGCGGCTTGGTGGCCGGAATAAGCGGTTTTTGCGGATATCATTTCCGCATGGCGATGCTGGCTAAAAAAACTGACGAGAAAATAGCATAATGCTTTGTACTTTTGCCGTGTGAATTTAACCGCTAACGAGATTTTTTCTGTAAAAGACAGTCATGCATTTAACGCACTTGCCTTAAATATTTTTAAGTTACAAGCCCGAAATTGCAATGTTTACCGCGAATATATCTTTCACTTAGGTGTTGATGCCGATGCAGTAACTGAAATTGCAGAGATTCCTTTTTTACCTATCAGCTTTTTTAAAAGCCATGCTGTTCTAAGTAGTAATGAACCTGTAGAAATTACTTTCAGCAGTTCGGGTACAACGGGTATGATTCAAAGCAGTCACCATGTAACCAATGTTAAGTTATACGAACAAAGTTACCTGCAGGCTTTTGCGCAGTTTTATGGAGATGTATCTGAATATTGCTTTCTGGCACTGCTCCCTTCCTATCAGCAAAGGTCGGGTTCATCATTAATTTACATGGTAAACGATCTGATCGAAAAGAGCAACCACCCGCAAAGTGGTTACTTTTTATATAATTATGAAGACTTGTTACAGACGCTGCTCGATCTGAAATCAAAAAAACAGAAAACAGTTTTAATCGGTGTAACCTATGCCCTGCTCGATTTTATCGAACAATACGACATCAATTTCCCTGAACTTATTATAATGGAAACCGGAGGAATGAAAGGGAAACGTAGAGAAATGGTGCGCGAGGAACTTCATGCACAGTTAACCAAAGGATTTGGTGTAAAAACCATCCATAGCGAATATGGGATGACCGAACTGCTTTCTCAAGCCTATTCTTTGGGCGAAGGTATTTTCAACTGCCCAAGCTGGATGCATATATTGATCCGGGATACCAATGATCCGTTAAGTTTAATCGAAACTGGCAGAACAGGTGGGATCAATGTGATCGATTTGGCCAATATCAATTCATGTTCATTTATTGCCACACAAGATCTGGGCAGAATCAATCCCAATCAGAGTTTTGAAGTATTGGGCCGGTTTGATCATGCTGATATCAGGGGATGTAATCTATTGGTACAGTAAAATGGTCTTAATTTATTGCAGATAAAATCAGAGTGTTTGATTCTTTTGGAAAGCTACCACAGTATTCCATAGTTTATTTCAGTCCCGCTCTGCGTACTGCCGGGGAAAACGGCATTCCTTCGATCGGGTTTAGATTAATTGGGTCGCTACTGCTATTTTCGTTTTCCCGTGCACTGCCTGAAGTATATAGCCCTGATCGAAGCGTACACGAAGTAAAGCGAAGAGCAGGAATTACTTTAATCAAGTTGAAAGGCTTTGCGCTCAAAAAAAAATCGAGATTAAATAAGCCGGTATTTTTTAATAAATCTTCGCAGGTAAATTATAAATTAGTTTACCTTATCAGAGCAACTGGCACATAAACCTGTAGCAATCAGATTAAGATGATCTACCTTAAATCCTGCCGGAACTTTTAATGCCGGAATCTTAACAGTATCTAAACAGTAAATTTTATGACAGTTATCGCAGTTAAAATGTACATGTTCATCATGGTGCTCATGTGCACTGCAACCATCAGAACAGATGGCATAATTGGCCGTTCCCTGCTGGTCTAAAACCTTGTGGATAATCCCTTTTTCTTCAAAAGCCTGCAAAACCCGGTATAAGGTAACACGGTCTGCATCTTTTCCCATCACCTGCTCTAAATAAGGCTGAGATGTTGCAGAATCCCTTCCACTTAAAATTTCCAGCACCTGCAAACGCGGAGCAGTTCTTTTTAGTCCATTCTTAACCAAAAGTTTTTCGAAACGTGCAGTATTATCTTCCATAGCAATACAAAAATAAGCAATTAATAAATGAGTTTGGCATTTTTGATGGTTATTGGTGGTTTATAACTCGCGTCCTTTTCTTCTAATTTTAAAATCCCCTGCACGTGAATCGGTTTTTCGCTATAAGGCACTTCATTTGCCATCTCTATCATAATCATTACCGGAATACCGTTTTGGCCGCAAAAATAACATTGATTAATGGGCAAAGTGGCCAAGAGAAATTTTTGCTGTTTCTGTCCGCTTTTTATAGGGATCAGATAACCAGTTAAATCAAATTCCCTGTTTTCAAAACGCCTGATTGTTTCTGTAAAAAGAGGCAAAAGTTCATTCTTATCGGTCAGTTCAAACTTTACCGAGGCAATTACATCCCAGTTTAAAGATCGCAACTGATCTTTTGGACTATGTTTTTGCGTTTGTGCCGTGGCTATGCAAACTGAAAACAGAAGGAAAATAACGCATAAATATTTCATTTTTTAACTGCATCTAAAAGAAAAAAGATAGATCGGCTATCGCCAGAATCATTAATTATAAATTTTCCACGAAGTGTAATGGGTTCTTCTGTCCAATTGATGGGTTTTAAAGTCTTTACTTCAATCATGGATGGAATGTCGCCAGTACCACAATATGGGCAGGAGGCTACCGGTACCATAGAAAACATAAATTCGTTAAAGCTATTACCAACTTTAGTGGGAATAATATATCCCGGAAGTTCAATTACCTTATTATGTATGGCCTTTAATGCAGATGGAAATACTGCCTGCCAAACCAGGGGCTTTACCTGCTTATCGTATTTCAAACCAATAAGGTTCCATGTGGCGGTGCGCGTTTCGCTATGAACAGCTACCTGGGCAACTGTAGTCATGGAAATTAAAACCAAAAGTGCCAGCATATATTTCTTCATAATCGATTTAGATTATAACTGTTTTGCATTTAAGAGAAAAAATTCACTTCTGTCATCACCTGAATCGTTAATGATGAAAATGCCCCTAAGCTTGATCGGTTTTTCTGTAATGGGGATCGCATTTAACATCTTTACCTGTATCATTGATGGAATATCTCCTGCTCCGCAATAAGGACAAGATGCTATAGGCACAATAGAGAACATGAATTCGCTAAATTTCGCCCCTACCTTGGTCGGGATAATATAACCTGGCAGTTCAATTATCTTATTGTTTAATGCCTTTAGTGCTGGCGGAAAAACACTCCCCCATTTGCGGGGTGCAATTTCGGCATCGTACCTCAGTCCGATTAAATTCCAAGTTGGCGTGCGCATGTCAGTATGTACCCTAACCTGCGCAGCCAATACCTGGCAACCTAAACATAAGAAAACTAAAAAAACCAATTTCTTCATCACTTAACGGTCTTTCGTTAATGTTGCAGCAATATCAACTTTGTAAATCTGCATGGCTGGAATAAGCGAAGCCAAAGCGCCAATGAACAGTCCGATCCAGATTAAATATATTTCTTGCGGAAAAGCAGTTAGCCCAGTTAATTTTGCTTGAGAAGTTTCCTGATAAATTCCGATTACTTCTAGCGCAGCATGCCCGATCAACAATCCTAAGCAGGTGCCCATAAATGTTACCAAAACCCCTTCAAACATGACCAAAAAAAATAACTTGGGTTTTGATGCACCTAAACAACGCATAATGGCCAGGTCGTATTTCCGTTCTTTCATTGCGTTATAAAGGCTGATAAAAATACTCAGTGCAGCAACTCCCATAATAAATATGGCAAACCATTTTAAAGTATCAATTCCAACGCCGATGAGCGAAAACAACCTTGCACTTTCCATTGCTGGGGAGGCTGCCTGCATATTGGTACTATGGTTAACCATCCGCGGGAAAACAACTACCGACATTGGCGATTTATATTGGATCAATAATGCGGTAATCTGCTTATCGTTAATTTCTTTGGCTTCTTCTGCAGCGGTATGCTTATGGTTTTCGGTATGCTTCTCTTCGTGCATTTTGTACACACTGCCAATATTGGTGAGAATCAGGTTATCAGTTATATTTCCCTGTGGTTTTAAAATTCCCATAACCTGGTAAGCGTATTTTTTATGAATATCTCCGCTACCGGTTAAACCATGCGCACCAAAAAAAGAATCGCCAATTTTAAGACCTGATGTTACCGCAACGTTGCTACCCAGGGTTACTTCTAAATCTTTATGCCAATAACTCCCCTTTTGGATTGATAAGCCATAAAGGTTCGTAAAACTACTATCAGTACCCACAATACGGTAACCGCTATAATTGTCGCCTAAAGCCAATGGAACGGCCCTTTTAACCATAGGGTTGCGCATTAATTGGTATGCATCTTTAGCCGGAATATTGCCAGTTGGATTATCAATATGGTAAACACTGCTCAATATCAGCTGTAACGGACTTCCTTTTGCGCCCACAACCAGATCAATATCCTTTGCATTATTTTCCAGTTTATTATTGATCTGCGTAGAAGCCAGGAAAAGAACAGAAAGGATGCCTACACCAAAGGCAACTAAAATAATATTAAGAATGGTAGTTAACCGATTCCGGACAAGGTTTTTGCTACTGATTTTAAGGATATTCATTAGAGAAGATAAGTTTTAGTAAGGTGATCCCGAACCCTTGCATCGTGTGTGGCTATAATCAGTGCAGCACCGTTATCTTTGGCCTGGGTAGTCAGCATTTTGATTACCTGATTGGCATTTTCATCATCTAAACTCGAGGTGGGCTCATCTGCAATCAAGAGATCTGGTTTGTTTACCAATGCACGCGCTACCGAAACCCTTTGTAACTGGCCCTGACTTAATTGATCGGGATAATTTTTAGCCAGATCGCCAATACCCAGATCAGCTAAAAGCGAGCGGTTTCGTTCATGATCTATTGGCAAACCAGCCATTACAGCGGCAAGCTCCAGGTTATCGAGCACATCAAGAGAACGGATAAGATGTGGTCTTTGGAAAATGATACCAATATGTCTTCCCCTAAACCTATCCAGTCCCCGTACAGGCAAATTATATAAATCGGTTCCGTTAATTAAAACTGCACCCTGGCTCGGCTTTAAAAGACCTGAAATAATATTAAGAAGTGTACTCTTGCCACTGCCCGAGGCACCTAGTAAAAGCCATTGCTCCATATCGCCGATTTCCCAACACGGAAACTTCAACCTTCTCCCCTTGTCGTAAACATGTGCTAACGAATTAACCCTAATCATGATGTACTGTTTTTTGTACTTTTTTAATCGATAGATTTTTTATCGCATAACGCCTGTAAAGTTCTATCCCATCGTTTGTGCCATGTTTACAGGCAGGGCTTAACATTGAAATAAACAATAATGCAGGAATAAATAAGATTTTATATTTCATTGATATAATTGATTATTGATGATCCAATGGACAGCTTTTAAGCATTCTTAAATTAATATAATGGGCGGCGGCGATGGTGAGGCCACCAATGGGAATTAAAATGGGTTCTAATAATTCAATGCCCGAAAAATGCCCAAAAGCTATACAGGCAAAACCAGTAACAAGTACCAGCATTGGCATTACACGGCGGTGCTGTTTTCGATATGCAGTACTTAAACTCCAGATACCAATAACCAATGAAACTGCAATCATGGCAATTTCAACTGCTTCATTAGCTAAAAACCCCATCCCCCATAAAGGCAAAACGGTAATTAAAAATGGCAATGCGGCACAGTGTATGGCACAAAGTGTTGAAGCCGTAATGCCTATCCTATCGAGGTTGATTTTGTAGATCCTTTGTTTCATTCCAATAAATTTATCCCCAAATATAAAAGCAATCTAGTTGCATTTGAAATAATCAACGTTATATTTGCAACATAATTGCATTAAAATGATAAAGAAATTACCCGTAACCGTTTTGAGCGGTTTTTTAGGTAGCGGAAAAACCACGCTTCTTAACGCCATATTGAGAAATAAGCAAGATTTAAAAGTGGCCGTTATTGTAAACGACATGAGCGAAGTAAACGTTGATGGTGCTTTGGTTAAAAATCAGCATACTTTGTCTAAAACAGATGAGAAACTGGTAGAAATGAGCAATGGCTGCATTTGCTGTACCCTGCGCGAAGACCTGATGATTGAAGTGGAAAGATTGGCGAAAGAAAACCGCTTCGATTACCTGCTGATTGAAAGTACCGGAACATCTGAACCTATTCCTGTGGCGCAAACTTTTTCTTTCATTGATGAAGTTTCGGGTATAGACCTCAGTAGATTTAGCCAGTTAGATACGATGGTAACCGTTGTGGATGCTTATAACTTTTACCAGGATTTTGGCTCGGCAGACAAACTCGCCGACCGTAAGATGGTTGATGACCTGGGGGATAAACGCACCATTGTAAATCTACTTACCGACCAGATTGAATTTGCCAATGTAATTTTATTGAACAAAACAGATCTGGTAAGCGATGCAGACCTTAACGTACTAAAGGCATTAATAGCAAAGCTTAATCCAACGGCCAAAATATATCAGACTCTTTTTGGAGAAATAAATCCGGCTTTAATCTTAAATACGGGTTTATTCGATTTTGAATCGGCATCCGATGGAGCCGGATGGAAAAAAGAGCTGGAAGAAGTCCATCAGCCAGAAACTGAAGAGTATGGAATAAGTTCGACGGTATTCCGTTCCAAAAAACCATTTCACCCTGAAAGATTATGGCATTACATCAATAAGGAATTTCCACAGCATATTATCCGCTCAAAAGGGATTTTCTATTTAGCTGCTATGCCCGAACAGGCTATTAATTTCTCGCAGGCGGGTGGCTCCTTACGTATCGATTTGGCTGGGGTATGGTGGGCAAGCATGCTCCAGCATGAACGTGAACAATACGTAGGCTATTTGGAAAACAGATCTGAAATTGATGCCGAATGGGACAACGATTTTGGTGACCGTAAAAATGAGCTTGTTTTTATAGGACAGGAAATGAATGGTGATGCGTTAAAAAAATCTCTGGAATACTGTCTGTTAACTGATACAGAAATCAAAAATTACCAAACAAAAAGCAACTTTAAGAATCCTTTTGAAGCTATTTTGCTTTAAAACGGCAAAATAAGTAGATGAAATCAATAAATTGGTAGTTTTCTGACTGAATTCATATATTTTATTTTGTTTAAATTTGATTCACCCAATCAAACTCATGCTTATTATGAAATCCTCAGAAGAATTAACTTTGGTTAAGACCCGACTGTCTTGTCCAAAGTGTAAAAATTTCGAAACCTATCGGGTGCCGAGAGGTTTTATCTTTAAAACCCTGATGCCATGGGTTTCAGTTAAGAGATACAAGTGTTATAAGTGTTTTAATAAATTTTACGTATTTAATTAGCTCTCTATCTAAGTTAACTCTTATTTAAGCCACATCAGTGGCTTTTTTCTTTTCTGGCTATTATTTTTGATATTAAATTTCTTTAATGGATATCATATCCCAGTTATATTTATGAAATTTTAAACCAGCCTTAAAATGGACATTAGTGAGAAAAAGGACTTTTACAGAGATTTATATAGTAATCCTGGTATTTCTGAAAGTGAAAAGTATAAATACTTTACCTCAAACGATCCGGATATTTTAGCGGAAAAAGAAAAAATAAGAAAGATAGTGACCAAAAAAGGGTTGTCATCAGTAATGAACGATACTAAATGGCTGAAACTTCAAAATGCAATAAAACAATTGCCTTTCCCACCTCCATATATAGAAAAACTCGTTATTAACGATAATACTCATGAAGAACTAAAAATAAGTAAGACTCCACATTGGTTAGGAAATTGGGAACCGTTTTATAAGGAAGGTATGTATTTGTTTTTTACCATTGAGTATATAAAAGTACGGCCGCTTTATGCGGAACATATGGGAAGTTTAATTGCCCCCAAAGTACTTGATGAAACCAAAGAATTTAAACACCTTTTAACAGAATTGCATATACCTTATGAAGAAGATGAGGGAACCTTCACCATATTTGGATACAGATAAATACCTGCATGATCATTCAAGATACATGGGGATATGATTCAACGGACTCCTAAAGGAGATCCGCTTCCAGTTCAATTTTAAATTCGGGCCCAATGAATAAATCTTAATTCAATGGGCCTGAAAAATTTATTCAGCGATCAAAAGAAAATAATTTTTCTTTCCTTTTTGCACCACAATAAATTTGTCGTTTATTAAATGATCTGCAGTAAAGATTTGAGCCATTTCGGCCACCTTTTCTTTGTTTACAGAAACACCTCCACCCTGAATGGTTTTCTTAGCCTCTCCTTTTGATGGAAATATAGCTGATTTTTCAGCAAGTAAACTGGCTGCATCAATTCCTGCCCCAAGCTCCTCAATCAGAATCTTGTATTGCGGAATCCCGTCAAATATATCTAATACGGCTTTATCTGATAAACCCCTTAAAAATTCAAGTGATCCGTTTCCGAACAAAAACTCAGATGTTTTAATAGCCGTTTCTAAAGCTTCTATCGAGTGGGTTTTAACAGTAATATCTTCAGCTAAAGCTTTTTGAAGGATACGTAAATGTGGTGCAGCATCATGTTCCTTTTCCAGGGCCTCTATTTCTTCCTTATTTTTCAAAGTAAAAATACGGATCCATTTTTTCACATCATCATCTGACGCATTTAACCAAAACTGGTAGAATTTATATGGAGAAGTTTTCTCCGGATCTAGCCAAACCGCACCACTTTCGGTTTTACCGAATTTAGTTCCATCTGCCTTTTTAATCAATTGTGTAGTGATGGCATAAGCGGTACCAGCATCTTTTCTTCTAATCAGCTCTGTACCGGTAACAATATTACCCCATTGATCGGAGCCGCCCATTTGCACCAAACAGTTTTCGTTTTTCCACAAATGATAGAAATCGTACCCTTGAATCAATTGATAACAAAATTCGGTGAAAGACAGACCAGAATCACCTTCCAAACGTCTTTTCACACTATCTTTTGCCATCATGTAGTTCACGGTAATGTGTTTACCTACATCCCTGATAAAGGTAAAGAGGTTCATATCCTTAAACCAATCGGCATTATTAACCATTACTGCACCGTTTCCGCCGTCTTCAAATTTTAAGAATTTAGCCAATTGCTTTTTCATCCCTTTCAGGTTGTGCTCAATCATCTCAGGGGTCTGAAGATTGCGTTCATCAGATTTTCCCGATGGATCGCCTACCATACCGGTAGCACCACCTACCAAAGCAAATGGCTTATGACCCGCATTTTGAAAATGAATCAATGTCATGATCTGCGTTAAGTGACCAACGTGTAACGAATCTGCAGTAGGATCGAAACCGATATAACCAGAAGTCATACCTTCGTTTAACTTTTCCTCCGTATTCGGCATAATATCGTGCAGCATGCCACGCCACCTTAACTCTTCAACAAAATTCGTCATTGTACAAACACTTTAATAATGTGCGTGCAAAGATAAAATTTTAGCTTAGTTTAAAGCAAATTAGTTGGTTTTGTAAGCAGGGTATCGCAAATGATGATACGGCTTGTATTCCTTACCAATATTTTACCATCGGTTCTTTACAACCATACGAGAAAATATTACCTTGCGGGATGAACTTTTTATCCCATTATTATTTCGACCGGACAAGTAATAATGCCCATGTGGTAATGGGAACGGTTTTGCCAGATCTAATCAAAAACGCCATAAAAGAGGCAAATTTATATCCCCAGAAAAATGAATTTCTGTTTAAAGGAAATCTGGATGAAGAACAGCTGCTATTCGGCTGGAAAAGACATTTAGCTGTCGACCTGCTTTTTCATTCCTCTAATTTCTTCTTAGAGAAAACCACTGAACTTAAACAGCTCATTAAACCTATTGTAGAAAATACCGCGGTTCGCCCTTCTTTTCTTGCCCACATCGGTCTGGAGCTATTGTTAGATCATTTATTGGTTGAGCACAACTTAATCCAGGCAAACCATTTCTATGATCAGCTGAACGCGGTAAAAAAAGAATCGCTGAGTGATTTCCTCGAACATTGCAACCTTAAAACTCCCGAGGTATTCTTCAATTTTTTGGAAAAGTTTATCAGCAGCAAATACCTCTTAAGTTATCAAAAACTCGAAAATATCAGCTATGCGCTTAATAGAATTTGTATGCGTTTATGGCCCGAAACATTGAATGACAAACAACTACAGCAACTTACCTTCGAGTTAGGCATTTTCAAAACTTCCTTGAAGAAAGATTTTATGGATATTTTTAAGGAAATAGAGGAAAAACTATGATTTAAACCGCTACCTGGTACTTAAGCTCTACATAAATGCTGTTCGTCAATAATGTACAGACTGTAAATTTGCTTTTTACAAAAAGCAATAATTACAAAAATTGCTTTTTAAATTTAACAAAATTTATGGTGCTAAAGACAGCATCGAAATAGGTTTTGGAAATATCATTCCTGTTTGGCTTTTTGGCTTTATGTATTAGCGCCATGGCTTAATTAATTTTCTAGATACGACATCAGTCTTCAAAAAAACATCAATACCTTTTTTTTGCCTTTCAATCTATAAAACCGCTTTATCCTTTTTCTATATTTGTCTTATGTCGCTTACTGCAATAAAAGAAGAAATGGATGCCCTGGTGGCCGAATTAAACCAGCACAATTATAACTATTATGTGTTGGCCATGCCTACCATTGGTGATTATGAGTTTGATAAAAAATTAAAGCACCTCGCTGCGCTTGAAAAAGCAAATCCAGATTTGGCCGATGCGAATTCGCCAACCCAGCGCGTAGGTGGCGATATTACCAAAAATTTTGTTACTGTAAAACATAAATACCCCATGTTATCTTTGGGGAATACCTATAATGAACAGGATCTCCGCGATTTTGATGAACGCATCCGTAAAGCCATTGGCGACAATTTCCAGTATGTATGTGAGTTAAAATTCGATGGTCTGTCCATTAGCCTTACTTACGAAAATGGCAAGCTTTTACGTGCAGTTACCCGTGGCGATGGCACTAAGGGTGATGATGTGACTAATAACGTAAAAACCATCCATACCATTCCACATCAAATCAAATCAACTGTAGCACCTGAACATTTTGAAATCCGCGGAGAAATTTTTATGCATAAAGCGGCTTTTTTGCGCTTAAATGCTTACCGGGAAGAACTCGGTGAAATCCCTTATGCAAATCCACGCAACTTTGCCTCAGGAACCATTAAAATGCAGGATAGCAAGGAAGTGGCCAAACGGCCTTTAGATGGTTTTATCTACTTCCTGTACACAGATAAAAACGAATTTAAAACGCACTGGGAAAGCTTAAACGCCGTAAAAGATTGGGGATTCCATGTTTGTGAGCATACGAAACTCGTTTCAGGCATAGACGCTGTTCTCGAATTTATCCACCATTGGGAAAACGAACGTTTTAAATTAAGTTACGATATTGATGGTATAGTAATTAAAGTAAACAGTTATGCGCAACAACAGGAATTGGGGTTTACCTCTAAATCACCGCGTTGGGCCATTTCATACAAATACAAAGCCGCTGAAGTTGAAACCGTTCTGGAAAAAGTTACCTACCAGGTGGGCAGAACCGGAGCGGTTACACCAGTTGCCAACTTAACACCTGTTTTATTGGCAGGAACCACCGTTAAACGCGCCACTTTGCACAATGCTAACGAAATAGAGCGTTTAGATTTACATGAAGGTGATACGGTTTATGTTGAAAAGGGTGGTGAAATTATCCCGAAGATCATTAAGGTAAATCTGGAGAAACGCTTACCGGGGTCAGAAAAAGTACACTATCTCCATCATTGCCCTGAATGTGGAACCGAACTGATTAGAAAAGAAGGCGAAGCGGTACACTATTGCCCTAATGACGAAGGCTGCCCGCCACAGATCGTCGGAAAAATTCAGCACTTTATTTCGCGCAAGGCCATGAATATCGATGGACTTGGTGACGAAACCATTGAAACTTTTTACAAGCATGGGCTTATAAGACATATCAGTGATTTATATACGCTCCATGAAAAATCTGATCAGCTTAAAACCTTAGACCGTTTTGGGGAACGTTCAATCGAAAACATGCTCAAGGGCATTGAAAAATCGAAGGATATGCCTTTCGAAAAGGTACTTTTTGGCTTGGGCATCCGTTATGTTGGCGAAACCGTTGCAAAGAAAACTGCTGCTGGTGTAAAAAATATCGATAATCTATTGAAAGCTACGGTAGAGGAATTGATCGCCATTGATGAAATCGGGCAGCGTATTGCGGAAAGTATTGTTGAATATTTTGGAAAATCTGAGCATTTAAGACAGGTAGAATTATTAAAATTAGCCGGATTACAGTTTGAAATTGAAGAAAAAGTAATTACGCTTGATAGTGATCGACTTATTGGAAAAACATTCGTAATTTCGGGCGTTTTTGAAAAATTTAGCCGTGATGAGCTTAAGGATATGATTGAAGCCAATGGAGGCAAGATGCTAAGCAGTATTTCGGGTAAATTGAATTACCTTGTTGCGGGCGATAACATGGGTCCATCTAAACTGGAAAAAGCGAACAAACTAAACATTCCGATCATTAGCGATGCTGAGCTATTGGAAATGATAAAATAAAGTGAGAGAAGAATTGAATTAGCGAATGATAGCATATTTACATACTATCATTCACTAATTTAAAATTCAATAATTATAAATTAAAATGAACAAATTTCAGGGTACTGGTGTAGCATTGGTTACGCCTTTCAACACAGATGGATCAGTTGATTATGATGGCTTAAAAAACCTGATTAATCATTTGGTAGAAGGAGGGATAGATTACCTCGTTTCTTTAGGTACAACCGGCGAAACCGCTACAATGACCAAGGACGAGAAGAAGAAGGTGTGGGCTTATACTGCTGAAATTAACAATAACAGATTACCATTGGTTGCAGGTATTGGTGGCAATAATACTTTAGCTGTAGCTGACGATATTAAATCTTTCGACACAACCGGATATAGCGCAATTTTATCCGTTAGTCCTTATTACAACAAACCTACCCAGGAAGGAATTTATCAGCATTATAAACATTTAGCTGAAATTTCGCCATTGGATTTAATCCTCTATAATGTTCCCGGGCGTACAATGAGCAATATGAGTCCGGAAACAACCTGCAGACTGGCACATGATTTTAAAAACATTATTGCGACTAAAGAAGCCTCAGGAAGCTTTGATCAGTTTAACCAGATTATGAGAGATAAACCTGCAGATTTTCTTTTAATATCTGGTGATGACCCGATTACCTTACCCATGATTTCTTTAGGAGCTTCGGGAGTAATCTCCGTAATTGCAAATGCAGTTCCAAAACCTTTTACAGATATGGTTAATTTATGTTTGCAAGGCGAATTTAAAGCTGCTAGTCCTTCCCATTTAAGTTTAGTAGAGTTTACGCGTTTAGCCTTTGCTGAAGGAAATCCGGCAGGAATTAAAGCTGCTTTGAAACATTTAAGTATTTGTGGAGACACGGTGAGATTACCACTGATAAAAGCTTCATCATCTTTAGAACAATTAATTATTGCTGAACTTGATAAAATCATTCAAACAGCTTAATTGAATTACTAAATAATAAAAGGCTTCCAAATTCAAAATTTGGAAGCCTTTTTAGTTTGGCAAGAATTATTTAAACAACATCGGCGTAAATTCTGATAAGTAATCCCGCCAGTTAGACCAGGTATGGCCACCCTCACTTTCTTTATAATCATATTTAAAACTCATTTCATCAAGCTTCCTTCTAAACTCACTCACATTTTTATATAAGAAATCTGTTTTGCCTATCGCAATCCAATATAGGTTATAGCCATTTTTCTTTTGTGCTTCAAGTTTCAAATCCAAATCTTTGTAGATAGGGCTTGCTGCACTGGCCGGTGGCAATATCGCCGGAGAAAATAAACCGACATAACCAAAAGTTTTAGGATAATTGGCCGATATATACAGGGAATGAAACCCTCCCATTGATAAACCTGCAATGGCCCGATCATTCTGCGTTTTACCGGTACGATAGTTTTTCTCTGTAAAATCAATAATTTCTTTAAAGTAAGATTCCATATCTCCATTAAAAACATCAGGTGTCATCATAATCGGTTTATAAAGTCCTTTTGATGATTCTCCCGGTGCAGCGGTATTACTGGTGTGGCCATTGGTCATCACCACAATCATCGGCTTGGCTTTGCCAGCAGCAATGAGGTTATCTAAGATTTGAGAAGCTCTGCCGAGTTGCATCCAGGCTTCTTCATCTCCTCCAACACCATGTAACAGATATAAAACAGGATAATTCCCTTTCGATGCTTCATAACCTGGCGGCGTGTAAACGGTAAGTCTGCGACTGGTTTTAAGTCCGGCAGATTGATACCAACGTTTTGCCACCGTTCCATGCGGTACATCTTTAACCATATATAAATCGGCCTTGCCATTTCCCACTAAAAACACATTAACAACAGATGATACATCTCTGATCAGGTAAACATTGTTTGGATCCCGGATCTTCAAACCATCAACAATAAAACTGTAACTGTAAAGTTCGGAGGGTAAAACTGCCGAAGTATATGACCAAACACTATCCGTTCCCAATTTCATTTCCTGCGTGGGTGGAGTGTTTGACTTCGAAACCAAAAAATCACCCTGTATTTCTACCTTCCTGGCATTTGGTGCTTTAAGCCTGAAGGTAAATGTACCATCAGGATTCGTTTGCGGCGATATAATTTCTTTCTGACGGCCAAAATTTAAATTTTCCTGGGCATACATCAATTGTGTGCAACCAAGCAGCATGAGTAGAATTAGTTTTTTCATGGTAAGGATAAGGGAATCTTGATGAACTTAATTTGTCTAATAAAAACAATGGCCTCTTCGCATAAAGAGGCCATCTAGGTATGATATTTATTTAAAATCGCTTAAGCTTTATTTTTAGCCTCCTGAACTTCTAAACGGATCGCCTGGGCTAAGTTTTTCAGGTCTTGCATACCTTTACGGATACGGGTTCCTGCTGCGCTGTTACCTTTGTTATAAAATTTGTCTGCATCAGCTTCTAAAGCTGTAACCAAACTTTTTACTTCTTCGAATTTTTTCATTTTTGCTTACTCCTATGGTTCTTAAGGTTTTTAGTTTTAATTATCTAATTTAAAGGGTTTAAGGAAATAAAAAAATTTTGGAACAATAAAAAAACGACCTACTAAACCGTTTTTTTCCACATATAGCGGGTTTATAAACAGATAACCCTAAAAAACCAAAAAACAAACTACTGATAAACAAGTGATTGCAAAAAATAGCCACAAAAAAAAGCCCTTTAAACATATTTAAAGGGCTTTGTAAAATTTCTATTGATCTTAAGCAGTAGCGAAAAGATTCTCTTTATAATATCCGTTCTCTAACTTTTCTGCAACTTCGCTAAAAGCATCCAAAGTACGTTGTACATCTTCAAGCGTGTGTACAGCTGTTGGGATTAAACGTAATTCGATCATTCCTTTAGGAATTACCGGATACACTACGATTGAACAGAAGATGCTATAATTTTCACGTAAATCGTAGGTAATGGCTGTAGCATCTGAGAGTTCTCCTTTTAAGAAAACCGGTGTAACAACAGAATTGGTTACCCCTAAATCAAACCCACGCTCACGAAGTCCTTTTTGTAAGGTTGTAGCAATTTCCCAAAGTTTATCTTTTAACTCCGGACGGCTTTTCAATAACTCTAAACGCTTCAATAATCCGATTACCATCGGCATCGGCAAGGCTTTGGCAAAAGTTTGCGAACGCATGTTATACCTTAAGAAATTGGTAATTTCTACAGTAGACGCTACAAAAGCACCAATACCCGCCATTGATTTAGCAAATGTACCAAAGTAAACATCAATACCTTCAATGCAATCTTGGGCTTCGTGTGTACCTGCGCCAGTTTTACCCATGGTACCAAAACCATGTGCGTCATCAACCAGGATACGGAATTCAAAATCATTTTTAAGATCTACAATTTCTTTTAATTTACCCTGTGCACCGCTCATTCCGAAAACACCTTCGGTAATTAAAAGAATACCACCGCCAGATTCTTTCGTCAATTTGGTAGCGCGCTCCAATTGCTTACGGGCACTGTCAATATCATTGTGCTGATAGACAAATCTTTTACCCATATGCAAACGAAGTCCATCAATAATACACGCATGCGATTCAGCATCGTAAACAATTACATCATTACGATCAACCAGGGTATCAATAATTGATACCATTCCCTGATAACCATAATTTAATAAAAATGCATCAGGTTTTCCAACAAAAGCGGCCAGTTCTTGCTCTAACTGCTCGTGAAACTTAGAATTTCCACTCATCATACGGGCACCCATCGGGTAAGCCATACCATATTGAGCTGCAGCTTCTTCATCTGCCTTTCTAACTTCCGGGTGATTGGCTAAGCCTAAATAATTGTTTAAACTCCAAACCAAATGCTCTTTTCCTTTAAATTGCATGTGTGGTGCAATTTCTCCCTCTAATTTTGGAAATGAGAAATACCCATGAGACCATTTCTGGTGTTGACCAAGTGGCCCCATGTGCTTTGCTATCTTATCAAATATATCCAATGTATGTATGTGTTTTTATAATGAAATTTTGCGAATTTAAGCTTTATTCGGCTTAAAATCAACTCAAGGATTTTTCAAGGATTCGAATTAAGATTTTACTACGCTAATTTTATGCCAAAAAAGCCCCGATTTTACAACGGGGCTTTATAATTATATTTGGTTTGTTTTAATCAACGTTATCGTGCAGAAAAGAATTGTTAGGTCTGATCTCTGTACCACCATCCTGGTCGTTACTTAAAGTAAACCTACTTACCTGCGATTCTGAAGAATGCTGAACTTGTTGCAACTGCATTTGTTTGCGTTTGTAAGCAGGTTCATTTTCCAGTTCCTGTAAACCATTGGTTGTACGCAATTTCATGCTCAAATCTTTTAAACGTAGAATACGCTCTTTAGATTTTTTCAATTGCTCTTCCATAGATTCGTCACTTTTGTCGTCATCTAATCCAACAACCGGCATTTCGATTTCCGGTTCAGGCTGCGGCATAGGAGCTGCTGGTGTTTCGAATACAAAATTAGTTTCTGCCAATTTAACTTCGAACTCAAATCCGGTTTCCTCTGCTTCTTCCACCTGAGGTTCTTCTTCAATTAAAGTATGGCGGACCACATTATTTTCTGGCTCCTGAACTTTTTGCGGCTCTGATTTATTGAACATGCCACCAAAAAGATCTGCTTGCGAAACTTCTTCCTTGGTTTTTAAAACAGGCTCATAAGATGGTGCTGCTTTAGGTTGAATGAAAGAATTTACCGGCTCAACAGGGCGAACAAGTGGCGCTTCTTCTGGTGTTAAAAGTGATATTTTCTTTTTATTTTTTTCTTCATGCACACGTTCTTCTGAAGTTTGGAAACCTGTTGCAATGATGGTTACAGAAAGTTTATCGCTTAAAGATTCGTCGGTACAGTTACCCCATATTAAGTCTGCTGATAAACCAGCTTTTTCCTGAATATAGTCTGTAATGATCGAAACCTCATCCATAGTTACCTCACGCAAACCAGAACTGATGTTCAATAAAATATAACGGGCACCTTCAATTTCGTTATCTTTTAACAATGGAGAGGCCAAAGCGCCCTCTACTGCCTGCAATGCACGATCTTCGCCTTCAGCAGCGAAACTACCCATAATGGCCACACCGCTATCTTTCATTACGGTACGCACATCTTTAAAATCCACGTTGATATAACCTGGAACCGTAATAATTTCTGCAATACCTTTCGCAGCTGTCGTTAAAATATCATCGGCCTGGCCAAAGGCAGAACCTAAAGTTAAGTTTCCAAAGATCTCGCGCAGGCGATCGTTAGAGATAACCAGGTAAGAATCTACATATTTTTTCAACTCTTCCATTCCTTCGTCAGCCTGCAGTTTACGTCTTTTTCCTTCGAAAGAAAACGGCGTAGTAATGATGGCTACAGTTAAAATGTCAAGTTCTTTAGCAGCTTTCGCAATGATTGGAGAAGCACCTGTTCCGGTACCACCACCCATTCCTGCTGTAATAAAAAGCATTTTGGTGGTACTACCTAACATGGCCTTAATATCATCTATATTTTCTATAGCTGAGTTTTTACCCACTTCAGGAATAGAGCCAGCGCCCATTCCTTCAGTTAAACTGGCACCTAATTGTACCTTGTTAGGTATAGGACTAGATTCCAAAGCCTGGGCATCTGTATTACAAATAATAAAATCCACACCAGTAATACCAGACAGGTACATATGGTTCACTGCGTTGCCGCCACCACCTCCAACACCAATAACTTTGATGATTGAAGATTTATCTTTTAACATTTCGAACTGCATATCTTTATGAATCAGTTGTTTAAAAATTTTAAATTCTGTTCATTACTCCATGTAATATTAACACTTTTTCAACAGACGTTTTCCACAACTGTTAATAATGTGGAAAACTCATCTTTTGTGGAAAAGTAATTAACTTTTTAAGTAATCTTCATCACTCACATTCATATCATCCTGAATGAAAGTTCTTGTTTTTGCCAGTAATTTATCGAACAAACCTGGTCCACGTTTCTCTTTTTCTTTGGCTGTTTTTGGTTTTTCCACAAAAACACCAGGTTGTTTCATTTCTTCAATTAACTCTTCTGCTTTCTGAATTCCTTTAATTAGCAAACCTACACTGGTTGCATACATAGGGCTTTTCAGATCATCGTAAATGGCTTTAGGCATATCTTCATATTTCGATAAATGCTCGTTCGGATAACCGATACGGCAATCTAAACCAGTTACATATTCAACCGCTTGAGATAAGTGTTTTAACAAAGCACCACCTCCGGTGATTACAATACCACCGATCAGTTTTTTCTCATATCCGGAAGATTTGATCTCGTAATATACGTGTTCAATGATTTCTTCCATACGTGCCTGAATAACATAGGCCAGGTTTTTAACCGAAATTTCTTTTGGTTCGCGACCACGTAAACCCGGAACACAAATAATTTCATTTTCTTTATTCTCTTCAGCCAATGCCGAACCGAAACGGGTTTTCAGCAACTCGGCCTGGTTACGCATTACAGAGCAACCTTCTCTAATATCTTCGGTAACACTATTACCACCAAAAGGGATAACTGCGGTATGACGAATGATACCTTCGTGGAAAATAGCAATATCTGTAGTACCACCACCGATATCAACCAAGGCAATACCCGCTTCTTTTTCTTCCTCGCTCAACACCGATTCAGACGAAGCCAATGGCTCAAGAATTAAATCCTGAGTTTGCAGCCCTGCATTGTTTACACATTTGATGATATTTTTTACGGCCGTAACCTGCCCTGAGATGATATGGAAGTTAGCTTCAAGGCGAACTCCCGCCATACCAATCGGATCTTTAATTCCAGGCTCATTATCGATGGTAAATTCTTGCGGTAATACATGGATGATCTCCTCACCCGGAGGCATTACCAGCTTAAACATATCATCAATCAACTTATCGATATCTTTTTTACCGATTTCGTTGTTTAATTCTCTTCTTGTTAAAATTCCTCTGTGCTGTAAGCTCTTAATGTGCTGACCAGCGATACCCACATTTACCACCTGTATTTCTACATTGGATTGTCCGCTCGCCACCTCAACTGCCTGGGCAATGCCCTGCACTGTTTTTTGAATGTTAGAAACTACCCCGCGCGTTACTCCCGCCGATTCTGCCTTGCCTATTCCTAAGATTTCTATTTTACCGTGTTGCGTTCTACGGCCAACGATAACACAAATTTTTGTAGTACCGATATCCAATCCTACTACGATGGGCGACTGACTGGTAAATTTTGCCTTGTCCATATTCGTTAATTTTGCTGAGTTTTATACTGTTTTTCCAGGGCTTTGATTTCTTTCTCTCTCGCTTCTTTCTCTTTTTTCAATTGAGCCTCAGATTTTGCCGGCTTTGGCTGTGTTGTTGCCGTTTGCTTCGGCTTTTCTTTTTTATCCGCAGGTTTCGTTTCCTTTGGTTTTGTAGCTGACGTAACTGTCGGCTTTTTTACTTCCTTTTTAACTGGTGCTGTTTTTTTCGGCGCTACTTTTTTAGGCTCAGCCTTTTTTGGTTCGACCTTTCGAACTTCAGTTTTTTTTGGTTCTTCTTTTTTTTCCTGACCGGCTTCAGGGCGATCATCCATTGAGGCTACGATTGTACTTCTGATTAATGAATCGGCTACAGTTCGTTGTATCCTCAAACTATCTGCTGCAGAAATTGTTTTAGCTTTTTTCCTTAATTCTGTCGAATCTCTTCTTTCACAAACAATCTGGTTCGTATACTTAATATTGATCGTTATATAAGTGTCCCATCCTACCTGTGGCATGGCCTTTTTATAAAACAGCAACAGGTTTTTCATTTTCTTTTCAAGCGAATCGGCATTACCCAAAATAATACGCTGATTACCCACTCTTGGTATCAATTCGATATCATTTTTCTGATCCACCACAATCTGTTCGATCTGAGAATCCCAAAGGGTATCTTGCTTAATATATTGTGCAGTTTTATATAAATCTCTTGCCAATTGCGTATGTAGCGTATCTACTCTACTACCAAAAACTTCTGTAATATGACCAGTTGCCACCAGCACATTAGCGGTGAAGTTTGATGAAACAGGCATTTTCCGTCCATCGTTATCAATGTAAAAGTCTTGTCCATTCTCACTTAATATGCGGAGAACAGGCTGACGCTGTTTTACCTCGATGTGCAATACCCCGTCCATTTCTACATATACTTTGGCAAAACCGATGTAAGGGTTAGACTGCAGCTTTTTCTCTATTTCATGAATATTGATATTTTCGATGTTACGGTCTAAAAGCACACCCTGATCTTCCTTCAAAATAGCATCGATCTCTTCGCGTTCTATAAAATTATCTGCCCCTGGAATCAGGATTTTAACATCAGTACATTTAACCGTCTGTTTTTTCACATTGATAAAACTCAAAAGCATCACCACTCCGGCCAGGCTAATCAGCCAGGCGAAGCCGGTAAAAATTGCGCTCCAGTTTATCCTTTTAAGCATTGTTCAAAGTATTTTTTAGGGGATCGATAATCGTGTCGATATCTCCCGCTCCTACGGTTAAAATTAATTCAGGCTTGGTATCGTTAACATACTGAACCACAAAATCTTTTCCACATATTTTTTTATCTGCTAAAGTGATTTTGTCCAATAAAAACTGTGAATTTACCCCGTCAATAGGCAATTCTCTTGCCGGGTAAATCTCCAATAAAATCAGTTCATCAACAGTGCTTAAAACTTTTGCAAATTCATCGGCAAAATCCCTTGTCCGCGTGAACAGGTGCGGCTGAAAAATTACCGTCAGTTTTTTATCGGGATACAATTGCCTCACGGCATCAAAGCATGCCCTCAGCTCTTCAGGATGGTGTGCATAATCATCGATATAAATCTGATTGCCATTATTTACAATATATTCGAAGCGACGTTTAACTCCCTTAAAATTTGCAATGGCCTGCTTTATTTTCTCTGCATCAATACCCAGTTGTAAAGCAATAGCAATGGCCACGGTTGTATTTTCGACATTGTGCTTACCAGGAAGCATTAAACTGATATCTTTTATGCTATGGATGCTATCGGTATAATCAAAAACAAATTTCGAACCTTCTACCCTTAAATTTTCTGCTTTTGCTATTGCCGTTGAACTTGCTGCATAACTAATGCTTTTTTCAAGTGGCAATCCTTCATGTGCATAAAGTGTACCTTCGGCTTTGAGCTGGCCAGCAAACAAACGGAAAGATTCTTCGAGATGACTTTTATCTCCGTAAATATCCAAATGATCGGCATCCATAGAGGTAACTACTGCTATATCCGGATGTAGCGTCAGAAAAGAACGATCGTATTCATCAGCCTCTACCACTACCACATTATTTTCTCCAAAAAGCACATTACTGTTATAGTTGCTGGTTATTCCACCTAAAAAAGCGGTACAATCGTAACCGGTATCTTTTAAAAGATGCGCAACAATAGATGATGTTGTGGTTTTGCCATGTGTGCCTGCAATAGCAATACAGAACATTCCTTTACTGATAATGCCTAAAACTTCTGAACGTTTTTTAAGCGCAAAACCTTTTTCTAAAAAGTGGTTTAAAATTTTCGAATCTTTTGGAATTGCTGGTGTATAAACTACTAAGGTATCATCCTGATGATCTAAAAATTCATTAGGCAATGTAGCGGTTTCATCAAGATAGGTGATCAAAATCCCTTCCTGCGTTAAGGTTTCGGTCAGTTTTGTTTTGGTTTTATCATAACCGCAAACTACCTGTCCGCGTTTAGCAAAATAACGGGCAAGCGCACTCATGCCGATACCACCGATACCAACAAAGAAAACCCTATTTATTTTACTTAATTCCATTTTTATTAGATTTGAGATGTGAGATATGAGATACTAGACAAATAGTCTAATCTCATATTTCACATCTAGTTTCTCATGTCTCTTATTTAATCAATTTTAATACTTCATTCGCAATCATTTCATCTGCCTTTGGCAATGCCATCTTTGCCAGGTTCTGAGCTAACGTTTCGCACTGTTCTTTATTGGTTAACAATGCCAGCGCTTCCTTTACCAGCGTATCTTCTGCAGAGCGATCGTTAATTAATATTGCAGCGCCATTTTTAACCAGTGCCACCGCATTTTTGGTTTGATGGTCTTCTGCCACGTTTGGTGAAGGCACCAATATCACCGGTTTTTTAATTAAGCAAAGTTCTGCTATGGTTCCAGCTCCTGCGCGGCTAATGATTATATCTGCAGCAGCATAAGCCAGATCCATTTTATTTAAAAACTCCAGGATCCGAACATTGGGGTGATATGCTAAACCCAATCTTTCTATAATCCCTTTATAGTAATACTTGCCTGTTTGCCAGATTACCTGCACATCTTGTGCAAGAATCTCAGGAAGGTGTTTTTCAATTGCCTTGTTCAGTGTTCCCGCACCTAAACTTCCACCGGTAACCATAATGGTCTTTTTTAATGGATCTAGTTTTAAGAGCTCCGCTCCTGCATAGTGCTTGCCTTTAATATCAACCACTTCCTGGCGTACCGGATTTCCTGTTTTCAAGATCCTATCGGCCGGAAAAAACTGGTCCATGTCATCAAAAGCGACACAGATTTTCGAAGCCTTTTTACCTAACCATTTATTGGTTATCCCTGCATAAGAATTCTGTTCCTGAATGAGGTAAGGAATTCCCTTTAAAGAAGCCGCATACAAAAGCGGCCCTGAAGCATAACCACCAACACCAACTACGGCATCGGGCTTAAAATCATTAATAATCTGCATGGCTTTACGCACACTACCGATAACCTTGAGCGGAAGTGCCAGATTTTTAATAATCGAGCCACGTTGCATCCCGCTAATGTTTAAGCCTATAATTTTATATCCGGCTGCAGGAACTTTTTCCATTTCCATGCGGCCTATTGCACCCACAAACAAGATTTCACAGGTTGGCACCATGCGTTTTAGCGCATTGGCTATGGCTACGGCGGGAAAAATATGCCCACCGGTGCCACCACCTGATATGATAATTTTTGGGGAATTATTCATTTTTATTTTTTATCTATTTTTTACCACTGAGTGCACTGAGTTCTCACAGAGCGCACTGAGCTTTTATTCTTTTCTTTTAACCACAAAAAACACTAAGCCAAGCGCTTAAAATATTTCTGCGTGTTCTCGGTGCTTTCCTCCGTGTGCTCTGTGGTTAAACCTTTTTTTTACTTTATTATTTTTAAATAGATTGCTTCGTCATTCTTCCTCGCAATGACGACCAATCTTAAGCTATTGCAGGTATTTCACCTATTATCACTTTATTTTTAACTTTTTCTTTATCCTCTTTTGTTGCTGCATTAGCATTTTCTTCTACATCGCGGCTTACACTCAGAATAATACCGAAAGCCACACTCGTAAAGATCATTGATGTACCCCCCATGCTTACCAATGGTAACGGAACCCCGGTTACAGGACCTAAACCAACCGCTACTGCCATATTTGCAAAAGCCTGAATGGTTAGACTGAAACTCAGCCCGGCCGCCAGCAGCGCGCCGAAAGCCTTGGGTGCCCGCGTTACAATCTTGATACATCGGTATAAAAGCACCAGGTATAGTATCATAATTACAATTCCTCCCACAGTTCCCCATTCTTCAATAATAATGGCGAAAATAAAATCGGAATACGGGTGTGGTAGGAAATTGCGTTGTGTACTATTACCTGGTCCTTTACCAAAAACACCACCAGTAGCCAAGGCAATTTTTGCCTGATCTGCCTGGAAAGTTTTATCTGAATGCTGCATTTCGGGATGCATAAACGTATTGATACGCGACATGTAGGTTTTTCTCCTTGGCCCCAAAAAGAAAACGAACAACAACAGGACAAAACCGCCTGCACAAACAATCGCGATCTGTTTAATACTGATCCTACCGATAATTAACAGCAATATACTTACACCAAACAACATTAATGCGGTAGATAAATTGGCCAGTGCGATTAAAACAAATACCACACAAACCGATCCCATAATTGGTATAAAGGATTCTTTAACGTTTTTAATATTTTCTTGCTTTTTGGTGAGCATCCGCGCTAAAAAAGTAATTAATGCCAATTTTGCCAAATCGGATGTTTGAAAGGTTAATCCGATAACCGGTATTTTAACCCACCTCGAAGCATCGTTTAAGTTGGTACCAAATATTAAGGTATAAAACAGCAAAGGAATGGTTACAATCATTAGCACCTTCGAAATACCTGCATAATAGCGGTAATCGAGCAGGTGGGCAATATAAATCATACCGATACCGAGCAATACAAAAATGAGGTGTTTGGTAAGCAAAAGTTTTTCTACAGCTTCTCCTTTTTTATAGGCCAAAGTACCCGTTGCGCTATACACCGCCATTACAGATATAAGCGAAAGCAGGATGATGATCAACCAGATCCATCTATCCCCTTTTGTTTTATTAAGTAGCGCCTGCAACATATATGGAGTCTCCTATTATAATTCTCTAACTGCCGCTTTAAACTGATTACCGCGGTCTTCGTAATTTTTAAACAAATCAAAACTTGCACATGCAGGCGATAATAATACTGCATCACCACGTTTAGCCAAATGGAAAGCAATCTGTGCCGCTTCTTCTGCAGAAAATGTATTTACAATAATCTCCACATCATCCTCAAAGGCATCGTGAATACGTTTATTATCTTTACCCAGGCACACAATGGCTTTTACTTTGCTTTTAACCAGATCCTTAAGCATATTATAATCGTTACCTTTATCAACACCGCCCATAATCAGCACAACATCGCTGGTCATACTCTCCAAAGCATACCAGGTAGAATTTACGTTGGTGGCTTTACTATCGTTGATAAAATCGATACCCGAAATTTTAGCCACATGCTCTAACCTGTGCTCAATATTCTTGAAATTACCCATGCTCTCGCGAATGGTCTCATTTCTTAATTCTAAAACTTTAGACACAATGCCTGAGGCCATAGAATTGTAAATGTTGTGCTTGCCTTGTAAGGCTAAATCTGAAATAGACATGGTTAGTTGTTTATTAGGTTCTGTAAGGATATGTAAAGTATTCGCTTCTAAATAGGCACCTCTTTCCACTGGCTTAACAATAGAAAAAGGATAGGTTTTGGCAAGAGGTTTAGTTATAGCCATGGCTGTCAGGCTTTCTTCATCGTCTGCACAATAAATGAAAACATCATCTGCCGTCTGGTTTTGAACGATACGCATTTTTGATGCTGCATAATTCTCCAGTTTGTAATCGTATCGATCTAAATGATCGGGTGTAATGTTTAACAGAACGGCAATGTCTGCCTTAAACTGAAACATATCATCGAGCATAAAACTTGAGATTTCCAGCACATAATATTCATAATCTTCTGTAGCCACCTGTGCAGCAAAACTCTGCCCAACGTTACCGGCCAAACCTACATTTAAACCCGCATTTTTTAAGATATGATAGGTTAATAAGCTTGTTGTTGATTTACCGTTGGAGCCTGTAATACAAATGGTTTTGGCGTTGGTGTATCGTTTGGCAAACTCAATTTCCGAAATTACGGGAGTACCTTGAGCGGCCAGTTTCTTAACAATTGGCGCTGTTGGCGGAATACCCGGACTTTTAATTACCTCCGTTGCATTCAGAATTAATTCTTCGGTATGCTTTTCGGATTCGAAGGGTACGCCAAGCTTTTCTAATGCAGCTTTATACTGATCAGCAATTAATCCATAATCTGAAACAAATACTTCGAAACCTTTGGCTTGTGCCAGCTTTGCTGCACCTACACCACTTTCGCCGGCACCAAGAATAACCACACGGCCCTGCCCGGTCATTGCTGACTTAGAATTGCTAGATGTGATATTATTTGTGCTCATTTTATTTTTTTAGTATCAGGTGGTGAGTATCAAGTATCAAGACAGGAATACCATCACTTTTTATTTTTATTTATTATTCTATTTTTTTCTTCAGTATTTCGGCATTTGGCCATTAAACCTTCAGCCTGCGAACCCTCTACCTTCAACTTACCTCAATTTCAATGTTACTATAGTCATAATCGCTAGCATAATTCCGATAATCCAGAAGCGGGTAACAATTTTAGCTTCGTGATATCCTTTTTTCTGGTAGTGGTGGTGCAAGGGCGACATCAGGAAGATCCTGCGCCCTTCTCCAAATTTCTTCTTGGTATATTTGAAGTAAGAAACCTGCATAATCACCGACACCAGTTCTACCAGGAAGATTCCACATAAAATCGGAATCAACAGCTCTTTGCGAATCATGATGGCAAATGAGGCAATGATTCCCCCAATAGCCAAACTTCCGGTATCACCCATAAAAATCTGTGCTGGGTAAGAGTTGTACCAAAGAAAACCTACACACGCACCAACAAAGGATCCGGCAAAAATCATCAGCTCGGCAGAGTTTGGGATATACATAATATTGAGGTAATCGGCCATAATGGTATTACCCGATACATAAGCCAAAATACCGAGAGTGATCCCTATTACTGCCGAAGTTCCGGTAGCTAGACCATCAATCCCATCGGTAATGTTTGCCCCGTTCGATACCGCTGTAATGATAAACACCGTTACAATCAGGAAGATGAAAAATGCATATTTCTGGTAATCAGCCCCCAAAAACTTCAATACCTTTGCATAATCGAACTCATTGTTCTTATAAAAAGGTATATTGGTTTTAGTCGATTTTACATCTTGTGTATAATAAAAGGTTTCTCCTTTCTGGCGCAATACCATCGGAACTGTAGAAGTGCTTTTAACATTATCCTGCACGGTTTCTCTTACCACAATATTGGGATGAAAATACATGGTGGTGCCGACAATTAAGCCCAAACCAACCTGACCGACAACTTTGAAACGACCTGCTAAACCTTCCTTATTTTTTTTGAATACTTTAATATAATCATCCAAAAACCCGATTGCCCCCATCCAGATGGTCGTAATAATCATCAGGATGACGTAGATATTGGAAATATTGGCAAACAACAAGGTAGGGATAAGAATACCCAGTAAAATAATGATACCACCCATTGTTGGCGTACCTTGTTTTTGCATCTGGCCTTCTAAACCCAAATTCCTTACGGTTTCTCCAACCTGTTTTTGATGTAAATAATCAATTAACCTACGACCGTAGACGGTGGTGATGACCAAAGAAAGAATAATGGAGATGGATGCACGGAAAGTGATGTACTGAAACAACCTTAACCCAGGTATATCATAATGCTTATGCAGGTATTCGAATAATAAATATAACATTAGCTGATTGGTTTTAATTGTTCAAGTAAAATCTCTTTATCATCAAAATGGTTCCTTACGCCATTAATCTCCTGGTATTTTTCATGTCCTTTACCCGCTACAAGAATAATATCTCCTGGTTGCGCTAAATGAAAGGCCGTTTTTATAGCTTCTTTTCTGTCTAAAATGGATAATGTTTTACGCTTATTTGTGGGCGAAACGCCGGCTTCCATATCGTTAATGATGGTTTGGGCATCTTCTGTACGTGGATTATCGGAAGTTAGGATCACCTTGTCGCTCCAATCGCAGGCTACCTGCGCCATAATTGGACGCTTGGTTTTGTCGCGGTCTCCACCACAGCCAATTACGGTAATTACCTGCTCGGTTCCTTTGCGGATATTGGCAATGGTACTTAATACATTCTGAACAGCATCCGGCGTATGCGCATAATCTACAATACCAATAATCTTATCAGCAGAAGTGATGTAATCAAACCTTCCTTCAGCACCTGATAAGCGGCTCAGCATCGTCAGCACCTTTAATTTATCCTGCTCCAATAAAATTGCAGTTCCATAAACAGCCAATAAGTTATAGGCATTAAAAGAGCCTACCAACTTAAAGTAAACATCCTCATTATCGATATCTAAGTGCAAGCCACTAAACTGGTTTTCAATAATTTTCGCTTTGAAATCGGCGAGTTGTTTAAGGGCATAGCTCTTTTTATGTGCCTTGGTATTCTGCAACATCACCATGCCGTTTTTATCGTCGATATTGGTCAGTGCAAATGCCGTTTTAGGCAACATATCAAAAAATGCCTTTTTGGCTTTCAGATAAGCATCAAAAGTTTTATGAAAATCTAAATGGTCATGCGTTAAATTCGAAAACACTCCACCCGAGAAAGCTAAGCCTTCAATCCGGTGTTGTGCTACTGCATGCGAACTCACTTCCATGAAACAATAATCACAACCTGCATTTACCATATCCCTTAAAAGTTGATTTAAGGCAATTGGGTTCGGTGTAGTATGTGTAGCAGGTACAACAGTATCATGAATATAATTCTCTACGGTTGATAAAAGACCTGTTTTATAACCTAAATCTTTAAATAATTTAAAAAGAATGGTCGCGATGGTGGTCTTTCCGTTTGTTCCGGTAATACCGATCAGTTTTAAATCTGCTGATGGATTTCCAAAATAATTACCGGCCATGATCCCTAAAGCCACCGAAGTATTTTCTACTTTAACATAGGTTACGATATAATCATCAATCTCTGGCAGGTTCTCACACACAATTACCCCTGCGCCTTGCTGAACGGTCTGCTCAATAAACTGATGCCCGTCAGCCAAAGTACCCACTATCGCAAAAAAGATATCATCTTTACCTACCTTACGCGAATCGAAATTCAGGCCATTGATTTGCCTATCGGTTTTACCAACCAATTCTTTAATCGTTACGCCGTAAAGTAAATCTTGTAATTGCATTCCTTTTAATTATTGAATGATTGAATTAGAGCATGATAGAATGCGGCTAAAGCCTGTAACATTTATCATTCAAATTCTCTCATTTATCATTTATTTATTTTTAGTATCAGGTATTTAGAATCAAGTATCAAGACCTTAAACCCTACTCCCAAAACCTTCTACCTTAATTCAACTCTATCTGTACACCTAATCCTTTGCCCACTTTTGTACCAGCAGCTATAGACTGACTGATTACTTTGCCAGATCCTAAAACTTTTGTTTTTAAACCAGCATTACCTAAAAGATATAAGGCATCTTTCAGCCCCATCCCTGCAACATTCGGCATTACACCTTTGCGCTCGTTATTTTCCTGAAAAATTGTTCCCGCACTGGTATCTATAATATTGTAATACTCGGATTTAGAAGCGAAAAGCGGTTTGAATCCAAGTGCTTTATATACTTTCTGAGTTGCTTTACTCTGTCCGGCTTTTGTTGGCGGCGTTCCGGTGTTACCAACCAAACGCGTAGGCACATCATTATACATCTGCATGTCGCTGGCGTAAATCCGGTCAGAAATTTCCCTAAACACCGGCCCCGAAACCGTAGCGCCATAATAAGCGCCCTTTGGATCGTTAATTACTACGATCAAGGAATACTTAGGCTTATCAGCCGGAAAATACCCTACAAAAGAAGCCTGATATTGCTTATTAGCTTTATAGCCTTTGTTCGCATCAGCCACCTGGGCGGTACCCGTTTTACCAGCAATCGGATATAATGGATTATAAACCACCTGCTTTCCACTACCTTCTGTTACCACTCCTTCAAGCATTTTCTTAATTTTACTCAGCGTAACATCCGAACAGATTTTATCATTAATCACCCTTGCTTTGAACTGCTCGATCGGGTTGCCTAACCGTCTGATCTCTTTTACGAAAATCGGCTGCACCATCTTGCCATTATTAGCTACTGCATTATACAGGGTCAGCATTTTTAATGGCGTTAGCTGCATTTCATAACCATAAGCCATTTGAGGAAGGGTCATGTTTTTGTTCCAGCTTTTGTTTGTTTTAGGATTTTTAACCACTGGCATTGCCTCACCAGGAATCTGTAGATCCATTTTTTTATTCAGATGCCAATCATACAAGTGATCGGTAAATTTTATCGGATCGCCACCATAATGCATATTGATCAGCTTTGCAATTGCAGCATTGGAAGACGTTTCAAAGGCTTTTTTTGCGGTAACCGTTTCAATTTTTGGATGTGAATCTGTGATCAATTTTCCTGGAATCTGGTAATAACCAGTTCCGATCATCGTATTGGTATCGATCAGTTTATCTTCTAAAAGCGCCATATAAGAAGCCAGTTTAAAAGTTGAACCCGGATCCTGATTACCGGCGATAGCATAATTAAACTTTTCTTTATATACCCCTTCTTCTACCTTAGAGAAATTGGCTACTGCACGGATTTCGCCGGTTGCAACCTCCATCAATATCACAGTACCGTGATCGGCTTGCGATTTGATCAGCTGCTTTTCTAGCGCGCTCTGCGCCAGATCCTGCATATTTACATCAATAGTCGAGATAATATCAGCACCATCTTTTGGCGCAACCTCTGCTTCTTCATTCACCGGAATATAAACCCCGCCGGCAATGCGCTGCATAAGTCTTTTTCCGGTTTCGCCATTGATATATTCTTTATAAGCACCTTCTAAACCTACCCCGTTTGCCACATTTTCGTTTTTATAACCGATGGTACGGGCAGCCAAAGCCTGAAAAGGAAGAATCCTTTTATTTTGTTGCACAGCGATTAAACCACCACTGAACTTACCAATATTATAAAGCGGAAAAGTTCTGATCGTTTTAAGATCAGCATAACCTACTTTACGGTGAATTAATAAATAACGTGCGCTATCCTGGCGACCTTTACGCAAGTAACGGGCATATTCTTTAGCGGTTTTATCCTGAAAAATCTGCGATAATTTATATCCCAGCGAATCTACTTTTTCATTAAACACCTTATCATCTGCAATACCGCCGGCGAACATATCCATACGCAGCTCGTACTCTGGTATAGATGTAGCCAGCAAACTACCATCGTTAGAATAAATATTCCCACGGGTAGCTTCCACATTTACATAACGCGTAGAAAGACTATCTGCCATAGCTTTCCATTTTTTTCCTTGTACAAACTGCACCTGACCGAGGCGTAAAAACACCGCGAAAGCAAAAAGCACAATTAAGCCAAATGCCAGATATACACGAAGCAAGATGTTTGCTCTAATATTCATCGCTTTTAACAATTATTTTTTTTGGTGGTTCAATCAGTTCTTTTATTCCAAGGGTATCAACCTTTTTAGCAACCTCCGTCAATTTACTCTTGAACATCAGGTCGGCTTTAAGGGACTTATACTCCCATCTTAATTCTTTTACTTCTTTATTTAATTTATCAATACGGCGTACATTGTTTACAGCAAAATGGCTATTGGCGATATAAATCATCCCTAAAAAAGCCAGGAAGCACAAATAAGGCAAAGCATCGGTTGCCGCCTCTTTACTTACCAACCCATCATTAAAAAGCTTACTAATGAAGGAGTTACTATCCATTTTCTCTTCAGCAGTTTTTGGCCTTTTGGGCGCAGCTTTTAACTCTGGCTCAGGTCCAACTTCCTCCTCTTCTATCTCCTCCCTAAACCTGTTCATATTTTTTCTGCAATCCTAAGTTTCGCACTGCGGGCACGATTGTTTTGCGCAATCTCCTCATCAGTTGCCACAATCGCTTTACGTGTAATTACATTAAATGGCTTTTGTTGATTTCCGAAGAAATCTTTTTCTACTTCACCCTGAAATTTTCCTTTCGCCATGAAGTTTTTTACTGGCCTGTCTTCTAATGAATGATAAGACATGACCACCAAATGACCGCCAGGCTTTAACACCTCTGCAGCTTGTTGTAAAAAATCTTCAAGCACCTGAATTTCTGCGTTAACCTCTATCCTAAGCGCCTGGAAAACCTGCGCCAGGTATTTATTTTCTTTTCCTTTGGGGATATAACCAGATATAGCTGATTTAAGGCTGTTGATATCAGTAAAAGGCTGCTCTAAACGCGCAGTTACAATAGCACGCGCTAATGATTTCGCATTTTTAACCTCACCGTAAATTCCAAATATTTTATGCAGCTTATCTTCAGAATAGGTATTCAATATTTCGGCAGCAGTTAAATTGCGGTGCTGATCCATGCGCATATCCAAATCGGCGTTATGACGGATTGAAAATCCACGTTCCGGCACATCAAACTGATGAGAAGAAACCCCCAAATCAGCCAGAATACCATCAACCCGCCTAAAACCTTTTAAACGGAGATTATTTCTTAGAAAACCAAAATTCTGGTCGATAAAAATAAAACGATCATCAGCAGGAACATTTGCCTGTGCGTCAGGATCCTGATCGAAAGCGATTAACCTTCCATTTGGACCCAGATGTTTTAAAATTTCTTTAGAATGACCGCCACCACCAAAGGTTACATCAACATAAACCCCATCAGGCTTAATATTTAAACCATCAATACAAGGCTGCAACATCACAGGCACATGATAATTACTCTCCATCGCCCCCTCCTTTTTTATCACCCATTACCTTTTGGGCAAGGCTGGCAAAATTAGCCGGCACATCATCAAAAATATCTTCGTAAGATTTTTTATCCCAAACCTCAATACGATCTAACTGACAGGCCAAAACCAGATCACTACCAATACCTGCATAATCAACCAGTGATTTCGGTAAAAGCACCCTGCCAGCAGCATCAAGCGAAATCTCAGTTGCGCCACGCGTAAAAGCCCTTACAAAAGCGCGGTTTTCCTGATCGTAAATATTAAGCTTAGACAGATCGGCTACAACAGCATCCCAAACTTTTTTTGGATAGATGACCAGGTTTTTTTCAAATCCACGGTTAATGATCAACCCTTCTTTCTCAGATTCAGGCAATTGCTTCTTAAGCGCAGCAGGCACCATAAGGCGGCCCTTTGCGTCAAGTTTACAATCGAATTCTCCTAAAAGTTGGGTCATAGTGGTATCTACACTTTTTATCTAGTGTAAAAGTAAATAGTTCTACCACTTTTTACCACTTTTTACCACAAAAAAGTTTTCCACATCTTTTTTGTTACAATTATGGCCTCTCAATATAGCTACAATAAGCTTAGGTATGCAATACAAAAACCACTAACAACTGATAATAAGCAGGTTAAAAAATAATTATATCAAAGTGTTACGTTCGCCCATTTTTCAAATAAAACCCAAACAACACTAAAAATGAGCGCCTTAATAATTGATATTATTCGCTAGGTGTATCAAATTTGATCCCTCATTCGCACGCTTACAATTAAACCCAATAAACAAAAAGCATTTCGAGAAATTAGGTAAACAGAAGAAGAGAGCTATTGCCTGGTTTAACTTATTCGCTTACCTGACTTATTTATTATTTAGACTTATTAAATATAATTTGCACAGCAACGATTAAAATGATTTCTTTGTGATATATACAAGCTAACTAATTATAGAAGCATAAAGCGCTCAAAAATGAAATCAGAACCGAATTCTAAAAAACTGAACTGGGCTAAGCACCAAAAAAGATGGTTTGGTAAATGGCATCTTTACCTTGGCATTATTGCTGGGGCAATTGTTGCATTTGTTGGTCTTACAGGTAGTATTCTAGTTTTTCAGGATGAGATTGACAGGGCCCTGAATCCGGATTTATTTAAGGTGACCGCGCAAATGCAAAAGATACCGGTGGAAGATATTATGCCACTTATAAAAAAAAACTACCCTAAGCTAAAAATTGATTACCTGATGCTAAATAACTTCAAAAATCCTAATGAAGCTTATAGCGTGCTGAATTTAACAAGTAATGAAGAAACTTTTATTAATCCCTATACCGGAAAAATAGGCGGCAAAAGAATTCATACCAGTTCTTTTATTCATGTGGTTACCGAGTTGCACCGAACATTGCTGATTCCGGTAGCCGGTAGGTATATCTGCGGACTTGCCTCACTCTGCCTTTTGATCCTGACCATTTCGGGTCTGCGTTTATGGATTCCGAAAAAATGGAAGCAATTAAAATCAGCGCTCACAGTAAGGTTTAGCGGATCATTTAAGCGGCAAAATTTCGATTGGCACAATTCGCTGGGCTTTTATTCCTCTCCTATTGTGGCAATATTGAGCCTTACCGGGTTTTCTATTACTTTTTCTACGCTCGTTATTCCATTGCTGTTTTTACTCAGCGGAAAATCGCCTCAGGGAGTTGCCCAACTCTTAGGTGCCAAATCAGCATGGCATGCACAGGCAATACCCCTTCCGTTAACCCAGATTGTTGCTGCAGTAAAGGAAAAAATGCCTGAAGGTTATATTGGCGGAATAGCCTTTCCAGCGAATAAAACAGGGACTTACCGTTTAGATATCCTGAGCGGAAACCTGCCTAAACAGGGAAAAAGAGAAATGTTGGTTATTGATCAATATACGGGTAAAGTTCTGTTGAATAGCCGCAGGGATTTTCCAAATGTTGGCAATGCCTACCTGGGTTGGCTAACACCGATCCATTATGGCAGTTTCGGTGGCCGGCCAACACAGGTTATTGCACTTATTGCCGGGTTAATGCCTTTGGCGCTTTTTATTACCGGATTTATCATCTGGTGGCCGCGTTATCAAAAGCAAAAAAGAGGTAAAAAGCATAAAAAACATCAGCCAGCTTTAGAGGAAGCATCGGAAACTTCGTTAACTGAAAAAGAATTAAAACCTGCGAAAATTAAAATGCCACTTCCTAAACCAGGCAAATATTTTGCAATCAATTTTAAATCGGGACTAAAATATGCTTTGATTATCCTTCCGATTAGTTTTGTGATGGGCGCGCTATATGGTCTGCCTTCTGGAATTATTATTCAGCCAGCCGTTTTTGTAGTGGCTTTTAGCTGCGTGATGGTCTGTTTAAATTTTATTTGCGCTTTGTTATCTGAAATGTTCAATATTCTATTTTTACTTCCTTTTAAAAAGGGAAGCCATAAGGTAACACGATATTTTGCACTGTCAACCGCGTTTTTAGTCTGTTATTTAGCTGTATATATTGTATTACTCAATACAGGATTGGAAGTTTTTTAGGCAATATAGAACAACCTACCTCAAGTAGAAAATACACCATTTAAACAAAAAGGCCTTGCAAATGATTTCGCAAGGCCTTTAAAACGTATGATTATCGCTTATCCATTAATGGCTTTAACGCCTGGTAATTCTTTACCCTCCATATATTCGAGTAAAGCACCGCCACCGGTAGAAACATAACTTACTTCATCTTCCATACCAAATTTAGCAATCGCCGCAGCCGAATCGCCACCACCGATCAATGAAAAAGCACCGTTATCTTTAGTAGCTGCTACAACTGCATCAGCCACAGCTTTAGTTCCTACCTGGAAACTTTCCATTTCGAAAACACCCATAGGTCCATTCCATAATAAAGTTTTAGAGTTTTTAATTACATCCTGGAATAATTCAGCCGTTTTCGGACCGATGTCTAATCCCATCCAGTCTGCAGGAATCTGTCCTGAAGTAACATCTTTCTTATCGGCATCATTTGCAAATTTATCTGCAATTACGGTATCTACAGGTAAAATCAGGTTTACTCCTTTTGCTTTCGCTTTCTCAATCAGTTCTAAAGAAAGTTCTTGTTTATCAGCTTCTAACAATGATGTGCCGATCTCTCCACCTTGTGCTTTAGCAAAAGTGTAAGCCATACCACCACCAATAATCAAGTTATCTACCTTATCTAACAATTTCTCGATCAAAAGAATTTTGTCAGATACTTTAGCACCGCCCATAATGGCTGTGAAAGGTCTTTCTGCGTGATTTAGAATTTTTTCTGCATTTTCTACTTCCGAGGCCATTAAATAACCGAAATATTTGGCATCTGGAAAAAACTGGGCAATAATTGAAGTGGAAGCATGTGCACGGTGCGCCGTTCCAAATGCATCGTTTACATAAACATCGCCTAATTTTGACAACTTTTCTGCAAAGGCCACATCGCCTTTTTCTTCTTCTTTGTAAAAACGAAGGTTTTCTAACAACAAAACTTCACCTGGTTTTAAGTCAGCTGCTTGTTTTACTGCACTTTCGCCAATACAATCGTCAGCAAACTTAACGTCTACACCAACAAGGGCAGATAAATCAGATAAGATATGTTTTAAAGAATATTTATCTGTAGGGCCGTCTTTTGGGCGACCTAAGTGCGACATTAAAATAACGGCACCGCCATCTTTTAAAATTTTGGTAATGGTAGGTAATGCTGCCCTGATTCTTTTATCGTCGGTAATTTTAAATTCATCATCCAAAGGCACGTTAAAATCTACCCTGATTAATGCTTTTTTATCTTTAAAGTCAAATTGGTCAATGGTGTTCATGTTCAATTATTTTTGATTTAAGTTTAATTTCATTTCGTAATGGAAACCGATGCCGGGGATATCAAATTCCGGCGATTCGGTAGTGAAGCCTATTTTTTTATAAAATGCCGCCGCTGTTGAGCGGGCGTTGCACCATAAATAATCGGTTTTATATTCTTTTAAGTATTCGATAGCAAAGGTAACCAGTGCTGCACCGTATCCCCTGCCGCCTTCATCGGGATGCGTAGCCATGCCGCGTAACTGATAGCCTTCACCTTCATCCGGGAAAAAATCGTTACGCATAAATGTGGCAATAGATTTTATTCCGCCATCTTTTAAAAAACCCAGGTGAAAGGTATCGTAGGACAGGTCGCCTTCAAAAACGCAGACTTCGAATGGTTTGCCATTCCGCAAAACCAGGCTTCTTAAAGGTAGAACTTCTTCAGGAAGAATAAATTTGACCATATTTTAATTATCATCAGATGACACCCAAAACGGGATATTGCCACTACTTGCACCGAGAACGTTTGCAAAGTTAATAAAGCAATTGAAACACGCTAATATTAATGGATAGAAAGTACTGCAAATTTGATGTGAACACGATTTAACTGACTTTCATAGCTGATGCGGCCATTAAATGCATATCACATCAAACAGACTTCCGATTTACTTGTTGCTTACTAAAGAAAGAGTTCAATAAGTAACAGATTGAATTGTAAATTTAATATAGACAAAGTGAAAGAAGAAAATATAAAAACAGCAGCCAGGATATTATTGGGCGCAGGTTTAATAACTGCCGGAATTGGACACTTAACTTTTGCGCGCAAACCTTTCCAGGCACAGGTACCAAATTGGGTACCTTTAAAAAAAGACGATACCGTTGTCTATTCGGGTTTTGTTGAAATTGCATTAGGCACCGCATTGGTATTAGCACCTAAGAAACATGAAGCTTTGATAGGCAAAATTGCCGCAGGCTTATTTGTTAGTGTTTTCCCGGGAAACATTGCCCAATACACCAATAAAAGAAGTGCTTTTGGCCTTAATACAGATAGTAAACGCCTATTGCGCCTGTTTTTTCAGCCTGCGCTGGTTTATTGGGCATTAAAATCAACCCAAAAGCCCTAAATTAATTTGCAGTAAGCGCGTCTATTTTTTTCACTACATCGATTAAACGGCTACTATAACCATATTCGTTATCGTACCAACCCACTACTTTAACGAGATCGCCAACAATTGATGTTAATAGCGAATCGAATATACACGAATGTGGATTATTGATAATATCAATCGAAACAATGGGATCTTCAGTATACTGAATAAGGTCTTTCAATTCATTTTCGGCCGCATATTTAAAAGCCGAATTAATTTCTTCGATGGTGGTTTTCCTTTTTAACAGGCAGGTAAAATCGGTTAAAGATCCGTTTAAAACCGGAACCCTGATGCCTGCCCCACCCAAACGGCCATCCAATTCGGGAAAAATATGTGTAATGGCTTTTGCTGCTCCCGTTGTTGTAGGAATGATGGAAGATGAAGCTGCCCTTGCCCTACGCAGATCTTTATGGTTGGCATCATGCAAATTCTGATCTCCGGTCATGGAATGGATGGTGGTAATATAACCTTCCTCAACGCCCCAATGATCATTCAAAATTTTAATCATGGGCGCAATATTATTCGTTGTACAGCTGGCATTAGATAACACAGGACTTTTTAAATCAATCTGATTGTCATTTACGCCCAATACCACCATGGGAATATCTTCGGCAGCCGGAGCAGAAATCAAGACCTGTTTTGCGCCCGAAGCCAGGTGTTTTTCGGCTGACACTCTTGTTAGATTTCTGCCGGTACAATCAACCACTAAATCTACACGTAATGCAGACCATGGCAACTCATCAGCTGCTGCAATAGCAAAAACCGGAATCGAAAGGTTATCAATCACCAATGCATCGGGCTTAGCCGCAACATTACCGGAAAAAACACCATGAACACTATCATATTTAAACAAATGTGCCATTGTTTTTGCCTCTGCAAGATCGTTAATGGCCACCACATCGAAGCCTTCAGCTAATGCCAAGCGTAAAAATGTTCTTCCTATTCTACCAAAACCATTTATTGCCAGCCTCATGATTATAAAAATTAGAGCGCAAAATTAGTATTAATTTGCCATAATGAAAGAGGAAACCAGAAGATGGAGATGCGATGATAAAAAGATCAGATGCTTTCAATCAAAACCGTAGCGATTTAAGGCCTGTTTTTAATAAATAACCAAATTAATGTCTTCTCCTTTTCAGCAGGATCAAGGTAAGCGATGTATTTAACATCACACAAAGACCGATTATAAGAAAAATGAGCATGAAATTTCCGAAATGCTGAAGCAAAATGGTTGCTGCGATTACGGCAAGGTTAAATCCGGCAGTAGAAACTACAATCAGGCTGGCTTTAAGACCTAACCGCTCTAAACGGTGATGGATATGGTTGCGGTCTCCTTTAAAAGGAGAATGCCCTTTTAAAATACGGATGGTAAACACCCTCAGAGAGTCGAAAATTGGCACAATTAATATGGATACTGCTATTGCAGGTGCAGAATAAAAGGCAGGTTTACTTCCCGGTGTAAATTTATTGAGCTCGATAAATTTAATGGCCAGTGCAGCAGAAATAAGCCCAATGATAAGAGCACCGGTATCGCCCATAAATATTTTAGCCGGAAACCAATTATACTTTAAAAAGCCTGCAATAGCGCCTGCCAGGGCAAAGGAAATGAGTGCATAAGGAACCTGGCCCATCCAGGAAAATAAAATACCAAATATCAGACTTGTTAATATGCCAATGCCGCCAGCCAAACCATCTATACCGTCAATCAAATTGAAAGCATTATTCAAGAAAATAATCAATGCGATCGAAAAAAGACTTCCCCATAGTGGCGCCATATCGCCTATGCCCAATACACCATATAGACTGGTTAAACGAAAAGCGCCAAAAATTACCAGAATAAAGGCCACTACAATCTGCAGGGTAAATTTTGTTTTGGTATTGGTACCGTAAACATCATCTTTTAGCCCAAGTGCTGAAAGGATAATACAGGATGCAATTAAAGCATTAGCCTCTTTAAAATTGATTATGGCAGAAAAAAGCAGGATGCTCACGGTAAAACTGCCTACAATAGCCAAGCCACCTAAACGGGAAACATTACGTTTATGGTTTTTACGGTAAAGATCGTTTTTATCAAAAAGACCATATTTTAACGAAGTATAAATTACACTTGGAATACTGATGATCACGGCGGAAAAGGCCAGAATAAATATGACAATATAGAAATAGTGTGGATCGGTATTTAGAATATCGTTAAGCAAAGCATGATGACTTAAGATACAAATATAGGTAATGTACCCATAAATCAGTGTTGATATATCTTTAATATGACATAAGTCAATTAGATAGCCCTTATCGTGATACTGTCGCATCTCCCCGGTAAATCATCGTTGCAAAAAGGAATTTTCAGCCGACGGCTTGACCCAATCTTAAGGAAAATTTTTCTATGGCAGGAAACTTAGTAAAGCATTAAAACTGGCGGAGTTTACTCAGCTTTTTCCTTATCACTACGTAAAGCGGGTAAGATACACCATTTCTTTTCAGGGCTTTATAATCATTAACAAAGGCAGCTATTCTGCTAATTAAAGAGCCATTACTTACACCCCCCGTACGCATATTTACCATTAATACAGGCATATGTATCGCTTCTATTTTATGGGTATAAAAGTAACGCAATACCAATTCATAATCTGCAACGGTACCTAAATCCAGGGAATAATCACCGTTTTTTTCAAACAACGATCTTTTCAAATACAGCGTAGGGTGTGCAGGCATCCAACCTTTTTTAAGATCTGCGTATACATGCTGCTTTGATTTCCACGTTCGGATAATATGATGCGCTGTAGGATGAATGTAATTGAGGTCGCCATAAAGCCCATTTATTTCTGGCCGGTTGATAAAGGTTTTAGCTACCGCAGCCAGCACATCAGTTCCTGCAAACAGATCGTCAGCGTTTAAAATCCCTACCACTTCTCCTGTCGCTTTTCCAATGCCTTTATTTAGGGCATCATATAAACCTTTATCTTTTTCTGAAACAAAATAATCAATGATAGATCGGTTTTCTTGAATAATTTCCAACGTTCTGTCTGTCGAGCCCCCGTCGATTACAATATATTCTATATCAGCATAAGTTTGTGCCCTTACAGAATTAAAACACTCTTGCAAAAAGGTGTCACCATTATAAACGACTGTGATGAGGGATATTTTCATTGTTAACCGGGATTTGCAGCTTTTAATATCACAAAGCCGAAACCTGGGTAAATATAAAAATTAAGGAACGATACGCAGAAGAGATCTGTAAAGAAAATGCTAATAAATTAGCTTAAAGTATATCTCTTTTTCTAATCATGAATATACCGAAGAGACTGGCAGCTGCACCAAAAAACCAGCTATACCGGTCGAGGTCGCATTGAACCATTGTGAATATTCCCTCTTGTCCTGTAACAGTTGCTGCTCCCGCCCCTGTACACATTAGCCCAGCTACATTTATAGTTCCGAAACAGACTGTGCAGGGTGCAGTTGAAGCAGATGTCCAACTGCAATAGTTATTAGAAAGTACTGCCGAGGAAGAACTACTATAAAGTCTAAATCCTGCTAATGAAGAATAATTTGTATAAACTTTATTATCAGGAAGTAAGCAACCAGAAGCAGACCCCTGAGCAAATACATTCAGGGCATTTAAAGAAAACAATAATATGACAAACAGGCATCTTTTCATTTCATATCGATATAGATTCGATATAAAATTAGTAAGCTTCTATTGTGGATTCGTTGTTCCTTTTGTTCAAGATATGCCGCTAAGCTACGCCATTTTTAAATGACGCTGTTTATACAAAATATTTGTTGAATAAAGTCCAAACAACAGCATAAGTAATCAAACATTCATTTAGTTCAGCAAAGGAACCGTAAGAATTGAATATTACAACTGTATTAATTTGAAGATTAGAATTATCTAATTCTAAAGAACCAATTATTTGTTTCGTAAAACAATAAGAACAAGTAATACTGATGCGAGATATAGTATCCCAATTGAATCATCCAAAGCAACATTACATTGCTTAAAATTACTATAATTGATAGTTCCTAAATTACCCTGATATATTCTACCACCCATATTAATAAAGCAAGTACCTCCACGGGGAGTCCATACAAAGGGATTATTAGGGTTAATTTCATTACATCGGCATTTTGGTATGTGCCATTAATTACACCAGCAACATTGTCATAATAAGGAAATTTTAAACCCCAACCCCTACCGAGGTAGGTAGCATCTTTCAAATAGTGTGTATAAAACTTATTATTCAAATACCTAAAAACACGCGTAATTGGGACCCGGATTGCCAGCAAACAGATTAAAGGAACAGATAAAAAACTAACGTAAAAAACTTTTTTCGCTGGTTAATTAAATAATATATAAATGAATTGCTTAATTGAAAAAAAGAGGTTCAGAACCCACAGAAATCAATCTAACTACAACTACAAAATTATTATTTTTAAGCACCGAATAAAATGAACAATGTGTAAATATCTCCTAAGGAAACGCCAAAAAACAAAAGCAAATGGGTTTCAAAAACCAAACCAGAACGATCAGCCCAGTTGCTCATTGACGTAAGTGCCATTGAAAAACCTAACTCTACAAAAGTAACGAGCATCACAAAAATCTCCAAGATTATTTGGATAAAAAGCTGTATTGTTATTAATAGTGCATGCTACTATATCAGCAATTATGATACATGAAGTTACTATCGCAGATAACTATAACTACATTCGTTGGTTCAATATTAGTGGTCAAGTTGCTGTTTAACTTTCCAAAAGCCAAAAAGGCCAAGTGGGAAAAGCATAAATATAATATTCTGATCAACCGGGAGATTGTTGGTAGGTGCATTACACGAATAATTTGGATCTGCATCAGCATAATATGCAGGATCGTTATATCTGTAGGCTACCTCCTCACTACCTTCGGCACCACCGCTATTACTAACATAATTAGCAGAAAAGGAAGACGCTGTTCCACACCTGCCACTATAAGTTGCTGTAATCTCATTAGCGGCATTATAAGGTACGCTGGAATTAGATGCGGCAACGTATCGGCTACCCGCGGGATATACATTGATATAGCCACACCTATAACCGGCGTAGCCATTTCCTGTAATGATTGGTACCATGGTAGAAGAGTTGGAACTATAAACCCTTACAGATAGATTTGGATCACCATTATAAGTTGCTGTTCCTAAAAACTGTGTAGCCACAGAATTCCCCAAATTGCAGCCTTTTCCCGTAATTTGAGCTAATAACGGATTAAAAAAAGATCCTGAAACAAGGATCGAAACGGACAATAAAAACTTCATAAAAACATTATGTAGTATTTTTTATACTACAATATTCCGCAAATATTGTAAATTAATCCGTGATAAATATTGCGTTAAATAGTCTGATTTTATGATCAGACATTAAAAAGATAGACAATAAAGTTACTTACCCGTGCAAATTGTTACAAAAATCCTGGCTATGGGGTGTTTAAAGGGATATTTTGAAAAATGAATCGATGGCACGACCTGTGATTGATATATTGACATTTATCATCAACTAAATAAACAGTCGGTATAAAATTGCACAACAGTACTGCCATTTTAATCTCAATTGGATGAGCACTTATAGATATTTTGATTTCATAATGTAGTTGACCTGGGTCAAAAAATACCTCCTAATCGAAGCGAAAAAATTTTTATATCAAATTTCAAGATAGCTTTGCGTGCAAACATCAATCAGCCGTACACCTATTATTAATTTCAGATGCGTATTTTTTTTAATCTAGCTCTTATATCCCTCTTTTTATCTTTTTTACACGTCTCTATTTGTTTTGCTTCAATACCCGTTTCTTCAGTACCGCCCCCACCTCAAGGCTGTTTAGTCGGATCAAGGATGTACACACGCTATTTACGTAATGTATATGTATATGATGCCAACAACGCCAATAATGTGAATGAGTACCGCTATATCTTCGGTTCAGACTATTCCGTTCCACAATCATGTATCAGTGGGGGAAACGTATTTTCCGGACCTGGCCCAAGTGGTTCCGGGAACGTTCAGATTGGATGTGACCTGGATAAAACAGATTATGCATCTACAGTGCATAACCCATCTTACGAAAATTTCACCGTAAACTGCCCGTTAGATGATTCTATCGGCTTTTTGTTATTGTCCTCAATTGCATTAATACCTTTTTATTTAAAACGAATGAAGCAAGATGCATCGGATTTAACGCAAATGACCGAATAAATAGATATCTTTAAATAGCGGGTTTATTAGTCGGGTTTGTGTTAATAATAGTTAACCAGTATGCAACTATCTACTCGAAGAATCATAACCGGTTTTAAAATTGACATCAGTTATACATCATTCACAAATGATACGCAGAAATACTTTCAGGTTGATCTATGTCAATTTAAAAACTGCTTTAGAGTCGATTCAGTACATTAATAAATTTTTCATATTGAAAGATAAAAAACGAAAGATATTGTTGATGAGGAAGATAATGACTTATACGGTTAAAAAAATCAAATACTTTGCTCCACTGCTTTTATCATGTAATGAGAAGCCTTTAGTTCTATATTGATTTTTTTTAAGCATCTTTAACATTTATTTTTGCTTGTGTGCTCCCAAGCTTCATTTACATTCTGATTAAAACGATGATCTCAACAAAAATAATTTTAAAATTTCTCTGTTTTTTATCTATTGGCATTGTGCTTACCAGCTGTGCCGCCAGAAAAGAGCATAGTCTGTTTAACGCGCCAACCGATGTAGTTACTGATACCATTAAACAGGTTTATGTAGTAAATGATCAGGGGATTAGTGATGCCTATTATAAAATAAAGGTGAATGACCAATTGGCCATCCGAAACTTGCAAAATAAGGAATTTGGGGCAACGGCTACAGCCAACAGTAGTACAATCAGTAACCAGGCGGCAAGTGGCTCTATTAACAACACCCTTTCTTATTTAGTTGATGTAGATGGTAAAGTTAATCTTCCTGCTATCGGAAAAGTTGAGGTATTAGGCCTTAGCAGACGGGAAGCCGCTATAAAAATACAGGACTTATATGCCAAAAAATTACTTCGTGATCCTATAATAGAGCTCAGTGTGGTAAATTTGAAAGTTACTTTATTGGGAGAATTTAGCAGACAGGGAAATTTTTTATTGGAACGCGAAAATACTACCTTAATTGATATCATCGGCGAAGCTGGAGGCATTAACAAAACAGCAGACCCTAAAACCCTTAAAATTATTCGCGGTGATCGAAGCCACCCAGAAATCATCTATGTTAATCTGAACGACATTAACAGCTTAGCAAGCAAAAAATTGGTGCTGCAGAATAATGATATTATTGTACTACAACAAACCAAGGGCGCGGCATTGAGCGAAAAGTTAACAAGCGTAAATAACATTGTGCAACCTTTTCTTGTAGTAGTTAACCTGGCCGTATTAATCTTTACCCTTACCCGCTAATGGATCAAACTACACCAATCGAAAATAGAAAGTTAGCGAGCCAGACCATTAACTATTGGAAAATTTTATTGATTTTTCTAAGTAGGTGGTATTGGGTAGCCGGCACAGTGCTGATCAGTTTTGTACTGGCCTGGTTGTATGTACGAAGCATTACCCCAATCTATATCACTTCAGCGTCCTTGAAGTTAGATGGCGGCCAGCAGCAGCAAATGGCCTCATTACCCGGATCTGCAACAAATTACAGTCCCTTTAATCAAAATCAGATCCAAACCGAAGGCATTATTATGCGCTCGGAAGATGTGATTATGAATGCTTTAAAAAACCTGAATTATAAAATCAGTTACTATTCAGAAGGAAGGGTACGGGTAACAGAACTTTACCCGAAACAGCCTTTTCAGGTTGATATTCTTGCCCAAGATTCGGTCAATTTCAGTAGAGCTACCTATTCTGTTAAGCATATAGACCGCCAAACCTTTGAGTTATCAAGTAGCGATGACAATAATAAGAATATCAAAAAATACCGTTATGGACAAGCGATCAATGCAGGAAATATGATATTTACCGTTAAAACCGAAATCCCTGCAAAGGGAAATTATAGTTTCAAATTTAACGGAATCAGGGATTTATATGGCAGGGCTGCCGGCGGGTTAAATGTATTTGAGCAAGAGAAAAACACCAATATTATGGGTGTTACCCATACCGATAGCAATCCTGTTTTTTCTGCTGATGTACTCAACGAGATCATTAAACAATATGTTAAGAATGATGCCACGCTTAAAAAACGATCGGCCAAACAAACAATAGATTATCTGGATAGCCAGATCGAATTTTTAGATGCACAGGTACATAAAGCAGGCAACAAGCTTTCTACTTTTCAAAGTGACAATAAACTCATTGACCCCAATACCGATAAGCAATTGGGAAGTTCTAAACTGAGCAACCTACAAAACCAGATTGCAGAATTACAACTTCAGGAACTTGGCATCCAACAATTAGAAACCCAGGTTAAAAATAATAAAGAACGGATACAGCTTAACCTAAATTTAGAGGGTACAAACAGTACACTGCTAACTGGTTTAATTACACAACTTAACGAGCTTATTATTAGTCGGGAAAATAAATTACAGAACTTTAATACTGATGCTCAACCCATAAAAGATATTAACCGGCAAATTACTGAAGTAAAGCAGGCCATTGTAACTAACATTCGTTTACTACACGAGCGTAATCAAAAAACAATCAGTTACGTTAAAGGGCAAATTGGCCAGGCTAACCAAGCTTTGGGTAGTATTCCTGCCAAACAAAATGATTTCACCAAACTGCAGAGTAATTTCGACATCAACCAACGGATGTTTTCGATGTTATTTGAACGAAAACTCTCCGCTCAGATTAGTTCCGCAGCAGTAATTTCAGGTGCCACTATTATCAGTTTAGCACAGCCATCTTTTTTTCCTATTTCTCCGGTACCAAAGAAAATTTATTCTTCTTACCTGTTTATGGGCCTGTTTATCGGCTTAGGTTTAATCCTATTGGTTAGAATATTAAACCCTTATCTGTATGACATCGAAACGATTGAGGGCCTAACGGCAACACCTATTATAGGGGTAATTTTAAAATATCCTAAGAAAGTGCAGCTGGGCGAGAGTGTTTTATCAATAGAACGTCCCAAATCTATATTTGCCGAATCGGTCAGGTCTGTAAGGACAAATCTGAGTTTTATGGCCAGCGATCAGGATACCAAGGTAATCTGTGTTACTTCTGAAGTTTCAGGAGAAGGAAAATCATTCGTCAGTTTAAATCTCGCTGGCACGCTATCCATTATAGATAAAAAAGTGATTCTGATTGCAGCAGATTTGCGAAAATCCAAACTTCACTATGCCTTTGGTTCTGACAATCATATTGGTTTAAGTAATTATCTTTCAAAACAGGCCAATTTATCTGATATTATATTTACAGATGAAAGGCACAATATCGATTATATCACTTCTGGGCCTGTACCTCCAAATCCTTCAGAACTGCTCCATCACAAATCAATGGCAACGCTGATCGAAAAACTTAGGGAAAGTTACGAGTACATCATTATTGATACTGCTCCGGTTGGCTTGGTTTCAGATTCTGTACCACTCATCCGAAAAGCTGATATCAATCTCTTTATTATCCGTTCGGGCGTTTCCAAATTCAGGGCAGCTACCATTCCCGATCGTTTATCAAAAGAATATGGCCTTAACAATATTGCTATTATCCTAAATTCATTTGGTGATGAAAAATTACATGCAAATATTTATACCACCAATTACGCACATAGCAATACCGGAACATACTATTATTCCAATTATACAGGATATGGGAACAGTGGCTATTATGATGATGAGAAAAGGTGGTGGGAATTTTGGAAGAAAAAGGGTTAGATGGCAAATTATTTAGTGCATTAACAGTTAAAAGGCGCAAATATTAAAAAGATTTAGGATAAGGTTAAGCCAAATGATAGATCAAAATTACAGGTGGTATCCGGTTTATACACATTCAAGAGCAGAAAAAAAAGCGAATGGAGAACTGAACAGGAAGGGAATTCAAACTTATTTACCACTTAAAAAGGCAGTTAAGCAATGGAGCGACCGTAAAAAAATCGTTGAGGAGCCCTTGATTAAATCTTATCTATTTGTGTATATTTCGGCGAGAGAATATGCGGAAGTTTTGATGACCAATGGTGTTGCCAGATTTATTTATTTCGCTAACCGAATTGCTTCTATTCCCGAACAACAAATCCATGACCTTAAGCTCTTGCTCGCTACAGAAGCTGATCTGGAACTGATAGATTATGACATTAAACCAGGGGAAAGCGTTTTAATTAAGGCCGGCCCCTTTAAAGGGATTAGGGCCGAGTTGGTATCGGTACATAATAAACAACGTATTATTTTACGTTTACAGGATATGGGTTATTCGATAAATATTAATACATCTATAGCTTTCATAGCGCCACTTTAGTGACGGAAGATTGAAGTTGTGAGATAGGTTAACAGTAAGAATAACAGATCATCATAAGCTGATGTATAATGCTCAGCTTAATTTATAAAAACAGCTTAATTGGTCGTATTTTAAAAACAAAATGTGACTGAAGAGGCGAAGCTGTACCAAGTACAGAACAGGCAGTTTAAATCCGTACAACCGAATGTGTCGCATAGCAGGCATTATCAACAGTAAAAAATCCTTCGAAAGCGTTAATCAACAGGTACAGGCCATGTGCGATAGTATGAAACATGGCGGACCTGACGACCATGGCCTTTATGCTGCTGAAAATATGCCCCTATGTTTAGGTAACCGCAGATTAGCTATTCTAGATTTAAGTTCAGGCGGTCATCAACCGATGTTGAGCCATAAAGAAGACCTGGTGATTACCTATAATGGAGAAATCTACAATTACCTCCAAATTAGAACCGAATTAATCAATTTAGGTTATCTATTTAAAACACAAACAGATACTGAGGTAATCATATACGCATACCAGCATTGGGGAGAAGCTGCTTTTGGAAAATTAGACGGTATTTTTGCCTTCTGTATTTTCGATAAACGGAAACAGTCTGTGTACCTCGTTCGGGATCAAAACGGAATAAAGCCACTTTACTATCATTTTGACCATGAAACTTTAACCTTTGCATCAGAAGTAAAAGCCTTCGCGCATGCGGATATCTCGCAAGAAAATGACAAGTGGCGAATCTATTATCTTGCTTTTGGCCATATCCCAGAACCTTACACTACCCTTAAAAATGTTTATAGTTTGGGCAAAGGCTGTTTTCTGAAACACAACATCGGAAGCAAGGCATATATTATTCAATCGTACCATGAGTTTGAAAGCAACATTAGCATTAAAAATGAAAGCTACGCTATAGAGAGAATCCGCGAACAGCTTGCTTCTTCGATTAAACAGCAAATGATTTCTGATGTTGATATTGGTGTACTATTCAGTGGTGGTCTCGATTCGAGTATCATCACCATACTGGCCAATCAGTACAATCACCATCACTTATCGAGTATTTCGGCCAATTTTAATGAAATAGATTTTTCAGAAAAAAAACAGCGGAATAGCCTGCTTCAGAAAATAAATATTCAAAAAATTGAACAGCTTATTACCTATCGCGATTTTGTACAGAATTTCGAAACCGTTTTGGCTAATATGGACCAACCAACAAACGATGGGATCAATACCTGGTTTGTTTGCAAAACAGCAAAAGCGCATGGGATAAAAGTGGTGCTTTCGGGTTTAGGTGCCGATGAACTTTTTGGCGGTTACCCGTCATTTGACAGGATACATAAAATACAAAACCTAAACTGGTTGAGTAAAAGTGTATTAAGAAGTATGCGTTTCTCCAATAACATTAAGTTTAAACGGCTATATTATCTAAGTTTAAATTCTCCTATAGGTGAATACCTTTGTTTAAGAGGTGTTTACTCGCCAGATGTGATTGCAGATTTACTAGACATCGATATGAGAACCGTTATCGACAGTCTCGAAGAGATTCCCCTTCTCCCGGGCATCAAAAAAATCAGTAACGAAACCCGGGCAAGCTGGTTTGAGTTTAATATGTATATGCAAAATCAGTTGTTAAAGGATACCGATTTTATGAGCATGAGCCATGGCGTTGAGGTAAGGGTCCCATTTCTGGACCAGAATTTTATCAATCTCGTGCTTTCCATCTCCAATGATATCAAATTTAATTACGAACAGAAAAAACGGATCCTGGTAGAAGCTTATAAAGACGATCTGCCGGTAGAAACCTGGAAAAGATCTAAAATGGGTTTTACCTTTCCGTTTCAGGAATGGATGAGAAAAAGCAGCGAAATTGCCGATCCCTCACGATATGCAAATAAAAGGGCAAAGTCGCTTATACAAAACTTTAGAGAAAATAAATTACACTGGAGTTCTGCCTTAGCCTTATATAGAATATATCATGCCAACTAAGGTACTATTTTTAACGCTTAAAACTTTTAGTTTTACGGGCGGCATTGAAAAGGTTTGCAGGAGTTTATCGCGTGTGTTATACGATTTAAGTGAGGAGGAACTTATTCAATCAACGGTATATTCCATGTATGATAAAAATACCGACCGCGATTCCAGATACTTGAGTAAAAGCCAGTTTCATGGTTTTAATGGAAACAGAGAAAAATTCGTGATACAATCTTTTTTAAGCGGGTTAAAAGCAGACGTGATTTTATTAAGTCATATCCATCTGATCAATATTGTTTATTTCATCAAAAAAATACATCCTCGTAAAAAAATCTATTTATTGGCCCATGGAATAGAAATTTGGAAAAAGCTTTCAGACACTAAACTTAAGATGTTAAATCAGTTGGATAAAATTATTTGTGTAAGTCAGTTTACAGCAAATAAGATTATGGACATGCATCATATTCCTTCTTCTCAGCTTGAAGTATTAAACAATTGCCTCGATCCTTTTTATTATATACCCAGCGAGTTCGATAAACCACAGGTTTTATTAGATCGATATGATTTAAATCGTGAAAATTTAATTCTGTTCTCCCTATCCCGATTGTCTTCCTCAGAGAAATATAAAGGATATGACCATACCATTGAGTTACTGCCACAACTACTGAAGGAGTACCCGAATCTGGTTTACCTGTTAGGTGGCAAATGGGATACTGTAGAAAAAAAACGGCTGGATGATCTAATTGCTGTAAATCACCTTCAGGAACATATCAGGCTGGTTGGTTTTATTGATGAAGCCGAACTTACCGAGCACTTTTTACTATCTGATCTGTTTATACTGCCGAGTAAAAAAGAAGGATTTGGAATTGTATTTATCGAAGCCCTTGCCAGCGGCCTTAGGGTAATTGCAGGCAATAAAGATGGCAGTGTAGATGCCCTTCAGAGCGGAGCACTTGGTTTATTGGTTGATCCTGATGATCAAGATGGCATATTAAACAGCCTGGCTATGCTGCTAAAACATTCACAAACCGAAAAGGAGAAAAAAGACCTTCAAGAAAAATGCGTGCAAGCTTTTGGATATAAACAATACCTAAAATCTCTGAGAAACCTGCTGCTTAACGGGAAAATCAGTATTAATCAGATTGAAATCATTTAATAGTATTGGTAGCGATTTAGTATAAATGTTTAGGTTAGCGTTTAGAGAATTAGGTGTTAGCAATAAAGTCGTGAGCACAATAAAACACATACAACCAATACAACATGATGCTTAAAGAAGAGCAAGAGTGGACGATTGAAGCAAAATCTTCTTTATTTGATCTAAAACTTCATGAAGTTTGGGCTTATCGCGATCTTTTGGTGTTATTGGTCAGGAGAGATTTTGTTTCATTCTATAAACAGACTATTTTAGGTCCGCTTTGGTTTTTTATTCAACCCTTATTTACCACCATCATTTTCACCTTTATTTTTGGCAATTTGGCAGGTATCTCAACTGATAGCTTACCAAAGCCTCTGTTCTACATGGCCGGCATTACTGCGTGGAACTACTTTGCAGATTGTTTAACTAAAACCTCATCAGTTTTTAAGGATAATGCAGCCATTTTTGGAAAGGTATATTTCCCCAGATTAATTATGCCGCTGAGTATTGTAGTCAGTAATTTGGTTCGTTTTGGGGTACAGATGGTGTTGTTTCTGATTTTAATGGCTTATTATTATTTCTCTGGTGCTCATTTTGGCATGAGCTGGGCCATTTGCCTCTTCCCTGTTATTGTTATATTAATGGCGTTATTGGGTTTAGGTGCCGGAATGATCATTTCGGCCATGACTACAAAATACAGGGACCTTGCTTTTCTCATCAGTTTTGGGGTGCAGTTATTGATGTATGCCACTACAGTAATCTATCCGCTTTCTGAAGCCATAAAAAAATATCCGGCATATGCCTGGATCATTGAATATAATCCGATGACGCCCATTATTGAAACATTCCGGTATGGCTTTCTCGGCGAAGGAAGTTTTAGCTGGTTTAGTTTGGGCTACGCCACAATGGTAACTTTAGCTTTACTATTGTTTGGTACGTTGGTTTTTAATAAGGTAGAACGGAATTTTGTTGATACGGTTTAAGAAGGTTAGAGGTAGGGTTTAGTGTGCAGGATGTATAGATGGCGTTATTGAATTTTAACAAAATTTTATATATTTATACCAATCATCCCTTATTTATTTATCTATAAAAAATAAGGAATATGCACACCTACTCATTTGAAAGATTAGAAGTTTGGCTATTATCTAGATCTTTTAGAAAAGACATCTATCACTTAACAAGTAATTTTCCAAAAGAAGAAACATTTGGATTAGTTAGCCAGATGAAGAGATCGGTAAGCAGCATTGGTGCTTGTCTAGCTGAAGGTTCCGGAAAAATTACACCGAAAGACAAAGCGCATTATACCAATATGGCTTACACCACAACACTGGAAACACTAAACCATTTAATCGCAGCATTGGATTTAGATTATATTTCTGAACAGGACTATTTAACAACACGGAGTAAGATCGAAACGATTACAGCTAAACTTAGTGCATTGAGAAAGTCACAGCTTACTTAATCGTTTTTCAAAAACTAAACGCTCAAACCTAACCTCTAAACCCTAATCTTTAAACGTTGTCAAAAAATATTGCTATAAAAGTAGAAAATCTGAGTAAAGCCTATCAACTGGGGCAGATTGGTACTGGTACAATCAGTCGCGATCTGGAGCGCTGGTTTGCGAGGATTCGTGGTAAGGATGACCCTTTTTTACGTATTGGTGAAAGCAATGATCAAAATACCAAAAGTGAAAGCGATGTGGTATGGAGTCTGAAAGACATTAATTTCGAAATCGAACAAGGTGATGCGGTAGGAATTATTGGGAGAAATGGGGCTGGCAAAAGCACTTTGCTTAAAATACTCAGCAAGGTTACTGCCCCTACAACCGGTAAAATTTCTGGTCATGGCCGCATAGCCAGTCTGTTAGAGGTAGGTACAGGTTTCCATCCCGAATTGAGCGGCCGTGAAAACATCTTTTTAAATGGCGCCATTTTGGGCATGCGCAAAAAAGAAATCCAACGCAAGCTGGATGAAATTGTTGATTTTGCCGGGATAGAGAGATATTTGGATACACCGGTAAAACGATACAGCTCCGGGATGTATGTCCGCCTGGCTTTCGCTGTAGCCGCTCATTTGGAAAGTGAAATATTGATTGTTGATGAGGTGTTAGCTGTTGGCGATGCCGAGTTTCAGAAAAAATGTTTGGGCAAAATGGGTGAAGTGAGCAAGGGTGAAGGCCGGACGGTACTTTTTGTGAGCCATAATATGGATGCTATTTCATCGCTTTGTAAGAAAGGTATTGTACTTGAAAATGGTCTGAAGAAAACTTATTCGAAAGTTGAGGATGCAGTTAAAATTTATCAACAATTTAATCAAGCTAACATACTAAGGTGGGATAATCCGAAAAGTAATTACTTCCCAAGATTTGAATCTGCAGCTATAAACATTACAGGGGAACAACCTTATCTTTTGTTAAATGTAGCTGTCCAAATAATCGCAGATCATAATTATACCCCTGCATTCATTACTTTTGATATAAAAGATGACCAAGGCAAAACGATTATTCAATCAATGCCATCAGCTTCTCCGTTTATTGACATCCAAAAAGGAGTAATTAAAATTGACCTAAGTATTGAACTTACAGGATTAGTTCCAGGCTTTTACTCTGTAAGTCCTTGGGTAGGTCCACAAAATACAGTTACCTTTGATAGACAAGAAGATGCATTAGTATTTGAGATTACACAAAGTCCTACTAAAAACAGAGTATTCCCTTACTATAAAAGTGATGGTTTTATTTCTGCACCTACAACTTTTAAGATTACACACGCTAACTAGAGCATGTTTTGAATATCTCGATAATAATACCAACTCGTAATAGAGCTTTACAATTAGCCGAAACACTGGAGAGTATCGCTATCCAGCAATTAAATAATAATATAGAAGTTATTGTGATTGATAACGGATCGAATGACAATACAAAAGATATGGTAATTCATTTTGTAAAACGGATTCCAAATCTAATATACAAATTTGATGATATGCCTGGCTTATTAACGGGTAGACACCTTGGCGCAGAAATAGCGTCTGGCGAAATTCTTTGTTTTTTGGATGACGATGTAGGTTTAAATCCCAACTATTTAAAACATCTAGCGAATACCTTTTCAAACAATCCATCAATACATCTCGCTACAGGTCCATGTCTTCCTAAATTTGAAATAACTCCACCAAAATGGCTTGAATATTTCTGGGACAAAACATTGTATGGTAAATGTTGTTCGTGGTTAAGTTTATTGGATTTTGGAAATATTGAAATAGATATCAGTCCAATGTTTATGTGGGGTCTTAACTTCTGTATCCGAAAAAGTACTTTAATTGATCTTGGAGGCTTTCATCCAGATTGTATACCTGATCATTTACAGCAATTCCAAGGAGACGGTGAAACGGGACTTGCATCGAAGGCAATTAAAAATGGCATATCTACAAAATACATCCCTGGCTTAATGTTAAAGCATTACGTAGCGAAGAACAGATTAACTTTTGAATATTTTAAAAGAAGAGCTTTTTATCAGGGCGTATGCAATTCATTCACAAGTTTAAGAATAACTAACAATCCTCAAGAAAATATCCAAAAAAAGAGGAAAGAGGTAAAGACAATAAAGAAAAAACTGAGAGATAGATTGCATCCATTTTATAGATGGATTAAACTTCTTGCACCATCCAAAAAAAAACGGTTACCCAAAGACATAAAGATATTATTCGACAATCTAGCACAAATAGAAGCAGACGGTTACAATTTTCATCAGCTACATTTCAATAATAATAGACACGTAAAAGATTGGGTGTTAAAAGAAAATTATTGGGATTATAAATTACCACTAAATGATCGATAATATTGAAAATCACGGGTTATTATTGGCTATCATAATAAAGGCTAACTACAAAAAAGAAGGCATATCCTTTTTCACTCCTGGCGATTTTTCTCAACAGTTAGGCTATATGAACCGAGCAAAAGGATATATCATAGAACCTCATGTTCATAATTTAGTTGAACGCAAAGTTACCTTAACACAGGAGGTCCTATATATTAAATCAGGAAAAGTGAGAGTAGATTTCTATAGTGATGAGCGTACTTATCTAGAAAGTAGAATTGTGGAAACAGGAGATGTAATTTTATTAGCAGCAGGTGGCCACGGGTTCGAAATTTTAGAGGATACGGAAATTATTGAAATTAAACAAGGTCCCTACTGTGGCGACGAGGATAAAGTTAGATTTGATCACAGTCCTGAAAAAATAAACCTTATTTCCAAAAAACAATGAGCCAGAATTTTAAACTTTATAGTCAATATTATGATCTATTGTATCAGGATAAAGATTATCAAGCGGAAGTGGATTACCTGCATCAACTAATCAATCAATATTGTCCTAATAATATTAGCATACTTGAATTAGGCTCTGGTACTGGCAAACATGCCAATTTGTTGGTTAATAAAGGCTATAATATGTATGGTCTGGAGCGTAGTGCAGAAATGGTTGCAATTGCAAATAGAGCGAAAGCTGAAAATATTACTTTTAAAGTAGCAGATATTACAGATTTTCAGATAAACCAATCTTTTGATGTAGCACTATCACTTTTCCATGTGATCAGCTATCTTGTAGATAATCAAAGCTTAATTAGTACGTTCCAAAATGTTCACCGCCATTTAAATGAAAAAGGCCTATTTATTTTCGATGTTTGGCATAGTTCTGCAGTAAATTTTCAGGTACCAGAAAAACGAACCAAAACACTTCAGAATGAAATCATTCATGTTACCAGGCACGCAAATCCTATAATTAATACCGAACAGAATATAGTAGAGGTTAATTACAGCATAGAAGTAAAAGACTTAAAGGATGGTAAAATAACCAATATTGATGAATCGCACCCAATGCGCTATTTTTCCAGACCAGAAATCGAATTATTAGCTTATGCTACAGGATTTGAAGTAATCCATAGCGAGGAGTTCTTAAGCAAAACTATACCTTCTGTTGAAACCTGGGGAGTGTGCTATATTTTAAAAAAGTTATAATGAACCCAATTCCCGTTAATACGCCCCTACTTAATGGCAATGAGTTAAAATATTTGACTGAATGTATTGAAACCGGCTGGATTAGTAGTGAAGGCCCATTTATTAGTAAATTCGAAGAGCAAGTTAGTGCTTACATCGGTTGTGATTATGGCATAGCCGTGAGTAATGGTTCTGCCGCATTGGACATTGCAATTAAAGCTTTAAACATAGGCCCTGGAGACGAGGTCATTATGCCTGCTTTCACGATTATCTCTCCAGCTCAATCGGTGGTTACTGCCGGTGCGTTGCCCGTATTGGTAGATAGTGATCCACTAACCTGGAATATGGATGTTAGCCAGATAGAGGCTAAAATAACACCTAAAACCAAAGCTATTTTGGTGGTACACATTTATGGACTGCCAGTAGATATGGATCCAGTAATTGAACTCGCTAAAAAATGTCAGCTTAAAATAATCGAAGATGCTGCAGAAATGCATGGCCAAACTTATAAAGGCAAAATGTGTGGTAGTTTTGGCGACATCAGCATTTTTAGTTTTTATCCGAATAAACATATTACTACAGGCGAAGGTGGGATGCTGCTATGCAACGATAAAGAATTAGCCGAAAGGTGCAAAAAGCTTCGCAATCTTTGCTTTGAACCTAACGGACCTCGTTTTGTACATTATGAATTAGGTTGGAACTACCGGATGACCAACCTACAAGCCGCATTAGGTGTGGCACAATTGGAACAGTTAGAAAGTTTTATTGAAAAAAAAAGAGCCATGGGTATAACTTATCAGAAAGGCCTTTCCTTTTTAAAAGATAAAGGTTACCAGCTACCAATGGAAAAAACTGATTTTAGCGAAAATATCTATTGGGTTTTTGGCCTAGTAGCACCTAATTCGGAAGAAAAAGAAAAAATAGTAACTCACTTAACCAAAAGCAAAATTGGCACCCGCCCTTTCTTTTGGTGTATGCATGAGCAACCCGTGTTTCAGAAAATGGGGTTATTTAAAGATGAGAGATATCCTATAGCTGAAAAACTGGCCAGAAATGGATTTTATCTACCTAGTGGTTTGGGTTTAAGTATCGAAGATCAAAATATGATAATTGAATGTATAAATTAACGGTTGGGATCCCGATAGCAGACTATGATTTACATGGTGGAGGAAGCTTTTCATATCCTACTCAACTGATTGATGCAATAGACAGCTATGAATTCAACGCTCAGATAGAAATTGTTTTTATTGACTTTAAGAACAAAGAAGAAAATCCATTTAAGAAAAAATTCTTAAGCTTTCACCCTTTTAAAAAACCTAAGTTTAGAGATTTTTCCAGAAAGTTATTATTGGAAATGCTTAAGAAGCTTAAAATTTTTAATGCATTATTGCTAAAAACCGAAGAGAAACATTCTTTTATTAGAAATAAGAATGTTAAAAAAAAGTTAGAAGAAAATAACATTCACATTCTATTTAATATAACTCCCGGAGGGAATGATTACGATTTTCCCTTTATAACTATTCACTGGGATATTGGTCATCGATCAACATTTATGTTTCCAGAATTTATTAACTCATTTGATTCAAGAGAACTATTTTACGAAAAATCCCTAAAAAAGGCCCTCTATATCTTAACAGAGACTGAATGTGGAAAAAAGGAATTGATGCGGTACACCAACCTGAATGAATATAAAATTGGGGTTATGCCAATGTTTCCAAGCTCAGTAATAGATGTAATAGTAGACATAGAAATTCAAGAACAATTTTTAAGCAAAATATCAGTATCTCGACAAAAATTTTTCCTTTATCCTGCCCAATTTTGGGCACACAAAAACCACATACTCTTGATTGATGCTTTTAGCAAAATCCCTTTTGAAGAACATGGTATTAAATTAGTTCTAACAGGTAGCGACAAGGGTAACCTTCCATATATAAAAAAGCATATTAAGGCACTAAACTTGCAGGATGCTGTTATTTTTTTAGGTTTTGTAACAAATGAAGAGTTATATACCTTGTATAAACATGCAGCTGCGTTGGTTATGCCAACCTATTTGGGCCCATCTAATATGCCCCCACTAGAAGCCGCTAACTTAGGTTGCCCTGTTATTATAAGTGACCTTGAAGGCCATAGGGAAATTATGGGTGATTATGCAGAATACTTTAAAGCCGATGATGTTGAAGCGCTAACGCATAAAATGATTATGGCTATAGAGGAACCCAAAGCACGAGAATATCATTTGCAGACTTTTAATATTGATAATGCAATGAGATGCCTGGAAAAAACACTTTTAAAGATTATACCGATCCGTAAAACATGGGGAAATTAGACATTAATCTTTCATTTATTATATCTACACGAAATCGTCTAAACTTTCTGAAAATCACTTTAACTATACTTATTCAAAATCTTAATCCAGGAGAAGAAATTGTAGTTGTTGACGGGGATAGTAATGACGGTTCGAAGGATTATCTCCTTCAACTTTTTAACGAAGGAAAAATCCACCAGTTTATTAGTGAACCAGATCGCAATCAGGCACATGGCTGGAATAAGGCTATGTTAATGGCAAGAGGATTGATAATAAAAAAAATAATTGATGACGATGTCTTTCACTATTCAGCCATTCGGAAATGCGCTGATTTTATGTTAGCGAATTCTGAGGTTGATGTGGTGATCTCAAATGAATTGAATGCATCGTTAAATAATCAGGAACAAATTTCAAAATCGAGCAGACTTTCACAATTCGAAAGTTGGAAGCAAAAAAGGACAGCATCATTTACCTTTAGTGATGTTCATATCCTGATTAGGAAATCGGCACTTTCTTATATAGGCTTGTATCATACAGATTTTGTGATGATGGATTGGGAATATGCACTCAGAATGAGCTTTCTCAGAGCTAAAATCGTCTATTTCACGGGGTACAATGCACTATCAGTTGGACATGCCGGGTCTGTATCGGCTAATAAAAATGCGAAACTCGTACATCATCAAGGAGAAAGGGCCAGGTTAATGTATAACTACCCCGGTGATGCCGCAGAAATTACACTATGGTCGAGATTGAAAATCAACATTGGCAAAATTTTATATTCTAAAAATAAAATCCCTACTAATACAACATACAAAGAAGATATCACTGAAGCATACTCCTATTTTTATTTAAAGATTGATGAAATCAACAATCAAAATCCAGGCATATTTATAATTTAACGTGGTCAATCTCAAAAATAGTATTAGAAAGTTATTGAATTATGTATATTGGAAAGCATCTAATTTTCTAATCCGCAAGTCTTTATTTTCTGAAATTAAGGCTTCTGTATCACCTGGTGTTGATAAAAAAATTATCTCCTTTTCTTTATACGGCCATGATAGAAGGTATTTTGACAACCTGGCATTGTGCATAGAAGGTTATAATGAAATATTTCCAGATTGGACTGTAAGAATATATGTAGCATCTGATTTACCCGCTAGGGTAATAAATACGCTTAAAGGTTATCATTGTGAGGTTATAACCATGGAAAGAAGTGGAATAGATTTCAGGTATATGTACTGGCGATTTTTGCCATTAGATGACGAAAATGTGTCTCATGTTATAATCAGAGATATTGATTCTCTAGCTTCGTTAAGAGAGAAAAAGATGGTCGATTTATGGATAGAATCTGATAAGAATCTTCACATCATCAGAGATCATGAGTTACACTGTTTTAAAATAATGGGTGGAATTTGGGGAATGAAAAGGCATAAACCTAACTATGGTATCAAAAACAAAATGTTAAGGTATAATATGCAAAACCGATATGGCAGCGATTTATACTTTCTTGAAATCATTTATGAAGAACATTTGGATGATATGCTCGTTAATGATGTTTTACATAGGTATAAAAACGAGCAGCCAATTATCTTACCTAGTGATGAGGGCTTTTATATAGGTCAAATAAATGTGTAGCCGTTAATATTGAACCTAACTATCCTAATTCGTGAATAGAATAGCTTCCCTGGATGGATTTAGAGCTATTTCAATCATTTTAGTCGTTTTTAGCCATTTTAGGTTCCTACCACAATTTCCAGGTTTTCTATTTGATTTTGCCAGGCAATGCGACGTGGGCGTTACTATTTTCTTTGTGATAAGTGGTTACCTGATTACCAAAATTTTACAACGCGAATATCAGGAAGCAGATCCGATCAACATTAAGCTTTTTTTTATAAAAAGGGCTCTTCGAATTTTGCCTGTATGCTGTATTTATTTTCTCTTTATTCTGCTTATCAACCAAAAGCTTAATCTAGAGGTTAATCCAAGCAATTTCCTTCATGCACTAACATTTACTGCTAATTTTGATTCATCGCCGAATTGGTATTTAGGCCATTTATGGTCACTTTCCATTGAAGAACAATTCTATATTTTTTGGCCATTGTTGTTCATTTTATTTCAAAAAAGACTAAAAGCAATAATTATATTTTTGATAGCATATTCGTGCGTTATACGTGTATTACACTATAAATTTCATCTCAACACGGGCCTGTATGGTTTTTTTTCTAAATCTGACCCGATCATGGTGGGAGCATTAGCTGCGTTATTTAATATTCAAAACACTGCGATTTTTAGAAATAAAAAAAGACTAGTCAACTACACCCTCCAAATTATTGCATTTGCACTGATAATTTTCTTCACTTATTGCACTGCACATGGCAAATTTGGCATTATAGCGCTTCCTTTTGGAAATACTATAATAGCTAGTGCAATTATGTACATCATATTAAGTTACACTACATACCAGAATAATTATTTTTTTAAGCTCCTAAATAGCAAGCTGTTTATACATATCGGGCTGCTCTCTTACAGCATCTATATTTGGCAACAATTTTTTATTTTTCAGAATATTTCCCTCTTAAACGTCCCCCTTTACAAACTAGCTACCATCTACTTCGTTTCTTTTATCTCTTATAATTATTGGGAAAAGCCTTTTCTAAGAATAAAGGAACGATTAACTAAAAAATACGATTTAGCTAAAAAACCCATTCTTAAAACGCTTTCTTAGCATGATCTCATTTGTAACCTGCTCTATCAACGACATTCAATTCTCTTTGTTTGAAAAAAGCCTGAAAGCCACTGTGGGTACTGACTATGAGATTATTAAAATTGAAAATTCCATTTCAAATTATTCACTAAGTACAGCCTATAATATGGGCGCGGAGAAAGCGAAGTTCCCTTTCTTATGTTTCGTACATGAAGATGTGGTATTTAAAAATGATAAATGGGGGTCAAAGTTAATTAGTTTCTTCGAAAAAAATCCTCAAGCCGGACTTGTTGGTATTGCGGGTTCAACAGTAAAGACATTAACGCCAAGCATATGGGCAAATGGCCTATATGATACTGATTATTATAACCTCATCCAATACTATAAAAAAGATCATGTTTCGGCGCACCTCCGATTCAAAGAGGGACCTGAAAATTATAAGGAAGTTAAAACGTTAGATGGTGTTTTTCTCTTTACCAGGAAAGATGTTTTGAAACAACATCAGTTTGACGAAAAGCTAAGCAAATTTCATTGTTACGACTTGGATCTCTGCTTTCAGATCGGGCAAAAATTCAAAATCTATGTAAGCTATGATGTGCTTTTAGAGCATTATTCTACCGGAAGCCTAAGTAAGGATTGGGCCGAAGCTTCTATCCGACTCACTGAAAAGTGGAAGCATATTTTGCCTCTGGGCGATATAGACAGAAAAAAATTAATAGATATTGAATGGAAAAACAAAAAAGTTTTCTTTTTTCGGATGAACATTCTAAAATATCCGTTAAGTTCAATTTTATCGCAATTTATAAAATGGGGGTATTTCAAAAATTTTTCGATCTCTAAGCACTTCAACTTTTTAAAGGAATTAATCAGCCTAAAGCTGAAGCATAAGGCCAGATGACAGCGCAAAACAAAAAGAAAATTTACATCAAATGCCAGAACGGAATAAGCTTTAATACAGCAATCATCGAAATTTTTGATGAATTGACAGGTGCCTTTGAGTTTATAGAAAGTAGTAAGCCAGATTTTATTCTTTTCGGACCATATGGTAACGATTTTCCACCAAAAGGTGATTACGTCAGGATTGGTTACTTCTGCGAAAATATAATCCCAGACCTCACAATTTGTGAATGGGCATTTGGAATACCCTTAGAAGAAGAAATTAACCATTATAAATATAAGCGTATCCAGTGGCATGGGCTCAACCCCAAAAACCTGATCAAGAATCTATCAGACAACGACATCGACTATATCATTAACCAGAAGAAACGCTTTTGTAACTTCTTTTATTCCAATCCTGTTCCTTATAGAGCGCATTTTTTTAAGCTGCTTTCTAAATACAAAAAGATTGATGCTCCTGGAAAATCGATGAATAATATGTCTTCCATCGATGAAAAGTATACGGGAAACATATGGGAGCGCAAAAGGCAGTTTTTAAATGAATATAAGTTTACCATAGCATTCGAAAACTATGTTTATCCTGGCTACCAGACAGAAAAGTTATATGATTCTATGCTTTGTAATAGCTTGCCTATTTACTGTGGTGATCCTTTCGTTGGTCAGATTTTTAATACAGATAGTTTTGTAAATGTGCCTGATGATGTGAATGTATCGGATGGAGTTCTAATTAAATTTTTAGAAAAAAATGCCCAGATGACACTCACGGATATTCTTCCCCAGTTCCATAACAATATGAGGCATAGAGTTACAAGAAAAGTTAAATCAATTGGAAGAAATCTGAAAATGCGTCTCCAATTTAACAACCTGGATTTCACTCCTATTATTGAAAAAATTATAGAGATAGATCAAAATCAGGATTTATATGTCAAATACCTACAACAGCCATGGCTTAACAACAATACTGTTTCAACGAATTTGACATTAAAAAACCGCTGGTTAGAAATTTTTAATTGAACTTGGAAAATAGAAAAGAAATTACCGGAGTGCAGATCTTAAGAGGTCTGGCAGCTTTAGCCGTATTACTTTGTCATGCCTCTTTTACCCTAAGTTCTCATCCTAAAATTGCGAACATTCTGATATATGGACAATTAGGCGTACATGTTTTCTTCTTTATTAGTGGTTATATAATAATCTACTCTCTGATAAAAAATAAATATGCGGTCAGGCATTTTTTCACTTTTTTAGCTAAGAGAAGTATTAGAATAGACCCATTATATATTACTACAATTGTTTTAACATTAACCAGCTTCTGGTTATTTAGCCATTTTACATCGTTTAAAGGTAAGGTAATCCCATTTATCTTCGAACAATTTATAGCTCATATGTTTTATATAATCCCATTTACAAAATGGCCTTTTTATAATCATGTATTTTGGACCCTCTGCATAGAGTTTCAGTTCTATATCTTAATTGGGATAGTATATTTTATAAGCAATAAATGGCTGTTTAAAGCAATTCTAATATTGGCTTTCAGTTTGAGTTGTTTTAGTGACTTGCCGAATTCTTATTATCTGGTAACTAATTATGCGTCGATATTTGCAATGGGCATCAGCCTGATTGAATATCAACTATCAAAAAAGAATGTTTACATTTTGTGCTATGGCATTTGTGCAATTTTTACCTTTGTGCATTTTGATTTATTAACCCTGGGATTCGTTATTGCCTCATCTGCGGTGATCATTTTAAACAACAAAAAATATTTAGTGCTGAATTTTCTAGGAAATATTTCTTATTCGCTGTATCTAATACATCCATTGGTATTGCTTTATCTAAGTGGGATCTTCAAAAGATTTTTGCCATGGCTAATGCATGATCAATTAGTTGCACTTTTTATACAGGTGCTATTTTCAATTGCAATTGCCTATGTTTTTTATCTTCTGATTGAAAAACCATCAATTAAATGCTCAAAGAAAATCAAGATTAGTTTATAATGCATCAAGATTTGGTTTCGATTATTATTCCAACCTATAACGCTGAAAAAAATTTAGCAGAAACCATTAAATCTGCAATTAATCAGACCTGGAAGAACAAGGAAATTATTTTAGTAGATGATGGATCAACTGATCGTTCTTTAACTATAGCCAATCAATTTTCAGAGAACGGTCTAATCATCATTTCGCAAAAAAACAAAGGTGCAGCAGCGGCCAGAAACCTAGGTATAAAAAAGGCAAAAGGCAATTTCTTTCAATTTTTAGATGCCGATGACCTATTAAGTCCCAACAAAATCGAGTTACAAATGAAAGAGATTTCTGCATTTACAGGAAAAATTTCTTTGTCCAATTCTATACATTTTTTTGAAGATTCAGATCCACTCACCTGCTCACCATCTAAGACTGATGTGGATTTGTTTAAAAGCACCAAAGAACCAGCTGATTTTTTACTGAATTTATATGGTAGAAAGGGTAATGGAGGCATTGTACCCATTCACGCCTGGCTTATGCACAGAGGCTTATTAGATAAAGCAGGCTATTGGAACGAAAGCCTAAGCCTTGATGATGATGGGGAATATTTTTGTCGGGTTGTTTTAGCATCTGAAGAGGTTGTATTTGTTCAGCATACTAATGCCTATTATAGAAAATACAAATCAAATAAAAGCCTTTCTGCTCAAAATAATTTTAAAGCTTTCCAAAGTGCCTACAAAACATTGAACTTAAAGGAGGAACATTTTAAAAAGTATAAAGGAAAAGATTTTTATGCAAAAACATTTGCCGCATCTTATTATAAACTCGGCATACAGTGTTACCCAAAATACAATACATTAAGTAGCCAATGTATCGAAAGGGCTAAATACTTAGATCAAAAGTATAAACACAACAAACAATACATAGGCGGTAGAATTTCTAATTATATTGCGAACAACATCAGCTGGAAATTAGCCAGACATCTCCAGAACATTAAATCAACAATTAAATGATCGCGCTGATTACCAGCACAATAATTCCAGAAGCTTATTCTTTCTTCAATATAGAAGAGCGTTATCAACAAACAATTGATACCATAAACAATCTAAAACGAGTTGGTTTTGAGGATATTTATTTAATCGATAATTCTGTTGATGTAATTGATACGGACAGAATAAAATTAAATTCATTTCATAAATTAAATATTATCCACACTCCGCAATATAATTTTAGAAATAAGGGGCTAAACGAAGCGCTGCTTATTTTGAATCATTTATCTCATCTTCCAGATAATCAACCTGTATTCAAAATAAGTGGCCGCTACTCTCCTACAGAACATTTCAATAGGGCAATACTTTTATCAGCTCTGGCAGAGAAAGAAATCTTAGGTGTGGGCAATATTAAAAAAAGCATTAACTCTTATTTTAATACAAGAGCTTATCTTGTAAACAACAAAAGAACTTTAGAAGCTATCCTAGTATCAGCTGTAGAAGAAATGATTGCCTATGGAAGAGGTATTAATGGTTATAAGGGCTTGATTAAGTTATTAAAAACAATGTTTAGACCACAAGTTGGCACACCATTTCAAATCTCAATAGAAAGTGCATTGGCAAATATTCTAAGCGCAAAAACTAATTACAAGCTTGTAGAAAAAATAAATATCGAAGGTTTTGTGGCCGGTGCAAAAAATTTAACCTTTATATCTGAGTAAGTGATTATAATTAATGATAAACCCGGGCAACTTTGTAACCAGCTATGGTCTTATGCGCCATTTATAGCTTCCAGTTTAGAACATCAGAATACCTTTGTTACACTTTACTTTGAAGATAATTTTTATTTGTTTGAAAATTTGAATCGTTTTGAAAATATAAAATTCGGTTGGTTCAGAAAAGGCAAAATTGATGTTTATTTTAGGAAAGTCCTTTTAAGGTATATCCGGGTTATCCCTGATGGCGTTCTTAAAATCTTCAATATTCATGTAGATAAAGTGAATTGGAAAGCTGAAAACTGGGGAGATAATTTAATCAATAAAAAAAATAGCATCGTTTTTCTTGGAGCCGGCTGCCACAAAAAAAATAATTTGTTTCTAACAAAATATCATTCAGAAATTATCCAAATTTTTGAGCCAAAAAAAATATATAAGCAAAAGGTTGATCACGAATTTAGCGAAAAACTTAAAAAATTCGATACAGTTGTTGGGGTGCATATCAGGCGTGGTGATTATAAAAACTTTTTGGATGGAATTTATTACTTTGATAATAAAGTGTACTTAAAAGCTATCGAAACAATTAAAAATCAATTAGCTAAAAAGGTAGTTTTTTTATTATGCTCTAACGAGAAGTTAGACTTAAGTTTTTATAGTAATTTTGATATTTTCCAGATTTCAGAACCGAATTCAATCTCAGATCTTTATGCCTTAAGTTGCTGCAACTATATAATCGGCCCGCCGAGTACTTATTCTATGTGGGCTTCTTATTATGGAAAAGTACCACTAAAGTTCATTAAACATCCAGAGGAACCAATCAATCTAAAAGATTTCAGTGAAATTGTGGCCCAAGATACTTTTGCCAATGGAAACTTGTTAATACATGATGCGACAAGCTAAACCGTTAAATATTTTTTACCAGGAACCTGATCCTGACAGATGGATTAAATACGATCGCTACCCCAGAAAGTTTATACGAAGGATTTTTAGAGGTAAACATCAACCTGGTGGCGTTATGATGGTAGCGCTCCAATTAATGAAAGGATTGGATAAAATAGGAATTCCATATAGATTCAATGATTTTAGCTACATTAAAAAACACCCTAAAGAAATTGCCTGTATAATTGGTAAGCCTCAAGTTTTAGAAAAATTCGAATGGAAGAATCCAATTATATTTGGCGCTGGTATTTTTTCACACCCTGTTGATTGTCCGAATCTGCTGGAACTTTATCCTAACATAAAGAAAATAGTTGTACCTGGGCAGTGGATGAAAGAAGCATTTGATCCTTTCTATGGTCAAAATAAGGTAGTAGCCTGGCCAGTTGGAATTGATACGGAACAATGGAATCCCAGCATAAAGGCAAATAAATTGAGTACAGATTTTTTAATTTACGATAAGGTGAGATGGTTACATGATGAATTCGAAAAAAATTTAATTGAACCTATAAAAACAAAATTATCAGGTAAAGGATTGTCTTACGAAACGATTAGGTACGGTTATTACGATCATGAGGAACTGAAAGATAAACTATCAAGGTGTAAGGCCGTAATATTTTTATGTGAACATGAAACTCAAGGTCTCGCCTACCAACAAATGTTATCAACCGATACGCCAATTTTAGCTTGGGACAGGGGTGGTTTTTGGCAAGATCCTTCTTATTTTCCCAATAAAGTAATGTTTGGCCCTGTAAGTGCTGTTCCGTATTGGAATGACAAATGTGGCCTAAAGTTTGAAAATGTGGCGCTTTTTGAAGTTGTGCTAGATGCCTTTATCAAAAAAACTAAAGCCGAATATTTTGCACCAAGATCATACATTCTTCATAACCTAACATTAGAAATCTGTGCAAGGAAATATCTTGATATTTTTGATTCAGTAAATACATGAAAATTCTTCTAATCATGGATCCTGGAATTGCAGTGCCTCCACCTAATTACGGCGGCCATGAGAGATTGGTATACATGTTTGCAGAAGAGTATATTAAGTTGGGGCATGAAGTGACTTTATTGGCTGGGCCAAATTCAGTCATATCTGGGAAAGTATATACTTTTGGTGTAAATAATCTACAAAGGTCAAAATGGCAAAAAACAAAGGAATTGCTCTTTGTTTGGAAGTTTTTATATCAAAAACGTAAACAATTTGACCTTATTCATAACTTCGGCCGATTGGCCTATCTAATTCCAATATTAAACGGTTCTGTTAAAAAAATAATGACCTATGGTAGACCTGTTGCACAAGCAGGAATTAAAAATATAACTGCTATGGCCAATCAGCATTTGATATTTACGGCTTGCAGCAACTATTGTGTAGGTACTGGCAATGTGGCCGGAAGATGGGAAACAGTCTACAATGCCATTGATTTCTCAAAATATAAGCTCCAGAAAAACGTTGAAGCCAATGCCCCACTCATGTTCTTGGGCAGATTAGATAAAATTAAAGGTTTACATACCGCAATACAGGTTGCCAAAGCAACCGATAATAAACTATGGATTGGCGGAAATATTCCTGATACAGCAGATAATTATCAATATTATAAAGAAACATTAGAACCCCAATTTGATGGTGAGCAGATCATCTATTTAGGGGCTTTAAACGATGAGCAAAAAAATCATTACCTGGGCAAAGCAAAAGCCCTGCTATTTCCCATTGAGTGGGATGAGCCCTTTGGTATGGTAATGGTAGAAGCTATGGCCTGCGGAACACCAGTAATTGGGTTTAGACGCGGTTCGGTACCAGAAGTAATTGCCAATGGCAAAAATGGTTTCATTGTTAAAAATAAAGAAGCCATGATTCAGTCTCTACAAGAAATTACAACTATTGATCGAACTGCCTGCAGGGCATTTGCTTTTGAAAAATTCGATGTATCAATTATTGCCAAACAATATCTAAATCTATAAGATGTTAAAAAAGCTCGTATCCAGATTTATACCTGCCAAATTTATTCAAAAGCTAAAAGATGAGTTAGGCGTACCCTCACAAAGGAAAAGTTTGGAGTCACTCAAAAAATTGGGTTTTTATCCTAATTATGTACTTGATATCGGTGCTTATGAAGGAAATTGGGCAATAGATTTCAATCAAACATTCCCCAAGTCTAAAATCATGATGATTGAAGGTCAACCGCAAAAACAAGAGATATTACTGCAAAAGAAAAAACTGCTTCCCGATTCTGAAGTCAAAATTGCGTTGTTAGGGGCCGAAAATAAAACAGTTGAATTCAATATTTATAATACGGCCAGTTCGGTTTATAAGGAAGATAACGAAACGGGAGCGTCGATCGAAGAAATGCAACTGCAATTGCTTGATGATATTTTATCAGCTACTGCTTTTTGTAAGCCAGATTTTATCAAGATAGATACCCAAGGTTTTGAGCTGGAGATACTTAAAGGCGCTACAAAAACGCTTCAATCAGCAAATGCTGTTCTATTAGAAGTTTCATTTCTACATATCTACAACGGTGCACCATTGGCTGCCGAAGTGATCGCATTTATGGAAAAAAACAATTTCTTGATCTACGACATTTGCTCGTTGATGAGAAGACCTTATGATAAGGCATTATTTCAATCAGATTTGCTTTTTTTACAAAAGGATTTTCATTTAAGGTCTTCAACTAGGTGGGCCTAACGCAAAAAATAGTATTGGTTACCTCTGGTCAACCGTCACTTAACCCTCGTTTGGTGAAAGAAGCAGATAGTTTGTTTGAAGCAGGTTACGACGTTACGGTTGTCTATTTATATTGGAACGATTGGGGGACTGATTTAGATAAGCAATTACTACCCCAAAAAAAATGGAAGTCAATCCGCGTTGCAGGCGATCCAAAGAATGAAAAATGGATATATTGGCCAAGTAGAATAAGGCATAAATTAGCGAATATATTCGTATCGAAATTTGGCTATCGTTTTGGCCTACCCGAATTAAGCATTGCGAGAGGCAGCCTAAATCTTATGCGTAAGGTTAAGGGTTTAAAGGCAGATTTATATATAGCACATAATCTGGGTGCACTACCTGCAGCCATAATAGCTGCTAAAAGCAATCATGCTAAATGCGGTTTTGATGCAGAAGATTTCCATAGGCAAGAAGTTACTAACGATCAAAATTCACGAGAATTTAAGCTTAAAAAAGTTATTGAGGACAAATATCTGCCAAAGGTAGATTATCTAACTACCGCTAGCCCCTTAATCAGTGAAAATTATAAGAAATTATACCCGGCAATTCATCCAGAAACGATTTTGAATGTTTTTCCATCTGAAAGAGAACGCTTAAAAATGACGAAAAAAAATCTCAAGTTATTCTGGTTCTCTCAAAACATTGGAAAAAACAGAGGTTTAGAAGAAGTAATTAGTTCCTTAGCCTATCAGGAAAATGTTGAGCTGCACTTGCTTGGTTTTAGCATGCCATCAATCAAGGAGTATTTCAAGAAACTGTCAGAACAAAGCGCTTTTCGTTCCGAAAACATTTATTACTATGCCCCTATTCCGTCAAATGAAATCATAAAATTTGCTTCTCAATTTGATATTGGTTTGGCTACAGAAACTGGATTTCCCTTAAATCGGGATATCTGCTTAACAAACAAGATATTTACCTGCATACAAGCGGGTCAAGCTATAATTGCATCTGATACTTCTGCGCAAAAATGGCTCTTAGAAAGCTATCCAGATATGGGCTTTATATATAAAAAGACAAAGATTAACCAGTTAACCAATATCATTCAAAATTATTTATCAAATTCAGAATTATTGGAGGAACATCAGGCCAAAGCTCTAAAGTATGCCCAGAATGAGTTAAACTGGGAGCACGAAGGGAAGAAATTTCTAAAAAAAATTGTAGATACTATTGGCAAATAAAAGACTTTTAATTATTTCTCCCTACTTCCCTCCTGTTAATGCTGCAGATATGCAACGCATTAGAATGAGCCTGCCTTATTTTAAGGCCTCTGGCTGGGAAGCGGAAGTAATAATGGTACATGAAAACTATGTAGACATGGTTAAGGATCCTTTGCTTTTAGCGTGTATACCGAATGACGTACCTATACATAAAGTTAAGGCTTTACCTAAAAAATGGACTAGCAAATTTGGTTTGGGTAGTATTGCCTTACGGTCTTTATGGTCCATCCGGAAAAAGGGGAATCAATTATTAAAACACAAAAATTTTGACCTGATTTATTTCTCAACTACTCAGTTTCCTGTTTGTATATTAGGTCCTTATTGGAAACGTAGATTTAATATTCCTTACATCGTTGATATACAAGATCCCTGGCATTCCGAATATTATCAGTCCAAACCAAAGGCAGAGCGCCCAAAAAAATATTGGTTTTCTTATCGCCTCAACAAATACCTGGAACCAAAAGCATTAAAAGATGCAGATGGACTAATCAGCGTTTCTGAAGCCTATATAGATACCCTACACGAAAGGTATCCGGTGTTGAAGGAAAAGCCAGCATCAATTATTATGTTCGGCGCCTATGAGGCAGATTTCGACATTGCCAAATCCAAAGAAGATGATTTGACTATTGTATACAACAAAGACGATGGATTTAAACACTTGGTATATATAGGCAGAGGTGGCAATGACATGAGTTTAAGTTTAAATCTTCTTTTTAAGGCCTTCGCACAAGGACTAAAACATGAACCGATATTATTTAACCAGTTTAGAATGCATTTTATTGGTACCAGTTATGCTCCTAAAGGAAAAGGTGTAAAAACCATTATGCCTTTGGCCACCCAAATGGGTTTAGCTAATTATATCCAAGAGCATACGGATAGAATCGGTTTTTATGACAGTATTAAACACCTCCAGCATGCCCACGGTTTAATAATTATCGGATCCGAGCAGGCTTCTTACACCGCATCTAAGCTCTATCCATATATATTGGCAAAGAAACCCCTTCTAGGGATCTTCCATCAGGAGAGCAACGCCTATAAAATTCTTTCTGACTGTCGGGCTGGTCAGGTAATTGGTATCACTCAAGGATCGGAGGCTGTCTATCAAACTTTCAGGTCTTACATTGAAGACGTTACTGTTTCGAAGCAGCCATTAACAAACTGGGAAGCCTTTAAACCTTTTACTGCCTCTTATTTAACAGCAAAACAAACAGCAGTTTTCGAACAGGTTATCAATCTTTATCAACAAAAGCGATAGTGAGCAAACTAGCGATCATTACCACGCACCCCATACAATATTATGCGCCAGTATTTAAACTGCTCGCTCAAAAAATACAGCTGCGGGTATTTTATACTTTGGGCGAACAATCAGTATCACAATATGATCATGGCTTTGGTCAGCAAATTGAATGGGATATCCCTTTGTTAGCGGGTTATGATTATCAGTTTTTGGAAAATATTTCAAAAAGTCCCGGCACCCATCATTTCAATGGCATCGTCAACCCTGAGATTTGTGAAGTGGTGCAGGATTTTAAACCAGAGGCTATTTTAATTTATGGATGGGCGTGGAAAAGCCACTTAAAGATCTTACGTTTTTTCAAAGGTAAAATCCCCGTTTACTTTAGAGGAGATTCTACTTTGATTGATCAACAAAGAAGGTTTAAGCGTTTATTGAGGAAATATTTTCTTAAATGGATTTACAATCACGTTGATAAAGCTTTTTACGTTGGTACAGCCAACAAAGCCTATTTTAAACATTTTGGTCTAAAAGAAAATCAATTGATTTTTGCACCACATGCCGTTGATAACGATAGATTTGCAAAAGAAAATATCGTAGCAGCAGAAGCGCTTAGGACAAAACTTCATATCCAAAGCGATGAAATTTTAATACTTTTCGCCGGCAAATTAGCACCTAAAAAAAATCCTGAACTTTTGCTGAATGCTTTTATAGATCTTAATTTAGAACACACCCATTTACTTTTGGTTGGAAACGGGGTTTTGGAAGGGATATTAAAGGGAAAAGTTGAGGGGTTAGCAGGTGGTAGGTCTTTCGACTACGCTCATGATGATCATCTAACTAAAAAACAGGATGACGGCGATAGAAGTTCGGAGTTGAGGGCTATGAGTTGGGAGGATAGTGTAAAAAAAAGAATCCATTTTATGGATTTTCAGAATCAAAGTCAAATGCCTATGGTGTATCAAGCCTGCGATTTATGCTGTCTGCCTTCACAAGGCCCTGGAGAAACCTGGGGATTGGCCGTAAACGAAGCTATGGCTGCCGGAAAGGCAGTATTGTTTTCGGATAAGGTTGGCTGCGCGGCTGATCTTGTCAACCCGGGAGTTAATGGACAAGTATTTAAATCAGGTGATTTAACTGATCTGAAACAAAAACTTAAAGTACTAACTGAAAATAAAACTAAATTAGCCCAAATGGGATTGGCTTCACAGGAAATAATTAAAGATTGGTCCTTCAAAAAACAAGTGGACCAGATTGTTGATGCCATCCAAAATGAACATGCAAAATAATAATCCTACTAAACTGATATTAACGTTATATTTTCCGGTTTTGATCTCTTATATGTTGATCAATAGCCCGATCATCTCGTATTTTGTGGCCTGGTTTGGTTCTCTTTTTATTTTTTATACCACGATATTATCTCCGGCAGCGATTATTAAAACCGATCTACCGATCTATAAACAAATTATGCGGCCCATATTTCTGCTGCAACTAATTTTTGCCGGTTTTATGTGTGTTACTTCTATATTTTATTTTATGGATCACTTGGGGTACCGGTATTTGACAGAAATTAATTACGGCGCCCAATTTAAAGAAAATGAACAAACCATCTTGATAGCCAGCTGTCAGCGGATGAGTTTGCTCGCACATGCCGCATTGGTTACGGGTATGCTGTTGGTTCAAAAAAACAGCATTAGGCTTAAAAGCGCGAAAACTTTTGAAAGTGATGATTTCCTCATCTGGCTTAGTATCATTGTATTTGGTATTGGGTCATTAACACAACGTTTCCCTAGCCTTAACCAAATTGCCATTCCGCTTACTATAGTTGGTATCTCATGCGCAGCAGTGCTATTTGTTAAGGGGGTTAATACCAAAAACATGAAATACCTGGGCATTGGTGCCAGCATTTTTATCATTAACTTTTTACATGCCTCCCTGTCAGGTTATAAAGAACCTATTATCATCAACATGATTGTAATTGCGTGTGTATTTTTTCCCTATTATAAAAAACTCATCCTTTATTTAGCTATCCCGGCCGCTTATGCATTACTTTATTTTTTACCCACCTACAACAATACCGTTCGGCAGAGTTGGAGCGGTGAGGTAAGCGCAGAGGAAGCACAAGATCAAGCATTTGAAAACCTGAATTCGAAAAATAAGGAACAAATTGAAGAAACGAATTGGAGTTTCTTAACCAGAAGGTTAAGTGAAATAGAAATGTTTACACAATTTGTAGATTATGTGCCCAGCCACCGCCCATATTACGACTGGGAAATAATAGAAAGTTCTTTGGAAGGATTGATTCCTAGAATTTTCTGGACCGGAAAGCCCAATATGGAAACTGTTTCTATGCAAAGGGTTTACGATGCTGGTGTGGCGCATCAAATGTCATCTGTCTCCGCAAAAACACGACCTGTTGTAGATGCCTATTTAAGTTTCGGTATCCCTGGCGTTTTCTTTTTTATGTTCCTTTATGGCATGTTGGTACAACATTTATCAGATAAAGCTGAAGAAATATTTGGTGGTTACGAACTGGGCTGTGTAATCATGTTCAATAGTATTTTCCAGGGACTTTGGCGGGGCAATAATTTCGAATTTATGTTCAATAACATTTTTTGGGGTTATGTGATCATGTGGTTTCTGTTTGCTTTGCTGAGGACAATAAAAGTATTAAAGCCGGTGTTTGATTAGCTATTTGAATTGGTTTAACGGTTAGGGTTATTTGAATAGCATTTTAGACGAAAAATTGAAAGTAATTCATATTACAGCTTCTTATAAGCCAGCCTACATTTATGGTGGGCCAATACAAAGTGTTGGAAAATTGTGTGAGGCATTGGTTAGTTTAGGGGTTAGCGATAAAGGGTTAGGGACCGATGATTTGCAGGTATTAACTACTACAGCTAACGGGACAAAGGAGTTAGATGTAAAAATTGGCGCTCCCATTTTGATCAATGGTGTAAGCGTTACTTATTTTAAGCGCCAAACAAAAGATCACAGCCATTTCTCGCTTGGGTTGTTATTCGGGCTCAGGAAAAGGATCCTTCGTAACCATCAGGATGACAGCAATAACGAAATGTCCAAACGCCAAACGCCAAACGCTAAACTCCTTATACACATCCATGCCTGGTGGAATTTAGTTTCGGTATTGAGTTGCTTCGTTGCAAAGTGGTATCGCGTTCCTGTAGTACTTTCCCCCCGCGGCATGCTTACCTCCTACACGCTCGGTAATCGCAATTCCTTATCAAAAAAAATCATTCATGCCCTACTCGGCAAACAGTTGTTAAAATATTGCCACATCCACGCCACCAGCGAACAGGAAAAGAAAGATATCCTTAAAATAATTACACCAAAAAGCATTACTGTTATTCCTAATCTGGTCAGTTTTCAATTTCCCGTTTCCAATATTCATAAACTTATTAACGATACATTTCATCTGCTCTTCCTCTCCCGCATTGAAGAGAAAAAAGGACTCGAATTACTTTTTGAGGCTTTGGCAATCGTAAATATACCCTGGCTATTAACCATTGCAGGTACAGGAAAATCAGAATATGTACAAAGTTTAAAGCGTAAAGCAAAGGAATTAGGAATTCATGAACAGATTACCTGGATTGGACAGGTAAGTAATGAGGATAAATTTAATTTATTGGCCAAACATGATTTAACAGCCCTCACCTCTTATAATGAAAACTTTGCCAATGTTGTAGTAGAAAGTTTAAGCGTAGGTACGCCTGTACTGATCAGTAAATTTATTGGTTTGGCTGATTATGTTGCTGATAAAAACCTGGGATGGATTACCGGACTAAATATTGAAGAAATTAAAACGGGAATCCTTTCGGCATATCATGATATTGAAAAAAGAAAAGAAATCAGAATCAATGCAGCTATATTAGTGAATACTGATTTTAACGATGGTGCCCTGGCTGAACAATACGTGGAATACTATAAAAATGTTCTTTTTACTCCATTTCCTTTAACCTAAAATGAACCCAAATTTTAGCTTTGTCATTTTAACTTTTAATGAGCAGATTCACCTGCCCAGATTGTTAGCTTCTATTAAAGCATTAAATGCACAAATATTCATTCTGGATAGCGGAAGTACTGATGAAACCTTGAAAATTGCAGAAAGTTATGGGGCAGAAGTAAAACAAAATCATTTTATAAACCACCCGAAACAGTGGGATTTCGCCTTAAAAAACTTTAAAATAGAAACACCCTGGACAATTGGCCTTGATGCGGATCAGATGGTTACCCCTGAACTTTTTGAAATGCTCGCTAATTTTAATGATAATGAACATCGTGATATCAATGGTATTTATTTTAACCGGAAAAACTTTTTCCAGGGGAAATGGATCAGATTTGGCACTTATTATCCTTTTTATCTTTTAAAGATGTTCAGAACGGGAATTGGTTTCTCTGATCTTAACGAGAATATGGACCACAGGTTTATTGTTCCGGGAAAAACCGAAATCTGGAAAAAAGGCTGGATTTTGGAAGAAAACCTAAAAGAAAACGATATTTCCTTTTGGAAAGCCAAACATGAACGTTATAGTAATCTGGTAGCGCAAGAGGAGGTCGAAAGGATGTTAAAGCTGCGTATGCAAAGTTTAAAGCCTGATGTATGGGGAAGTCCTGATGAAAAGCGGGCCTGGTTAAAACAATTGTGGTGGAAACTTCCACTCGGATTCCGTCCTTATCTTTACTTTGGCTACCGGATGTTTTTTAAACTCGGTATATTTGAAGGCCGCACCGGGATTAAATTTCATTATCTTCAGGGTTTCTGGTTCAGGAAAACAGTAGATAGAAAAATCAAAGCAATAAAAAAGCAGAAATTACACTTGTAAATGCCGATTAGATATGATCCAAGGACAAGCCAAAAAAGAAGCGAATAAAAAGGCCATTAAATTTTTGGTTATACTCTTTATATTGTACATCCTGTTTAGCCAGGGCAATTTGTTCATGCATAGTGTAATGACACCTGGTTCAAAATTCTACAATGCCTATATTGCCGACCACTTTAACTATATCCAGGGTTTAAAAACAGCATTAATCGTACCCGCCGTATGGATTATTAAAGCGTTTGGCTTTTATGCCATCTATAACGAAATGGATGTAATGGTGGTTGCCGGACCTTACCTCCGAATTAACTATTCTTGTCTAGGACTTGGTGTAATGAGTTTTTTAGCTGCATTTGTACTCGCATTTCCAACTTCATGGAAATCAACCCTTAAAATGCTGTTTATCGGCATCTTAACCATTTACATACTCAATATATTACGCATTGCAGGATTAGGTATTTTATTGGCAGTTTTTAAATCGCAGCGGAACAATTTCACCTACCATCACGAAATTTTTAATATCATTGTGTATATATGTGTATTTACCATGCTTTATTTTTGGATTAAAAGGAACAATAAATCAAAAACAGTTCAGCCATAAGCTGCACCGCTAAAAAAATATTTTGTTAAAAACACAACTTCATAAAAACTTTAATACGGGCAATTTTAAAATTGGCGCCAGCAAACTGAAGCAATTCTTGTGGTATTTTACCAACATTTTTTTCTTTAAAAGTGGGCTAATGCCAATCAGTCCAATACTCGTACTTATATTACGGTTATTCGGAGCAAAAATAGGGCAAGAGGTCCGCATAAAACCTGGTATTTATATTAAATATCCATGGAAACTGGAAATTGGTGATTATAGCTGGCTGGCAGATTGTTATATAGATAACCTGGATCAGATCAAAATCGGTAAAAACTGCTGCATTTCACAACAAGCCGTGCTCATCACAGGAAATCACAATTATACCAGTACCGATTTTGACTTAATAACTGGCCCCATTGTGCTTGAAGACGGTGCCTGGCTTGGTGCCAGCGCCAAAGTTGGCCCTGGTGTAACCTTCCGTAGCCATGCGATTTTAACGATGGGAAGTGTTGCAACGAAAAACTTAATGCCCTATAGCATTTACAAGGGTAACCCTGCAATAAAGGTTAAAGACCGTGTAATGGAAGCTTAATAGCATATTCATAATTAAAAAACCAAGCGGATTGCCAAACAGCAATCCGCTTGGTTTTTTGCGATTTCCATAAGTTGATTTATATCAATAGCTGAAGAATTCTTTAACCTTCAAAAGTACTTTATTTAAAAAATTATCAAGACATTTGCATAGTTAGTCGCATCAAACCTTTTTAAGTTAGTAAAGTTCAAATTAATGAAGAATAAGTATTCCTTATCCTCCAAACTTATCTTAATTACATTTTTAATTGGGATAGTAAACTTGTTTTTCTATGATTATGAGAGTACGCAAGAATTTGTAGTACTTATCTTAATCCTCATCATGCGCTATGTGCTCTTTATCCTTATTAAAAGGCGGTTTGAATGGAGCAAATATCTTTTAGTACTTATTATTTTAAGAGGCATCCATCGTTTATTTATTGTGTTTTCAGCTGTAGATGCCAGCCAGGTAACCAAAATAAACCTGATATTGCAATTAGTGTTGTCCATAATGGCTTTTGCACTCCTGTTTATTTTTCCGAAAATGAAAGAGTGGATGAATGATAGAAGAAAATATTTTTCTCCAAATACAGTAACAAATCCACAACATTAGTTTGTTCTATTTCTTACCAGAATCTACGCGATCAAGCAAAACATGCTGACCGATTTATTGCTGATTTATCTTTAATCAAGCATGGTGAGCAACATTAAATCGATCATATTTAATGAAAAATGGTATCCTAAACCGCCCCAACTACTTTATTTCAGCGAAAAAGCCTATAATTGCCTATAAAGCAAATAACATGAATGTCATCCTCGCCTCTACCTCCACACTCTTCGGCGGCAATTACCTCGAATACCTAAAAGATGAGTTAATTACACTCTTTGCCGGAATAAATGAAATTATTTTTATCCCTTTTGCAAGGCCAGGAGGTATTTCGCATGAAGAATATACGATTAAAGCACGAGATTTTTTCGCTCAACTTAATATTGGCGTTAAAGGCCTGCATGAATTTGATAATCCCGTTAGCGCAATCAATGAAGCCAATGGATATTTTACAGGTGGGGGAAATACCTTTTTGCTGGTAAAAACACTTCATGATCTGGGTATAATGGCGCATCTGAGTGACAATATCAGAAAGGGCAAACCTTATTTGGGCTGTAGTGCAGGAAGCAACATCGGCGGACTAAATATGAAAACCACCAATGACATGCCTATTGTTTATCCTTCTTCTTTTGATTGTATGGGTTTGGTTCCTTTTAACCTTAATCCTCACTATCTGGACCCAAATCCGGAATTAAAACATAACGGAGAAACCAGGGAAACCAGGATTATGGAATTTCTTACACAGAATAACGTCAAAGTAATAGGCTTACGCGAAGGCAACTGGATCAGAATATTGGGTGACAAAATCACTACAGAAGGCAGTGAAAATACCAGGATTTTTGAAGCAGAAAAAGCCCCATATGAATGTCCGCCCGGCAGTTCGCTATTGTAATTTATTATACGGCCAGCTATAAATAAACACAAATTGCTACAAGTTATGATAAACTTAACATCATCAACTTGTAGCAATTATTTTTATACTGTGTTTAGAAAGGACGATCCTAAAATATTTTTAATTATGCTACCACAGCATTGGTCTTTTTTCGCGAACGCAGGTATATCACCAATCCGCCAAAAGCTACAATTAATATGATGGGGATAATTAATGTAGCCCGCAGAATTTCAGGACCCGCCAGATTTTTGGCATTCGCCAGCGCCAGCGCATATTCAGAATTTTCAGGCGCTTTTAAATAAGCATCAAACGAGGCACCAGCTGGTAGATGTTTAACAATCAGGCTATCATAAAAACTACCCATAAACATCGTATAAACAGAAACCGCAAACATCCCGGCACCGCCCATTAGGTTTAAGCCAAGTGCGCCCGATTTAGGAACATTTTCAGCCACAAAACCGATCATAGTTGGCCAGAAATAACACACGCCGATACCGAAAACAATTGCGGCGAAAAAAACTGAATTTCCTGTAAAAGTGCTCAGCATATAAAGTCCGGCCGCAGCAAATATGGCAGATAAAAGCAGTACACCCTGAGGAGCAAGACGGTGTACCACAGGCTCGGCAAAACCTCGTCCAATTACCATGATACCCGTTGTAAGCGTAAGTAATAAAATGGCATTGTCTGTCACATTTTTAAGCAGTAAGCCTATCCATTGCCCTGTAAATAACTCCGTAATGGCCGTACCGAACATGCAGATAAACATAAAAATAAACAAGGGAGAAAGTACTGCTTTATACATATCTGAACTGGAATAACCAGATGATACCCTTTCGGTAACAGGAAAATCCAGTTTTGAAAACAAGTATCCGTAAATTAAGGTAGGGATAATCATCATTGCCACCTGCACCTTCCAGCCTAACCCGAGATGAACAAACAGGGTAACCAGCAATGTACCGATTACAATGCCTCCAGGAAACCATAAGTGGAAATGATTTAACTTAGTTGTTTTATTCTCCGGGTATAAAGAGGCAACCAATGGATTACAGGCAGCCTCTACAGTACCATTGGCAATACCAACAAGCAGCGTGGATAAAAACAGGCTCCAGTAACCCTGCGCAAAAATGGTAAGGATAATCCCGGCCAGGTGAAAGATAAAGGCCATGACCAGCAAACGTTTCATGCCGATCATATCAACTACAAATCCTCCGACCACAATGGCGAGTGGGAAACCCCAAAAGGCAGCAGCCGTAATGGTGCCCAATTGGGCAGTACTTAATTGAAAATCGACTCCCAGTTGGTTCATGATTCCGGCGCGGATACCGAAAGAAAGGGAGGTGACGAGTAAGGCAAGGCAACTTGCCCAGAATAGTTTTGAGGTTTGAATGTTAAGCATAAGCTCAGATTTAGTTTATAATTGGTTTAAATTTTAGAATAAAGTAAGATTTTTAGCAAAAAATCTCATCTACAAATACTATGTCCTGCTATTTTAATAGGAACCCAGTTTTTTAAACCAGTCTGCTAATTTAGTGAGTTGGCGCTCCTCCATTTTTATTGGAATATTTGGTTTTGTAACACGCAAAAAAGCAATGTTATCATTAGATGATGATCGTTAAACGCCATAATAATAAACAATTGAATCGATTAATGCAATGGCTAACGATAAACTTTGTTCTTTTGCCTGTGAGATCTGATCAGTTAGCGGATTGAAAATACGATGGTGTTACGGAACGATAAATTTGATTTTCTCCGTGTTAATCTATAAATTGAGGCGGAATCTTACAACTCCTTTAATCGTTATGAAAAGATATCTTTTTATTATCCTTTTAGCAATCTCTTTTTCTGTTCATGCACAGCCTAACGCCGCGAATTACAAATATATTATTGTACCAGAGAAATTCAGTTTTCTCAAACAGATTAACCAATATGGCTTAAATACCCTTACGAAAGCTTTTTTTGAAGATAAAGGTTTTAGGGTATATTTTGACAATACTGAAATACCCGAAGAAATTGCAGCTGACAGATGTAAAGCACTGGTAGTAGACCTGCAGGAAAAAAACAGCATGTTTGTGACCAATGTCAGCCTGTTACTTAAAGATTGTAAAGGCGCTGTAGTGCTAAAGAGCAAGGAAGGTAAAAGCAGGGAAAAAGAATATGCAACTTCTTATAATGATGCCTTAAGAGACGCTTTTACATCTTTTAACGATTTGAAGTATGTAGCAGGTAGCCCCACCCCGACCACCAGCGCAGTACCATCCAATACGAACACGGAGACCAAAACAATACCTGTACCTGCTGATCAGCCTTTGGCTACCAAAACAGAAAAACAAGAAGCGCTATTATATGCGCAAGCAATAAGTAATGGCTACCAACTGATCGATGCAACACCAAAAATTGTAATGACCTTACTCAAAACCTCAGTTGAGGATTGCTATATTTCGAACAACGGAAACGCTAACGGCATCGTTATAAAAAAGAATGGAACATGGTTTTTCGAATATTATAAAAACAACGTTCTGGTTTCAGAAAAACTATCCATAAAATTCTAGTCTCTATATTTTAGGAATCAAGCCAGAAAAATACAATTTAGCAGCTTTTTGATTAAAGAAAAGTGTTTATACTATCTAATGAAAAAACGCTGTACCAATTCCTCCCATTCCTGCTCCAATGATAATTGCGGCCTTTTCTCTCCTGCTTTGGCGTACCAATAATCTGCATTCCATAAATCGCCTTCTTTACGGTATAGGTAGGCATGAATGCGGGCAGAGGAAGTATCGCTTAAATGGTCAACCTGGTTATGGGCAGCATTCCAATCTCCTTTAGCATCGTACCAGAGTGCCCGAAGCTGAACAGAAAAATGGCTATCCGGACTGTCTTTTTCTAATGACTTTTTAAATTCAGCTATATTCTTCATTATCTTCTGATTTGTTTTTAAAAATTATACAAAATAAACGTAAAACTCCTATTAGGCATCTGTTTTTTTTAATTAATATTTTGTGGCCTTCCACACTTAGAATTAATAACACAAAATCTTGAATAACAATCACTTAAATAATAGAAAATCACTTTATGATGTTCAATTAATGTCCTATTTTTGTAATCTGCCTCCCCAATTTAAAAAACCATCTTCTGATAAACTTGTTGTAAAAATGGGCTCAGGTTACGAATGGCCCCTTTAAAAAAAGCAATTATGGATTCAGGAACTATTGTATACAGCAATTTAGAAGAGCTCTCAAAAAGTAATTATCAATTAACAGACGGCGAGGCCGACATTAAAGGATGGCCAGTAAGAAATGAAGCAGGTAATTCAGTTGGAAAGGTGCGCGATCTCCTGTTTGATCCCGAGCAAAATGCAATTCGCTACGTAATTGTGGAGCTTGTTGATATGGGGGAAGATTTGGATGAAAAAGCTGTACTGATACCTATTGGTCTTGCAAATTTAGGTGAAGATAAAAAAGAGGTTATTTTACCGGATATTCACCTAGATCAATTCAGGGCAATGCCAAGATATATTATTGGTGAGGTTACTCCTCAAATGGAAAATGAGATTCGCTACATCATCGGAAGCCCGGCGGCATTGCGAATGGAAGATGAAATTGTAGAGATAGACCGTGCAAACTTTTATCGTCATCACCATTTTGATCGGAATAGTTTTCCTGATCAAAATCCTCGCAATCAGGATACTGATCCATTAATTTAACAATTAGATCGGAATTGATGTAGATGCATCGATAACAGACTTATCATCTAACAAAACGGGAGCTTTCGATCAGAAAGCTCCCGTTTTGTTTTAAATTTATTTATTCGCCCCTTCCTATAATAAAGTTTAATTATTTAACCGTGGCTAATCGTGATCATAACACCCCTTCAAAAAAAGACCATCGTTGGCCCGATTTTTAAACCCGTTCGTCGAGAATTAAGCTGTGTTGGTATAATTAAGGATTTTCTGCTGCAACGTTTTGTATATAACGACGTCTTATCTACAAAACAACAACAAAATATACAAAAATATAAATAACAGCATTATGAAAACCTCCATCAAAACTTTAACAAAATCAGTGTTAGCAGCAATCATTTTAACTTCTGCTATTTTTTCAACAAATGTAATGGCAGGCGAGAAACAGCCAATCAAAATGTCGGCACCTAAAAATATCAGCAAGGTTATTGTTAGTGGAAATGTAGAAATTACATTAATACAAGGACAAAAAGAAAGTGTAAGCTATAATGATGATAACACCGGTAGCGTTAAAGTGATGCAGGACGGACATGCACTAAAAATCACTTCAGTTGATGGGAATGTAGCAAAGATTACCGTGTATGTAAAGAATATCTATAGAGTGCAGGCTTCCGAAAATGCAGTAGTAAAAACTACAGGCAAACTGGATACAAAATACCTGCAATTATTCTTAAAAGGAAATGCTGTGGCAGAGATAAACTCCAATACAGAAAGTTTATATACTGTAATTGAAGGGCGTGCAGATTTAAAATTAAGTGGTGCAACTCAAGAACATATCCTGGTAATGGGAAGCACGCCAAAACTTAATCTAGACAGATTTGCTGCGCTGAAAACGCAAATGAGCTCACCAGCAGCCGAAACAACACAAACTGCTTCGTTAGCAAAATAATTACTTAATAAAATTGAAAAAGGCGGCAAAAATAATTTTGCCGCTTTTTTTTGTTCAATGTATTGGCAAAAGTTAGGCGCTATATATTTTCTTAGCTCTGCTCAATATAACAGCTTTCTACAGTACTGTCATCAGCTAAAATGTAACCTGTTGAATGTAAATTAGACATTCGCCATCTGCATGTATTCGCTATTATATTAGCCATAAAGAAGTCAATTCTAATCCCTATTTTTGAAAAACTAAATGCCTCATAAAAGATATATTCAATACTGCTTAAGCTAGATGATTACAAGAAATTCTTTTAACTCAACCATCCGGAATGCCATATCATTAATCCTCTTCTTATTTTTTTCTGTCCATGTATTTGCACAGAAAGATAAACCTATGTATAAGGGGCAGGATGTAGCTATTCTTTCGGATTCTGCAATATTGACAAAGAGCGATTATCTTGCACACCTGGAAAAAGTATTTGAAATCATTAACAAAGTTCCGGTAACTGTAGGTTCATTTAAAAAACTCAAGCCTATAGCAGCACATTTAACCCAGGACGAGGCTGCACTGGCACTACTTAAAAGCCGCCTAACACAGCACGACAGAGCTCCAAATCTTCAAAACCTGTTGATGGACGAGACGCTTTTGGCAGAACTAGAAAGCAACAACAAAGATTGTTTATCAGACCTTGATGATTATGAAAAGGAATTGCGGGCTTTAAAAACCGAAATTCTTAACCTCCGCAAAGACTCCGTACTGATCAAAATGTTTACAGTACCTGCCGTACAGATGATGTTTAAAAGTGAATTTGCAGAGCTAAAAAAGAAACGTATAGTGATGGATAGCCTGCTGAAAACAGCAACTTTATCCATCAATAACCTACAGGCCAGAACCTCTTCCAACCTCATCAACATCAAGGAGTTGATATATATTACTGACAACCAGCTTGATGCGGTTAGCATTAAAGCTTTTGGTAAAGAACGCCGTTATTTATGGGAATCGATTAATAAACAGGCTAATAAAAGCATGGGCTTCCGCAAGTTTATTAAGGGAGAGCAAGAAATATCTGGCTACTATTTTATATACACCAGAAGCAGCCGACTATTATTACTTTTTACCTGTACCATATTTTTCTTCTGGGTATTCTTCAACTTTAGAAGTGTAAAACAACGGGGCCGTTTAGAAACAATTGATGGTTTTTCGCTCATCAGCCCGTACCCCTATTTAATTACCTTGATCATGCTCTTTGCACTGGCGCCTATTTTCGATCTGAGGGCGCCCGCGCTCTATATAGAAGCCGTAGAGATTGTCCTCGCCATCCTGCTCACTATATATTTCCGCAAAAAGCTAAACTCAAAGTTGTTTTACTACTGGTGCATATTTGCAATACTGCTTCTTGCTCCAGTATTCTTACGCCTATTGGGTATGCCGCCCAGATACCAGCGCTGGCTCCTCTTATTCCTCACCACCAGTTCAGTTGCCTATGGTATGATGGTATGGAAAATACTTGATGAAAAAACCAAAAGATACAGAATGATTCTTATCACGGGGTTTATTTATGTTGGTTTTGCCATTATCGCCACGTTTTGTAATCTATTTGGACGCTTTACCCTCACGCAGATTTTTTATTCAACCGGGGTAAGTTCGCTTTTAAATGCCATATCATTAACCATCCTGGCCAAAGTATTGGTAGAAGCCTTTTTACTACAGATGAAAAGCAGCAGAATCCGTAAAGGATTTCCGGAATATTTTGATTGGCAACCTGTAATTGCAGGCCTTAAAAGGCTTACAGGTATTGGTGCAACCATAATATGGTTTGTCATATTTACCACCAATCTGAATATATTTAATGGTCTCTACGAGTCGGTGATGGAAGTCTTAACTGAAAAAAGAACCATAGGCAGTTTCTCTTTTACGCTTGGGGGCATTGTATTATTTTTAGGCATTATCTGGATTGCTAACTTTTTGCAAAAATACATTGCTTATTTCTTTGGTGATACGGGTGATGACAGTTTTGAGGATAATAAAGGAGAGCGATCTAAATTACTGGTTACCCGCTTATTGTTATTGATTGGAGGTTTTCTCCTTGCTATTGCAGCTTCCGGATTGCCAATTGATAAAATCACGGTGATCCTTGGGGCACTGGGTGTTGGAATTGGATTGGGCTTACAGAACATTGTAAGCAATTTTGTTTCGGGAATCATCCTTATTTTTGACAAAACAATCCGCATTGGAGATATTGTGGAAATCAGTGATAAAAAAGGACGTGTAAAGGAGATTGGTGTGCGTGCGAGTACCTTACTGAGCGATGAGGGTGCAGAAATCATCATTCCAAATGGTGCTATTCTGTCTAATAACATCATTAACTGGACACTGAGCAATAACCAGATGCGGGTTAATATATCCTTATCCATTGCCAAGCCATTTAATACCACAGATGTGGTTAACCTGATCAGGGAAATCATTGCCGAAAATAACAACGTATTTATCAGCAAAGAGCCGGTAATTATGATCAGTCCGGTGACTAAACTGAACAGTAAGATTAATATTTATTTTTGGTGTAAGGATATCTCAAAAGCCGACCTAACCAAAAGTATGATTAATGCACAGATTTTTGAAGCATTTGAACAAAAAGGGATTGAAATTTTATAACTGTAGATCACATGAGCAAATTTGTCCTTTCTGAAATGAATATTTATCCCATCAAGTCATTGGGAGGAATAAGTTTACAGGAGGCAAAACTCGAAGAAAGAGGTTTACAATATGATAGAAGATGGATGCTTGCGGATGAGGAAGGTATATTTATTACCCAGCGGAAGCATTTTGAACTGGCACTTTTACAGGTAAGTATTTTGGATGGTAAACTAAAGGTTTCTCATAAAAAATCGCCAGCACAACATATATCCTTTTCTTTGGATGAAGATACTGGAAAACAAATTCCTGTTGTAATCTGGAACGATACGGCTACCGCGCTCGAGGTAAATGTACAGGTAAGCAACTGGTTTTCTGATTTTTTAAAATTTAAAGTAAAACTGGTAAAAATGCCGGAAAGGGAAAGACGAATGGTTGATCCCAGATATGCCTTAAATGATGAAGTTGTGAGTTTTGCTGATGGTTACCCTTGCCTTCTTATCGGTCAATCTTCTCTGGATGGATTGAATGAAAAGATTCAAAGCCCGATCAGGATGGACCGTTTCCGCCCAAATTTTGTTTTTACCGGAGGTGAACCTCATGTTGAGGATAGTTTTAAGGACTTTTATATTGGTGAGGTCTTATTTTCGGCTGTAAAGCCATGCTCGCGATGCGTACTCATTACAATTGATCAACAAACTGGGGAGAAAGGGCCAGAACCTTTAAGAACACTGGCCAGCTACCGCACAGTAGGTAAAAAAATCATGTTCGGGCAGAATTTACTGCATCAACAAACCGGGATCATCCGTGTGGGCGATGAACTGAAGGTGATGAGATGGAAGACGTAAAATGGAAGATGTGAAATGGAATATGGATGTGGCATTGATATTACAATAAAAATCATTGAGTATGCTAACCTGTTAAGGCTTTAATTATTCCATATGATATAAACCGCTTTAGACAACCTGAGATCGCTAAGCCAAGATCATGAACCGTATTGCTTTATCTTCGTTAGCAAACTTTTCACGGCATTTAACGTTTAAAAAATAAATTTCCTAATAAGTATTGGAAACCAAATGATTTAATATCTATTGAATGAAAGAAGCAACAATTGTAGCTGCAGTTAGAAAAGATTATGAAAAACTGATTGCAGTTTGGGAAAGCTCCGTTAGAGCCACGCACCATTTTCTTTCTGAAAAAGATCTTATCACTTACCGTTGGCTAATTTTAAATGAGTATTTTGATCAGGTACGGTTATACACTGTTAAGGTTGAAGAAGAGATGATGGGTTTTATAGGCATTAACGAAAAATCAATCCAGATGCTTTTTATCCATCCAGATGTAAGGGGAAAAGGACTTGGCCAAAGATTGATTGATTTTGCGAAACAAGAACATCATGTCTATATGGTTGATGTAAATGAGCAGAATGAACAGGCAGTAGGCTTTTATCAAAAACTTGGTTTCGTAACCGTCGAACGGAGTGAAGTGGATGCAGCAGGAAAACCTTTTCCTGTACTTTCTATGGAATTAAAGGCGTAAAAAATTAACAACTGCTACCACCGATTTTTGTCTACATCATGCTCGAAAACATTACAGGTAAACTATTAATGGCAGTGGCAATTGGCGCTGCATTTGGACTGTTTTATACGCTCTTGCTCAACATGCATGGTTTCACCAAAATCAAGTACAAACATGTAGCACTTAGCATTGGTACAGTTATTTTTCTTCTTGGGCTACATAGCTTTGAGGCCGCAGGTATAGCCTGTTTTATTATCGGCATCGGAATTTTTGTACTTGCCATTGCCCTGATGGCAAGAGGCGCGGCCGATTCGCTTAAAGCGCTATCTGCTAAATTCTCCACAGGTAGCAAGCCACAGCATACCGAAAGGCTGCAACTAAACAAACCTGGTTTAAGCAATTATGTTGGTGTATTATTCCATCTTGTGGTTATTATACTGATCTCTTTATCAATATTTACCTATTCGAACAATACAGTCCTTAATCAGGAAAACATGGATCGGTTAATCAGTGACGCTATTTTTCAGTTTACGAGTACCATTATGCTGATACTGTTAGGTATATTTAATCCTTTCGTATCTCCGTCTGCTAAGTTACTGGGAATTGCTAACCGTGTAGACAGCATAAAATACCCTAAACTGTATCTCCTGCTTGCGGATAAAAAATTCTGGATAATTTTCAAAGCCCTAATTTGCATCTCCATTATTCTTTACTTCGCTTCGAAAGGCTATTTTAACCTGTTGGCCTGGGATAATGCCACGCCCTATATGAATGTTTATGTGTTGCTTATTGGCTTTTTTATTATCGTTAATCTCGCACAGATGATTCGTAGTCCTGAATATTTTTTTCAAAACAATCTTTTCAGAATCACGATGTTGCTGCAGTCGGCCTTTATCAGTATATTTTTAAGTGCGATACTCGTTTTTGCAACCCTGTTTATTTCTTCAATTTTAGGCGTTGATATCAATAAATTGAAGGTGAGTTCGGAAGCCATTATTTTCCTCGGGTTTAATATCATTATGTGTTATAATGAGTTTAGGCTGGCCAGGGCATAGGGTAAATTTCCTGGCAATCAATTAGCGCTCATTCGTTCTTCCGAAGGGAAAGATGAATAAGTGTTGAGGATTTTGTGCAGCAACCCCCGTTTGATAAACCCGGTAGTAGCGGGCATCCCGGTTCTTTCTATCGGGATAAAGCGATTAACGGGGCTGCTATTCCCGAAGCACCACTACATGCTCATTTCCACAAAAATTAGAACGGAAATAAATTAGCTTGTCGGCAGCTTTTACATCAATCAATACTTCAATTCAAAAAAAGAAAAATCAGCATCTTGATTAACAAGTCCATTAAAAAGAATACCAATACGCGGGCTTCTATCCCATTGTGGTAAAAAGTTAGTCTTCATTTTCTCCTTAGCTGGCATATTTTGCCATTCCTGGTTTTCCTGCTTAAAAAATACCATTACACTTAAATCATCAGCCGTTTTCATTTTAAGCTCTACAGGAACTGTTGCTGGTACTTTGCGCGTTGAAAGTATTGTTTTTATTTTATTTTCGACTTTCCAGAACACGATTTCATCTCCAGCTATACCAATGCCCAGGGCCGACCCTGCATCACCGTAATATACCAGGCCTTTTAAAGCACTAGTGCTATTGGTAACTGCTGTGGTTGCTTCAAATGTTGCCGATACAGGTCTAATGGTTAGTGCTATACCGGTAACGTTATTATTTTTCATCTCTCCTGATAAATGAAGCTGACCGTTTTGCTGTTTAATTGTCGGCGATGAATTCCTGAAATCCCATTGCCATCTTTTATCAATTTCGGGTTTGGTAAATGTTATTTTTAAATCCTGGTTAAGCTTTGGGCCTGACTGTTCTTTAAGTACTGGCCAACCACCCTTCTGGGGCCAGCTTAATTGCGCCAACATTCCCTGCCTGCCTGAAAAAACATTGGTTTTTTTATTGTAAGCATGGTAGAGGTAATAATCCTTCCCATCTGCTGCATTAACAAATGTGCCATGCCCTGAACATTTCCAATATTCATTTTCCATTAAGAGCGGATTGGCAGCATAAGGTTCGTATGGTCCGGCAAAAGATGTTGATCTGGCCACCCTTACGTTGTAATCACATTGTACACCACAACAGTTACCCGCAGAGTAAAAAAGATAATAATAACTATCTTTTTTGAGGATGCTCTGCCCTTCCAAACCAATATGTGCATCATCTTTAAATAAGGAGAAAGGCTCCCCCTCTACTTTGAGTCCGTTTTGAGCAAGTTTGTACGCTAAAATCTCAATTGGACGCTTATCTAAACCATAAGCTTTAAAAGTAATGTAACGTGTGCCACCATCCAGGTAAATAAAAGCATCGATAGCTTCTTTTCCATAATCGATGATAATACCCTGATCAACAAAGCCCTTATCCGGATATTTTGAGGTAGCTACTCCAATGCACGATATATTGTCCTTTTTCCTTCTTGCTGTATAGTATATAAAATAAGTTTGATCATGATAATCGTATTCTGGTGCCCAAAATGAACCTGATGTCCATTCTGGTGCCTGTTCGAAAACATAACCTGTTTGTTTCCAGTTCAGCAGGTCTTTTGAACTATAAATAGGGAAATGAGGTGCCCACTCTGATGACGTGCCCACTGCATAATACTGGTTGTTGGCCCGGATAATGGAAGGATCGGCAAAATCTCCGGCAATTATAGGTTCTATTACGGTTTGTGCCGATAACATATTCGTAATCAGAAGAAGCTTAGCGATTACCGCTAAGGTAGCATACTGCGAAAACTTTACCTTTTTTCTCATTAATAGATTTATGCAAGTGAAAATATTCATTTCGAGGTGTAATTTATTGTATAAAACCAACACGAGTAATAGCTTCTTTATCAGAATCTTACCCTACTATAAATCGTCATTCCCAACTTGATCCGATAGATCGGATGGGAATCGTAATGCAAGCTTTAAGATTAGCTTCGCTGAGCACTTCGTGGTTCCCGCATGCGCGAGAATGACGATCACACTAGTGTAATCTGTCATTGATAGAGGCTAGAATTTTCAAATATATCGGAGCATAGATGACAGATATACAAGGGGCGTCATTTCGACCGCAGTGGAGAAATCTTTTAAAATAGTTCAAAGATTTCTCCATTTCGCCGTCTGATAGCGAAGAGCAGCACAGTCGAGATCGATTTTATAGCGTTTTATTTCTGCACCGGTACGTTAACCTGATATAATTTCTCATGCAAAGCTTTCATCTGTGCTTCTGAAAACTTGATATCTTTTCTGTCGTAAGTCATCAATCCATTGGTCTCTACTTCAACATCGGTAGTTTGGGTGTATACTCCGGCAGAAAGCCCCAACGGAATTAATTCTTGCAAACGTTTCGTAAACTGGGCGTATTTGTTAAACAGATCTGTTTTGTTTTTAAAGCTTTGGTAACCCCAGTTATTCTTCTGTTGCCAAACATGGCCATCAATAGGCAATCCGAGTCCACCAAATTCACCCAATACCAGGGCATAATCTTTTCCAAAATAATCGGGGCTTGGCATAGCCGGGTGCGGATAGTTATGCAGATCGATAATATCGCCTACCGGATGGAAGTTACCACCGCTGGCCGTATTGACCAACCTTGACGGATCTTTTTCCTTGGTCCATTTGGCAATTTCTACGGTTTTAAACTGGCCCCATGCTTCGTTGAAAGGTGTCCAAACCACAATTGAAGGTACATTATAAAGTGCATCAATAATGGCATTCCATTCTTTTTTGTAATATCCTTCTGATTCTGCAGTCCTCTTTTGATCCGAACCGTGGTCTAAAACACCCGGACGGTTTTCCCAGCCGTTACCCAAATCGCCGCTTGGCATATCCTGCCAAACCAACATTCCCGCTTTATCGCAATAGTAATACCAACGGGCTGGTTCTACCTTAATGTGTTTTCTGATCATATTGAAACCCATTTCCTTAGTTTTATCTATGTCGAATTTCAAGGCGGCATCTGTTGGTGCGGTGTACAAACCATCAGGCCACCATCCCTGATCAAGCGGGCCATACTGAAAAACAAACTCATTGTTTAACAGCATACGCTGAATGCCATTCTGATCTTTGCCCATGGAACTTTTACGCATGGCGAAATAACTTTTCACCTCATCTACCTTTTTATTTTTGGTAAGTAATTCTACCTTTAAATCATATAAAAACGGATTTTTAGGACTCCACAGCTTGGGACTGGCTATTTTTAAAGTGATTGCGCCGTTAACAACAGCAACCTGTTCAGCCACTTTAGTCTTGCCATCCCATGCGGTAACCTTAACCTCATCTGCGCCAGTACCTGTTAAAAACGGCGTAACGGATACTGTTTGCTGATCAATATCAGGTGTGATTTTAATGTGATCGATATGTGCTTTGTTTACCGCTTCGATCCACACTGTTTGCCAGATACCCGTTACCGGCGTATACCAGATGCCTTCGGGTCTTTTCACCTGTTTGCCTCTTGGCTGAGGACCTTCATCAGTCGGATCCCAAACTTCTACGGTTAAGGTCTGGTTGCCGCTTTTATTTAAAAATGGTGTAATGTTAAAACTAAAAGGATCAAAACCACCCTCATGTTTACCTACTTCTTTGCCATTGATGCTAACGGTCGATCTCCAGTCAACAGCACCAAAGTGAAGTAAAATTTCTTTTCCCTTCATGTTCGCCGGAACCGTGAATACGGTTTTATACCACAAAAGGCTATCTTTACCAACGGTTTTGCCCACACCAGAAAGTGCAGATTCTACCGCAAAAGGAACCAAAATTTTCCCCTGGTTAATGGCCGGACGCTGCGATTTTTCAGAAATAGCGTAATCCCAAAGTCCGTTCAGGTTTTTCCAGTTACCCATACGCTCAAGCTGAGGACGTGGGTACTCTGGCAATACATTTTTAGGGTTAACCTCCTGTGCCCATGGTGATGAGATTTTGCCTTTTACCATCGACCATGATTTGTCTTGCTGCTGCGCGAAAAGGGAAAGCGAAAGCCCTAGCAGTGATAAGGTAATTAATACTTTTTTATTCATTGGTTTAAATTTGAGTGTTGAGGTTGGGGATGTGTATTGCTAATCAAGGAGAAAAAAATAGTTGTCTTTCGGCATGCTAATAATACACGCAGATTCTGACAGAAATGGTCGTCATCTCGACTGTAGCGCAGCGAAATGGAGAGATCTTTATGAAGAAAAAAAGATTTCTCCCCGCCTGTACGGGCAGGCACTACGGTCGAAATGACGAAATCACACGTTACTTATTATTAAGTTTTTTGATCAGGTTAACTTCATCCTGGCGGTATGGTGTACCATCGGGCTGAAAAATTTCGTGGAACCATTCAATTGGTTCAGATCCATCGGCAAGCGGGGTATCCCAGGCATATTTCGTATTGGTTTTACCCGCAGCAAATCCCCAATTTATAGCACCAACATTTTCTTCTTTTAACATCGGCAGAATATTAGCGAATCGGCTGTTCCTCGATCTGGCCATATATTCTGTACAGATTAATGGTCGGCCGCTGGCTTTTAGCAGATCAATAGTTCGCTGGTGCCATTCTGGCGCCTCATAGTTATGGTAGGTTACAATATCCGAATTGGCCAGTTGTATGGCATTTAATTTTTCGAAACCCCAGCTCCATAATCCAATTGAAATGGGTTGATCTGGATTAACGGCACGCGCCCAACCGATAGTTTTGGTTAACAAAGGGATCGAAGCTTCTAACTTTCCGCTGTTTCCAGGTTCATTATACAAGTCCCAAAGCAAAATCCGTTTATCATGCGCAAAATGGGTGAGCACGTCTTTTACATATTTTTCAAGCTCGGCAAAATTGGCTTCTTCTTTAAATGCCGGATCACCGGGATCCTGTAACCAGCCTGAATTGTGGATACCTGTTTTCGGTTCAGGTTGTTTGCCAATGGCTGAGGTGTTATTCCAGCAATCGTCAAAAAAAACAAACATAGGTTTAATACCATGTTTTTGAGTAATGGTTAAAAATTGGTCCACTCTCTTTTTAAAACCCGCCGGATCCTGGCTCCAGGCCTTACTGAACAAGAATACACGTAATGTATTAAAACCGATTCCTTCGGCCCACCCGAGTTCTTTATCTATCAGATCGGGCGAAAAGGTATCTGCCTGCCACATTTCCAACTGGTTGATAGCATTAGATGGAATGTAATTTGCGCCGGTTAGCCATTTGTGCTCGCTATACCAGGCATTTGCTTTCTCTACCGGCCATACTTTTGCAGGCTCTGCGCTTTTCTTTGTTTTTTGTGCAAAGCCCGTGCTGATGCTTAGGCTCATTGCAGCAAGTAGAACATAGTTTTTTAGGTTCATATCGGTTGTATCTGATTAGTTAATATTGCGGTTAGATGGTGAAGCTAAACTTTCGCCAGGTTTTACCGGAGTCCCAAAATTTGGTGTACCATCGCTATTCCAGGAGAACTTTTGGGCACGTGGCGAGCGAAAACCTCCGCAGCCCTGGCCCGGTTTATCATTGGCGTGATATAGGATCCAATCTTCTCTGCCATCTGGCGATTTAAAAAATGAGTTATGACCTGGTGCATAAACACCATTTTTTGGCGACTGTTGAAAAACAGGCTGATTAAACTTTTTCCACGAAGCAGGATCAAGCAGGTTACTTTTTGCTGATGCTGATAGCATACCCAAGGCATAAAAATCTGTCCAGCAGCCACTGGCCGAATAAATGATGAAAACTTTATCGCCATGCACCAAAAACTGGGGACCTTCATTTACATCAACATGTTCCCCTCCGCCTAAATCCCCGTTTTTTTCCCAGTCGAATTTTGGAGTAGAAATTTTTACACGTTGCCCATCTACTGTCCAGGGATTTTTAAGTTTGGCAATGAATATCTCCTGTTTACCATTTTTATCCCCCTCCCATCCAGACCAAATCATATACAGTTGACCTTTAAAATCAATTACATCGCCATCAATAGCCCATTTGTCGGTAGGGTCGGCAATTTTGCCTTTAAATACCCACTCTCCCTTCATCGGATCGGCCGAAGCATTTTCTAACACATACATCCGATGGTGTTCGTTTCTTCCATCATCGGCAGCAAAATAGGCATACCATTTTCCCCTTAAAAACATCACCTCAGGTGCCCAGATTTCTTTACTATACATCGTTGCGGTTGGTGCTTTCCAAATGGTTTTCCGTTCGGCATCTTTTAAACCATCTAAGGTTTTGGTTTTCCAAAGGTCTACACGATTACCTGTGGTATGGGTATAATAGTAATAGCCATCTTTATAATAACTATAAGGATCGGCACCAGATGGCAACAGGGGATTGGTAAATGTCTGTGCATTTAACCCTCCAATTACCAATAAGCAAAGTGCGAAAAGTAATTTTAGTTTCAATCTATTCATTTCTAAAGCTTTACACCTGCTATTTTTCCAGGTTATTGCATTTTTTCAATCTTTAAAAAAAGTGATTTATTTTCTGAAACCAGCCTTCTTTTGTTTCAAAATTTCTACAAAAGCAATCAATTTACGTCCTGCATTAAAAAGCGGAAACTTTCCGGGTTTATCTGCAACTCATCAATACCATCTATATCTTTCACAAAAGCTGCTTTTATAATTGCTGTAGCTCTTGGCGACACTTTTAAATTGTTATGATGGGTGTGGAATACATACTGCAAAGTCCCGTCTTTACCGGTAAAAAAATCGCCATGACCAGTGCCGTTTATTTTTAATAATTTTTTACTGATGATGGGGTTCCCGGCATATTTTTTCCACGGCCCGGTTGGCGAGCTTGAAGTGGCATAACCTACCGCATAATCAGGGTTCCTGAAATCATTTGCTGAGTAAAAAAGATAATAAAGATTGTTCTTTTTAAAAACCGTCGGTCCTTCGGTTACCGGCCAATCCGTTTTTGCGGTGTTTTCCCAATTTTCGGTACCGGATAAACATAGTCTGGACGTGTTGGGGATGATATCGGAAAAATCAGCCTGCAGTTCCGTTACAAAAATCCGGTTGCCATGATCGAGTTTGACATGATAGAGGTAATTTTTCCCATCAGCATCTGTAAATACGAAAGGATCGATCTGTTTTCCACTGCCTGAAATGGCTTTTAAGGTTTCTTGTTTAAATGGACCCGATGGGCTTTTGCTTTGCGCAATGGCAATCTGTTCATCAGCGGTATAAGCCATATAATAAGTATTTGCCCTTTTAAATACCTGCGGTGCCCAAAAACCTTTGCTCCCAAAAGCATCGCCCTTTTTTAAAGCAAAACCATTATTTTCTGACTTTCTCTTCCAGTTTTTAAGATCTGTTGAAACATAAACCAAAAACCCTTCATCACTGCTGGTACCGTATAAATAATAACTGCCTTTATCTACGAAAATGGTAGGGTCGGCAAGGTATAGGGTATCGTTTAGCGGTTTGGCAACTATTTTTTTGCCAATGAAACATAGTAAAAAGCATAAAAAAAGGGCGTAAATATATTTCATTTAATATGACCTGAAAAGTAAGATACTGATTATCAATCACACCTCGATTGATCGTCATTCCCAACCTGATTGGGAATCTTAATGCATAATGAAGATTGGCTACATGCTCATTAAGATTCCCGCCTGCGCGGGAATGACGATACAATTAAAAAAATTAAAAACTTATTTTGCTTACCGGAGTAAAAATCAAATCGTCAACACCGGCAATTTTAACACCTATCCTTGCAAAAACATAATTTTGGGTAGGCGTAATACCAGGGATCGTTACACTCATATTCAGGTTATTGAGGTCGGCGATAGCTGCACCGCTGATCTGTTGAGTAGCGATATTATTGCTGCCATCCACAAACTGTGTTTTGTTAATATAAAGCGATACATTTTCTATATCCCTGCCATCTGCATTGGTAATGATTTTTTCGAGTTTGCAAAAAGCATTTACTTTGCCTGCTGCAGCGCTGAGCGTCGCTCCGCGGATCATGTAGTAAGGCATCACCTCGATATCCATGGTTTTACTGCCGTTGATGTTTACCACAATGGTATCCTGTTTACCAGCAGCATTCTTTTTCCATAAAAAAGGTCCCTGATTTGGTGAAAAAACCAGTTTATAATCTCCGTTAAATAATTTGGCAGAATAGGTCCCCTCCTGGCTCACGTTAACATTCAACGCGGAGTAGTTCCCAAAACCTGCCTGCCAGAGTTCGAAGTTCACCTGACCATACTGAACATTGATGGGTTCTCCTTTATACACGATCCGTCCGTTAAAATCAGCTTCGGGTGCATCATAATTATCTTTTTTACATGAAGCAAAAAGTACGGCAATAAGTGCCCCTATCATGAAATAAAATCTCATTTTCATATCTATATCTGCTTATTGGTTAGGGTTTCTTACAATTTTAGGGTTTCCGTTAAGCACATCCTGCCCAATAGAAGAGTAATAATTACCGATACGGAAACGGTGTGCAGCGGTTACGCGGCTTGGTTTAATCACTTTAAAAATATATTTTAAATGGTTGGCATTGCCGGGATTGTAATATTTGTAGGGCCACAAACCAAATACCTGCGTACTGGTACGTGTTGCGCTACCAATATTGTTTGAATTAATAAAATCAGCTGCCGACATATTACTGCCATTCCAAACTTTATCAGCCAGTCTCCAGCGTTTCATGTCCCAAAGTTCATGTCCTTCAAAAGCGAATTCCACCTTACGCTCGTGTACGATACGGTCAAAAGTGATTTGCGCAGGCGTTAAGGCTGTAGTTAAACCGGCACGGTCTCTTACCTGTTTAATGTAGTTGGCTGCTGTAGCGGCATCACCCAGTTCGAAGGCTGCTTCGGCTGCATTTAACAATACCTCGGCGTAACGGTAGCGGATCCACCAAACATCACTACGGGTACCAATCTGTCCGGAACCTGTTGCCGGATCTAAATATTTGCGGACATAAAATCCTGATTGTGCACTGAATTCCAATCCATCAACCGGACCATCGGCACCTACCACCTGTACTGAACCCGCATTGCCAGGAAGTACATTTGTTTTGTTCTGTCCGAAATTATCGCCCGTTATGATAGAGCCATCGGCCAATTGATAGCCTGCCCATATATCAACCGTTTTACCTTTAAATTGTGTTCCGGGAAGAATAACAGTCCCAGCCAAACGTGCATCTCTGCCTGCAAAAATATCCGTGATATTGGTATAATATAACGGGTTACCACTTCCATCTACAGAAGCCATAGATGCATAGGTATTATCCAGTTTCTCGAAAGACTGAACCAGATTTAAGGATGGATTTAAACGCCCGCCCTGCGCTTCTTCAGCAGAAGAACGCGGTTGGTTATCAATGGTAAAACCATGAGCTTTATTGGTTTTTAATTTAAAATCTTTTGCAAAAATCACTTCCGGATTACTGCCTTTATCAGTAAAAAGCGCAGCAAAATTTTCAGATAAATTAGGGTTCTTTTTATATAGCGAATATTTACCTCCATCAATAATCTCTTTTGCAGCAGCTAAGGCCTTCGTAAAATAACCGTTGGCCAGGCTTGATGATATGCCCACCTCTCCACCCGGCAAGGTTAACTGCGAATTGCTGTATTTGGCAATTGAACCCGCATATAAGGCTGCTCTTGATTCCATAGCAAGTGCTGCAGCTTTTGTAGCCCTGCTCTGTACAGATGGATTATCAGGCAGTATGGTTTTTACGGCTTCCAATTCAGCAATCACAAAATCATAAATTTCGGTTTCTTTTGCCCTTGGATACTGAAGGTAACTTGGGTCGCCGCTGTAATCGTAATCTAAAACGGTTGTGATCAACGGTACGCCACCCATTCTTTTTACCATTTCGAAATATACCCCCGCTCTGATAAAACGTGCTTCGGCCAGGAAACGGTCGCGGTCTTCTGCTTTTAAAGCGGTAGATTCCTGTCCGCGTTTAATAAACATATTTAAGTCGCGGATGTAACCATAGGCGCCCATATCCCAATATCTCCAAGCATCATAACCGTACTCTAAATTCTGGTGGCGAAAATAATCACCGCTGGCAGAGGCAAAACCTTCGTCAAAATCGGTAAAAGTATACCAGGCTTCAATGGTCTGGTAATCCGGGTAACGATCGTAAAGATCGCCCACAACGGTTAATACCAGATTAGGATCTTTCCATACGGCATCAATGGGCAGGGTACTGGTAGGTTGTTTATCTAAGAATGCTGAATCTTTTTTACACGACTGCGCAAAACTCAAAAAAGCGATGGCAGCAAAAGCATATATAATTTTTTTCATCTGATTAGTCTTTTTCATGTTACAGCGTTAATTTAAGTCCGATGTTAAAAAACTTGTTCTGTGGATACTGTAAACCGTTATCGTCTGCAATTTCCGGATCCACCCCATAATCACTCAGGTTATCAAGCGAAAACAGATTATATCCATTTACATAAACCCTGGCATTCTGGATCTTGATTTTTTCGGCCCATCTTTTTGGTATGGTATAACCGATCTCAAGCGTACGGGCACGTAAATACCTCACATTATGCAGCCAAAAAGTAGAATTTTTGTTGTAATTGCTGTGGCCACCATCGTTAAAACGTAATGCAGGATATTTCCCAGGGATCCATGCGCTATTCAGGTCGTATGGATTGCTACGGTGCCAGCTGTCATCAGCAAAATTCTGCAATAAGGCTCCTGTATTCTGGAATGCCCAACGCTGTTCCCAGTTCTGGTTCCAGGAATACATCGCTCCACCTGAAAAATCTGCCGTAAAATCAAAGTTTTTGTAAGAACCGCCTATGGTAAAACCGAAGCCGATGTTCGGCTGACCTTGTGTGGTATATCCGATCGGTCTTTGATCCAGGTCATTAATCACACCGTCGCCGTTTTGATCCTTATAAATTAAATCACCTGGCAATAAAGAGCGGTTTCCCTGTCCATCGATGTTTACTTTATAATTATTGATCTCGTCAATGTTTTGGAACTGTCCGGTTACTTCATATCCCCAAAAAATATCGGTATAACGCTGATTATAGCTGTTTCTGTAATTGTCCCATGAGTTGCCATAACGCGGTTTATACTGATCTAAAAATTTCCTGCGACTGATGGAGATATTTCCACCAACGTTGTAGTTGAATTCTCCGATCTTATCCCTGTAATTCAACGCAAATTCGGCTCCGAACTGCGCATCGCTTTCCAGGTTTTCTGCGGCCAGTGGATACCCCAGTTCAATTGGTACCAATACATCATTTTTAACCTGCTTTAAACCGGTACGTTTTCTGTAGAAATAATCTGCAGTTCCGCTAAGTTTGCTATTGAATAAGGAGAAATCCAGACCTATATCGGTAATTTTGCTCTTAAACCAGGTAAGGTTATTGATAACGGGTCCCTTATCCCTCGAAGTAGTAATATTTTTTCCATCCAAAATTACAGTACCTTGATTGTAGCGGTATCCCGGAATGTAAGCAAAAGGATCGATCCCCAGATCATCATCACCAAGTACGCCATACGAAGCCCGAAGTTTCAGATCATTTAAGATGGTACTTTCACCTAAAAGCGATTTTATAAATTTCTCCTGGGTAATTCTCCAACCGATGGATGCTGAAGGGAAATAACCTACACGCCTGTCGGGCGCAAACTTCCATGAGGCATCTCTACGACCAGATAATTCCAGGTAATATTTGTTGTCATAATTATAGTTTAACCTGGCTACGTAGCCAATACGGGCCTCTTCTTCCTGAATGTCTGCAAAATCCTGACCGTCCATATCAGCGAACTGCAAAACAGGCAAAATATTGGTTTGTGGTACGGCATGCTGGAAAGTATAGGTTCTAAAACGATCTAAACGCTCCGCTACCAAAACACCTCCAATAGTGTGCTTACCGAAAGTACGGTTATAGTTAGCCTGTACCTGATAGGTATTGGTGTATATCTTTTCGTTTCTGCGTTCCCTGTAAGGATTAGAGCTTCCTACTTTTTCTTCATAAACACCAGTTTCCGGGTGATAAGCATATACATTGTAGGTATACTCATGGCCATTAATCACATTATCGGCGATATAATAAGAATACAAACCTTTAATTTCCAACCCTTTAATAGGCGTATCATAACTGGCTGATAAATTGGTTTGTAGAACCCTCCAGTCTGATTTCCAGTAACCTGTTAAGGCTTTACTCTGTACGGCAAACTGTTCGGTATTGTGCCCGATATCATTAGGGTAATTGGGGTTGCCATTGGCATAAGCCTGCTCAGTTGGCCTGTTTCTCAAAAGCGCAAAACGTGCGGCAAAATAATCGTCACCGCCCGGTACACCCGGCTGATCGCGGCTTTCTATACGGCCATTTATGAGCATCCCCACTTTAAAACGGTCGGTTATTTTAGCCTCGATATTACTCTGGATATTGGTTCTTTTAAAATCGAACTCCCTATCCTTTCCATACACCCCCTTCTGATCTAAATGTGTGCCTGAAAAGTAATAATTTACCTTATCGCTGCCACCAGAAGCACTTAAATTAATCGATGATTGTGGGGCGTTGGGCGCAATGATGATATCTTTCCAGTTCTGGCTCTGATAACCATATTCTGTTCCCGCTTTCCATTTATCCAGTTCGGCCTGGGTAATATCAGTTTTGCCGTTTTGATTCAATTCTGCGGTAGCCTTTCCCAACATCCATTGGTAAGCATCGGTAGTTTCAGGGAAACGTACCCAATTCTGCCATCCGGTATAAGCATCAACACTAAAGGTATTGCGCGTACTGTTTTTACCTCTTTTGGTAGTCACCAAAATTACTCCATTGGCAGCCCTGCTACCATAAATAGCGGCCGAAGCATCTTTTAGTACACTAATGGTTTCGATATCATTGGGAGAAATATTATTAAACTGACCAGCATCCTGCTGAATCCCGTCTATAACATATAACGGATTACCCATGTTACGGATCTGGATGTTGGCACTCGATCCCGGTCTGCCATCGGGCATCCTGAATGATACGCCAGGCAGTTTACCGGCAAGGCCTGTACTTACGGTTGAACCGCCATGTACTTTCTCGAGGTCTTTACTGCTGATGGAGGAAATAGCCCCAGTTATGGCTTCCTTTTTCTGTGTGTTGTAACCCACAACCACCACCTCCGAAAGATCGTTGTTGGAGGGTTTAAGTTTAACATTAACCTGCGAACGGCCTGCAAGGGCGATTTCCTGATTGACGTAACCTACATAAATAAAAATCAGGGTCGCATTTTTATCCGCCACCTGAATTTTAAATTTTCCGTCAGCATCAGTTGTTGCTCCCGTGCTGGTGCCCTTAATTTTAATGCTGGCACCCACAACTGTTTCGCCTTTTTCATCAGTCACGGTACCTGTAACGGTACTTTGTTCTTGTGCTATAAGCTGAAATGAAAATAAGAGTAAGATAATTGAGGTAAAAATAGCGGAGAGGATTTTGCTTTTCAAAAACAGCTTTTGAAGCAAGTACCAATCCGGGCTTACAAAGCCTTCATAGTAGAATAAACTTCTTTTCATATTTGGTTAAGGATTTGGTTAAATACTAGAAGTAAATGGTTTTAGTTCTATTTAATTCTTTCCAAAGATTCGGTTTTTAGCATTAGTGCTGGATACGGATTTGTATCAATATTTCTCCATTTTGTCTCGATTTGTGTGGAGGGATTACAGAAATATAATTAACCACAGATAAGCAGGATACACACAGATAATTTACTTAGGGTAACGTTTTGCAATAAATTAGCTACAAATAAAAAAGATGCACACCGGTTTTACGTTTTATCAAGTTTAGCTAGAGGTTTATAAAGCCGTGGGTTTTGCGTTAGGGATTGTAAGGGTTCAGTACCGATCCTTCATCGGTACCGGAGCGAAGCGCAGCCCTGCAAAGCCCGACCTTTGCGCAGCTTAGGGAACGCCCAAATCAGTTTTCAGTTCGCAGTTGGCAGTTTTGTCGCATTACCGATATGTTGCTGAAGTGGTCATTGTTTTTTGGAAATGATAGGGCTGGCACATTTCGGTTAGGGAAGCCCTGCTATCTCTTCAAGTCCTCCCCTGATGAAAAACCCTATCATTTTGATATAATTCATAACATTCTTCTACTGCTCTATGCCGCAGGGGCATGGTACTTTGAGCGCCAAAGTACCCAAAGCGCTTTGTCAATCCAACAAGGTGGCTTCACACTACCCCATGCTCATCAAAAAAACAGAGGCACTTTGTTTTGTGTTCAATTCCTTTATACTTTTAATTATCGTTTATGAACACAAAACCACTGCGTTTCAGGTTTGGTGGTGCCATTTGTTCTGTATTGCACCTGTTTTTTTGATTCTTCTGCCACTTGGGATTGACGGCGTACTTCGCTAAAACCTGTGCTTTATTAAAGTCAGTTAGCAAAATGCCTAGCTATTTTCAAAAAAGATATGTCCACACGATTGGATGAAAAATTGGGATCCTAGTTTTACGTTTTATCAAGTTTAGCTAGAGGTTTATAAAGCCGTGGGTTTTGCGTTACGGATTGTAAGGGTTCAGTACCGGTCCTTCTCGGTACCGGAGCGCAGCGCAGCCCTGTAAAGCCCGACCTTTGCGCAGCTTAGGGAACGCCCAAATCAGTTGGCAGTTTTCAGTTGACAGTTTGCGGTTGGCAGTTTCAGATCTCTAAAAACTGAATTTCGATCTTTAAGGCTTTCACAATAGAAATAGAATCTGTCTCAATCTTTCTACGGATCCACTCAAATTCAATTTAGCCTGAAAGCAAAGCATTTCTTTAATATATTTGAAGCTACCGACCAATATATCTTGAAAAAACTCATTATTCTTTTATATCTGTTATTTTTGGCTAACCTGCTTTTGGCACAGCCTTACTATTTCAGACATTACCAGGTAGAAAACGGGCTGTCTAATAACACGGCCTTTTGCAGTGTGCAGGATGGAAATGGCTTTATGTGGTTTGGCACAAAAGATGGCTTAAACCGGTTCGACGGTTATACTTTTAAAACCTACCGCCACGATGCCGAAAAGGCTGGTAGTTTGGGCAACGATCTGATTTCTGCCCTCCACCACGATCAGCAACATACCCTTTGGGTAGGTACAAACAATGGTGTATACCAATACGATCCTGCAAAGGAAAGCTTCGCCATGATTAAGGCGACTAAAGGAATGCGGATTACAGACCTGGCCAGCGATCAGCAGGGGAATTTATGGATCCTTTCTGCATTTAAAATATACTTGTATCAGATGCGTAGCAAGAAAATACAGGCGTTTGCCCATAATGCGCCATTTGATGCCTCGCTGGTAACTGTTTTAAAAGATGGTAGCGTATGGATCAGTACCGGAAAGGGAACGCTGGAGAAGTATAATCCCAGAACGAATCATTTTCAGCAATTTAATATTAATGGAAAAAATGCCAAAAGTGAATATGGCTGGGTATCCAGAATTGCAGAAACTGAAGATGGGAATTTATTGGTCGGCACCACCAATCAAGGCGTTAAACTTTTCAACCCTGTTACCTTAACCTCAAAAAATATACTGAGGTTAAACGATGACCAAACGCCAATTTTTGTTCGGGATATCAAAAAAACAGGCCCACACGAGTTTTGGATTGCCACAGAATCGGGTATTTACATTTATAATAACAAGAGTGGAGCAATTATCCACCTCAAAAAGCAATACAATAACGATTATTCTTTAAGCGATAATGCGGTTTACACCATTTTTGCAGACCGTGAAGGAGGCGTTTGGGCCGGCACCTACTTTGGAGGCGTAAATTATTACTCAAGCCATACTTCATTATTTACCAAATACTTTCCGCAAAATGGCACGAATTCAATCAGCGGAAGCGATGTAAGGGAAATTACGAAAGATGGGGCCAGTAATTTATGGATCGGGACGGAAGATGCCGGACTAAATAAACTGGACATCAGAACAGGCATATTTAAGCATTTTTTGCCAGATGGAAAACCTGGGAGCATTGCTTATTCCAATATCCACGGTTTATTGGTTGATGGCGACAAACTCTGGATTGGTACTTTTGAACATGGATTGGATATTTTAGACCTGAAAACAGAAAAGGTAGTTAAACATTATCAGGCAGGTGCTGGAAACTCCTTACGGACCAATTTTATTGTTACTTTTTGTAAAACGCGTTCGGGTGAAATTTTAGTTGGAACCATTAATGGAATTTACCGTTATAACCGGAAAAAAGATGATTTCGACCCTATTGCTGGCCTCCCCTTTATTTTTTATGATTCGGTTATGGAAGATAGCAAGGGCAATATTTGGGCAGGTAGCTTTAACGATGGGATATTTCAGTTTAATTTATCCAAACCAGGTTACGTAAATTACAGGAATATCGCTAAGGATGCAAAGAGTTTAAGCCATAACTCCGTAAATAGTATTTTTGAAGATAGTAAACACCGTATTTGGATAACTACCGATGGCGGAGGGCTTTGCAGGTTTGACCAGAAAACACATCAATTTAAACGTTACGGAATAAAAAATGGCTTCCCCAGCAATTACCTGTTCCGCATTGAAGAGGATGCCTTGAATAAATTTTGGATTAGCAGTACCAGAGGGCTTATCCATTTCGATCCCGCTACGGGTTTGAGCAAAACGTATTCTAAAGCCAACGGATTACTCACCGACCAGTTCAACTACAGTTCTGCCTACAAGGACAAAGATGGACAAACCTATTTTGGCAGCGTAAAAGGACTAGTAAGCTTTAACCCGGCTAATTTAAAGACCACAAAATATAATCCGCCAGTACTTTTAACCGGATTTCAGGTTAATGGTTCGGAGATAGGTTTAAACGGAAAAGATTCTATTACCAACAAATCGATCGTTTATGCTGACACCATCGAACTTAACTACAACCAATCATCTTTCAGTATCGATTTTGCGGCATTAAGCTATCTATCGCCAGAAATGACCGAGTATGCTTATAAAATGACGGGACTTTATAAAAACTGGGAATATTTAAAAACCAACCGGAAGGTTTACTTTACCAAACTTGCTCCTGGCAATTACATTTTTGAGGTAAAAGCATTGGTTGAGGGGAGTAACAACTGGAGCATCAAAAATGCTAAACTGCTGATTAAAATACGTCCTCCTTTTTATTTAAGCCCTCTGGCTTATTTGCTTTACCTGATCGCGATTGGTGGAATTATTTTCTTCCTGGTGCGAAGTTATCATAGAAAAATTGCGGCAAAAAACAGCCGGAGGATGGAAGTTTTTGAGCACGAAAAACAAAAAGAAGTTTATCAGGCGAAGATCGAATTTTTTACTAATGTTGCCCATGAAATCAGAACACCGCTTACTTTAATTATCGGACCGATGGAGAAACTGATTAAACAGGCTGATGCCGTTCCTGCAATAGAAAAAAATTTACGGATTATGGGGCGAAATACCGATCGTTTGCTCAAATTAACCAACCAATTATTGGATTTCAGAAAAGCCGAAACCAGCGAATTTTCATTAAACTTTGTAAAAGCCGATATTTCTGAAATCTTGAAAGATATATTTATACAGTTCCAGCCGGCAGCAGAACAGCAAAATATCAAGTACACGCTTCATTTACCCGAACAAAAACTCCATGCGTATATTGATGTGGAAGCTTTTTACAAAATAATCAGCAACTTGGTAGATAATGCAATTAAATACGGTAAAGCTAGCGTACAGATTCACTTAGCATTGCAGGAAAGTGATCGGTTTGTGGTGAAGGTTAAAAATGACGGAAAGAGAATTCCGAAAGAAATTGAAGATAAGATCTTTGAGCCTTTTTTTAGGGCGAAGGAAACAGAAATAAAAGCGGGAACTGGAATAGGTTTATCGATTTCAAAATCGCTTGCGCAACTGCATAGTGGGGAGCTTTATTTAAGTTTCGATGATGGCGACTTTAATACCTTTGTATTGGAATTGCCTATCCATCAATTAATAGAATTTAACCTGAACGGAAAATGGAAGAAATTGTAGGCAAGTTTACGGCAGAAGATACAGAAAAAGCTGTTGTATTACTGGTTGATGACAATGAAGATATTCTTGATTTCATTACGGATGATCTTGAAGAAAAATACCATGTTTTACAGGCCAGAAATGGCATTGAAGCTATGGAAATTTTGAATCGAGAAATTGTGCAACTCATTATTAGCGATGTAATGATGCCCGAAATGGACGGTTTCGAATTTTGTGAAAAAGTAAAATCGACTATGGAATTTAGTCACATCCCGGTGATCTTGCTCACTGCAAAAAATTCATTGCAATCTAAAATTGAAGGTCTAGAACTCGGCGCCGACGCATATGTAGAAAAACCTTTTTCACCCGAGTTTTTACAGGTTCAGATTTCCAGTCTGCTTAAGAACAGGAATAAGATCAAAGAATATTTCTCCAGTTCACCGCTCTTACATCTAAAAAGTATGGGCTATTCTAAGGCAGATGAGTTGTTTTTGGAAAAATTACAGGATACCATTAACCAAAACATCAACAATCAGGATCTTGATGTGGAACACCTGGCCGAAAAGATGAACATGAGCCGGCCAACCTTATACCGGAAAATCAAATCCATTTCTAATCTGAGTCCGAATGAACTGATTAATTTGACTAGGTTAAAAAAAGCTGCTGAACTTTTAAATGAAGGTCTGTTGAAAATTTACGAAATCTCAGAAATGGTGGGCTATAGTTCGCAATCGCATTTCGGACGAAACTTTGCCAAACAGTTTGGCATGTCGCCTACCGATTATTTAAACGGCAGGAATACAGACAAAAAGAAGCCTTAAAATCAAATAGTTAACTATTGTTGGTTTTCTTTATTTTTCGTAAATTGTTATAACTAAATATAGAAGTTATGAACATGATTAAGAAAATCGAAAACTGGGGCGATCATCACCACCCAAAATGGCTTGATTTTTTCAGAATCTTATTAGGGCTCGTTTTAATGTGGAAGGGGATTGATTTTTATATCAATATGCATGCCTTTAGTAATTTAATGAGAGGCGCTTTTCTGGGAACAGCCATTAGCATCAGCTTGCTGGCACACTTTATTATCGTTTTACATATTATTGGTGGTTTGGCTATTGCGTTAGGTACCTATACACGCACATTCTGCCTGATTAATTTACCGATCTTGATCGGTGCCGTATTCTTCATCAATATGTCCGGAGGAATTTTTAAACCCTACTCCGAATTCTGGATTTCGATTTCGGTACTGGCCGGATTAATCTGTTTCGCCATTGAAGGGAATGGATATTTATCGGTTGAACGACAGAAAATTCACCCTGAAGAGGCACTTTAGCTAGAATTAATGGTAACCGATTGTGACTATTAACAGCATGAAATAGCCGTTTATGGATGCTTTTGCATTTTTTTTTCAACCTAACTAAATGATTAGCAAGACTTAAAATATTAATTAAAATATTTGATCGTAAAAGGTTTGCAGATTAGCTCCAAATTCCTACTTTTGCAGCGGAGAGCTGGCAGAGTGGTCGAATGCGGCAGTCTTGAAAACTGTTGACTGTAACAGGTCCGGGGGTTCGAATCCCTCGCTCTCCGCAGCATAAAAAAGCCTGAAATCGAGAGATTTCAGGCTTTTTTCGTTTAAAACATGCTGTGCTAAATCCGAATACGGTTCATATTCCGTCAACTTGTTAATTACTCCTGTCATTCACTTCAAATCTGCCCGTTTTTAGGTTCAGTACAATTTTAAACACGATGATTTCATCATCATGTGCATCTGTTTTGCCTGTGCCATGCGACGGCTGCTCGGATGGCGTATTGGTTAAAGGCATCATGCGGTGAATAATTCCCTGCAAAACATTTTGTTTTTCTGAAATATCGGTAATTTCTTCAAATTTGCCCCAGCACACCACGCTTTTCCAGTTAAAAGTATCACGGATCTGGTCGGCCTGGAAGCAGACCTTCGGGTTGCTTCTCATCATCCTGATTTTTTTTCCGGGAGCGGAATGGGCATAAACTATGTCGTTGTTATACACATAATTAATAGGCACAATATAACTCATACCCTCGTCGTGGCAGCCTAAACGACCGATATACTGTTCTTTAAGGAGCTTTTCAACATCCTCTTCTTCTAATTTTCCTAACATTTTAAAAAATTAATATCGAATATTTATGTTACCGTGTGTCAGAAATATCTAAAACAACCCTTCCCTCAATCTCTCCCATTTTCATCTGGTCAAATACTGCGTTGATGTCTTCCAGTTTTGCCGATTTAATCTGCGCCCTCACCTTGCCATCTACAGCGAATTCGATAGCCTCCTGCATATCTTTTCTCGTACCAACAATAGATCCCCTGATCGTAATTCTGTTTAAAACGGTATCAAATATAGGAAGGTCGAAACTGCCTGGAGGTAATCCATTTAGTGACAAAGTACCTTTTCTTCGCAATGCGGAAAGCCCCTGACTGAAAGCAACAGGCGATACTGCAGTGACCAATACGCCATGCATTCCCCCCGTTTGTTTTTTAAGAAATTCCCCCGGATCCTGTTCAAGCGCATTAACTACAATGTCGGCGCCCAGTTTTCTGGCCATTTCCAACTTATCGTTCGAAACATCAATCGCAGCAACCTGTAAACCCATGGCTTTTGAATATTGAACCCCTAAATGGCCTAATCCGCCAATACCCGATATGGCAACCCATTCGCCTGCTTTCACTTCGGTTTCTTTTAAGCCTTTGTAAACAGTAACTCCGGCACAAATAATCGGTGCCATTTCTGCAAAATTGACGTACGAAGGGAAGTGTGCAACATACCTCGAATCCGCAATTACATATTCTGCAAAACCGCCATCAACACTATAACCGCCATTTTGCTGCTCATAGCATAATGTTTCCCAGCCTGTTAAGCAAAATTCGCAACAACCACAGGCACTGTACAACCATGGAACGCCAACTACATCGCCTTCTTTAACACTTTTAACATCATGCCCCATTGCGGCTACCAAGCCGATGGCTTCGTGACCAGGCACCAATGGCATTTTTGATTTTACCGGCCAATCTCCGTTACAGGCGTGCAGGTCGGTGTGGCATATCCCACATGAAATTACTTTTACCAGAATCTCATATTGATTGAGCGGTCTTACCTTAAGTTCTTCTATGGCCAGAGGTCCTCCATATTGATGGACAACAGCGGCTTTCATTGTTTTAGGATACATGTTTTTTATTTGAAATAGATTGTACAATAATTTTTATGAAATAGAAGCCTGGCTTTACATCGGGATGCGGTGTTCAGGCGGTAAAACCAGAAGGGGGATCTGAATATGATCAGACATGGTCAGCGTATAGCTACCATTAAACAGGCGATAAAAAAATCCTTGTTTCCGGTGTACCATCACCAGCATGTCGATCTGACCATTTTCTACGATCCAATCCAGTCCATCTTTAACCTGCTCACTATTTACATGCCTGTGGTAGATATTTTTATAGTTGACCCTATCGGACACCCGATTTAAAAATTCTTCGGCTTTTTGTTTGTAACCTATTGATGCCGGATGACTGGTATGCATAATGAGTATATCAGCATTAAAAGGTTTTGCAAATTCGGCAAGCGCACATAAAACAGGGATGTCTGTATGGCTAAAATCGGTAGCGAAAGCAATCTTTTTTGGCTTTTTAAACGGATAGCCTTCAGGAATGAGCAAAAGTGGTATGCTACGCTCAATCATTTTTCTGGCATTACTACCGACCAAAATTTTGGAAAACTTACTTGCACTGTTCAATCCCATTATAACAAGGTTCATTTTACATTCAGTAAAGTATTTATACACCTCATCATCTACTTCTCCACGAACGAATTTAACATACAGCTCTGGTTTAAGGCTATAATCATGATCAGTGGCTTCATATTTCTTTTCGACCTCATGAAGCAGTTTCTCCAATGCTTTTTTAGCATCGTCTTCCATCTGCTTATATTCTTCGGAAGGCCATACCAGTGACGCTGCTACGGGAGATACTACAGGAAGCTGAAAAACATGGAATAGTTCTAACCTTGCCCCGATATTATAGGCTAAATCAGTTGCATAATTTGCTGCGTTCTCTGCTGTTGGAGAGAAATCAACAGGCACCAGGATTTTTTTCATATTGCGCACTGTTTATTAAGCATAAAGTTTGTAAAAAAACCATGATGAAAATATGATCAGCATCAGCTATTTAAATGATTTTCAAGCAAATGCTAAAAGGAACAGTATTCCCCTACAACCAGCTTTTGATAAAAAAAAATTATAAAGAAAATACGGTTGGATTACATTTCCTTTGCTTGAAACAAAAGGGCTTCAGGTTTTCAACCGGAATATAGCCGGAGGATCTTTTGCATCTAAATCTACCATTTGATCTTGCCCACCTGTACAGGCTGAGTTTTGCTATGACAAGTTTATAATCTATCAATTAAAGCATAAAAAAACCTCACCCGACTGTATTACAATTCCATATAACGGACAGTCGCCCCCGATTCTTTGCAAGAAAAATCAAAATTTGTTGTTTTTTATATCCATTTAAAAAGTGATACACTATATTTAGCATTATTATACGCTCTGATGAAAACAACAACGAACACCTTTTTCCTAACACTTCTATTTCTTACGCTATCTGTAACGATCTACGCACAAACCAAGATTGTGGGTTCTTATGTGGCAACCAAGGTAAATTATCTGAGTGGCGAAGACCTACCCGACGATAATATCTTAAAATATAAGTATGTAAAATATACGTTTTCACCTGATGGCCAGATTGGAATTTCGGGCACTTATGAAAATCGGGAAATGGGATACTTTTTTACGCTGAATGGTAATAGGCTCATTATTAGAACTGAAGCAGGATCGCCGATTAATACGCTGAGGATTATGGGAAACAGTGAGGATAAACTTGTACTGATAAGCGGTTCGCAAACAGGCGCACTCGATGATCCAAAATCCATTAAATATACCCTTTTTAATGAGAAGTTTATCCAAAAGCAGATGCCTTTAACACCTGATGATATCTTTAAGATTACAGGCAGTGATACCATTTATAAATCAGGACAAAAAATTTATGCTGAGTTTCAAGGTCCGTCTTTTCAACAGTATATCTATACAGAAGTTGGTAAAAAGAAATTAGAGCCTAAGGATGTCGAATTGATATCAACCTTTATCATCAATGAAAAAGGAAGGCCTGACAGTTTGAGAATACTGCAGGGAATAAGTGCTAAATTCGATGCAGAATACATCAAAGCTTTTAATTCTGCACGAAACATGTGGTTACCTGCGCAGCACAATGGGCGGAACGTAAAAGTGTTGACGAACTTAAAACTACAGTACCTAAGCTCTGCCGTTGCCTTACCCTCCTATTTCAGTTCGAAAAAAGCAAATGATGCCTATTATCAAGAGGATTATGAACTGGCCCTTTATCATTACGACAAAGCATTGGAAGTAAAACCAGATGATGAAGAAAGCCTTTATCGCCGGGGCATATGTAAACAGAAACTCGGCAACATTAAAGGTGCATGTGAAGATTGGACCAAGCTGCAACAGATGGGAAAGAATACAGCCAATGAACTACTATTGAAGTATTGTAAATAAAAAAGCATTTTTTACATACCCGCACCTGAGGTAAATGCACTTAAAATCGATTAGTTCTCACAACATTTACAGGTTTAACAACAGATAAAACAATTTGCAATATCTTTATGCGATGAAAATCCATATCCTAGGTGCATCCTGTGCAGGTGCTACCACTTTGGGAGAAGCTTTATCTGCAGCGCTAAATATCCCCTTCTTTGATACTGACCACTTTTTCTGGGAGAAATCGACTATTCCCTATACCATAAAAAGAGATCCTCTATTACGTAACCAAATGCTTAAGGATGAATTAAACGAAACAGAAAGCTACATTGTTAGCGGCTCGCTGGTAAGCTGGGGCGAGGAATGGAAACAGATGTTCAGCCTTGCCGTTTTCCTTTATCTGCCCAAAGAAATCAGGTTGGAGCGTTTGGTGAAAAGAGAAGTAGAACGTTACGGAAACGATATTTATGATAATCCACAGCGGAACAAATTGTTTCTGGAGTTTATAGATTGGGCATCAAAATATGATGACCGCTCTTTTGCAGGTCGAAATATTGGCATTCATGAAACCTGGCTGGCAGGCGTAAACTGTCCCGTTATAAAAATTGAAGGAGATATTACAGTAGCGGAGCGGTTAAAGTGTGTTATCGAAGCTATTGATCGTAACTAAGCTTTCCAATTTTTTGGTACCTGAAGTAATTGGGAGCTTTCAAAATTTTGTAGTTAGAAAAGAAGGTTTATCCAACTGAAGCTACATCCACCGATTCTGCATCAGCATATTACCAAACAATTTGAAGCACAATACTGCCTGAAACTGATACTGAGTACTTTTCATCCATTTTTTTGAAATAAAAAGTTCCATTTAAGCACGATCAAAAAAAATGATTTATTTCATGAGCTTCTGTTGCTCGGCATTATTTTTGTTACAATGGCGGTATGAAAAGGAATGATGTAATCAGTGCGCTCTTAGGTATGTTGATTATGGCCGTCACTTATTGGCTTTTGTTTTATAAGTTCTCCTCTCCCGAAGAGCATAAAAACGTAAGAATTTCGTCATCTGCACCGCAGTTTAGAAACATAGAGTAATCATTTACAAAATCTTAGCCTGATAAATTTTAAGTTTGTTTAGGATAATAATTATTAAAAGAGTCAGACTATAAATTCTATAGTTTGACTTAATAAAAATAATTACTGTCTTGCTGCAAGCCAGTAAAAGTGTAGTCTTTTTTAAACAGGTTAAAGAGACTACCGATAAATATTTCAGGCATGCGACGTTTTACAACAAAAAAATTGAATATTATTTATGGAATATAACCATATTATCCCAATTGCTGTAAAAATAGATTCAAATCTTCTTCTTTACCCAGACCTAACTTTTGTTTAATGCGGTAACGGCTCATGCGAACACTTTTGGGCTCGATACCTAAACGAACAGAAACCTCTTTATTGCTCAACCCCATCAACATATAAGAACAATATTTTAAATCGAGCCGGGTAAGTGTCTGGTTTGCTTTTTCCTGCAGGCGTTCAAAAAAAGCAGGATTGGTATCAAAAAAATCTACCTTATGTTCCTCAAACACTTTATCCATCTTTTTCTGGTGATTCACAATCCGTTTAATCTGCTCATCAAGCGAAAGGTGGCTTTCAGGATTTACCTTTTCAGTGATCAGCTCCAGCAGTTCATTCTTTTCCTCAATCTGTAAATTACCCGCCAATACTTCCTTCTCTAACCGCTCCTGACGCTCTTTAAGCAAAACCTGCTCGGTTTGAAGCTGCATAGCTTCTGCCTCTTTCAGCTGCGCTCTCAATTCTACCGCTTTTTTTTCCTGATCAATCAGCTCCTGCTTCCTGATCGATGCTTTGAGCTTATAATTATAAGACATCAGCAATAAAAGCAATGAGGCAATGCCTGTTAATCCCGAAATAATATAAAAAACATTCAATTTTTTGGTATACTTGGTTTGCTGCTGCAAATAGGCAATCTCCTGCTCTTTTTTTTGAGATTGATACTGCGCTTCTATCCTAACGGTGCTGTTTATTTTTTCTTCATCAAAAGCTTTTTTATAATAATTGAAATACTGCTTTAAATAATTTAAGGCTGCCTGCTGATTACCCTTTTTTTCAGCAATATTAGCAAGTCCCTGATATATTCTGGCCTGCGTTAGTGGCATTTTTACCACCACACCGGAAATTTTATCCAGTCCCGTGAGAAGTATTTTTTCTGCTTCGTCGTAATTACCGTCGCGCAATGCATATTCGCTCTTTAATCCATAGCAGTTAAGCAAAACCTCCAGTAAATTTGTTTTAACTGCAATTCCCATGGCGATATCGACATATTTTTCAGCACTATCGCGATATGATGCCGGAAAATACTGAAAATAGATGTTAGCGGTATTTAAAGATGCTGCTGCCGTATTGCTATAGGTGAGCATACGCCCCGCCTGCTCTTTCGAGAGCAGAAGTGACTTTTTATACATTAATAAAGCCGAGTCGAGCAAATTACGTTTTAATGTATCTACTTTAAAACGGTCGAAATAACTTTGTCCGATGGTAAAATAAGCATTATTTAACAGATCAACCTGTTTACTTTGCAAAGCACTTAAGTAACATAATCTGGCATATTTCTGTTGTTTTGATGGATCATTGCCATAGCCATAAAAACTGGCCAGATAGTGATATATGGTACTTTCGTAATCATCAGCATGCTGATCTTTAAAAAAATCGAGGGCTTTAAGCAGTTTGGGCACCGACTTATCATTCTCGTCATTTACCAGGTCTAACCAACCACTTCTAAACCAAACGAAGCCCAGTGCAATACGGTCTTTTGTTTTTTGAGCATAATGTTGTGCACTATCTAAACTTGAATAAGCGCTTTTAAGGTCTTTTTTCCATACGTATAAATGTACCAGTGTAGCATAGGCCATGGCTTTACTTTTCCCATCTTTTAACCCTTCAGCAATTTTCAGTGCTTTGTTAGCCTGTTGAAAGGAAAGCGGAAGATTTTGTTCAAAATTAGCCTTCGCTAGTCTGCAGTATATATTTGCTTTTTCTTCCTTTGAAATGCTATTCTGGGCCAGCAAATGATTTAACGAATCGATATAGATCTTTTGTGCTTCGGCACTTTTAAAAAAAAGTAAAAGACAAAGTAAAATGGGTAATTTTTTCAGTGGTAGCGGCATAATCAAAAATAGAAAAGAAACATTTACAAGGGCAGAATTACAACAATTAATCGAAAATAAGCCATCTTAAAGGCTTTTGTAGTCTCCTTGTAGACGGAATTTGATAAATTGGTAGTCGTAGTGTAGGTTCTCATTTCTTGGCGGAACATACAGGTACAGGTAACTTTGTATTGTTCAATTTATTAAATTTTAAACTTATGAAACAGAAAACAATCGCAGTAGTTGCCTACATCACGCTCATCGGATGGATTATTTCTTATCTCGAATTTAAAAAATCGAAAGAAAAAAGTGCATTGGCCAATTACCATTTGGGGCAATCACTCGGCATTATCATTACCGCTATTCTTTTAAGTATCTTAAGCAGTATTATCCTGACCATGATCCCTTCATTAGGCTTTGTATTTTATCTCATTTTATTAATTCCATTTATATTGATGCTACTGGGTATGGTAACAGCCAATAATGGTTTAGAAAAACCAGTTCCTTTAATCGGACGGCTATTTGAAAGAAAATTCAATTTCTCTAATTGAGTTTGTTATGGTTTTACAGATGTGAAAAATGTAATAGCTCACATTGTAAAATGGCAGAATCTTTGAAAGCATTTTAAACTTAATTAACCTGATTATGACTACTGAGCAATATAAACAACATTTTAAACCAGATGATAGCCCCGGATGGCAGGCGATAGATGATCAACTGGAAAAAATTTATGGTACTACCGAAGCCCGGCATTATCCACCATTGTGCGGAATCCATTATGTAGCTGGCGGAACAGACCCAATAGATGGTGCCAGTATTTATGATAGTAACCACCAAAGCTTTCATCGGCATATTGTAAGCTATGGCATGAGCGAGCTTTATTACGATGATGAAAAAGCCGGCGGAGAATTTAGCAAGTGGGGTTTTGAATTTACCTTTAGGTTAGCACCATTTCAAGATGATGAAAAAGATCCTATCTGGGCTATTCAGATCATGAATAATTTAGCGAGATATGTATTTTCGAGTGGTAAATGGTTCGAGGAAAATCACTTCATTCCGGCTAATGGACCAATAAGACTGAATACCGATACGCAGATCACAGGTTTTGTATTTGCATTGGATCCGGAATTGGGAAAAATTAAAACCCCTCATGGCGAAGTTAGTTTTCTTCAGTTGGTGGGCATTACCGATACCGAAGTAGAAGAACTGAAAAAAAATCCCTCCGTTGGAGCTGTTGAAGAACTGATTGAAAACCTAAAAAAGAATAACCCTTTATTGATTACCGACCTGAACAGGAAATAAAAAAAGCTATGCGAAATATTCTTTTTATACTACTCATTTTTGGTTTAACCTCTTGCCAGTCAAAAAAGGCAATTCATTTAAATACAGTCCTTGTACGTGCAGAAAGGACTGTATTTAATATAATGGTGGGTAAAAACGGGCCTAATGAAAAGAAACTCCAATGCCTAATCGATGGCAATTTTAAGTGCGCCCTGCAGGCGATTGATGATAAGGAACAGGCTTTTAATGCGGTAATTAATGAGATAAACTCGGTGGAAATAAACGATATTAAATATGGAAATGCTTTAAAGAAAGCTGCAATTAGCTATTATGATGCAGTTAAACAGGTGGAAATTTCAGACAGACAGGAAATCGTCCTTCAGCAGCTAAGCCAGGATAAAACAAATACCGTAAAGGTGCGCGATAGCGCGATGGCAAAACAGCATCAATTACTGAATAAAAAACAGGAAATGCGTCAGCTCATTAGTAAAAAGGAAAACAAATTCGCCGAAATACAAAAACAGTTTAACTCCGTTAACCACCTGAATTAAGGTGAACATACTATCCCATATCCTGTAAAAACAGTTTCAGGTCTTCATCCTTACCCAAACCCAATTTTTGCTTTATCCGGTAACGGCTCATGCGTACACTTTTGGCTTCAATATGCATCAACTGTGCAATTTTTTTGGTATCCATTTTTAAATGAAGGTAGGCACAGAGTTTCAAATCAAGAGGGGTAAGCCTCTGCTGTGCTTTTTGATTTAACAAAGAAAAAAACTCCGGATGAACTTGCTGAATCTGGAATTTGGCTTCTTCGAAATCATTATCCAACAGCAATTCTTCATTCCAGATTTTATTGATGTTGAGCTTTTGGTTATCACTCAGTTTTTCCTTAAGCTGAAACAGCACTTCCTTTTTATGCTCCAGCTGTAACTGACTCGCCATTACCTCTTTCTGCAATTGCTGCTGCTGACTTTCCAGCAAAAGCTGCTCCGCTTTTAATCTGGCCTGCTCTTCTTTTTCGAATTTCATCTGCAGTTCGGCATCCTGTTTTTCTAAATGCAATTGCCTTTCGCGCTGCAAAGAGTACCTTAACCTGAAGTGGTATGAACGGAACATAAATATAAGGCCTAAAATGGAGGCAATAGCAATACCGATGTAGAGATACTTTTGTTGTCGCGCATATTGTTCGCGCTGCTTTAATAGCTTTACCTCATTGTTTCTTTTTTCGGCCTCGTACTGTACCTCTAATTTTTGAGCATTTAAAGTCCGTTTTTCATCAAAATATTTGCTATTGTATTCGGTTACCCGTTTCTGAAATCCCAAGGCCTTTTCATAGTTTCCCTGTTGTTCATAAAACTTAGACAGAGCGGTTACAATATTGATTAAAGTGTAATAGGAAGGTACTTTTTGAGTTTTTAAAATGCTATAGGCTTCTTGCAGATAGGCTTCAGCCATCACAAAATTTTTATTTCTCTTCGCATACTCACTTAAAATCCCCAAACTGCTTGCCCTGATTTCTTCACCGTTAATGGCACCTTTCATAACTTCATTGGCCAAGCCAGCATAACGAACGGCATTGGCTTTTGCAACCTGATCGGTATCAGAAAAATAACGCAGGTAATAATCTGCACTATTGATACAGGCAATACCATAAGTTTTGCGGGCAACGTATTTAGGATACTGCTGATAAAGGTTTTGAGCTTTATTTAAATAGTAAATAATACTGTCTCGAAACACTTCATTTTTAGTGCTGGCGTAATTATAATCTGCAGCAACAGATAAAGCAGTATAACAATTGCCCAACAGATTATAATCGGTAGTTTTTAGTGCATTTTCGGTAGCGGCCCTCGCATATTTATTTACATTTTTAACGTCATCCCAATGGGTATTAACCATGTAAAGCAAGTAATATATTTTGGCGCTTAGGTAAGGGTCGGCTGTTTTTTCCAACAACTTCAGCGCAAGTCCACAATATTTGGTAATCTGCTCCGAATTATCAATCGCATTATAGAACAAAGCCTGTGCATAATAAGCGTAGGCCATTGCGATGGACTGCCGAGATTGCTGCGCTACAAACAATGCACTATCACTAGCTTTTTTTGATAGCACAAAAGCTTTGGTTGTGGCGTATATGCTCGCCTGTATGGTATAGGACTTCGTAACTTCTGTTAGGTTTTTAAATTTTAAAGCTAAAGCTGCGCTTTGTTGAGCCTTTCGTATCGCTGTTTTATAATCGCCATTAATTCTATTTCGCTCGGCAAGTTGCGTTAGTAATGCCGGTTTATCTTTATCGCTCAACTGATTAAGTACAGTACTATCCAATAAAGTTTGCGCACTTGTTATAAAACAATTGGTGCAAATGCTAATTAATAGAAATATCTTTTTAACATGTTGATGTTTCATAGGGTAAAATTAACATAAAGATTGATCTGGATGATAATTGTAGACAAAATCCGAAAAACAGAAAACCACACAAATAATTGAAATACAGCTATTTAAACAAAATTGTAGATGTATTGTAGACGTTTTGCAGAAACGTTGTAGATGCTCTGTAGGCGTCAGATTCTTTTAGATGATGATGGTTTATCCCAAATTTGACCTAAATAATTTTCAACCTAAAAAACAGAAATCATGGACAACAAAACCCTTTCAATCGTTTCTTACATCACCCTTATTGGTTGGTTAGTCGCTTACTTTGTCGGAAAAGATAAAGCTGATACTTTGCTTAAATATCACTTAAGACAATCCTTAGGCCTTGCTATTGTAAGTATTATTTTCAACATAGCCTTTACTATCATTGCTGGCATAGTACCCAGTTTATCCTTTTTAGGATTTGTGGGTTATGCATTTATTATTCTTTGGATCATTGGAATCATCAATGCGGCCAATGGTGCATTAAAGCCTGTTCCATTTATTGGTAAATGGTTTGAAGACAAGTCTTCATTTGTTGGCAAATACTAAGATGAAGTTATGCGCCTCAAAATTTAAAATGTCATGCAAATGGTGATGGCAAATGCCATCACCGCATGTTTTTGAGGGTAGCCAAAGATTAAACTTCAAGTTATAACTAAAAGCAAATGTGATCGTGATGAAGCACATTTCATAATGTAGATATCATAAAAAATGCAAACATTTAAATATTTTGAACAAGAAGGAGATACTTATAACCTAAAAGTACAAAAGGGACTATTATATACCCTAGCTGTTGGTTGTGTTGCAGCCATAATAGCCATATTGATGTATAGCACCAGCAAGGCGACATTTTTTTATGTGGCTTTATTTGCTTTTATAGGCCTGATGTGCATTCTGCGTACCACAGGTGCTCTCACTTTCAACAGTCAAAACCGTGAGATACAGCGTAAGCGCTTTTTCTTCAGTGCTCCGGCATACTATAGCTTTGATGATTTTGACCATTTTCTTATCGCAAAACAAAAAAGCTATTTCGTCACCGTTATGGTTCAGGCGGTAATGGTCATGAGAAAAGATAATAAAACCAGGCATATTTTATTGGCACAAACCTTATTTTCCACAAAACCCCTTCAAAGACTTAGTGAAGAAATCAGTATGATCATGGGCTTGCCACAAGATTAGAAACAAACAGATATGCCAGCATATAATGTAGAAATAGAAAATGGAAAACTCAGTTTTCAGCCTGAACGGGATTATAAAAGCAAAATTTTATTTTTTGTAGTCCTCGCGGCAGGAATATTTGTGGTAACGCCTATGCTTCACCTCTATCGGGATACGTACTGGAGTGTAATGGCCATTGGGTTTGTATCGGTGCTAACAGCACTTTACGATTTTATATTCCATTTTAACGTCACCTATATTTTTGACCAGTACACAGGTCAGGTATATAAAAAGATCCCTGGGTTATTTACCCGCAAAATTATGGCTTTTGAGGATGTATATATCCTCCATGTACAGGAAGATGGACTATTACACTATGCCTTATCGCATAAAAAGAATAAATTCGGCAAAAGCTTTGCCATCAGCCAGGCCTTTAGTAGCAGTCGCAAAAGCCAGAACAGGCAAGCAACATTTGAAACAGAAGTTTTAGCGGAAATTGAAAAAATCATCTATACAAGCAGATGATCAACCCAGAACCTCAAACATCTTAACAATACGACAAAACATTAACCTGACCAGCCTAAAAACATGAACAAAGGACTTTCGATATTCTGGATAATTTACATGCTGTTTTTCGCTATTCCGTTCCCCATGTTCATCTATTACAACACCAAAGACGACAGCATACCTAACCTGGTGAGCGACAATCCATGGTATTCGCTTTCTATACTTGTAATATCCATGCTATTTTGGGCCATATTATTAATCGGTTATTTTCAGAAATGGGTCATCCGTAATTTTTCGATTAAACATAATATAGAAAAACTTAAAACCACTGGCGAACCACGAGAAGCCAAAATATTTGAATCGACAAGAATACATCAAAAAGGCGCTGCTTACGATACCTATGAACTCACCTTGCAGTTTAAAAATCTATCGGGTAGCATGGTTATGCAAAAAGCCATGGTAAATGATGCAAAACCTTATGAACGCCGTTACGAAGGTGGCAAAACGGTTGGCATTTTGCTCGACAAAGAAGTAAAAAAAGTTCCTTATTTTATTTTTGCCTCTACAGAAGTCAGCATTAAAAAAATGACCATATTTCTCACTAGTCTGGCCTGGCTTGCTTTTGCCTGCCTTGTTGTTTGGTATTATGTTTATTCTTATAGTGTAGAAAGCAATGGCATGGGCTGGCGTTTTATGGGTATTGGCCACCCTTTATTAACCTGTGCTTTTATGCTGCTTCTTTATCGCGCTTTCGGCGCTTTTATTGCCAAAAAGTTTATCGGCAAACCTGATCAATTATTCCTGATTAAATTTAAAGGTACGCAGACTACTGCCAGGCTGATCAAAGTCAGCCAGACCGGCACGTATATCAACGAGCAACCGATGGTTGATTTTGAACTCGAATTTACCGATCAGTTTGACCGGAAGCACCGGGCAAACATCAAAAAAATTGTAGATCTGCTAGACCTGGATAGTGTTAGACAGCCGTATTTTTCTATTTTTTACCTGAACGAAAATCCACAAAAAATTGCCTTTGAAAGCGATCTTAACGAACTTAAAGGAGAATTTTAATGAAAAATTTCAGAAAACTTTATGGTCTGGTTGTGCTGCTGAGCTTATTCGGTTCGAGCTGTAGAGAGATATCGAAGGCAGAACCTTCTCTTTAAGCAGAATGCATTTTGAAGATGCATGGCAGGTAATTAAAATCTATAACGAAAAAGTAGCTCAGATTGAAGGGGCTGTACCAACTAATTCAGTCTACATTTCTATCTGGGATAATGATATGCGCTGGTTCCCCAGAAGTATTAACGGTACCCGTGAGCGTTTTCGATATCCAGTTCAGTGATGATACACTTAAAAGTTTTAGGCAGGAGTTCTGATATCTTTCCCTTACAAGTCGAATAAATCATCCATGGTAACCTCATTCTGTACCAAACCAACAGTATACATATTGCTTTTAACACCATATGTGGTAACCATGGCTAAAAACAGTGCTTTTTTAGTTTTACTCTCCCGGCGGAATGCATCAAGTTTGTATTGTAATTCGGCAGCATAGGCTTTGTCTATTGCAAATTCGGTATTGGAGAATTTCATTTCACATATGCTGATCACATTATCCTGTCGATCCAGCAATAGATCAATCTGCGCGCCGTTTCCTGTTTTTGGTGCATGTCGCCAGGCTGAAGTTTCGGTAAACACGCCAGAAATGCCCAGTGCTTGTTTAATATGACTTACATGTTTCATACAGATTCCTTCAAAAGCATAGCCACTCCAACTTTTCCAGGAAGATGTAGATGATTTTTTTAGCCAGGTACCTGCGCCGGTAGATCTGGAATGTTCGATAAATTTGAGGTAAAAAAGGCTGTATTCGTCACTAAGTTTATAAATGCTTTTATTGGCATTTTTATGGAGAGGCAGATATGGCGTAATAAAACCAGACTCTACCAATTCTTCAAGTAAGATACTCGTAGTTCCCCCGCTTTTTAGGTTACAAGCAGCGATAATTTCGTTCCTCGTCAATCCCGATGGTTTGTCGGCAAGCGATTTAACTACAGCAATGTGCCTGTCTGCGGCTTCGAAAAGAGAGCGGTAAAGGTTTGCAAATTCTGTTGATAGCAGGCCGTCTTTAGTAAAGCAAAGCCTATCGATAGCCTGAATAGCACTTTCACCTTTTTTAAGTTCCTTTAAATAATGTGGCACACCGCCCATCGCCATAAAAATATTCAAGATCTGGTAACGGTCAAGATGGATATTATTTTTTTTAAGGTACTGCTCCGTTTCATGCAATGTAAAAGGCAAAAGACGTATTTTTCGCGTCAGCCGGTTATGTAAACCTCCTTTACTGTTCACAACTTTTTTAATCATCCATGTGGCAGCAGATCCACAGATGGCAACAATTAAATTTGGCTGTTGTGATGCCCATTGATTCCAGAAATATTCAAATGCAGAAAGAAAACCTGATTTATGTGAGCTTAGCCAAGGGAATTCATCAAAGAAAATTACTGCTTTTCTTTTTTTGAGTACAGGAGTTGCAAATTCCCTGAGTTGCCAGAAGGCTTCCGTCCAGTTTTTTGGTGTTGCGATTGCCAATCGGGAACCTAAAGCCTCTGCCATTGATCTGCTAAAATTAAGTAGCTGCTCCGTAGCATTTGCATTATGAACGCCCGAAAGTTCGAAGATAAGTTGTTTTTTAAAGAACGAGCGGATTAGAAAGGTTTTTCCAACCCTTCGTCTGCCAAAGATGGCTAAAAGTTCTGATGAAGGTGATTCGAGTACTTCTTCGAGTATTTTTCTTTCAGCAATTCTTCCGATGAGCAATTCCATTGTCCTTTTATAAGTTAGCGGATAGATTAATCATCCGCAGCCAAAATATAGTTAAAAAATATAATTTTGGCTGTTGATAAAAATGTATCCGCAGCCAAAATATACATCAAATATATAATTTTGGCTGCGGATAAAAAATAGTCAGTTAAATATATCTACTAAAAATCAAACAGTAACTCGTAACTTTGTGCCCCATGCTTTCTCTTCGTGTCCGCTCTGGTTAAATAATTTGCAGCTTTTTTTTTTGCGACGAACACACTGAAGCCACAAAACATTCCTTAAACATACATCCTACTTAGCGCCTTTGCGTTTGCTCTTTGCGTCCTTTGCGGTTAAAAACTACAACAAACCCTTCAACACCACCCAAACATTTTCTGCCAAAATCTTATCCCCTTCTGCCGTTGGATGAATGCCATCGGCCTGGTTTAATTTTGGAACGCCTCCAACTTTATCCAATAAAAATGGAATCAAAGCCATTTGGTTTTTCTTTGCCAATTCAGGAAACATGTTTTTAAAATCATCAGCATATTTCGCCCCCATATTGGGCGGAACCTGCATCCCTGCCAATACCATTTTAACATCCGGGTATTTAGCTTTTACCCGATCGATAATGGCCTGAAGATTCTGAGTGGTTTGCGCAACGGGCAATCCCCTAAGCCCATCATTAGCGCCAAGTTCGAGCACAAAAATATCTACCCGCTGTTTAAGCAACCAGTCAATCCGCGCTTTTCCACCAGCAGAAGTTTCACCACTTAAACCACCGTTAATTACGTTATAAGGCATTTTTAAAGAATCAATCCGATTTTGGATCAACGCAGGATAAGCTTCTGTCGGGTCGAGCCCATAACCCGCAGTTAAACTGGTACCAAAAAAAAGGATATTCTTTTGCTCGGTTGCCATAGCAGTCTTTTGGTCAGTTGAATCTAAAGTTTTATCCGCATTGTTTTTACTTTTCGGGTTTCCGCAGCTTATCACCACAAGGCTCAAAACAAATAGCCCCATTAATCGTTTTCGTAACATATCTAATTAATCTGTATCTAATTATCTTAACAGGCAGTGCCCTGTTATGTTTGGCTACACCTATACGCAAACCCTAAAAATTCAGCTATTGGAAAGCATATTGAACATCCGAAATGTAAGCAAAATTTACCAAAGTGCCGGACGGCAACTCACCGTTCTGGATCATATTAATTTCTCGATAACAGCGGGTTCAACGGTAGCCATTACAGGTCCATCGGGAAGCGGAAAAACCACTTTGCTAGGTTTATGCGCAGGGTTGGACAGGGCCAGCAGCGGAACAGTTGAACTGAACGGAATTGCACTCGAAAAATTAAACGAAGACCAGCGCGCCGCCGTTAGAAATCAATATATAGGATTTATTTTTCAGAATTTTCAGTTGCTACCTACTTTAACCGCCTTAGAAAATGTAATGGTTCCTTTAGAATTAAGAGGTGCAAAAAATATCCGTTCACATGCCTTAGAACTACTGGATAAAGTTGGGCTGGCCGATCGTTCGCATCATTATCCCATCCAGTTATCGGGTGGAGAACAGCAGCGCATTTCGCTAGCAAGGGCATTTTCGAACCAACCCGCCGTGCTCTTCGCAGATGAACCTACGGGAAACCTCGATGCCGAAACCAGTGAAAAAGTAATCAAATTGCTTTTTGATTTAAACAAAGACGCGGGAACCACTTTGATCATCGTAACGCATGACCTTGAGTTGGCTGCCAGAACGGAAAGAAACATTAAAATTAAAGGTGGCATCATCATTTCAGACGAAAATTCTACTTATGTCCAATAGCCTTCCAAAACAATCTGTTCCGTTTTCCTGGCTGTTTAAAATGGCCTGGCGCGATAGCCGGAAAAACCGTGCACGTTTGTTTCTTTTCATCTCATCAATCATTTTGGGCATTGCGGCTCTTGTTGCCGTTTATTCGTTTAAAGATAATCTGCAAAAAGATATTGATGCGCAGGCGAAAGAACTTACAGGAGCTGATCTGGTTTTAGACAGCCGTAAGGGGGTAAGCAAAGCCATGCAAAAAATGCTCGATACGCTTGGTGATGAGCGATCTCAGGAGAAAACTTTCGCCTCCATGATTTATTTTCAGAAAGGTGGAGGCAGCCGTTTGGTACAAATGAAAGCTCTGGAGGGAAATTACCCTTACTATGGTACCATAGAAACCATTCCGCGGGCGGCAGCCAAGCACTTTCAAACCGGAAGAAATGCTTTGGTAGATCAAACCCTGATGCTGCAGTTTAATGCAAAAGTTGGCGATTCAGTTAAAGTGGGTGATCTTAATTTTAAAATCCTGGGCACATTAACCAAGGCACCAGGCCAAACCGGTATTGGTGCCAGTATAGCCCCTACGGTTTATATCCCACTACAAACGCTCGACAAAACCAACCTGATTAAAACCGGAAGCCGGATCAATAACAAATTTTATTTCAGGTACAATGACCCGTCCGGAATAGATGAGTGGGTAAAAAAGAACGATAGTAAATTAGAGCAGGAAGGATTTGATGCAGATACGGTAGAATCACGAAAAGAACAGACCGGAAGATCGTTTAAAGATGTAAACCGCTTTCTGGCCTTATCTGGTTTTATTGCTTTGCTACTGGGTTGTGTTGGTGTGGGTAGTGCTATCCATGTATACATCCAGGAAAAATTAAGTGCCATTGCTACGCTAAGGTGTTTAGGATTAAAATCCCGTCATGCCTTTTTAATCTATTTGATACAGGTCTTTTTTATTGGCTTAATTGCTGCTGTACTAGGGTCGGCTTTAGGTACGGGCATACAGTTTTTGCTTCCATTAGTATTAAAAGATTTTCTACCGATCGAGATTACCATGCAAGTTTCGTGGCCTGCTGTAGGCCAGGGTATTTTGTTGGGTTTGATCATCTCGGTACTCTTCGCCCTTCCCTCACTTTTATCCGTTAGAAAAATTTCGCCATTAAATGCCATCCGGATATCTTTCGAAAAAGCAGGCGGAAAAAGAGATCCGCTAACCTGGGTAGTGTATCTGCTAATGGCGTCCTTTATTATGGCTTTTACACATTTGCAGATGAAAACATGGCTGCAGACACTGGTATTTGCCGCCAGTATTGCCGTTGCTTTTTTACTGTTGATTTTACTATCTAAAATTCTGATGTTTCTGGTGCGAAAGCTTTTGCCCAACTCATCCAGTTATTTATGGCGGCAGGGATTTGCCAACCTCTATCGTCCAAATAACCAAACCTTAATGCTTACGGTTTCTATAGGTTTATCAACTGCATTTATCTGCACCCTATTTTTTGTGCAGGGCATATTAATGAGTCGTGTTACACTGTCATCTGGCAACAACCAGCCCAACATGGTGATGTTCGATATCCAGAATACACAAAAAGAAGGATTGGACAGTTTAACCAAAGCTTTCAAACTACCATTAATGAACCAGGTACCGGTAATTACCATGCGCATTGAGGAGATTAACGGGAAGAAAGCCAGTGCAGACACCAATAACAGGAGAGCTTACCGCAACGAGATTAGAGCGACTTACCAGGATACTTTAACGGCAGCAGAGAAAATTACAGCAGGCAAATGGACCGGAAAAATAAAACCTAATGAAACGGTTTATATTTCGCTGGATCAGCGTTATGCCCAATCTATTCATGTTGGCCTGAATGATAAAATCCTTTTTAACGTTCAGGGCATGATGATCCCTACAGTTGTTGGAAGTTTAAGGGAAGTAAACTGGAGCAGGATGCAGACCAATTTCAGGGTCGTTTTTCCTGCCGGAGTGCTAGAAGAGGCACCACAGTTTCACGTATTGATGACCAGAGTGCCATCGGGCGAAGTTTCGGCCCGTTTTCAGGGAGAAGTGGTTCAAAAATTCCCCAATATTTCTGTGATTGATTTAGACCTTGTGTTGAAATTACTGGATGAATTGCTGAGTAAGATTGGTTTCGTAATTCAGTTTATGGCTGGCTTTAGTATGGTAACCGGATGGATTGTTTTAATATCTTCGGTATTAACCAGTAAAAACCAGCGGATAAAGGAAAGCATTTTATTGCGAACCATGGGTGCAAGCAGAAAGCAGATTTTAGCAATAAATGCGATCGAATATTTCTTTTTAGGTGCTTTTGCGGCAGGTGCCGGTTTAATTCTGGCCATAGGCGGGAGCTGGGCATTGGCTAACTATACTTTCGATGCGGCCTTTATACCTCCTCTTGTGCCAACCCTATTGTTGTTCGGTTCAATTGTATTGCTCGTAGTGGTTACAGGTGTGTTAAGTACAAGAAGTATTTTGAACCAGCCACCATTAAAGATTTTAAGAACCGAAAGTTAATTCAACCTAAACTATATCATATTAACTTTTTTTCGGGAGATGATACTGCTATTGGTTTGTACCAAACAAGATTAACACAAATTTTAAATATCAATTAACCAAAACTTACCCGATTTTAGCGAGATAAAAAAAATGCACCTAGATAAATACTGTTATAAAAATCCGTATTTATCTAGGCGCATCTGTGGTTAAAACCTTTACTTCATGAACTTGTGCTATGCAGCATCAATTGCCTCGCGAAGTGCTTTGGCGGCTGCAGCCGGATCTTCAGCGCCATAAATGGCAGCACCTGCAACGGCTACCATTGCTCCTGCTTTTATAACAGCAGCAACATTTTCGATATTTACCCCACCTGCAATTGAAACCGGAACACCAGCTCTTGCAGCCTCATCAATTAAAACCTGGATAGAATAACCAGCCGTCCACTGTTCATCTAAACCCGCGTGCAGTTCTACAAATTCTACACCTAATGCAGTCACTTCCTGTGCTCTTTTAACCCGGTCAGGATAACCAATTGTATCTACAACCACGCCTTTGCCATGTGCTTTTGCGGCTTTAACGGCTCCAATAATGGTTGCATTTCCTGCAGCACCCATTACGGTTACTAAATCAGCACCTGCTTTAAATGCGATATCAGCTTCCAGTTCACCCGCATCGGCAGTTTTTAAATCTGCAAAAACCAGTTTGTCAGGATGAGCTGCTTTCATTGCGGTAATCACCGTCGAACCCATATTTTTGATCAAAGGAGTTCCCAATTCAATAATATCTACATAAGGCGCAACTTTTGCTGCTAATGCCAGTGCTTCTTCCGTTGTTAATAAATCTATTGCTACTTGTAATTTTGCCATGATGGTATTGATATATAATAATTAACTAAATTGTTATTCGAGATTGGCGTGTCTTTTCCAGAGTTCTTCTGCAGGTTGACCGCTTAATTTCCAAAGTGACTGAAAAACGGCATCATTAAGCAGGAGCAGAAATTGTTCGAAAAGGCTTCCGGCATACTGGGTAGATACCTTTTTACTGTGATCTTCTTTCTCTGCGGCCGGAACTAAAACCAGGTGATTGCATAATTTTGCCAAAGCCGATTCTGCATTGGTGGTAATGCCCACTACATTTGCGCCTGCTCCAATTGCTTTTTCTACAGCCTTTACAATCGATCCGGTTGTTCCGGAACCCGATGCTGCAATCAATAAATCGCCGGTGCCAATGGCCGGACTGGTGGTATCGCCAACATAATATACGGTTAGCCCAAGGTGCATCAAACGCATAGCGGCCGATTGCATTGCAAAACCCGAACGGCCTGCAGCTGTAATAAAAATCCGTTTTGCATGCTGGATATGGTATATAAAAGGAATAAGCTGATCTAACTGTACTTTTTTAGCCAATTGAGTATTCTCTTCTATAATCTTATCCAGGTTCATTTGCAGATCCCAGGCCAATTGCTGATTATCCAGCTCATCTGTCAAAACTTCATTATTGATCATTTCTACTGATTCTTTTGATTCCATTCTGCTTTACATTAATGGCTCAAAGGTATGGTAGCCAGCTAAAACGAAGATTATACATTCCGCCATTTATATGGGACAATTTGGAAACGCTGATAAAATAAAGTCATGCATTAGCCATAATTAATGCACCTTTTCCGAATAGTCCACCACAATTATCATTTAATCCAATCGCAAAGAATTTAAGTTTTTAACTTTAACCATCATGAGTTTATCAACAGAAAGCACGCATCTGGAAAGGGCTATTATTTACATCCGCGATTTAAGCAATTGCCCGCCCAGCTACCTCAACGATCCGGGTAGAAAAGAATTCTTTGAAATTGTATGGCTTAAAAATGAAGAGCCTTTACACGCCCTGCAACAATCCGAATTTGACAGCAAGGGTGATTGGATTTATCTGATTCCGCCTTACCGCGTACATCAGCTTAATAAGGCAGGCAAAAATGGGGTATTAATCTCATTTAAAAGATCAGTATTGGAAGGGGAAGAAAAAGAATTTTTGCTTGATCTGTTCAAGATCTTTAATGTTCAGGGTGAATTTTCGTGCCTAAGGCTCAATACAGAAACAGCAGCAGAGCTGAGCAGCATTTACAGATTAATTGAAGATGAATACCAGAAATCAGGCAACAATTTTATCATTACGAAGGCATTGTTAAAGGTGTTTTTATTAAAATTGATACAAGTTAAAGAACACGAATTTACCAGCCATGATGTACAGCAAAAAAGGGTTTATGAATTTTTAATGTTGCTCGAAAGCAATTACCAACAGGTTAGGAATACTGATTTTTATGCGGGCAAAATCGGAATCAGTTCTAAACGACTGAACCAGATTTTAAAAGCAAAACTAAGCAAAACCGGCATGCAAATCATTCACGACCGCATTATACTGGAAGCTAAACGAAAAATTATCCATAGTGAACAAACCATCAAAGAGATTGCCTACGAACTGGGATTTTCAGACAGGCCATACTTCAGCCGTTTTTTTAAAAAACAGACGCAACAAACACCCGAAGAGTTTCAAAAACAAGTCAGAAACCACATCGAATCAAAATTTAATACACTGGTTTAAAAAAACTGACAGGTTTTACGAATAATCGATACTTTTACTTTTATGATCAGATTAAACAGCGATACCCCCAACGATATTCTTCAGGATGTAAAAATCGGAGATATGGTTACTGATACTTTCAGCAAAACCGGCCTGGTAGAAAGCATAGAAATAAAAGATGATGGCCTATACCGGATTTACGAATTTAACCTCGTTACCGGAAGAACCATCACGGTTAAAAAATAGTCGGGGTTCAAAACCTATGTTTAATCACATTTACCAAATATTTCTAGCCAAATGTCATTATTGATCCTGCTTTTCGGTATTCTATTGCTTTTTGTATTGATCTTAAAAAAGATTAACCCCATGATTGCCTTAATAGCTGTGGCCATTATTACAGGTCTTTTATTAGGAATGCCCGCTACGAAAGTAATGAATTCCATAAGCAATGGAATTGGCAGCACCTTAGGCAGCATGGTAATGGTTTTGGCCCTTGGCGCGATGATGGGCAAACTGATAGAAGATAGCGGATCGGCAAAAAAGATCGTTTTCATCTTAATCCGCGCTTTTGGCAAAAAGAATATCCAATGGGCTGTACTGTTAACAGGCTTATTGGTAGGTATTCCGTTATTTTACAATGCTGGTTTCGTGGTGTTAATTCCCTTAGTTTTTGCCATTTCAGCAACAACGGGGCTATCGAAATTATATATTGGCATCCCCATGGCCACGGCCCTTTCGGTTACACATGGTTTTTTACCTCCTCACCCCGGTCCTGTTGCTTTAGCCGGAATTTTCCATGCCGATATTGGTAAAACCTTAATTTATGGATTAACTTTAAGCGTACCCATTGCGGTTATTGCGGGAATTTACTTTCCGAGATTGATTCTCAAACGGGATCAATCGGTAACAGTCCATAACTTTAGTATTAGTGAGGAAGAACATCTTCCTTCTGCTTCAAGAAGTTTTATTACCGCATTGCTGCCGGTATTTTTAATCATCGCCGGAACCATTGGGAGCAGTATTAAGATAGACTATATTGGTAAGCCGCTTTTTACATTTTTGGCTGATCCTACCGCGGTCCTGTTAATTTCGGTTATTATCGCGCTGGCACTACAAAAAACTTCCATTACAAAAGCGATGGAATCTTGTGCCGAAGGAGTGAAAAGCATTGCCATGATTATCCTTATTATTGCCGCAGGTGGTGCCTTTAAACAGATCCTGATTGATAGTGGCATGGGCGAAACGGTGAAACAGCTTACCGGAGGGTTAAATTTATCACCATTATTACTCGCCTGGTTAATTACAGCATCACTTAGGGTAACCCTGGGTTCGGCAACAGTAGCTGCATTAACAGCCTCGGGCATGGTCCTTCCCTTAATTGGTCCCGGTGCATCGCCAGAGTTAATGGTATTATCAGTCGGCGCCGGAAGTTTAATGTTTTCTCATGTTAACGATACCGGTTTCTGGATGTTTAAGGAATATTTTAACCTCAGCCTTAAAGAAACTTTCAGCACCTGGACCATGATGGAAAGTTTAGTTTCGGTTTTGGGCCTTTTAGGCGTGCTGGTAATGAATCAGTTTGTTTAAGAAAGAGTTATAGATTTATCCTGCATATGGTGTTCTCAAACAAGGTTTTGATCTTTTTAGAAAGCAGTTGCAGCAGCTTTTCGGTTAAAACAGCCCCGCTCCCGCTTCTGCCGATTGAAAAAATCGGCATCCCGCTCCGATCGGGTTTAAATGGCTAAATAGTGCAGCTATCCTGGGTAAAATAAACCCGACCGACAGCGTTATTACTCCAGCCTGCGCGAATGACGACCGTATTATAGCGAGCGCCTTAAACCCCTATCCGCCTTCGGCACCTTTCCCCTGAAAGGGAAAGGACTAAAAAACAAATTATCGCATCCTGCAATACGCACCCTGCTACCCGGCCTCGCAGATTTTCGCCGGAAAAAGCACGAAAATCTTTCCATTTCCCCTCATAACCCCACAACCCAAGGCAGGATCAAAGCGAGAGCGGTGGGACAAAGCCAAGACTAAGAGCCTCGATGCTGCCGCAATTAAGATTTCCGTAGCTTTTTACAAGGAAGGATGCAAGCCTTGGGTTTTTGTTACTTTTGGGCCAAGCCAAAAGTAAGAGCCTTTCGGTGGCTAACCAAGGCAAGGCTGAGCAAAGGGCAAAGAAAAGTAAGCCTATTAAGATTCCCGCCTGCGCGGGATCCGATAGCTATCGGATGACGACGGTATTATAGCGATCGCCTTAGCCTGCAATATGCTTCACGCTATTCTACTCCATGCGATCTGCACCATGCTATCCGGCCTCGCAGATTTCCGCCGGAAAAAGCACGGAAATCTTTGCAGTTCCCCTCATACCCCACAGCCCAAGGCAGGATCAAAGCGAGAGCGGTGGAATAAAGCCAAGGCTAAGAGCCTCGATGCTGCCGCTATCAAGATTTCCGTAGTTTTTTACAAGAAAAGATGCAAGCCTTGGGTTTTTGTTTCTTTTGGGCCAAGCCAAAAGAAAGAGCCCCTCGGCGGCGGTGAGCCGAGGCAAGACTGCGCGAAGGAGAACAGCCTAGCGTTTGCTTTAAGATTCCCGCCTACGCGGGAATGACGACTGTAATATAAACTAACCTTATACTCCATCCTATCCGGCTTCGCAGATTTTGGCCGAATATTGGTTCATAGGCGCTTTGCTAACTGCCTTTCACCACCCCCACAACCCTTACCGAAGCACGCCCGTCAATCCCAAGGGCCAGTTGAATCAAAAAAACAGTTGCAGACCAGAACAACCAGCACTACCAAACCTCAAACGCAGTGAGTTTTGTGTCTCGAAGTACCCACAAACACTCATTAAACCACATCCCTACACAAAACAAAGTGCCGCTGTTTTTTTGATGCGCATCGCCTTGCGCAAAAGGCCCATTGCTGGATTGAAGAAGCATTTTTGCATACTTTTGATGCCTCAAAAGTTTGATGCCCCGCGGCATAGAGCGGAAGAAAAATATCATAATTAATTGTGTCCACACGGTAGGCCTGCGCGAGAATGACGACCTTATTATAGCGAGCGTCTTAAACCCCTATCCGCCTATCGGCACCTTTCCCCTGAAAGAGAAAGGACTAAAAAACAAATTATCGCATCCTGCAATACGCAACTTGCTATATGCACAATGCTATCTCCACCATGCTACCCGGCCTAGCAGATTTTCGCCGGAAAAAGCACGGAAAGCTTTGCACTTCCCTCATACCCAACAGCCCAAGGCAGGATCAAAGCGGGCGCGGTGGCAACAAGCCAGGCTGAGAGCCTCGATACTGCCGCAATTGAGATTTCAGTAGCTTTTTACAAGGAATTGCACAGCAATTTTTTATACCGATAAAAACAACATTATCACATAAAAAACGATGCAAGGCTTTCAGTTATGCCTTAGTGTTTGTTGTTTTTAATGGCTGGCATGCTTTCGCTGCGCTCAGGTTTGTTTCTTTTGGGCCAAGCCAACCTGCGAAGCAAGCTTGAAGACCGATAAAAACATAAACAACCACTGAAAAAAGTAAGAGCCCTTCGGTGGCTAACCGAGGCAAGCCAGAGCAAAGTCTTTCAAAGATTGCTTCCCCGAAAGTCGAGGGGCAGTCTATACCTTATAATTACGAACTATCTAAAACCTTAATTCTTCACCCTGTTCTTTTCTGCATCGGCACCAGAAGATTCGTGTTTGGCCGGAGTAGAAAAAGTTTTCCCAAAACGATAGCTATAGCTTAAAACAACGTTTCTGGAATCTTGCCTATTTCTCCATCCGGCTTCTGTTGCGGCAAGATTATTAATTATTCCATTGTATATCTTGGTTCTAAAAATATCATTTGCAGTTAATTTCAGGGTACTTTTTGCCGAAAGCTTTTTCTGTACTGCAGCGCCAAAATCATGCACCGAACCCAATAAAAACTGAACGTTCGAAAGTTTACTCTGATAGCTCATGTTTAGTTCTGCATTCCATGTAGGACTGATTTTAAACTGAACATTAGGATTTGTTCTAAAATAACTGCCATTGGTCACTAAAAAACCAGTATAAAAATCTGTTTTCGACATTATTTTACCAAACTCCATATAGGCATTTAATTTTGCCCATTTGGTAATGTCAATCTCCGCATTCACCGAAACATTGGCTACCCTTGTTTTGCCTACATTGGCTGGTCGGCTATAATAGGTACCATTTAAAATTTCAATGGTTTCGTTCACTTCATCTCTCACCCAACTGTAGCTAAAGGTTGTCGTAATCTTACTTTTGTAGGTATGAGAAAGTTCGATACTTTGTGTAAAAGAGGGTTTTAAAAAAGGATTACCAACATAATAGGTAAATTTATCCAATGGAGAAAAGAAAGGATTAAGATCCTGATAATAAGGACGATCAATCCTTCTTCCATAATTCAGTCCAAGTTCATTGTTCCCTAATGTATCAAGCTTATAAGAGAAATAAACTGTTGGGAACAAACTATTATAAGTTCTTTTAAAACTGGAATCAGGTTTGATTATATTGCCCAATTGATGTCCGTTAGAAACCGTGTTTTCATACCTCAAGCCGGCCTGGAGCGAAAACTGCTTCCCTTCCCTGCTCATGTTCAGGTAAACCGCGTTAATATTTTCCTTGTATAAAAAGTGATTGCTCTTTTCATAATCTGCACTCGTTTTTCCGTTTGCAGTATTAGCATAATCTGCAATATTATCCGTTTTGGTATAAGCGGTTTTAACCCCTGCATCGAACTTCCACTTATTTTCCAGGGGATGCGAATAATCCATTTTGGCCGTATAAATATCAATATCTGATGGTAGATTACCCGTTAAAATATCCTGGTATTTTAAAGCGCCGCCTGGCAGGTAACTAAAATTATTATAGGTCTGAGCCGTTTTGTCCCGATAAAGCAGGTAATCTGCATCAAAGGTTAATTCCCGCCCTGCCTGCTTAAATTTATGCCTGTAATTTAAATTTACACCCGCATTCTGGTACTTGATCTGATCGATATTTTCAGCCTTGATTACCGAATCTAACTGCATGGAGGCATTAGATAAATTACTGATATTGTTGTTCACCTGTTTGGAAATCCTGTTCATGCCGGTAAGTACTACACCCCATGTGGTGCGTTCTGATGCGTAATAATCAAGTCCGGTTTTCAGGTTAAAAGTATTGCCATGCCTACGGAAATAAGAATTTTGATTAAAGTAGGATTTGGCACTACCATCGGCATTTTTATATTTCCGGTTCAGATCAAGATCGGTAAAACTGTTATTTAAATTATAACTCAGGTTACCAAAAACGTTGATCTTATCCTTACGGTAATTAAAGTTGAAACTGTTGTTCGAGCGACTTAATTCGCCCTGGTTTAAACTCAGGTTAATCCCACCGTTAAACCCAGCAGTTTTGGTTTTCTTGGTTTTAATATTAATTACGCCGCCATTGCCAGCAGCATCGTATTTGGCAGGTGGATTGGTCATCAGCTCAATCTGATCAAGAGATGAGGAAGGTAACGAACGCAAATAGTTCTCCAGATCCGAACCCGATAAATAAGTCGGTTTATCATCAACAAAAATAGTTACCCCATTTTTACCCTTCAACGAAATTATCCCGTTCTGATCTACATTTATGCCAGGCGATTTGCTGAGCACTTCCAATGCAGTTGTACCTGCATTCGAAATCAAGGCATCCACATTAACAACCGTACGGTCTATTTTCCGCTCTACAAAAGCTTTTTGCCCTGAAATGGTTACCTCCTTTAAATTAGTTGCTCCGGTTTTAATTTTGATATCCGGCAATGCAATAACGGCATGGTCTGCGGTAAGCACCAATGTATCGGTTTGATATATGGGCGATCCTACCACTGATACTTTAATCAGATATTTTCCATAACCGGGTTGATCAAAACTGAATAGTCCATCTTTTTCAGTAAAAGTGGTTTTAACCAATATAGAATCTTTGAGTAGAGCAACTGTCGCAAATTCTATATTTTTTCCTTCGGCATCCAATACATGGCCATAAATTCTGGATGGAGGACTTTGTGCATGAGCGAAAGTAAAGGCAATACTTATACATATGGCTAAAAAAGCCATGAGCTTGTATTTCATGAGATGTTGATTGGATTAAGTTTTTAGAGGTTGATTTTAGTTATTTTCAATCAGAAAATTATACATCAGCGAGTGTTTATCGTTCTTCAAAAACCGCTTTTTATACTTTTGCTGAACTTCGGTATTTTGTTTCACCCCATTTACGATCAGCTCATCTTTATTGAGTTTGTATGAAAGTTTATTGGTACTGCTGATGATCCCATCTTTCATCAATTCCTGATTGATTGCATTGGTATAATCATGTCCATCGCCATTGGTTACCGTTTTCGAAGTAACCGTACGCTGTGAACTGGTTTTGCTGGTACCACTTCCGCTATGAATGGCTGGTGTTGGAGGCGTAGCAGGAACAGCAGGGGTAGCAGGAACAGCAGGCATAGCAGGAACAGCAGGAACAGCAGGAACAGCAGGAGTAGCAGGTATAGCTGGTACTGCATATACAACTCCAGGCACTTTTGGTGTTCCAGGTACTTTTGGTGTTCTAGGCGGACGAGGGACCCCTGGTACCATCTTATAGCCATATGATTTATACACTTCAGCCGAATTTTTGTATTCTTTTACATCTTCAACAGCTCGTTTGGCGTCAATAATGGCCTGCTTCCTATCGTTTTCGGCTTGCCGGGCATCAAAAATAGCCTGTTTTCGATCCAATTCTGCTTGTTTAGCAGCAATAACGGCTTGCTTCGCATCTTCCTGAGCCTGCCTTACATCGTTCTGTCGTGTTTTTTCGTCCGCTTGCCTGGCTTCTTCATCAGCAAGTCTGGACTTTCTATCTTCTTTGTTTTCTGGCAGATGCTGTTTTTCATTCATCATTTTCAGCTGGTTGTCTACCTTTGCATTGATCTCTTTTTCCATTTGGTCTGCAGATTTTCCTTCGGCAGGCTTAGCTTTTTTCCTGGTTGTATCCTGTAAGATTACAACTGTAGTGGCTGTTTTTTTTCTGGTAACTGTTTCGGCATGGCCAATACTTTTAAATGCGGCACTGCAAATTACTACCGACACGAGGGCGATGGTTAATATCGTTTTTTCCATTTTGTTTAAAGTTGAATTGGTATTGAATAACATCCTGCTAGCTCTGTGCAGCAGACTGCTTTTAGTTCCGTTCATGGCCATGGCATAGGCAGGTGCACGCTGCTTAAACTCCTGGCATACAATGAGGGCCTGAACGTAATTTTTCCGATCGTTTACACAGGCGATGGCCAAATCATCGCAGCAGTGCTCGCGTTCTGTTTTTATTAATTGCGATACCCAAAGCACCGCCGGGTTAAAGAAAAATACAATTTCGATGAAACTTTGCAATATATTCACCAAATAATCCTTCCGTTTAATATGGGCCAGTTCATGAGAAAGAATAGCTTCTACTTCAGCAGGAGATAAATTATTGAGTAAACCCAAAGGGATGAGGATTAAAGGCTTAAAATGTCCCACTACCAAAGGTACCTGCGCCATGCCCGATTGCATCAGCTTAACCTGTTGCGTTAAACCCAGTTTTTGGACGAGTTCATTTAATTTTTCATCCCACTTTTTCCCTGCAGCGTAGGTTTTATAATTACGCAGATGATATACCCCATTTAAACCTACCATCAACTGGATGCTTTTTCCGCAGATGATCAGGAACCAAACCAATACAATCTGATAGGCATAAGCATTCCATAAAGATAGGATGCGATTAAGTCCCGAATACATGTCTTGCTGTACGTTGGTAACCGCTTGTTGATTAGCGATTGCCTTCGGCAAATTAATCCCTGTTTGATGAACAACCTGCGATTGTGTATGGTGATCCGACTGCTGAAGCTCCTGATAAAAAGTAAAACCTATTGCCACAACAAACAAGCCTAAACATACCGTAAGCAAGTTATAACGCCATGTAGCGCTTGCCTTACGAGAAGTAAACATAACCAAACCAGCTAGCAAGGCTAAAATAACACCAATCCACAAAGAGTGGAACAAGGTAGCACCCAGGGCATGAAGCCAGTTATCGGGCAAAAGATTGATTAATTTAAATTCCATTGTGGTGGTTCTTTAGCTTTTATGCTGGTTTATTAGTCCATGCTATCCAATAGCCGCTTAATCTCTTCGATTTCCTTTTTTGATGTTTTTTCGTTCCCCAAAAGTTGCATCATCAATTTCGATGCAGAACCTTTGTATAATGTATTTACGAAACGGTCCAACAACTGAACTTTAGTTTTCTCCTCCGCCTCTACAGGAATATAAATGTGTTTCATTTGGCTTTCATCACGTTTTAATATCCCTTTTTCGGTTAAAATCTGCATCTGCTTTAAGGTTGAGGTGTAATTCACCTCTCTTATTTCATTTAGCTTGTCGTTTACAAACCGAACGGTCGACGGTCCAAATTCCCATAACACCTGAAGAATTTCCAGTTCAGCTTTGGTCGGTTCGGGCAGATTATTTTCAGTTTGAGTACTTTTCATATTTTAAAGGTACGATATTTTTCGTACGATACAAATATTAGGTTTTTATTTTTTATAAAAAAAATTAACATATTGATTTAAAGTTTATTAAACTTACCCACAACAACTACCATTTGAATATCATCAGTAATATCATGACCATTTTAACTTTTATCCTTACTTAATCCCTGGTGTTTACTTGCAGGGCTGGTTGGATCGGTAATAGGCCCAGGCGGTGGAGTAATTGTAATTCCTTGCTTACACTTGTTTTTCATGTCGATATATCTCAACTCAGAGTACAAGACAGCGATGTAGAAAAATTGTGGACAAATTATTGAGATTTGGTGTAATTACGCCAATGGTCATTATACCAGTTCGCATATTGCTATTGATCATGACTCCTATTATGCGTATAATATTCTCGTTGATTGCTTTTTTCCTCGAAAGGATAAATTATATATTGTAATCACCGTAATTGTACTAAGCAGCATTTTTCGCGGATTAAAAACATAACCTCTCTATATTTATACGGTATACATGAAACTTTTCAATTTTAACATAAAGTATATGATATACATGAAACTTTTGTATTTTTGATAAAAGTATACGATATACATGAAACTCACAAAAAGGCCGACATATACAAATCGGATTATCCCGTTTATCAATAAACAAGTGATAAAAGTGCTTACTGGTCAAAGGCGGGTAGGCAAAAGCTATGTTATGCTTGAGTTAATTGAAAATATAAAGGCCACAGATGAAGATGCCAATATTGTATACATCAATATGGAGGTGGATGATTTTTCGTACATTAAAACACACGAAGATCTATCTGCTTATCTTAAAGATAAATTCCCGTCAGATAAAAACAACTATTTTTTTATCGATGAAGTTCAGGAAGTAAAAGAATTTGAACGGACTTTACGGAGTTTACTGGCAAAAAATACCTGCGATATTTATTGTACGGGTAGCAATGCCAATATGCTTTCTGGTGAACTTGCTACTCATTTATCAGGTAGGTACATGGTTTTTCAGATCCATGCTTTAAGCTTTCTCGAATTTCTAGAGTTTCATCAACTTGAAAACAAATCAGAGTCACTTATGCTTTATCTTAAGTATGGGGGAATGCCATTTTTACCAAATATTGGGCTAGAAGAGGACCTGCCCTATGAATACCTTAGAAGTGTTTACGCTACAATATTGCTCAAAGATGTTGTAGCCAGAGAGAACATCCGTAATGTCTCCTTTCTAGAAAACCTGGTTACCTATCTCGCAGATAATATGGGAAGTTTATTTTCGGCCAACAATATCAGCAAATATCTAAAATCCCAAAAGGTAGATATTTCTACCCAGCTAACCATAAATTACTTACGGGCATTAAGCAATACTTTTTTTGTGCATAAAGTTCAGCGCTCTGAAGTGGGCGGGCTAAAAATATTTGAGATAGGAGAAAAATATTACTTTGAAGATTTAGGCCTCCGAAATGCCATTATCGGTTTTAATCAATTGGCAGATATCCATAAATTAATGGAGAACGCAGTTTACTTACACTTAAGACAACAGAACTTTAATGTTTTTGTTGGTAAACTCGGCGACCACGAAATTGATTTCGTGGCAGAAAAAAACGGCAAAAAGATGTACATACAAGTTTGCCTGACCATACAAAGTGAGAACACTGCGGCCAGGGAATTTGGAAATCTTTTAAAAATAGAAGACAACTATCCAAAATATGTTATTACCTTAAATGATATCATACTCGGGCAAAACAAAGACGGTATAATGCAGAAAAACCTACTCGAATTCTTATCTCAACAGAGCGATAACTAATAAATATTTAGATTAAATTATTCAAATACAATAACCATAGGAAAGCATCAAAACCTCCTATGGTTATTCCTTTAACATTAAAAAAATATCTTTACTCTTTAACATGTTTAATTACGGCAATCAAATCTTCCTCTCCATATTTTGCCGTCGCCTCCTCAAAAGTATTTAATGCGGTTTTGGCCAAAGGGGAATCAAGTCCGATTGCTTTCGCCAGGGTTAAATCTTTTACAATATGTTTAAGGGCAAAAGCAGGCTTATAGTTATCGGCTATAATAGCATCGCCTTTAATTTTGGTAAAAATGTTGGCTATAGCGCCATTGTTAAGCAGATTAAGCAGGTCTTCCGTTTCAATTCCCTGTTGATTGGCAAATACTACGGTTTCAGCCAAACCTTGGGTATATAAAGCCAGTAATGAATTAATGGCCAGTTTAGCCACATTACCTGCACCTGTATCGCCCAGGCGTACTGCCATTTTACCCATTTTTTCGAGCATGGGTTTTACCTGTTCAAAAGCAGTTTCATCTCCACCTACCATAATCACCAATTGTCCTGTTTCTGCCTGTTTTACACTCCCAGAAACCGGTGCATCTAAATATTGTGCTCCTTTTTCTTTACACAGCGTGTCCATTTCTTTTGAAATAGCTGGAGAAACTGTACTCATATTAATCATGATTTTACCTGAAATTTCTGCGCTTAAAAGGCCTTCTGGCCCCTTAAAAATCTGCTCAATTGCAGCATCATCAGATACCATAATGATTACTACATCAGTAACTGCAATTAACTCTTTGGGTGTTCCGGCAATCAATGCACCAATTTCTTTCAAAGCTGCTTCTTTATCCTTACTCCTGTTATAAATAGTAACTGCATAGTCTGCTTTTAACAATTGTTCTGCCATTGGGATCCCCATATTGCCCAAGCCAATCCAACCTATTTTTGTTGTGTTCATGTTGTTGTTTTTATGATAAACAAATGTGGTAAAGAAAAAGCTGAAATTATTTAGCAGTTGGTAAAAATACTACTGCGAAATGATTTATTTCGAGTTTGCAGCATCAATTTACTAATTTTATTAGTAAATTCACTGCGAATAAAATTTGATAGCACAAAAGCAATTCGCAAACATGGCCAGCCTACTGAAAGATTTATACTCTCCTGCTTTTTATGATCGTTTAAGCAATGCCTTAGCGATTTGCATTCCAAAATTTGATAAAGGAAAATTTATCAAAGCAGTTTTTATTCCTGAATTTGAATCAAAGGAACTTAAAGAGCGAATGAAACATACTACCAGGGTATTACATGACTTTTTACCTGAAGATTACCCTCAAACCATTACGTTCATTAAGAAAATAATTGAACAATTAAGGATACAAGGCATTGGAGCGGACGGCCTGGCTTATATGTTTTTACCTGATTATATTGAAACCTACGGTATTGATGATTTAGCAAGTTCTGTTGAAGCGCTGGAGTTCATTACCCAATTTGTAAGTTGCGAATTTGCTGTTCGTCCATTTATCTTAAAATATGAAAATGAGATGATTTTAAGGATGCAAGAATGGTCGCTGCACGAAAGCCATAAAGTAAGAAGGCTTGCAAGCGAAGGCAGCCGTCCGCGATTACCCTGGGCCATGGGTATTCCCTTTCTGAAAAAAGACCCTACATCCATTTTACCCATATTGGAAAATCTTAAAACAGATCCATCGGAATATGTAAGGCGGAGTGTTGCCAATAACTTAAACGATATTGCAAAAGATCACCCTCATGTGGTTTTAAATATGGCTAAAAAATGGTCGGGTTTAGGTGCCGAAACCGATGCAATTATTAAACATGGCAGCCGTACATTACTTAAACAGGGGCATGCCGATATTCTTAAACATTATGGCTTAGATGATGCAGGGGTTTTATTAAAAGATTTCAAAATTTTAACGCCCCAGATTGGCATTGGCGAAAGCCTGGAGTTTTCGTTTTCTATTTTTAATAGCAATCCTGCTGAACAAAAAGTGAGACTGGAATACGCTGTTTATTATAAAAAACAAAATGGGCAGAATACTAAAAAAGTATATAAAATTTCGGAAAGGATTTATCCCGCCGGTACAACCATAAACATCATCAGAAAACAAAAATTTGTGCTGATTACCACACGTAAATTTCATTTGGGCGACCATCAGATCTCGATCATTATCAACGGTGCCGAAAAGAATATTTTACACTTTACATTAATGGCTTAACTTTAATTTTAATTCATCAAGTAAAGCAATCTGCTTTTCGTTAATGTAGGTGCTGGCATCAGCGTAAGTAAACCAATTGGCTTTGTCTATTTCTGCAAAACTTTGTTTTTTACCCGACCGTGGTGGCCATTCTATTTCGAAGGTGTTACTAACAATAGTTAAGGGATCAAGGTCTGCTTCAAATGCCCAGCATAATACTTTTTTACCTCCCTTTTGCACAATAGGGGTTAATTCGATGAAATCGCCAGTTAAGCTTTGGCCTGTTTCCTCTTTAAATTCTCGGATGGCAGCCGTTAAGGCTTCTTCACCTTCATTTAATTCTCCTTTGGGCACAGTCCAAAAGCCAAGGTCCTTTTTGGCAAAAAATGGTCCACCGGGATGAACCAGAAAAAATTCGATCTGACGGTTTTTTCTTCTGAAGAGCAAGATTCCTGCGCTTTGTTTCATTAATTTAAGATAGAAATTTGGAATTAAAAATGGGTGATAAACTGGGTACTGTAGTTTTTACTAAAGATCCTGAAATAAATTCCGGATGACGATAGCTTCATAGATAAATCTAAATCCAATAAAAAAAGCAGCAGACTCTTTTAAAATCTACTGCTCTATATCATCTGGTGTAAAGAGGTTTTGTTGGAAGCGTTTTACAACAATCCGTACAGGCCATGCGCATAATTTCTTAAAGAGGATGATACCGTCTTCATTTTATCTGGCGATGGGCCTTTTACTTTATATGCTTCTGGATGAAGTTCTAAAGGTTGCTCGTTAACTTGTTCTAATGTGTTTCTATTGCTTAGTGTAGCATGCTGTTCTTCGCTTAATTTTAAAGGTGCCATGATCTTAAATTTATACTATAACAACAGCAATACCGGGATTTAGTTTGCTATATTTAGTTAATTTTTTAAATTATTTTTCAAGACTTGAAATCCAGTTTTCCGTATCTGAAATTTTAACCGGCATGGCTGAAGCAACGATTTTCAGCACCCCACCTGCATTGATCTCTTCCTGCGTGATAAAGTTCTTTTTGTAAGGCTTTCCATTGAGAAAAACAGCCTTGATATATTTATTTTTGAGGTTAAAATTTTCGGTTTCGATGGTAAAGGTCTTTCCTTTTGGCAGGTTATAGGTTAACGAAGGAAACAAAGGTACATTCAGATAATAAATAGGCCAGCCTACGCAGGCAGGAGAAAAACCGCTTGCAGCAAACACGTACCAGGCACTCATCGCCCCGGCATCATCATCCATGGTACGCAGATAGGCTTTTGGCTGGTTTCGGTAGATTTTACCGATATAACTGCCAATTCCACGGCTATTATCATTAAAATAATTCTGAATTACCGTGTCAGCCGCCAGTTGATGCATCCAATATTGCGATTTATAACCCGACCTGGTTACATTATACATCAATGGAACCTGTAAATCGGGTTCGTTGGCATGGTTATATAAATCGCGGGCGAAAAACTCATCAAGTTTTGCCAGATAGGATTCCTCTCCTCCATCTAGTTCAATTAATCCTTTAAAGTCATAAGGCACAAACCACCGATATTGCCAGATGGTACCCTGGTATAAACCACGGGCCTGCATCCGGTCCACATCATTTTTGGTCATGTCTTTAAAGTCTTTGTTCCAATATTTCTTGTATTCAAGCGCCTTATTGAGATAAAAATCTGATTTTTCTTTATTATTTAAAATTTTAAAAATTTCTGACAGGGCCCAATTGTCATAACTCGATTCTAAAGCTTTATCCGGAGATTTGTAATCCAATCCATTTACCTCTTTCACTAGTGAATCGGCAATTTTGCTGAAGTCTACATGATATCCTTTGCGATAAGCATCAAGCAAAACCACAATGGCATGCTCAGAACGTACGGTGTTTGATGGCTCATTTTGCCCGGCATAATCTTTTTTGCCCGAATGATATAGGTCGGCAATAGAATTCACCATTCCGGCATACCTATCCTGTTCAATTAGTGAAAGCAAAGGTAACTGCGTACGGTAATTATCCCAGATGGCCCAGCCATTGTAACGGATTTCTTTATCTTTCTGAATTTCACCCTTTGTATTGCGGTATGTTCCATCAGCTTCGGATATGACATATGGCGACTGCATGGTACGGTATAAAAGCGAATAAAAAAGCTTTGCACTTTCCAGATCACCATTTACGGCAATTTTAGAAAGATTTGTATTCCAATCGGCTTTGCTTTGTTCTTTTACGGTGTTGAATAGATTTTTATTGATAGAATTTTTTGCAGCTTCAATACTTACAGCAGAAAGTGCAATATTGATTCCTACTGAAGTTAACTCTCCTTTGAGCATGGCTATCATTTTATGCTCATCGACTACTTTCCATGATACGTTATCTCCGATCTCCATATAGTAAAACAACTTGTATTTACCTACACCACAAGTTGTTTTCGAAGTAATCCACCCACTGATGGTATTGCCGTTTACCTCATGCGATTCGGCTACAAAAGCACCATTAAAAGCATAACCTAAATCGAAGTAAAAACCTTTAGGTCCTTTCGGGAATTGGTAAAAATGCTTCCCTGCTTTACCCAATACCGTAAAACTGGCTTTAATTTTATTTTCAAAACCAACTTCATAATAACCCGGACTTGCCTTTTCAGAAACCTTAATCAGCGTTGACTGTGCCGGATCGTTACCTAGAAATGGTTTGATGAAAATATTACCACCTGAACCCTGGCAGCCTACTCCTTCAAAACGGTTGTGCGTAAACCCTTCAAATTTCCTGGCCAGGAATTCGTAACCTGTATGCGTTTTAGGGTAAGTCTGCGGCCCTATACTCAACATACTAAAAGGTGCCGAGGCAGCTGGCGACATCTGTCCGTGATCGGCAGAAGAGCCTAAGAAAACATTCACCTGATCGACCGGTTTTGCATTTTTAACGGAAAAAAGTTGCGCTTTCTGCTGCGCTAAAACGTTTAATGAAAGAAGTGCTAATAAGGCCAGTAATTTAAAGGAAAGCTTCATTATTTGTGTTTATTTTTAATATCTGCCTAAAATAGTATTTTAACATGAAGTAGGTATTATGTTTTAGGTTCTTTACAAAGGGGAATAAAAGGGTGAGTACAGTTTGCTACTAAACAATAAATATATGATGATTTGGAGCGCAATGCCTGTGCATAGCAACAAGTTTCTTCCCGTTTTACGCTGATACGCTTCGCTGCCTCGTTCCTCGTTGCTGCAGGGTAACGCTTCAACCGGGGCTAGGTGGCTAACTCAGTGTTCCATTTGTAGGGATTGCAGGGTGCACAAACCCCTGATCCTAAACCCGATTGCAGCGAACACGAAGTGAAACGGAGTAAAGCGCAAAGCGGGGCTATCAGCCTCCAAGCACCACAGGCCACTCGTTTCCTAATCCTAAAACATAATATCCTTGGAGCTATATGGCTATAGCAGCATTTCATTTTTTAGGTTGCAATATGCACAAACCTTTGTTCCTAAACCCGATTAAAGCGAAATAGCCCGGAGCGCAGCGAGGACTATAAGCGGAAGCGGGACTGTATACCGCCAAGAACCACAGTTCGCTCATTTCCAAAAAAAAGGACAAAAAAAAGCCGCCCCAAATATTAAACTGGGACGGCTCTGAATAATTTTATCTAGTTATTTAATATTAACCGGAACAGAAATTTTATCCCATTCTAAAGCAAAACCGCTTTTGGTAATTTTATAAACCAAACGCTCTTGTGTTGCTTTTAATGCTTTGGTTTTAACATCTACACGTAATGCATCTTTAGCTTCTTCGTATTTGTAAGCACCCCATTGCTTTGGTTCTTTGTTAAAAATAGCGGTCCATGTTCCACTTTCTTTAGGGATTAAAAAGAAACTGTATTTTCCTGCTGCCAAAGGTTTACCCTCTACCATGATATCTTTATCGGTTTCAAAAGTAGTAGCTTCATTTGCGCCTGCACGCCACACTTTATCAAAAGCTTCTAGCCCGCCCCAGATTTTACGTCCTTTTACGGCTGGGCTGCTGTAGTTGATGGTGATGGTTGCGCCTTTAACTTTTCCTGTTGCGGTTGCCGCAGGACTTGGCTTAGGCTGTGCATCCTGTGCCATTGCACTTACTGAAACGGTAATTGCCGTAAATAGCAATGTGATTGATTTAATCAATGTTTTCATAGTATTGTATTTATCTGTTTTTGTTGTTTTTAATTTTACGAATTTATGGCTTTAGGTTGATAAAAACTATAATCCTAGTGTCTAAAAAATTGCGGAAACTTTACTGTTTTTAATTTATTTCCTGGTTATAGATTAAATCTCTTTATTTCCTTTTTCCAATAAACCTGATTACCGACCCCTGTCCGTTATGAAATAAGCCTTCATTCAGTTCAATTTCTTTTTCTTCCAGCACAATAATCTCAAAATTTTCAAAATCAGCCCTTATTTCATCGATCGAAAATAGCATATCGATTTCTTTCGGTCCACCAACTTTTTCATCTTTGGCAAGATAATCAAGGTGTTGCTTGCTAAAAGCTTCGAAAATGAGTAAACCGCCCCTGCGTAAATAATTGCTTAATATTTTGTGGTAGATTGATTTAATTGCGGATGGAAAGTGCGCATAAATTAAGGCAATAGCATCAAACTGTTCAGCTTTATAGTCCAGCTCCTGCAGTTCGCCCACCTGGTAATCAATGCTAACGTTATTGTTTTCTGCAAGTTGAAGGGCTTTGTTCTTTCCTTCAATACTAATATCAAAGGCGGAAACCTTCCAACCGAGTTTAGCTGCGAAAACAGCATTCCGGCCTTCGCCTTCTGCCGGAAAAAGTATTGTTCCGGTCTCGAGCTGCATCAACTGTTCTTTTAAATAGTTATTTGGTTGTTCGCCATAAGCAAACTCATCAGTACCGTATCGGTCATTCCACCGATCAACCCAAGCGTCATTCATATTTAGCGTTATCTATTTGTCGAAAATAAAGGTATTACATTTTAGCCTTGTAGCCGACAAGTGAATATCTGCTGCACGTAAAAATTACCTTTATTTCTCAGATGCGGTTTTGGGGTTAGCAAACAAGAGGCCAATTACCGAGAACATCATTACGGCTGCTGCACCGATTACATTGAGCCAGAGGAATGAAACAATATCGAACTCATATATGGCAATAACGGTAACTTCGGAAAGAATGGCTGCAATAAAAACCAGGGAGCCGTTGATCTTTTTAAAATAAAAAGCCACTAAGAAAATGCCCAGAATTGGTCCATAAAAAAGTGAACCCAATACATTAACGGCTTCGATTAGCGATCCCATTTGTGTGGCAAACATGGCCACCGCAATTGAAAAAATGCCCCAGGCTAAAGTATGCAAACGGCTATATTTTAATTCCGTTTCTTCATCTACTTCTTTTTTACCAAAAATGAGGTGTACATCTTTTAACGAACAGGCCGCCAGCGAATTTAACGCAGCTGAAATAGAGCCCCAGCTTGCCAAAAAGATGACAGCGAAAAGCAGACCGATCATCCCGACCGGAAGGGTATTTTTCACAAAGTATAAAAAGATATAATTGGTATCGGTTTTCTCTGCATTATAATTCGATTTGTTGATTGCCTCTTCTACCTTGCTGTGCAGCTCCTTTACCTCCTTTTGTGTCGATTTAAAATCTGCTATCGAAGCATTTAGGTTGGGTGATTGCTTTTCCTTTTCTTTAAGGATGTTTTTCGATTGCTGATTAAACTTTTGGGCTAACGCAAAGTGCTCTTTTTCAAAAATAGCGGCCTGCTGAGGCTGTGTTTCTTTTAAATGCTGATAGGATCGTTCGTTAAAATAAATCGGAGCCGGTTTTAAAGAGAAGAAAGCAAATAATAATGCGCCGATTAAAAGGATCGCAAACTGCATCGGGATTTTAACCAATCCGTTTAACAGTAATCCCATTTTAGCATTGGTATTATCTTTTGCGGTAATGTATCTTCCAACCTGGCTCTGATCTGTGCCAAAGTAAGAAAGCGCCAGAAAAAATCCGCCAATTAAACCGCTCCAGATATTGTATTTATCTTTCCAATCGAAATCGGTGGTAATTACATTCAGTTTACCCGATTTTCCGGCCAGGTAAAGCGCATCTTTAAATCCGATTCCATTTGGCATATGCTGTACCAGCAGGTATGCGGCAAATGCCATGGTACCCAGAATGATCAAAAACTGTAACTTCTGCGTATGCGCAATTGCCTTTGCACCACCAACGTAGGTGTAGATCAATAAAATGCCTCCGGTAAGAATATTGGTTAAATAGATATTCCAGTTTAAAACACTGGAGAGGATAATACTTGGTGCATAAATACTGATGCCTGTTGATAATCCACGAGAAAAAAGGAATAGCAAAGAGGTTAAAACCCTGGTTTTTTTATCAAAACGATTCTCTAAATATTCGTAAGCTGTATATACATTTAACCGCTGAAAAATGGGGATGAAAGTAATACAGATGACAATCATGGCCAAAGGCAGACCGAAATAATACTGCACGAAGCGCATACCATCGGTATAGGCCTGTCCCGGCGCTGATAAAAAAGTGATGGCACTGGCCTGTGTAGCCATAATACCCAGCAACACAATGTACCAGGGCATTTTATTATCAGCCTTTAAATAGGATGCATTGCTTTTTTGCCCGCGACCAATAAAAACGCCATAGGTTACCACGGCAAGCAAAGTAAATATCAATACGGTCCAATCGATATTACTCATGCCCAAAATTTAGTAAACAAATAATAAAATATAAGCTGAAATACCAGTGCCAAGGCGAGTAAGATATACCAGGTATTCCAGTTTTTAAGTTGGTTTTTCATTACTTTCCGGCTGATAAAAAGTTAAAGAACAACCTGGCTGCACCAACATTCCCTGCAGGTAGTTGCCGAAAAAATGCCAAGGGTGTATAAATGAAGTTCCCTTTACCATATTTAGCATATAGGGTTGATCCCTGAAGCGGTTCCTCGTCAGTATCATGCATTTCAAATAATGTTTCGTATTTGGCATCCCATTGATCGGGAAAGTAAGCACCTCGTTCTTGCACCCAGCCTTTAAAATCTTCAGCTGTGATTTTATTTGGATAGTTCAGTAATTTATGGTCAGGTTTTAAAAACTTAACCGCTGCATTTTCTTCAGTTACCCTTTTACCACTAATGTTAAACGGATAAATTCCGAAATCCTGCAATGCCATATCCTGTGTGGTATTGTACTGCATTACAATGGTTCCACCGTTTTCTACATAACTGCGTAAAGCGGTTTGCCAGTTTTTTATTCTTTTTTCGGTATTGATTACTCTTACTCCTGTTACCACAGCATCGTAACTTGCCAATTTTGCCGGGCTTAGGATATCTGCTTCGGTTAGTACATCAACCTGTAAACCTGCCTGTCTTAAAAACTCGGGAATGAGGTCTCCTGCTCCTTCAATATAGCCAATTTTTTTCGCTAATACTCTTATGTCTCCCTTAATTAACCAGGTAGTGGCCGGAACAAAATACTGAAGGGTGGGCAAATGCGGGTATTGGATCAATACCTGACCTTTGGAATATTCATTTGTTTCTGATGAAAAAACTGCTTCTAATTTATTCTGGCTGGTTTTAATTTTAGCTAAATCTTCCACCGGGATCAGGAAATTCATTGTGCTAACCGTATTCTCGGCCAGGTTAATGCCCTGGAAGGTTTTTACAACCTGGTTCCCAATTTTAAAGGTAATTTTTCCGTAATTAATATTCTTGTTGGCCTTTAAGCGAAGGCCAACATTTAAAGCTTCTTTTCCTTTAGCAAAATAAACAGGTTCGCTAAAACTTAAATCCAACACAGGGATAATCCTAAGCGCCTCCACCACATCTCCTTTAACGGGATCTAATTTTTTATAAGATAATGGCAATCTAACCGCAAATTTTTCTGATTCTATTTTCAGCGATAACAAGACATTAATGGGCGATTGCATTTCCGGAAGCCCGATCAATGTATCATTTACTACGCTAAATGTTGCCGCATTTTTTGCAGGCTTAGTTAGCCAATAAGGCTCAGTAGGTGCAGCATCTGCAGGGATCTGGATTTTACGTTCTATAGTAATCAGCGAATCATTTGCCAGTGTTCTATTTAAATTGTCTGTTTGGTTTAACCAGTTTACACTTTCTACCTTTACCGGAGTAGCCGATCTTGAAATTAAGTTTAACCGGAAATTATAACTGTTTCCTGCAATTGCTTCAGGTTGATTAGTGACCACCTCGCCCATAAAACCTGCGCTGCTTAAAATGATATTATCGATAGCCGCAAGTTTATCCTTTCTTAAGGCTACATCCTGCAATTCTGCAATTTTTTTTCTTAGCATCAACAGTCCGTGCAAACTTTTATCAGGCTGGTTATAATTAAAAGATAATAATGTGATATCGATGAGTTCGTCAATGTCGCCAATGCCTTTATCAGACCAGTTCATGTTTAATCCATCAAAAAGAGTTCTTTTGGCAGGATCGCCCAAAACATTGGTAAAATATTCGGTACGTACACCAGCTACGGATTGTGTTCCCGCTCCCTGGCTCTTATGTAAACTTCTACTTAATCCCGCTAGCTCACCATAACCCATGCCCAATTGAGCATCATACTGCCCAACGGCTACTTTTAATTGATTTTCAGCTGTTGTATTCACAGCACCAAATCTAAAGGTATTCCATAATAGTCTTTTTGGTTGCCAAACGGCAACATATTTCAACTGTTCAGGGAACATATTTTTATCGGCAGCCGCTTTAAATGCTTTCTCGGCAACAACTGCAGAGGCTGCATGTTGTCCATGACCGGCAGCAGCAGTTGGCGGGAAACGGCAGATGATCACATCAGGCCTGAATTTTCTGATTACCCAAACCACATCGGCGGTAATGCTATCGGCATCCCATTGTTTAAAGGTATCGTTCGTATTCTTAGAGAAACCGAAATCGATGGCCCTGGTAAAAAATTGTTGAGCGCCGTCTAGTCTACGGGCTTCCAAAAGTTCATGTGTCCTGATCAGGCCTAAGGCTGCGCCTTGTTCGGTACCTAAAAGATTCTGCCCGCCATCTCCCCTGGTAAGTGATAAATAAGCGGTTTCGACATGCTGATCATTAATTAACCACGACAGTAAACCTGTATTTTCATCATCGGGATGGGCTGCCAGATACAAAACCTTGGGCAGGTGTTTCAAGGTTTTGAGTTCTCTATAAATCTCGGATGATTTTGCCGGACGAATTTGTTGCGCCGCACAGAATATTACCGTTAAACATAGGATAAATATGGCAGTTAATCTTTTGAACATATTATTTGTTTTGCGAAATTCAAATATGCTCAAAAAGCTTTTACTTTAGTGCTTCCGAAACGAAAAAGGTACAAATTAGTTCAGCGTCGGGAATCCTTAGTTCAACGCTTAAAGTCCAAAGCGTTTTATTTCTACCTATAACCTGTGCTTCCACAAACTATTTTTATTTTTGCCACGAAAGCACTGAGAACACGGAAAACCTTCGCATAAATCCATCCGCTATTCTTCCCAAATAGCCGCACTAACCTAACTATATAAACCTGATCGGAACGAACACGAGTGCAACGAGTAAAGTGAAGAGCAGGGCTGCCTGTACCGATAATAACAGAAACCTGCTTTCCAAATCATTAAGATTATTCATTTGCTTATCTATCAAACCTTCCACTTAGCCCGTATTTTCACAGACTACCCATTTCACATAACAGCCAACAATAGCTTTTCGTTCTGTGAGGCACAGACAGAGGAAGAAGAGTTGTGATTCCTTAGGATAGAGTCTGAAGTAAAAAGCTTAAAACCAAAGCAGCTTATTTTATCTACCTCATCATCTTTCGATATTTTTATCCTTAATATTGCAGCATAATTTTAACCTATGAATGGGATGGTCCTCATCATTGATGATGAAAAAAAAATCTGCAGTTTACTTTCCAGGATTATAGAGCTTGAAGGCTTTAAAACCTTGCAGGCCAATACCGGAAAAGAAGGACTCAAACTTTTAAAAAGTAATGATGTGAGTATTGTCATCAGCGATGTAAAGCTTCCCGATGTAAATGGTGTTGCGCTGGTTAAAGATATTAAAGCCATAAAACCCTACGTAGAAATTATTAACCTCACTGCTTACGGAACCATTGCCGATGGAGTTTTGGCTATTAAAAACGGGGCATTTGATTATCTCGTAAAAGGCGACGATAATGAAAAAATCATTCCGCTTTTATACAAAGCAATGGATAAATCTAATTTGCAGCGCAGCGTTTCCGACCTCGAAAACAAGATTGCCAGAAAACATAGCTTTGAAACGATTATCGGGCAATCTAAAGCACTAAAGGAAGCTATTGATTTGGCAAAAAAAGTAAGTAAAACCGATACTACCGTTTTATTGCTTGGTGAAACCGGGACAGGAAAAGAAGTTTTTGCACAATCTATCCATTACGAAAGCCTGCGGGCTACAAAACCCTTTGTTGCTTTAAACTGCAGCGGTTTTAGTCCGGATTTACTGGAAAGCGAATTATTCGGATATAAAGCAGGAGCCTTTACAGGTGCCAATAAGGACAAGAAAGGACTATTGGAAGAAGCCAACGGCGGTACATTATTGCTGGACGAAATCGGTGAGATGAATCTGGATTTACAGGCTAAATTATTACGTGTTCTGGAAAGCCAGACTTTTATTAAAGTTGGCGATACCCAAACACAACAGGTAAACGTTCGCATTTTAGCTGCCACCAATAAAGATTTAAAAGCCGATGCCTTATCAGGGAAATTCCGCTCTGATCTGTATTATCGTCTTTCTGTTTTCTCCATTACTTTGCCTCCACTCCGCGAACGTAAAGCCGACATTCCTGCGCTGGCTGCATATTATCTGAAAGAATTTGCCAATAAGGTAAACCGATCAGTACCCAAAATGGATGATAAAATTTTATCCATATTGAGCGGACACAGTTGGAAAGGAAATATCCGTGAGTTAAAAAATATCATTGAGCGTTTGGTTATTTTATCAGATGGCGATGTATTAAGTGCAACCGCCTTACCACCCGAATTCTTTGAGTTTACCCCAATAGAAAACGACTATAACCTGCAACAAATAGAAAAACAGCACATTCAAAAGGTGCTGATCCATACCAAAGGGAACAAAACAGAAACTTCGAGGTTATTGGGAATCGGTTTAACCACACTTTACCGGAAAATAGAGGAATATCAGATTAAAGAGGTTTGAAGATAAAATAAAGTCGGGTGTCAGGGGTCCGAAGTCGGAAGACAGGCCATCTAATATCGTTCTCTTTTCTAGTGCTGTCAGATGTTACCATCTGACAGAAAGTGCAATGTTTTAGTTAGAGAGTTGAAGGGTTTAAAAGTTGGAATGTTATAAAGATTCAAATCTTCCAACGGATTAAATTCAGTTAACATCGCTACCCAATGTTTTGGAAATGAGCGCAAGCATAGAAATTGGGAAAGTTGAAAGACTTAGGTACGAATGGTAGTGCCCCATTATCCCCTCTTCCATCATCCATCAGCCTTAAGCGCCAAACCTGATCCACTTATCGCCTTCATGCCCAAAAATAAATGAACCCGGGTGCAGCATTTCAGCAATATCCTCTATCAGAGAAACAGCATTTTCGGCAGTACGCTCCCTTTCTACATCATCGTTCAATAATATAATTCGGTTGTTTTTTACAGCTGGCCAGTTCGTATCTAATACCGAAGGTACTTCGCGCATTAAATCGTTGAGCGTTTTGCCCGGCTGATAATAAATAATGAAAACAGCGCTTAAAATATCGGTTTCCAACATACCACCGGCCAAAGCAATCTCTTCTGACAGTAGATAAACGGGATAATTACTGGCATCTATACAGGCTACGGGCACCTTATCCATAAATTTAATCTTATGTTCTACTAGATCTAAACGCTCCTGCAATTCTTCCTGTTTAGCTTGATCGAGGCCAATAAATAAATCGTTTAAAAAAGACATCTGCATTAAATTTATTAATTTGTGCAAAAATAACATTCCTGATCGCATGAGAGGCTCATTTAAGTATATATTTTGGTTTTTTTCTGTATTCTTATTCTTTTCATGTAAGGAAAATGCTGAGCATCTTGACAAAAAAGTATTCAATATCAATCTCGATCAGGGTTTAACCTCCATTGATCCTGCTTTTGCGCGAAACCAGAATGCCATCTGGATGACCAATCAAATTTTTAATGGTTTGGTACAGATCGATTCTTCTCTGCAAACCCTTCCCTGCATAGCCAAAAGCTGGGCGGTTTCGGAAGATGCACTTACTTATACTTTTAACCTGCGTAGCGATGTTTACTTTCATGACGACCCCATCTTTAAAAACGGAAAAGGCCGAAAAGTAGTGGCAAGCGATTTTGTGTACAGTTTTTATCGGTTAATTGACCCAAAAGTGGCCTCATCAGGCGGGTGGATTTTTAGCGATAAGGTAAAGGACAAAAGCAATTTTATTGCGCTGAACGATTCTACTTACCAGATTAAACTGGTACGCCCTTTCCCGCCCTTTATGAGTTTGCTCACCACCCAATATTGCTCTGTTGTACCCAAAGAAGTGGTAGAACATTATGGGAAAGATTTCAGGAGCCATCCGGTTGGTACAGGTCCCTTTAGATTCAAATACTGGAAAGAAGGCGAAATACTGGTACTTTTAAAAAACGACCATTATTTTGAAAAAGATGCCAAAGGAACGGCATTACCTTACCTTGATGCTATAAAAGCCAGTTTCATTACCGATAAACAAAGTGGTTTTATGAGTTTCCTGAAAAAGGATCTTGATTTTTACTATAATGTAGATGGCAGTTATCGCGACGATATCCTAACCAAAAGCGGAAAAATGACCTCAAAATATAAAGGGAAATTTACGCTAACCAAAAGCCCTTACCTATGCACCGAATATGTTGGTATTTTGGTCGACACCAGTCTTTCGATCGTAAAAAAGTCGCCATTGCGCTTAAAAAAAATCAGGCAGGCCATTAATTATGCGATAGACCGTGACCGTTTAATTAAATACCTGAGAAACGGCATTGGTGTTTCGGCTACATCTGGTTTTATTCCCAAGGGAATGCCTGGTTTCGATAGCCTGGCTGTCCGGGGATATGCCTACAACCCAAAACTTGCAGCAAAACTTTTAGCGGAAGCAGGTTTCCCAGAGGGAAAAGGTATGGATGAAGTAACCTTAAATACCACTACAACTTATAAAGATCTGATCGAATTTATTCAGGGTCAGCTTACTGCTGTAGGTATTAAAGTTAAAATTGACGTTAGCCCAAGCGCCAGCCTTCGTGATCTGATGTCGAAAAATAGTGTTAACTTTTTCCGTGGTTCATGGCTGGCCGATTATGGAGATGGGGAGAATTTTCTTTCCATGTTCTATTCCAAAAACAAAGTCCCTTACGGACCAAACTATACCGCCTTTTACAATAAGGAATTTGATCAGCTATTCGAGAAAAGCTATTATGAAACTGATAACGAAAAACGCTTTGAGTTATACCGAAAAATGGATCAGATGGTAATGGATTATGCTCCGGTTGTTCCATTATTCTACGATCAATCGGTTGTGATGCTGCAGAATAATATTAGCGGCTATTCTTTTAATCCACTAAGCCTGATGATTTTAAAAAGGCTAAGGAAAATTTGAGTTTAAAAGATTTTCCTTTTTAGATAGGGTTCAGCTACTTTAAATCACTACTGTCTATAGTAAATTAAACCTAAGGAAAAGACAGCGTTATCCCGATTTCAGAATATTTCTTCTATCACAATGTCTTCATCGGGATTAAGCATATCGCGGGTGTGCTGCAACCAAAGTAGTAAGGGCTCTGCTTTTCAAAAAAAAGCAAGTTTAAAACATTGATTGCTTTTAGCTATTCTAGAACAATAGAACTCCAATTAAAACAGTCGATACAATGAGGCTTAAACAAAAAAGCCTCCCGTTTTGATCGGGAGGCCGGAACTATTTATTTATATCAGTTTTATTGTTGCTGTTGTTGTATTCCGCCCATACCACCTTGCTGCTGATCTTGCTTCACATCATCATTTTTAATCTTTTTCTTCTCCGTAAACTTAAGCTTACCGAAAGAATAACTAAAGTTAACACCGAAAGAACGCAATGGATAATAAATATTACTGCTTTGATAAACAGTACCCAATGGATTGATTGAGTTATTTTCAGTTTTAATATGCAGGTCTTTGGTAAATGGATTTAAAGTGTTAATACCTATGCTTCCTTTTTTATTTAAGATATCTTTTTTAATTGATGCACCATAAAAATAGAAAGGATCTGTTTTACCCTGATAGGTTCTACGTGCTGAAGTGGCCACACCAAATAACTCGAAATTATAGCCTTTACCAAATCCGTAAGCCGAACGGCCAAAAATACTATAGTTTAGAAATGTACCTGTACTAATATTGGTTGCATTGTTGGTTACCTCATACGTATTGGCAGATATATTACTCATCAAAGTCCACTTCGGTTTTGGATTGTAAGACCCAAATAGGTTAACCCCATAAGTTTGTGCAGTACCTACATTAATAAAAGAGGATAATACTTTAGTGATATTATTTTCAGTTATAGGCGATATCGAACTTTCTATTACGCCACCGGTACGACGGTAAAAAACAGAAGCATTAATTACCGAACCTTTAACAAAAGTGGAATAACCTAATTCAAAATTCTGACTTAACTCGGGGCTTAACTGCGGATTTCCCTGCTGAATATTAAATTGATCACTTTCGTTTCTAAATGGATTTAAATAATTTTCACTTGGTCTTTGCACCCTGCGGTTATAGCTAAATTTAACTGTCCCACCTTTCTTTAAAGTCTGAGAGACAATAAAGCTTGGGAATAAGTTAAAATAGTCGTTTTTTTCTGTACCATTGGTTAGTGTATTAAAATCTATTTTAGTGTATTCGGCCCTTACACCACCTTTAAATTTAATTTTCTTGGTAATATCGAAACTGATTACGCCATAAGCTGCAGCTACGTCCTGGTTATAATCAAAATCCCGGTCTGATGATCCATACTGGCTCTTTACATTACGGAATATACCTTTGGCACCAACTTCTAAAATTGTCGTTTTTGTAAATGGATAGGTATAATCTGTTTGTCCGGTATATTCATTATTCTTAGCCGTGTTATCGCTCGCTGTGAGCACTCCATTAGGAAAAGCTGCCGAAGTTAACAGGTTGCTAAAGCTTGTAGGCGTACGTCCGGTAGAAAGCTGACCGGAAATGGTAAACTCCTCGCCTTCTTTTTTACTCGTTTTTTTATAATCCACATTCCAATCCAAATTGCTCCGGGTCATATCCATATTGCTGATATTGGTAGCGGGAAGGTTGTTGATAATGTAATTGGCAGAACCTGGACCGCCATTAGAGAAACGGTTTAATTTAACATTTGTACTGATGTTGTTATAGGCATTAAAATCATAATCCAAACCTAAACTTCCATTAAGTCCGTTGCGGCTCCATCGTGAGATTCCATCCTGAGAAATATTATTGAAACCACCTGCGTTTAACTGCGTGTTGTTCACAATTACCACCCTCGAATCTTGTGCATAAGCAAAATTAGAACCCAAACTGGTATTTACACTTAAACGGCCGGTTTTTGCAGTTAGATTAAAGGCACCATTGTTTTGTCGGGTACCTGCAGAAGCGTTAACACTTCCACTCACCCCTTGTGCATTTGATTTTTTGGTGATAATGTTAATGATACCTCCAGAACCTTCCGCGTCATATTTAGCCGACGGACTGGTAATGACCTCCACACTTTTAATCTGCTCTGCAGGGATCATTTTTAAGGCATCAGAAACACTGGCAGCCATAGTACCAGAAGGTTTGCCATTAATCAATACCCTCACCGCTGCGCCACGTAGCTGAACATCACCATTGGCATCAACAGAGAGCATTGGTACCTTACGCATCACATCGGTTGCATCGCCACCGGCATTGGTTCCGTCAGCTTCGGCATTGTAAACCATGCGGTCTACCTTATTTTCGATGATTGCTTTAGTACCCTGCACCTGAACATCTGCCAAGATATTTTCTGTTCCCACGATATAAATCGTTCCCATGTTGTTATCCGGTTTAGATGGTGTAGTGGTCACTAAAACAGATTTTGTTTTGTAACCCATAAAACCGATCATCAGTTTATAGGAATCAGGAGAAACATTCTGTAAGGTTAGTTTTCCTTTTTCGTCGGTTACCCCACCGTTCACTGATTTGTTGTTTTTTACATTGATCAAAGAAACCGTTGCGTAATCAACTGGCTTTTTTGTTAATGAATCGAGTATGGTGGCCGTGATCCGTCCGGTAACGGTTGATTTTTTAGCTGCTCCACCAAGTCCGCCGGTAGGAAACTGGGCATGTGCATTAAAAAATATTCCAAGGATAAAGGATAATAGTAAAAGTTTTTTCATTTCAAGAGTTTGTCTTTAGTAATTAGTCTGCGCAAATTGCATTTTGTTACAATAATACGCTATACTTTTTACACCAACTCTATCAATTAATCGGCAAACCCCTTACTTTCATCGGTAAAAACATGGAAAAAGTAAAATGTGGATGGCATTTTCACATTCTCCATCATACATCGCTCATTGGGATTGCAAGATTTGCTCATCGTACTTAAATATGCTACTTTTTAATCCACTTTTTCTCCATGTATGCCGTGGCAAAGGATAACGAACAATAAATACATTTTTTGGAAAGCAGGTTCCTGTTATTATCGGCTACGATAGTACTGCCCATACTGCTGACGGGCGTCTCAATCATTTTGCAGCGCTGTTATGCTTATAAATGGGTATACGCTTCGTAGGTGCAGATGCTTCGGACCTCAGCATAACAGCGTATCTGAATTTATTACAAGCAAAAAAGGATTTCCTCTGCTGTAGGGTTTAGTTAACGGAGGATAGTGGAAGAATGGAATTTTTATGGTCTGTGAGACATAGACCATGGAATAATAATTAGAATTAGATACCGCTAAACCTTTCTGATTTTGATAATTTTCATCCAGTGCAATACTTTCATGACCGGATAGGTTGGATCAAATTCCCACCATTTAGTAGCAAAATTTGGGCTATTTGGTTTTTTGTGGTGGTTGTTTTGAAAAAGCTCGCCCATCAACAAAAAGTCCCAGGGTAAGGAGTTTTTACTGTGATCTTCATTATCATGATTAGCATAACCATATTTATGTCCGCACCAGTTTACTATTGCCCCATGTAACGGCCCCATTAAAAAGTGGACCGGCAATAATAAATACATCCACCAGTAATTGGCAAAAGCAACATAAAAACCAATATAAAATAGCCCACATGCTATTCTCCAGGCCCATGAATTTCCGATCTTATCTACAAGCGGCCATTCAGGATAATTTCCCTGGAAAGCGGGTTCCGGCTGTATTTTATATTTCAGATAATTCATATACATGTTCTTTGTGGCAATCATCATCCCGAAAACATCCTTAAAAAAATGTGGGGAATGCGGGTCTTTTTCTGTGTCGCTATAGGCATGATGCATCCTATGCAGGATGGCATAAGCCCTGGGGTTTAAAAATGATGAACCTTGCGAAACCAGTAATATCAGATAGAAAAACCTTTCCCAAAAAAGCTCCATTTTAAACATCTTATGTGAAGAGTAACGGTGAAGGAAAAAGGTTTGGCTAAACAGGGATAAAAACCAATGGCAAAGAAAAAAAATGAGGATGATCATGTATTGAATTTGTATACTATATAAACGTATTTTAGAAGCGTTTAGTTTCCGTAAAGCAAAAACTACGCTAGTTTAAACGTTTAGAGAAGAAGCATCCTGCACTATGGTATAGGACAGGATGCTATTTTTTTATTATTTATTATCTACCGAAATCGTCTTGAACACGAACGATATCGCTTTCATCTGATGGATTTGAAGCATCGGTATGTTGCCAAATCTCAGCAACTACTCCCCAATCTTCTAAACCTATTAAACGGTGACGTTCACCTTGTTGTAATTTAATCTGGTCTTTTGGTGCATATTTTTTCACTTCACCTTCTTCATCAGTCTGACTGGTTTTGATGCCAACCGTACCGGTAACCACTTGCCAGATTTCAGCTCTGCGGTGGTGATATTGCCAAGATAAACGTGTATTCGGTGCAACGATTAAAATTTTCGGACTTAATTTACCACCAATTTTAAGGTCTTCAACATTTAATCCATCAAAATAAGTATCTGCAAATTGCTGCGCCTGCGCTTCATCTATTACAAAGAAACCACCCCAAGGGCGGGTTTCATCGCGGTTTACTACATTAAAACCTTCAATTTTTAAACGTTGTGCTACGCTTTCGAATATTTCTTTTTTGTCGCTTGTCATTGATAAAATATTAACTTTCTACTGATTGTCGAGGTGCACAGGACTTTGTTGATCTCCTGTGTGGTTCTATAATTTGCTGCAAAAATAAGCCTAATTAATTAAAAAAATCCTTTCGGACCTTTTTATTTTTTTACTCATTTTACAGAACGCTATAAGAGCAACTATTATTTAGTTACACTCCGTAATACGCGATCACGAATGGATTAATGGCTCCCATCGTAATAAAAAACGGGTATCCGATAATCGGGCACCCGTTTTTGTTAAAAATTATTGATAGCCGGTGTGACACCAACCATCAGAAACAACTGCTAATAACCAGGATTTGGCGTCAGGTTAGGATTGTTTTTGATTTCCGGAGTAGGGATCGGAAACAATAAATGTTTGGTTTGCAAAGGCTGGTTTACACTTTGATTAATGTGACCAACAAAATTATCAAAACTATTAGTGGCTTCATTGTACACCTTACGTAACCGCACCATATCAAACCAGATAATGCCTTCGTAACACAGCTCATGCCAGCGCTCTCTCCAAACGGCTTCTTCAAACTGTGTTTGGCCCAAACCTGCAAGATCAGTCAATTGGGCCCTTTTACGTATGGCATTTAGCGCAGCGTAGGCAGCCACATTCGGACTACCATCTGTCCTGTTCTGTGCTTCGGCATAAATTAACAAGGTTTCGGCATAACGGATCTGTGGAATATTCAGATCGCTCCTGCTGGTACCTTCTACGCCTAGTGTTCCATTGGCAATCAGATCAAAGTGTTTAAAAATATAAGGTTTACCACGGTTAACCAGCGGCATTTTAAATCCATCAGTATAATAATCAGTAAAGAAATAACCTTCTCTGTTTTTAGCCCTTAAATCTCCAGCCTCATACGAGCCATAAAAACCTGCTGTTGGAATAGCCGTTCCAATCCCATCAATTTTAGAAACTAATGGCTGGTGCAAAGGTAAATAAGATGACTGCAGGGGGTTACCCGATCCGGCAGCATCATTGTACTGGATTCCGAATAAATGCTCTACTTTATTGTCGTTCTTTGCATCGTGCAGCGCTCCATAATTGGGGAACAAGCCAAGTGAAGATGGGTTGCCTGTCGAATAATCAATTACCTCTTTGGCTTTATCTGCAGCTAATCTATAATAAGCTGCTCCTTTATTAAGGGGTTGCCCTGCCATGGTCAAATATACTTTTGCCAGTTCAGTTTTAATTGCTGCTGTTGAAACACGTCCGCTGGCATCCATATAAGGCAAGCCGGCCGCTTCTGCAGCCACCAGATCGTCAACAATCAATTTGTAAACCTGTTCCTGCGGTGTACGGGATGGCGCAAAATTGGGGTCGTTAGGACTGGTAACCGGTTTAGTAATTAAAGGCACATCGCCCCATAAACGTACCAGGTAAAAATAGGCCCATGCCCTGATGAAAGATGCTTCTCCTAAAATCCTTTTTTTCTGTGCGTTATCCATTGGGTTAATGCCCGGCACCTTATCTAATACCAGGTTGGCCTGTGCAATTACTTTATAAAATCCGTTCCAGTTCTGGTTAACATGCAGGTTTGTACCGTCATAAATGAGTGAATACAAATTGTTCAGATCGGAGTTTTGTGCGGTTTCGGTTGATTGTATGCCGGTTGGCGCATCCAGCATCTGCCAGTTATTGGAATAAATACCGGCACCGTTCCCTATAAACCGGAGCTCCGCATAAACAGCCGCAATACCTGCTTCAGCATGTTCTGGTAAAGTGTAAAAATTATCGGGCGACAGATTGGTGGGATCTGTTTCATCTAAAAACTTCTTGCATCCCGAATTCCCAATGATAGCGCCGCTTAGCAAAAACAAAACAGCGATATTTCTTATGTTTATTTTCATGTTGATATCCTTTCTTTTTTAATGTTTATAATCCAATGTTTAAGCCTACCATGAAAGTAGTTGGCTTTGGATAATCGAAAAATGTCTGACCTTGAGCGAATGCATTTCCATAGGTGGTTACCTCAGGATCGTTACCGGTATATTTGGTGGCCAGGAAGAAATTCTGAACAGACGCATAAACGCGGAGTCTGTTTAAACGTAATTTTTCAACAAACGTCTTATCAAAAGTGTAACCCAGCAAAAGGTTTTTTCCACGGATGAAAGAGCCATCTTCCAACCAGTGGGTATCTACATTGGTTACATATCCGGCAGATTGATCCCTAATGGCGGCAATCGGTGTATTTTGATTCTGTGGAGTCCATGCATTTAATACGCTGGCAAAACTATTGGCCTGTACCTGTCTGTCTTCACCAGAGTGATGGGTCATATTCAACACATCATTACCATAAGAGTATTGAAGTTCCACAATCAGCTCTAAGTTCTTATAGCGAAATGAGTTACCAAATGATCCCCAGCCTTTTGGCATTCCGTTGCCAATAATCTGGCGGTCGGCATCTGTAATGGCATGATCGCCGTTTACATCCAAATATTTGATATCGCCGGGAAGCAAGGTTTTACCACCACGGTAACTTACAAATTTGGCTGCTTCTGCCCTTTCGGCCTCACTCCAGGTACCTAAACGTACCAAACCCCAGAATGAACCCACCGGCTCACCAACCCTGATAATACCGGTTTGATTAGTAAAATTTGGATTACCCACACCAAAAATATCATCAGGAGTGGCCAGAGAAAGTACCTTATTGCGGTTAAGGGAAATATTGAAACTGGTTTTCCAGGTAAAATTGTCTGTTTGTATGTTTACCGTATTGATCCCTAAATCTAAACCTTTGTTCTGCATCGACCCGATGTTTTTTCTGATTACCGAGTATCCTGTGGTACGCGGAACCGGGGCATCCAATAACATATCGGTTGTTTTTCTATAATAAAGATCGGCCTCTAAATTAATGCGGTTGTTAAACAAGCCTAATTCTAAACCTGCATCAACCTGCGCTGTTTTTTCCCAAACCAGGTCGGGATTGGCCAACCTGCCGATACCAATACCGGTTACCCTACTGTCATTAATAATAGCAGCATTATTCACCAATGTAGCGAGCGACTGATAAGCTGGAAGTTCTGAGTTACCGCTTAAACCATAACTGGTTCTTAGTTTTAAGTTAGAGATGGTTTTGTTTCCTTTAAGAAAATCTTCGTCTGAGGCTTTCCAGGCCAATGCTGCCGAAGGGAAAAAGGCGAATTTATGGTTATCACCAAATTTGGATGATCCATCTACCCTTCCTGTAAAGGTAACCAGATATTTATCTTTAAAGGCATAGTTTAATCTTCCGAAATAAGAGTTAAAAGCCGATCTGTTTCGGCTGGAGCCTACTGTAATCGATTTACTTCCAGAGCCCATATTATTGTTTCCGTAAAAGTCGGTTACAAAATTCTCGGCATGGCTGGTATTGCTAAAGAAGTTGGTAGCTTGCCACGAGATCCCTAATAACGCATTAATGGCATGCGATTCGGCAAAACGTTTGTTATAGGTTAAATAGTTTTCCAGTGACCAGAAGGTTTCCCGGTCATTGGTTACATTCGCCGTTCCATTCTGCCCATCAGAAATACCGTACAATTGTTTGGCATTGTACTCGTTAATGTTACGGCTCACAATATTGGCCCCTAACTGGGTACGGAACTCTAAATCTTTGCTAAAGCTAATGGTAGAATAAATACTCCCCAAAGCAGTTTGAGTAATCATACCATATTTTTGATCGGTTAAGATGTGCACCGGATTGGAGCCCCCTTCTGCCCATGGAATCAGTTTATTATCGCCCCATTTGCCATCAGCCAGTTTAATGGGTAGAAAAGGAAATGCTTCTGTAATCATACGCACTGAATTTAGGCCGCCCGTTCCCTGATCAACAATGTTTTCATCTTGATTATTGTAGCTCAAATTACCGCCTACCTTTAACCATGGTTTAATTTTACTATCGAAATTAAACCGGCCCGAATAACGTTTTAAATAAGAGTTTAGTAAAAGTCCCTGGTCATCGCGATAACCCGCAAAAACACCATAAGTATTATTTTCGTTTCCGCCTGTAAAACCCAGCTGATGATTTTGCGAAAGTTTATTCTGAGTAGATTCTTTTAACCAATCGGTATTATATAATGGATTTCCATTGCTATCAAAAAATTGAGGCAAGGCAATTCTGGCGGCTTTAGGAACAGGTGTAGATGCATAACTTCCTGCTGCCCAACCCACCGGATCGTAAACTTTAATATTTTCATAAGCCAGGTCCTGAACTTTAACATACTCGAAAGCATCGAGCATCTTAACATGGTGTGCGGCTAATGTATTGACCCCAAAATCAGCATCATAGGTAATGCGTTGGGCATTTGCTGTACCTTTTTTAGTGGTAATTAAAATTACTCCATTCGCACCTCTGGCACCGTATATGGCCGTAGAAGAAGCATCCTTTAGCACCTCTACAGAAGCGATATCGCTTGGGTTAATATAATCGATGGCGTTACTGTTCTGTGTTTGCGAGCCCACTGGCAAAGCCACACCATCTACCACATAAAGCGGATTATTACTCGTATTGATGGAGCTAAATCCACGGATTTTGATATTCGTCTGGCCGCCTGGTCTACCCGAGTTGGTATTTACCTGTACGCCGGAAATACGGCCAGCTAATGCCTGGTTTAGGGATGAAGACGGACGTTCCTGAAGTTCGCTTGCTTTAACCACACCAACAGACCCTGTTAGATCTGTTTTTTTCACTGATCCATAACCAATTACCACCACTTCATCTAACTTATTGGCCTCGGCAGGTGCCATTTTAACGCTGATGTTGGCTTCACTACCTACGGTAACATCTTTATTTTGATAGCCTACATAAGAAAAGCGGATCACTTCGTTTGTATTGGCCTCAATGCTGAACTTACCACCGTCATCAGTTACAGCAGTTTTACCTGACGAAAGGTTTTTAATGCCAACTCCCGGAATAGGCATATTTTTTTCGTCCAATACAGTTCCGGTAATTACTTTTCGGTTTTGGATATGCAGCAAAGGCATATCTGGCGCAGAAAATCCATCAGATTTTTCAGCAACCGGATTCATCGAAAAAGCAGAACTATTGAGCAAAAAAAGCACAGAAAGCCCTGAAATCTTGAGTAGATTAATTTTCATTGGTTTAGGTTTAGTAAATGGTTAGTTAATTATATCATTCAGCTGCTGGCAGCTAAACGCTTTATCAATTATTTTTAGTCAGAAAGCTTTGCGTTAAGTAATTGCGTAGTGGGAGATCCTATTTAAATAGATAAACTACACACAAATTAATCACACAGACATATATGGCACACAGGGCGCAGATATTCCTAAGCTCATCGTCATATTGGTTATTGATAAAACGTTTTATCAATTCAATAATAAATATTTTATTACAAAATCAAGAATATTATTTTGATGCCTAGAATTACGCTATCGTATAAATTAGATTATAGTATGATTACTTTTACAAGTACTAAAATTTTTGAACGATATTTCTTTCGAGCCAAAAACTGAATGAATATAAACCAATCATAATCAAATGCTTGAGGGTATTTATAAAATATGATAAAAAAATTTGAGTTTTTAGGAGAAAGCATTTTCCTTGCAAGTAGCATTGATCAGCATTATTATTGCTGATATTGTATTTGGATAGCGCCGTATATAAACTAGAAAGCCTCATATTTCTATGAGGCCAATTATTTTGTTTTATTTGCATCCACAGAATAAAACTAAACCAAACAAACTAATGAGATTATAAGACAACTCAGTTTGAGAATTGTTTTAAGAAATAAAAAAATCTTTCAATATTTTTTGGGTTATAGGAACAAAAACAGATACAGCAAAGTATCAGACCATGGTTAAAGCCATACAAAAGACAGCAATTAACCTACGCGTAAAAATCTCCTCGGGTTACCGTCATTTCGAGCGGACCCGATAGCTCCTAACATCCGCAGGTTAAAAAAAATAAAAGCTGCAAAACTTTGATAAACAATGTTTTGCAGCAAGGTAATATTCACTTAAATTAGTGTTGACCAATATTACTGCTGTGAAAATAATAAAT
>NZ_FNCH01000040.1 GCF_900100705.1 Pedobacter terrae
AAAAATCAAAGCTTTCAGGGCTCAGTTCCGTGGTGTTAAATGCGTTAAGTTTTTCCTCTATAGACTAACGCAATTATATGCTTAATACGTTTATCCCACAACTTTTGGTATTGATCCCTCTATTTAAGGATTTAAGAATCTTCTAAAAACAAAAACCCCTTTAAGATAATCTTAAAGGGGTTACGGGTCAGTAACGGTGCGTAATTCGAACCATTTTGTGGACGAATTGATTGAAATAAGCGGTTTTTCGAGAATTTCGGAAAAGTAATTTATTCTTAAAGTACTTAACTGGATTAATCCTTGTAGCAATGAATATTTGCGTTGCAATTGCAATCCAAGCCATCGTGAAAGACAAAACACCTGCTAACGCAAAATACCACCACTCAATAGATATTCTATAGGCAAAACTTTGTAACCAATCACCCATTATAAAATAACCCAGTGGAAAAGCAACTACTATAGCGATAAAGATAATCCTGATAAAAAATGTTGATAATAAAGAAATAATACCAAAATCGCTACAGCCCAGAGTCTTCCTTATGGCAATCTCTTTCGCGCGTCTCTAAATTTAGACTGTAAAAGTAAAACCAACTTCAAAATTCGAAAAATTCTTTGCACTTAAATGTCTTAGGAGTATGAGCGGTGAGTCCAACAATTACTAAAAAAACTATAGTCAAACACAAATTTCTTATATAAATTGATATATCGCTTGCATTATGGCGGAACACGACACGAGGTTATTTTTCACAAAAAATTTAATTAGAATATTAGCTAGATTATAAATCAGGTCTATTTTCATTTTTCAGATAAATATCTTGAGGCCTTTGCCCTACTAACTCAATGTACCTTTGGGAATCTGTAGCGCCTTCTGTATTAAAAATTAAAATCCTAGATCCTCTATCGATTCTAAGCTCACTCATTAATGACGTATTTTCACAGATCTGGATTAGACCAGCAAGTCCTGCACCACCACTCTCACCTGATACAATAAACGGATCGTTACCTCTTGGCATTGCTAACAGCCTCATTGTATCTACAGCTTCTTTTTCCGATATTGTGATGAAACCATCAGCAATTCTTGACAATATTCTCCAAGCAATCATCGATGGCTCATAACATTCCAACATCGCCATTACTGTAGGTTTGCCGGGGTTAATTTTTACAGAGCATCCATTTTTTGCACTTTCGTAAATACAGGCTGCACTTTCAGGTTCTACTATTACTATTTTAGGTCTCTTCTCCCCAAACAATAGGAACAAATGTCCAGCTATCGCTGAGGCGAGACCACCAACTCCTGCTTGTATAAATACATGAGAGGGTAGTTCCTCTAGTTGTAACAAGGCTTCTGTAAGAAGAGTTGTGTATCCTTGCATAATAAGTCCTGGAACCCTTTCATATCCTTGCCAAGAAGTATCAGAAACCATAATCCAACCTTTATCTTTGATCATGCGAGATGCGGTAACAATAGAATCATCATACGTGCCCTTTACCTCCTCTATACTTGCTCCATAAGCAGCGATAGCCTCCCTTCTTTTTTGGCTAACACCTTCATGCACGAATATAACAGATTTGGCACCTACAATTTGAGCGCCAGCTGCAACTGAGCGTCCATGATTTCCATCTGTTGCACAAGTAAATATTATCTGCGATGCAATCTTTTTAACATCTGGATGAGAAATCTCGTCAAACATTATCCTTCTACCTAGCCGATTCTGTGCTTCTTCCATTATTATACAAAAAACGGCGTAGGTACCTCCAAGTGCTTTGAAACTATGTAAACCTAAACGATAGTCTTCGTCTTTAACATGAATACCAGCAATACCATAATGTTTTGCCAACGCAGTCAAAGAATGTAAAGGTGTTATCGTGTACTCGTTTCTTGAAGCCCAAAAATCTTGGGCCTTTTTCACTACAGACGGAGTAAGTAATTCGGCATCGCCAATATCCAAGGGAAGGCCTTTTTGTGCCATTTTATTAACTAATAACATGAAATAGATTAAGACATTTACTTGATCTCATAAAACATTTGCAATATTTAAAGCAAAAAAAGCAATTTTATTTCATTATTTAATAACATTCACACTATACCCCATTTGATTCACGCTGGACTCGGTCCTGCTAGTAAATTAGAATCCTATTAAAAATAGCTTAACAAAGATTCATTACACTCCTTGTCGCCATAATAACGCAAACAAAATAGAAGACAGGAACTACAATAAATATAGTAATTTAGCGTAGTTAAATATATAACTTCCTTTATTTGTGTATATAAACTTTATGGTAAAAAATAAATCATTGTGGGTGATATCTCTATTTCCGACAACTCCATCAAACGGTTATACCGACGGCCGCCTGAACACAGCATTAATCATTTTACCTAACAAACTACTGATAATCAAATATTAGTTTTTAAAATATTCATTATTGAGAGATGGCATCAAAACTTACTGATTCTCAATCTGATATTGGTATTAATAAGTAAACACACTTTTACACCTAATTATTTAGTAATAAGTTTTAGATATATTGATTTAGTTTATATCTTTAATTATCATCCCGTAATAAAAAAATGAGAGTAAAAAACAAAAATATGAAAATCAGCGGTTTGAATTTCAATAAGGTTACAAGCAAGTATCAATTAATTTATTTTTGGAAGCTCATTCTAAAAAAAGTACAATATAGTGTGCATCAGATCAATAATTGTCCAATTATACTCTCAGTTTTTCGAACAAAAAACAGCTTAGATCAATAATGATTTTGTTGGTTAATGTCTACGACTTATTAGTTTTTCAATGACCTCACTAACAGAGTTAGGATTCCATTTAAGCCAATTTAAAATTTGTTTACATTGCTGTAGAATGTGCATTCCTATTATCGGTCGTTGGACTGTTTTGATAGGAATTTTCATGAAGATAAACTGTCTTTTTTCAAAATTTGAAACATAATCTTCATAGTCCATGGGCATGCCAATCTATCAGCTAATCATTACCATAGCACCTATTCTTTTTCGAATGGTTATTGTTTTAAAGTTAACAGGCTCCTTTGTGAACGAGGATTCTGAGTTAACAATTGTTTTTGATTTGAACCTTATTTGACAACCAAACACCCTATGATTTTATAGCAACTCCAACCTCAAGATAAAAGATTTATAAAAATTAAAATACACATAAAATTGATATACTGCATAATAATTGATGATGACCCTACTGCCTTGGAGCATATTTCCGAATACATAGCTGAAATATCCTGGCTGAAAATCTCTAGTACTTTTACGAATCCCATTAAAGCCCTCGAATATATAAAGAAAAATGGGCCTGTCGATTTACTTTTTCTAGATGTCAACATGCCTGTAGTCGACGGCATAGAGTTATCTAATATATTAAGAGAAAAATATGTCAAAAAACTAATTTTCACGACTTCTCACGCTAAATATGCTTTAGACGCATTTGATGTTAATGCCAACGGTTTTCTCCTCAAACCCTTTAATTTTGCTAGATTTTTAACGGAGGTTGAAAAACTTCTCCCTAAAGAATATACTTTAGACGAAATCCATCCGAAAGAAAAGGATTATGTGTTTGTAAAAAGCAAGGAAGCAAACTTCAAACTTGTTAAGGTGAAAACATGTGATATTTTGGCGATTGAGAGTAAATTAAACTATATCCAAATCCATACCACCAATGGAAAAATAACAACTCATATGAATCTCAAAGATGCTAAAGAATTGCTCATAGGAGCGAATGAACTATTCATGCAATTACATCGTAGCTTTATAATTGCAATGGACCATATTGTATCCATCGATGGCAATTATATCACGATGCTGGATGGGACTAAGTTTACAATAGGAGAAAGTTACAAAAATAAGCTGAATGAATTTCTGAAAAACAAATTTTTCAGACCTTTCGAAAAGGAGACAGGACGAAGATCTGAAAAACTATGACCCTGTACTACTGGAGCACTCCGGTGACAGTCACTGTAATAGTTGTGAAAGTCGGATTGGTACTTGGTTTATTAATTTTGGTACTTGAATAGATGAAGACTACTTTTTTTTCGATTTTAAATGTTTTCATGGCTTTTTTACCATAAAGAAAGCATGGGGATAGAAAAATGAAAAATTTTAGGTACATACAGGTTAAAACATGGTACAGAACGGCATAATTATAATATGAAGAAACTATATTTATTTTGTCGAGAATATAAATTGCACATCTTTTTATGGTTAATATTTATAACCTATGAATCAGTAGTTGCTGGTATTTTTAGCGGGGAATTTGGACCAATTGAGAATTATGTGGTGCATTACACCCTTAATATTTCTTTGTTTTATATAAACTACTTTTTTATTATCACAATTAGTGATGATAAAACGCCCAATATTTGGCTACTTTTAATCGTGATCTCTACTGAGATTTTATTGTACATACCACTTTTAGCCTTCTTAAATCAACTATTCACCAGCTATAACAAGCCTACACCTTCCAGTATATTAGGAATTAACTACAAATTCATCGTAGGAGCTATTTACAGATCTGTATTCTTTATTATGGTTTCTACGGGTTATGCATTTTTGATAAGATTTTACAACGAGCGAAGGCGCCTTCAGCAAATGGAGATTGCTCACTTGAAAGAAGTCATAGAAAGAAGAAATATTGAAAAAAACCTTGTAGCCGCAAAAAACGCGTTCATCAGAGCTCAGTTAAATCCACATTTACTATTTAATGTTTTAAACTTTATCCACAATAGAGTTAGAAAGATTGATCACATTGCAGGAGATCTTGTAATATCTCTTGTAGATGTCATGAGATACGCAATTAATACCGAGTATAATGAAGGGGTGGTTTCTCTTAAAGAAGAGATAGAATATTTAGAAACTCTGCTTAATATATTTGAAGAGATAAAAGGGAAACAATTTAACTTGGATTTTTCTTACCCAGATGATATTGATTCCATAAAGATAATACCTCTTTTACTACTTACAATCGCTGAAAACATGTTTAAGCACGGCGACCTGACAGATCCAACAAGGCCAGCTTTTTTAAATATTTCGACTACAAAATTAAATTTAGAGATCACGGCTGGAAATAACTTATTAGAAAGACCTATAGCAGATATAAATCGAAAAGGCCTTTTGTTCCTTCAAGAACGCATTAAAGAAGCATATGGAAATAATGGATATATAGAATACAAATTAATTGATGAAAAATTCATTATAAAGATTCTTATACCACTAACACCTGTACACCTTAAATAGTGCATTTTGCAACACAGCCCCAGCAGCTCCCAAACTAACAAACCTATTTTTTCAAAATGAGGCCCTCATAAATATATAAAATGTTAGCCTTGTTGTAAAAGGTGCATTTTCAATTAGTTTAATCTTCATTTATATAATAATAAAAAGCGTCTGTATAACATTTATACCTATTCATAAAACATATAATACTTTTTTGAATTCGATTGCCGATTTTGTTGAACATAGTTGATAATTAAATGGCAAAAGAATTTTTCAAGTTCAGCTCAGGATGGTATCTGCTTTATTGCAGACCAAAACAGGAAAAACAGATCGCGAACAGACTTTCTTATCGATCTGTAGAAACCTTCGTCCCTGAGATCAAAAAGAGAGACAAAGGAAATCGTCGTTCAAGAAGTTCGATAATGTTTCCCTCTTATGTTTTTGTTCATCTGAGTGATATGTCTGATTACTATGAGGCTCAAGATACCACATCTGTGGTTGGATACGTAAAATTCAATAATATTCCTGTAGCTGTTGATGAAGAAACAATCTCATCATTAAAGACTATAATCAGTGTTAATGCGAGCTGCGTGATCACCACAGAAAAATTCAATACTGGAGCACAGTATGAGATTTCGGGAGGTCTACTCAGCGGTTTAAAGTGTGAGATTATTCGACATATGGGAAGTCATAAGGGGCTCGTTAGGGTTTTATTGCTAGATAGAAACATACTGATAGATATTCCATCTTCCGATCTGTTACAATATAGTTCTAACTTATAATAGAATAATATGCTTGCTACAATTATAGGATGCCAAAATGGTGTAGGACTTGAAAAGGACAAAGATATATTAACGGAAATACTGATTGACAACGACATTACAGTAGAATTCAGGAATGTAAAATATAAAACCCCCATTAATCCAAAAACCACAATGTGTATCCACACCGAAGTTGTGGAACCGTATTTTCTTGGAAAACGAAATATATTAATTCCAAATCAAGAATGGTTCTTAAAAAAATGGCTAATACACCTTAAAAATTTTGATGCAATTTTTTGTAAGACTTTATATGCTAAAGAAATCTTCAGCAAGTATCATGATAATGTGATATATACCGGATTTACCTCAAAAGACTGTTATGTTGAAGTAAATAAGAAAATGGAATGTTTCCACGCTCAAGGGAGATCAAAGGTAAAAGGTACCCAATTTATAATAGAAGCCTGGGAAAAACAGAATTTACCAAAACTAAATCTGGTTAGCAAAAAAATTCGCCATAAAATCAACACTGAGAATATTAAGTTATATAAAAGTTTTCTGCCTTCAGATCATTTTAATCAATTACGTAACGAAAGTATGGTCCACCTCTGTCCGTCAGAAGCAGAAGGATTTGGGCATTATATAAACGAGTCTAAGTCATGTGGTGCAGCAATTATAACAACTGGTTTTGCACCGATGAATGAACTCATCAACGAATTTACTCTGCCAATATATAAAAAACGACAGTATGCCAATATGATGGGAGAACGTGTCACCGTTCGCCCTTCTGATATTGGCAAAATGGTTTCACAGCTTTTTCAACGTAATGATCTGCATGAAATAGGAATGCGGAATAGACAAAATTTCATTGAGAATGACTCTCGAGTTAGGAGAACATTCTCTGTGGAACTAAACAAAATATTGATATAACAACTTTTCCTCGGAATAAAATTGTCCTGAGAAAAAATAACAGAGGAGAATCTGCTTCCGAGGGTTTCTTTTTACATCATGACAAATACTCATAAGCATTTGTTGATTTCTGGCCAGAGGAGCGTTGCGCACCTTCTGTAGCGGTAGCTTTATTCATCAAGGAAAACTAGGCTGGAATCGGATCCATTAAACTTAACAATTAAGACGGCATGAAAAATTTTGATAAATCAATAGATACCCCCAAGTGGCTATTTAAAGAAAATGAGAATCTATCTCCACTGAATGACGGAAAGCCCTTTATTTTGATTGACTATCATCAGGTGACCTACGATTTAAATGATTGGTTAACCATCGAAAAAGATCTTGTAAATAAGTTACTTCTGAAACATGGAGGGATACTTTTTAGGGGGTTCAACATCAATACTGTCGAAAAATTCAATACAATAACTACGAGCTTCAACTCAGAGCCGATCCCATATATGTTTAGGTCTTCGCCAAGATACTCGCTTGGCGATCACGTCTACCTCTCGACCACCTATCCCAGTTCCAGAAAGATAAATATGCATAGTGAATCATCTTATAGTTATGTATGGGGCCAGAAAATTATGTTTTGCTGCATTACCGAACCCATTGAGGGTGGCGAAACTCCCATTGCCGACAATCGACTAGTGATGCGTAAAATAAGCAATGAACTTCTTAAAAAATTCGATGAGCATGGCATAATCTATCAGAGAACACTTTCACCTCACGTCAGTATGGGATGGCCAGAAGTTTTTCAGACCGAGGATCGTCAGGCTGTTTTAGGGATTTGTAAGGAGAACGATATTAGTTGTAATTTCCTTAACGATCAGGAATTGATCATACGATGGAAAAGGCCTGCCCTAGCAAAACACCCCCTGACAGGCGACAAAATTTGGTTCAATCATGCTTTTTTTTTCAACAAATACAGTATCCTAGATGAAATGGGACTTCTACCGGACGAGGATATTCCTGATGATTTACTGCCATCCAATACCTTTTTTGGCGATGGGTCAGAGATTAGCCATTCAGATTATCTAGAATTAAGAAGTGCTTATGAAACAGAAAAAACCTATTTCAAGTGGAAAAAGGGGGATGTACTCTTATTAGATAATATGCTGACCGCCCACGGAAGAAGTCCATACAAAGGTGATCGGAAAATAATCGTAGCCATAATGGAGCCAACATCTTAATACACAAATAAATAAAACCTTTCCCATGCACAGAGTAGTAATAACAGGATTGGGCGTCGTTGCGCCCAATGGCAACACGATCCACAAATTTACGAATGCTATCAAAAATGGCGAATCGGGAATCACCTACGTTCCTAGGTTGAAAGAGCTTAATTTCGGGTGCTGTATCGGTGGCATATCCGAAATAGATACATCTAGCTTGTCATCACATTTGAAAGAAAGCAAGCTAATGAATCTCAAGAATACTTCAATCACCTATGGACTAACTGCCGCATTAGAGGCATGGCTTGATGCAGGCCTTCAACCAACACCAGAGCTTAATCCAGCGGATGTTGATACTGGTTGCATATTCGGCTCCGGATTTACCGATATGGAACTATCTCGTTTTGTCATAGACACGGTCAACTCAGGCAATGTAAAAATGTTGGGGCCCAGACTTGCCGAGCAAATGATGAACAGTGGAGTGAGTGCATATATAGGGGGAATGCTTGGCCTTGGAAATCATGTGTACAGCAACAGTGCAGCTTGCTCAACCGGCACTGAATCACTGGTAATGGCCTCCAGAAGTATCAAACACGGCTATGCAAAAAGAATGGTAGTAGGAAGTTGCGACTCCTATAGTCCTTACACATGGGGAATGTTTGATAGTATGCGGGTATTATGCAGGAGTGCTAATGAAACTCCTATATCTGGATCCAGGCCGATGAGCAAATATGCAAACGGTTTTGTTCCTGGAGCTGGAGCTGCATGTATGATATTGGAGAGCTTAGAAAGCGCGATAAAAAGGAAAGCGCATATTTATGCTGAGATAGCGGGCGGAAGCATATGCTGTGGTGGTCAGCGTCAGACTGGTACAATGACTGCGCCAAATTCGTATAGGGTTTCTCAATGTATCGAGGAAGCAATTGTTTCAGCCAATGAGGCGCCAGCCAATGTTGATCTGATTTGCGGACATCTGTCTTCCACTTTTGCGGATAAAGTAGAAATAGCAAATTGGTCACGTGCCCTGAACAGAAGTGGATCGGAATTTCCTTTTATAAATTCCTTAAAATCAATGACGGGACATTGCCTGTCAGCTGCCGGAATCATTGAATCAGTTGCAGCAGTTCTTCAACTTCACCATCAATTTATACATCCAAACCTAAATTGCGAAGAATTAAACCCCGAAATTCTCGAATTAATAGACGAAAGCAGAATTGTTCGAACGACTACTCAGAAAGATATTTCAGTAGTAATGAAAGCTAGTTTTGGTTTCGGGGATGTTAACTCTTGCATTGTCCTAAAAAAAATTAAAAATTATGGAAACTCCCTCAAACCTTGTTAAGATTGCATCCATCTTAAAACCCTACATTGAAGATCATGAATTTCAAAATTTAAAATCTTCTGATCATCTGGTTAACGACTTAAACATCGATTCGGCCGATCTGGTCTGCGTCGTCCTTGATGTAGAAAATAGTTATGGAATTGTAATTGAAGACGCAGCAATTGAAAATATTAAGACAGTCGCAGATATTCTAACGATCGTTGAATCAACGGTGGACAAATAAACATGTCATCTGCGTGTAAATCATTGAATCTACCCTAATAAAAACCAGATTCGAGACAGATCATAAAAGAGTTATAACCTTAGATCTGATCGTGTTTGCAGCGTGAAATCTCATTAGCTATCATGACAAATTACCAATTGAACCTCCACCCTTCCCAAGAGAATATATTTTATGATCAGGTTATTGATCCAGAAAACAGTTATTATAATATCTGTGGATATGTCATTCTCCAAGGAAAATTAGACATAACTCTTTTTGAATCCATTATTGAAAGCCTTCCGGAATATTTCGACATTTACCACCTTCGGTTCGATCCAGGGGTAAATCCGGCTCCTCAGTATCTGGAAAAATCGAAAAATATTTGTAGCCTAAGAAAAGTGGACTTTTCAAAGTACGATTTTCCCTTAATTGCAGCAAAGGAGTTCATGCAAAGCAAAGCAGATGAGGCGTTCGACCTAGAAGGAGAGCTATTTGAGAATTACATGCTCCGCATTGATCAGGATAAATACTATTTTTTCTTTAAGTATCATCATCTTTTAATGGATGGTGTATCAGTAAAAATCTGGACGCGTCATATTTTTCTTGAATACGAAAAACTAAGATTATCGTCTATAAAGCCCATTCAAAGTAATAGTTATCGAAGTTATATTAAAGAGATTGAAGAATCTACTCAATATTATAACTCGGCAATTTACCAGGAGAATAAGGCGTATTGGCTGAATAAATTTCGTAACATAGTAATTGAGCCTATCTTATCGCCAAGGTACGAAATCTACCAAAGTAACAGCCTTAAATGTGGCACATTCTCCCGTCTGATAAATGATCAGCTAAAACAAGACATCAAACAACTTTCAGATCTGACGGGGTGCAGTCTTCAGCAGCTCACAATAGCGGCCTTGGCGATTTACTATAACCAATTGAACGGTTTTGAAAATTGTATTTTTGGGGTTTCTGCTTTCAATCGTAAAAAGAACCAGAAAGACACCGTTGGCACATTCGCGAATATCCTGCCAATTTTGGTGAAAATTGATCAGGATTTACCCATCCGGAATTTTTTAAAAGACCTCCGTACTCAACAACTTGGATCATATCGGCACACCTCATACCCCCTCAGACGACTTAATAGTGAATTAAGATCACGGTCTGGGGAAGCCCCAAGCCTCTTCCAGATAACTGTTGATTATAGAATGCTCGAATTTGACCTCCCGTTTAATGAATCAAAGGCCGAGATTCAAGAAATTTGTAGTAGCAGATCCAATCTGCCCTTACAATTTAAATGGCAGGAATTCGGTGAACAGCAGCCATTGCTATTGAAGTTAGACTATCAACTTGGATACTTCACAGCCGAAGAAGCAGAACTACTTACGGAACGTATATTACATATAATGTTACAGTTGCGGCAGCTGGACTCGCTGATCAGCCAGCTATCTATAATCCCACCGGTGGAATACGGCAGGTTGGTACAATTGCAAGATATTAACCCTAGATCTTTTAACCCACCGATGAGTGACCTTGGGAACAGTTTCCCAATCGACGTTGTCTTTAGCAACATAGCAGCTAGCCATAGGGATCTACCCGCTGTCAAGCATAACGGTGAGGTGAAGACCTATAGGGAGCTTGATGAGGATTCCAATTCCTTGGCAAGACTATTGTCTCAAAAACCAACAAGATTCACTGGGGTTTATCTTAGTCGGTCTGAAACTGTTGTAACCGCGTTATTGGGGATTTTAAAGGCGGCAAGTACGTACGTACCTCTGGATACTCAAAATCCACCAAGGCGAATTCTTGACTGTTTGATAGATAATAAGATTGAAACGGTTATCACCAGCAGCGAGCTCTTGATAGGCCTGCTTCCTATGTTAGATTCACATACGGCAAAAAGAATTATATGTGTTGATTTCTTAACTGCTGAAGAAAAAAGTAAATTATCACTGCTGAATATTGATTACAGCGATGCAGCAGATATACTTAATTCAGATTCATCATCATTTTCTAATAAAAAAGATATTTCTTCATGGGCCTACATGTTATTTACGTCAGGGTCAACCGGCAAGCCTAAGGGTGCAATTACTACCCACGCTGGAGCGATGAATCACATTCTCTCAGAAATTGAGTTATTAAAATTGGGCGAGGGATTTAGATTTTTACAAAGCGCAAGTATTGCTTCTGATATCTCAGTATGGCAAATGCTTGCACCCTTATGTCATGGTGGTACCGTGATCATAATCGACAAAGAAGAATTACTTGATTATGATGCCTTATATGCCTTACTGAGAAAAGAAGAAGTAACAATTGTAGAATTTGTACCGTCGTATTTGACCGGTCTGTGCAATCACTTTATGGCCGCTCCCGAGAAACCGACACTTTTACATCTAGAATGGATCATGATGGTTGGCGAGGAAGTTCCTGTTACCTTGGTGAATCAATGGCTATCGCTTTTCCCGGCATGCCAGGTGTTGAACGGATATGGTCCTTGTGAAGCGTCCGATGATATCACCCAATATGCCATACAAACTCTGCTTCCAGAAGGTTTTGGCAAAGTTCCTATTGGGAGGCCCATCCACAACATGAACATATTTCTTCTTAACAAGAGTCAGCAGCTTGTACCTATAGGAGAACCTGGCGAAATTTGTGTGAGCGGAATCGGCGTCGGCCCTGGGTATTGGTTAATGCCAGAAAAAACCGCTGAAAGCTTCATAAAAAATCCATTTGAGAATACTTTAGGAGAGATTCTCTACAAAACAGGTGATTTAGCCCGTTGGCGTTCTGACGGACAACTTGAGTTTTTGGGTAGAGAGGATGATCAACTAAAGATTCGCGGATTCCGGGTGGAGTTAGGTGAGATTGAGAGCATTTTAAATTTACACCCTCTTGTTGCAGAAAGTACCGTGGCAGTGAAATTGAATGAAGCAGGTGTTAAACAACTTATTGCTTATGTCATTTTGAAAAAGCCTATGAATGACGATTTCTTCTCGACTAAACGAATCCTAAGTCATCATATAGCCGAATATCTGCCTTCTCACATGATCCCCACTGATCATGTTTTTCTTGATAGCTTTCCTTATAATCTGAGTGATAAAATAGACAAAAACAGACTGCCCAGCCCGGAAACCGGCACGCAGAAACAGGGGGAACATGCTCCACCGACCGACAAAACACAGGAACTGCTCTGCCAGATATGGCAGGAACTGCTAGGCATATCCCAAATCGGCATATACGATAACTTTTTCGAACTCGGGGGCGATTCCATAATAACGATACAGGTGGTCAGCAGGGCCAGAAGAGCAGGTATCGAGATCCAGCCAAGAGATGTCTTCCAGCACCAGAC
>NZ_FNCH01000032.1 GCF_900100705.1 Pedobacter terrae
CTGATTTTAAGAATGTTCTCACTTGTCAAGAGAGGAGAAATGTATGTCGAGAATTATAGGAGAGCATCATAAAAAATAAGAAAAACTCCAAAAAAAGAGTTTTTCTTAAAATAAATTTGCAATTGTGGTAAACCTAGAATACGACTGAAACGCAGTGGGATAGAAAGATCTAAAGCAATAGATTGATCTTTGCTGAGCACTATTTGGTTCTCCACTCAGTTACACTCCGCTCGAAATTATGATGTGAGTAAAAAAAAGAGCATCTGTTTCCAAATGCTCCTTTATGTTATATTTCAATTCTTTATCTACAACCCACCTTTTCTATTCGATTTTGTTTGTATCGGCCAGGTAGCTGGTTTTCCGGTTCTTTCATTTACAGGTAAGCTGGTTGCTTTTTCGTTTGAAGTTTTCTCCGGATCTTCACAAGCCATATAAACCATAATGGCAGCCAGGATTACATTGCTTCTGATTTCGTCGAAAACCAATTTATCATAACTGTCTCGGTTGGTGTGCCAGGTATATGTTCCGTAATCCCAACTGGTAGAGCTTAACGAATACCCCAATGCCCCGGCAGCTACAAACGATGCAAAATCTGATCCCCCTGCGCCAGGTGTACCCGGGAAACTGGTTTTGATCTGGTTTTTAATCGTATCCGGCACTGCAGCTAGCCACCGGGTGATATAATCTTTCGATTTGGCGAAACCTTGTCCGCCAATGTTTACCACACGGCCTGTACCATTATCCTGGTTAAACAAAGCCTGCAAGTTGTTCACAATCTCTGGATGATCTTCTACAAATGCCCTCGAACCGTTTAAGCCTTGCTCTTCACTGCCCCAATGTCCCACTAAAATGCTACGTTTCGGGTTAGGGTAAAATTTCTTTAAAATGCGCATGGCTTCCATCATTAAAATGGTACCCGAGCCGTTGTCTGTTGCGCCACTTGCCCCATCCCACGAATCAAAATGTGCTGAGAGCATCACATATTCCTTTGGTTTTTGCTTGCCCTTTAACTCTGCAATTGTATTAAAAGTTGGTACAACCCCTAGCTTTTTTGATTCTGATTCGATTTTGAGCATCGGTTTGTTGCCGTTTAAGGCCAAACGGTAAACCAGACCGTAATCTTCTACAGATAAATCTAAAGTGGGCACTTTGGTGGTGTTGGCGCCAAAAATCTTATCTACACCAAAGCCCTGCGACCAATTATTGATTACTACAGCCACAGCACCTGCATTTTCTAAAGCTACAGGAAGTGTTTTAGCGGTATAACCTGTTTTAGCCAGGCTTGCTGCCCATGCTTTAGTGGCATCAGTTTTTTCTTTTTTAAATTTTTCGAAAAGCTCTTTTGTGGCGAATTCTTCCCAGTCTTTTTCTGGTCGGCCAGAAAGTTGGTTCATGGAAATTAAAACAATTTTACCCTTAACATTGGGTAACCATTTCTGAAACGACACCGAATCTGTAATTTCCGGAAGGATAATGGCTTCAGCATTAATGTTTTTTCCATTTGTTGATGGACTCCAGGCCAATTGCGTGCCTTCTAAGGTTCTTAGCCGCGGACTTACTAAATCAATGTGTGTAACACCGCGTTCCCAACCGGCCCATTCGCCCCACTTTTCGTTTTTGGCTGAAATGCCCCAATCGCTGTATTTTTTTACCGCCCAATCGTTAGCCTGTTTCATTTGTGGCGAACCAACTAGCCGGGGGCCAACAACATCAAGCAATTCGTGCGCAAGTTTCTCTAATTGAGAGTTTTCATTTACTTCTTTAATGATATTGTCGATTACTTTTTGGTCTTGTGCAAAAAGACTGGCTGAAGCACAAAGAAATAGTGCAGAAAATAGTAGCTTTTTATTCATAATGAGTTAGGGGTAATGATTCAATGGCTAATTTATGAAATATGGGGTAGGGTTAGGGATGTTAATAGAAATGTTGCAGGAGCGGGTATTATCATCCAAGTACTTGCTGACACTGAAGGCACCTTTGTTCACCTCAATTAAAAATAGCCTTTCTCTCGCGTCTTTGTAGTAAAATTATACTCGCGGGAAAAAAACCAAAAGCATTACTGGCCATGTTAAATAAACCTGATCTGATAGCTGTCGGATGCTGCAAGAAGAACGGTATAGCGAGGAGTTGAAACAAAAAGCAGGGCTGAATTAACCGAAGTCATTCAAGCCCTGCTTTTCTCATTATAGTTCAGTTGTTCATTAGTCATTTGTTTATGGGTCGATTAAACTAACGAACCAATTGCTAATGAACTAAACCAACTAGTTGTTCATCATTTTAATAAAAGCGCCTAATTTAGCTTTCATGGCTCTTCTATCTACAATAAAATCGAGGAAACCATGTTCCAGAACGAATTCTGAGGTTTGGAACCCTTTAGGTAAATCTTTTTTAATGGTTTCTTTAATTACCCTCGGACCGGCAAAACCGATCAAAGCGCCTGGTTCGGCAATGTTGATATCGCCGAGCATGGCATAAGAGGCCGTTACACCGCCTGTAGTTGGATCGGTTAATAAAGAGATATACGGAACTTTAGCCTGACTTAATAAAGCCAATTTAGCTGAGGTTTTAGCCATTTGCATTAAAGAAAATGCGGCTTCCATCATCCGCGCACCGCCTGATTTAGAGATCATTAGGAACGGAACTTTATGTTTGATACTATAATCGATCGATCTTGCAATCTTTTCACCAACAACCGAACCCATAGAACCGCCGATGAAAGCGAAGTCCATACAGGCAATTACGATGTCCTGTCCTTCTATCTTACCAACACCTGCCCGGATGGCGTCTTTTAAGCCTGTTTTAGCCTGACTTTCCTTAATCCTATCGGTGTAGGGTTTGTTATCATTAAAGTTTAACGGGTCGCCTGATGTTAAGTTAGGGAACAGCTCTTTAAATTCGTTATGATCAAATAAAACCTCGAAATATTCTTTTGAGCCCACTCTCAGGTGGTAATTACAGTAATGACAAACGTATTTGTTTTCCTGAAGTTCTGCCTGATGTAGCGGTTTCTTACAATTCGGACATTTATTCCACAAACCATCTGGTGCTTCTTTTTTCTCTTCTGTTGTGGTAATGATACCTTTATTCTCTCTTTTAAACCAAGCCATATAATTTTTTGAAGAATTGGATTGCAAAGAAACGAAAAATAAAATAAAGTCGAACCTTATTAGACGTAAAAATAGTCGGTGGTTAATTGGTTGATGCTTAATCGCTAATAGCTGAAGTCATTTAAAACCTGTATTTGCCCATTGTGAACTTCGAATTGAAAACTGAAGTGTGTCTTTTTTACACTAAGGATAATGTGTTTTTTACACTAAACAGGCTTTATCTTGCTATTAGGCAAATAATTCTGTTGTTACAAAAGCTTGTAATGTTAATTTTTTTTATAACTTCGGACTTAATAAAATTAACAAGAAATGAGTTTAAAAGGCTACAAAGGCGTAATTTACGGAGATGCCGTTCAAGAATTATTTGAGCAGGCTAAAAAACATCAGTTTGCTTTACCAGCAGTAAACGTTACCGGTACCAATACGGTAAATGCGGTATTGGAAACTGCAAAGGCAGTAAATTCGCCTGTTATGATTCAATTATCAAATGGTGGTGCCCAGTTTTATGCTGGTAAATCATTAGATAACGAGAAATTACAGGCATGTATTTTAGGTGCTGTATCTGCAGCTAAACATGTACATCTATTGGCAGAACATTATGGTGTTGCTGTGGTTTTACATACCGACCACGCCGCTAAAAAATTATTGCCATGGATTGATGGATTATTGGATCACGGCGAAAAATTCTTCGCTGAAACCGGCAAACCTTTGTTTTCATCTCATATGTTAGATTTATCGGAAGAATCTATCGAAGAAAACATGGAAATTTCTGCTAAATACTTAGCGCGTATGGCTAAAATGAACATGACTATCGAAATCGAGCTTGGCGTAACAGGCGGTGAGGAAGATGGTGTTGATAATAGCGATGTAGACAGTTCTAAATTATATACACAGCCTAGTGAAGTGGCTTATGCTTACGAAGAATTAAGTAAAGTTTCTCCTCGTTTTACAGTTGCTGCTGCTTTTGGTAACGTACACGGTGTTTATAAACCAGGTAACGTAAAATTGCAACCGGTAATTTTGAAAAATTCTCAGGATTTTATCAAAGAAAAATTCAATTTAACTGCCGAGAAACCAATCAATTTTGTATTCCACGGTGGTTCTGGTTCATCTCAGGAAGAAATCAGGGAAGCCATTTCTTATGGTGCAATTAAAATGAATATCGACACAGATATGCAATGGGCGTTTTGGGAAGGTATTTTAGAATATTACAAAAAGAATGAAGGTTATCTTCAAGGTCAGATCGGTAATCCTGATGGCGATGATAAACCAAACAAAAAATACTACGACCCACGTGTATGGTTACGTAAAGGTGAAGAAACTTTCGTTAAGCGTTTAACTACTGCTTTCGAAGACTTAAACTGTATCAACGTTAACGATAAATTATAAGAGATTGAAATGTTGAAAGTTTTAACCTTGCAACATTTTTAACCTTACAACTTTCCAGCATCAAAGCAAAGCGCCCTAGGTTTAAAAACTTATGGCGCTTTTGTTTGTTTTATGGTATATTTAAGCAAACAAATTGTGATGGCAAAATCTAAAAGCGATACCAAAAAAAATAATTTTTTTGAGAAATTTGCAAACGCAGCAACCAAGTTTACAGGTAGTTCTGCAGCATTTATTAGTGCAACTGCTATTGTAGTGATATGGGCGTTGAGCGGCCCGGTATTCAAATATTCTGAAACCTGGCAACTTGTAATTAATACCGGGACTACCATTATAACCTTCTTAATGGTGTTTCTGATTCAGAAAGCACAGAATAAAGATGGAAAGGCGATCCAGTTAAAATTAAACGAATTAATTGCTGCACAACAGGGTGCAAGTAACAGGATGGTAGATATTGAAGACCTCAGTGAAAAAGAACTGGATCAATTGCATAAATTTTACGTTACGATTGCCGCACTTGCCAAAAAAGAGGCCGATATTCATTGCTCACATTCAATAGATGTTGCTGAAGCATTGAATGAAACAAAAGTAAAATCGAATAAACACTTTAAACACCACGATAATGAGTCTGCACGTTCAAAAAGTTAATCATCCCGAAGATTTAGATAAAGTATTTGCGATCCGTAAAATTGTTTTTGTAGATGAACAGAATTGTCCACCAGAACTGGAATGGGAGCATGAAGAAGAATCAACACATTTTCTGGCTACCAATAACGGGCAGCCTTGTGGTGCCTGTAGGTGGCGTAAAACGGATAAAGGTTATAAACTAGAGCGTTTTGCTGTTTTAAAAGAGTTTAGAGGGCAGGGGGTTGGCCGTGCGCTAATTGCTGAAGCCTTATCTGATCTGCCGGAAGATGCACATTATATTTACTTAAACTCACAGTTAGATGCCATGAGTTTGTACGCCAAGTTTGGTTTTGTAGCTGAAGGGGATCAATTTGAGGAGGCTGGCATACAACATTTTAAAATGGTAAAGCAAGTTTAAGGACCGTTAGCCACGGAAACGCGGAAAGCACGGAGTATTTTTCATAAATCGTCATTTCCACTGAAGCGCAGTCCAGAACGTTTGGGAGAGAAATCTTTGAATATAGATTTAGCTTCGCTGAGCACTTACGTGGTTCTCGATTGCGTTTCACTTCGCTCGCAATGACGACTTTTTTAATGGGATTGCTCTATAAGAAACCTACCCAAATATCTTTCCGGATAAAGCAATCGCCTCATTCCATTTATCCATATTGAGCTCCAGATTTTCGCCTTTTGTATTCAAAAAGCTAATTAAATCTTCTGTAGCGATGTTTCCGGTGAGGTCATCGGCAGCCATCGGGCAGCCACCAAAGCCCTTCAATGCGGAATCTATGCGTTTTACACCAGCAAGATAAGCAGCCGATATCTTTTCGATTCTTTCGGCAGGGGTGGAGTGTAAATGAATGCCAATTTCTGTTCTGTTGAACCTTGAAATTAACTTAGGCAATATGGTTCCTATTTTTTCTGGTGTGGAAACGCCTACTGTATCGGCCAGCGATAAAATTTCCACTCCTTTACTCACCAGTACATCAGCCCATTTTTCCACAATTTCATAATTCCATTCGTCGCCGTAAGGATTTCCAAAACCCATAGACAGGTAAATAACAGCCTTTTTGCTATTTTTTGCACAAAGTGAAACCATTTCTTCTACCGTATTCAGAGATTGTGTTATGCTCGAATTGGTATTACGCTGTTGGAAGGTTTCAGAGATCGAAAATGGGAAACCAAGGTAATCAACCGCCTCATGCTTTACAGCATCTTCTACGCCCCTTAAATTAGCTACAATGGCCAAGAGTTTTGTGCTAGAACTGCTTAAATCAAGCTGTGCTAAAACTTCAGCTGTATCTGCCATTTGCGGAATGGCTTTTGGCGACACAAAACTTCCAAAATCAAGCGTATCAAAACCAACCTGTAGCAATAGGTTTAAATATTCAACTTTAAGTTTAGTCGGAATAAAATCGTGCAATCCCTGCATGGCATCGCGCGGACATTCAACTAATTTGAAATTGGTTTGGCTCATATTTTTGGTTTAACCGCAAAGTGCGCAAAGTTTTTCGCAAAGAAAAGAAGAAACTGAAAACAAATTTTTAACACTAAAGTTACCTAAACCCTAAACCCTAAACCCTAAACCCTAAACCCTAAACCCTAAGACACATTAACCTCTTTTACAGCGGGCACTTCTTCCCGGTAATCCACACTTCGGTCTTTTGCAAAGGTTCTGATAATTAAACGGGTTCCACGATCATAACTAAAATAACTCCAAACCCAATTGACGAAAACAATGATCTTGTTTCTGAAGCCTACTAAAGTCATTAAGTGAACAAACATCCAGGTAAACCAGGCAAATACACCCTGGAAACGGATTTTGCCAATATCTACAACAGCTTTGTTTCTACCAACTGTAGCCATAGAGCCTTTATCGAAATATTTAAACTTCTCCAAAGGTTTATTTTCTTTAATGTTGATCAGGTTTTTGGCCAGGTGATGTCCCTGCTGGATGGCTGCGGGTGCAACTCCCGGGTGACCGTTAGGTGTTTCTTCGTCAATAATAGCGGCTACATCGCCAATGGCATATACATTTTGATAACCTACTACTAAATTCTGCGTATCAGTTTTCAACCGGCCTCCACGAACAACTTCTGCTTTGTCTAAACCGGCTAATACTTCCCCTTTTACACCTGCACTCCAAATTACGGTAGAGCTTAAAATTGGCGTTTTATCCTGCAGGCTGAGTTTAAGTCCGTCGTAACCCAATACCCGGGTTTCGTTCATAATCTGCACACCCATATCGGTAAGGAAATCTTTGGCTTTTTTCTGTGCCTGTGGCGACATTACACCTAACAATTCCGGTGAATTTTCGATCAGGTAAATGTTAACTTTGCTTAAATCCATTTCTGGATAATCGTTCGGAATAACGTGTCTTTTAAGTTCAGCAATGGCACCAGAGGTTTCAACGCCCGTTGGTCCGCCGCCAACTACCACAAAGTTTAACAGTGCATTTTTTTTATCCGGATCTTTTTCGATCAGCGATTTTTCGAAATTCTGTAAAATCAAACTTCTTAAATCCAGGGCTTCCGGGATAGATTTCATTGGCATGGAATTGGCCTCGATTTCTTTATTACCAAAAAAATTGCTGGTAGAACCTGTAGCGATCACCAGATAATCATATTTAATTCTGCCGATATCAGTTTGTAAACAATTTTCTGCAGCATTAACTTCTGTAACTTTGGTTACCCGAAAGATCAGGTTTTTTTGACCCTTAAAAATCTTTCTTAACGGGAACGCAATCGAATCGGCTTCTAAACCTCCTGTAGCTACCTGATAAAGCAAGGGTTGGAAAGTATGATAATTATGCTTATCAAGCATCACTACCTGAAAAGGTTTGTTCTTTAAACGTTTAGCTAACTCAATGCCGCCAAATCCACCGCCAACTATAACTACTCTTGGGTATTCGCTTTTAGGAAGTTGTAAATCCATTTTTATCTCCATTTATCTAATGTTAACTTAACAAAAAGATAGCCAAAAGGTTTAGAAAACGCGGTTTTTGGCGACGTCAATTATTCTTTTTCCAGAGATATAACGTTGCCATGACGAAGGGGGAAATTGTAGGTTTTAGCAATGATCAGGTTATAAACCCGATGGCAGTGAGCATAGCGAAATAAAACGGAGCAGGACTATCGGAAGCGAAGAACCACCGCCTTTGCTTTTCCAAAAACAAAGAAACTTTGTGCCGTCGTGGTAAAAAAGTCGGCACAAAAAAAGCGCCCCGATAAATCGAAGCGCTAATATATTTTAAGATTTTAATCTTTTATTTCTTTTCTGCAGAACTACCCAAATCGATTACGATAGGCGTAGAGATACATAATGATGAGTACGTACCGATGATACGACCGATTAACAAGGCAAAGATAAATCCGCGGATGCTATCACCACCAAAAATAAAGATAACCAATAACACGAAGAATACGGTTAATGAAGTTAAAATGGTACGGCTTAAGGTGCTGTTCAACGCGAAGTTGATTAAGTTGTTACGCGCCTCGCCATGTAAATCTTCTTTACCAGATTCCTTTAATTTCTCACGGATACGGTCGAATACAACAACAGTCTCTGTCATGGTGTAACCCATTACCGTTAAAATTGCAGCGATAAAATCCTGACCAATTTCTAATGAGAATGGCATCACACCGTCTAAAATAGTATAGAAAGATAATACCATTAAAACGTCGTGGAATAACGCGATTACTGCACCTAAACCATACTGCCATTTTTTGAATCGTACTACGATGTAGATAAACATGAATAAACAGGAGATCAATACGGCGTAGAAAGCTCCGTTTACAATATCACTTGCAATGATAGGGGTTACTTTTTGCGAACTTACAATTTCATATTTAGCACCTGCTAAACCTTTATTTAAAGCATCTTCTACAACTTTATCCGTTTTAATGTCCTGATCTTCGATGTGGAAAGTAGTGGTAATTTTTACCTGGCTATCTTCACCTGCAGTTTTAACCTCAGGCGTTTCGTTACCGAAAACAGGGTTTAACTTGGTTTTTAAATCTTCAGTATTAACTGCTTTATCAAAGTGAACCAAATAAGTTCTACCCCCTTTAAAGTCTACACCTAAATTTAAACCGCCATTTTTGAAGTACATACCAATACCCGCAATAATGATGATGGTAGAGATAATATAATAGATTTTACGACGGCCAACAAAATTGAAGGCTAAGTTTTTAAATGCATTACGGGTTAAGCTATTATCGAAACTTACTTCGATTTTGCGGTTTAATAACGATTCGAAAACTACTCTCGAAATGGCTACAGCTGCAAATAATGATGAAAGGATACCGATACATAAAGTAGTGGCGAAACCTTGAACCGGACCGCTACCAAAAACGTAAAGGATCGCTCCTAAAATGAATAAAGTAACGTTTGAGTCAATAATCGACGGCATTGCATGTTTAAAACCTTCTTTAATTGCCGTGGCCGTGTTCTTACCATGCGCAAGTTCTTCACGTACACGCTCAAAAATAAGGATGTTTGCATCTACCGATAAACCAATGGTTAATACGATACCCGCAATACCAGGTAAGGTTAATACCGCACCAAGTGATACCAGGATACCAATGATGAAGAATAAGTTGATTAACAAGGCAAAGTTAGCCACCCAACCTGCGCGGTGATAATACAACGCCATGAAGATTAAGATAACGATAAAGGCAATCACGAATGAGATTAAACCATCGTGAATAGCTTGTGCACCTAAAGTTGGACCAACTACATAACTACCGGCAATACGTGCAGGAGCAGGCAATTTACCAGCTTTTAAGATGTTTGATAAATCTTTAGTATCCGCTTGGGTAAAGTTACCGGTGATTGAAGAAACACCACCAGCAATTTCGTTCTGAACGGTAGGAGCAGAATAAACCTGATTATCTAATACAATGGCAATAGATTTTTTGTTATTTGGATCAGCAGCAGCTTCAGCAGTAATTTTTTTCCATTTGGCAGAACCTTCACTGGTCATGTACATGGTTACTTCCGGTTTACCTTTTTGATCGAAATCAGCACGCGAATCGCTGATGGCTTCACCACCTAAATCTGGTTTGCCATCGGCACTAACCACCTTAATGGCATATAATTCGAAAATTTTCGAACCTTCTCTAGGTTTAACACTCCACATAAATTTCATCGTAGATGGAATAGATGCAGCAACTTCAGGAAGTTTTAAATAAGCATTAACCTTTGCGGTATCTTTTTGTAACGACATACCAACTACTGCACCAGGCATTAATTGTTGTTGTCCGTTTTCGCCTTGGTAAATTGGAAGGTTAAGAACAGCATAAAGTGGGTTAGATTTAATCAATTCGGCTTTAACTGCGCTCGAATCTTTTTTACCCAAGCCAGCAAGTTTGCCACCTTTGGCTGTAGTATCTTTAGCAGCAGCTTTTTCTAGGCCCGCTAATTTACCACCTGCAGCAGGAGCAGCTGTAGTATCTTTTGCCGCAGGAGCATCAGTTTTTAATGTTGCTGCTAAAATTTTATTGATGTTTTCTAATAACGGAGCAACTTCTTGTACCTGGTATACTTGCCAGAACTGTAATTCTGCAGACCCCTGTAAAAGTTTAGCAATACGCTCTTTATCCTGTACACCTGGCATTTCGATTAAGATACGGTTACTACCTTCTTGTTTTTGCATGTTCGGACTAACTACACCGAAACCATCAATACGTGAACGTAAAACTGTAAATGAACGATCGATAGCACTGGTTGCTTCTTTCTCTAAGAAAGATTCAACTTCATTATTGCTTGCATTAGGTTTTAACTGAGATGCGTTATCTTGATTAGAAAAATAATCTGCAAGTTTTACTCCAGGGCTTAATTTTTCGAATTCATCAACAAAAATTTTGATGTAATCTTTACCACCGGCATTTAATTGAATCTGTGCGTTTTGAATGGCTTTGTTGAAGTTAGCATCAGTAGGGTTGCCCGCTAATGATTTTACCAACTCCGCTAACGATATTTCCATCGTTACGTTCATTCCGCCTTTTAAGTCCAGACCCAAATTAATCTCTTTCGCTTTTACCTCTTGATAAGTAAATCCAACAACCGGATAAACTTTTACGGTACTCATCGAATCTAAGTAAGCCTTTTCTTTGGCTAAATCACCCTTCGCAGCGTTTTTTGCGTCTTTTTCTACCTTGGATGCTACCAAAGTAAAAGAAAGTGCGTACGCACAAACGATAGCCAATACTATCGCTATAAACTTAATAAAACCTTTTCCTTGCATTGTTTGTTTAAAATAATTTGTCTTTCGCTGTTTTTTAACAAGTCGGCAAATCTAATTAAATTTTTAAATTATAGAACCCCTTAATTGATAATTTATTAACATTAATTTTTGTGGGGCAATAATCCTTCAAGATTCATCACGCAGAATTCATTTCGGAGGACTAAATTTTGAATGAAATAGATTGGAAAGCAATTATAGTAGCTTTTGGGCTTTGTTCTAGCCTACTAATGTTTTAAATCTTTTTCTGCTGTCATGCCCAGGCACGAAGCATCTTTCATATATGGGTTCTTAGAAAAAGACAAAATGATAGATCTTTTATTGAAAAGCAATACCTGTGTTTCTTTGGCTCCGATAGTCCCGCTGTCCGTTTTATTACGCTACGGTTCATGCTCACTTCCATCGGGTTTAGATAGGAGGGGTAGAGGTTCTATTCCCACAGTACAACTTGTAAATAAGATGCTTTGCATTCTTTGCGAAGTTCAGCATTCTTTGCGGTTAAATTGAGCTAAATCCTTTCTAAAACCTCAAAAGTATAATCGTACTTATTTTTTTCGTCGGCTTTGTGTGATTCACAGCTGATTACTTTCCATTCATTGCGGTCAATTTCAGGGAAAAAAGTATCGGCGTCAAAACTATGGTGAATGGTAGTTAAATAAAGTGTCTGCGTTTTAGGTAATGCTTGTTTATAAATCTCAGCACCGCCAACAATAAATACCTGTTTTTCTTCTGTTTTAGTAATTGCTAAAGCTTCTTCCAGACTATTTACCACTTCAACACCATCAATTTTTAGTTGTGAATCTCTTGTAATCACAATATTTCTACGGTTTGGTAATGGTTTGCCAACAGAATCAAAGGTTTTACGCCCCATAATAACGGTATGGCCCGATGTAGTTTGTTTAAAAAACTTTAAATCGGCTGGCATGTGCCATAAAAGCTGGTTGTTTTTGCCTATTGCGTAATTTTCGCCTATTGCTACGGCTATGGAAAGGTTTTTTGGTTTATTGGTCATTGGTCATTCGTTTATTAGTCCCTGCATGGGGTATTAAGCAAAGTTTATTATACCTGGTTTCGACATGCATCAACGATAAGTTAAAATTTAATTAGATTTTGCCAATATACTTAATATAAGCATTCAGTTTTAAATGGATAATTTGTAGTTCAGCATAAAGTTCTAAATAACAGTCTTCAGATATTAAATTTCTGTTCTTTGATTTCCTTAGAAAAGATTTTACTTCTAAAACGGAGCCCCTGCTATAGTAACAAAAGTTTTTGTTCTCTTTAAAATGGTATCGGCCATACCCTTCTGCAATATTTGCACTAATAGAATCAGCTGCCCTGCATATTTGCTTTCCGATGGTATCTTTCGCAAAATAATCCCATCTCATAACAATATCCCATATTTTATCAGAAATTAATTCTGATAGATTATAAACTTCTAAGTCCTCTAGTTTGTAATTCATTTTTCATACAGTTTAAGTGAATTTTATATTTCGGGATGATCTATAAAATCAACTGCTTAGTTCTGCACCCAAACAAATGAACAATTGGCTAATGACCAATAAACAAATATTACACCGCAACAATACCTTTAATATGCGGATGCGCTTCGTAATTTTCCAGTGTAAAATCTTCAAACTTAAAATCAAAAATGCTTTTCACTTCAGGATTGATCTTCATAGTCGGGAGTGGTTTAGGCGCCCGGCTTAACTGCAGGTTGGCCTGTTCAATATGGTTGTTGTATAAATGTGCATCGCCAAGGGTGTGGATAAAATCTCCGGCTTGTAAATCGCAAACCTGTGCCACCATCATGGTAAGCAGCGCATAAGATGCAATGTTAAAAGGCACCCCAAGGAAAATATCGGCACTTCGCTGATATAATTGTAAACTAAGCGTGCCCTTTGTTTCCCCCTTGAGGGGGTTAGGGGGTGCCACATAGAATTGAAAAAAAGCGTGACAAGGGGGCAAAGCCATATTTTCAATTTCTGCTACATTCCAGGCAGAAACAATAATCCTGCGGGAATCGGGATTGTTTTTGATGGTGTTGATGATATTGGTGATCTGATCAATATGTTGCCCCTCTGGTGTTGGCCAGCTTCTCCATTGTGAACCATAAACAGGTCCAAGATTGCCGTTTTCATCGGCCCACTCATCCCATATACGCACACCATTCTCTTTAAGGTATTTAATGTTGGTATCGCCGGTTAAAAACCAGATCAGCTCGTGAATAATAGATTTTAAGTGCAGTTTTTTCGTCGTTACCATCGGAAAACCTTCCTGAAGGTTAAAACGCATCTGATAGCCAAAAACACTTATGGTTCCGGTACCGGTACGATCGTGCTTTTGAGCGCCATGATCCAGTACATGCTGCATTAAATCTAAATATTGTTTCATACACCTAAACCCCTTGTGGGGCTTTTAATTTCAAATAAATAATTAATTACAAATATCTAAAATTTATCAGGTGTTGGGCATCATTTTTATACACACTGATAAATTACTAACATGGGTTACTTTAATATGGGTAGTCCCGGCCTCAAGCCAGGACCTACTACATAAAATTTGTATGTTTGCAAATGAGACGGCTGCTGGTTTCGGCACGTTGGACTCAGAACTTATGACTCACAACTCAGGACTAAAATGCTATCGTTCCCCAACGCGAAAATTAACCTTGGCCTAAACATCACCGAAAAACGTGATGATGGTTACCATAATCTGGAAACTGTTTTTTATCCGATCAATATCAAGGACGCGGTTGAAATTACTGATGCTGAAGTAACTTCCTGTAAAATACATGGCATTGATGTCCCTGGTGATCCTAATGATAATTTGTGTTTCAAAGCTTATCAGTTAGTGGAAAAGGATTATGATATTCCTGCCCAGCAAATTAGTTTATTGAAAAATATCCCGGTAGGCGCCGGTTTGGGTGGTGGATCTGCAGATTGTGCCTTTCTGATTAAACTGTTAAATGATAAATTTAGTTTGGGGATGTCTGTTGAGAGAATGGAGGATTATGCCCGCCAGTTAGGAGCCGACTGTGCTTTCTTTATCGAAAATAAACCAGTATACGCATTTAATAAAGGCGACGAATTTGAGAAGTGTGAAATAGATTTATCAGCCTGGTTTAAAGTTTTGGTTAAACCGCCTGTACATGTAAGTACGGCCGATGCTTACGCACATGTAAAACCGCAAAAACCTTTGCAATCGTTAAAAGAAATTATACATTTGTGTCCAACAACATGGAAAAATAAGGTTATCAACGATTTCGAACCATCGGTATTCGCAAAGTATCCCCAAATTCATCAAATAAAAACCAGTTTATATGATGCAGGCGCAACATTCGCTTTAATGAGTGGTAGCGGTTCGTCGGTTTTTGCAATTTTTGACCATCCGGTTAAATTGCCAGAGCTGGAAGAAAACAACGTAGTTTATTATAATATTTAAATAGAGCTTAAAGGTTAAAGCAGAAAGACTAAAGCAAATGCGTCTTGATTCTTGATACTAAATACTCGATACTAACAAAATGAATATTAATCTAGTCCGCAAGAGCGGTAAATTTAATTTTGAAGCAGAAAACGAAAACGGTTTTACAGTAGAGTTGGATGCAAAAGCTGCCATTGGTGGCGAGGGCAAAGGTTTCAGGCCGATGGAAATGCTGTTGATCGGTTTAGGTGGCTGCAGTGGTATTGACGTGGTAAATGTATTAGCCAAACAAAAAGAACCACTAAATGACATCAAAATTGCCATTAATGCTACGCGTAAAGAGGAAGAAATGCCCCCGATTTTTGATGTAATTGATATACGCTTCGATTTATTCGGCGATTTAAGCATCCCAAAGGTGGAGCGTGCATTAGCCATGACTTTCGATAAATATTGTTCCGTATCAAACATTTTAGGCCGTTCAGCCACAATTAATTTTACTTATACCATAAATAAGGGATAGAAAAGGTTTAAGGTGTAAGGTGAAAATCTCTATCTAACATCTCAAATCTCATTTCTCACATCTCATATCTCAACATAAAATGAAATCCGAAAATTTTGAAACCATAGCTATACGCACACAAACCGAGCGCAGTTTACATAAAGAGCATTCATCGCCGATTTACCTTACTTCGAGTTATAAGTTTGATGATGCGGAAGAAATGCGTGCATTGTTTGCCAATGAAAAGGAGGGAAATGTTTATAGCCGTTATTCAAATCCAAATACTTCAGAGTTTATCGAAAAAATGTGCCTGTTAGAAGGTGCAGAAGATGGTTTTGCCACGGCGACTGGTATGGCCGCAATTTTTACCACTTTTGGCGCGTTTCTGAAAAACGGCGACCATCTGGTGTCGAGCCGTTCTGTTTTTGGTTCTACACACCAATTGCTAACCAATGTTTTTTCCAATTGGGGGGTGACTTTTGATTATGCTGATTTAGATAAACCACAGGATTGGGAAGCTCTGATTAAGCCTAATACTAAAATGATTTTTGTTGAAACTCCATCCAATCCGGGTATTGATATCATCGACCTTGAATTTTTAGGTAATCTGGCCAAAAAACACCAAATTTTGTTGGTTGTAGATAATTGCTTTGCCACACCATATCTGCAACAACCCATTAAATTTGGCGCACATATTTCTATTCATTCCGCTACCAAATATATCGATGGACAAGGTCGCGTATTGGGAGGGATTATTTTAGGTACCAAAGAACTGATTGCTGACGCGATTGGTTTTGCCCGTCACAGTGGGCCAGCTTTATCACCTTTCAACGCTTGGATATTATCTAAAAGTTTAGAAACTTTGGCCATCCGCATGGATCGCCATTGCGAAAATGCTTTAAAAGTTGCCGAGTATTTAGAAAAGCACCCTAAAATTAAATTGGTTAAATATCCGTTTTTACCATCGCACCCTCAATATACTATCGCTAAAAAGCAAATGAAACAAGGTGGGGGTATTGTAACCATTGTAGTGGAGGGTGGTATAGAGGCGGCACGTAAATTTATGGATGGTCTGCAAATGTTCTCTATTTCCGCAAATCTGGCCGATACTCGCTCTATAGCTACACACCCGGCTACCAGCACCCATAGCAAACTTACCGAAGCGCAACGTAATGAAGTAGGGATCGAACAGGGGTCGATCCGTTTATCCATCGGTTTAGAACATATAAACGATATTCTAGCCGATATTGAGCAGGCCTTGGCTTAGTTTAATCTCAAAAAATAAATAATGAAAAAGGGAGCTGTATTTACAGCCCCCTTTTTTTGTTTTGAGTTTATATCGTTATTCGTATTTAGAGAAATCAACAGCAAATATGCAGCGGTTAACCTGACTTCCATTTTTGGCACCTGCGTTGGGTTCGAATTCTGTTAAACTCCATAAGTATCCGTATTGGTTCTCAAGATATAAGGATTCGGAGCCATATGGCCACCTGTATCTTACCGTATTGGTGTCGCCATCGGTATACCTGGCCAAACGGGCGGTAGATCCGTACGATTCGCTGGGGGATCCCGTGCAGGACAGCCAGGTTCTGTTGCCTTTTCTGAAAACACCCTGTATGCCATGTGCATGATCGGAAGCAAACAGACTGTTTTTAGGGATCACCGTTTGTATACCCGAATTTTGCAATTCTCCAGAGCTGTTAATTGGAAATCCAAATATTTTAGGTACAATTGAGGCTTCGGCACTGCCAGCATAATACTGGCCCGTCCATAGTTGGTTATTTTCGTAATTTACCTGTACGGTAGAGAACGGACTTGCCTCATTGATTTTATAGTAACCTATCTGTGGAAGAATATACCTGTAATTAAAAGCATAAAGATTGCCACTGGCATCTTTGCCACATTTATTTTCGGTGCCGGTTCCAGAGCTTACTTCGATAATTTTATCTAAATCGAATACCCTTAAGCCTAAACTCGTGCTGCTTAAATAAATTTTTCCATTAAAATAAGCGATTCCACCTGCATGTACATTTAATGGTGCATACGAACCGTATTGTGTATAATCTAACGTCCCGGTTGGAAGGGTAGGCTGTACCAGTAAAATGTGTCTGTAAGTTAAGTAAGTACTAGAGCTTGGACTAATATCGATGAGGCTTATCCTCGATCCCTTGCTTTCAGCCGCATCTTTGGCATACCAGCTCACCAGCAAATAACGGACGCCATTCCTGGAGAAACCTGCGATACCCTGAGGGCGCCAGATAGAAGTGGTTTCATCATCTTCATTCCACCTGATGCCCCTTACCCGGTTTTCTTCCGGAACGTTAAAGCCATATACCTCAGTATAGGCATTACCACCAATAGCCTGGCGGTTTTTATCAATTTGCGTAGGGTTTAGAAAGGTAAAACCAGAGCTGATGTAAGCCGATGTATTAGAATAAGTATTTACGCTTGCAGAAGTGCTAGCTGCGGCCGTACCGGCCATCAACATTTTTTTGTCGTGATTTGTTGTACTGGTCTGATCTGCTGTCAAGGTGTTCTTTTCGCAGGAGAATGTAAATAGGCAGGACACTAATAGCATCCCGATCATGTTTTTTTGCATGAGTTTATAAGGTTGATTGTTCTGGTTAAATTAGCGCAAGTTTAAAGGGTACAGATAAACTTAAAACTGAAACCATGTTAAGTATAGATTATCTTTAATGATTTGAATTTATATGCCTTTCGATTGATGCGGAAAGAATTCAATGCGATGATGTATTAGATAGCTTAACCGAGGTAGTATGCTTATAAAGCTCAATGCTGAGTTAAATCAATGCCAGAGGTTCTCTGCTCTCCGCTCCACGCAAAACTTTCTTACCCTACATCAATGCCTGCTAAACATCACTGCTGTAAATTTGTATCATAAATAAGAAAGGAAATTTATGTCACAGTTTATTTTGCACAAAGAAAATACCCGCGGTCATGCTAATCATGGCTGGTTAAATGCACACCACTCATTCAGTTTTGCTAATTACTACAATCCGGAAAGGATGCACTTCGGGGTTTTAAGGGTTTTAAATGATGACTTGATTGATGGTGGAATGGGCTTTGGTTCCCATCCACACGATAATATGGAAATTATTACCATTCCATTAGCCGGTGCAATTGCACACAAAGATAGTATGGGCAATTCGGCCGTTATTAAAAATGGAGAAATCCAGGTAATGAGTGCCGGCACAGGCGTGAGCCACAGCGAGTTTAATGCCAATGCAGATGAGCAATTGAATTTATTACAGATCTGGTTATTTCCAAACAAGAAAAACGTTACACCACGATACGATCAGCAGACATTGGATGTGGAAGCCAGACACAATAATTTTCAACAGATCTTATCTCCAAATGCTGATGATGCTGGTGTATGGATTCATCAGGATGCCTGGTTCTCTTTAGGTAAATTCGATGCCGGATTTGAAACTGAATACAAAATCAAAAAAGCTGGCAATGGCGTTTATGCTTTTGTAATCAATGGAGAAGTAACCATAAACGGACAGGTGTTAAGCAAAAGAGATGGATTAGGGGTGTGGGATACCGATAGCATCAGTTTTAAAGCCAATACTGCAGATGCAGAGGTTTTATTGATGGATGTGCCGATGGAATTGAATTAAAATATTTAACCAAACCTCGCAGATTTTAAAACCTGCGGGGTTTATTTATGTAAAAAATATGCAAACTACCATACTTTATATCGGCCGGGATACTGAAATTACGACGGTAATGAACCGTTTGTTAAATGCCAGGCCTGAATGGAAAGGGATCTGTGTGTGTACGGATGATGAGGCCATTTCCGTTTGTAAGGAACAGCAGATTGATCTGGTTTTGCTCGGAAACGGGATTGATGCCGAATGTGAAAAGGTGTTAAGGACAAAATTGACAGAAATTAGACCTGAGTTGAAAATTATCCAGCATTATGGAGGGGGAAGCGGACTTCTTTATGGAGAAATTATGACAGCGCTTAGCCAGGATTTTTGAGATGATAGGATTTCAAGATCAGGGTTCGTGACGTATTTTTATCAGCATTCATCTCACTATCCTTATAAGGACTTATAAGATGATAAGATTTCAGAATTAAGTTTCATAGATGTTTTTATCAGTATTTAAAATCCTTTTACCCTTGAATCACATTAATCCTGGCCAATTTCATCCTATTTGTTTACGTTTTAATCTTATCATCATTAAATCGTACCAATCCTAGCTCTTGTTATCTGGATGTTTCGTATTATAAACCCTTTTAAAGGTCAAACTCCGACTTCCAAAATTGATCAATAATCCTACTGGTAGCTTGTAGGCTTCAAGGTAATTAATTGCTTGCGCAAGATGTGCATCATTTAATTCGGATACGGCTTTTAATTCGACCATGATTTCGTTTTCGACAAAAAAATCTACTCTTCTAAAACCGATTTTTATGTCCCGATAAAAAATGGTCATTGTCATTTCTTCCTTATAGGATAATTTGTCAATTCCCATTTCAATGCCCAAAGCCCTTTGATATATCTTTTCCTGAAACCCCGAACCTAAATAAGAATGGACTCTCATTGCACACCCAATGATTCGCCCGGTTAAATCTCCATACTTCATATTAATAAATTAAAATTTATTGTAAGAAATAGGGATGTTTTTACGACTAAGTTAAACTATAAAATTTTGAAATCCAATAATATTGAAACATCATAATCCCGAAACACTAACACATCACGCATAATTGAGCAACTTGATCTTAAAATCAAGTAATCTTACTAATCCTGGCCCTAGCTAATGTAATCTCTATCCTCATCACTCAATTCTTTTTTATTCGAAACCGGTTGGTTCCTCTCGATCTCATCATCATAACTGCTAACCGTTTTTCTTGGTCTGCCTACTACGAAGCCGATAATAAAACCGATAATAATACAAACTCCTATAACCAAAAGTTTAGAAACCGGAACCGTAGTAACCAGGAAATTGAAATCAACGGGCTCGGTGTTCACCATTAAAAATATGGTAAGTAATGCAGTAAGGATAATGATCGAAATTGTTTTTGCGCTCATGGTTTAAAAGCTATAATTAAATGAAAACTCTAATATCGGATTTTGATTGTAAATCTGATTAACAAAAACCAATCTAGCCCCTAAATCTACAACAGGTTGATAGCGTAAAATGTTTACGCTGGTGTTTAACTCTACACCATAAGTTTTCGGATCATTAAAGGTTGTGCCTTTGCGGATATTCTCATAATGGCAGAATAATCCAGCTCTAAAATTTCTAACATAGGCAAAAGGACCTAATTCCCAATCGGGAAAAGCAAAAGGAAAACGGTAATTGAAAAGCAGACTGTTTTGAAGTTTGCTTTTAGCTAGGATATTGTTGTATCCATAAACGGTTGCGATCTCCGTTGCGTACTGATTTACCCCGGTTGCTTTTTGATAATTGAAGCTGGCCAGGAAGGAATGGTTTTTTGCAAAACCTGGAAAGTACAGGAAGCTTTCCAGCGCTAAAATTTCTCCTTTTAAATTTTTATCGAAGGGCTGGTGATTGTAAGTTACCCTAAATACCTGCGCCCATTTGGGCGCAATGTCTCTTTCGGTAGTGCGCACACTGTGGTTGAAAGTGAAATTGTATTCCATCGGGAATTTAAGTTCGCGGATAAAATTGGTCGGCATATTTTCTGGCATGTACCTTTGCGTAAAACTGGTTGCCGTATTGAGTGTAAAAGCATAGTTGTTGTTGCGCGCATTAAATGATAAGGGAAGTGATGCATTGAGTTTGATATAGTTCTCTCTCCAATCGCCTTGCTGTACCGTGTTTTTAACGCGATAGAACGTTCGTTTAGGTCTGTTCCGGTATAAGATGCTCAATACGGGGTAAAGTGCCTTATAACTAATATCAGCAGTGTACTCAAAACGTTTTAAATCGCGATGGTATTTTGTACCGGTATAGAAGTCCATCGTGTTGAGTAGATTGTTTGATTGCAACTCCAGACCGAAAACATATTCATTGTCGATTACAGGGATAATGCTGTGGAAACTGAAAAGATTTAAAGCCTGATGATAGCGCTTGGTTTGGTAGGTACTGTCGGGAATATTGTCGAAAACATTTCCTATGTTTTCCTGTTGTTCTGCAGCTGCCGAGAAATCTACAAAGTTATTTTCGCCAACTGGTTTTTCTACAACTGTGGTCTCGGCAATTTCATAACCATTTATTTTGTAATCGTTAAAAATGATTTTTCCATCAGTACTTTCAGTAGGATTAAAGGCACCATATTTGGATGCGCTTAGTGCGGTGATTTTTTCTGAAATCGGATCAATTTGGTAAATGTTATTGATACCATTGAAATGTGCATTAAAGACAATTTTATCATTGATAAAAACCGGACGGCTTAACTGTTGACGACTGTTAGAAATCAATACTGATTTTTTTTTCCCATCTATCAGCCACAGGCTTTTTCCTTTTTCCGTTACGCTGATGTAGGCAATTCTATTTCCTGATTGATCGAATGAAGGTGTTTGCAGGATCTCATTTTCGGGATTTACATATGTCTTTAAAATTTTTCCAGAGCGGGCTTCGATCTCTACTAAATTGAACTGATTATTGAGTTCAACTTGGGCTGCAATAATTTTCTTTCCGTCTTCGGATAAGCTGGGAGAGAAGAGCCTGCTTTTACTGCTTACTTTATTGAATTTTTTAGTCTTCAGATTATACGAACAGATTACACTATAACTCCGTTGTTTATACCTTGGATCGTAACGGATTTCATCCCAAACCAAGAGGTCATTTTTTAGGCTAAACCAAGGCTGCTCCTGATAGCCAATTCCGAACAGTTTTTGCTCCGATTTATCTTGATTAATGATCACGAAATATCTGGCATCTGTCTTACTTTCTTTTAGTGCTAAAATCTGATTTTTATTAAGTCTTACAGGAAGGAAATAATCGGTTGCTAAATCTGTTTTTTTGTTTAAGCTTTCATAACTTTCTGTAACCGATTTTTCTTGTTGAATTTTCCATTCTTCAGCAAGCTTATTTTGAGTAGACAAAAAGTAAGTTTTGGAATTTTGCTTTGTGAATTTTTTTAAGCTCTGCGAAAAGGGATAAAGTCTTAGCGGTCTTTTTCTAATGTCGCTCAGTATGCTGTCTGAAATGAACTGCCCATATTTTTCTTTCATATCCGACACCATCAAATATCCGGTTTGGTAGTAGCCAGGAGTTGCGTCTTTGTTCGAACCAAAATAAGCTTTACTGTAAGAGATTTTTCTGCCTTCTAAAATTGAAGTCCGATAAGGCATGATCCAATTCGGCTGCTTGCCTCTGCCCGAATTAGTCAGAGCAGTTTCGTTCACTACCGCATCGCCCTCAAAAAACCAGGTGGGAATACCCGCACCAAAGTAAGCGAAGTAAACCAGCTCAGGAAAGGGGTGTGCTCGGTTTCCTGTCAATTTGTCAAACTGTGCAATGTGCCTAAGCTCATGTACCGCAAGGTTATTTAGCCAGTCTTGACTATCGAAAAATTGAGGCGGGGTAGCATAGAATTCTGACTTTTTGGGAGCAAGTTGTACAAAGCCATTTGCAATGGTTCCGCGGTTCTGAAGGAGCACGGGAATGGCCGTTTTTTGTTGCCTTAAACTGAGTCCTACTTTGGGGTAAATGAATGGTAGGGTATTGGCCATTCTTTGGGCTTCTTTCTCTAGTTCCCGAGGGTAAATGATTTTAAAGCCTCCGGATGAAATGTAGTTCCATTTTACACTAAGTGGGTTTTGCGCGGTGCTAAAAATCTGTCCAAAAACTGATGGTGAAATAAAACTTAAAGTAATTGCACTTAAGTAATTGATAATTAGTTTTTTGTTTGCTTTTTTAAAATTCATCTAAATTCTTTGCTAAAATATTTAGTTTTTTAAAATTTATAGGTATTTAATATTGTATATTTTTAATTTATATTAAACTAATTAAATTGCTGATTATTAATTAATAATGAAATTTATACAAAATGGTAAAATGTCTGTTTTATGAACAAAAATTAGTACAAATAGATAGCTTGTCATCCCTGCAAAGCTTGTTTCTATTTTGATCAGTAATATCCAATTAATTTACACTTATTAATCGATTTTCCTGAAAATTTTTTCCTTCAACTTTAATCTTTGTATACCTGACTGAAAATCTTTCCTATACGGAAAGGCAAAGCTTTACTGTATAAAAATCGATCGTTGCTCTCCCGATTTTAATAACATTAACAAACGCTTGGTGTTTTGGTTGAATGAAAGGAATTCTCTGCAGTTAAATTAATTTTTAGAACAGTAGAAATTGACTTAGACGGATCAATAATTTCCGGCGTTTATCGCGCTGAATTTTAAAATTGAAAAGGAAGAAAACATTAACTTTTGACGAATGATATTTTCTTGGTGACATAATGTCTTATTTTTTAATGAAAGCTTTACTTGATTTTGCGGTATTTTGGACCCCGACTTTGGTTAAATTGATTGAAGTTACTTCAGCAGATTAGTTAAATAGAACATCACGGATTTCCTAAATCTGTATGTTTTCACCTTTAATCAATGCTTTTTAGTGATGAAATTTTAGCTATAGACTGCGTTCAAGGCTACTGATTTGTATGCTTTTTTCGTTATTTTAAGTCTAAAAACCACAATTTTTGAGCCTGTTAATGCAATTTCCTGACGATATTCGTGGGTAAAGGTGTTTTTAAAATATTTTATTGTAATTTCTGTTTTTGCATAAAAAAGTGCGTTATTTGATATTTAAAGGCTGTTTTTTTATTTGAAATGGTCTTTTTCTTTTAACAGCTGAAATTGATGGATCTTTCCTTTTTTATATAAAAAACATACCATTAATTGCCCTTAAAAATTAAATTTTGTCGGTTTTTTCTATTCCATCTTACCTTCCAAATGACTTTTGTTTTGTGTTCACTGATGATGTTTATTTAATATTTGAAACCCCATGCTGAAGCAGGAAGTTATAAATTTTGAGATATCACATGTTGTTTTAGGTGTGTATACTCATGCTATCTACATAGGATCTGGATGTAAAATATCACAGATTAACAAAGATTTTAGGGGTTATTCTTTAGTCTTTTTCCTTTTATTTTTCTAGCACATTGTGCTGTATTTAATTGATGTTTTTTTGAAGGTTTGGATGATATTAAATGGTGAACTTCTGTGCTGTATTTCGACTGATTTTAGTATTGGTTTTTCCTTACCTCAGGATCGATTTTCTTATTTAAAATGAATTAATATTTTGTTTATGTTAAGGCTTGATATTAGTCTAATTTTATACGTTGTAATGTTGGATCTTTTGTTCGTTTTTTATATTAATTATTTAGTTAAAATTAAATCTATTTTCTGTTTTAAACTTTAGTTTTTTGAGTGGCGAAAATGCGCTATATTATTCCGTAAAAATTTATGTTTTTATCAGTTTTATACGTTGCAATATGAATCTTATTGTAGTAGGTAATCGACGGTTTTTATATGATTTTATTTTCGCTTATATTTTGATGTATTGTTGAATCCCATATCCTCTTCTTCATAAAGAATGTAGGATTTATTTTTTCTTAACTCCCATCTCGCAATGTGTTAATTTTAACTTCGCATATTGGCATCATATCATTGTTCATTATCTCAAATCAATTAATGCAGCTGTAGTTTTAGCTCGATTCTTTCTATTGATATATGAGGTGTATAACAGATTCATAACACTAATCTGATAGCTGTAGTATTTATATCAATCAGTATCTTTTTAATAGGAAATACCTTGAATTAAGTTACCTTATGGCGTTCGGTTTAAGCGCTCAATTTTGCTGCACTTGCGGTTTTATTGGCGATCACTTTAATAGAAAATACATTCGCTGCCAGACTCTATTTATGAGTTCCCTTACCTCAGGTTGATGAGGTAATCATTGGATCTGAGTTACCTGCTTTTAATTTTTTAGGTTAGCTGGTATGGATAATTTATCGAAAAAACTTTAGCTGTCTTGACTATTTTTTGCAGATGAAACAGGTTCTCAAAATAGACTACCAGAATGGAAATTATAACAGATTCTTTAAAAAAACAGAAAGCTTATTTAAGCCGTAATGAATTTTTTGTGCTGTTATTTAGAGCTGGTTTTTTCGCTTTTTATAGATCGGATAGAGAAAAATTGAAGCCAGGATAATGGTTGCACCGATATAAAATCCACCTGTCATTTGCTCTTTACTTTGAAAGAAAATGAAGGCGAGCACGATCCCATATACAGGTTCCAGATTGGTAATTAATGCGACTCTAAAAGCAGATAAAGTTCTCATTACAGCAACACCTGCAACGTAAGCAACCGACGTGCAAAGTGTGCCTAGCAGCGTAAGGTAAAACCAGTTTTGCGCACTTAGATTGAATGCGGTATGCAGAAGGGAGCCATCATATAAACGGTATAATGTGATCCAGAAGAATGCACCAACAAGCTCGTAAAAACTGATAATGGAAGGCTCACTTTTTTGCACCAGTGTAGAATTTATGGTTGAAAAAAGACTAGATGCTACTGCCGCTAAAAGACCGAAAATAATTCCTAAAGTATACTGGCCTTCGAATTTAAAGATCATATATATTCCTACAATGATTAATAAACCGATTAAGATATCGCTTAGTTGTATCGGTTGTCTTTTGATCAGTGGTTCTAAAATGGCCGTAAATAAGGTGAAAGAAGAGAGGCATACCAGCGTTACCGAAACGGTAGAAACTTTAATGGCATGAAAGAAAAATATCCAATGGATCGCTACAGCTCCGCCCGTTAAAAAAAATTGGATGAACTGTTTTTTACTAATCTTAATGTTCTTTTTAGTGATTAAAAACCATGCTAAAAGTGTGGCCGCTGCAATTAATACTCTATACCAAACCATGGGTACTGCATCTATGGAAATTAATTTACCGAGCACGCCTGTAAAGCCCCAAACAAATACAGTAAGATGGAGGATGAGTAAATTCTTTTTGGTAATGTCCATTACTATTTAGGTGCTTTTCTTAAAAGGTAAAAACCTAGTAAGCCAAAGAATATGGTAGGCATAATAACGGCTGCAAAAGGAGGTAATCCGCCTTTGGTAGAAAACATCTGTGTGAACTGATTGAATACGATATAAGCAAAGCTAATGAAGATCCCGATACCTAAAGATACACCAACACCCCCGCGAACTTTTCGCGACGAAAGCGCTACGCCAATCAGCGTTAATACAAAAGCAGATAGTGGGTGTAGGTAACGTTTATACTTCTCAAACTGAAGGTCGTTCATCACGCCTGTCCCGCGGATTTTTTCTTTCCTGATTTTCTCTGAAAGTTCTTTAGTGGTTAAATTTTGTACCACATTGTCATATGCCGAAAAATCATCCGGGCGCATGTCCAGGATGGTATCCTTAAGCTTGCCATTGCCATAAATCATGGTTTCTTTCAATCCATCTATCTTACGGATGGAGTAGTTGCTCAATTGCCATTTACGCTTGAGTGAATCCCATTTGATATTTTCTGCAACGATCTTTTTGGTCAGCACGTCTCCACTAAAGTTATCGAGAGAAAACCGATATCCTGAATTCGTTTTGTTGTCGAAATTATCAATATAGATATAGGTTTTGTCATCCAGTTTCATATGGATTTTTGATTTTGTGGAAGGATCATTACGTTTTACATAAGTGTTCTCGAAGCTATTCTTTAAGGTATTGGTATAAGGGAGGACGTATAAATTTGAAAGTAGGTTGGCCGAGAAAATAATGGTGGCCGACACCAGGTAAGGAAATAAGAACCGGTTAAAACTTACACCGCCACTTAAAATTGGTACAATTTCGGTTTGATCGGCCATTTTAGCGGTGAAGAAAATTACGGCAATAAAATTAATCAGCGGCGAAAGCATATTCACATAGAATGGAATGGAGCCAGCGTAATATTTGGAGAGGATTCCCCAAAAACTCAGGCCGCTTTTCATAAAATCATCCATCTTTTCCGATAGGTCGAATACAACAATAATGATCACAAAAATGGCAAGGGTATAAATAAATGTACCCAGGTATTTCCCGATAATATACTGATCGATGATTTTTATTCTCCCTTTTAACAGATTCATTTTATAGCTTATTGCCTAACACTTTAACCATTTTGTTTTTCCACTCGTAAAATTCACCTGCAATGATTTTTTCCCTGGCCTGTTTTACCAGCCAAAGATAGAAATGCAGGTTATGTAAGGTAGCAATTTGAGCGCCAAGCATTTCATTGCTATGTACCAGGTGCCTCAAATAAGCTTTCGTAGTTACCTGATCTGCATGTAGGTCGCTTTCTGCATCTAATGCAGAAAAATCATTCTCCCATTTTTTGTTCCTGATGTTTATAATACCATTTCTGGTAAATAGCATGCCATTTCTTGCATTTCTGGTTGGCATCACACAATCAAACATATCTATACCCAACGCAATATTCTCTAATATATTGATTGGTGTACCAACTCCCATTAAATAACGTGGTTTTTCCGCTGGTAATATATTACATACTACTTCCGTCATGGCATACATCTCTTCGGCAGGCTCGCCTACTGATAAACCACCAATTGCATTGCCTTCGCGACCCATGCTGGCAATAAATTCTGCCGATTTAATTCTCAGATCTTTATACACAGAACCTTGAACAATAGGGAAAAGTGTTTGATCAAAACCATATTTGGGCTGAGTATTATCAAAATGGGTGCAGCAGCGCTCTAGCCAGCGATGGGTCATTTTGATGGATTTGGCAGCGTAAGTATAATCGCATGGGTATGGCGTGCACTCATCAAAGGCCATAATGATATCGGCACCGATGGTCCGCTGAATATCCATGGCATATTCAGGTGTAAAAAGATGTTTTGAACCATCAATATGCGAACGGAAAGTAACACCTTCCTCCTTAATTTTACGCACTTTACTTAATGAATATACCTGGTAACCACCACTATCAGTTAAAATAGGGCGGTCCCAGCCTATAAATTTATGTAAACCACCTGCTTTTTCAAGGATATCAAGACCTGGTCTTAAATAAAGATGGTAAGTATTTCCGAGAATGATTTTTGCATCAATATCATCTTTAAGCTCGCGCTGATGTACGGCTTTTACCGTTCCAGCTGTGCCTACAGGCATAAATATCGGGGTTTGTATTTCGCCATGGGCAGTAGTTACTGTTCCGGCCCTGGCTTTAGATAGTGGATCGTTAGCCTGTAAACTAAATTTCATCATGTATTTTCCTCGTCAAAAATCTGCCAAAAATAGCAAAAATTGAGGGCATATTTTTGTTTAATTTTTTATCCACATAAAAGTGATTTACAGATTAAAAATGAGAAATTTGCGCCTATTTATTTTACCATCGTGATATTAACCCCGCTTGAGATTATCCTGCTCTCGATATTGGCTTTTTGCTTATTGGTTCAGCTTTATTATGTATTGTTTGTTCATTTAAAGCTGGCCAGGGTAAGCATTGAAGAAGCGCCTTTTTCGGCGCATAAGCCAATAAGTGTTATTGTTTGTGCCCGGAATGAAATTGTTAACCTGGAACAGTATCTTCCTTCGTTATTTAGTCAGAATTACCCTGAATTTGAAGTTGTGGTGGTTAATGACCGCTCCTGGGATGGTACGGAAGAGTTTTTAGAGGCTTTTGAAAAGAAGCACCATAACCTTAAAGTGGTTAAAATTTTAGATAACGATAAATTTATTGCCGGCAAAAAATTTGCTGTTACCATGGGTATAAAGGCAGCTAAATATGATTGGCTGGTATTTACAGATGCCGATTGCATGCCTGCATCTGACAATTGGCTGATGGATATGCAGCAACCTGCTGATGAACAGACCGAAATTGTATTGGGTTACTCGCCCTATATAAAAAAACGAAGCTTGTTAAATGCTTTAATCCGTTTCGAAACTTTTTTCACAGCTGTTAACTACCTTTCTTTTGCCCTTAAAGGAATGCCTTATATGGGCGTTGGGCGGAATATGGCTTATAAAAAATCCCTGTTTTTTAAGAATAAGGGTTTTGCAGCGCATATGCATATTCCTTCCGGAGATGATGATTTATTCATTAACGCACATGCCAATAAGTTTAATACCGAGATTCGCCTACATCAGGATAGTCATGTGTGGAGCGAGCCAAATAAAACCTGGGCAGGTTATTTAAGACAGAAAAAACGCCATTTTGGTGCTGGGAAATTCTATAAATCGAAACATAAATTTATTTTGAGCCTGCAAATTATCGCTCAGTTTTTGTTTTATGCTTTTTTTGCTGCTTGTATGTTTCTAAGCCGCGAAGCGCAATACGTAGCGCTAGGGATTTTTGTATTAAGCATTATGATCAGGTGTTTTGTTTATCCAAAACTACTTAAGCGATTAAACTATCGCGATTTACGTTGGTGGTTCCCGATTTTAGATATACTTTTGTTTCTGTTTTTAACCCTAAACGGATTTTTATCCATGTTTGGGAAGAAAAATGTAAAATGGAAATAGTTCATAATCCTTTAGTTGTTGCAATATGCCTGATGTAAAGCCAGAAATCATTTTAAAATATTTTCCCGACTTAAGTGAAAAACAGCTTGAGCAGTTTTCGCGGTTGTTTGAGTTATATAGCTTCTGGAATGCACAGATCAATGTAATTTCGAGAAAAGATATAGAAGAATTATACGAGCGCCATGTGCTCCACTCCTTGGGTATAGCTAAAACATGTACGTTTAAGGCTGGAGAATCAGTTTTGGATGTAGGAACAGGAGGAGGCTTTCCCGGTATTCCTTTAGCCATTTTATTTCCTGAAACGCAATTTTACCTGGTTGATTCTATCGGAAAAAAAATCAAAGTGGTAAAAGAAGTGGCGTCGGCACTTGGACTGGATAATTTGCGTGCCGATCATTTAAGGGCTGAGCAGGTTAAAGAGAAATTTAATTTTGTAGTATCAAGGGCAGTAACCCGTTTGGGGGAATTTTATCCATGGATACAGGGGAAATTTAAAAAAGATTCCATAAATGCCATTCCAAACGGCATTCTGTACTTGAAGGGAGGAGATTTGGCAGAAGAGATCAAGGAATCGAAACTGAAAGCAGAATTATATCCGCTTTCAGCTTATTTTGAGGAAGATTTTTTTGAAACTAAATATGTGGTTTACGTACCGCAGTAATTAATTTCTTTTTATTTATTTGTTGATCAGGTAATTACAAATTTATTTTGTCCTAATATGGAATTTAATTCCTGATTTGTCCAAGGCTTTCAGGATAATTTATATTATTGGCGTGATAGAACAGGGAATGAGTTGGATGTACTACTTGATACAGCTACAGCCGTTATTGCCATAGAAATTAACGCTGGTGTTACAATGAATGCAGGTTATCAAAAAGGCTTATTGTATTTAAAGGAATAACTAACGAAAAAAAGCTTTAAAACGATGGTTATTTAAAACCTTTCTGATTTTCTTGGATTATCCATCATAATCATCTTATCCTTTAACAGTTGTTGTAAGCCTGTTTGTTTATCAATATTTTTTACAACATCCAGTACAGCACTAGCTGCATTACTAAAGAATTGCTTCGTGATAGTAGAATATTCGTCACTGGCTTTATGATAATCTTTGTGATCTTCTACACCGAAATATAGGAATGGGATATTTTTTGCATTAAATGCTCCCTGGTCGCTTTGGTTGGTCCAGTCATCGTGACCTAGTTCGGGATCGTCATGGCCAAAAAGCAATTTGATATTGGTTTTAGTTGTATCTACATATTTCTTTAAATCTGGATATTTAAATGTTCCGCATATGTACAGCTCACCTTTATCACTATGGCTGATCATATCCATGTTTAAATCAATGGCGATCGTATTAATGGGCACTGGTGGATTGCCAACAAATGCCTTGGCGCCTTGTAAACCCATTTCTTCAGCATCAAAAGATGCGAAAATGATGGTGTTATTGGGTTTGTATTTCGAAAAATAAGCAGCGATTTTCAGTAAACCTGCTGTTCCTGATGCATTATCATCGGCACCATTAAAAACTTCGCCTTTAATTACCCCCAAATGATCGTAATGTGCCGAAACTACAATTACATTGGTTCCCTTGCCTGGAATGTAACCGATAATATTGGTTCCGTTTATTTTTTGACCATTTCTATCATTAAAGGTGAATTCCTGGGCATAATTTACATGTTGCGGATAAGATTTTAATCCTAATTTTTGAAATCTTTCTATAATATAGGTTCTTGCCATTTCTGCCCCCTTTGTACCTGTTTTACGGCCCTGGTAAGCGTCAGAAGAAAGTACTTCAACATCTTTGAGCAATTGGTTATCTAATTTGCCAGAAGCTGTATTATTTTGATTTTTTACGGATGAACAGCAGCTGAACATCATGGCTAAGGGAATGATATAGAGGATTTTCATGATTTATTGGTACTTATATAAGTCGTCATGCTGAATTTATTTCAGCATCTTTCCTAAAATATAGACCCTGAAATGAATCCGATATCTATCGGATCAGGGTGACGGATCTAAGTTAAAATATTGCTTGGAGATTTTTTAATGCGTTTCGTTATTATACGAAGCCTTTAAAAGTCATTCAAATCATCTGTAATTGATATCTTGCCTTTAAACGCACCAAGGATCCTTTTAGCGAGAAGTAGCTTATCTTCCGTTAAAAGGTCACTATAACTTCCGTTTTAATCTGTAAAGGGGCTTTTTCTTTCAGTGTTATTTTTCCTTTCGTAATATCCTTCTGTGGCTAACATATCTTTGGTATTATTAACAAATATACATTTTTCAGTACGCTATTCCAACGCTGTTTTTTATACTGTATTGCGTTGCTAAACCTGATGGAAACGGCAGCCCGAGCTTTTCGCGAGGCTACAGTGTACAGCAGGGCTGAAGGCTGCCAAAAGCTGTTACTTTCATTTTCGAATTGAAAAAAAATGTAAATAAAGATTGTTTTATCGTACCTCCTCGCAATGACGGAAAAGTTGAACTAGGCTGCCACTTCCCTTAAATCTACGGCTACCACCCTCGAAACACCTTGCTCTACCATGGTTACGCCATAAATAATATCGGTGCTGGCAATGGTGCGTTTGTTGTGTGATACGATGATAAACTGCGACTGATCGGAGAATTTGCGGATAATATTATTGAATTTATCGATGTTGGTATCATCCAAAGGGGCATCAACCTCGTCGAAAATACAGAAAGGTGCAGGTTTTAACAGGTAAAGTGAAAACAATAGGGCAGTAGCGGTTAACGTTTTCTCTCCACCGGATAGCTGATTGATCGATAATGGTCTTTTCCCTTTCGGGCGGGCAACAATATCAATATCGGCCTCTAAAGGATTATTAATATCCGATAAAATCAGGTCGCAGCTATCTTCTTCGTTAAATAAAGAGCGGAAAACCGCAATAAAATGTTCACGGGCCTGGGTAAAGGCTTGCATAAATTTATCCTTAGCCGTATCGTCTATCTCTTTGATGGTTTGTAAAAGATCGGTTTTGGCGGCATTAAGATCCTTTTTCTGGTTTTGGATAAAAGTATAACGCTCTTCCATTTCCTTAAAGGCTTCCATGGCCATAGAGTTGATGGCGCCAAACTCATCCAACTGGCGCTTCATTTTTTCTACTTTCTGGCGCAGTTCAAATTCGCTTTCCAGTGCTTCAATTTCAGTCTCAGTTTCTAAAAGATCATTAATATCAATATTGAATTCTACCGCTAAACGCTCTTTCAACGCATTCAGATCGATTTTTAAAGCATTCTTTTTATCTTTTACTTCGGTTAAGAGGAAATCGGTTTCTTCGCGGTTTTTACGGATGTTGGTTAAATCGGTTTCTACCTCGTTAATACTGCTCTTAATTTCAAAATACTCCTTTTCTGCCTCTGCAAGCCCTTTTTCCATCTCCTCACGTTGCTGATACATCTCCAGAAGAGTATCGTCGCTCAGATCGGTGTGTTGTAAAGTTGCTGTAATCTGTAACAGCGTTTCCTGTAATTCCTTATCATTTTGGGCAATGCGCTTATTCAAGGCTTCTTCCTGTACAAAACGGTAATCTAAATCTTTTTCCAGGCCCGATAACTTATTTTGCTGCTGGTGAAAACGGATATTATCCTGATTATACTTTCCCGCGCTTTCATTTACCTGATCGGCAATATCCTGATAATTAAGTTGCTGCTCCTGCAGATTCACATGTGCTTCCTGCTGCTCTTTTTGCAATTGAACCAAGGCCGGTAACTTCTCTGATAAAGCTTTTTCTATTGATACGATCTTTTGCGCGATATCCGTTTTGCGGTTTTCGCTGGTGGTGATAAACTCCTGATATTGATCGCGGCGGGTCTGAACAGAAATGTGTTCGTTGTTTAAACGGTTCATTTCCTGTTGTAAAGCATTGATCTGATTGATTTTAGAAGCCTCTTTCAGGTTAAATATGTTGTCTGTTTCGGCTTTTATAGCTGCATTATACTGATTGATCAGCGATTCTGAGGCTTTAATTTCTTTTGCCAGATTTTCTAAATTCTTAGCACGACCAATCCTTTTACCTTCAAATAAACCTACCGATCCACCTGCCAAAGTAAATTTGGTTTGCGCATATTTGCCATTTTTGGCCAAAATGGTTAAACTATCGGTCGGCGTGGTTTTAAAGCGGTTTTCTTGTTCGTTTACCGCGATATAAACGTTTTGCAGCAGTAAATTGCAGAGGTGCTGGTATTTTTTGTCTACTTCTACCACCGATAAAGCAGGTATCAATCCTTCATGACTGCTTACAACAGGATTTTTATCGGGAACATTTTCTAAAATAAAGAAGTTTGCCCTTCCCCGGCTAGCATCGGTTAAGAGGTTAATCCCCTGCACGGCATCTGTATACTGATCAACCACATAATGGTTCATTACCGGTTCGAGATAATTCTCAATGGCTATGCGATAATCCTCATTGCAAAATAAAATATCAGAAAGGAGTAGGGCACTTTTGGCAAAAGCATTGTTTTTCTTTAAAAAACGGATCGATTCAGGGAAGCCTTCCAGACTATCAACCAGCGATTTAGTAAGGTTATATTCGTTTTGCCTGGCATCTTTTTTACGGTTTTCGGCCGTTAGACTTTCCTTATTCGAACTCAGGTTAGCTTCTGCGGTGGCCAACTGCGTTTTTAATAGCTCTTCTGCTTCGGTGAGATTTTTAATGTTGGCCTGTTTTTCACGTACCCGGATATCAAGTTCGGCCAAAGCATGATCAAAAGCTTTTAATTCTAAGGTTTTGGTTTCGGTATCATCTACATTGCGGTTACTTTCCTGTACCAGGGCATCTTTCTGGATGTTCAGAATATCAATTTCTTTTTGCGACTGGTAAACGGTATTCTGCAGTTCGTTAACCGATTTGATTAGGTTATCAATCCGGTTTTTTTCAATCTGCTGTTGCTCGCGCAAAGTATCCAGTGTTGATTTTAGCTGTTTTAAGTCAGATTCGAGGCGGTTAAATACCTCGGTTTCTGTTACCACTTCTTCATTTAAACGTTTGATGTTGTATTTGATGTGGTTAACCTGGTTTTTATCTTTTTCCAGTTCGCCCGATAAACGTGTTTCTTTTTCCTGCAAAAAACGCACCTGCTCATTTTTTACTTTTTTCTCACTTTCGTAAGCGCGGATTTTGGAAACAAACTCATTGGTGGCTTTTTGTTGTACGGAAAGGTTTTTCTCCTGACTGATGCTTCCCAATTTAAGTTTTTGCAGATGGGCCTCACCCGTATCTATTTTGGTGCTCAGTTCGGTGCGATTGAACATTTGTTGGTGCTCCTGGGTTTCTAGCGCATTTAAATCGGTACGGAAAAAGGCGATACGGTGTGTGGCCAGTTGGACGCTTAACTCGCGGTACTGTTCTTTTAATTTGTAATAACGTTCTGCTTTGCGCGCCTGGTTTTCTAAGGTTTTAAGGTTTTTTTCGATCTCGAATAGTAAATCTTCAACCCGTTCTAAATCGGCTTCTGTATCTTTTAATTTACTGAAAGTCTGTCTTTTGCGTAGTTTGTATTTAGAAATGCCGGATGCTTCTTCAAATAGCGACCTTCGGCTATGCTCTTTGTTGGTGATAATTTCATCGACCATTTTCAGCTCAATAATGGAATAGCTGTCAGAGCCGATCCCGGTATCCAGAAAAAGATCGGTAATATCTTTTAACCTGCACTGCACATCGTTTAGGCGGTATTCGCTGTCGCCGTTTCGATACAGTTTTCGTGTTACGGTAACCTGCGAGTAGGCGGTAGGAAGGATGTTTTTGGTATTGTCAAAGCTTAATGAAACCTCGGCTAGCTGTGCCTGTTTACGGTTTTTTGTTCCATTAAAAATAATGTTCTCCATCTTTTCGGAACGTAATGCCTTGGTGCTTTGCTCCCCCAAAACCCAGCGCATGGCATCAATTACATTAGATTTTCCGCAACCATTAGGACCAACGATAGCGGTAACCCCCTCATTAAAGTTGATGGTTACTTTATCGCCAAAGCTCTTAAAACCTTTAATCTCTAACCGGGTAAGTTGCATGGTTTGTAATTGGGAGAACCGAACCCAATATTAAGGATAAATTTAGGTTTTTTCAAGTTTTTAAACAGGGTGTTTTAACTACAAAGAATGCGCAAAGAAAAGCGCAGAGGGCATAGCGTTGTGAGCAATTTTCAAAAGCGATTGTCTTGCTGATCCGATAGTTAGTTATCGGATTTGAACCAGCATCTGATCAAATGTTTATCCGTTAAGATCCTGAAACAAGTTACCATTGAAAGAATCCAGTAGTTCGGTCGTCATCCGATAGTTATCGGATCTCGCGCATGCGGGAATCTTACTACAATCGTTTTAAGATTATTCATAAGTGTTTGCTTTTATATAGCGGCATTCATGAGCACTTCGTGGTTCCCAATCAAGTTGGGAATGACGATCACTCAAGAATGTTACCAAATAAAATTTCTATCACCCATATCGATTTTTATACTATAAATTATCCCTCAGGATTGACGAGTCTTGTTATTTCAGCGTCTCTGAATTTCGGCGGCTAAATCGAAATCTACATTTATTTCACAATCATCAATTTAGCAAACTTCAGAAGCAGTTGTTTATTGCCTAAACCCTGAAAAAATACCGTTGCTTTTACATCTGGCAGCGTGCCTTCCAGGCTGATAATTTTTCCAAAGCCAAATTTTTCGTGTTCCACTTCCATACCACCTTGAAATTCGTGCGGTTGTGATGGTGTAAACCCTGGTGTTGGTACGTGGGCTTTCGCTAATAGCGAGGTTGTTTTCGGACGTGCAGGTGGGGCAGAAGTAGTTGCGCCGGCTGCAGGTTTTGGTTTGCTAATAAAATCGCGTGGCTGCGAAGTCCACGATTTGCGCTCACTATCAAAACTACCATCAAAACTGGTTGATTTGGCTGGTTTAACATCCAATTCTAAAAATTTCGGGTTAATTTCGTTAATGAAACGGCTGGGTTCGCAGTTGGTTAAAGTTCCCCAACGATAGCGTGAAGTGGCATAAGTGATGGTCAGTTTTACCTCTGCACGCGTAATGGCCACATAAAACAAACGGCGCTCTTCCTCTAAATCCGTGCGGTTGGTTAACGACATTTGCGATGGGAACAGGTTTTCTTCCAATCCCACAATAAACACGTTTTTAAACTCCAAACCTTTGGCCGAGTGAATGGTCATCAAAGAAACCGTATCCTTATTTTTATCACCGTCCTTATCATCGTTGGTTAAAAGTGCAACATCCTGCATAAAAATATCAAGGCCTTTTTCTTCAATATCTTCGCGCTCGGCAAACTCTTTTATACCGTTTAATAATTCCTGGATATTTTCATATCTCGCACGCCCTTCAACGCTGTCATCCGTATACAACTCTTTTAAAATACCTGCATGTTGAGCAATAAATAGCGCTGAATCGTATGCATCAAGTTTTTTAGCCTCTGCCTGAAAGCTTTGCACCATCATGGCGAAATCATTCAATTGATTGGCTAAACGTCCATCAACATATTGGTGTGCATTCGAAATGACATCCCACATGGTGAGATTATGCTGATCAGCAGCAACAATAATTTTATCAATAGAAGTGTCGCCAATACCACGTTTAGGATAATTGATTACACGTTTTATCGCTTCTTCATCTTTCGGGTTAAAAGTTAAACGGAAATAGGCAATTAAATCTTTGATCTCTTTACGCTGATAGAAGGATGTACCCCCGTAAATTTTATACGGAATATTCAGTTTACGTAAACCCTCTTCCATTGCACGGCTCTGTGCATTGGTACGGTAAAGTATGGCGAAATCGTGATAGGTATAACCTTTTAAACTGCGCTCCTGGATGATGGATTCGGCAACCAGTTTACCTTCCTCATTATCAGTAAAAGCACGAGCAACTTTAATTCTATCACCTTCAACATTTTCAGAAAAAACATTTTTTTCCAATTGGTTTTTGTTGTTGGCAATGATACTGCTCGCTGCATCAACAATGTTCTGGGTAGAACGGTAATTCTGTTCCAGTTTGTATACTTTTAAATCAGGGTAATCGCGTTCGAAATTCAGGATGTTCTGGATATTTGCACCACGGAAAGCATAAATACTCTGGGCATCATCACCCACCACGCAAATGTTCTGATAAGCAGCGGCCAGTTTTTTCACAATGGTATACTGTGAAAAGTTGGTATCCTGGTACTCATCTACCATCAGGTATCTAAATTTTTGCTGGTATTTATTTAAAACATCCGGATGTTCTTTTAACAGGATATTGGTTTTGAACAATAAATCGTCGAAATCCATTGCGCCTGCCCTGAAACAGCGTTTGGCATAGGTTTCATAAATTTGCCCAATTAATGGACGTTTATTCTGGATATCTTCAGCCTGAATCTGGTCATTAGCCTGGTATTCTCCCCATGAAATGAGGTTGTTTTTTGCCGAAGAAATCCGCCCGTAGATAAAATTTGGGGCGTATAACTTATCATCCAACTGCATTTCTTTCAAAATTGCACGGATTACACTTTTACTGTCGTCGGTATCGTAAATGGTAAAATTGTTCGGGTAACCAATTTTTTCGGCTTCCACACGCAAAATTTTTGCAAAAACAGAGTGAAAGGTGCCCATCCAGATATTTTTCGCCTCTGCGCCAACCACTTTACTGATCCGCTCGCGCATATCTTTACTCGCTTTGTTGGTAAAGGTTAACACTAGAATGTTAAATGGGTCGGTACCGCTTTGGATCAGGTGGGCTACACGAAAAGTAATTACCCTGGTTTTGCCCGAACCTGCACCCGCAACAATCATTACCGGTCCTTTTGTGTTCTCTACTGCTGCTCTTTGTTGTGGGTTTAATCCTGCTAAATAATCCAAATCGGCTCCTGTTTTTTTGAGGTTCAAAAATAACAATTCCTATCGCTTTTTGCCAAAGTTGTTAGTAATTAGTTAAAAACCTAACCAGTCGCCCTAACCGTTCGTCATTCTGAACTTGTTTCAGAATCCTTCACGCCATAAACTTGTTCAAAATCATTAGTATAATATGCTAAAGAGAACTTATTTTGATTGATTTTGAGGAAAGCTATATCAGTGTTTCATGGCATTCTGTAGCCCTTTGCTTTGCTCATACCTGCCCGTTCGTTCAGGCGGGCGCCTGCAGGCCTTACGCACCAGGCCGGTATCCGCTTCGCCAAGGTTTATTTAAATTGAGTTTGTGCTGCTATTGAGGGTTTAAAACCCAAAGTCATATTTATTCGGTTAAATAAAGTATTATCCTGTCAGAATTGCACCCTGTTTATTTGGGTATAGAATTTGATATGCTTCGTTATGGAAGAGAAAAAAACAAATAAGGATATTGAGTTTACCGATATCCCGGAAGGGGCCAGCCCAGATATTTATGTGAATTTAAAAGAGAAACTGGAAAGTGTAGAAAAGTTTCCAGGTGTTTACAATTTTAAATTCATCATTACCGGCGGTTTAGATAAAATACAGGAATTACGTAACATTTTACCTAATGATGAGTTTATTGAGCAACCCTCAAAAACAGGGAAATATGTTTCCATCACGGTAAAGAAGCCAGTACAAAATGCTGATGAGGTGATTGCTGTTTACAAGCAGGCAGGCAACATCAAAGGGATTATGATATTATAGTTTATTACTTCATCCGGTAATATACTTTGCTAGCGATTCGGTTTAACTTAAAACTCATTTTAATTTGAGTTAAACCGATCCGTTTTTAATGGCCCAATCAACCATCGAATCTAATACCTGAAACAAATCCTCTCCGGATTTTGTAAGGCTGTACGTCACCACGGGTGGGATAACGGCCTGCGCGTCCCGATGAACAAGGTCATCATTTTGCAACTGCTTTAAGTGTTGTATCAGCATTTTCTCTGTAATCTGTGGTATAACACGTTTTAACTCGCTGTAACGTTTTGGCCCACTCATTAAATGAAAAATAATAATCGGCTTCCAATAACCACCAATTTTTTCCATTACAAAAGTAACAGGGCAGCTGGTTAGCGCTACACCTTTATTAAAATTACGGGTCGAACTTTCTTTAATGGCTGTCATGGTTACATACTTTGGGGTAAGTACTTGTATAAAAGTAAGCACAAATATAGCTTTGTACTCAGTAATTAAAGATAAAAAATCATGAAAATAACATTAACAGGATCAACCGGTAATATTACAAAACCATTGACAGAAATATTAGTGGCTAAAGGCCACGAAGTAAAAGTAATTAGCAGCAGTGCCGATAGAGCAGAAGCAATTAAAGCATTGGGCGCAGTACCTTTAATCGGTAGTGTAAGCGATACTGAATTTTTAACAGGTGCTTTCGCAGGGGCTGATGCCATTTACACCATGGTTCCGCCAAATTTTGCAGCACCGAAATTTAGGGAATATATAAAAGGTATCGGCGAAAATTATGCTGCTGCCATAAAAAATTCAGGAGTTAAAAAAGTAGTAAATTTAAGTAGCGTAGGTGCGGATCTGCCTGATGGAACCGGTCCGATTGCCGGTTTGCATGACGTAGAAAATACTTTTGCCGAACTAAATGAGGTAGCCGTAAAACATTTACGTGCGGGTTATTTCTATATTAACTTTTTAGCCAATATTGATATGGTTAAACATGCAGATATATTGGGTTCTAATTTTGGTGCTGATGCCAGACTTGTTTTGGTACATCCTGTTGATATTGCGGCGACAATTGCAGAAGTTTTGGAAAGCAATTTTACAGGTAAAACCATCCAATATGTAGCCAGCGATGATGAAAGTACGCCGGCTGATGTTGCTAAAGCATTAGGTGATGCAGTGGGTAAGCCCGAATTACCCTGGGTAGAATTTAGTGATGAAGATGCCTTTAACGGAATGGTAGGCGCAGGTTTGCCTGAAGAAATAGCCAAAAACTATGTAGAAATGGGCGATGCGATCAGGAGCAATAAACTTTTTGTAGATTATTATAAAAACAGGCCTGTTTTGGGCAAGGTTAAACTTCAAGATTTTGCTAATGATTTTGCTGCAGCATATCACAACTAATTAAAGTAAACAGTTGTTCGGTTTAGCCGCCGGACAACTGTTTGGTTACATCCAATTTTCATTTCTACTTTCTACCTGGTACAGCCAGTAATTTACAAGCTGCTTAATTTCGGTATAATTGCCATGCTTGAAGTGAATCTGACCGGCAGCCGTATGTAAAGTGAGGTGGCCAACATCCACACCTTTATGCCAGGGGTATTGAAAAGTAGTAATGGCCTGAATTTTATTCGGCACTACAATTTCATTCGCAATGTCCCAGATTCCGCTGGTTTTAATAATAAAATCCTGACTTACTGAAATCCGGTGCCGACGGTAACTGATGTAGATCATGAATACACCTATCATTACATATAAGATGGCAGCACTCATATAAGGTTTTAGTTCTGGAATATTAAATGCCATGATCAAAAAGATGGAAACGGGTAAAACCATTTTGAAGAAAATTGGCAGGTTTAAAAAACGCCAGTCGGGAATAAAGGTTTTTTCCTTTAATGGTACTTTAGCCAATATCATCTTCAGCAATTCGTCGCGTTCGCCAGCATTACACCCCGGAATTTCTAAAGTGTTTCCCTGCATTTCGTGCCCTTTTTTACTTTGACCAAAATGAGCCTGCTTTAAACTCATATTCAGCATGTTCAGTTTTTTCTGAAAGTAATTCTGGCTGTATGTTGTTATCTGTACCTTATCTGGACTAACCAATGTGTTTTTCTTGGCAATTAGTCCCGATGAGAGCAAGAGTGTATTCGAATGCTCACTAATTTCGAGCTCAAAATACTTGTAAGAGGTTCTAATCAGGTTAATTATTAACAGTAAAATTAAAAGGCAGGCAATTAAAATAAAAACCGTAACGATGGTGAGCATACCTGTTACTGTGCTCTGAATTTCATCTTTATCAATTTTAAAAGCATCGAGTAACTGTCTGCCTTCATATATAACGGTATAAAAGAAAGCAACCAATAAAGCTAAACTTTGGCCATAGTTCGAGGTTAATCCAACTTTAAGCAATGTCCACGAGCTTAATTTTAAAAAAGGTGCCGCTGCTGCTTTGTCGTTATCCTGTTCAACTTCACGCTGTGTTATGGTTGTGTTTTCTCCATTTAACAGGTGTTCTTTAAGGATATAGGCCGAAATTTCATCAATGGCTTTTATGCTTACTTCTTCTCCATGGGCACCGGCGGTATCGATTTTTAATCCATAAACGCCGATCATTTTCTGCAAAATATTCTGGTTAATGTTAACCTGCTGTATTTTATCGAGCTGAATAATGACCTGATCGCGATTGAGGATTCCCTTATTCACTACAAATTCCTGCTTTTCTTTATCTAAAAAGAATGTGAATTTTAGGTACCATAAATACGCAAATATTAAACTGAATACGATTATTGCAGCAATACCTAACATTAGGAAAGTGAAAGAACTGCCCGACATTTTTACAAAAGCAATAACGAATAAGAAAAAAGTAGCCTTGCCAATTTTCAGCATCGTATGTGCACCCATAATGATGATACCAAAGGCCGATTCGCGCTGCGGTTTACTAAAATCGTTATTCATTAGGATTCAGTTCTGTTGACGGATTTTCAAGCTGCTCTAATTTATTCAACAATAGATCTCTAATACGCTTTGCCTCGTCAATGGCAATACCCGAAATGTGGATATGCCCCGTTTGGCCACCCGCGGTAAATAGCTGTAACGATCCCAATTTGTATATTCTAGAAAACAGGCCTTCATTTAATTCGATATGTTGAATCCGGTTAAGGGGAACAATTGTAGTCGATTCGGCAATAATCCCACTTTTGTAAATTACATCGTGTGTACGGATCGCATAACCCCTTTTTTTGAAACTCACTCTAAAAAGTAAAAAGGCGCTAACTAATAAAGTGATATAAACAGGAATGATCCATTTTGCATTTGGCTTTACCTCATCAACAAACCATAGAAGGGCAGCTATTGTTATTCCCAACAGGGCAAAAAAGATCAATAGATTGATGCAAATGATTTTCCAATAATCTGGATGTAAACGGCTTAACTGAACATTTTCATATTTTGGAAGAAGATCGGGATTTATAACTTCGTTGGTAAAAGTGGTCTCCGTATGCATATTTAAAGGTATAAACATATTCATCTATAAATAGTCTCCTATTTAAATTTTTTGTTACCTCGCTACAATAAACTTTTTGCTGGTGTTGTATTGTCCAGAATCAGAAGAAATTTTGAAGAAATAAATGCCTGGAACAAAAGTAGCGGTATTGATTTCTAAAGTGTGTTTGCCTACATTCAGGTATTCATTTACCACTGTTTTAACCAACCGTCCCATTAAATCGTAAATCTGGACGTTAATTCTGTCTGTTTCAGGCAAAACGACATCTATAAATGTTTGCATAGCTGCCGGATTCGGATAATTCTGGGTAACGGTAAACTTCAGGAATTTTTCGAAAATGGCTTTGTTAATCGCGTCGAAAATAACATAACTAATTAATCTGTAACCGCGTGCATTTGGATGAAACGGGTCCTGATAAAGGGAAAAATCGCGTCTCATTGCCGCATTTACATCAGCCAGGTATATTTTATATTCAGTTGCTAATTTTCTGTAGGCTGCATTTATATTCCTGATGTTGGTATTTACAGCAACATTACCTTTATTGGTCCTGTCATCAATAAACTGTAGCGTGCATAAAATAGGAACCAACTTCTGTTTAAGGCTCACCATAATTAACGACCGCATATTGGCAACTGTTTCGGCTACGCTTCCTTTGCCCGTAGTCATTGCAACAGCATCATTAATGCCCATATCAATTACAATAAAACCTGTTCTGTTGGCTATGGCGTTGTCTATTCTAAGTAAGCCCTGAAAAGTAGTTTGGCCACCAATACCATGATTGGTAATGTCTACTATTTTGTTGGTGTAACAATTTATAAAATTGTTCTGCAGCATGTTCTGGAAACCAATACCTTTTACGCCTTCTACGGTGCTGGCGCCAAAAGTTACGATATTGATACTGTCTTTAGAATAGTATTGCGCAGCTTCCGGGCAACTTACGCGGATAGGAGATGATGGATCCTGGGCGAACGAAGAAATACGGATAACCAGAAGCAGCAGCATAGATAGAAATACTTTCGTGCTAAACTTCATTGTTAAAATTCTTTCGTACAGGGTTTAAAGGATATTTGGCGCAAATTACAAAAAAGTAAATATAAATAATATGGTACTATTCTTTTTTACAAACATAAAACGATTTGTATGGTTTAAGAGACCGTTTTTGAACTTTAATATCACCAGGTGATTTTAGATTTTAATAATTAAATACAGTAGCCATCTGGCTGGAGGCTAAGTTTTATAGCTGTATGGATGATAATTTAATCGTTTACTGTGCCTTTTATCTGGTAAAGCCTATATTTGCCCAAACTAATTTTGTTATGCAAGAGATTAAAAAATACGTAGAAACGCACAAACAACGTTTTTTAGATGAATTGTTTGAGTTATTGCGTTTTCCATCGGTTAGTGCCGATCCTAAATACAAAGGTGATGTTTTAAAAACTGCCGATTATGTAGCACAAAAATTGAAGGATGCAGGAGCTGATCACGTAGAAATCTGTCCGACAGCCGGATACCCTATTGTTTATGGCGAGAAAATTATCGATGCTGCTTTACCAACTGTTTTAATATATGGCCATTATGATGTTCAGCCTGCTGATCCATTAGAATTGTGGCATACTCCACCTTTTGAGCCAACCGTGCGCGATGGCAAAATTTATGCCCGCGGGGCCTGCGATGACAAGGGCCAGTTTTACATGCATGTAAAAGCTTTCGAACTGATGATGCAAACCAACACGCTGGCTTGTAACGTTAAATTCATGATTGAAGGTGAAGAAGAAGTGGGTTCTGCCAACCTGGGTATTTTTGTAAATGCGAATACCGAGCGTTTAAAAGCAGATGTAGTTTTAATTTCTGATACTTCAATGATTAGTATGGAGCATCCATCAATCGAAACCGGTTTACGTGGTCTGGCTTATATGGAAGTTGAAGTAGTAGGGCCAAACCGCGATTTACACTCTGGTGTTTATGGTGGCGCGGTGGCCAATCCGGCTACTATTCTGTGTAAAATGATTGCTTCTTTGCACGACGAAAACAACCACATTACCATCCCTGCTTTTTACGATAAGGTGGTAGAATTATCAGATGAAGAGAAAAAAGCATTAAATGCCGCACCGTACGATGAAGCGGAATATAAAAAAGATCTTGATATTGAAGAAGTTTGGGGCGAAAAAGGTTATTCTACCTTAGAGCGTACCGGTACACGTCCAACTTTAGAAGTAAACGGAATCTGGAGCGGTTATATTGGCGAGGGTGCCAAAACCGTTTTACCTAGTAAAGCCAACGCCAAAATTTCGATGCGTTTGGTACCTAACCAAAGCTCAGAAGAAATTGCGGAGATTTTTACCAAACATTTCGAAAGCATTGCGCCTAAAAATGTAAAGGTAAAAGTTACGCCTCACCACGGTGGCGAACCTGTGGTAACCCCAACTGATAGTATAGCTTATAAAGCTGCTGAAAAAGCGATTGAAGATAGTTTCGGTAAAACGGCTATTCCAACCCGTGGCGGTGGCAGTATCCCAATTGTAGCCTTGTTTGAGGATGTATTGGGTATTAAATCGGTACTTTTTGGTTTCGGTTTAGATAGCGATGCGCTACACTCGCCAAATGAGAAATATGATATTTACAATTACTACAAAGGAATAGAGACTTTGCCCCTGTTCCACAAATATTTTGCAGAACTGAGTAAATAAGCCAGATTTTGCCATCAATCTGGCGTCGTAAAAGTTGTCAGTCTGAGCGGAGTCGAAGACCATCCCTGCCTATTTTTTTTAATAAGCAGGGATTTTTTTTGGAAACGAACGGTCTGTGTTTCATAGGTGCTTTCGTCCCGCCATTCGCTTCTAGTCCTCATTTCGTTTCCCTCCATTCCGGGCTATCCGCTGCTGTCGGGTTTAATTAACAGCGGGCTGTACTTTAAAACAAAGCCTGTACCTGCATTCGCTATAAAACCTTTTATAGTAGCACCAGTTTTGCCGCCTAAACCCCTGCCTGCAGCAGGCAGGCGATCTAAGTGGATGCTCCCGATTCTTCATCGGAGCAGGAACGGGAGCGGGACTGGCGAAACCGATAAGCACTGCATCTGCTTTTCCAACAAACGTTCTTAAATTTTAATCTCAGCGTTCTTTGCGCCTTTTCTTCGCACCTTTGCGGTTAAATCGCTCGTATGGCCAAACTCAGTTTTCTCTGTGCCCATCTCAGTTTCCTCTGTGGTTAAAACAATATGCCTCCCAACTCTGCTTAATTGCGCCTCTTCTTAGCGCCCTTTGCAGTTAAACCAATCAACAAATTTTTAAACCACATATTTTTTTCTAAATTGTACCCATGAAATATTTATTCTCATCTCTTTTACTTTTATCGGCGCTTACTTCTTTTGCGCAGGATACTAAAACGATTAAGCAATCTGGAAATCCTATATTTCCCGGATGGTACGCAGACCCTGAAGCTGCTGTTTTCAATAATAAATACTGGGTTTATCCAACCTACTCTGCAAAGTATAAAGAACAGGTTTTTTTGGATGCTTTTTCATCTGACGACCTGGTAAAATGGAAAAAACATCCTCATGTTTTAGATACTGCTGCGGTTAAATGGGCAAATAAAGCCATGTGGGCACCGGCCATTGTGCAAAAGGATAAAAAATATTATTTGTTTTTTGGCGCTAACGATATTCAGAGCGATAATGAGGTGGGCGGAATCGGTGTTGCAGTGGCCGATAAACCAGAAGGTCCGTTTAAAGATCATTTGGGAAAACCTTTGGTAGATAAATTTCATAACGGCGCACAACCGATTGATCAGTTTGTGTTTAAAGATAAAGACGGGCAGTATTATCTAATTTATGGCGGATGGAAACACTGCAATATAGCCAAACTGAATAAAGATTTTACCGGCTTTTTGCCTTTTGATGATGGTAAAATTTTTAAAGAAATTACGCCTGATAATTATGTAGAAGGGCCTTATATGTTCATCAGGAATGGTAAATATTATTTTATGTGGAGCGAAGGTGGCTGGACCGGCCCAGATTATTCTGTAGCCTACGCCGTAAGCGATTCGCCATTTGGTCCGTTCAAAAGAGTAGGTAAAATTTTACAGCAAGACGCAACTATCGCCAGAGGGGCAGGGCACCATTCTTTAATCATCAATGAGAAGAAAAATAAATATTATATTGTTTACCACCGCAGGCCGTTAACCGAAACTGATGGAAACCATCGCGAAACCTGTATAGATGAAATGAAATTTGATGCTGATGGTATGATTTTGCCAGTAAAAATTACCAAAGAAGGCGTTAAGGCACAGAAATTTAAATAGTTATTTGCCGCTTACCATTTTTAGTTTACAGTTGGCCATTGCCAATTGTAAACTAATTCGCTTCTAATACCGTTTGTTGCTGGCGCTTATCCATTACACTAAAACCATAGGCACAAAGCAATAAAATACAGGCCAGGCCAAACCACAACCAGTTATAAACCAGGTGTTTGGCAATATAAAAACCCGCAAGCGGACCTACCACCTGTGCACAAGACCAGCTTAACGTATAACCCGCTGCATATAACCCGCGGTTATGTTCATTACTTCTGCTAATGACAACGGTATTGATAAACGGGAGTACAAACATTTCGCCAACGGTAAAGGTAACAATGGTTAACACTGCCGATAGCACGTGGAAAATAATCGGTGCGCTTAACAACAGGTAAGATACCGCAAAGAAAACGGAGCCGATAACGATGAAAAACATGGGCGATCTTTTCTTTTCAATCTTATTGATCATGATCATTTCTAACAGCGCAATGATGGCCCCGTTTAAGCCGATAATAATCCCGATGGCAAATTCATCGATATGCCATTCCTCTTTAAAAAATACCGGTACCACCCTGAACATTAAAAAAGCGCAGGTAATAAAAAGGGTAGTTAAAAGAATAAATTTTACGTAGAAACCATCTTCCCAGGGTTTTAAAATCACCATGGTGCTGCGGTTTTCTTTTGCTTTTTTAATAAAATCCTGCACTTTAGGCAGTAAAAACAAAATCGAAAGTCCAACGAGCATACTTACCGATCCTTCTACAATAAACAAAAGTTTGTAATTAATAGACGCAATAATCCCGGCCATGCTAATCCCTGCAGACCAACCGATATTAACTGCCAAACGGTTAAGTGAGTAGGAGCGGGTAATGGTATTTTCTTTTGCATAATGTGCCACAGCGGTGAAGTTGGCCGGACGGAAAGCTTCAGAAAAGAAACTGATCACCACAGCCAGTACACACAGGGTAGAAAAATGGCTGATGGTTGAGAATAAGATAAACAGCAATCCGCCAATAATGGAAGAGAGAATCTGTACCGGCCTAAAGCCGATTATATCGGTTAGTTTCCCGCCGGTTGCAGAACCTAAAATAGAGCCTACGCCAAATAAAGTGATAATTAAACCAGCATCCATTTCAGACCGGTGCAGGCTTTGGGTAACGTATAAACCCATAAAAGGTACAGCCATGCTGCCGCAACGGTTAAACATCATTACAATGCTCAGCAGCCAGGTTTCTTTGCTTAATCCGCTGAATGATGTTTTGTAACTGTTGAAAATTTGTTTGAACATGTTGTGTTTAGATGGCGTAAAAGTACCAAAACCCAGATGTTATTTAAAAATCTTAATTTAATTCTTTCGTTTGACGCTTTTCATTATTTTCTGTCTTCCTGGAGGTACGGAGGAGTTTTTGATTGCTGTTAAAACGAAAAATCCGTCATTTCGACCGTAGCGGAGAAATCTTTTAAGTTGGTTTAATAGCTACAGTTTTATCCCTTTGCTCAGCCTTGCCTTGGTTAGCCGCCGATGGGCTCTTTCTTTTGGCTTGGCCCAAAAGTAACAAACCTGAGCGCAGCGAAAGCATGCCTGCAATTAAAAACAACAAACACAAAGGCATAACTGAAAGGCTTGCATCCGTTTTTTATTTGATCATATTGTTTTTATCGGTATAAAAGATTGCTACGCAATTCTTGTAAAAAACTACGGAAATCTGATAGCGGCAGCATCGAGGCTCTTATCCTTGCTTATCCCACCGCGCCCGCTTTGATCCTGCCTTGGGCTGTGGGGTTATTAGGGGGGAACTGCAAAGATTTCCGTGCTTTTTCCGGCGGAAATCTGCCAGGCCGGGTAGCATGGTGCAGATCGCATGGTGTATAGGATAGTTTCTAATATGGTCTTTGTTCCATCAATAAATCCGTCATCCGATAGCTATCGGATCCCGCGCAGGCGGGAACCACGGAGTGCTCAGCGAAGCTAATCTTAATGCGTGCGGTATCCTTTTCTCTTTTCATACTTGCTCAATATTTTCTATCATCCTGAGGAACGAAGGATCTTTTAATTGCCGTTATCCGAAAAATCCGTCATTTCGACCGTAGCGCCTGCCCGTACAGGCGGCGAGAAATCTTTTAAGTTAGTTTATTAGCCACAGTCAATACGCGATATAGTTTACTTCGGCTCATTGCCGCCGGGGC
>NZ_FNCH01000003.1 GCF_900100705.1 Pedobacter terrae
AATTTATTATTTTCACAGCAGTAATATTGGTCAACACTAATTTAAGTGAATATTACCTTGCTGCAAAACATTGTTTATCAAAGTTTTGCAGCTTTTATTTTTTTTAACCTGCGGATATTAGGAACTATCGGATTTATCTCAGCATCTTTCCAAGATAGACCCTGAAATGAATTACCTTCGGTGAGCTCGCTCAAGGCTCGGTTCAGGGTGACGACTATATTAAATGTCTATTTGGAAAGCAGGTTTCGTGGGAATAGGAATGCTTCGGTCCCGCTCACGCTTCTGCCGATAGAAAAATATCGGCATCCCGCTGCGATCGGGTTTAGGTGGCAGGGTAGGTTGTACTATTTATGGATGCAGGGTGCAAAAAAGGACTTGTAAGCAATGCGGTTAAGCCTTTAATAGTAGCAGAAACACTGCAATTTAAACCTGATTGTAATGGAAAGCCCGTAAACGAGGAACGAGTGCGGACTTGAAATGAAAAGCAGGAGTAACAGTAAAATGAAATGCTGAAATCGCTTTTCGAAGATTCTTTATATTAAAAGTTTTGTCATCTCGACTGAAGTGCAACGAAACGGAGAGATCTTTGAATTAAACAATACAGATTTCTCCACTACGGTCGAAATGACGATTCTTCGAAGGATTAATTTAATTTATAAGGGGCTACCAATTGAAATTCGGGAATATCAACATCGAATTGTGAACCATCGATATCACGTCTCATCAAATAGGTACCTTTCATGCTGCCCATATCAGTTTTTAGGTTACAACCTGAAACGTACACATGCGTTTCGCCGGGTTGTATAATGGGTTGCAAACCAACAACACCCTCACCTTCTACCTCTCTTTTGCTACTGTTCGAATCGAAAATTAACCATTGGCGGCGCATTAATTGCACGGCGTAATCAGAAAGATTGGATATTTCTATGCGATAGGCAAACATGTAATGTTCGTTGGCCGGATTTGAATATTCTGGCTGATAAACAGTTTCTACTGAAACTTTAACCCCGTCTGTAATAGCTGTAACCATGATGATAACGAATGTAGGAAAAAAGCTTTCAAAAATCAAGCCATTACACTAGTGGCGTCATAGTTGGCAAATTTTTCTGCCACTTCTTCTAAAATGCTGTAAATGTTGTTGATATCTGGCTCAGCAACTAAACGCATGCGGTATGGTTTAAAATCTGGCAGCCCTTTGAAATAGTTGGCGTAATGGCGACGCATTTCAAAAATACCGGTTTTCGGACCTTTCCATTCCAGCGATTTATCTAAGTGTGTACGGCAAACTTCAATTCTTTCCTCAATTGTTGGTCCGGCAAGGTGTTTTCCGGTTTTAAAGAAGTGTTTTACCTCGCGGAAAATCCACGGATAACCAATTGCGGCACGACCGATCATGATACCATCTACCTCATATTCCATACGCCAATTGGCTGCTTTTTCCGGACTATCTACATCACCATTGCCAAAAATGGGAATTTTGATGCGTGGATTGCGTTTAATTTCGCGGATTAAACTCCAATCGGCCTCTCCTTTGTATAATTGTGCCCTTGTTCGGCCATGAATCGTAAGTGCCTGGATGCCTACATCCTGAAGTCGCTCGGCAACTTCGTAAACATTTTTGGTATTATCATCCCAACCCAGGCGGGTTTTTACGGTAACAGGCAAATGCGAAGCTTTAACAACAGCATCGGTCATTTTTACCATTTTATCGATGTCCTGAAGCAAGCTGGAGCCTGCACCTTTGCAAACCACATTTTTTACCGGACAGCCATAATTGATATCAACCAGATCTGGACCTGCTGCAGAGGCAATTTCTGAAGCTTCGCGCATGTGTTCGATATCACCACCGAAAATCTGGATGCCAATTGGTCTTTCATATTCGAAAATGTCCAATTTTTGTAAGCTTTTTGCGGCATCCCTGATCAAGCCTTCCGAAGAGATAAATTCGGTATACATCATATCAGCCCCGTTTTTCTTGCATACATAACGGAACGGTGGATCACTTACATCCTCCATCGGAGCGAGCAATAAAGGGAACTCACCTAAATCTATATTTCCTATCTTTACAGACATTTTCTATCTTCAACGATTAATAAAACATACAAAGGTACAAATAATGAATTTTGTAACACCTAAACGCGAGGAAATCAATCCTTTCTTACAATTACTTTTACTTTTATTTTACGCAGTTGCCGGGGCTTTTGTTTTCGGTATCATTGGACTGGTAATCTGTATGGCCATGTATGGAATGGGTTTGGTGAGTAATTTCAACCTGCTTTTATCGGGCGACGCCGAATATATTTCGGGTTTTAAGGTAATACAGATTTTAAGTTCAATAGGTACATTTATTTTACCACCCCTTGCCCTCGCTTTAACAGAAAGAATAAAAATAACCCGGTTTTATAGTTTTAAACAACCAAAGGTTTTACTGTTTTTGCTAGTGATCATGATTATGATCGTGAGTATGCCTTTTATGGAATGGACAGTAATGTGGAATCAAAAAATGGTTTTGCCCGACTTCTTGAAAGGAATTGAGGCTTGGATGAAGGAGAAAGAAGAACTTGCAGCAAAAATGACTATTCAACTGATTACGGTGAGTAGTAACTGGGATTTTGTGGTTAACCTGATTATGATTGCAGTTTTACCAGCGATTGGTGAGGAGTTGATGTTCAGGGGTGGCGTGCAACGCTCATTGGAGCGGTCGTTTGGCAATCCGCACCTGGCCATCTGGCTTTCGGCTATAATTTTTAGCGCCATACATGTCCAGTTTTATGGTTTTGTGCCTAGGTTGTTATTGGGAGCAGGTTTCGGGTACCTGTATTATTTGAGTGGTAGTATCTGGTATGCCATGTTTGCGCATTTTTTAAACAATGCCTATGCGGTTTGTGCGGCTTTTTATATGCAAAAACACAACATGCCACTTGATAAAGCGGATGAACCGATTGGTTTTCTGTGGTATGGCTATTTAATTAGTGCAATAATTACCATAGCTTTGTTTAAATTTTTTAAAGATAGCGCATCACGTGAGCGAAAATTGGGTTAAAGTATATACCACCAGCAATGCTTTTGCGGCAGAGGTATTAAAACAGGGATTGACAGAGGCTGGTATCCCTGCGGTTACCATAAATAAACAACTCTCGGCATATAATATTGGCGAAATAAATGTTTTGGTGAATAAGGTAGATTTCAATAAAGCCATAGAATACATCGTTGAGAATGAAATTGAATAGTGATAATGACCTTAAACCTTCCACCCTTTACCTCTTACCTTAAATGAAAACCAGGGCAATAACCGCTTTCTTTTTTACCATCGTCATGCTTGGCTCTATCTTTTTAGGGAGTTATGCATTTACAATTTTCTATCTTATTCTAAGTGTTTTATCCTTATTCGAATTTTATAAGCTGATTAAAAATGCCGGTATCAGGCCACATCGAAATATTGGCTTAATGGCAGGATCTTTAATCTTTTTAATGGCTGCAGGCTTACATTATTTAGAGTATGATGTTAAGTACCTGTTGCTTTGCATCCCACTAATTTTCTCGGTTTTTATCACTGAGCTGTATAAGAAAAACAAAATTCCATTTGCCAATATCTCTTATACATTTGTTGGTTTTGTTTATGTAACTATACCTTTCTGTTTTTTCCACGCCCTTGGCTTTTTAAAAAACTGGAATGAATATAACTTTCATTTACCGCTCGCATTTTTGTTAATGCTTTGGGCAAATGATACCGGTGCTTATCTTTTTGGTGTAAAATACGGGAAGAGCAAATTATTTGAACGTCACTCACCAAAGAAAAGCTGGGAAGGTTTTTTCGGCGGTATGTTCACCAGTATTTTGGTCGCTTTTGGCTTATCATTTTTGTTTACCGAAAGTCCGGCTTGGGTTTGGATGGGTATGGCTATATTAATTGCGAGCTTTGGTACGCTGGGCGATTTGGTAGAATCGATGCTTAAACGCAGTTTAGATACAAAAGATAGTGGTGGATTGTTGCCTGGGCATGGCGGTTTGCTAGACCGTTTTGATGGACTGTTATTGGCTGCTCCGGTGGTTTATGCCTATTTGTATCTGATTTTGTATTAGATTAATCACAAAGACAGGAAGACACAAAGAAATACCTTATCTATCGTCCTCGTTTGTAACGAGGATGAATGGGATTCACGTTTGTAGTGTGGTTTTTGTTATTATCGATACAATCGCTATTCTCGCTAATCCTCTTACAAACGAGGACTATAATATGTTTCTCATGCTGTAGCCGTTACAACATGATATTCCCTTTCTATCTGCTCGCCAGTTTTGCTTTTTATCTGTTCAGTTTTACTAAGAATATTTTCAACTGTAAATCCTCCATTTTTTAATAGTTCCTTTACCTCTTCTACTTCGTAAAGTTTAAAACCATAAGGTGTAAAAGGAAGATTTTGCATAAAAGTTTTATCGGCAAAGCAGATTACTAGAGTGCTATTAAGTTTTAAAGTTCTTTTAATTTCGGTAAGATATTCGCTTGGATTTTGCCAAAAGTAGATTGTATTGACGGTAAAAATTTTATCGAACCGATTTTCATCAAACGGCAATGTAATTCCATCTGTTAGTTTAAAATGAACTTTTCCGGCTGGAATTAAACCCTGATTAATCTTTTCAGCCTCGGAAATAATGGTAGCAGAAATATCGGCACCAAAATAGTTGAGGTTTTCGGCTTGTGATAATAGTTGAGCGATGTGCCCACCGTTTCCATGGCCGATCTCTAAAACAGTTTCATTATTTTGGAGGTCTAATGCATCAATTGCAGAACTAGTCATTCCGATGTTACTGCTATGCATCATCTCCCCTGTTTTAACGCCATGTTCGCCTTCCGGACAACTTAATTGTTTCGCAATATTTTTTAAATCTGCTTCAGAATGTTGTTGCTCCATGATCAAATTAAAGATTTAAGTCTGATGACTTTATACCATTTTCGCTAAATGTATCGGGTTATTTGATTACCTGAACAGGCTTTTTGTTTTCATCGATAGCTACAAAAGTGAAATCGCCATGTACGGCAAGCTCCCTTCCTTCTGCATACATCTGCTCAATATAAATTTCTACGTTAACCTTTAAACTGGTATTACCCACATGGTTTACCTTGCCAATAAGTTCTACAATGGTTCCTGCTGGAATCGGTTTTTTAAAATCAATCCTGTCGCTGCTTACCGTTACCATAATCTGGCGGCTAAAACGGGTTGCAGTAATAAAAGCAACTTCGTCCATTAAATGCATGGCAGTACCGCCGAAAAGCGTATCGTAATGGTTGGTGGTATTTGGGAAAACGGCTTTAAAAATACTGGTTTTCGAATTTTCTATTCTTTCTGCTAAGGTCATGGGGTAAATATAGGATGAGTAAAAAGCTTTGACAACTTTCTGATTAGAAAGTTGTCAAAGTTGAGATCAGGATAAAACTATCATCCAAAAGATTTCTTAATACAATTTATTTCAGTTATTCATGATGAAGCGTCTTCGACAGGCTCAGACTGACAACGATTGAATATCTAACACCAATTATATTAATTCACCTGAAGATCTGCCGAAAGTACTTCTTCCGTTTTACGCATCTCTTTTGCGGCTTCAACCATTTCGATCAATGCTTTTTTGGTTTCGTCCCATCCGCGTGTTTTTAAGCCACAATCAGGGTTTACCCAAAGTTGCGCTGAAGGAATAACGGCTTTCGCTTTTTTGAGTAACTGAACCATTTCTTCACGTTTCGGAACCCTTGGAGAATGAATATCATAAACACCTGGTCCAATTTCGTTTGGATATTTAAAATCGGCAAAAGCATCTAATAATTCCATCTGAGAACGAGACGTTTCGATTGTGATTACATCTGCGTCCATATCGGCAATGTTTTGGATGATATCGTTAAACTCTGAATAGCACATATGCGTGTGGATCTGCGTATCATCTTTTACGCCACTGGCTGAAATTTTAAAGGCTTTTACTGCCCAGTTCAGGTAGTCTTGCCATTCTGCCTTTCGCAATGGCAAACCCTCTCTAATGGCTGGTTCATCAATCTGGATGATTTTAATGCCTGCATTTTCCAGATCGCAAACCTCATCACGGATAGCCAGGGCAATCTGTGTACAGGTTTCTGACCGTGGCTGATCATTGCGTACGAACGACCACTGTAAGATGGTTACAGGACCTGTTAACATGCCTTTCATGTATTTCGAGGTAAGCGACTGCGCATAAGCCGTCCACTTTACGGTCATGGGTTTCGGGCGCGTAACATCACCAAAAATAATCGGCGGTTTTACACAGCGCGATCCATAACTCTGTACCCATCCGTTTTTAGAGAAAGCAAAACCGTCTAATTGCTCACCAAAGTATTCAACCATGTCGTTCCGTTCAAACTCGCCGTGAACCAAAACATCCAGATCGATTTCCTCCTGCCATTTTACTGCTTTTTCGGTTTCTTTTGCAATAAAATCATCATATTCTTCAACAGTAAGCGTTCCATTTTTAAGTTTGGCCCGCCAGCTTCTTACCTTTGCGGTTTGCGGAAACGACCCGATAGTGGTAGTGGCATAAACAGGCAGGTTAAGTTCCTGTTGTTTGATTTTTCTACTCGAAAATGGACTCAAACGTTCGGCATCCTGCTCTTTTAAAGCCGAAACCCTTTGTTTAACTGCATGATTATGGATTATTTTAGAAATTTTACGGTTAGCAATTGCAATCTTATTTTCTTCGAATTTTTGCAGGGTAGATGCAGGGCTTTCGTTGGTGATTAGTTTTTTTAAGGTAGCTACCTCCGTAATTTTCTGTTTGGCATAAGCCAGCCATTGTTTAATTTCCGCAGAGAGATTTTGCTCGTTGGTCTCATTATCCAAATCAACCGGCGAATGAATCAGTGAACAAGATGGAGCAATCCATACTTTACCCTGACCTCTTTTTTCTATAGCACGATTAATGATCGATAGAGATTTCTCGAAATCATTTTTCCAGATGTTTCTTCCATCTACCAAACCTAACGAAAGAATGGTATCTTCTTTTAATGAAGCTAGAACATCATCTAATTGATCTTCCGCACGTACCAGGTCGATGTGTAAAACATTTACTGGCAATGAAGTGGTTAATGCTAGATTATTTCCTAAGCCTTCAAAATAGGTGGTTAAAACAACTTTCAGTCTTGGGAAAGCTTTCCTGATTTCTTTATAAGCATATTCATAAGCTTTTTTATCCTTTTCATTTAAATCCAAAGTCAAAAATGGCTCATCAAACTGAATATATTCTACATCCAGAGCGTCCAAGCGAGATAAAATCTCGATATAAACCGGAAGCAGGTTTTTAATCAGGTCAATTTTTTCAAACCCAGCTTCTTTTTCCTTGCCCAATAAAAGGTAGGAAACAGGTCCGATCAGAACGGGTTTAGTGTTAATCCCCAATTGTTTTGCCTCGTAAAACTCATCAATGATTTTAGTAGAGAAAAGTTTAAAAGGTTGGTTTTTGTAAAACTCAGGTACAATGTAATGGTAATTGGTATCGAACCATTTCGTCATTTCCATAGCCATCACATCCAGTCCTTCTTTTTGGTAACCCCTTGCCATCGCGAAATAAAGGTCAAGTTCCTCATTTCCTTTTTTCAGGATTACCTCATTGTACCTTTTCGGGATGGCCCCAAAGGTTAAGGAATGATCAAGGACATGATCATAAAAGGAAAAATCGTTTGATGGAATCACATCAATACCCGCTTCTTTTTGAAGTTTCCAGTTTTCGTGGCGAATGTTTTTGCCCACCTGCAGTACATTCTTGTACCCAGTTTTATCTGCCCAATAATTTTCGCAGATTTTCTTTAATTCCCTTTGACTACCTATTCGCGGATAGCCCAGATTTTGCGTTAGCATCTCTCTTAAAGATTAAGTAAATAAATCGTTTAAAAGCTCTTAAGGCAATATTTTTGTAATACTCTTTGTTAAAAATTAAAGGAAAGGTTATGGCACAGCCCGCCCACTTATCAGCAAAAGCTTAAAGCAAGCATATAAAATTTTAATTTTATCGTGTACAATCAGACCTGACCAATTACTTTATAACGCGAAAGCACCGTCAATTCAATATAGGCAGGTCTCCTGACTTATTCCCGATTTTATCGCCTTCCCATCCCATTAAATGGCACAGTGGCATAATGATAAAACCGTTGTCTTTTTGTTAAAGACAGAATTTACAGTTGCGCGACAGCTCGTGATTTGCACACGATTCCCTATTAATCCCGGGTGTAATTCCGGGAACCTGTATCGGTTGATGAAAAATAAAGTTAAGAACTTACATCAAGGCAAATGTATGGATTAGGATTTAAAACTTGTAACAAATTTACGGCAAGCCGTTTTTGAAAATTATTCTCTATTATATTTGATTACCCAACTAAACTTTCAAATTATGATAAAAACCTACTTTATCAGGCTCTGCATTGCTTTTTTAATGGTAAGTAACTGTGCGGTACTGGCGCAGGAAGTGCCAACGCCAAAATCGCATTTTGGTTTTGATATTGGCGATGATTATCAACTGGCCAATTACACCCAAACAGAAGCTTATTTCAAAAAGCTTGCGGTCAGTTCTAACCGCATTAAACTGGTTGATATCGGTAAAACTGAAGAAGGCAGAAGTCAATATATGCTAATTGTTTCTTCGCCAGAAAACCTAAAGAAATTAGACCGTTACAAGGAGATTTCACAACAGCTGGCTCATGCAGAAATTACGCCAGAGCAGGCCAAAGCATTGGCACAAGAGGGTAAAGCAGTAGTATGGATAGATGGAGGATTACATGCAAATGAGGTAGTTGGCACCCACCAATTAATCCAAACCATATATGAGTTTGCGTCCAGAACAGATGCAGAAACTTTGCGTATTTTGGATAATGTAATTATTTTGTTTACTCATGCAAACCCTGATGGGCAGGAGTTGGTGAGCAATTGGTACATGAGGGATAAAGATCCGAAGAAAAGAACAACTTCCGGACTTCCTGTTTTGTATGAAAAGTATGCGGGACATGATAATAACCGTGATTTCTTTATGCTAAATCTTAAAGAAACACAAAATATCGGTCGCCAGCTTTTTGTAGAGTGGATCCCGCAGATTATGTACAACCACCATCAGGCCGGTCCGGCGGGAACGGTTGTGGCAGGTCCTCCCTATCGGGATCCGTTTAATTATGTTTTCGATCCAACTTTGTTAACCAGTTTAGATGCAGTTGGTGCGGCCATGCACAACAGGATGAACGTAGAAAATAAACCTGGCTATACGCAGCGCGGAGGATCGGTGTATTCTACCTGGTACAATGGCGGTTTAAGAACTACAACCTATTTTCATAATATGATTGGGCTTTTAACAGAAATTATCGGGAATCCTACGCCTTCTGAAATTCCGCTGGTTCCTTCAAGGTTATTACCAAACGGCGACTCCCCTAACCCAATTACGCCAAGGAAATGGTATTTTAAAAATTCGATCGATTATTCGGTATCTTTAAATTATGCCGTTTTGAATTACGCACAACGTTATCACGATGAATTGTTGTACAATATTTACCAGATGGGCAGAAATTCAATTGAAAGAGGCAAAAAAGATACCTGGTCATTTTCCCCTAAAAAAATAGAAGCCATTAATAACGCTGCAAAAGGTAATGCCGCGACAAATGGCGATGCTGATTTCGGACCAAGACGCCAGATCAGTATAAAAGCTTTCGATACAGTGATGAAAGCTCCTGCGAACCGGGATCCAAGGGGATATATTATATCTGCTGATCAGCCTGATTTTAATACTGCTATTAAGTTTTTAAATGCATTGATCCGAGCAGGTATTGTAGTTCAAAAAGCGACCGCTCCATTTGCCGTGGCCGGTAAAAAATATCCGGCCGGGAGTTATGTCGTCAAAACCGATCAGGCTTTCCGTCCGCATGTTTTAGATATGTTCGAGCCACAGGACCACCCAAATGATTTTAAATACGAAGGCGGTGCGCCAATTCCGCCTTACGATGCCGCCGGATGGACATTAGCCTATCTGATGGATGTGAAATTCGATCGAATTTTAGATGATTTTTCAGGGCCGTTTGAAAAAAATCCGTACGGAGAACTCTTAAAACCAGAAAACAAATTGCCTAGTGGATCCACTTATGTGTTAAGTGCTGCACAAAATGATTCTTACCGTGCGGTTAACGATTTATTGAAAAATAAGCTTGAGGTTTACCGATCTACTGAAAACGGTGACTTTTATGTTTCGTCATCAGGAAAAGCAGTGCTAGAAAAAGCAAACATCAAATTAAAAACTGCACCGGCTCCAAAAAATAAAATCAAGGTATCTACAGCGAGAATTGCCCTTTGGGATACCTACGGTGGTTCTATGGCCTCGGGTTGGGTGCGGTTTTTAATGGAACGGTACCACTATAATGCCACAGTAATTTATCCGCAGGATATTGATGCGGGCAATTTGAAATCTAAATACGATGTAATTGTTTTTGTGGGTGGCGCTATACCATCGGTGCAGGGTGCAGGTGGGGGAAACAGGACTTTCGGACCAAAGGCTGAAGAAATTCCTCAGGAATTTAGAAATCGTTTAGGGAGAATTAGTGCTGATCAATCAATCCCTGAATTAAAGAAGTTTTTGGAAGCTGGCGGGCATATTGTAACCATTGGCAGCAGTACCAATCTGGCTTATCACTTAAATCTGCCTATACGTAACGCGATGGTAGAAATTGTAAATGGAGCGGAAAAAAGATTACCTGCTGAAAAATATTATGTTCCGGGAAGTGTTTTAAATGTTGGTGTAGATATAACGTTACCTGCCAATTGGGGCATGAAAAAAGAAGCTGATGTATATTTTGATAATAGTCCTGTTTTTAAACTCACTGGTGATGCTATTGCAGCTGAAAAGATTAAACCTTTAATGTGGTTTGAAAATGCTACACCGCTTCGCAGTGGCTGGGCCTGGGGCCAGGCTTACCTGCAAGATGGGATAACCGCTTTTGAAGCCAAAGTTGGCAAAGGTAAATTGCTTGCCTTCGGGCCCGAAATTGCATTCAGAGCACAAACGCATGGTACTTTTAAGCTGATATTTAACCAATTGTATAAATAATATCAGTTATTGCTTAGTCTTTTACGTTGAGCTTTCTGATCGGTCGTCATTCTCGCGCAGGCGAGAATCTTAATGCAGCCTGCAAACCTACCAAGGCATTAAGATTATTCATTATTTTTTTGTTTTTTTTCAGCATTCATGAGCACTACGTGGTTCCCAATCGAGTTGGGAATGACGGTTTCTCATAGCAGATCAATTTATTAGAATTTCCTTTTCATATGATTAATATAGAAGCCACTATCCTAAACAATAGTTGCTTTTTACTTTGCCCTTACTATAGCTAATTATAATCCGCTTAATTTTGTATTATGAAAGTAGAAATCTGGTCGGATGTAATGTGTCCGTTTTGCTATATTGGGAAAAGACATTTTGAACAGGCGATAGAAAAATTGCCCTTCAAAAATGAAATTGAGGTAGATTGGAAGAGTTTTCAGCTCAATCCGGAGTATCACAATACCAATAATGAAACCGTGTACGATTACCTTTCAAGAAGTAAGGGAATGCCGGTTGAACAGGCCAAACAAATGACTAAACAGGTGGTTGATATGGCTGCAAATGCAGGGTTAAGCATCGATTTCGATACCAATATTCCGGCAAATACCTTTAATGCGCATCGTTTGATCCACCTGGCAGCAAAACACGGTCTTCAGGATTTAGCGGAAGAAAAATTATTTGAAGCCCATTTTGTAAACAGCAAAAATATTGGCGAAACCGATGTTTTAGTTGATCTTGCAGTAGAGATCGGCTTGAATAAGGATGAAGCTGTAGCAGTTTTAAATAGCGACGAGTTTGCTGAAGCGGTTCGTTATGATATTTATGAAAGTCAGAATTTAGGTATTAGAGGGGTTCCTTATTTTGTAATGGACCGTAAATATGGTGTTTCAGGCGCTCAGCCTGTTCAGGCTTTTACCGATGCACTTACCCAAAGTTTTACCAAATGGAAAGAAACTCAGCCTAAAACCACACTTACCTCATTAAATAAAAATAATGATGCGGTTTGTGATGAAAATGGTTGTGAGATATAGAATTGTTTCCCGCAGATTGACGCAGATTTTTTCTGCGAAATCAATAGAAAAATCGTCATCTCGACTGGAGCGCAGCGCAATGGAGAGATCTGTCTAGATAGATTTAGCTTCCGCTGAGCCTTCGGGTTCTCGGCTTCGTTGCACTCCGCTCAAAATGACGGTATATTTTGAGGTTTGCCTCCTTTAGTGATGCATCACCGCTGATTCTTCAACGGCGTTAATAAATACTCCAAACCATTCACCCGAATTTCGAACATCGTAGCCATTAAATCACCTAATTTTCCTTTCGGAAAGCCTTTGTCTTTATACCAAAGCAAATAACTTTCAGGAATATTGCAGATCAGGTAACCTTTATATTTTCCATAAGGCATTTGCATTTTTACTAAATCGAGTAATAAAGAGGGATCTAACATTTATAATATAAAATCTAAATAATTTTCTTTGTTAATAACCGAGAAGCTAGCTTGAGCATAGTTTTTAGCAAAAAAACCTGGGATTTTTTTCTTTTGGTTTCCCCATTTGAAATCGGCAGCTAAAATTTCTCCGTTGTTAATTTCAATAAGGTCTATTTCCTGCTGGTCATAAGTTCTCCAAAAGTAATAAGTGGAATTTTGCTGTTCGTACTCCATTTTTTTGATCCGCTCACTAAAACAGTAATTTTCCCATAAAATACCTTGGTCATTCCTTAAGGCTAATAACCGGAAATCGTTTACAATCGCGTTTCGGATGCCATTATCATAAAAATACCATTTAGATGATTTGGTAACCTCTTTCCGTAAATTATTACTGTATCCACCAACTTTATAGATGATAAAAACCTTCGAAAGTAAATCAAGATAACGGTCTACTGTATTTTTGCTAATGCCTAAAGTACGCGAAATCTCATCAATCGAAACTTCCGATCCTACCTGATAGGCAATAAGCTTTAATAACTCCAGCAGTTTAGCACTATTTTGGATATTTTCATACATCAAAATGTCTTTTAACAGATATGACTTCACCAGTTCAGTCAAATATTGTGCTTTTTCAGCCAATGAGTTCAGATGAAACAGCTCTGGATAAGAACCAAAAATTAATCTTTCTTCAAGGTTTTGGGCGGTCTGCAATGCATTTTCCTGTTTATCTAATTCAACCTGTGCTATCGGGTAGAGATAATAAGTTAAACTTCTTCCGGTTAAAGGTTCGCCGGTTTGATTTGACAGATCAAAAGTAGATGACCCACTCGCAATAATGGTGAGGTCTTTGAAAGTATCAATAAGTAATTTTAATATTTTTCCGATTTCGGGAATAACCTGGGCTTCATCAATAATGAGCAGTTTGGCATCACCCAAAACCCTTTTATAATTTGCCGCTGTACGGGTTGATAGCAACACCTGTACATCCTGATCTTCTCCATTTAAAGAAAGATGGTTGATATTGGCCTCTTTAATAATGCTTTCTACTAACCAGGTTTTGCCTACCCTCCTTGTGCCGAAAATTAAGATGACCTTATTTTTCCCAATTTTATTAAGGATAACAGGCTTCAAAGATCTAACAATTTGACTTTCCATTTAAGTCAAATATAGTAAAAAATGTTAATTCAGTCAATAGACTGACTCAATTAACGTTAATTCGGTCAATTAACTGACTGAATTAACGTTTTTAGTCAATAAGTTCTAAAGTTTCGATTGCCTCTTCAACGGTTTTTACATTGTCAAAAGCAATTCTCAAGGTATTTTTTACCTCTTTTAAATTGCACATCCGTGGGTGGTTCTGTGCAAAAGTTAAAATTTTGGTAAAGGTATTGGAGTCGAAATAAGCAGACTGTTTATCATTTAAGAAATATCCGCGTAAACTATTTTTCTTGAAACTGATTTTCTCAAAGCCTAATTTCTTACCCAACCACTGCAAACGGACTACGCTGAGCATGGTTTTTACCTGTGGCGGAACCGGTCCGAAACGGTCGGCCAGATGTTTTTCAAAAATGGCCAGTTCATCTTCGTTATCAAGTTTGGAAAGCTCGGTGTACAGATTATAACGCTCGGTAATGTTGGTGATGTAAGCATCCGGAATGTATAATTCAAGATCGGTGTCTACCTGCGTAAAGCCCACGAACGGACGGGCAGGTTCATTTTCGAAAAGGCCTTTAAACTCAGCTTCTTTTAATTCCTGAATCGCTTCATCCAGTATCTTGTGGTACATTTCAAAACCGATTTCGGCAATGAAACCACTTTGCTCGGCACCTAATAAATTTCCACTTCCACGGATATCCAGATCGCGCATGGCTACGTTAAAACCACTGCCCAGATCAGAAAATTCTTCAATGGCACTTAAACGCTTACGGGCTTCGGAGGTTAAAGTAGATAAAGGTGGAGAAAGTAAATAGCAGAAAGCTTTTTTATTACTCCGGCCTACTCTGCCACGCATCTGGTGCAAATCGCTCAAACCAAACATGTGTGCATGGTTAATGATAATGGTATTGGCATTGGGGATATCTAAACCTGCTTCAATAATAGTCGTGGCTACCAAAACATCTTTCTCGCCATTGATAAAATCGAGCATTACATCTTCCAGTGCATCGCCATCCAGCTGGCCGTGCGCAATACCAATCCGTGCTTTTGGAACCAATTTCTGGATCAATCCACCCAATTGCATCAGGTCGTTTACCCGGTTATGAATAAAGAAAACCTGTCCACCACGGTCTAGTTCGAACTGTACGGCTTCCTGGATCAATTTATCATTAAAGACATGCAATTCGGTACTTACCGGCTGGCGGTTTGGTGGTGGAGTACTGATGATGGATAAATCCCTTGCCCCCATTAAAGAAAAATGCAGTGTTCTCGGAATTGGGGTTGCGGTAAGCGTTAAAGTATCAACGTTTACCCTAACGGCCTTTAACCTTTCTTTTGCCGTAACGCCAAATTTCTGCTCTTCATCAATAATCATGATGCCGAGGTCTTTAAACTTTACATCTTTGCTCAATAAACGGTGTGTCCCGATCAGGATATCAACTTTGCCTGCTGCGGCTTCAGCCAGGGTATCTTTAATCTGTTTATTGGTTTTAAAACGGTTAATGTAATCAACCGTAACGGGAAAATCTTTTAAACGTGAAGAAAAGGTTTTGAAATGCTGCAAGGCTAAAATAGTAGTCGGCACCAGTATCGCTGCCTGTTTGCCCTCCGCTACGGCTTTAAATGCCGCACGAACAGCGATCTCCGTTTTTCCAAAGCCTACATCTCCGCACACCAAACGGTCCATTGGATGTGGCGATTCCATATCCTTTTTCACATCCTGAGTCGCTTTTAACTGGTCGGGCGTATCTTCGTAAATAAAAGAAGCTTCCAGCTCAGTTTGCAAATAGCTATCCGGAGAAAATGCTGTTCCAGCCTGGGTTTTGCGCAACGCATAAAGTTTGATCAAATCCCGGGCGATATCTTTAACTTTTTTTTTAGTAGTTTTTTTGAGTTTGTCCCAGGCATCCGTACCCAGTTTATTCATTTTGGGTACACCGCTTTCCTTACCGCTGTATTTGGCAATGCGGTTTAAGGAGTTGATGTTTACGTAAAGCAGGTCGTTATCTGCATAAATTAAACGGATCATCTCCTGGGTTTTGCCATTTACTTCCACCTTTTCGAGTCCGGCATATTTACCGATCCCATGGTCGATGTGGGTTACGTAATCGCCGGATTTCAGTTCCCTTAAATCTTTCAGGGTAATGGCCTGACTTTTTTGGTAGCCCTTTTTAAGTTTATACTTGTAATAACGGTCAAAAATCTGGTGATCGGTGTAAAATGCGGTCTGGATCTCCGGATCAACAAAACCCTCGCGCAACATGCTATTGATCGGCGTAAACTTGGCCGTTTTATCAATATCCTCTAAAATGGCATATAAACGTTCAATCTGCTTTGGTGAATCGGTAAAAATAAAATTGATAATCCCTGCCTTTTCATTCTCCTTTAGGTTATGGATCAGCAGGTTAAAATCTTTATTGAAAGATGGCTGTGGTTTGGTTTCAAACTCGAAACGGTTATCTGTTTTATAAAAAAACTGTTTGCCAAATTCTACCAATGGGAAATCCTGAAGATGATCGCCCAATAATTTTTCGTCGGTAAAGGCAAATTTAGGATCGATCCACTCGGGATTTTGAGTTTTATCTGTTGCTGGCAACGCTTTCCAAAGCTCCACAGCCTTTTTAAAGCCAGCTTTAACAATATCTAAGGTAAATTCTACGTCTTTAAACCAGAGTTGTGTATCTTGATCGATATAATCAAGGATGCTGATATTGCTTTCGGTTAAAAATTTGGCCTGAACATTTGGGACAATGGTCAGCGATTTAACATCGCCAACCGAAAGCTGACTTTCAATTTCAAAACTCCTGATACTTTCTACCTCATCGCCAAAAAATTCGATTCGGTATGGAAGGTCAGACGAGAACGAAAAGATATCTACAATACCGCCACGGATGGAAAACTGACCAGGCTCGTAAACAAAATCCCTACGGTCGAAATCGTAATCAATTAAAAACTCATTGATAAAATCAATGCCTAATTTGGCCCCTAGGCTAATTTCTAAAGTGTTTTTTTCCAGCGCCGATCGATCAATTACCTTTTCGGCAATCGCCTCTGGATAAGAAACGACAATTTTTCCATATTCTGAATCATGATTCAGCTCGTTCAATACCTCTGCACGGGCCAATACATTGGCTGTATCTACCTGGGTAAAATCAAAAGATTTACGGTATGAGGAAGGAAATAGTAAAACCTGCTTATCCAATACACTTTCGAGATCGGATTGAAAATAGGCGGCTTCTTCCCTATCTGGTAAAACGAACAGGATGGGCTTGTGTAACAGGAAATAAGAAGAAAGTGCAACAATAGCATCTGCCGAACCCACCAATCCCTTTAATTGTATCTTTGGGTTTTTGCTGCTATTCAACGCTTTGGTAAATTGGGTTACCCTATCGTCGGTTTTGTATCTGTTTATTAAATCGCGAATGTTCAAGGCACAAAAATAAGCTTATCTTTTAATATTAACCCGCAATTTGTGTAAAGGTTTTTTTAACTATTTTTGGCAGGGTTGCGATATGGAAATTAGATTTGGGAAAAAGCGAAAACTTATTCTTAGATGGTATCGTTCGTTTGGTCGAAATATATTCCCCTTTCGTCGATTAAGGGCAAATCGGTGTAACAAAGGTAGTTCTATAGCTTCTAAATTATATAAAAAGTGAAACAATGAATTACGTTAAGAGCTTTCCACTAGAACTTTTTTTCTGGGTAACAGCTTTAATATTACTGGCAACGGCGAATAGCCAACAGCATCATTTTACACTTTGTCCTTTAGCTAATTTAGGTTTTAAGGATTGGTGTCCGGGATGTGGCATCGGCAGGTCAATCAGTCATATTTTACATGGCGAGTTTACCGAAAGCTTTTCCGAACATTGGTTTGGGCTTCCGGCACTTTTGATAATAGTTTATAGAATTTACACATTGATAAAAAATAAGTTTAAAATTTCAACCACAAATACATAGAAACCATGGATATATTTCAATCACCTCTAATGTCGTTACCAGGTATAACACCAGAGGAATACTCCTATTTACAACAAGCCACAACAGGTTTAACTGAAGAGCAGTTGCGTAATTTCCTGATGGTTTACAGCAGTAAAAGAAAAAACCCATCTGATATGTTGATTTTCTGTTTAATTGGATTGTTTGCTGTTCCAGGTTTGCAGCGGTTTATTATAGGCCAGATCGGCATGGGTATTTTATACCTTTTAACTGCGGGTTTATGCTTTATCGGATCAATTATCGATGTGGTAAACCACAAAACCCTTGCTTTTGAGCACAACCAGAAAATGGTTTTTGAAAGCTTACAGATGGTCAGAATGGGCGGGGGATTCCAGCAGGCAGGAAAATTCTAAGATAACCAAGTTTTTGATGTTTACATCCGTATCCAAATAAATTGGGTGCGGATTTTTTCTGTTGAATGAAGGGTAAGAAAAAGAAAACTAAAGCAATGAAATTTCTATATTTATCGAATGAAATTAGCTGAAATTACCAATTATTTAGAAAGCATTGCGCCACTTAATTATCAGGAAGATTACGATAATGCTGGCTTAATAGTGGGCGACCCAAACATGGAAGTCCGTGCTGCTTTGGTGGCTTTAGATTGTGTAGAGAAAATTGTGGATGAAGCCATTTCGACAGGATGCAATTTGATTATTACCCACCATCCGATAGTTTTTAAAGGGCTAAAAAAACTCAATGGAAAAAACTACGTGGAACGTGTAGTGTTAAAAGCCATTAAAAACAACATTGCGCTTTATGCCATTCATACCAATTTAGATAGTATCCATACCGGTGTAAATGCGAGGATCTGTGAACGTTTGGGCTTAACAGGTACAAAGGTACTTTTACCAAAAGCAGGTTTGTTAAAAAAACTGGTTACTTATTGTCCGCAGGCCCAGGCAGAGCAATTACGATCTGCATTGTTTTATGCGGGTGCAGGGAACATTGGCAACTATAGCGAGTGTAGTTTTAATGCTGATGGTTTTGGCACTTTTAAGGGAAATGAAAATTCAGACCCTTTTGTGGGCGAAAAAGGTATTCGCCACCGCGAGGCTGAAGTGCGGATCGAAATGGTTTACCCTACACAGGCAGAGCGGAAAATTCTGGTTGCTTTGTTCGAGAACCATCCTTACGAAGAAGTAGCTTACGATATTTATAAACTCGAAAACAAACACGAATTGGTGGGTTCGGGTATGGTGGGCTGGCTGGAATACGATATGGATGCTTACGATTTTCTGCATTTGGTGAAAGATAGCATGCAGGCCAAAGTGGTGAGACATACAGAAGTAATTGGCAAAAGGATTAAAAAAGTTGCGGTTTGTGGAGGTTCGGGAAGCTTCCTGTTAAAAGAAGCCATTGCTGCCGGAGCGGATGCATTTATAACCGCAGATTTTAAATATCATGAGTTTTTTGATGCGGAGGAAAAATTGATCATTGCCGACATCGGACACTTTGAAACTGAACAATTTACCTCAAATTTATTGCTTGAAATTATTCAGAAAAAATTTACTAACTTTGCAATCCGTTTAACGGAGCAAAATACAAACCCCATAAATTACTTGTTTTAATGGAACAAACCGTAGAACAAAAGCTAAAAGCTTTATACGAATTACAAAATATCCACACAAAAATTGATAAGATCCGCCAGGTGCGTGGTGAATTACCAATGGAGGTTGCCGATCTTGAGGATGACGTTTTAGGATTAGAAACTAGAATTGCAAAAATCAAAGCTGAGCTTGATGATCTTGAAGATTCGATCGTAACACGTAAAAATACAATTAAAGATGCGCAAGCAGCGATCAAAAGATATGATACTCAATTAAAAGAAGTTAAAAATAACCGTGAATACGATGCTTTAACTAAAGAAATTGAGATCCAAGGTTTAGATATCCAGGTTTCTGAAAAGAAAATTAAAGAACACGGTTTCGAAATCACTTCTAAAACTGAAATCTATGAGGCAGCTAAAGCAGAATTAGATGGCAGAAAGAAAGATTTAGAGGTTAAAAAAGGCGAATTGGATGTAATTACTGCTGAAACTGAAAAAGAAGAGCAGGATTTACAAAAGAAAGCAGATAAAGCTGAGCCTCAAATTGAAGAGCGTTTGTTGGTTGCCTATAAACGTTTACGCAAAAATGCGGTAAATGGTTTGGCTGTAGTAACTATCGATCGCGATTCTTGCTCTGGTTGTTTCAACCAGATTCCACCTCAACGTCAGTTAGATATCCGTCAACGTAAAAAAATTATCGTTTGTGAACACTGCGGGCGTATTTTGGTTGATGAAGCTTTAACACACGAAGTAGCAGAAGCTTAATCTAAATTATAAGATTATTTGAACGTCCCGATTTAATCGGGACGTTTTTTGTTTTAGCTTCTTTTCTTGTGCTACACAAAACAAGAATATGATTTTAGCGTTAATGTAGATATTTGTTTAATGTGAAGCTGTCGTGGCAGCATCGAACAGTACCGAAATAGAATCCCTAATGAATAAAAGCTTCCGTTTTTTTATAACGTCTGCACTGCTCCTTTCTCCTTTGTTTTCACTTGCAAACTTCGATTTTAATAACAATTGCTTAAATGCTTATAAAAGTATATTCGAATTGAAGTTGGGTAACGCAAGGGCCTATATCTCTACAGAAAAAAAACAGCATCCCAACAACGCCATTATTCCGCTTCTGGAAAATTATGTAGATTATTTTACAGTTTTAACCTCAGAGAGTAAGGCTGATTTTGACCGTTTGAAAGGAAATAAATCTAAACGGTTGGATCAAATAAGCGACGACGATAAAAATTCGCCATACTACCTCTATGCTCAGGCAGAAATTAATTTGCAATGGGCGCTCATTCGTGGTCGTTTTGGAGAGTATTTTAACGCCGCTATGGAAGTTAAAAGAGCGAACAGCCTTTTGCAGGATAATAATAAGAAGTTTCCAAATTTTCATCTAAACTTAAAAGGACTGGGTTTGATCAATGCCGTTTTGGGTAATCTTCCTGATGGCGCTTTAAAAACAGCACTTTCAACTTTTGGTATTAAAGGGAATTTGCAGAGTGGATTAAATATGTTCGAAAAGCTGGCAGATAATCTGCCAAAGTCATCTTATGAACCTTTTTACGAAGAAGTGGTGTTTTATTACGCTTATGTATTAACTGATGTGGCACACAGCCCGCAGGCATATGCCAAAACCATGAAGTATACCGAACGGATTGCAGATACCAGTTTATTAAAAAGTTATTTGCAAAGTTATGTATGCATTAAAAACGGGCACAGTGAACAAGCTATTTCTATTTTGGCCAAGCGACCAGAGGGAGGTGTTTATCAGCCTTTTCCTTATCTGGACTATTTAGAAGGAATTGCGCATTTAAATAAACTCGACCTCAATGCCAGCACCCATTTCAACCGGTTTTTACAGACCACAAAGGGTGTAAACTTTGTAAAGGATGCTTACCTTCATCTGGGTTGGATCGCTCTTCTTAAAGGAGATAAAGCAACATATATGGCCTTTGCGGCAAAGGCTGTTAAAAATGGCTATACTTACATGGAAAAGGATAAGCAAGCCAAGACTGAAGCTTCAGCAGAAACACCAGCCGTTGATCTTTTAAAAGCCAGACTGCTGTTTGACGGTGGTTATTTAAGCAGGGCCTTACAGGCAATTGATGGGAAAAAGGCAACGGATTACACTAACAATAAAGACAGAATAGAACTAAATTATCGTTTAGGTAGAATTTACGATGATTTAGGGAAAGATGATCAGGCATTAGCGGCTTATCAGGAAACGATTAATGACGGGAAAAACCTGAAGTATTATTTTGCGGCGAATGCTGCGGTGCAGATGGGTAAGATTTATGAAAGAAGAAAAAACCTGGCAAAAGCAAAAGAGGCTTTCAATACTGCCATTGCCATGAAAAATCATGAGTTTGAAAGCAGTATTGAAAACCAGGCCAGAGCCGGGTTAAAACGGTTAGTTAATTAAAAGCGGTGTATAAAAGCATTAATGTGCATACCTGCTCCTACTGAAGCAAATACAGCTACATCGCCAGCCTTCACGTTATAACCTTTAACTTCCCCTTTTAATACCAGGTCGAGTAAGGTTGGTACAGTGGCAACAGAACTGTTTCCTAACCACGAAATCGTCATCGGAACTAAGTTTTCCGGCACTGTATCCTTTCCATAAAGTTTGAACAAACGCTTCATGATAGCGGCATCCATTTTACCATTAGCCTGGTGCACAAATACAATGTTTACATCATCAACACTAATGCCCGCTTTGTCTATAGCTTTTTTAATGACCTGAGGTACCTGGATTACCGCAAATTCGTAAAGTTTACGCCCATTCATTTTCAGGTAGAAGTTTCCGCTAGTCTCATCAGGATTGTATCCTTTGCCCATGGTGAGTAAATTACCATGATTAACGGCGTGCGTTTCTGTTTTATGGGCTAATATTCCTCTTTTTTCTGTTCCTTCTTCTGCTTCGAAAATTACAGCTCCGGCACCATCCGAAAAGATCATGCTATCACGGTCATGCGGATCGATAATTCGGCTTAAAGTTTCAGCGCCAATAACCATAACGCGTTTGGCATCGCCACTTTTTATATAGTAATCGGCCTGTATTGCGCCTTGAACCCATCCTGGGCAACCAAAAATGATATCGTAGGCAACGCAATCGGGATTTTGAATGCCGAGTTGTTGTTTAACCTTTGAAGCTAAAGATGGTAAAATATCTGTGCGGTTACTACCCAAAGGGATATCGCCAAAGTTATGACAGAATATAATATAGTCTAAGGTTTCTTTATCTATGCCTGCATTTTCAATGGCTTTTTCTGCTGCTTTTGCGCCAATATGATTGCTTAACTGATCAGGACAGGCATAACGACGCTCTACGATCTCTGTAATTTCAGAAAATTTATGAATGATCTCTGCATTCTCTTTTTCCAGTACGTTTCCGTTCTCAAAAAATGTCGAGTTTAAGAATTCATCACCAGAAATAATATTTTTTGGAATATAACTTCCGGTACCGGTTATTACCGTATTTATTGCTTTGCTCATAATTATAATACCGCATACCAAAACGGTATGTAGTATAAAAATATCAATTATATTCGATATTCGAAAATAAATTTAATTTTAGCGAAGCTTATTTTCAAGGGCAAACTTTAATAATCCTGCTTTCCCGGTTACATTTAGCTTTTGCGCCATGTTTTTCCGGTGGGTATCAACAGTGTTTAAAGCTATAAATAATTTTTGGGCAATTTGCTGTGAAGAATAGTCTTCGCTAATCAATTTCAGGATTTCCATTTCACGTGCAGTTAAGTTGTGGCTTTTTTGGAAATGGTCACCATCGTTAAATACAGATGAAGCAGGCGGATCTGATTTTGCTTTTTGGAAATATTCCTCTCCCTGTTGTATGCCAATTATGATTTCAAATAGTGTTTCTGCGTTGGTATCTTTCTGGATAAAGGCCCTCACGCCGATATCCTCGAGTTTAGCAGATAGTTTGGTTGTATAATACATCGATAATACCATTATTTTTACCGAAGGAAATAACTGGCGCACCTTTTCTGCGGCCATTTCACCATCTAGAATGGGCATGTTTAAATCGAGAATTAAAACATCTGGCAGCTGGTGATTAAGCAGATGCAAAATTTCTTTTCCGTTGGCGGCCATTCCAATTACCTTAAAATCAGATTGTTCAGAAAGGATTGCAAATAGCCCTTCTGCAAACAGTTTGTGATCATCTGCAATCATAATGGTTATGGGGCGCTGTTGAATCTTGTCCATTAGTTTAGTGGAATATCAATAGTTGTAGTTGTGCCGTTCTGATTACTATCTACCTGGATGTTACCGTTGAGGTAATTTACCCTCGATAGAATATTTTGAATGCCTAAGCCCTTTTTGTCTGTGTCGGGATTAAAACCGATGCCATTGTCTTCTGCCATAATGCTAATTCTTTCTGTAAATGATAAAATTTGTATGGTTGCCTTTGAGGCAAAAGAGTGTCTGATGATGTTATTGACCAATTCGTTAACAATCCGATAAATGGTAATTTCCATTCCGCTATCAATAGGCTGTTCTACCTGAAAAACGAACTCAAATGCAATTTTACCAGAATGGTTAAGGATTTTAAAATGTTCATTTAATGTTTCAATCAGACCATGTTGTTCAAAGTTTTTGGGCATCAGGTTATGCGATATTTCCCTTAAGTCTGCACATGCCTTTTCGATCATGCCAATGGTTTGATCATAAAATATGCGGTCATTTTCAGTAAGTTTTAAAACTTTTTGCTGAAAAGCGGTGATATTTAGTTTTATAATCGATAATGTTCCGCCCAGATCATCATGTAAATCACGGGCCAAACGTGTTCTTTCATCTTCCTGAGCATTGAAAATACCATCTGCCAGATCAACCTGGTGCTTACTTTTTTCTTCCAGCAGGATTTCTTTTTCTTTTTTCAAAAAATTATACCGCTGTGTTAGTGCAAATGAAAGAAAAATGATTTCTGCCGTTAAGCCTACCACTAACCCGTTTGGTTTTAATAAATTAAAGTTAGTAAGGCCTAAAGTGTTAAAAACATAATTAAAAACGCCAAATAACAGCATCACGGTTGCAATAAAATAATACCAGCCTAACTTATAGCCAGATCTTATTCTTTCTACCACACCAATAATAATAATGATTACAGTAAGAAGTGCCAGAAAATTGTTGATGTAAAAAACCGTTTTTTCTAAAATAATAAATGATTTAAAGAACATAAATACTGGAATGACAGACATGACCCAGCAAAACCTTTTATAATAGTTTGTAAAACGGTATAACTTACTGTTTATCCTGTTTTGATTCACAAACAGCTGCATGACCTGGATCAACAAGCCACAGCTTAATGATGCCATTATTAACCGCATGTAATCTTGCAGGCCGGGCAAGTTTGGGTAAAACCACTGGAAAGCCAGTCCCTCTTCTTCCAGAATGAAAATTAAGGTGCAAAAAATGTAAATGGCGTAATATAGGTGGATATTATCTCTTACCGAAGCAAACATTAATAAGTTAAAGATTACCGCGAATACAAAAATACCAGTGTAAAATCCAAACAAAGTGTGCTGCGGAATTTCTGCCTGAATAATGTCAACATCACGGCCGATAGACATTGGCATATACATATTCTGTCCGCGTTTATCTGCCCACAAATAAAAGGTAGCTTTCTCGTGAGGCAAAAGAATAATTGGATAGATGAAGCTCCTGTTGTGATAAGGACGTTGTTTAAAAGGGAAATGATCGCCGGTTAAACCTAGCGGATAAATCTTTCCCTGCTCATTTACTTTAAACAACTGGAGTTGATTAATGCTCGAACTCTGTTCCTTAAACATCAGGTGTACAGCTTGGTCCAGTGTATTTTCTATATCAAAAGCAATCCAATAATAAGATTGGGTATAACCTTTACTAAAAACTTTTCCTGCTATTAATGGGCTGAGTTTACTGGCCTGTTTATATTTTATAACAGAGTCGATGGTTAGGTTTAAATTTTTGTCTTCGTAAAAATAACCATGTTTACTGATACTGAATTTTTTGGCCGTGTCAATTTGTATGGGGTTGCCTTGCTGCGCAAAACATACCTGAAATGGAAGTAGAAAAAATAAGCATAAAAATTTGTTCATTGATGAGCGAATTTGCGGTAATAATTAACGGGGAACAAGGTTAATATTTCATAAATATAACACATAAATCAGGTACTAAATATACCGAGTAAAGGGTATATAAAACACTTGAGCTGTAGGTTACTTTTACATCAAACAAAACAACTTAAAATGAAAAATTTCTTAGCTACTATTTTGCTCCTGTTTATGGTACAGCTGGCAAATGCTCAATCGCACGTTTCGAGAAGCGAGTATGCAAGGTATAACTGCAGATTTGCACCGAAAGGATGGAATAATGCCGAAGGTAAACTGATGTGCCCGGCCTGCGCAAAAGAAAATGAAGATGCCAGAAAAAAGAAAATAGCCGATGATAAGGCTGCGGATGAAGCAGGCAAAATCAGAAATGCAAAACTAAAGGCCGAGAACGAGGCAAACTTTAAAAAGAAGATGGCCGAAGTAAGAGAAAAAAGTAAAGTGACCGAAGTGCATGTAACGATGGGTAAAATGCCTGCAGGTAAGGCAATTGAAAAGCCCGTAAAGAAAGCTCCCGTTAAGCTTACCAAAGATTTGCTGTTTTTCGCTGATTATGCCGGATCAATGATGCCGAACGGGAACCGGTTAAATTATTTTCTGAATGAAAACGGTGACACTATTTTGAAAAGTAACGATTACTATAGCACTTTCGGGGCTTTTAGCGACAATAGAAACAATTTTCCAAAAAATATCGGTATTGTGGTTTTTAATGCGGAAAACAGATTGACTAATGGTAAAACGCTAAAAATAGTGGACATTGTTGATTTAAAAGGGAAACGGCTTTTTAATGATAACAGCATCAGTAATATTTTTCACCTAAAGGATGATTATTTTGTGATTGGCAGAAGTAAGGATTTTGGAGAGGATTCTAGCTGGGGTTATAATTACAGAAGAATCCAGAATGTGGATATCTATAATGTTAAAACAAAAGAAACGATCACGTTGGATAAAGACCGCAATAAGGTAGAGATTTACGTAGCTTTTGATCGCCGAAAATTCGAAGATGATGGCCTGAAAGCTATGCTTTTAAGAAGGTATAGCAATGATGATGAGGATGTATATTGTTTAAATGCTGCCGGAGAGTTGGTGGTTAAAAGATCCCAAGGTTCGAAGTGATAACTTATTATTCAAAATCTAAATTAATGCTATTATGAAAAATTTAATTTTTGCTCTTCTATTTGTTTTATCTTTTACTAAAGCATATAGTCAAACTAATGTTCAAGGAACAAATCTTATTGGACAATCTTATGTAACTAAAGTAAGCGTACTGGTAAAAGTATATGATCCAGTCAAAAAAGAAGTAAAAGATTTAGCTTTTATGCTTAATGATGATATAAAATTTTACATATATGAGGTCGCTGATAGTGGATATATTATTTCAGTATGGGATTTTAAACCTGATACTGCCAAAACAAACTTTTATAAATCTTTAGATGGAGAAAAGGGAGGAAACAACCTAAATGCATCATCAAACGAATATTACAAAATGAGTAAAGCCCAATTAGGTATAGAAAATACTGGAAATACTGATATTTTAAACAAGTTTAAGAATCTTGCTTATGTAGATCTTTGGGCTAACAATACTCAATTTTTTATTTCACTCAAAGATTTCAACAATAAATGCGAACCTATATATCCGCACAAGCGAGGTTTTACCTGGGGCTTTTTAACTCTACCCATAAAGGCACGCTTTGGTAATAAAAAAGCGCCATTTACTTTCGAAGAAAAAATTAATTTTGGTATATCGGCAGGTGTCAAATGGCAACATGTTAATACAGTCTATTCCGCTAGTAATTTGTTGGGTGGAATATCCGTTGGAGGCGTAAAGTTGGATAAGGACAACTCAGCGGCTGCCATCTCTTTGTCTGCAGGTTACATGTATCAGTATGATAAGTTTCAGATAGGGATTTTTACAGGACTTGATTTTATTGACAAGTCTCGAGGTATTGATTGGGGTTATCAAGGTAAGCCTTGGCTGGGTTTTGCCATTGGGTTTAGCTTGTTTGGAGAAAGTAAAACATCCGCATCTAATGATCAGACACAATAATTAAACCAATCGGTACTACAATTAATTAACAACTGCTCTTATGAAAAATACTTTACTTCTATTTTTTTTAATGCTTTTAATATCAAAAGCATCTTTTTCACAAGAAACTGAAAAACCATTACACCGTGCAGGGATAGTTGTTGACCAAGATTACTTTCTAAAATTTGTTAAGCCATCTTATGCTACAGATAGGAATTATACGATGGGGCTAGGCTTAATTTATCAAGATAAAGGACTCGGTGGATCATGGGTTTTCACTCCACACAGATTTATAGTGAAAAAACTCTTTGGCAAAATGCTTAAAGATTACGATGTATACGATGCAACCATAATGCTGGCAAACACTACATTTACGCCGGAGTACTTGGGTAATTTGCACGATCCTGTACATGAATTTAAGCGCGAAAATGACCGTCCCTTTGCCAGTCTGAATGTTATTGGTACAAGCTTGGGTTCGCAGGATAATGCTGGTAACGAATTAATGACTTTAGGTATTAATGTTGGTGCCATAGGATTAAATGTTTCTAAAGCAGTACAAACAACAATTCACCGTGACCACTGGTTCGGAAATACTGCTGATATTCCTTACGGATGGGAAGGGCAGATCTCAAATGGAGGAGAGCCCACCCTATTGGTTACAGGAAAAAAGGATTGGCTGCTTATTGGTAAGCGAGATGTAAATGATGTTGGGCTTTTTCAGCTAAGCACTAATGCTGAAGTGCGCTTAGGCTATTATGTAAGTACAGGCCTAGGTTTTAATGCAAGACTTGGTTTGCTAGATAAGAAAAATTGGGCAATAAATACTTTGCCAATGGCAAATTTAGTTGGCCTCACTAGTGAAAATAAAAATTTATTGGAGGTTTATCTTCTTGCAGGTGTTAAAGGTAATTGTTGGCTTTACAATGCTTTATTAATGGGGCAGTTTAGGGATAGTCCTTATACTTTAAGCTTCAAGCAATTAAACAAAGCTACCCTGGATTGGAATTTGGGTTTTGGTACAAAAATACCTATGTGTGAAAAAAAGGCCATAAGACTATCGGCTACAGCTGTTGGACGATCACCTGAATTTAATACCGTGAGTGAGTTTAACAGGTGGCATTCATGGGTAAGCTTTCAGTTGTATTATGAATGGTGATTTAATCAACTAAAATCATCAATCAGAAACACGAAAAGCTCTTTAGGGCCATGCGCGCCTAAAACCAATGTTTTTTCGATATCTGCCGTTCTGCTTGGCCCTGTAATATTGCTGATCATGGATGGGAGCTGATTGCCATACTTGTTTTTCAATAACAGAAAAGCATCTTTAAGATCTAAAACCAACTGACTGGTTTTGGCGATTACAATGTGGTGGTGTGGAAAGATGCTGAGCCTTCTTCCTGCTGCACCCTGGTTAGTGACCATTACGCTTCCATTTCGGGCAATTAAGGCTTCGCAGAGGGTAATGCCTACCTCTGCCTGATCAAAATCTTTGTCGGTTTGATAAAAAGGAAATTCGTATTTGCTTAAAAACTGCTGTAGCTCAGGTTCCCAGCAGTATATTTTTCGCCATTTGAACTTATCGGCAAGCTGCAACATATTTTCAAAAAAATCGATCCCGTCTTCGCAGAATATAAAGTTGCCGGATATAGCCGTAAGCTGTTCAGCAAATAATATCTCAAGCTCATCTGTATTTTTTTTATACAATGGGCTTTCTTCTAAATTAGGATAGGGGTTTTCGCGCTTCTCTAATAGGGCTTTCCTTATCTTTTTCAGTATTTGTTCTTTCGCTGTCGTATTATCCTTCATTATAAAAAAAAAGCTACCCTAATGATTAAACCAGGGTAGCAAATGTAATAATAGAAATTATTTATTTAAGCCTCAACCGGCGTAATATGTCCGGGTGTTCCGCTTTCGCCTTGGTTTTCGAATAAACGTTTACCAAAAATGACTTCTAAATCGTCTTTAAATAAAACTTCTTTTTCGATCAGGATATCAGCTAACTGGATCAATTTATCTTTATTTTCTTCCAATAACTGGATCGCTCTCTGATATTGACCTTCAATTAATGCCGAAATTTCTTTATCAATAGTTAAAGCGGTATCCTCTGAATATGGTTTAGAGAAATTATACTCGTTCTGACCAGATGAATCATAATAAGTGATGTTTCCCAATTTATCGTTCAAACCATAAATGGTAACCATGGCCCTTGCTTGTTTATTCACCTTTTCTAAATCGCTAAGTGCACCGGTAGAGATGGTATCAAACATTACTTTTTCAGCGGCCCTACCACCCATAGTTGCACACATTTCGTCGAGCATTTGGTGAGGACGTACAATTAAGCGTTCTTCAGGCAAATACCAGGCAGCACCTAAGCTCTGTCCGCGTGGAACAATAGTAACCTTAACTAAAGGCGCCGCATGTTCTAACAACCAGCTTACTGTAGCGTGTCCGGCCTCATGGATAGCAATGGCACGTTTTTCACTCGGTGTGATGATTTTATTTTTCTTTTCCAGACCACCTACAATTCTATCTACAGCATCCAGAAAATCTTGCTTATCTACTGCCGATTTATTTTTACGGGCTGCAATTAATGCGGCTTCGTTACAAACATTAGCAATATCTGCACCTGAGAATCCTGGCGTTTGTTTAGCTAAAAATTCGGTATCAAGCTCTTCCGATTTTTTAAGCGGAGTGATGTGAACCTCAAAAATCTGTTTACGTTCTATAACATCTGGTAAATCAACATAAATCTGTCTGTCAAATCTACCTGCTCTTAATAAGGCTTTATCTAAAACATCAGCGCGGTTGGTTGCTGCCAGAATAATAACATGGGTGTTGGTGCCAAAACCATCCATCTCAACTAAAAGCTGATTTAGCGTATTTTCACGTTCGTCGTTTCCGCCCATTACGCCATTTTTACCACGGGCGCGGCCAATGGCATCAATCTCATCAATGAAGATAATACAAGGCGATTTATCTTTTGCCTGTTTAAATAAGTCGCGAACACGTGATGCACCAACTCCAACAAACATCTCTACAAAGTCAGAACCAGATAGAGAGAAGAAAGGAACCTGAGCCTCGCCTGCAACGGCTTTTGCCAATAGGGTTTTACCGGTACCCGGCGAACCTACCAATAAAGCACCTTTAGGTATTTTTCCGCCCAAATCGGTATATTTTTTAGGGTTTTTAAGGAAATCTACAATTTCCATTACCTCTGTTTTAGCTTCTTCTAAACCTGCAACGTCATTAAAAGTAATATTTACCTGACTTTCTTTGTCAAATAAGGTTGCTTTAGATTTTCCAATGCTGAAAATCTGACCGCCGCCACCAGCTCCACCGCCCATTCTGCGCATCATAAAAATCCAGAAACCGATTAAAAGCAGTACTGGTAAAATGATACTTAAAAACCAGCTTGCTAACGGATTGCTACGGCTGGTTTTTTCTGCCAGTATCCTTGGTTGGTTAGCAGGAAGATCTTTTTGCGAATCGGCAAGTTGTTTATCCAGCCCATCCATTGTTCCGGCATTAAAAAACACAATAGGACTCGCGGCGTTATTTACACTAAAAGTGCTGGTGCTTTTATACGGATCGTATATTGGTTTTTTAAGACTGTCCTTTTTGATATAAACCTCTACACGTACCAAATCGTCTGATTTGTAGGCGACAACCTTTTGGACGTCACCTTTAAGTAACATCTGTTGTTCAAATTTTTGGTAGGTTACTTCTTTACCCCCATCGGTAGTAAATAAAAATTGTGCTGCAATAATGGCTATAATAATGGCCGCATACACCCAGAAAATATTAAATTTTGATCCTTTTTGTGGTTTTTTAGGGATGTTTGGAATCCTTCTTCCCTGTTTTTCGTTGGTATTTTGATTATCGTTCATTTGTCTTTGTCAAAATGGTTCTATTAGGTTATGCGCTTTGAAAATTTGTGCTTTCTGCATCACCCCAAAGTTCTTCTATGCCATAAAAGTGGCGCTTTTCTGTTTTAAAAATGTGCACAACCACATCGAAATAATCCAGAATTATCCAATCTGCTGATTCGAAACCCTCCTTATGTCTTGGGTCGGCCTGAGTGGCTTTATATATTTCTTTTTCTACACTATCGGCAATAGCTTTTACCTGAGTACCAGAATTGGCACTTGTTATAATAAAATAATCAGCTACTGAAGTGTGAATATTTCTAAGATCTAACCGCACGATATCTTCTCCTTTTTTTTCCTGTATGCCGTGAACGGCCAGCTCAGAAAGATATGTAGAAAGGGCTACTATTTTCTTTTTTACCATTAAAATGCTCTAATTTTGGAATTACAATATTATAAATTCAACACTTGCAAAATAACACTTTTTCGACACTATTTGTTGGTCAAAATTTAATCAAATTAAAAGAAGTTGATTCTACTAATAACTTTTTAAAGAAGTTGGTGTCAAAATCCGAGCCATTAGCAGAAGGGACTGTAATTATGGCAGACCATCAGTTTGCCGGAAGAGGGCAGCAGGAAAGCGTTTGGCAAACTCAAGAAGGGAAAAACATTAGTACAAGTATTTATCTAAAGCCTTCTTTTTTGCCACTTAGCAAGCAGTTCTACTTAAATATAGCCATTAGCCTGGCTGTTAGTGAAGCTTTATCTTGCTTTGTGCCACAGGGAATAATGGTGAAATGGCCAAACGATATATACTATCAGGAGAAAAAACTGGGCGGGATATTAATCGAAAATACACTGACAGGTAGTGCGTTTAAATCATCAGTAATCGGCATTGGCTTAAATGTGAATCAATCAGAATTTTCGGAAAGCATTAGTGGACGTGCCACTTCCGTCATTCAAATTTTACAAAGAGAGGTGCCTTTAATGGATATTATGGAGAAAATATTCATATTTATGGAAAAATACTACCTAATTTTGAGGGCAGGGAAATACAGTATTTTACAAAACAATTACCTTGTAAAACTATATAATTATCAGGTTTCTGCGTTATATAAACATAACGGCGAGATTTTTGAAGGAACGATTAAAGGAGTTGAAGATAACGGCAGGTTGAACGTTGATACAAGAAATGGCCTAAAAGTTTTTAACTTTAAAGAAATTGAATTTACACACACAAAATAAAACACAAATGAAAAAAATCACCCTGGTGCTTTCGATGGTACTTTTTACCATTGCTGGCGCATTTGCTCAAATCGAAAAACCGGTAACCTGGGCCTACTCTGCAAAGAAAATAAGTAAAACTGAAGCAGTAATTTATTTAAAGGCTACAATTGATGATAGATGGCATATTTATTCTCAGAATGTAAAAGATGGAGGACCTGTAAAAACCACTTTTACTTTTTCCCCTTCCAAAGATTTTAGTCTTGTAGGCAAAACCATTGAGCCTAAAGCCATTGTTAAATATGAAAGCACATTTAAAATGAATGTGAGTTACTTTGAAAAATCAGTAATTTTTCAACAGAAAATTAAGCTGAACAAAGCAACAACCGTTGTTAAGGGTGTGGTAGAATTTATGGTTTGTAATGATAAACAATGTCTTCCTCCAGAAGAAGTTGAGTTTAGTGTTCCGGTTAAATAATTGACTTCAAAATATTTACAACAGTCCCGAATTTTTGGGACTGTTTCTTTTTAAAGTAAAATCTACAGGCTGTGTGGTTTAAACAAAAATCGTTTCTAAAATTATTCTTAATTTCACGGTTTCAAATACACACACAAATGAAAAAGGTTTTATTATTGTTGTTAATGGCTACTATGGTTATTGCATGGCCCGCCGTTAAGAGTTACGCCTTAGTAATTCAAGATACCACAGCAACTGCCCCCTCGGATGATATTGTTTTTACTGAGGTAGGTTCTGCACAGGACAGTGCCGCGAATAATGTTGTAAAAGACACCGTAAAAAAAGATACAGTCAAATCATCTGTTGCCCCGGCATCAAAAAGTGTTGATGCCGAGAAATTAACATTATGGCAAACTTTTCTTAAAGGTCTATTATTCGGCTTTGCCGCTATTTTAATGCCTTGTATATTTCCTATGCTTCCACTTACCGTTAGTTTTTTTACTAAAAAAGCCGGAAGTAAGAGTAAAGCCGTTGGCCAGGCATTAATTTACGGCGTATCCATTATCATTATTTATGTCGCATTAGGAATGTTGGTTACCATAGCATTTGGCTCAGATGCTTTAAATGCGTTATCAACAAATGGAATATTTAATGCATTCTTCTTTTTGATGCTTGTCGTTTTTGGTGCATCTTTTCTTGGTGCGTTCGAAATTACTTTGCCAAGTGCCTTTGTAAACAAGATTGACGCAAAATCTGATAAAGGTGGTTTAATGGGCATCTTTTTTATGGCATTCAGTTTAGCTCTGGTATCCTTTTCATGTACGGGGCCACTTATTGGAACATTGCTTGTAGATGCAGCATCAAAAGGAGATAGACTAGGCCCTGCAATAGGAATGTTCGGGTTTTCTTTCGCTTTGGCAATTCCGTTTGCATTATTTGCTCTTTTCCCATCACTATTAAAATCCCTTCCAAAATCAGGAGGGTGGTTAAACAGTGTAAAGGTTGTTCTGGGGTTTATAGAACTCGCCTTTGCGTTTAAGTTTCTGTCAAATGTAGATTTAGCATACCACTTGAATTTATTGGATAGAGAGGTTTTCTTAGCCATTTGGATTGCTATTTTTGCCTTAATGGGCATCTATCTTTTAGGGAAGATCAAATTTTCGCACGATAGTGATTTACCATATTTGTCAGTACCAAGAACATTTTTGGCTATTATCGTATTTGCCTGGGTAATTTATTTGATTCCGGGCATGTGGGGGGCACCATTAAAATCGATCAGCGCATTTTTACCTCCAACTGCCACACAGGATTTCGATTTAAATAATCTAACAGCTTCGCCTGCCAACACAGGAAATAAAACATCTATCGGCGAAAAAAAATATGCCGAGCTGTTTCACAGATTAACGCCCAAAGGATTTGATCCTTATTACGATTTTGAACAGGCCAAACAAGCATCAAAAGAATTAGGAAAGCCGGTTTTAATTGATTTTACCGGATGGAATTGCGTAAATTGCCGTAAAATGGAAAACAATGTATGGTCTAATCCCGAGGTTGCAAAAAGATTAAAGAATGATTTTGTAATGGCCGAACTGGTAGTAGATGACAAGACAGAATTGCCTGTGGAAGAGCATTATGTTTCTACTTTTAGTAAGAAGAAAATAAATACGATTGGAAAGAAGTGGAGTGACTTTCAGGCTGCAACTTTTAACAGTAATTCTCAACCCCAATATGTGATTGTAGATGGTGATGGAAATGTTTTAGTTCCACCTCAGGGAGCAGATTATGAACCTGAGAACTACATTAAATTTTTAGACAAGGGAAAGGCAGCTTTCCAAAAACAAACAAATGAATAAGATTAAGAATATTGGTGTTTTAACCTCTGGTGGAGATTCGCCAGGCATGAACGCTGCAATTAGAGCTGTTGTTAGAGGCTCTATTTATTATGACATTGAGGTAACCGGATTCCTCCGTGGGTATGAAGGGTTAATCAACAATGATTTTATCCCTATGGACCGCAAATCTGTTGCGAATATTATTCAGCGTGGCGGAACTATTTTAAAAACGGCCCGTAGTGAAGCGTTTAAAACAGTTGAGGGTAGGAAAACTGCTTACGAAAATCTAAAAGCCAACGGAATTGATGCCTTAGTGGTAATTGGTGGCGATGGAACATTTACCGGAGCCAATGTTTTTTCTAAAGAATTCAATTTTCCGATAGTTGGCCTGCCGGGTACCATTGATAACGATTTAGCGGGTACCGATTTTACTATTGGCTATGACTCTGCTATCAATACGGTTGTTGATGCAGTAGATAGAATCAGGGATACGGCTGAATCGCACGACCGGCTTTTTATTGTAGAGGTAATGGGCCGCGACTCCGGATTAATTGCTTTAAGAAGTGGAATTGGCGTTGGTGCTGAAGCCATCATGATTCCTGAAGCAAATATGAACGCTGACGATATTTTGCACAAGCTGGAGCATAGCCGTAAAGATAAAGCATCGAAAATTATTATTGTTGCTGAAGGTGATGATACCGGAGGCGCATTTAAGGTTGGCGAAATTTTGCAGGAAAAATACCCCCATTATGATACTAAAGTTTCCGTTCTGGGGCATATTCAACGTGGGGGCAAGCCAACCTGTATGGACCGTGTGCTGGCTAGCCGCTTGGGTGTAGTTGCGGTAGAAGGTTTAATTCAAGGAGAAAGTGGTGTAATGGTGGGTCAGATTAACCGGGAGATCGTTTTTACTCCTTTTGACCATGCCATCAAGCATATTAATGCAGAGAAGGTAAGTTCTAAATGGCTCAAGCTAATAGACATCCTTTCATTTTAAACAAAAATAATAAAGTATAAAAAGAAAAGTCTTTCCCGCACCGGAAAGACTTTCTTGTTTTTTGCTTAGTTTTCGCAATAAGCAAATTCTTAGTCTGCTAAAATTACCGCAGTACCATTGGCGCTTACCATCAGCATACTTCCGCCGCTGCCCACGGTTTCGTAATCTAAGTCAACACCAACAATAGCATTTGCGCCAAGTGCGGCCGCATACTGTTGCATTTCGTTAACTGCAGTATCTTTACCCTCTCTTAAAACACGTTCGTAAGAACTCGATCTGCCTCCTACTATATCTGTTATTCCGGCAAATAAATCTTTAAAAATATTTGCGCCAATAATGGTTTCTCCGGTTACTAAACCAATATATTTTATAATTTTTCTGCCCTCAACTGTAGGCGTTGTGGTTACCAACATAGTTTTAGTTTTTTATAATTAGAGCAATTTTTCTAAAAAATGTTACATTTTTCAGAAAGCCTTATTAAGCAATTTTAAAATGGTTTTTGCTGCTAAAAACGAAGGGCAAGAAAGGTTTTAAAAAAATAAATTTATGAAATAGCCAATGCTTTTGCATCACTATAAAAAATTATTTGCTATGAGCACATCTAAAACTTTACTCCTCCTACCCTTGTTGTTGATCGCTTTTTTTGTTGACGCACAAATGCCGGTTTTAAAAGTACAACAAGCCGAAACCGCAGAACAGAAAAATGCCGTTAAACTTAAAAAACTGAATATCGATGTACAGATAACAGGGAACATTGCTTCAACGGTAATGACAATGACCTTTTATAATAGCAGTAACCGCATTTTAGAGGGAGAACTTACCTTCCCGATGCCGGATGGAGTAAGCATTAGCCGTTATGCTTTAGATATTAATGGAAAAATGCGCGAAGCAGTACCTGTAGAAAAAGCAAAAGCAACCGAAGTTTTTGAAAGTATTGAGCGCAGAAGGGTTGATCCTGGGCTGCTTGAGAAAGTTGAGGGGAATAATTTTCGTACCAGGATATATCCTTTGCCTGCACATGGCAGCAGGACCATCATTGTTGGGTACGAAGAAGAATTAAATTTTAATAATGCCAATGTTTTGAGATATCATCTCCCTTTAGATTATAATCAGGCCATTGAAAATTTTAGTTTAAAAACTACCGTTTTCGAAAGCGTTATCAAGCCAGAGCTTGACGAACAGCCTGATGGCAGTTTTGATTTAAAGGCCAATGGGAATACCTATGTTGGCGAGATTAATAAAATCAATTACCAACCCCAAAGAGGCCTTACTATTAATTTACCAAAGCGAAATAACCTGCCTGAGGTACAAATGCAAAAAGCATCATCTGGTTACTACTTTTTGGTGAATGTTTTTCCTAAAATGGACCACCGGGAGCGTATTTGGGGCAATAATATCGGTTTGATCTGGGATGTATCGTTAAGCGGTCTTCAACGTAATACGGATAAAGAGATGGCATTGCTGGATTTAATCATCAGGCAAAAACAAAATTTAACCATACAATTGGGTTTAGTAAACAACGGCTTTAAAAATGCAGGCACTTTTGTTATCGCTAATGGCAATTGGTCAATTTTAAAAGATAAACTGAAAAACCTGGTTTACGACGGTGGTACAAATTTCAGCGCGATTAATCCAAAGTTTATTGAGGCAGACGAATATCTTTTGTTTACTGATGGCTTATCTACCTTTGGAAGAAATACCGTTGCTTTAAATAAACCTGTTCATTGTATTAATACAGCATTAAAAGCAGATTATAGTACCTTGAAATACATTACCTTAAAAACAGGCGGACAATTTGTAAACCTTAATTCCATAACTGTTAATGAGGCATTTAAACAATTGAGCCAGCAGAACCTTCAGTTCTTAGGAATTAAGAATGGAAACAGTATCAGGCAAACCTATCCTTCAATGAAGGTAAATGCAAATGGCCATTTTTCATTGGCAGGCATTATGAGCGATTTTAATACCGAATTTATACTGCAATTCGGCTTTGGAAATACCGTGGTTGCAGAGCAGGTTGTTCGCTTAAATGCTACAGAGCATACTTTAAGTAGTATTGATGTAAGCCGGGTTTGGGCGCAAAAGAAAATTGCTGAAATGGATATCCGGTACGAAGAAAACAAAGATGATATCAGCATTTTAAGTAAACAGTTTGGTATTGTTACCCGAAATACCAGTTTGATCGTATTAGAGAATCTGGATGATTACCTACGCTATGATATAGTTCCCCCAGTTGAATTGCAGCAGGCTTATCATGCTGTATTAAAGCAGCGCAGAACTGATCTTTTAGAACATAAACAAGACCTGATCAATGCTGCGGTAGTCATGACTAAAGATTTGAAAACCTGGTGGAATACCGATTTTTACTATAAAGAACCTGGAAAGAAAAAGGAAAGTTACCCTAATCCGGCACAAAGGGATGTAAAAGGAGATCCAACGGCCGATATGATGATGAGCGAACCCATTCCGGTAACCCCCCCGGTCGTAACAGCTGCTCCACCTGAGAGGGCTGCCAACAGAGATAAAGAGACCAATCAATTAAATGAAGTAGTAGTTGTAGGCTATGGATCTCAACAGAAAAGTGCTGTCGTCGGGTCTGTCGCAACAATTCGGGGAAATGCTTCAAATGCGCTTCAAGGTAGGGTTGCAGGAGTGCAGGTAGGAAAAGTTGAGGGCAAGAGGATGTCGCCAACATCTCCGCCACAACAGCCCACCATCGTTATCCCGGAATTTAAAAGTGATAAAGACTATATGAAAAATTTGGTTGGTAAACCGGATAGCGCTTATCAGGCTTATTTAAAAATGCGTTCGAGATATATTTCAACACCGATGTTTTATTTTGATGTGGCGAATTGGTTTTATCAGCAAAAAGATAGTGTGAGGGCCTTAACCATTTTAAGTAATATTGCTGATTTAGATCTGGAGAATACTGATTTATATAAAACCCTGGCCTATAAACTAAAACAGACAGGCAATTATAAAGATGAGCTTTTTATCACTCAAAAAGTTTTGCAATGGCGTCCAATGGATGCCCAGAGTTACCGCGATTATGCTCTGGCGCTGGCAGATAATGGTCAATATCAGCCAGCTTTGGATAATTTATATAAGGTTCTTACTCAAAGTTACAATGCTCAGATTGCAGATAGAGACCAGGGTATTGAGGAAATTGTGATTTCTGAGATGAATAACCTCCTGGCAAAACATGGCAATAAACTTAGTACAAAAGGAATCGATAAACGGTTGATCCAGCCTCTGCCGGTAGATGTGCGTGTGGTACTCAACTGGAATAAAAATGATACCGATATCGACCTTTGGCTGACCGATCCTACTGGCGAAAAAGGATATTATGGAAACTCCAGAACGAAAATTGGCGGAAGGATCAGTAACGATTTTACGTCAGGCTATGGCCCGGAGCAGTTTATGCTTAAAAAAGCCGTAAAAGGAAAGTATAAGATAGAGGTAAATTATTATGGCGATCGGCAGATCAATATTAGCGGACCAACAACAGTAACAGCGGAAATTTATACCCGCTATGCCACCGGTAAACAGGAGCGAAAAATCATCGTAATGCCACTTGCAGCAGGCAGTGGTGGTGGAAATTTTGTAGGGGAATTTAACTTTTAGGATTATATGGATTAATTGCATTCATAGGCATCGACTTAAGCCGATGCCTATGAAATAATATTATAACAACAAACCCGCTACCTCTTCCCAGTTATTTACGCGTTCATACGCTGTAACCAGCAAATTATGCGGAGAGGTAAATAATAAAGGCCTGCCGCTAAAATTTATAAAGTTTTTAGTGCGGTCGTCAATGATGATGTCAACATTCACAATTTTATTTCCGCAGAACATAATGTGCTGCCAGTCGATGAAAGGGAAATGTTCAGCCAGCCAATCATACTTATCCACTAGTGAATTACGGAACTCCATTGCTGCTGAAACAATGTAAACATCATATTTCTGTTGTAGGGCCTTAATTACGCGTTGACTATCAGCAATAACATCGAGATCACGAAAAAAACCAGGCTCATTGATATATTCGAACCATTTCTGATTTATATCTTGTGGAACATGGTGATAGATTTCATTCCCCGCGTCAATTTTTAAGTCTAAAGGGACATTAAAATCCCGGTTATAAAGTTTAATAAATTTTCCAACGGCATCGGCAATCACCTCGTCCATATCAATCGCTATTCTTTCCATTTGTATCTGCAGTTATTTTTGGCGTAAATATCCTGAAAACAAAGAAATTAAACTATGTTTTTAATTTCCAGGATTTTAGTTATCTTTGCAGCCCCGCAGCATGAAGCTCCGGGAACTATGTTGAATACATAAATACAAAAGAAAATGGCAACTAAAATCAGATTGCAAAGATTCGGTAAAAAAGGAAAACCTTTTTTCCACGTTGTGGTAGCAGATTCTCGCTCTCCACGTGATGGTAAATTTATTGAGCGTTTAGGTTCTTACAACCCAAATACCAATCCTGCTACCATCGAAATTAACTTCGAAAAAACTTTAGCTTGGGTTAACAGTGGTGCACAACCAACTGATACTGCTCGCGCTATCCTTTCTTACAAAGGTGTTTTATACAAAAAACACTTAGAAGGTGGTGTTAAAAAAGGAGCTTTAACTCAAGAACAGGCAGATGAAAAATTTGCAGCTTGGTTAGATGCTAAAGCGGGTAAAATTTCTGGTAAAACAGAAGGTTTAGCTACTTCTAAAGCAGATGCACGTAAAGCAGCATTAGCAGCAGAAGCTAAGAAAAAAGAAGATAAAGCAGCAGCTATCGCAGCCAAAAATGCACCAGTTGCAGAAGAGGTTGTGGAAGAAGAAGCTCCAGCTGTTGAGGCTGAAGCAACTGAAGAAGCTCCTAAAGAAGAAGGCGCAGAATAGTTTTAATTATTTTGTCTCATGAAATAGCGTTCCGATCTCCGGAACGCTATTTTTATTAATACCCCTTGCCCCTAAAGGGGGGTGTTAATAAGTCCCCTTTAGGGGATTTAGGGTAGATATGAAACACGAAGAAGCATTTTACATCGGTTACGTAACCAAAACGAGAGGTTTAAAAGGAGAAGTTCAGGTATTTTTTGAATTTGACGAATACGAACAGCTCGAGTTTGACGTGATATTTGCTGATATGAATGGCAAGCTCGTTCCATATTTTGTAGCCTCGGCAAAACTACAGGCCAATAAAACCGGCTACTTCAATTTTGATGATGCTGATCATATCGATAAAGTGCAGCCCTTATTAAAAAAGAAATTGTACCTACCCCTTTCGCAAATGCCCGAACGCGAAGAAGGAGAATTTTTCTATACCGATTTTAAAGGTTACTTAGCGATAGATGAAACTTTAGGCGAATTGGGCGAAATTCTGGAAGTAAACGAATATCCACAGCAATTTGTGGCTACGGTGATGTATAAAGAAACGGAAGTCCTGTTTCCGCTAAACGAAGATTTTATTGTCGAATACGATGAGGATGAAAAGGTCCTCACCCTTAATTTACCTGAAGGTTTGCTGGATGTGTATCTGGAAAATAAATAGTCTGACATACTAAAATTAATTATCATGATATAGATCTAAATTTTTATATTGGCTGTATCTAATTAATTCTTTTATGTTCAAAAAATGCGCTAAAGCCATTGCGGTACTTTTAATCACAGCTTCATTTCAATCCTGCACCACACAAAAACTATCTTTTAAAGCTAACAAACCCTTAGTTGGGATTTGGCAAAATATTAAAGAACCAGCATCTTTTATCACTTATACTGAAGATGGCCATTTTTACAATAGTTATAAGGAGGGCGAAAACCAGGTGATTACGCATAGTGGTAATTACAAAATTATAGGGAATGATGCCTATTTGCTTGATATCACGTATGAATTGCCTAACAGAAAGTATGCACTAAAAGATCGTCAGTATATCAATCATTATGTTTTTGGAAAGGATCTGAAAAGCGTAAAGCTTACCGGGGTGGTATCTGGTAAATCTGGTTCTGATACCCTTAAATGGGAAGAAAATATGGTGAAAGTGAAATCGTTTTAGCGCTACATTCAAACTTTTTTCTCGTGGCTCTTCTTCTTAAGCTCGAATTATATTCTTGCCAGAAGCAAGCAACGTTATCTGATTTTATTGGTGTAAGGGAGTTGGTAACTCCGCCCCGCCAGGCTGATGCTTCTCCTATGTCTTTTCTGTTAACCCTTAAAGAATTTGCTGCTAAACAAGTTGGTGAAAAGAAACTTATGAATGGCAGAAAGAATGGCGTAGACTAGATAAATTTAAAAAAGCTAAATATTTGTCTCCGTTGTTATTGTTTGTATAACCCAATATTCGTCAGTGAGTCTCCAACAGAAATAGGTTGGTATTGCTGCTAGTATGTTCTGTTTATATTTGGCGGTCAAAAGGCTATCTTTGTATTATGCGTTTCGATATTATTACAGTTTTGCCAGCTTTATTAGAGAGCCCTTTTGCCCATTCAATTTTACAGCGTGCACAAAAAAAAGGCATTGCCGAAATTGTTGTGCATAACCTGAGGGATTATGCTACCAACAAACAAAAAAGTGTAGACGATTATCAGTACGGCGGTGGTAGTGGTATGGTAATGAGTATTGAGCCTTTTGCAGCTTGTATTGAAAAACTTCAGACAGAGAGGGAATATGATGAGATTATATTCATGAGTCCGGATGGTGTTACTTTAAACCAGAGTACGGCAAATGAGTTGTCTATTAAAAAGAACATCATTATTCTTTGTGGCCACTACAAGGGCATAGATCAGCGTATACGCGATATCTTTGTAACCAGGGAGATTTCTGTTGGCGATTATGTTTTAAGCGGAGGAGAGCTTCCTGCTGCCATTGTGGTAGATGCTGTGGTGCGTTTAATCCCCGGGGTTTTAAATGACGAGACTTCTGCCCTATCTGATAGTTTTCAGGGAGAATTGCTTGATGCTCCAGTTTATACCCGGCCTGCAGATTGGCGTGGACATAAAGTACCTGATGTTTTATTAAGCGGCCATGAGGCAAAAGTGAATGAGTGGAGACACGAACAGGCCTTAGAACGGACTAAAACGCGCCGCCCTGATCTTTTGGAATAAAATTTCCTTGTAAATAATAAAGGTAAATTCTATTTAGGAGAAACGCTTCTAGTCTCAACAATATGTCCAAACAGATAGTAATTTGTGATGATCATTTACTTTTTTTAAATGGCATTTCCGAATTGCTTAAAAATACGGGGAACAACTACTGCATTTTTAAATTTAGCGATGTACATTCCTGCAGAAGCCATTTAATGCAAAACGTTGCTGATATTTTCATCTGTGATTTAAATATTAACCACTTTGATGGATTTGTATTGATTGAAGAACTCAAATCGCAGCTAAAAGACACTAAAATAATTGTCCTTACTGCTTATTATGAAGATTTTCTAATTCAAAAGGCAAGAAAACTGGGTGTAAACGCTTTTCTGAAAAAAGAAACACCGGCAGATGAACTTATCAGTGTTATTGAAGCAAATAAAAAAACGGCATTTTATACCAATAAGAGTGATAAAAAGGGAGAAAGTGTATACAGCGCCATTGATGGTTCAATCATTAATAAATTCCGGATATCCAGACAGGAAAAAGAGATCATCAAATTAATCATCAAAGGATTAACCAGTAAAGAAATTGCTGAAGTACTATTTATCAGCATAACAACCGTAACAACCCATCGCAAGAACATCCACCGGAAGTTGGAAATCAATAACAGCAGTTCGCTCATTAAATTTGCTCATGAGAATAACCTACTTGATTAGCTTTCTGCTATTGCCGCTATTCTCTTGTGCACAAAACATAAACAAATCAATATCAGTAGTATCCGGCTATGCTGTAGACCAAAACTCATCGTGGACGATCGCGATGCTCCAACAACAAAAACTTCAGCCTTTTAAGCAGGACAGTAAAGTTAACATCGGCTACAACAAAAATGCGGCGATATGGTGCCAATTTATAGTGAAAAATGCAAGTGTTTCACAAAGCAATAAAACGTGGCTATGTTTTAACAATAATCATATTGATAGCCTTAGCCTTTATGATGGTAGCGGAATTAAAACCATAGGTGACAGAACGGTTGGCCGGAGTCCATTTATCGAGACTCTTGCATTTGAAATTAACCTTCGGCCAGGCGAAGAACGATTGCTTTGGGTGCGGGTTAAAAAGGAAACCTCCTTTCTAGATTTTTCTTATAGTTTAGAAGATCAGGCTTATTTAGAAAGCAAATCATCCGAAAAAATAGCATTGACTTCCTTTTTTATCGGTATGGTGTTTTTGCTACTCATGATCAATGGAATATTGTTTTTGATGACCAAAAAAAGGTTATACGTCTATTACATTGCTTATTCTGTACTTACTGTGTTTTATACGGCGATTACAACCAATTTCGCCAAGCATGTTTTATTTCCGGAGTTTAGGTTTTTTAGCGAGGGTCGGGTTTACACAGGGGCACTTTGGTACATTGCCCTGAGTATTTTTCTTGGACATTTTTTAAAACTAAAAGAAAATCAGCCCGTTAAACATAAACTGGTCATCGTTCTTGGTGGCATAAACTTTTTATTGATTTTAATGTCGATTTCGTTATTGGTGTTTTATAATGACTTTGAATTTCGCTACTTTTTTGTGTTTGGCTACATCATATTCCTGGCTTCTATCGTCATACTTTTCTGGTCGGCGTTAACCCATCTGAAAATTGAAAAAACTCAAGCGATTTATGCACTTTTTGCCTTTGCTCCACAGCTTGTATGGGGTGCTTGTTTAATTTTAAAAACGTTTGAAATTATTCCTAAATCACTAGGCGATAATTGGATGTTGTTCATTGGTCTTTATGAAGTGTTTTTGTTCGGATACGTTTTATCGAGAAATTATATTGATATTTTTTTGAAGAACAACGAGCTGGTTCAAGAGGTTCTTTTCGAAAAAGAAAGCTCATTGAGGGCCATTAGTGAAGTTCAGCTACGGGAGCGGAGAAACATCGCTAACATTATTCACGACAATGTAGGAAGTAAGATTGCCCATATTGTTCATCTTTTTGACATGAAGAACGCTGAACTTGCCAAGCAAACAATAAACGAACTGGCTGAGGATATCAGAGAGATATCCCACACAATACTACCGAAAGCACTTGATGAAGGTGCTTTGATCTCTAGTTTAAAAAGTCAGATCTCAAGGCTGAACGCAGGTTTAACAGGTGCAAAAATTGAGCTTTTCTGTTACGACTTTCCTGATAAAATTGATGAAAAATGGATTTATGATTTATACCTTATTGCGCTTGAAGTTATAAACAATGCCATTAAACATGGTAACGCAGCGTTAATCACCATCGAGCTTTATAAATATCCAAAAAACTATCACTTTCAATTTACGGATGATGGGCTCGGTTTCGATCTGCAGAAAACAAACAAGGGTTTTGGACTCGAAAACATTGAAAAAAGAATAGACTACTACAAAGGTAATTTCGAAATCAGTAGTGTTAAAAACGAAGGCACTATTATTCAAATCAATATCCCATCCAACCGTTAACTGCTTTCACGAGTTCTGTATCTGTAAATATACCCTTTAATGGGTATTTCTACCCAACTATCTTTCGCATACTTTAGTTTAATAAAATCAAGGTATCCTTTAAATTAATGAACATGAAACAATTACTTACAGCGGTGCTAAGTGTACTGGCTATTGCTGGTTATGCGCAGGATTTAAGTCCAAAAAAGAATGAAAGTGGAAAATACGGGTTTGTAGACAAAACCGGGAAAGAGGTAATTCCTTTTAAATATGAGAAAGCTGGTTACAGTTTCCACGAAGGACTAATTGCTGTTAAACTAGACGGAAAATATGGCTTTATAGATGAGACAGGGAAAGTGGTTATTCCCTTCAGGTATGATGATGCCATTTATTTTAAGGATGGTTTTGCGCAGGTTGAACTAAATGGAAAATCGGGTTATATCGATAAAAAGGGTAAGGAAATCACCGCCTTAAAATACGATGTTGCCTTTGATTTTTATGAAGGTATTGCCAAAGTGAGACTAAACGATAAATATGGCTTTATTGATGTTATAGGCAGGGAAATAACCCCTTTAAAGTATGAAGATGGGAATAATTTTAAAAATGGTTATGCCAGTGTTAAACTAAACAACAAATGGGGTTTTATTGATAAAACGGGTAAAGAGTTTACCAAGTTTAAATATGATTATGCAAAAGATTTTAATGATGGGGTTGCTCCTGTTGAAAAGAATAAACTCTATGGTGCCATTGATAAAAACGGAAATGAAATCATCCCCTTTAAGTACAGGTTTATCGCCGATTTTGAGGGTGGTTTAGCTAAAGTTGGGCTCAATGGACGGGAGGGATTTATAAACACAAGAGGTGAAGAGGTTATACCGATTAAATATGATGCGGTTGGCAGCTTTGAGAATGGAGTGGCCCGATTCAGACTAAACGGCAGATGGGGAGCTATGGATAAAACAGGAAAAGAAATTACAAGATAAATAAAAATAGACATGAAAAAATTAACCGTATTACTTTTTTTACTCTATGGGACTTTTGCCTTTGGTCAGACCACTTTCGAGAACAAAAAATTAGCCTTGATTAACGATATTTTTTATAATACCACAAGGCAAAACATTAACGCTTTTATGAAGGATAAAGGCTTTGAAAAAGGAGATGTTGAAGAAGGAGAAGGTGATATTAAAGAAATATTGGCCTTTGACTCCAAATTTGATATGATGCAGGTGTCTTATGCGAAAAATGATAAAATTTCGACTATAGTATGCATTTTTTCGGGTGCAATTAATGTGACAGTTATCGATATTGAACTAAAAAACAAAGGATATACAGCAAAAGTTGTTAAACAATCTATTGAGGGGCAGCCAGTTAATAAAAATATATGGAGCAAATCAGGAACAAAGTACAATTTTATTACCTATGCTGATGAAAAGGAAAAAATTGGCGTTTTGGGCTATGGCGTGTACTAGTGCTGGTTTTTAAGTCCGGACCAGTTTATTTGAATTAAATGAAACTTAAAGGAGCAGAAAAACAATTCTGGTGGCATTTTGGACATATTACCGAAGCTAAAAATATCCCTACTAAGCTGTCTGGTTTTACCAGCATCGATTCGGGGGTTGATGATGAATATATAGCGATGCTGTTGGCAAAAGTTTCGGTTATTGGGAGTATTTATTTGAAAGAAACGGAAGTGACCGATGAGGGGGTGAAATTGATCAGCAATGTTAAGCAGCTTAAGTATTTAACGCTGATGAAGCATGAAAATATTACTAAAGCCTGCTTGCCTTATCTGAATAAACTAACCGATCTGGAATATCTTGATATCTGGAGGACTAAAATTCGCTTAGAAGATATAGTGGTTTTAAAAGATTTAAAAAATCTTAAAGAACTCCACATCTCCTCTCATGATGAGGGAGTAGAAGAAAGCAGGGACGCTATTTTGGAAAAGATCATTAAAGCGGAAGAAGTGTTGCCAAATTGTATTATTCACACTTAATCTCATCAATGTGGAGGAAATAATTTACCTCAGGATATTGAATGCTGAATTCGGCATAAACTGGCGAATAGTGTTCTCCTGACCTTTTGGAATAGAAGCAATTAACACAATCGAATGTGGAATTCATAAAGAATGTGGAAAAAATTAAAATAGGTTTTTTTTTCTCGAAAATAATCCCTAATATTGCAATCCGATTTTCACGGGATGAAATATCGATTTAATAGCTTAAAATCATGGATTTAGTAAAATTTGTTGAAGAGCAGGCCATCGCGAAAAAAGATTTTCCTGCGTTCAAGTCTGGCGATACAGTGAGCGTACACTATAAAATTCGCGAAGGTAATAAGGAACGTATCCAAATTTACCAAGGTGTTGTAATACAACGTAACAGTGCTGGTGCTAACGAAACTTTCACAGTTCGTAAAATGAGCAACAGTATTGGGGTTGAGCGTATTTTCCCTATCAATTCTCCAAACATTGAGAAAGTAGAAGTAAATAGCTATGGTAAAGTTCGTAGAGCGAAATTGTTCTATTTACGTGCTTTAACTGGTAAAGCTGCCCGTATCAAATCTTTGAGAAAATAATATTCTTTATTATAAGATATAGCCTTCACGATTAACTTCGTGGAGGTTTTTTTGTTTATACCTTTGTTAAATGTTAGATTCTGCTTTTTTCGACCAGGTTTTTTGGGGCAATACCATAAAGGCTTATTGTCTTTTTGGTGGAATACTTTTTTTTGGCTTAGTTTTCAAGAATATTGTTTCCAAGCTATTAAGCAAATTGCTTTTTAAGCTTTTCAGAAACTTTTCAAATCAATCACATGATGATGCTTTTGTGGCCTTACTGGTGAAACCCATAGAAGTTTTTATTCTGTTAACCACACTTTATCTATCCATTAACCAATTAAAACATCCATTAGAGGTAACTGTATTCCATTACAGCAAATTAATTGGAAAGGTTAAAGAATCTATACCGGTTTCTATTGGCGATTGTATAGACCGGATATTTTTGTTTGGCATCATTCTTTCGGTTTTCTGGATTATTTTAAGAATAATCGATTTCATTAGCCATGTTTTGTTGTTTAAAGCATCGCTGACGGGAAATAAGGCTGACGATCAATTGGTACCTTTTTTAAAAGAACTGCTTAAAACAACGGTAATTTTTATCGGTTTTTTCACCCTATTGGGTTTTGTTTTCGAAGTTAATGTGTTAACACTAATTACCGGATTGGGTATTGGTGGTATTGCTATTGCTTTGGCCGCAAAAGAGAGCTTAGAGAATTTAATAGGCTCATTTACCATTTTTTTGGATAAGCCCTTTACTGTTGGCGATCTGGTAAAGGTTGATGGTGTGGAGGGTACTGTAGAAAAGGTCGGTTTCAGGAGTACCAGGATCAGGACTTCCGAAAAAACAATGGCTACCTTACCTAACAGGGGTATGATTGACGGGGTTTTAGAAAATCTTTCTTTGCGAAATTCGCGTAAAGTATCATTTGTAATCGGGCTTACCTACGAAACCAGTTCAGATTCTTTAAGAAAAATTATTTTTGAGATACAGGATTATATCAACCATCATCAGGGCACTAGTGACGATGGTAATGCCTCCTTTAAAAGCTTTGGCGATTCAGGCCTCAACGTTGAGATCAACTATTTTGTAACGGTACTTAATTATGCTGAGTTCCTAAAAATCAGACAGGAAATCAACCTCGAAATTATGGATATTGTTGTCCGTAACAAATCAGATTTTGCTTATCCTACCCAGCGTTTAATTAGCGACAAGCCGGCTACTTCGGGCGGTAAAGAAGAAGTGGGAAATGATGCTACAGATTAGTTCTGGTCCTATAGTTTGTATTTCCACAAACCGCTGCGTAAATTAAAGAAATTACCATGCAGAAGTTAATTTGCTTTTTTGGAAAGCAAAGCCTGTGAGAATGATTAAAGTTTGTTCCTGCTATCCACTACAAGTCCTCTCCCGATGAAAAATCGGGATCTGGGCTTTCCGTTGCTATCAGGTTTAGGTGGATTCTTTAGTGTTTCAAAATCCCTATCAGTTCCATTGGTGTGTGTCCTCACAGAAAATCGTATTAGTCAAAAGGTAGCAACAAAAAAAAGCCGTTCTGATTTTACATCGGAACGGCTTTTTTTGCTTTTATATTTTTAGCTTAATGTGGCTAAGGTAGTAATCCCTCCTTTTACAACCTGGTTCAGTTCTACATTAACTTTGGTACCTACCGGAAGAAAAACATCAACCCTTGATCCGAATTTGATGAAACCGAACTGTTCAGTTTGTATTACCTGATCGCCTTCTTTTACATACCATACAATTCTGCGTGCTAAAGCACCTGCAATTTGACGGAACAATACAGGCGTACCATTTTTATGTTCAACAACGGTTGTAGTACGCTCGTTTTCAGTAGATGACTTTGGATTCCACGCAGCCAGATATTTTCCCGGGTGATATTTAAAGAATTTGACCACTCCGGAAATTGGGTTACGGTTGATGTGAACATTTACAGGCGACATAAAAATAGAAACCTGTAAACGTTTATCTTTAAAATATTCGCCTTCTTCCGTTTCTTCAATTACCACTACTTTACCATCTGCGGGGCAGATAACCAGCTCCTCGCCTGACGAAAAGCTACGGCTCGGATTACGGAAAAATTGCAGTACAATAATAAACAGTACCGCGGAAAAGATATAGATAAACCAGCGCAACCAAGTAATGTCATGGTATTTATAATCAACTACGGCGTTGATTACGAAGATAAATAACAGGCTTATGGCAATGGTGGTGTAGCCTTCTTTATGTATGGTCATTGTTTTAGAAATTATTGGGCAAAGGTGCGAAAAATAAATTAATCCAATCTAAAAATTATGCGCCTGTTGCTCTGTAAATATCAGTCAGGTTTCTGCCAAGGCCATTATAATCCAGGCCATAACCCACCACAAACTCATTGGGTATTTCAAAACCTACGTATTCCAGCGCTTTAATTTCATGTTTTAAAGCATCCGGTTTAAGTAATAGTGAAGCAACTTTAACTGAAGCCGGATTTTTTTCATTTATCGTTTTTAGAATATGCGTTAAAGTTAAACCTGTATCAACAATATCTTCCACGATGACGATATCTCTACCTTCAATGTTATCCGGCAATCCGATCAGTTCTTTCACATTCCCCGAACTTGATGCTCCTTCGTAAGAAGCTACACGCATAAAAGCAACTTCGCAAGGTACATTAATCTCTTTGATCAAATCTGCCATAAAAAGGAAGCTCCCATTTAGCACACCGATAAATAACGGGCATTTATCCTCATAATCTACATTCATCTGGATACCCAGCAAACGAATCCTTTTGTTTAAAGTATCATTTTCTAAAAATATCTCGAACTCTTTATCCTCTACCTTTATTTTGTGCATTTTGATGTTAAATAGTTTAAATGTTGGTAAGTGATTTAGGTTAATTGTTTAAATCGGTTAACTGTGGAGTGGACTAAAAACTTAAAACTGCCAATTGCAAACTGTTTCTGGTTAATTGTATAAATGGGTTAACAGGTTAATTGTTAGTCTGCTGAAAGCTTTAAACTGTAAACCGTCAACTGATAATCGGCTATTGTTGCAAGGTCTTTTCCAGTTCCTTTTGGCGTCTCCGTTCTTCTCTCCGTTCCTGCCTCAATTGCTTTTTGCTTTTAGTGGTATCGGCTGGCGTGGTCATCTGTTTATTGGTCGTTGTATCTTTTTTAGGATTGCCACCGAAAAGGCGGTCGAAGAAACTTTTATTTTTGTCGTTTACGATTACAACCGGTAATCCATCTCCATCATCGTCAAAAGCAGTAGTATCAACCACAGCAGTGTCTGGTGCTAAGTAACGACGCAGTCCTTCTCTTAAGCGAACATTATAAAAACCATAACCAGAAGTGTCGCCAGGGGTTAAACCTTTTCTGGCCATAATATTACCCATAAACCTGAAATAATTAAACATGTAAGGTTTCAGGCTACCATCGGCCATAAATTTATACATCGAGGCTTTAGGTTTAGGCACAATACTGGCCAGAAACAGCCCTTCGCCAATGGTTAAATCTGCTGGTTGTTTTCCAAAATAGTATCTTGACGCTTCTCCTATTCCGTAAATGTTTTGTCCCAGTTCCATAATGTTGAAGTAAACCTCCAGCATCCGCTGTTTGCTGATCAGGTGGTTATGTTCGATCAGCCAAACAATCAAAATTTCTTCGGCTTTACGGGCCAAAGTTTTCTGACGGCTTAAATACACATTTTTAACCAGCTGCATGCTGATGGTACTCCCGCCACGCTTAAATTTCTTTTCTTTAAAGTTTACAGCGATGGATTTGCGGATTGATTCTTCAACGAAACCATTGTGCGTAAAAAAAGAAGGATCTTCTGCCGTTAAAACAGCATTGATAAAATTCTTTGAAATGGCTGATAATGGTGTAAAATTCGGGTTGGATGGGCCAATGGTAATGTCACGCATCGGTTTGCCATACTCGTATGGGGTATATACAAAAGTATTGTTGATTTTTTGGAGATTGGTTTTGCCCCACTGCACAATTTTGAAATTAACAGGTGTTAGTGTGGAGTTGAAACGTACGCTATCCGGCACTTTGGTGTCCAGGTAAAAGTTTAGGTTATATTTAACCTTGCCCTGTACTTTTAACCCCTCCAGCGATTCGAACAAACCTTGAGGGAATGCTTCTAAAACCCCTTGAGCATCCTGCTCTTCAGCATTTAGTTTTAGCTCATATATTTTGTTTTTTCCTAAAGTATATTTAACGAACGGATGGATCTGTGCATTTTTTAAATAGGCTGTAGAGGTACTATCTAAGGCAATGTAATTAGGTCCAACCAAGATATCGGCATCCAGTTTTGCACTTTGTACAATAATATCATTTGATGCGATTCGGGGCTGATTGATCAACATATTTTTAACGGACCAGGAGCCGGATATCTTATAATCATCGCCACTGTATTTGGCATTTTTTAATTCGGTCTGTAAGGTGTCGAAGCTAAGCTTTGCATGTAATTTACTATTGAGGTAAGGCAGCTCCAGCTTTTTTCCATCAGCATAGGCTAAGAAGTTCAACTTTTTACTCCCTGGATTAACATAACCATTAATATGCCAGGTAGCTTCATTATTGTTTACATCAATGGTTGATTTTAAATCTCCTCCATCAATTATAGCATTGGTTGCAAAGCTCAATTTGGCCGTATCATGATCGTTTAGCTTAAAAACCATGTTTTTTACATCCATATCATCAGGAATTTTATATAAAACCTGATTTAAAATGTTACTGGCTATTTCTGATAAGTTCGCTTTTTGATCGGTCTGCGTGCTGTCTTTTTTCTTCCGTTTTAAGATGAAATCGATATTGGTGGTCGAATCTTTCAGCACAATGCTAACATAACCTTCTTTCAGCTTTACTTCTGAAAGCTTTACGTTACCAAAGATTAAAGGAAAAAGTTTAACACTAACACTCAGCTCGTTGATGTTTGAAAGGGTATCGCGTTCTTTAGGAACAACAGAAATATGGGTCATTTTAACGGTGCTGAGCCCGGTAAAGTCGGCTGATCCGATTTTAACCTCCAAGTCATAATCCTTATCGGCTTTGGCAATTGCTTTGGCCACCATCTTTTTAAGAAGCGCTTCCCTTTTACTGTAGGCTATGGCCCCCAGAGCAATACAAACGACAAAAAAAACACCTAAAAACCAGGCTCCGATTTTTAAATATTTTTTGGGGATCTTAATTTTTGGTATTTGCATATAGTCGTTAAAATGATTAATTGCTTAAACGTAACAATTAAATGTTTATTTCGTGTTAAAATTACAGTTAAAAAGCCTAAATAAAAGTATTTGTGGCTATGTTTTGTTAATTTTGAATTTAAATTAATACCATGCAGATTAGCCCGCAACAAGTTTTAGATGCGCTTAAAAATGTCGAAGATCCCGATCTTAAAAAAGATCTGGTTACTTTAAACATGATTAAAGATTTACAGATAGCAGATAACCAGATCAATTTTACATTAGAGCTTACTACGCCGGCATGTCCGATGAAGGAAATGCTGAAAAATGCCTGTACAAATGCCATCAAACATTTTGTATCGCCAACGGCGGAAGTAGTGATCAATGTAACGTCGAGGGTTACGCAGCCCAGTAATTCATCATCGTTAGATAACATCAAAAACATTATTTTGGTTTCATCTGGCAAAGGAGGAGTTGGTAAGTCTACTGTGGCGAGCAATCTTGCAGTTGTATTGGCTAAAGATGGTGCCAAAGTTGGCCTTATTGATGCCGATATTTATGGCCCATCGGTACCAACCATGTTCGATCTGGTTGATGCAAAGCCAGGTGCCGAAGAAACAGCTGATGGAAAGACCAAGATTTTACCTATCGAAAAATATGGCATTAAGTTGCTATCGCTTGGTTTTTTTGCAGATCCGGGACAACCAGTGCCCTGGCGTGGACCCATGGCATCAAATGGGGTTAAACAATTGTTTAACGATACCAATTGGGGAGAACTGGATTATCTGATCGTAGATCTTCCACCGGGAACGGGCGATATCCATATTACTATTACGCAAAGTTTCCCAATCTCCGGAGCGGTTGTAGTTACTACACCCCAGCAGGTTGCGCTGGCTGATACGCACAAAGGTTTGGCGATGTTCAGAATGCCGGGAATTAATATCCCTATTTTAGGTGTGATAGAAAACATGTCTTATTTTACCCCAGCTGAATTGCCGGAGAACAAATATTATATCTTTGGAAAAGGTGGCGGTACCGAGCTTGCTGCGCGTTTTGATGTGCCTTTTTTAGGTGAAATTCCAATCATCCAGAGTATTTCTGAAGCTGGGGATAAGGGAAAACCTGTAGCGCTAAATCAAAACCCGTTATTGGATGTTGTATTTGGAGATATTGCCAGTAAAATTGCGCAACAAATATCCATCAACAATGCACAAATGGTGAATTGCTAAAAAATTACTATTTTTATAAATTAAAATATATATAATGAATTTAACAGAAGAAGTAGAACAGGCATTGGAAACTATCAGGCCGTATTTAAAGGCTGATGGAGGGGATGTTTCTGTTGAAGAAATTACAGCAGAAGGAACAGTAAAGCTTAAGCTTTTAGGCAACTGCGGTTCTTGCCCAATGAGTTTTATGACTATGAAATCTGGTATCGAACAAGCCATTATGAAAGCTGTTCCGCAGATTACTTCAGTAGTTGCCGTTAACATGGCCGAACAAGAATAAGCTTTAACAATATTTAACAAGGAAGTTTTATTAATAAAATTACTTTTGTCTTAATGAGATATTGTATTATCCTGATTTGCCTTATTTTTTCTGTAACCGCTTTTGCACAACAAAAGCCGGCTCAGGATAAACTGATTCAATTTTCCGGGATTATTACCGATATCGACAGTTCAAACGTAATACCATATGTTACCATCACCAATCTTTCTGCCAGGAGTAAAAGGGTTGGTGCCGATTACAGGGGATATTTTACTTTTATTGTTAATCCTGGTGATACGATTTTATTTACAGCCATTGGTTATAAGAAGTTTTCTACGGTGATTCCGGAAAGTACGCCGGATAGTAAGTACACCATTATGGTTAAATTGAAAGCGAATGTGATCGATTTACCCTCGGTGCGCGTTTTCCCCTGGGCTACTACAGAAGAATTTACCCGTGAGTTTTTATCAATGAAACTGGCGGATGATGATATGGCTATTGCAAAAAAGAATCTTTCGCGTTCATCAATCGATGGTATGATTCAGACGCTACCGCGCGACGGACAGGAAATCGGCAGTCAGAATTACCGCTATAATTTTGACAGGATGATCAATAAAAATATGGTGCAAACCAATCCACTACTTAATCCTTTCGCCTGGGGTAAGCTGATGCAGCAGATCTTTGATGGCGATAAGAGCAGGACGAATTAGTCAGGAGTCTTTAGTCTTTGGGCACCTGACCGTTTTAATTAATAATCATATCATCATTCAGATTTTAACGTATCAGGAATGAAACTTTTTCCCTCTCAATCATTCGTATTACACGCTGATATTTCAGCTCATGAAGCCTGGGATAATTTATCAGGCGCATTGCTAAAGGATCCAAAGCGTCCTCTATATTTCATTTTCGGAAATCCAGATCATGTACCATTCAAAGGATATATCAACGGTTCTAGATTTAATATCTCAAGAAACTTATCGTATAGAAACTCGTTTCAGGCAGAAATTTCAGGAGAGATATTTGCAGAAAGTAGTGGTTGTAAAATAGCCATTAGGCTAAGTTTAATGCCCTTTGTAAAAGGATTTTTAATGCTTTGGTGCTCATTCGCAGCGATGTTTTTTTTGATGTTTATTTCTGGTGCGATAAAAAATCAAGAACCCAAGCTGGCATTTGGCTCCTTATTCGCATTAGGCATGATCGGATTTTGCAGTTTAATTGTATCTATTGGCTTTAAATCTGATTGTAATGCGTGCCGAAAAGCACTGAATGCTGTTTTTAAGATTGAAATGTAACTATATTAAAGGATAAGCGCAGTGAATCATATCTAAAAAGATCCTGAAACACCCGTCCGACTGGCCGGGCGGAAGTTCAGGATGACGGAAAGCAACAAATTGATGAGGGAAAGCAAGGACAAAAAAAGGGAAAACGTTTCCATTTTCCCTCTTACATCTTCCATCAAAACCTATCTTTTTTTGCTCTTGTTCGGAAACTTCATTTTGTAATCTGTTTGGATATTTCCTTTTGAAATGGCATCCAATTTGCTTTTAAGCATGGTTTTACGCAAAACACTTACTTTATCAGTAAATAATTTGCCTTCAATATGATCGTATTCATGCTGGATTACACGTGCAGGCATTCCATCAACCTCATCGGTATGCGCTACCCAGTTTTCATCAAAATAGCTAATTTTGATATTGGGTTTACGCATAATATTTTCGCGAATATCTGGAATACTTAAGCAGCCTTCGTTAAAGCTCCAGGCTTCACCTGTTTCTTCCAAGATTTCGGCATTGATAAACACTTTTTTATAGCCAGGGTTTCCGTCTTCATCTTCACCGGTATCTACAATAAACAAACGGATCGGCAAACCAATCTGCGGCGCAGCCAGGCCCACACCATTGGCGTAATACATGGTGTCGAACATATCGCTGATTAATTTTTCTAATTCCGGATAATCTTTATCAATATCGGTGCAAACCTTTTTTAAAACCGGATCGCCGTAAGCTACTATTGGTAATTTCATTGTATTGTATTTTATGTCGTGCCTCGCAATGACGAAAAAAGTCAAGCGATGCAAATCGCATTTTTTTACAAAAATAACAATTATTCCTCTATTGGACAGAAAGTAAAGATATTCAGTTGTTCAATATCTAAAATTTCATGGGTAACATCGGCCATTTGTGTAGTAGTAACTGCATCTATTTTCTCAAAAACGGTATCTAAAGAATCTATTTTATTGTGATCAATCAGACTTTTTGCCATTGAAATGATTAAACCGATCCTGTTTTCTTCTCCCAAAGCAATCTGTCCGATAAACTTGTTTTTGGCCTTCTGAAGCTGTAAATCATTTAGAGGACGATCTCTAAGCTTTTTGATTTCCTTGAAAATTAAAGATAGTGCTTTAGCCTGTTTTTCTTTATCTGTTCCGAAATAAATAGAAAAGATACCGGTATCACTTAGTGGTGAAAAGTTGGATTCGATGGTATAAGCAATCCCGTATTTCTCCCTGATCTGCAGATTTAATACCGAGCTCATTCCATTGCCGCCAAAGTAATTATTCAACAACATTAAAGGAACTTTCTGTGTTTGGTGTGTGGAATATGCCTGTGTGCCCAAAATGCAGTGTGCCTGCATAATTGGTTTGTAAATGGTGGTATTGCCTGGTGGAAGTATAGTTGGTTTAACCCTCGTTTTATTTGGGTTATTCTCCTCAACATCGGCAAAATGTTTGCTTCCTTTGCTTACAACTTTATTTAAAGTATAATTGCCTAAAACAGCTACTACAATTTCATTTGTGCGGTAGTTGGCCTTTATGAAGTTGATTACATCCCCGCGGGTAAATTGCTGAACGGTTTTGGTTGTTCCCAAAATGTTATTGCCTAAAGCATGGCCGGCAAAAAGCATATCTTCAAAATCATCATTAATGGCTTCTTCTGGTTGATCCAGATAAGAAGAAATTTCATCCAGAATTACACTTTTCTCTTTATCCATCTCCTCTTCCGGAAAAGTTGAATGGAATAGAATATCGTTGAAAAGATCTAAGGTCCTATCTAAATAAGGATTTAAAAAAGAAGCATGTACGCAGGTATACTCTTTAGTGGTATAGGCATTTAAATCTGCCCCAACACTTTCTAAACGATTTAAAATCTGGTTGGTGCTCCGTTTTTCGGTACGCTTAAAAATTAAATGCTCAATAAAGTGCGCTAAACCTGCTTTGCCTTCAGGCTCATCTCTGGATCCTGTATTAACGATGATGCATGCGTGAGATATGGCAGAGGCCGCGGGCACGTGTAATAAGCGAATGCCGTTCGGCAAAGTGTGAACATTGTATTCCATTGAGGGGCAAAGATAAGGCTAATTGCTTATAAAGACCCTGAATCTGGATGTTGCAATTGTAAAGTGGAAATCAATTTATCTTTAGTTGGCCGTTTCAGTACCAAAAATATAAAATTAGCCGCCCCGAAAATCAAAAAGAACGAATTACGTGTCATAAAGAAACCAACAATATTGAAAAGGGCCCCACCTTCCAGTAAAGCTGAACTAATGATAAATGCACTTTGGTACATATTGATTTTGACATTATCGGAAGCCGTTTTATCAATTTTAGCGATTAAATTCCGGTAGAAAAAGATGCTTGCTGATAGGGTGATTAATCCCATGACCGGAAAAATCGGGTTAAAAGGAGCAGTGGTTTTAGGATCGGCATCGAAAAACATGATTTCGCGGTTGAGAAATATCGTTACCAATGCAAAAAGTAATACGCTTGAGCACAGCGCAAGATGAATGATTTGTATCGTTTTGAGTTGATTGTTCATGTTGGGATAGTATTGGTATTATTATTGAAAAAGTTCCGTCATCTCGACTGAAGCGCAGTCCCGAACGTTCGGGAGAGAGATCTGCTTAATTAGATTTCTCGACTGCGTTGCACTCCGCTCGAAATGACGGATTTATGGAAAATTATTTCGTTATTCCCTCCAGCGAGAATAAAAATGCCCATCGTAAAGACACATCTTTCAAATAATCAAAACGGCCTGACGCACCTCCATGGCCAAATTCCATATTAGTTTTGAGCAGCAGTACATTTTTGTCGGTTTTGGTGGCTCTTAATTTAGCGACCCATTTTGCAGGCTCGAAATACTGCACCTGGCTATCGTGTAATCCTGTAGTGACTAACATATTTGGGTAAGCTTTTTTCTCAATATTTTCATAAGGAGAATAGCTTTTCATGTAATCGTAAGCTGCTTTTTGTTTTGGATTGCCCCATTCATCAAATTCGTTTGTAGTAAGCGGAATGCTTTCATCCAGCATCGTATTAATTACATCTACAAAGGGCACATCAGCAATAAGGCCGTTCCATAAATCGGGCGCCATGTTGGCTACAGCACCCATTAATAAACCGCCTGCACTGCCTCCATGACCATATAAATGCCCTTTTGAGGTATATTTCTGTTCGATTAAATACTCCCCTGCTGCAATAAAATCAGTAAACGTGTTTTTCTTTTTCATCAGCTTTCCATCTTCGTACCATTGGCGGCCCATTTCCTGTCCACCACGAATATTGGCGATAGCAAATACAAATCCCCGATCTAGCAAACTTAAACGGGGAGAAGAGAAATAAACATCCGAATTTGAACCATAAGAGCCATAACCATAAAGCAACAATGGCGATTCACCATTCTTTTCGAAGCCCTTTTTGTAAACCAGCGCAATGGGCACTTTGGTACCATCTTTTGCGGTTGCAAAAACACGTTCAGTAACATAATCTTTTGGATTATAACCCCCCAAAACCTCCTGTTGTTTCATTAGTTGCTGGTCTTTCCTGATGAGGTTATAATCGTAAACCGAGCTGGGTGTAGTTAATGATGTATAATTGTAACGCAAGGTAGTGCTGTTGTATTCTGGATTTGCGCCAACGCCTACATCATACACAGGTTCATCAAATTTGAGGTAATAATCGCTTTTGTCTTTTTTTAGTACACGCAATTCGGTTAATCCGTTTTTGCGCTCAGATAAAACAGTAAAATCTTTAAATTCTTCCACACTTTCCAATAAAACATCAGCACGGTGCGGAATCACTTCTTTCCAGTTTTCTTTTTCGGTTTTATCCAACGGACATTCCATTAAACGGAAATTTTTAGCATTCCAGTTGGTTAAGATCAGGAACTTGCCATCAACAGGCATTACATCATACAAAACATCTTTTGAGCGGGCCGCAAAAACTTTAAAAGGGCTCTCCGGATGGTCGGCATCAATCATTTTATATTCTGCAGTTAAAGTTCCCTGTGAAGCGATAAAAATATATCTGCCGTTTTTCGATTTGCCTACGCCGATGTAGTTCGTATTATCTTTCTCATTGTAAACCACAGCATCCGTTTTGGCATCTGCACCGAGTACGTGTTTTTTTATTTTTTCACTCAACAAAGTAACTGGGTTTTTCGACGTATAAAAGAACGTTTTATTATCATTGGCCCAGGCCACTCCACCTTCTGTATTGGTAATGGCATCTTTTAAAATCTCTCCGGTTTCTAAATTTTTAACGTTAATGGTGTACTGCCTGCGCGAAACCTGATCGACCCCAAAAGCTAAAAGTTTATTATCGGGACTCACACTAAATCCGGTTGCACTGTAATAGGAATGGCCTTTTGCCAGTTGATCTACATCCAGCAAAATTTCTTCCGGAGCAGATAAACTTCCTTTTTTGCGGCAATATTTAAAATATTGCTGACCATCTTCTGTACGTGAGTAATAATAGTACCCATTTCTAAAAACCGGAACGGATTCGTCTTTTTCTTTAATCCGGCCTTTCATTTCCTTAAACAGGTCGGCCTGAAACTTTTCGGTACTTTTCATCATGGTATCCAGGTAAGCATTTTCTGCTTTCAGATAATTCACAACTCTGGTACTATCGGGACCCTTTTTAAAATAATCGATCATCCAATAGTAGTTATCTACTACGGTATCGCCATGTGTTACTCTTTTATGTGGAATAATTTCTGCTACCGGAGCTTTGGCATCAGGCCACTTTATTGCTTTCATTTCTTTCTTTTGAGGGTGATTACAGGCTGTAATTGCACTAAGCAACATCAGGCCGGGTAAGATACGTTTCATAGCGGTTTGATTTAGGATCAACTGCAATTTAATAATTTAGTTCAATAGTTCATTAGCCATTAGCGGTTAACTGGTTAATTGTTTAAAGCGGTTAACTGTGTTAGTCGTCGAGATCCCCGACCTAAATCCGCTAACTTCGGACTAGGGATTGATTGTTTAAATCGTTTAATTGGCTCCATTTCCAAAAGTCCAGCTTCAAACGCAATGGTTCATTAGTCATTTGTTAGCATTGCGCAGAAGAAAGCACTGATTATTTATTTCGCATAATAGACTCACAACTTGGGACTTCAGACTTAAGACTCTCACTAATTATCATTTTGGTAAAAATCCAGGACGCCTATAGATAATCATCCGAATTAGAAAAATTGATGTTAAATTGCCACATCCAAACGGTTTGAAATTATAATGAAATTAGGTTACAAAAAGATAGTTGTTAAAGTCGGTTCTAATGTAATCACGCAGGCGAATGGCTTGCCTGATGAAGCGAGGATTAAACACCTCGTAAATCAATTGGCCGACATTAAAAAGCAGGGTATTGAAGTAATTTTGGTGTCTTCAGGTGCAGTAGCATCAGGCAGAAGCTTGATCAAGGTATCTGAGAGACAAGATGCCGTAACTACCCGACAGCTACTAGCGGCTATCGGGCAGGTGAAACTGATTAATACTTACTCCAATTTTTTTGCAACACATGCTATACAATGCGCCCAGGTTTTGGTTACCAAGGAGGATTTTCGCGACCGGGCGCATTATCTGAATATGAAAAACTGCCTGCAGATTCTGCTTCAGAACGAGGTAATCCCAGTAGTGAATGAAAATGACGTCGTTTCGGTTACTGAGCTGATGTTTACCGATAATGACGAACTGGCTGGACTAATTGCCTCTATGTTAAATGCCGATGCTTTGATTATTTTATCGAATGTAAATGGCATTTATAATGGCGATCCAAAAGTAGAAGGTTCAGCTGTTATTGAGGAAATTAGTGGTTCGGTTGCTAACCTGGCCTCTTTTATTCAAACCGGTAAATCGCAATTTGGCCGAGGAGGGATGATTACCAAATCGACCATGGCACAAAAGGTAGCTAAACTGGGCATAACGGTTCATATTGCCAACGGAACAACAGCTGATGTACTGACTTCGCTATTAAACCATGAACTGGTACACACGCGCTTTGTTCCTGAAAAAAGCAAATCAGGCAAGAAAAAATGGATTGCCCATTCTGAAACTGCTGCAACTGGCGTGGTTAAATTAAATGATGGTGCCAAAACGGTATTGACATCAGGCAAAGCAACCAGTTTATTGCCTGTAGGAATTATTGAAATCCAAACAGACTTTTTAAAGGGTGATATTATTAAAATTATCGATGAAAATAACAACCTGATTGGATTAGGTATTGCAGAATATGGTTCTGATAAAGCTAGAGAACGCATCGGACAGAAAAAGCAAAAAGCACTGGTGCATTACGATTATTTTTACTCGGCTATTTAGTTGGGTTAACCACGGAGCCCACAGAGAAAAAATCACAGAGCGGCACAGAGGTGATTAAATTCTCTCTTTTTCTCTGTGAAAACCCCGTGACCTCTGTGGTAAAAAAGAAAAAAATGGATTATCAACAATACTTCGAAAAAGCAAAGCAAGCTAGTCGTACTTTGATTAGTTTGGGCAAAGAAACAACAGATGCTGTTTTAAGGGATCTGGCTGAAGCTCTAGTGGCTCATACAGCCGAAATTCTTACTGAAAACGCGAAGGATTTAGCTAAAATGCGCGTTGAAGATCCTAAGTATGACAGGTTGAAGCTAAGCGCGGCACGTATTGCGGATATAGCTAATGATCTCAAAAATGTTGCAAGCTTAAACAGTCCATTAGGTAAAGTTCTTTCTGATAAAATATTAGATAACCAGCTTCACATCCAAAAGGTTAGTGTGCCTTTAGGTGTTGTGGGTGTAATTTATGAAGCCCGCCCAAATGTTACAGCGGATGTATTTTCGCTTTGCTTTAAAACCGGAAATGTTGCGGTATTAAAAGGCGGCAGTGATGCTGAGTTTTCTAACCTGGTCATTGCAAAAGTAATACATGAGGTATTGGATAACCATAAAATTAATCGTGATGTGCTAACCTTATTGCCTGCAGAAAGAGCCGCAACCGAAGCTTTGCTAAATGCAAGGGGATTTGTTGATGTGCTGATTCCGAGGGGAAGTCAATCATTAATTCATTATGTTCGTGAAAACAGTAAAATCCCTGTTATTGAGACCGGAGCAGGAATCGTACATACCTATTTTGACGAAACGGGTGATTTAGAGAAAGGCAAAGCGATTATTTTTAATGCTAAAACCAGGAGGGTAAGTGTTTGTAACTCGTTAGACTGTGTGCTTGTTAACGAAAGCAGATTAAATGATTTACCCGCACTTTTAGCGCCTTTAGCAGATGGAAATGTAGAATTGTTTGCAGATGAAAAAAGCTATGAGATATTACAGTCTTCTTACCCACCACAGCTATTAAATAAAGCGACTCCTGAGCATTTTGGAACAGAGTTTTTATCATTAAAGCTGGCTGTTAAAGTGGTAACGGATTTGGCTGAAGCATTGAGCCACATTGCCAATTATAGTTCTAAACATAGTGAAGCCATTATTTCGGAAAATGCTACTCATATCGCTCAGTTTTTAAATGAAGTAGATGCCGCTGCGGTGTATGCCAACGCCTCTACTGGTTTTACAGACGGTGCACAATTTGGCCTTGGTGCCGAAATCGGGATCAGCACCCAAAAACTTCATGCCCGGGGACCAATGGGATTGGAAGAATTAACCAGTTATAAGTGGGTTGTTAGGGGAAATGGGCAAGTGAGGGGCTAATGATTGAAAATGTAAGAGGGATCATGGAAAGGGTGAATGACAGCCAGTAGGTGCGTCTCATATTATCATCATTTTGAGTAGGGTGTTATGTAACTAAATCTATCCAGAATGTCGTCACCCTGAACTCGTTTCAGGGTCTTTCATGCTAGATAAATCTCTCCCGCCTGTACGGGCAGGTCTGTCCTTACAGACGGGCATTCCACTGCGTTACAGTCGAGACGACTTTATATACTGGGAAAACAAAATAAATAAACTACAATTCAAAAACCGCTCCCCTTTCAGGCACTTCTACATTAAAACCATCTTCTTGCAGAGCCAGCGATAGACTTTGCAGGCTTTTATCTTCACCATGCACGAGGAATACTTTTTTGGGTTGGCCTGTTTGTTTAATTGCTTTTACTAAATCGTTATGATCGCCATGGCCACTCAGTAGGTCTGTTTGGCGGATGGTGGCATAAACCATCATTTCGCGGTCTTTAATACGCACAATGGGTGCTCCACTTAACAATTTATATCCAAGCGTCCCTTTGGCACAATAACCGATAAAAAGAATAGTGCAGTAATAATTCTGGATGTTGTAATACAGGTGATCCTGAATCCTTCCGCCTTCTAACATACCTGCAGAGGAAATAATGATACAGGGGTCAAAATAATTGGAAACATCTTTACTTTCTTTCATGGTTTGAACATAAGCGAGGTGTTCAAAATCAAATTCATCACCCATGGTTTGGTAAAAGTCTTTCGCTTCCTGACTGACCAGATTGTGGTGTTTGCGGTAAACCTCAGTCGCCTGGATGGCCATGGGGCTATCTACAAAAATCTGGATTGGTGGCAGCAGTTTTTTGGTAAAAATCTGGTTAAGCGCAAATACGAGCGATTGCGTACGGCCAATACTAAATGCCGGAATAATTAATCGTCCGGGACTTTTTATGCAGGCTTCTGTAATTTCCTGAACCAAGCGTTCTTCAAGTGTTTGGTCTTTGGTATGTACTCTGCCCCCGTAAGTTGCTTCGCTTACCACATAGTCTACCTCTGGCAAAGGCTCTGGATTAACCAATACCGGATAGTTCTCTCTTCCGATATCGCCGGTAAAAGCGATTTTCTTTTCTATACCCTCATCGTTTATGGTTAAAACAGCTGCTGCAGCCCCCAGTAAGTGGCCAACTGGCACAAAGGTTAAGCTAATATCACCATTGATCTTAAAAGGCTTGTTAAAAGCAATCGTTACAAAACGATCGATGGTATCCATCACATGTTTGTGCAGGTACAGCGGCTTTGGTCCGCTGAAGTTACCACGTTTAGTTCTTGGTTTTCGACCAGCCTTTCTTAAAAAAAGTTCAACAGAATCGAATAATAATATCGAGGTAAGATCGGCAGTTGGTGGTGTACAAAGTACCTGACCCTCAAAACCCATTCTAACCAGCGTTGGTAAGTTACCAGAGTGATCAATATGCGCATGGGTTAAAATTACCAGGTTTATGCTGGCCGGATCGAAGGGGAATTGTTGGTTTTCTTCCTGGTAGGTTTCTTTCTCGTAATCTAATCCGCAATCTATCAGTATTTTATAATGACCAATTTCGAGCAGGTGCATACTGCCGGTTACTTGTTGCGCTGCGCCCCAAAATGTTAACTTCATCTTCTTATCTATCGCGTAAAATCTTTAGCCGTAAAGTAGTATAAATGATGGGATTTTTAAACAATCAGGCGTAATTTTTTAATTATAGTTAATCGGCTTCTCTAAATTTAAGTATCCTCAATATTTCGCTTTTTGCTTCATCAGAAAAATCAGCTAAATCGGGTTGTAAAAGTGTTTTGTCTAAAAGCATGGCTATAATGGTGTCGAAAAACCACGAATTTCTAAGTCCGTCATATCTTCTGGCAATGTGTTTATCGAAATCTTTTACGGCAGTAAATATTTTATAATAATCGTCTCTATTGTCTTCAGGTTGCTGTGTTTTCCAGTCGTTTAGTATTTCGGAGAATGACTGCATTTCTTTTTTTAATTCCCGTTGTAAAGCTACTTCAAATAATTTTCGGGCAACTTTGTTATCTGCTTTAGAAAAATCCATATCGTAAATTATACCATAAAGATAAGAATGTCTTATATGTAGTCGTGCCTAACCCAAAGAAAGATTATTTATCTTTGAAGAAAAATATCCACATGCAAGAACCTTTTGATATAGAGATAGGACCAATTAACTATTCAGTTTTTCCGGAAGGAAATGATTCATACACCATTTTTAAAGATGGAAAAGAATACATTCAGATTCAGAAGGATACTTCATCGATCTGGTTAAAAATGGACTATAAAACCGAACTTCCAATTTTTGAGGAAGATGAAGAAGTGAATGCCATTGGGCAGGCCATTGAAAATTATGTACCTGAACCTGAAGACAAGGAAGAAGACGAGCTATAATAAGGAATCCTCAACAGGGATGGGAAAAACCAATCTCTGTTGAGGATTTAAATTTAGGCAAGAAGCTTCAACAGTTCTTCTGCAACTTTTTCTGATGATGCAGGGTTTTGGCCGGTAATCAATAAGCCATCAACTACCGCATACGGGTTCCAGTCGGCTATCTTACTGTAATTTCCACCATTTTTTATTAACATATCCTCTACTAAAAAAGGGACTACATTTGTTAGTTGTACCGCTTCTTCTTCGGTATTGGTAAACCCAGTTACATTTTTTCCGTTTACCAGATATTCACCATTCACCTTAACATCTTTGAGTACTCCGGGAGCATGACATACAAAGGCAACAGGTTTGTTAGCGGTATAGAATTTGGTAATGAGCTGTTGTGAAGTTGTGCTTTCTGCCAAATCCCAAAGTGGTCCGTGGCCTCCAGGATAAAAAACGGCATCATAATCATCCATCTTTATATCGGCCAATGGGGTGGTATTTTTCAATTTATCTAAAAGAATTGCGTCTTTGTCCATTCTTTTCGTTGTTTCGGTTTGAAAAGAAGGGTCTTCACTTTTAGGGTCTATTGGAGGCTGGCCACCTTTTGGAGAGGCCAGTACAATATTAATATCTTTGTCGGCTAAGGCATAATATGGCGCTGCCAATTCTTCTGACCAAAAACCTGTTTTTAAACCTGTATTTCCTAATTCATCGTGGCTTGTTAGCACGAATAAAACTTTCTTATTCATATTCTTTTTATGTTAAGTGTACCACAAATTTAACCCTGTTGGTTTTGGTAACAAAGGACTTCCATCACAGATTTATTGTGCGCGAAATCACGTTTTTGTGGAAAGTCTGCTTAAGGTTTCTCTTGAAATCCCCAGGTAAGCTGCAATTATTGTTTTAGAAAGCCGTTGCATCAATTGCGGATATTGTTGAGCGAGTTGTTCAAAGCGCTCTTTTGGGTTGGTGGTTAAAAGCGATAAAACCCTTTGTTGTAAACCTACATAACCTAAACTGTTTTTAATCCTGAAAAAATGTTCCATTTTATGACTTTCTCGGCATAGTTGATCTAAGTTATCTTTGCTGATGGAGAGTAGTTCGGAGTTTTCCAAGCAACTGATGTTGGTAATCGATTTAACATGGCCATAAAAAGCCCTGAAATCGGAAAGCCACCAGTTTTCCATTGCAAACTGGATAATATATTCTTTACCATTGGCATCTGTAAAAGTGGCCTTTAATAAACCTTTAACTACAAAATAAATATGATTGACAAATTCGTCTTCCTGGATGAGATACTGATGCTTTTTAAGTGTTTTAGGTTTGAAATGTGATACTATATGCTCAAACTCCTGATCGGTAAGGGAAATGATTTCTTCAAGGTGTGTTTTTAATTCAAAACTCATGCTATAAATTTAGCTAAATTAAGCATGAAACTTTTTTCTGATTTCAGAATAAAAGTTGGAGCAAAAAATAAGGCCCGGTTACGAACCGAGCCTCAATTTAAATCATTCTTTTTTATCTGGTACAATCTGCAGTCCAGAATTGACTATCTTTGACTACTCTTATCGTTAGATTACTAGCATCAATGCTAATACCCGTTAAGCCTGAACCAATACTTACATAGCTGTTATCTCCTTTTTTTTCAAATTTTACGCCGGTAATATCAGGAATGTTATTTCCAAAGTAAAAATTATAGGTTTCACCAACTTTGCTCACGGTTACTTTTCCATCGCTGCTGGTAATTGTATTTTCGCCACTACGGTAAGAAACTGATCCTTTGTAAGTGCCAACAAAGAAATCGCGATCTGCTGGATCGGTATCTTTTTTACACGATACCATTACGGTTAATGCTATTAAAAGCATGCTGAAAATTTGGACTGTTTTTTTCATCTCTTTCACTTTTTTAATTTTAAATAGGTAATAATTGTAACAGTACTATGACAATGACTATGCCAAACAAAAATGTGATTGGTAAATAAGATAGATGATTAGTAAGAAAATCTATTAAATCTATTTTTTAAGTGACTGTAGTTTAGGTTGTTATTAAGATTTTCTCTTCTTTTGGTGTTAGCTATTTTAATGATCCATTTTCAAAGGCTGGATGATTTATTTAGCGAATCAAAACTGTTTAGTTTAAAGGAACTTGTTCAATTTGGATCTCGTTCATTGGAATGAATCGCCTGATTAGTCTGGTGCCTAAGTTTATAATAACACTCAAAATAAAAGCAAGCTTGATGATTTTTAGATGTTCATTATTGACAGGTTAATTGTTTATCTCTTTGATCTGTTGGTTTTGGGTTGTTGTTTTTTTAAAATTGCGTCAATATTTTTATCCAGATCTAAATTTTCCGTATCGTCGAAAGGCTCGCCGATTTTATAAGGTATTTGTTTTTTATTAAGTCTATACAACTGATAATAATTAGTACCTGTTAAACCATAACTCACAATCACTTTGTATTTTTTGTTGTAGTTGGGGTTAACAATTTTATCGAAATCTTTAACCTTGGTTAAGGTATGGTTTTGGGAATTAACAAGATAAAGATTGTAATACGAGTTTCCTCCTCTGCCACCTGTATCTTCGAAAATTAACAGATCTTTTATACCGTCGTTGTTATAGTCTTCGTAAGTGATATTGTCAGTAATGTGGCGCATATCACGATTTTCTTTCCAGAAAATTTTGTCAGCTGTTTTTCCGCTTTTACCGAAATAAATATTGGCCTTGGACAGTTCTTTATCAACCATTAAGTATTGTATTGCCAGTACATAGCTTTTATCTTTAAATGGACAAACGTATTGCCATGTGCCTTTTGCATTAGGCTGATGGAATATTTTTTGCGCAAACGAATGGCTGGAGATAAATATAAAGCATAGCAAAAATATCCTGTACTTGTTTGGCATCTTGTAATAGATTGGCGTTAAATTTCTGAAAATTTTTGGGTAAGTTCTTCCGTCATTTCATCAAGTGTAAACAATCTGCCCCAATTAAACTTTTTCCATACCGTTTTTGGTTTGTTGGTTTTGTCGCTAAACATATTGCCACCAGAGGTTTCACTTTTTTTTCGGGTAGAGAAATTAATACTGGTAATGTTTTCTTCTCCTGAAGATCGACTATATTCTCCCGTTTGAAAGCCGATCAGTTCCATTTTTTGATTCTGGAACCTGAATGTATAATCGACATTACTCACCCCGTAAGAACCACAGCTTAACCAATATTGATAACTTAAAATGAGCACTCCGTTTTTTATGCTGATGGCACCGGTTTCTTGTAAAGGATCGGCGAGGCAAGTGTTCTCTGCATCATTTTCAGTTGGAATAAAATTAGTGTTTTGGGCCTGTAAGCTATAATTGCCGGATGTTTTAAAAAGCACCAAAAGCATGCGGGGATTCACATTCAGTTGATCACTGCCCATACCGTCGTTTTTGATGATATTTTTCGGATTGGTATTCTGGATAATGATTGCTTCATCAGGTAAATGATCTTTATTTAAATCACCTTTGGCCCGATAAATTATTTTCCATCCTTTTGGAACAAAGGCATTTATATTAGTGCCGGTTTTAGGGATTTGAGGATGATCGCTTTGGGCAAATAACTGAACAGAAATTAACAATAACAATATGCCTGTAATATTTCTCATATAACATAAATTAGGAATGAGCTAAAAATAAGAAGATAAATTTTTCATATATGATACTTGCTGATCAATAAACTTAATCTTTATCAAGATAAAGAACAAATTAAAGCGCTCCTTTGTGTAAAGAATTATCCTGCCCAGCCATCTCTATCCAAACTCCTGTAATTGATCGACTCAGCTAAATGTTCAAGCTCTATATTTTCACTGCTGGATAGATCGGCAATGGTTCGGGCTACTTTTAAAATACGGTCGTAGGCACGGGCCGATAACCCTAGCCTTTCCATTGCAGTTTTTAATAAATGGGTTCCGGCTTCGCTGATCTGGCATACTTTGCGTACCATTTTCGGACTCATTTGAGCATTGCAATGCAGGTCTTCTCTATCTGCAAAACGAAGGTCCTGAATTTCTCTTGCTTTAATTACCCGATCCCTGATGTGGTTACTTCTTTCCGTTTCAGTAGTAGAGGCTAATTCGGTAAAATCAACAGGTGTTACTTCTACATGCAGATCAATCCGGTCTAGAAGCGGCCCCGATATTTTGCTTAGGTATTTTTGCACCACACCAGGTGCACAAACACAATCTTTTTCCGGGTGATTATAAAAGCCACAAGGACAGGGGTTCATGGAGGCGACCAACATAAAACTGGCTGGATATTCTACCGAAAACCTTGCCCTTGAAATGGCGACCTTACGATCTTCCAGGGGCTGGCGCATTACCTCTAAAACGGTTCGTTTAAATTCTGGCAGTTCATCCAAGAATAGAACGCCATTATGCGCCAGTGATATTTCTCCAGGTTGTGGATTCATTCCCCCGCCTACCAGCGCAACGTCACTGATCGTATGGTGTGGAGAGCGGTACGGGCGGCTTGTCATTAAAGCATCGCTAGCAGCGAGTTTTCCTGCAACGGAATGGATTTTTGTGGTTTCTAAAGCCTCGTTTAAATTTAAAGGGGGTAATATAGTTGGCAGGCGCTTAGCCAGCATGGTTTTGCCCGCTCCTGGCGGACCGATTAAAATAACATTGTGACCACCCGCAGCTGCAATTTCCAATGCCCTTTTAATATTTTCCTGACCTTTAACGTCTGCAAAATCGTGTTCGTAATTATTGATGTTTTTTAAGAATTCTTCTTTGGTATTTACTTTAACTTGTTCCAGCGCTTCGCTTTTGTTAAAGAAAGCGACTACCTGCGCCAGGTTTTCTACGCCATACGCCACTAAATCATTTACGATTGCTGCTTCACGAACGTTTTGTTTCGGTAAAATGAAACCTTTAAAGCCGTCTTGTTGTGCTTGGATGGCAATTGGAAGGGCGCCTTTTATGGGCTGGATACTTCCATCTAAAGAAAGTTCCCCCATAATGAAATAATCTTCCAGTTCGTCGGCAGGGATTTGCCCAGAGGCTGCTAAAATACCAATGGCAATTGGCAAATCATATGAAGAGCCTTCTTTTTTCATATCGGCAGGTGCCAGGTTTACTACTATTTTCTGCTTAGGCATGCGAAAACCTGAAACATTAATGGCACTGGCCACCCTTTGCAAACTTTCTTTTACCGCATTATCGGGTAGGCCTACCATATAGTATTTGGTACCCGCGCTAATATTCACTTCGATGGTTATGGTTAGTGCATTTACGCCATAAACAGCACTCCCGTATGTTTTTACAAGCATTTAGGTTTAATTAAATAAATTCGGATGTAAATTATTCGGGATGAATATTGATTCTAATATACAGATTATTTAAAAAAAGATCAAGCTTTGGTATCTATTGACGGATCGGTTTTACCAGCCTTTGTTAAATAAACCTGATTGTACGAATGCCGATTCCTTCTATCGGCAGCAGGGAAAGCAGGACTGAACCCTGCTATGGAAAACTGAACACTCATTTCCAAAACCTAAAACAAAAAAATCCCGACCATTACTGATCAGGATTTGAATATTTTTGGGAGATGCTGATCCCGAAGTTTCAGGACAGCATGAGGTTACTTTTTTAACCTTATGCCTTAAACCCTCTACCCTAAACCTTCTTAACTATCTGCCAAATGGCATTTTAGGCATACCTTTCATCATCGCTGCTGCAGCTGCAGGGTTCGAAAACTGCTTCATCATTTTACGCATATCTTCAAACTGTTTAATAAGTTTGGTTACTTCTTCAACCTTACTTCCAGATCCTTTTGCAATACGTAAACGGCGACTTTGCTGAATGCTATCCGGGTTTTCTTTCTCAAATGGTGTCATCGAATTGATGATGGCTTCGATTGATTTGAATGCATCATCCTGGATATCGACATTTTTCATCATCTTGCCTACACCTGGTATCATACCCATCAGATCTTTCATGTTACCCATTTTCTTAATCTGCTGAATCTGGTTGTAGAAATCGTTGAAATCAAATTTATTCTTGCGGATTTTCTTCTGCAATTCTGCAGCTTCTTTCTCATCGAACTGCATTTGTGCACGTTCAACAAGCGAAACCACATCACCCATACCCAAAATACGCGATGCCATACGATCTGGATAGAAAACATCCAGTGCTTCCATTTTCTCGCCGGTACCGATAAATTTAATCGGCTTGTTTACCACCGATTTAATGGAAAGGGCTGCACCACCGCGGGTATCGCCATCCAATTTGGTTAACACAACGCCAGTAAAATCTAAACGATCGTTAAATACTTTGGCCGTGTTTACTGCATCCTGACCAGTCATCGAATCCACAACGAATAAAATTTCGTGTGGTTGAGTTTTGGCCTTAACTTCAGATATTTCGTTCATTAACGATTCGTCGATCGCTAAACGACCGGCGGTATCGATAATAATAACGTTATTTCCATTTTGTTTACCGTGTGCAATACCTTCTAAAGCGATACCAACAGGATCATTTGATGCACGGTTTGCATAAACAGACACACCAACAGAAGTTCCTAAAACCTCCAATTGATCTACAGCTGCCGGGCGGTACATATCGCCTGCTACCAATAAAGGTTTTTTGCCCTTGCCTTTTAAGTGTAGCGCCAGTTTACCGGCAAAAGTGGTTTTACCCGCACCATTTAAACCTGCAATTAAAATAATAGTAGGGTTTGCTTTAGTCTCTAACTCTGTAACTTCGCCACCCATTAAGGCTGCAAGTTCATCGTTCATGATCTTAGTCAGCAATTGACCTGGAGAAACCGCGGTAAGTACGTTTTGCCCCAAAGCTTTTTGTCTCACCTCATCAGTAAAGGCTTTTGCTGTTTTATAGTTAACATCGGCATCCAGCAATGCTTTGCGGATTTCTTTCATGGTTTCTGCCACGTTGATTTCCGTAATACTGCCTTGACCTTTTAATACTTTAAATGCTCTGTCTAGCTTGTCCTGTAAATTATCAAACATCTTTTTTTAAGCTAAAAGCTTTATGCGAAAGGGCAAAAAGCTACTTGTTTTTAATAAAAGGCAAATGTATCAAATTTTGCTTGTAAATCGCTGCACCTCAAAGTCAAAACTTTGGGAAGATATATTAAATTTTTCTTTTGGTGCAACATTCTGGTTAAGGTGCGGTCTTATACCTAACTAAGCTAAACGAATGAAACGCTATCTCCTTATTCTTTTTGTATTTTCTTGGGCTTTTTCTCAAGCTCAGGATATTTCGAAACAGCGTCAACTGGAGGCGAAAAGAACGCTTCAAATCCCTAAAATAGATGGTGTTTTAGATGATGTATGTTGGAATAATGTTCCCATTGCCACTGATTTTATTCAGATCAGGCCAAATCCAGGAAAGGTAGAAACGCATGATCGGCGTACTGAAATGAAGGTGCTTTATGATGATGTGGCCATTTATGTTTATGCCCGGATGTACGATCATCCTGACAGCGTTTCGCACGAATTGGTTTCGAGGGATAATATTGGTAACGCTGATTTCATTTCGATCATCGTTGATCCGTTTTATGATAAAATGAATGGAAATGGGTTTTTTGTTACGGCAGCAGGCGTTCAATTCGATGCCAAATACTCGCAGGTTGGAGATGAAGATGCAAACTGGAATGCGGTATGGGAAAGCGCAGTTAAAATTGATGACAAAGGCTGGACCTGCGAAATGAAGATTCCTTATTCGGCCCTTCGGTTTTCTGGTAAGGATATCCAAAACTGGGGTTTGAATTTTAGCCGCAGGATACAGCGGAGTAATACGCAAACCTTTTGGAATTTTGTAGACCCTAAAGTTAATGGCTTTATTAACCAGGAAGGACTTTGGACAGGAATAAAAGATGTTAAACCACCTTTAAGATTATCTTTTTCGCCATACATTTCGGCCTATGTAAACCATTATCCTGTTAATTTGCCCGGGGTAAAAAATACCACCTCACGGTTTAACGGGGGTATGGATGTTAAATATGGAATTAACAACAGTTTTACACTGGATATGACCTTAGTACCCGATTTCGGGCAGGTTCAATCTGATAACCGGATATTAAATCTTACTCCTTTTGAAGTGAAATTTAATGAGAACCGCCAGTTTTTTACGGAGGGGACCGAACTGTTTAACAAAGGCGATCTTTTCTATTCCAAACGGATTGGTTCTATACCATCTTATTATAATTATAGTGAGGTAGGCAGCACGGATAAAATTGTAAAAGATCAAACAGAGGCTAAGGTGTTAAATGCCACAAAGATTTCTGGCCGAACCGCAAAAGGGCTTGGCATTGGCCTTTTTAATGCAGTTACCGGTAGCATGGAAACCGAGGTTGAAGATGCTCAGGGGAACATTCGGATGGTAGAAACGCAACCACTTACCAATTATAATATTTTGGTTTTTGATCAGTCGTTGAAGAACAATAGTTCGGCTACATTTATCAACACCAACGTGCTCAGGCAAGGCACGGCGTACGATGCCAATGTGAGTGCTTTGCTTTTCAATCTAAATAATAAAGGCAATAAGTATTTCGTAAATGGCGGTGGTAAGATGAGTTATTTAAGGGGAGAAGAATCGACTACGGGATATAGTTATACATTACGGTTTGGTAAGCAGAGCGGCAACTTTACCTGGAGTTACAATCAGGTATATGCTGATGATAAGTTTGACCCATCAGATATGGGTTTCTTTACCAATAACAACTTTTTAGATCAGCGGATAGGCATTGGTTATAACGTGTATAAACCTAGCAAATGGTATAATCAATTTGAAAGCTGGATTAATTTAAACTATTCGCGCAGGGCAATACCAAGTGTTTATCAAAGAACAAGTACAAATGCAGGGTACTGGGTACAGTTTAAAAATCAATGGTCGGCAGAATTGGATTTAAGCTGGGAGAGAAAGGGTAATGACTTTTATGAGGCACGCAACGGGCAATTATACCGTGCGCCAGAAAATTACGGCATCAGTCTTTATATAAATCCAAACCGCGCCAAAGCCTATAATTTTGGCGGAAATGTACGCTACTTTAAACAGCAGCTTTTCGGCGGAAAACAGTATAACTTTTACTTTTTTCAGAACCTGAGGCTGAATGATCAGGTGGCGTTTGGATTAGACTTGAATTTTAATCCGAACTACGACTACGTAAATTGGGTAACGGCACAAGGCAACCAGGCTATTTTTTCGAGATACGACCGCCGGACGGTAGAAAACTCTTTCGATGCCAAATACACCTTTACCAATTTAATGGGAATAACTGTTGTATTAAGACATTATTGGAGTGATAGAAGAAATAAGGAATTTTACCTGCTTAATCCTGATGGGCATTTAACAAAATACCATGGTGTGCCATTAACCGGAATGGACAGGAATTATAACGTATTTAATATTGATTTAATTTATACCTGGCAGTTTGCGCCGGGCAGCACCCTTTCTGTTTCGTATAAGGATGCGGCCGAAACTTATGATACTTTTTACACACAGCGTTACAACAAAAACCTAAGCGGGATTTTAAATGCTCCTCAGAACAATAGCCTTTCGGTAAAGGTGTTGTATTATGTAGATTATCTAGACTTTAAGAAAAAAAGGAAGAGAGATTAAACTCCTTTTCGTCATGCTGAATATATTTTACAAGTAGAAGTAGTGTTTTCAATTGTCTTGTAGCTACTGTGTGGTCAGCACCTTTCTTGCAGTTAAGACCCTGAAATAAATTTACTACGTAGCTTTCCGCTGCACTACAGGTCAGGGTGACGATCACTTGAAACCAGAAACTAACCTAACGGGCTTTCCCCGGGCTTATGCCAAATTTCTTGCTAAAGGCAGTGCTGAAATGTTGTACTGAAGAATAACCCAGTTCATCCGAAATGATTTTGATGTCCTTGTTGCCATCTGCTAGTAGTTCTTTAGCCTTCTGGAGTTTATAATCGCTTAAATAACCAAAAACAGTGTTTTTAAATACTTCTTTAAAGCCCTGTTTTAATTTGAACTCGTTTATGCTTGCTATTTTTGACAGTTCGGTTAAAGATGGCGGGTGATTGGCATTGGCCAGCAGGTATTCCCTGGCATAATAAATTCTTTCTTTATCGTAATTAGATTTAATAGAGGTATTTGTTTTTTTAGCCGCCTCTTCAAAAGCTTGTGCCTGTAGCGCAAGCAGTTCCAAACATTTAGATTGAAGAAACAAGAGTTTTAATCCACCTGTAAAGTTGCAGTTCATAATATCATTAATGCAGCTATGCATGGCTAGGGTAATGGGCAGGGTTTCCGATGAAATTTCTACCGAACGGCTGTTCATGATGTTTTCGGCAAAATTCTTTAACAGGATGCTGCTTTCGCAGGTTAAATCAATAAAACGTGCCCTTTCGAAATTTATCTCAAAAAATTTATGTGGACCTCCCGTATCAAACTCTGCCGTCCCATCAAAATCTGGACTATAGATAATGTTGTGCTGGTTTGCTTTAATATCCTGGCGTTTATTGGTGAGGTAATTTTCCATAATGCCCCCGCCGATGAGCGCAAAGTGGAGCTCAACCAGATCAGGTTCATCAAAAGCTTTGATGCGCAGGCGGCTCTGTTTCACTACCATATCACCGTAAACAATATAAATACCCGAAAAAGCGATCTCCACAATCTCTGCATCGCCAAAGGGAAAGCTGTATTTGTTCCTTCTTTCGGTTACCAGTGCCTGATTAAATTCGTTATTGTCGAACTTGTTGCCAACAGTATAGTATTTATCGTCACCATCGTAAATGTTTAAAGCCATAAAATCCTTTTGATATAAACTTTAATCCTTTTGGTATAAAAAGATGCGTTTGTTAGACCACTACTTTTGTTCAAAGTTACTAAACAAAAGAATACGATGCCTAAATTACCTTCATGGCTGGCCAACACAATGGAAAAAGTGATCAGCAATAAAATATATCAAGTAGAAGTTACAGAAACCAAAATGTTAAGCAGCAACTTAAAGAGCGTTACCTTTAAAGGCGATTTTTTCGATGCTAAATTTATTCCGGGAATGGAAGTGCTGTTTAGGGTTAATGCCAACGAGTACAGACATTATACATTATCAGGCTTTGACGAAGGACACGAAACCTGTGAGGTGATTTTTTATCTGAACAGGCAAGGACCCGGTCATCATCTGGCCGTAAATATCCAAAAAGGGGACCGTTTAAAACTGATTGTAGACCGGGCAAAGGTAAAATACAATGAAGCATCCAATCAGCATTTCTTTTTTGGCGATGAAACCAGCCTTGGTTTATACGAATCGCTAGGTAAAAAAGTAATGGATGAAGATGTAGAATATTTCGGGGTGTTGGAACTTCAGGAAGAGAACCTGCATTCAGTTGAACATCTTAAATTATTGATCGATACCGTACCATCTGACCTGAACGCCCCTGCGAAAAATGCCATTACCTGGATGGACAATATGCATCCGCTATGTTGGGAAATGTGGCAAAATGCTACGTTTTATTTAACAGGCAGGGCAAAATCAGTACAGCAGTTTAAGCGTTACCTAAAACAAAGGGGCGTAAGCTTTAGACAGATTATTACCATGCCTTATTGGGAAATGGGTAAGGTTGGTGGCTAGACTTACCTCGGGAAAGTAAAGCCAAAACCAAGTGCTAAAGTTTGATTCGCCTGTATTTTGTTTGTACCTGTATCTTTATCAAACAGGAGTACACCGGTTAAACTGGTGTTCATAAAGCGGTTAATTTTTGCCGTTAATGCAACATCTAAACGGTGATCAATATTGCTCATTTTAAAATCCTGATACGGAATGAACATCTGATAACGTGCTTTAAGATTGGTATTGGTAAATATATCCTTATCAAACGCACTTACAATCTGGAAAGCCAGTTCATTACGTACTTTTTTGCCATATTCTACACCATAAACAGTAGCTTTTGGTGGATTGGCATTATTAGTAGGATCAAGAAATAGCTTTTCGTCCAACACAAAAGTTTGGCGTGCCGTACCTGTACCTATACGGGTAGAAAAATATTTAACCGGTTTATACTCGAAACCGATAGATTCTGTTAAATAACCCGGTCCCATAAATTTTGAAATAAGCGTGGCGGTTTCCTGTCCGTTTGTAACGCTGTAAGAGTAACCATTGTCAAATTGGGATTCAAAACTTAACGATCCGAAGAAAAACCAGCTTTTGGAGAGTTGAAAAGAAGCTTTATTATCCCAGAAAATACGGTCGTTCGTTTTCTTTTGCAGCTGATCTTTATTTTTGATTTTACCATACTGCAAAACCAGCTCGCTTACATAACTATAACTGTCTTTATTGTATTCTGCCTTCCAGTTTAAAAGCCCCCCAACTGCCACAGAGTTGGTACCACCGCCTTTCCAGTTATTACTGAACTGAGCCTGGTTAACATTGATGCCAATATTAGTCCTGGTTTTCCAGTAATTAATCTTGGCATTTACTACCAATGGCTTAATTTTTACAGGTTCAAAGTTTAACGGCCCTTGTCTACTTGGCAACGGGCTACGTTTTAACTTGATATTCAGGTCTTTTGTATTGATCGGAATAGTATCAATTTCCTGTGCATATAATTTTGTAGAGCAGAAACTTAGAATCAGGATGATGGCAGCTAAACAGTTCTTCATTACCTACAAAGAAAAAGAAAAATTTTAGAGATAAAAAGCATTTAACAAAATGATTACCAGAACACCTATTAAGACAAAATAGAGATGGTAGTTTCACTCTGTCTTGATCCAGCCGTACCAATTACCATTTTTCAGGTAATTTAAATCAGTTTCATAACGGTACGCTTCCTTCTCAAAAACAATATTCCGATAGGCCAGATCGTGTTTTTTGTATATGATCAGGTTAATTAAATAATTAAGCATATATAAGATATAAAAGGGAAGCACAAGTAATTCCAGCTGTTGACGCAAATGGATTTTCTCGTGATTGATAATCTCCTGATCGTTTTTAAGCCTTGCCGATTTTAACAGGATAAATGGAAAGATGGCCATGCCTGCTGCTGGAAGTCTCTTAACGATCAGAATTGGCATGCTCACAACTTATCGATCGTTATTTTGGGTAATGTCGGTAATTTTAACGCTGTAGGATTTAACCTGTAGCTTTTATAGGCATTCCTGATAAAAAGATTAAAAGCATAATCTGAGGCATCAAGCACAAATTGATAGGTCGGGCGATATTGTTGCATAAAATCGGTCAGTTCAGCATCTTTTATACCCAATACCTGGCTCACCAGATTGGCATTGAAACGGTAATCGATCAGGTCTTCACGATAATCTTTTTCCAGGACTTTTTGCAGGTGACGGGCATTTCTCCCTTGTCTGCTTAACAGGTTGTAAATGGCGTCAATACCTAAGCCAACACCACCGTTGCCTAAATTCAATAAATCTTTACTACTTCCTTTCATGGTTTGGTAGCGGTATTCCTGAACATTCTTTTCGTATTGCTGCTGCGGGCTCAATCTTTTTTGTTGAATAACTACGTCACGGAGTCTGATACCGAGCGATCTGAGTTGAAAATATGCAGCAGTTTGTCCCTTAAAAACAATAGTATCTACACCATAGCCCGATAGAGCCGCAACCAAGGTATCGCCTGGCAGTGCAAAAGTGCTGAATTCGCCTTTTGTATTGTTGTATAAGCCATCACCTGTGCGGATGTTATAAATATAAACTTTAGCCAAACGCTGCTTGGTTTCTTTATCAATAACAATACCCTGCACAGGTTTATTTTGTGCATGAAGCCACGTAGAGAAGCCAAGAACAAGTATAAAGGGAATAAAAAATTTCATTCAGTTACAAAACTACAAATATCTTGCTGGCTATGTTTGCACTTAACATTATTTAACCTTAAGTGTCTGACCAAGCTTAATGGCATCGGTAGTCATTTCATTCAGCATTTTTAACTGATCAACCGTTAAATTAAAGCGTTTTGCAATATTATATAAGGTATCTCCTTTCACAACCGTATAAGTGCCATCTGCCAGAATTGGTTTGGCACCTGCCGGTGGCGTTTCAACCGGGGTAAACTTAGCTTTCTCCTTTGGGATATTTTGATTGATTTCTGAAAAGACACGATCTTCTCGGGCAATTTTTTGCTTTTCGCTTTCCGGTTGATCGTATTGGTAAAGCTGATATTTTTCGATGGTGTTGATGAGCAGATCTGGATATCTTGGATTGGTTGCATAGCCCGCTGTTTTCAATCCCTGCGCCCAGCTCTTGTAATCGTTTTTGTCTAACTGGAAAAGAAAACTGTAACGTTTACGTTTTAAAAATTCAGAATGGTCTCTAAACGATTCCCGGGCATCTTTATACACCCTAAAACAGTCATTTTTCTGGTCATCATCACGGAAATAGTTCTTTCCTTTCCACTCTGAGGTGCATTTAATGCCGAAATGGTTGTTGGCGTACTTGGCTAAATCGCTGTTTCCACTACCAGATTCTAAGATTCCCTGTGCCAAAGTAATACTTGCAGGGATACCGGCCGAGTTCATCTCTTCTATGGCTACACCTTTAAACTCATCGATGTAACTTAAAGTATTGTAACTTTTGTAATTGTTGTTATTCGCCTTGTTGGCTTCTTTTTCGATCTTTTTATTGTTTTTAGAAAATTTTCTGGTGCCGCAGGAGCTTAAAAAAAGAAGGATTGCCGCGATGGTAAGGTAATGGTGATATGAACGCATATAAGTTTAATTGTTTAAATCGGTGAACTGGTTAATTGTGAACTGCAAATTGCAATTTAGACTTAGGAATCATGACTACGGACTTAAGACTAATATTTAATCTTCTGTCCTGGTTTTAAGTTTGCCTTTTTAATGCCGTTTTTTTGCATAAGGGCTTTAACGTTTGTGCCTTTCTTTTTGGCAATTATGTTTAGGTTATCGCCAGATTTAACGGTATATATCTTTGTTTTTCTTCTGTTTTTTGCCCTGCGATGAACAGGAGCTGCATACACAGGTTCCTCGTACCCCTCTGGACGCTCATCGTATTGATAGAGTTCGTATTTTTTAATTAAGCCAATTACCTGGCTGGCCCAGCTTCTGCTATGGGCGTAACCACAGCGGCGGATACCGTAAGTCCATCCCTTGTAATCATATTGATCATATTTCCCAAAAAGATTGTTAAAAGGCTCCCGGGTTTCCATAATTTCTACAAAGTGGCTGTAAGATTCGTCGGCATTTACATAATCGCGGTATGAAGAATGGATTTCTGCATTGTTATTTGGCCCTTTTACACCGAAATGGTTATTAAGGTGCTGTGCAATTCTACTATTGCCAGCAGCAGATTCATGTATGGCAACAGCTAAAATAACACTGGCCGGAATTTTATGATCGTGCATTAAACCTTGTGCATATGCTGCATGTTCGGCAATATAATCATCGGTATCTTGTGCTTGCGCAATCATTCCTGATAAGAGCAGTACACAAAAAGTAAGGATTTTATTAGTCATGGTTAACTGTACAAATTGTTTAATTGGTTAACTGTACGACTAACCGATTAAAACACTTAACCGATTAACCATAATATATTAAGCTTTCTTCCTGATCACAAACAAACCATCGCGAACAGGTAAAATTAATTTCTCAACCCGTTCATCTTCAGCTATTTTATCATTAAAGCCAGTAATATTTCTGGTGTCTTTATCCTGTTTTTCCTGAAGTACTTTTCCACTCCATAATACATTATCAACAATGATAATTCCGCCCGGGCGAACACGGTCAAAAATCAGATCATAATAGGTGCCGTTGTTTTTCTTATCTGCATCAATGAAAACAATGTCGAAAACTTCATCTAAACTTGAAATGGTAGTAGTAGCATCGCCAAGGATGTAATTAATCTGATTATTATAGGCTGATTTGGCGAAGTTGCGGCGAACCATGTCTTCCAGTTCCTCATTAATATCCAGCGTATATAACAGGCCATCTTTGGTTAATCCCTCGGCAAGGCATAAAGTAGCGTACCCGGTAAAAGTGCCAATTTCTAAAATCCTTTTAGGGGCAACCATTTTGCTGAGCATGCTTAAAACCCGGCCTTGATAGTGGCCAGAAAGCATGCGGGGCATTAAAACTTTAAGGTTGGTTTCGCGGTCTATGTGTTGAAGCAATTCGCTTTCAGGCTCGCAGTAGGTAATTAGTAAATCCTGTAAATCGTCGTTTATTAGGCTCATTTGTTGGTTATAAACGGTTACTTTCCATAAAATATTGTAAAATAATGGTTGCGGCAATGGTATCAACCCGGTCTTTGTCTCTTCTGTCCATTTTTTTTAAGCCACTTTGCATAATGGCCTGATGTGCCAGTTTAGAAGTAAAACGTTCATCAACCCAATGCCTTGGGATATCGGGAAATGATTTTTTCAACAGCGTGGCAAAACCTTTTACATGTTGTGCCGAATCAGACGGAGAACCATCCATTTGTTTAGGATCGCCCAGTACAAAGGCCTCAACTTGCTCATTAAGCATATATTTTTTAACATATTCGATCACATCTTTAGGGTGTACCGTATCCAGGCCTGTTGCAATAATTTGCAGAGGATCGGTTACCGCAATACCGATGCGTTTTGTTCCATAATCAAATGCGAGGATCCTTGCCATAAGTTAAGCGTTAGGGGTTGGCGCAAAGCGTTGGCCCATCTTTTAATTTTAAAAAGTTCAAAGGTAAGGTTTTTGAAATAATAGGTAAACCTAAGAGTAATGCTGTTAACCAGCGTGTTATTGACTTAAAATTGATTTCTTCTATTTTTGAAAAGCAAAACCTGTGTTACTTGGGTATGTCCTGTCCTGCTGTATGCTTTAGCCCTCATGCTTCGGGGCTGCCGCTCCCATCAGGTTTAGTTAATGCAGACCGGTGCGGTTTGGGTAATTTGCGTAGTGCGCTATTTGATGTTCCTAAAGAATACTGATTTAGTTAAATAAACCTGGTAGGGCGTAAAGCGTTTAGTGCCGTTAAAAAACAAAAGTCAAGGATAAGGTTTTTAGTAAATCGGTTTTCAAGCAAAAAGGCTTCCTCAAAACCAATCTAAACCCTGGTGCAGCGGCATCCCAAATTAGTTCAATTTGGGATATAGCGGAAAAAGGGACCGAACAGAACAAAAGCACTACCGGAGCCTGCTTTTCTAAAAAATAAAATGTCGTTTTAATCTAAAAAACGCAGCTTCTGAAACAACTTCAGGATGCCGAGGCTGTGAATCTCATATCTATTTCTTATTTTGCACCAAATGCAGTTTAAAGAAATCATAGGACAGGAAAGAGTGAAGCAACAATTGGTGCAGACGGTTAAGGAAAACCGGATTAGCCATGCGCAGCTATTTTTGTCGCCTGCCGGTTCCGGGGCTGTAGCACTGGCTATTGCCTATGCACAATACGTCAATTGCCTTAACAAAGGTGAAAATGATAGTTGTGGCGAATGTTCGAGCTGTAGAAAATACGAACGTTTAATTCATCCCGATTTGCATTTCTCCTATCCTTTTTTTGCTTCTGCTAGTGTAAAAACGGCTGTAGATGTGCTGGAAGAATGGCGGGGCATGCTACTGCAGGATCCTTATTTTGATATGGATATTTGGCGTTCCAAACTCGATGCGGCCAATAAACAGGCCAATATTAACATCGCTGAATGTCACGATATTATTAAAAAACTGAGCTATAAAGCCTTCGAAGCCGAAACAAAGGTTTTAATTATGTGGCTGCCCGAATACCTGGATAAAGCCGGGAACGCCTTGTTGAAATTAATTGAAGAACCGCCTGCAAATACACTGTTTATTTTAATTGCGCAAAGTCAGGATCAGATTTTAACGACCATTTTATCCAGAACGCAGATTGTGAAGATCCCAAAACTTTCATCAGAAGAGGTAACCGGATATTTATTAAAGGCGAGCGGATTAACGGAGCATCAGGCTATTGATTATTCATTTTTGGCCGATGGAAATTTAATTGAGGCTAAAGCGCTTGCCGCAGATACACAGAGCGACAGTTCTGGCACATTTACGGCCTGGTTAAGGATGGGTTTTGGAAATAAATTGCCCGATTTGATCGACTTTACGGATGATGCAGCGAAATGGGGAAGAGAAAACCAGAAGAATTTTTTAAAGTATGGTGTAAATTATTTACGCGAATGCTGTTTAATTTTAAGTGGTGCCGAAGAATTGGTGAAATTGCCTCCGCTAACCTTCGAAACTGCCAAAAAACTGAGTATGCACGTGCTTACCTTACCTATGGCCGAGGCCATTATTGGCGAGTTGGAAAAAGCGCATTACCATATTGAAAGAAACGCAAACCCAAAAATTCTGTTTTTAGATGTATCTTTACAATTGGTAAAAATTATCAAGTTTAAAACGCTCCCTGCGGGGACTCAATATATATACAATTAATATGGGATGTGGAAGTTGTTCAACAGGTGGTGGTTGCACCCCTAATGGATGCAAAAGTAATGGCTCATGCGGCACCGGTGGTTGCCAAACAATGGAAGTTCATGATTGGCTGTCTAATTTGGATATGCCTTCTAATTATAAACCTTTTCAGGTTACAGAAATTAAGTTTAAGGGCTCGCGTAAAGAGTTTTTCCTCAATAGCGATAACATTTATCTCGAAATTGGAGAACTTGTTGCCGTTGAAGGGCCAACTGGTGGTTTCGACGTAGGACATGTTTCGCTTACCGGCGAGCTGGTGCGGATCCAGATGAAACGCCGTAAAACGGCACTCGATCAGGTCACCAAAAAAATCTACCGTAAAGCTACCGAAGCTGATGTGGAGAAATGGAATGCCGCCAAGGGAATGGAATGGGAAACCATGCATAAGGCGCGTAAACTGGCACTCGATCTCCGTTTGCAGATGAAAATCAGCGATGTGGATTATCAGGCCGATAAAACGAAAGCTACTTTCTTTTATACTGCTGATGGACGTGTGGATTTCCGAGAGCTGATTAAAAAGATGGCGGAAAGCTTCCGTATCCGGATTGAAATGCGCCAGATCGGAATGCGTCAGGAAGCTGGCCGTTTAGGTGGAATCGGTTCCTGCGGTCGCGAATTATGCTGCTCTACCTGGTTAACAAATTTCAAAACCGTATCTACAGCTGCGGCCAGATATCAAAATTTATCATTAAATACCTTAAAGCTTGCGGGGCAGTGCGGTAAATTAAAATGCTGCTTAAACTACGAGCTGGATACTTATCTGGATGCTTTAAAAGATATTCCCGATAGAATTGAAAACCTGGATACGGAGGCCGGTTATGCCCGTCACCAGAAAACTGATATTTTCAAAAAAATCATGTGGTTCAGTTACCAGGGTGACGAAAACTGGATCCCGGTTAAAGCCGCACGTGTAAAAGAGATTATGGCGATGAATAAGGCAGGTAAAAAAGCACCTAACTTAAAAGAAGAAGCCGTTCAGATCGCCGCACCGGTTGTGGTAGAAAAATCTTTCGATTACGAAAATGTAGTGGGTCAGGATAGTTTAACCCGCCTTGACGAACGTTCTCGCTCTAAAAATAACCAGAACAGAAACAACAACCAGAAAAATAGCCGCAACAATAACCAGAATAAGAGAGAAAGAATTCCTGCAGGAGAGAAAAATGCTGGGCCTAATAACAAACCTCAGCAGGCTCAACAGGGTGTACAGAAAGCGCAACAAAGCGGAAAGCAACAACCTGGCGGAGCAAAACCGCAACAAAATTCGGGTCAAAAGGCTCAACAAGCAGTGCCGAAACCACAACATGTTAATGGACCAAAGCCTCAAAATAACAAACCGAAGCAAATGCAAGGACCAAAACCTGAAGTTAAGGCTGAAGGAAATGTTATTATAGAAGGTACCAAGCCAGAGCAGAGCAAAAATAAGAACAGAAATAACCGTAGGAAAAACAATAACCGCCGAAACAATAATAATGGCTCAGAGAATAAACCTGCTGCTGAATAAAAGGCAAATTATTTTGCTTGCATTTTTATGGACGGTTACGCTATTTGTAGGCTGTAAGGACAGTGTAGTTGATAGCAATATAGAAATTGCCGACCGCAGGTGGACTTACCGTAACCATATTTCTACAACATTTGACATTAAAGATAATACCAAGGCCTATAATATTTATTTTAAGTTAAGGCATACAGCCAATTATAAATATGCCAATATTTTTATCCTGGCTCATTTTAAAGATGGGAAAAAAGTAGTAACCAAACGCTATCAATATAAATTGGCCAAAAATGATGGCGAATGGTTGGGTAGCGGTTCCGGGAATGTATTTAGTTATACCCTGCCCATGTTAACCAACTATCATTTTCCGCGAAATGGCAAATTTGAGATTGAAATTGAGCAGAATATGCGCGATAATCCGCTTTTGGAAGTAAGCGATGTTGGATTGTTGGTAGAGTAATAAAGCGTGTTAGGCATCCTTACCCTACAAATATTGCAGCAAGCTTTCCAATTTCATTCCCCGCGAGCCTTTGAGTAATACTAAATGATCGTGGACTAAGTTTTCTTGTAAGTATTGAGTCGCCTCAGCAGGCGTTTCGAAAAATATGCCTTTAAAACTGTCTTTAAATGTATGGAAATCCTTCCCGATAAAAATGATTTGATCTAAACCACTTTCATTGGCTTGTTTTACGATCAGTTCGTGTTGATCACGTGATTCAGGGCCTAATTCGAACATGTCGCCCAAAATAGCCGTCTTTTTATCAGCCGATATTACGGAGAGGTTTTTCAAAGCCGCAGCCATGCTGCTAGGATTGGCATTATAGAAATCGCAGATTACCGTGTTTTTTTCAGTTTTAGTGAGTTGCGAACGATTGTTTTTCGGCTGGTATTTTGATAAACCGGTATTGATCTCTTCAGGACTCATGTCGAAAAAGTCTCCTATGCAGATTGCTGCCAGGATATTTTCAAAATTATAACTGCCGGTTAAATTGGTTGTTACTGAGGATGAAGTCTCATGATTGGTCCAGTTTACTTCGATAAAAGGATCGCTGCTTTTTAGTTCCCCTTTAATGGTATTGCCGTTTTCTGTTCCATAATAAATGAGCTTGTTTAAGCCTGCTGCTATACTCATTTTAAGTAAATCAGGATTGTCCCTATTAATAAAAGTATAGCCATTGGTCTGTTTAAGGTAAGCGTAAAGTTCTGCCTTGCCTTTTTTTACCCCTTCAAAACCACCAAAGCCGTCTAAATGTGCCATGCCTACATTGGTAATAATGCCATGGGTGGGTTGAGCGATGGTGCAAAGCAATTCTATTTCTTTTTGATGGTTGGCCCCCATTTCAATTACCGCAACCTGTACATCATCGGTAATGGACAATATCGATAGAGGAACACCAATATGATTGTTTAAGTTACCCAAGGTGGCAAAGGTTTTATACCGTTCGGATAAAACAGCATTTACCAATTCTTTGCTCGTTGTTTTTCCATTGCTACCCGTTAAGCCGATAACCGGAATATTGAGCTGTTTGCGGTGATGGCGCGCCAGCTCCTGTAAGCTGCTTAATACATCTTCAACCAATAGAAAGTTATCGTTTTCTGCGTATTTTTCTTCATCAATTACGGCAAATGCTGCCCCTTTTTCTATGGCCTGGGCGGCAAATTCATTGGCATTAAATAGATCACCCCTTAAGGCAAAAAAGATACAACCGGGTGTAATGTTTCTTGTGTCGGTAGAAATAACAGGGTTTTTAAGGTAGTAATCGTATAGTTTTTCGGTTGTAATCATGCCTATCGTAAAAAAAAGTATGATGTAAAATTAAGCTTTCGCATCAACAAAAAACAAAATTAGTACATTAGTTAAAATTATTCCTTATGAAAAGACTCTTAACGTTCTGTCTAGTCTCCCTCAGTACTGTTTTCTTTGTGCAGGCACAGCTAAAATCTCCCGACGATTTTTTAGGTTATCAGTTAGGTTCGCATTTTAGCCCCCATCACAAAGTAGCCGATTATTTTAGGCAAACTGCTACGGCTTCTGCTAAAAATATGAAGTTGATTGAATATGGTAAAACCAATGAGGGCAGACCGTTAATGGTAGCGATTGTATCTTCGCCAGAAAATATATCCAAACTGGAACAGATCAGGAGTAATAATCTGGTTTTGGCAACAGGCACCAATAATACTATCGATCTAAATAATCAACCAGCTATGCTTTGGTTGAGCTATAATGTACATGGTAATGAGGCCAACTCTACTGAAACCGCCATGAAGATGCTTTACACCTTAGTTTCGGGTTCTAATAAGCCTGCTGCCGAGTGGTTAAAAAATACCATTGTAATCATTGATCCTTGCTTAAATCCAGATGGAAGAGACCGTTATGTAAATTATTTTAATAGTGTCGTAGGAAAAATACCTAATTCAGATCCCTCATCAAGGGAGCACATTGAACCCTGGCCAGGCGGCAGACCAAACCATTATTATTTTGATTTAAACCGCGACTGGGCCTGGCAAACTCAGATTGAAAGTCAGCAGCGTTTGGCTTTGTATAACCAATGGATGCCGCAGGTACATGTTGATTTTCATGAACAGGGTTATAATGAGCCTTACTATTTTGCGCCGGCAGCAGAACCGGTTCACCAGAACATTACACCCTGGCAAAAAAGTTTCCAGGTGGTTGTAGGTAAAAACAATGCCAAATACTTCGATGCCGAAGGCTGGCAGTATTTTACCAAAGAACGTTTCGATCTGCTTTATCCCTCTTATGGCGATACCTATCCATTATATAATGGAGCAATCGGTATGACTTATGAACAGGGTGGCATCAGGGCCGGATTATCTGTGGTCACTAACGATGGCGATACCTTAACCTTGAAAGATCGTATTGCACACCATTTTACCACCGGAATGTCTACCCTGGAGGTAACTTCCTTAAACCATCAGAAATTATTAGAAGAGTATAAAAAATATTTCCAGCAGGAATTGGCTAATAGCCCGGGTGTTTATAAAAGTTATATTATAAAAGCGACCAATTTATCACGCTTAAAAAAACTGGCCGAACTGTTAACTAAAAATAAGGTCGAATTTGCCTTTGGCGGTGATAAAAACGGAAGAGGTTATGATTACGATACCCAGAAAGAAGAAAATTTTAGCATTGCCCGGAATGATTTAATTGTAAATATGCAGCAGCCAAGAGCAGTTTTGGCTAATGTTTTATTAGAACCACAAACCTTTGTAACCGATTCTAATACTTACGATATTACGGCCTGGGCCCTACCCTATGTGTATGGACTAAAGGGGTATGCCAGTAGAGAAAGTATAAAAGGAAAATTTCCAGCGCTTGAGGAGCCTAAAATCGTTGATACCGAAGTTGACAAACCGCTAGCCTGGTTATTTAGCTGGGGAACAAGTGAAGATGTTAGGGTTTTAACAGCATTGCAAAAAGAAAACGTGAAAGTGAGACAGGCTGATCAGCCATTTTCGGTAAATGGAAAAGATTATCCTGCCGGCACACTGATTGTACTGAGAGCAGAAAATGAAAAAACAATAAAGGGGATGAAAGATAAAATAGCCTTTATTGCAAAAATGTTGGATAAACCTATTCAGGCGGTAAGCAGTGGTTTTGTAGAGAAAGGTAAAGATTTTGGATCCAATGTTTATCCATTATTAAAGCAGCCGAAAATTGCCATTGTATCAGGTATGGAAGTTTCTTCTCTGGCTTTTGGTGAAGCCTGGTTTTTTCTTGAACGTGACCTCAATCTTTCGCCTATTATTATTAATGCCAGAGATTTAAATAACCTCGACATTAATAAGGTAAATACACTGATTTTACCAGATGGAAGTTACAGTGCTTTTATTGGCGATGGCTTAACGGCCTGGTTAAATAAAGGAGGCAGACTGATTTTGATGGAAGATGCCATTGAAGGTGTGCTGGATAAAAAAGGCTTCGATATTAAAAAGAAGGAAGCTGTGGTAAAAAAAGACGAAAAACCAGAGGCAAGTAAACTTCTTTTTAAGAACAAAGATAGGGATGATTTTGAAACGACTATTCCTGGTGCAATATATAAGATCAATCTTGATTCCAGTCACCCGTTTTCTTATGGGCTCGGTAAAACCTATTATAGCTTAAAAACCGATCGTAAAATCTATGAGCCATTTGTTAAAGGCTGGAATGTGGGTTTAATTAATGAAAAAAGTTTAATGGCAGGAGTAGTGGGCAAAAAAGCAAAGGAAGAGCTTAAAGCAGGGCTTTTAATTGGCGTGCAGGATTTTGGACGTGGCCAGGTAGTTTATTTGGCTAATGACCCGCTATTTAGGAACTTTTGGGAAAGTGGGAAAACTTTGTTTTCTAATATAATTTTTTGTGGATATTAGTGCATAATATATAAAGCGACTTTTGAGTCTTCATTATGTCATTGCTAATTGAAGAAATAAATTAATCTTTTTTAATGGTGACCATTTGTCCTTACAAAATATATCAGATAACCATCTGATCAACGGCTATAGTACCTCAATAGATGCTAAAAGTACATATTTGCAATTGCCCTGTACTACTTCGTGGTTTGCATTTTCTATAAATAAGTCCTGAAATGAATCACCTTCCCACGAGCGAGTTTAGGCTAGATTTCTATGTGTTTATTCCCTGCGGTAAATGCAGCAAAGGATAGAAAAATAAAACTTTCTAAATCTTCAGAATAGATTATTAATTGAATTCAGTATTAATAAATACATGAATAATCGCTAAGGCTGTTCATGTATTTTTTTAAAAGGGACATTTATGATCGGTCGATAATTAGATATGAATAGCTGAATTTTAACTTTTTAGTTTGTTTTTATTGGTGCACGCTGCTTTATTTTGTATTCTTTATTTATTGTTGCCAAAATTTTATTTTTTTAAGTTAAAATTGAATTTATTGTGTGTGTTTTTTTGATTTTATCTATTTTTTATGTGTTTTTTTTGTTTTTAAGTTTAAATAAAATATGATTTTGCTTTTAATTTTTATTAAATATATAATTTTTATGATTTTATTTTAATAATTATTAAAATTCGTAGTTTTTGTTAGTGATTTAGTTGATTTTTTGGTTTGTTTTATTGCTTTTTAATAAAAATTTATTAAAAAAAGTTTTTTAACCTGAATTTCAACACTTACATTAGGTGAATTATTAACTAAACTACTTCTTAATTATGAAAAAACTTCTACCGAGTTTGTTCATCTGGCTGTTTTTTGCACTATCGGCAATGGCACAGGAGCGAACTATCACCGGAACAGTTACGTCTTCAGAAGACAAACTGCCAATCCCTGGAGTAAGCGTAAAAATTCAGGGAGCCACAGGGGGCACCTCAACTAATGCTACTGGAAAGTTCTCCATTAAAGTCTCGCAAGACGCCAAAATTATTGTATTCTCCTCAATCGGGTTTACCACTCAATCCAAACCCATTGGAAGTTCAGATGTAATTAATGCAGTATTATCTTCAGATGCTAATGCTTTGGAAGAAGTTGTGGTAACTGCTTTGGGCCAGGTTAGGAAGAAAAATACCTTGTCTTATGCAGCGCAGCAGGTGAAAGGCGAAGAACTTACACAAACAAGGTCATCGAATGCGGCTTCTGCCTTATCAGGTAAAGTATCTGGTTTGCAGATTATTCAGGGCAATGCAATTGGTGGATCAACCAATGTTGTAATCAGGGGTAACAAGTCTTTAACAGGGAATAATCAGGCATTATTTGTGGTTGATGGCGTTCCGGTCGATAATTCAAACAATAATTCTGCTAACCAGAGAACAGGAAGGGGTGGTTATGATTATGGAAATGCGGCGGCAGATATTAATCCTGACGATATAGAATCGGTTAACGTGCTTAAGGGAGCTGCAGCAAGTGCACTTTATGGCTCCAGAGGAGCGAATGGTGTAATTATGATTACTACAAAAAGCAGGAAAAGTAAAGGCATGGGGATTACGATTAATAGCGGTTTAACCGTTGGAACCATTGACAAATCAACTTTCCCTGAGTACCAAACGGAATATGGTGCCGGCTATTCAAGTGGATATGAAAGCGGAGATGGTTTCTTATTAATTGATGTTCAGGGTAATGGTGTGAAGGAAAAGGTCGTTCCTACTTCTGAAGATGCATCTTACGGAGCAAAATTTGATCCAAACCTGCTTGTTTATCAATGGGATGCCTTTGACCCGTACTCTCCTAATTATAAGAAAAAAACGCCTTGGGTTGCTGCCGCAAACAATCCGTCAACATTTTATGAAACGGCAATTTCTAATAACAATAATATATTATTTGATGCCGCATCTGATAAAGGGACAATCAAGCTGGGTTATACCAGAAGTGATGACCGTGGAACGTTACCCAATAGCAAAATCGTTAAAAATATATTGAATTTTGGCTCTACTTACCAGATTACCGATCGGTTAACCGCATCGGCACTTGCGAATTACTCAAAAGTTGAGGGTTTGGGCAGGTATGGGTCAGGCTATAGTGGGTTAAATGTGAACCAGAATTTTAGACAATGGTATCAAACCAATGTTGATATGATGGCCCAAAAGGATGCTTACTTTAGAAATAAGCAAAATGTTTCATGGAACTGGGCTGACCCTTCTACACCTGCAGGCCTGGTACCTAAATATACAGATAATTATTATTGGACAAGGTATCAGAATTATCAAAATGATACCAGGAGCAGGATTTTTGGGAATGCGTCTTTAAATTATAAGGCAACTGACTGGCTAAATATTCTCGGACGTGTTTCTTTAGATACTTACAATGAATTTCAGGAAGAAAGGGTTGCCGTAGGAAGTCAGGGAGCAGCTTCTTATGCCCGCACAGACAGGTCTGTAAGCGAAACAAATTTTGACCTTATCGCAAACTTTGATAAAAATGTAACAAAGAACCTTAATTTGAAGGCATTGTTTGGTGGTAATATCAGAAAGAATTTATTGAACAGTGTTGCCTCCGCAACAAATGGTGGACTCATTGTGCCAGGGCTTTATAGTATTTCTAATTCTGTTGGTGCCGTAGCAGCCCCTGTAGAAAGATATGAGCCTAGAGAAGTTGATGGATTTTTTGGTGGAGCTACCCTGACCTATAATGAATTTTTAACCTTAGATGGTACTTTTAGAAGAGATAAATCTTCTACACTTCCAGGAGTCGGAAATGCATATAACTATTATTCGGTTGCTGGCAGCTGGTTGTTCTCCAAGCAGCTAAAGGATAAAGTTGACTGGATATCATCCGGAAAACTACGTGTTAACTATGCTACAGTTGGAAACGATGCACCTTTTGGTAGTATCAAAAATGTTTATACCTCTCAAAATCTATTTGGATCAAGCATTTTATTTGCCTATCCATTTACGACTAATAATCCTTCATTAAAACCCGAAAAGACAGAAAGCAGCGAGATTGGTTTAGAAATGGCTTTTTTGAATAACCGCATTGGTTTTGATGCTTCATATTACCTGACAAAATCAAAAAATCAAATTATACCGGTTGCGGTTTCTGCTGCAACAGGATTTACCAATACCTATGTTAATGCTGGTGTGATAAGAAATAATGGTGTCGAGGTTTCATTGTATGGTTCACCAATTAAAACACAAGATTTTTCCTGGAACATTAATATCAACTGGACAAAAAACAACAGTAAGGTTTTGGAGTTGTATAATGATAGTAAAAATTTGCAGTTAGCTAGTTTTCAGGCTGGCATAAGTGTTAATGCCACTTTAGGTCAGCCGTATGGAACCATTCAAGGTAAAGATTATGTCTATAATGCAAACGGAGAAAAAGTTATTGGTGCAGATGGATATTATAAAATAACATCTAGCACAACCAATGTTATTGGCAATATTAACCCAAAATGGATTGGTGGTATTTATAATAGCTTTAAATATAAAAACGTATCCCTGGGATTCTTAATCGACATCCGTTCTGGAGGCAATGTTTGGTCATTAGACCAATTTTATGCCACTTATACCGGTATTTTACCTAATACCGTTGGTTTAAATGATCTGGGTAATCCGGTAAGGAATCCGGTAACTAATGATGGAAATAGTGGAGGTATTATTTTAGAAGGCGTAACAGAAGACGGTAAAGTTAATACTAAGCGTGTTGTGATCGATGCCAATTCTCCTACCCTACCGCAATCTGCATTTTCATACGATGCCAGTTATGTAAAACTAAGAGAAGCTACATTAACCTATTCTTTCCCGAAAGCCATGATTTCAAAATGGGGACCTATAAAAGGCATTGATCTTTCTGTTTTCGGAAGAAATTTATGGATCATACATAAAAATCTTCCTTATTCAGATCCGGAAGAGAATTTGTCTTCTGGAAATGCGCAAGGGATACAAAGTGGTGCATACCCAACAACCAGAACAGTAGGGATTAATGCAAAACTATCATTCTAATTAAATCAACGATAAAATGAAAAAATCAATTATATTTTTTGCAATGCTTGTTGCTTTTACGGCTTGTAAAAAGAATATCACGTCACTTAATATTGATACCAAAAAGCCATCTGAGGTTCCTGCGGCAACTTTGTTTTCATTCGCAACTAAATCTTACAGCGACGTTGTTACGAGTGCTAGTGTTAACAACAATGTTTTCAGGTTCACAACGAGCCAATGGGCCATGGTAACTTATCAGGATGAAGCCCAATACGATTTTGGTACCAGAAATATTCCTCAAGCGTGGTGGACCACGATGTATAGAGAAGTACTCCAAAATTTAGCCGAATCATCAAATATCATAAAAGCCAATACTACGTTAAACGCTGGTATAAAATCGAATCAACTGGCAATTATTGATATCATGCAGGTACTAGCCTTTAGTACGCTTGTTAATACTTTTGGCAATGTGCCTTATAGCGAGGCGCTTGATCAAAAAAATCTTTTTCCGAAATATGATGATGCGAAGACAATATCATTAGATCTTTTGAAAAGGCTAAATACCGATATTGCCCAGCTCAATACGGCTAGTGCAGGATTTTCTGCAAGTGAGGACCTTATTTTTCAGGGTAACATTTCAAAATGGATAAAATTTGGTAACTCTTTGCGGATGCAACAAGCTTTAATTTTGGCAGATGCTGAAAATGCGATCGCGAAAACTGCTGTCGAAGCATCAGATGCAGGCGCAATTTCTGCCGATGTAGATAATGCAGCTTTTAAATATCTGGCAGGTGCACCAAACCAAAACCCACTTTATGTTGATATAGTAACCGGTGGTCGTGGCGATTATGTGGCTGCGAAAGACTTGGTTGACAAATTATTAGCGCTGGCAGACCCTCGCTTATCACAATATTTTGGTACCAATGCAAATGGCGCCTATGTTGGTGGTATAGTTGGGCAGGTAAATACGATATCTGCTGTTTCCAAACCTGGACCTAAAGTTTATGCTCCTGATGCACAAACCTTACTGATGGATTATGTAGAAACTGAATTTAACAGAGCAGAAGCCGCTGAAAGAGGGTATGCTGTTAGCGGTAACGCAGAAACGCACTACAATAATGCAGTTACAGCGTCGATTTTATATTGGGGAGGTACTGCTGCGGAAGCATCTGCCTATCTTGCAAATCCACTAGTTTCCTATGCAACTGCATCTGGTACCTGGAGAGAAAAAATAGGTGTCCAAAAATGGATCGCACTTTATAATAGGCCTTTTAACTGTTGGACAGAATTAAGAAGACTGGATTTTCCAAAAGTTACTGCACCGGTAGGCGCTAAATCTGGTTTTCCTAACAGACTTAATTATCCGAGCAATGAACAGCAGTTAAATGGGAATAATTACACTCAGGCTTCCGGTGCAATTGGCGGAGATGTTGTAACCACAAAATTATTCTGGGATAAGTTTTAGAAATGGAATGAAACTTTGATAACAAAAATGCATTCTAAAAGGTTATTTTAATATGGCGTTCGCATTTTAGAAGTTTTCCTTAATTTTTATTTAGAAGATACTAAGAGGCTGTCCGATCTTTTTGGGCAGCCTCTTAAGTTATATAAGGATTTGAGGAAATAATTTTCGATAAGCCGGCTGCGGTTTTGGCCAACATTCTGTAAATTATTATAACTGCTTTTGTAATTAAGCTAAAGATCCGCTTTTTAGAAAACTTTTCGGCTAATGGGGAAAACTTTGTTTTTAACGCAATGTTTTGTGGTTTCTAAAAATAGCCAGTATACGTAAGCTAATTTAGATCATCACAGGTAAACATCTGTAAGATGTATTTTTTAACTACTTTTTTTTAAAAAAAATTCTTGAGGTTCAAATAACAGCTACAGTTTTGAGAAAAAATCAAGTGTAGAAAAATTTTATAATTAAATGCAAAACGCTTTATCACTTGGAAGATTAGTTATGTAAGATAATCAGACAGCTGAAGTTTATGGCATAATTTTGTTGACTGTATAGTTTTGACTCTTTTTAGCTGATTTTAAGCAATATATGGCTTTTAAAGTTAAAATCCAAGTGTTTTTTAAGATTCTGTATGGACTAAAATTATAATATGTCTTTTTAATAATGCATATTGTTTGTCAATTTTAAGTCATTATACCTGTAGATTTAGTTAAATTTTGTTAAATTATTGCTGATCTCCATTATATTTAGGGCTCAAAATAATAATCATTTTTTAACTTAAATTTCATGAAAAAACTTCTACAAAGTTTGTTCGTACTTTTGTTTTTTGCATCTGCCGCAATTGCTCAAGATAGAACAATTACTGGTACGGTTACTTCTTCGGATGACAAATTGCCTATCCCCGGAGTTAGCGTAAAAGTAAAGGGTACACGATCAGGTACCATTACAGATTCAAATGGTAAGTATTCTGTTTCAGTTCCTTCGGGTTCAACTATTTTAGATTTCTCTTATATCGGTTATTCAACTCAAAGCAAGAGTATTGGTACTGAATCGGTCATTAATGTTGTGATGATGTCGGATTCAAAAGCGTTAAGTGAAGTGGTAGTAACAGCACTAGGAATTTCGAGGGAAGCTAAGTCTTTGGGATACAGTGCTTCTGTAATTAAAAGCGATCAATTGACTGATGCCAGATCGACAAATGTTCTTAACTCTTTAGCTGGTAAAGCCCCTGGGGTGAGAATAAATTCTCAATCAGGTACTTTAGGTGGCTCAACGAAAGTTGTAATTAGGGGTGTTAACTCTTTGGGTGTTAACTCTCCATTATTTGTAATCGATGGGGTGCCTGTTACAGATGGCACATCAGCTGGAGGTACAGCTGCAAATAATGTTGACTTTGGAAATAGAATTGGTGATTTAAGTTCCGATGATATTGAGTCAATGACAATTTTAAAGGGAGCTGCCGCAACGGCTCTTTATGGCTCAAGAGCAAAGGATGGCGCTATAATTATAACCTCCAAAAGAGGTACAAATAGCTCAAGAACATCTATTAGTGTAAATTCATCTGCGCGTTTTGAGAATCCATTGGTACTACCTGAATTTCAAAATGAGTATGCTCAGGGTATCTATAACACAACAACAAAGACTTATGATTACGGTTTGAAATATTCAAATGGATGGGGTCCAAAAATCGCTGATGTTCAAAATCAAAAATTTCAGGATTTCTTGGGCCGTCAGGTTACTTTACAGGCCTATCCAAACAATGTAAAAGATTTTTTTAACACCGGAGCATCATACACTAATAACGTTTCAATTGCTGGAGGTGGCGATAATTCAGATTATAGACTAAGTTTTACAAGTGTAAATGAAAAGGGTATTATTCCTGAATCAAAACTAGGTAAATATAATTTTTCCGTTAACGCAGGTAGGAAATTTAGTGATAAGTTATCATCTAGATTTGTTGCTAGTTACACAAGAATAAATGCTGACGGCCGTCCATCACAAAGTTCAAATAACACTAATGTTATAACGTCAGCTATATACGGATTACCTCGTGTGGTTGATATTAATGATGTAAGAGATAATGTGATAGATGCAAACGGTAAACAAATTTTCTTAACTACAGATAGAACTGGCAATAATCCATATTGGATTATGAATTATAATAGAACCTCAAATACAGTAGATAGATTTTTAGGATCCTATACTTTTGAGTATAAACCATTCTCATGGATGACTGTTAGTAATGTTCTTGGTGGTGATATCTACACAGAAAAAAGAGCTAGTGTAACACGTAAAGGTACAGCTGGAATAAATAACGGAGCTTTCACCAATACCGATATTTTTCAAAGACAAATTAATGATGATCTCCTAGTTTCAATGGAGCAAAATAATTTAATAAAAGACTTTAAATTTAAATTGGTAGTTGGTGGTAACATTAATGAACGTTCAAGTCAAAGTACTGTTGTTAATGCAACGGATCTAACTATTGATCAATTGTATAATTATTCCAATGCCGTTAAAGCAGTCCCAAGTTTAGGATATAGTAAAAGACGTTTAATGGGTTTATATGGTTCATTAAGTGTGAGTTATAAAGATTTTCTATATTTAGATGTAACAGGTAGAAACGATTGGACATCTACATTACCTGTTAATAATCGCTCATATTTTTATCCGTCTGTAAGTGGTAGTTTCATATTTACAGAATTATTAAAAGATCAAAATTTGGATTGGCTATCATATGGTAAATTACGAGCGAGTTGGGCTTCTGTTGGAAGTGATTTATTGCCTTACAAACTAGATTTTCAATATGATCCAGTTACCACGATCTTTTTACAATATGTAGGTGCTCAAACAGCAATTTTTCCTATTGGCAATATTTCTACAGCATTTTCTGGTCCTAGAATTCTTCCTAATGCTGCCCTTGTACCAGAAAAACAGAATTCATATGAGTTTGGTACTGAATTGAAATTTTTGAAAAACAGAATTGGTCTTGATTTCTCTTATTATAATACACGTACTAAAAATCAATTGATTGATATTGATGTTGCAATATCTACAGGTTATTTTGCGAAAACAGTAAACGTTGGAGCAATTAGAAATAGAGGAATTGAACTCGCTTTAAACTTAGTACCGCTTAAGGCTAAAGATTTTTCTTGGGATATAACTGCGAATTTCTCAAAAAACAAACAGGTTGTTGAGGCATTGGCTCCAGGCTTGAATCAATATAGCTTATCAAGTGGATGGAGCGGTTTGCAGATTAAAGCAGAGGTAAATCAAAGCTTTGGTCTTTATGGTTTAGATTGGCAAAAAGATCCAAATGGAAATATTGTTATTGATGCTGCAAGTGGATTGAAAATACCATCAGCTTCAGCACAGCGTTTGGGTAATATTTATCCAGATTGGATGCTTGGTTTAAACAATCAATTTAGATATAAAAACTTTAGTTTAAGTGGCTTAATTGACTTTAGACAAGGTGGTGTATTTTATTCTGGAACTGTTGCAAATTTAAGGACCAGTGGCTTGGCCATTGAAACAGGTGGAGATAGAACACCGATTGTTGATAAAGGTGTTAATTTGGTTAATGGTCAATATGTGACCAATACAACTGCAGTTAGAAGTATGCAAGACTACTGGGGAAATGAAGCAGCGGTTGCAAATACTATAGGTAATATTTTTGATGCTTCTTATGTTAAATTAAGAGAAGTAAGGTTCTCATACGCAATTCCTGCAAATTTGCTTAAGAAAACAGTTTTTAAATCAGCAGAGATAGGTGTAGAAGGAAGAAATCTATGGTTGATCAAGAGTCACGTACCTCACGTAGATCCAGAAATGAACTTTTTTGGAGCAGGTGTTGTCGGTGAAGGCGTAGAATTCAATAGTATTCCTTCAACAAGGTCATTTGGTTTCAATTTAAGATTTGGACTGTAATCAATTTAAAAAAGAAATATCATGAAAATGAAACATAAAATTATATTATTTTTACTCCTTGTCTCGGTTGGTGGGGTTTCATGTAAAAAGTATTTAGATATAAATAGTAATCCCTTAAGTTCTTTAACTGTAGAACCAAAGCTGCTTTTTGGTTATGCTATTACTGCTTGGGATGCTAATAAAAATAGTGGTGATGCCTGGCTTCCTATAGGTCTTTTTGGTCAGACAATAGCCAGTGGTGGTGATTATGGCTGGGGAAAAGATAATGTGTATAACGTAAATGCCACCGCCCTTGGCAATACATGGAAAGTATACTATAGTACGGCTGGCAATAATCTTAAGTTGGCTATTAAAAATGCAGAAAGTGCAAATCCTGTTGATAACAATACAGCGGCACAATGCAAAATCATATTGGCGCAGATAATGTATGAGGCAACTACCTTATATGGTGATGTGCCTTATAATCAGGCCTTTGATCCTGATAAATTTCCTTATCCACAATATGATACTCAAAAAAGTGTTTTAGAGGCAGTGATTGCTCTGTTAGATGAAGCAAATGCACAAATTAATTTGACAAGTACTTTAAAACTTACAGATTATGATGTGTTTTACGCAGGAGATCTTAATAAGTGGAAAAAATTAGCCAATTCGATTAAGTTTAAAACCTTAATGGTAATGGTTGATAAAGATCCTTCAAAAGCCGCAGCCATTGGTCAGTTATTAGCCAATCCTTCTTCAATGATTTCAGCAGCAAACGAAAGTCAGCTAAGACCATATTACGGGACAACTAATAATGAAAATCCAAAATTTAGATTGTTTAACCGCTATACGAATGGAGAAAATCAGTGGTTTTTTGCTAATTCAAATGTGTTTGATTATATGTTTCCTAATGCAGCAGTTAGCGACCCAAGAATTCCCAGGTATTTTGACAAGGGAACTAATGCCACTTATAAAGCTATCGGTTCTGAGGTGACGGCTGATGAAACTGTCTCCTTAATTAGCGCATACCTTTACAGAAAAGATGCGCCTTCAGTTATTTTCTCTTATCAAGAATTATTGCTTTTAAAAGCTGAAGCCTATGCACGGGGTCTTGGAGTTTCTCAAAATCTGGCAACTGCTCAAGGCCTTTACAGAGAAGGTGTTATTCAGTCTTGTTTATTTTATGGTGTATCAAGTACTGATGCGAACAATTTTGTGAATACTACACTTCCGAATTTAACAATTACAAGTGATCCACTTAGACAGATTCATCTTCAACAATGGGTGGATTTAATGGATAGACCAATGGAGGCTTTTGTACAATGGAGAAGATCTGGGCCAGAAGGTAGTGAAGTTCCGGCTTTAACTTTGCCTATTGGTGCAACGTCAGGAGCATTAATTAGAAGGTATACATTATCATTAGATGAAGTTGCTGCTAATCCTAACATTCCTAATCCACAACCAAGATATTTCGACAAAATGTGGTTTGATTTGTAAATCCTTAAATTTTTGAAAAGAATAGGGTAATTTGTTTATAAATTGCCCTATTCTTTGTTACACCTTAAACTTAATTTAAGGCGGATTCGACTTATGTAGCTAGTTTTAGCTGGCGTAGGTTATCAAAATAATATTGAATGACGGCTTTTTAGAAGATAAAATATACCACACTATTGCACAGATTAATTGAGCAAAGTTTCCTGATCAGCCGTGACTTGTACGCTGCAGCTTACAGATATTCTTAATTTCATCATTTATACATTCTATTATAGCTCTTTTCCTGAGCATAAGATAGTGATAGCTTTAGGTTGACGATTATCATATTTATCTCTGACACTTACTTTGTCGCGATCTAATTCCATCTCTCAAAAGCATATTAGCCAGAACTCTGTACACTTTTCTTATATCGCCTATTAGCTCACCTAATACATCTTGTAAATTCTTCAGTTACCGATCTTCAAATTTCCTTTTTTTACTTCGCTGTATTAATCATGGCTACATAATCCACATGAAAATTTCAGCGAGATCTGTAAATGATCGTCGAGTCATTTACTCATTATATCATGGTTGACGGAATAGTATTTGGTCTGGCATCTGGTTCTGATTAATTTACGCTTTTATTCCAATAAGTTTTAACGAAAAACAGGGTTACAATGCTAAAATCTCAACCAATATTCAACTAAAAAATTAGTTTTCAAATTGATTAGGCTGCTTTTTTTTACGTGTGGACAGTTTTTTTAAAAAAAACAAAATAAGTGTTAAAAAATGTTAAAGAATATTTGGTGTTATAGCTAACTAACTATACATTAGCGCTAATTATCATTAACTAACCTATTTTCAAATTATGAAAAAACTTCTACAAAGTTTGTTCGTTCTAATGCTTTGCGCTTTTTCAGCGTTTGCCCAAGAAAGAACAATATCAGGTACAGTTACATCATCAGACGACAAATTGCCGATCCCAGGTGTAAGTGTAAGAGTAAAAGGTACCCAGGCTGGTACCGTTACAGATGCAAGCGGAAAGTATTCCATCAAAACTTCATCTGCGTCAGCAATCTTAGAATTTTCTTACATTGGCTACGTGCTTCAAAGCAGAGTTGTCGGTACTTCAACTTCCATTAATGTGGCTTTGGTTTCCGATTCAAAAGTTTTAACAGAAGTAGTTGTAACAGCATTAGGTATTACAAGACAAAAGAAAGATCTTGGATATGCTGCAACAACAGTGACCAGTAAAGAGATTACTCAGGCCAAGGCAGTTAATGCTGTTAACGGTTTACAGGGTAAGGTTTCTGGTATGAATGTTACTTCAACTAATAGCGGGGTTTTCGAAAACGTAAAGATCAATCTTCGTGGTATACGTTCCCTAACAGGAAATAATAATCCGTTATTATTGCTGGATGGTGTTCAGTCAGATATCAACTATCTTTCGTCTATAAATCCGAACGATATCGAATCAGTAAACGTATTAAAAGGTTCTGCGGGTGCGGCACTTTATGGACCAGATGCCAGAAACGGTGTAATTGTTGTAACAACTAAACAAGGTTCAAAAGACGAAAAACCAGTAATTACTTTAAGTAACTCAACACAGTTTACTCAGATTTCATTTTTCCCTAAGTTTCAAGATAAATTTGGTTTAGGTGGTGCTGGAGAATATATTCCTTACGAAAACTGGTCATGGGGACCTGCATTTGATGGTTCTACAGTAGATGTTGGGCATACATTGCCAGATGGAAGTATTCAAACAGTACCTTATAGCCCTACAGACGAGCGTAAGAAATTTTTCGATACTGGTGTTACCATGCAAAATGATGTTTCATTTGCCACAAAAGAATTTTATTTAAGTTTCCAGGATGCTAATATTAAAGGTATTGTTCCTGATGATAAAAACAGAAGAACTGGTGTTAGACTTAACGTGTCTAAGGAATACGGTAAATTCAAAGTAGCATTCAAAACAAACTATAGCCAACAAAACTATAATGTTTTTGATGATGCAGCAATGTCAACTTACAACAGTAACAATAATGTAGGATTAAATGGTGGATTGATGAATTTGATTTTCAATACACCAGCATTTGTTCCATTAACATCTTACAAAGATTTTACAGGTAATAAATTTGCTACTTATAATAACTACTTTACCGATTATGGTTTAAATCCATACTTTGCTATCGATAACTGGAGAAAAGAAGGTAAGAGAGCAGATTTAATCTCTAGTGTGGATCTAAATTTTAAAGCTACAGATTGGTTAAACATTACTTACCGTGCGGCAATAACTTCTCAGACCATTAATGAAAGAAGAAGCTCAAAAGGCGAAGTGCCTAATGCATACGGATTGGGAAGATCTTTTAAACTGATCCCGGGAGCCATTGAAGAAAGGTCTTTCAGCAATACCCGTTTATCTTCAGAAGCATTTGCATCTGTTAACAAACAGTTAGGAAGCGATTTTAAATTAACAGCTATTGTAGGTACTTATCTTCGTCAGGATGAAGGACGGGATAATAGAATAGGTGCGTCAAGCTTAGTAGTTCCTGAATTATTTAACGTTGCAAACCGTGTAGGTTTGTTAACAGGTACTTCACCATATCAAAAATCAAGATTATTAGGTGTTTATGGTAGTGCAGGTTTGAGCTATAAAGGTTGGGCAAATATTGAATTTACAGGGCGTAATGACCAAACTTCAGTTTTAGCTACAGAAAATAACTCATTCTTCTATCCAGGAGTAAGTGGTGCTGTAGTTTTAACAGATGCTATTGAGGCATTAAAAAATAATAAAATTCTCTCTTATTTAAAGCTAAGAGCGGCTTACAATAAAACAGCAAACGCTGATATTGCCCCTTATTTATTAGCAGCAACATTCTCTCAAACTGCTGGTTACCCTTTTGGAACCTTACCTGGCTTTACGGCAAACAATACCACTTATGATGCTTTGTTAAAGCCTGAATTTATCAAAAGCTTCGAGGCGGGCGCTGAGCTTGGTTTCCTAAATGGAAGAATTGGTGTAGAAGCAACTTACTTTAACCAAAAAATGACTGACCAGATTATTCCGATAAACGTATCAGCTACTACTGGTTATACACTTGCAAACGTAAATGCATCTTCATTTAATAATAAAGGTGTTGAGTTAGACCTGAAACTTACCCCATTGGTAGATTTAGGCGAAGTTAGGGTTAATTTCAGAGCAAATGCAACGTATAATACAACAGAAGTTACCAAAGTTTACGAAGGATTACCTGAGGTATTAATTGGTGGATACACGAATGGAGCAAACTATGTTGTTAATGGTTACCCTGCTTTTGTGATCAAGTCTACTGATTATGTTAGAGATCAACAAGGGCGAGTTGTTGTAGATGCTTCTACTGGTTTACCTACAGCGGATCCGCTTACCAAAATATTCGGACAGACCATGCCAAAATGGATTTTAGGTTTAAATCCGTCGGTAAGTTGGAAAGGTTTAAATGTTTCTGCTTTATTTGAATATAAGGGAGGGCATTATGCTTACCACGATATTGGCCAGGCAATGGCTTGGACTGGGGTAGGTTATGAAACGGCTAGTAACAACCGTCAACCATTTGTATTCCCGAACTCATCGATCAGAAATACTGATGGAAGCTATTCTCCAAACACCAATGTCACCATTAATAATAATGAAAACTTTTATACAGGTGTATACAGAACAGTTGGTACAAATTTCCTAACTAGTGCAGCATCGTGGAGATTACGCGAGGTTTCCATTGGTTATGAAATTCCAGTGAAAATTTTAGGAAATCAAAACGTAATTAAAGGTTTATCTGTAGCCCTTACAGGCAGAAATCTTGCTTTATGGTTACCTAAGACAAATATTTACACTGACCCTGATTTTACTTACACTGATACAAATACATCGTTCGGTGCTGGAACTTCTGGAACAGCAACAAGTAACCGTAATGGTATCAGCGATTCTAGTATCAACCCTCCAACCCGTAATTTTGGTGGTAACATCACGATAACTTTTTAATAGAGTAAATAAAGAGATAAGAAAAATGAAAAAGATTATATATGCTTCCATCCTGTCGTTACTGGTAATGGCTGGTTGTAAAAAAAGTTTCTTTGATATCAATCAAAATCCCAATGCTCCGGTAGAGGGGTCGGTTACCCCCGCGCTATTATTGCCTTCAACACTTTCACGTACTGCAGCTAAGATGGCAACTTCTTATAACTATGCTGCGTTATGGATGGGCTATTGGGCACGTTCTGGTACTTATGGACCGAGCACTGAGCAAGAGTCATACGCAATCACCACTACATTTGGTGCAACACAATGGACAAATGTAAACACAGGTTGGTACGATATTTTGTTTGACGCAGATATTATGGAAAAAAAGGGCACAGCTTCTGGGCAAACATTCTATGTTGGTGCTGCTAAAGTAATTAAGTCAATCGGTTTTATGTACCTGGTTGATCAATTTGGCAATGTTCCTTATTCAAAAGCTTTTGATTTCCAGAACAATATATTACCTACTTATGATAAAGGCGAAGATATTTACGCAAGTTTACTGGCTAAACTAGATGAGGCTGCAAAAACATTTGCAGCCATCTCAAGCACAAGTGCTGAAATAAAAGCAGCAGATATTATGTTTAAAGGTGATGTAACCAAGTGGAGAAAGTTAATTAATACCCAACGCTTAAAGTTATTAATTCACCAGTCAGAATATTTAAGTGCAGCTGCTGTTACAACTGAGATTGCTAAAATTACCGCAGATGGTAGTGGTTTTATTACTGCAGGCAATAGCGCAAGTGTAAACCCAGGATATGCTGTTGCAAAAGATCAACAAAATCCATTTTGGGGTGCTTATAAAACAACAGAGCTTGGGGCTGTGGTAGATGATTACAATCGTGCGAATAATTATATTTTGAATAAATTCAGGAATAATGATGACATCCGCTATCAATATGTATTCAGCAAAGCTGCTACACCATTAAATGGTAACACTTATTATGGATATAATTATGGAGAAAGTATTCCTAATAGTGATCCAAAAGCAATTAACTCTTCCGATGTGGCAGGCCCAGGTTTAGCCAAAAGCCCTACTCAAGATCAGTGGGTGTTTACGTCGGTTGAAAGTCTCTTCCTACAGGCAGAGGCTATTCAGAGAGGTTGGATATCTGGCTCTGCTCAAAGTGCATATAATGCAGCTGTCACAGAGTCCTTTACTTGGTTAGGTGTTGCAGACGCGACAAATACGGCAACAACTTATTTAGCGCAAGCTAACCCTATAGTAAGCTGGACACTGGCAACTGATAAGATTAGATTAATTGACATGCAAAAGTATTTAGCTTTGATCGGGATCAATAATTTTGAGGCTTATGTTGATTATAGAAGACTAAGTGTTCCAGCAGATCTTCCGTTATCATTGTCTCCTAGCCGCGGTAGTAATATTATTCCTTCTCGTCTATTATATCCTCAAACAGAATATAATACCAATGCTGCAAACGTAGCTGCACAAGGAACAATTAACGCTCAAACTTCAAAGATTTTTTGGGATAAATAATTAATCAAACTGAAATGAAAAAATATTCAATCATATTATCCCTAGCGTTATTAACCATGGGATTATCATCATGTTTAAAAGATGATCTTGTAAGTGATCAAAAATATGGCATGATCAATGTTGATGCTGCTAAAGTTGCTCAGTTGCCAAGTGTATCAAGTGCATTTGCTTTGCTTTTGGAAAACAAAAGTACTAGTTTAAACTTTGTAGAAGTGAGTTTAGCACAGAGTGAACCAGCAGCAGAAGATGTAGTAGTTACTTTGAGTACAGATCAAACTGATGCAAAGGTTACAGCAAATAATAGTGATCCTAATAATAGTAAAATTGCGGCTTTCCCATCTAATAAATATACTTTACCTAACGGACTTAAAGTTACCATTCCCAAAGGTTCTAGATCGGGTTATCTTAAGCTAAATCTTAATCAGCAAGATCTAAGCCCGGCAACGCCATATGTATTGGCATTTAGAATTGTAAGTGTTGATAAACCAGAATACGTAATTAGTGGAAATTATAACACTAGCTTAGTAACGGTTTCGGCTAAAAATACTTGGGACGGTATTTACGCGATGAATGCAGGTAGTTCCGTACAGAGATATTCAGCTCCTGGCGTACCTACGGTAGGTGACGCTTTGAATGGTAGCCTTGCTGCTAATCCAGATTTAACTCTATCAACTGTAGATGCAACAACGGTATTGATCGCTAATCTTAGATGGGCTAATGGTAATGGTGTTGCAGGTATTGATAACCTTCAGGCTGTAATTGATCCGGCTACCAACTTAGTTACAATGAAAGCACTTGGTAATGCAACATTAAAAAATATACCAGGTAAGGATAATAAGTACGATCCTGCAACTAAAACGTTCACATTGAACTTTGATTGGAATCAAACAGCAGCACCTAGGGCTGTATCTTTAGTTATTAAATACAAAGCTAGTAGGTAATAAGAAAACATTATAAAAGTAATGCCCCCAATAGTTAAAGCTTTGGGGGCATTTTTTATTGAATAATTATAATTAAACCTAGTGTGTCTTTTAAGCCAATTTTATATAGATTTTTTTTGATTTGTTATAGAGTATTATAATAGTCGAACAACTTCGAAAGTTCGTCGTCTTTTTTTAGATTCAAATTGTTTTCGCTAATATAACTATTCAATTTCTGTTGTTTCGATTGTTCTAAAATTGACAACAGTTGTTTTTTGTCTTTCTTTACTTCAATAATTTTTTTATTGTTTTCCAAAAAAATAAAATAAGTATAAAACTTTTGCTTCTGTTTTACACTATAAATGGAGCCCGCGGGTCTTTCATCAATTATTTTAATCTGAGTTTTCTTTAAAAGTGTCGCATTTCCGTCTGAAAGAACTTCATAAAATGTAGATGCGTCTCCTCCAGCTATTGATGGGAATCCGTTTTTAAATTTTTTTACATTTGAGCGTCCTGTCTCAGTTGGTAAATTAATGGAGAATTCCTTTACCCCAAGTTTAAACACCTGTGGTTTATCGTTTTCAGATTTAAATATCGGTCTGTTATTCGCTATATCATAAATTAAATCTAGGTTGCGATAGATAGAATCATTACTTAGTTTAACGGCCCCCTTATTCCAGGTAGAGGCTAACCAGTCCTGATTTGTTTTGTCTGTGCTTATTTTTCCAGAATAGTTAACGTCATTGTTAGCTAAGGTAATCTCAGTGCCTACCTGAGCTTGACTACTAAAATAAGATGCAGTAAGAATAGATGATAATAAGATAGTTTTTTGAAAGAGATTTTTCATGTTCAAATGCTTTTTTATAAATTTAAGAATAATCATATCTTTTTACTATTAAAAGCAAATCATATTTATAAAAACTGAATCTGCTCGTGTTAATCGTGTTAGTTTAGTATTTTCTGCCTTAAAATATTTATAGGATGATTTGGATCAGCCATAAAAAATCGTGGTTGATTTAGGTGTATTTTTACTGAAGAGTTGATGGAAGATTGCTTTAAAGTGAATCTTCAATTTGTTAACTTTGGCTGAATCTGTTTAGTCTTTTACCAATCTAATGGCAACATTTAATGAGTTTTTCTTTTGCTTTTGAAAAGAAATCAAAAACTTAGCCTGTCATATCACTAAAATGCAAGCTTTCTGTACCAGACGGTTATATATTTAAACATAGGCATAATTTATTTTGTCTTCTGATATCAACTATATAGTTCGTTTGAAGTCAAAGTAAATTATAATAAATTTTTAGTGTAATATTTGCATTACAGAATACTAAATTATATCTTGTAATATTATTAACTAAACTAAACTTTTTATGAAAAAACTTCTACAAAGTTTGTTCATATTGTTGTTTATTGCCACCTCGGCAATAGCGCAAGAAAGAACAATCACAGGTACAGTTACGGGAAAGGATGATGGGATGCCGCTCCCGGGTGTAAGTGTTAAAATTAAAGGTGCATCCGGTGGAACCATAACGGGTGCAGACGGAAAATATTCCATTAGAGTCCCTCAACAAGCTACAGCCTTAGAATTTTCTTACATTGGCTATATTGCCCAGTCAAGGGTGATAGGTGGAGGGGCGACAATTAATGTTGCCTTGGTGAGTGACTCGAAAACATTAACCGATGTTGTGGTTACTGGTTATGGTGTAACTAAGAAAAAAGACTTCACCGGCGCTGCGGCAACAGTAAAAGGTGATGACCTTAAAGATAAACCGGTACAAAGTTTTGTGCAGGGCTTAACTGGGCAAGCTGCAGGGGTTAGCATCATCCAGCCGAATGGTTTGTTAAATAACCCGCCTGTTATTCGCGTAAGGGGGGTAAGTTCAATCTCATTAAGTTCTTTTCCTTTGGTTGTGGTTGATGGTATCCCTTTCCCTACTGGCGATGCATCGGTGAACTCTGCAACAAACAATCCACTAGGCGATATCAATCCGGCAGATATCGAAACGATTGATATCTTAAAAGACGCAGCTTCTACGGCGCTTTATGGTTCAAGGGCAGCTGCTGGTGTATTGGTTATTACTACTAAAAAAGGAAAGAGCGGCGATGCCAAAATTACTTATGATGGATGGTATGGTGTAAACAATGCGGTACGCTTGCCAGAGCTGTTAAATGCACAGCAATATATGGACAGTAAGAATACAGCCATTGCAAATGCGCTGGTGCTAAATCCAAATGCAGTACCGGCATCTCAAAGAGACGCCAATAATAAGAGTTTCTTTCCAAGTTATAATGCCGATGGTTCTCTGGTTGATACAAAGTGGTACGATGAGGTTTATAGAACAGCCAGGTCTCAAAATCACAACGTAACGCTAAGTGGTGGTACAGCTAAAACAACTTACTATTTGTCTGGCGGTTTGTCAGATCAGGATGGTTTCTTAAAAAATAACACATTCAAAAGGTATGCGGCCCGCCTAAATGCGACACATAAAGCTACAGATTGGTTAAGCCTAAGCATGAATGTGAGTTATAACAATAGCATTAACAAGGCGCCAAATAGCGGATCTGCTCCAGGCGCAGCATTTAACTCTTCAGGGTTAGGCCGTATCGCTATCGCTATTGCCCCAAATGTACCGGTATATAATGCCAATGGCGGTTACAATATTTCTGCTAATAATGTGGGTAATGGTGCTAACCTGATCACCAGTACATGGGCTCACCCAACTGTATTGGTAGACAAAGATATAAACAGCTCGGAGAATAACAGGTTCTTAACTAATCTGGGAGCAGACCTTAAAATTATTGATGGCTTAAACTTCAGGACCAACTTCTCTTGGGAAAGAGCTAATACTGAAAATATCCAATTCTGGAATCCTATTCAAGGGGATGGTTATTCTTATAATGGCTATGCTTATAACAACGCTGCAAGAAGAAATAACTGGAACTGGATAAATACCTTGCAATATATGAAGACCTTTGATGGAGCACATAACTTGAGCTTGACCATTGGTAGTGACGTTCAAAATACCAGAACAACAAACTGGGGGGCAATCCGTCAAGGATTAGGAGATCCAACTTTCTTCAATCAATTTCAGGGAACATTTACGACCAATGTTCCAGGCGGAAATAGTATCAATGAAATCGCATTTCAGGCATATTTGGCCAGTGTGAACTATAATTATAAAGGAAGGTATTTTTTAAGTGGGAATTTTAGAAGAGATGGTAACTCTGCTTTGTCAGCAAATAATAAATGGGGTAATTTTGGTGGTGGATCTGTAGGGTGGACAATATCTGAAGAAGAATTCTTTAAAAATGCTTCGTTAAGCAAAACGATCAACTCTTTAAGGTTAAGAGCCAGTTATGGGCGTGTAGGTAATGGCAATGTGCCTGCTTACAGCGAATATACGACTTATAGCCCAGGCCTTTATGGAGTTACGCCGTTTGCATGGATTTTCGGTCAGGCTGGGAACAAAGAGCTGAAGTGGGAAACAAGTAATCAATTGGATATCGGTTTAAACCTGGCTTTGTTTAATAACAGGTTGACTTTTGAAGCTGACTATTTCAAAAAAAACATCAACAATTTATTACTTAATGTACCGCAAGCACTTTCAAAAGGTATCCCGAACGATCCCGCGGGAACAATTTTGGCTAACGTTGGATCAATGTATAATAAAGGTTTTGAGTTTGCTTTGGGCGGTACACCGGTTAAAACAGCTAAATTTTCTTGGACCGCTAATTTAAACTTAACCACTATTAAAAACGAAGTAACGGCTTTAGATCCGAACGTATCACAGATTATCGGTACCACTGGCGGTCTTGAATCAGCGAGCGTAACTAAGGTAGGCGAATCAATTGGTAGTATTTATGCTGTTAAAACAAATGGTGTTAATCCTGCTAATGGTAGAAGGATTTATATTAATGCTGCAGGTCGTGAGATTCAATACCAGCACTTTGGTGGTGCCAATGCATGGACTTATTTAGATGGTACACAGGCTCCTTCTCCTGCAGGTGATGCTCAGGTAATTGGTGGTACGCTGCCTAAGTGGTACGGTGGTTTCAATAATACTTTAAATTATGGAAACTTCGACTTAAACGTAATGTTTACCTTCTCTGGTGGAAACTATATTTACAATGGTACCCGTGCCGGACTTTTAGATCAACGTGTTTGGAACAACTCGACTGAAGTACTGAATGCATGGACAACGCCAAACCAACAGACAAATATCCCAAGGGTGGTTTATGGAGATAATGTTTCAAATGGTTCATCATTTGCAATTGATGCAAACGTAGAGAAAGGCGATTTCTTGCGGCTGCAGGCAGCAACCCTGGGTTATCGCATTCCAAAAGATATTTTTGGTAAATCAGGCATTAACAGTATCAGGGTTTACGCATCGGTAAACAATGCTTTCCTGATTACAAAATATACTGGTGTAGACCCGGAAATATCAACAAATGGAAATAGTAACCTTGCAAGTGGCGTTGAACGTAACTCTATTCCACAGGGCAGATCATTTACATTCGGTATCAGTTTAGGCTTATAATATTAATTATCACATTCATGAAATTATTTCATATCAAAACATATCAATTGAAGTTAGCTACTGCAGCTATACTGGCAATACCCTTAATTGGAAGCATTTCATCCTGCAAAAAAGAATTTTTAGAAAAAGTTCCGGAACTAACACTTCCTGATCAAGATGCATTTGCAAACCCAACAAGAATATTAGGTCAGGTAAATGGATTATATTCTTCGTCAAAAGCAGGTTCGTTATTTGGCGGAAGGTACCTTATATATAACGATATCAGGGCAGAAGAATTTGTTAATAGGACCGGAAATGTTGTTACAGGTTATGATGTTTATCAGGGAACCAATAACTCAACCAATACTTATGTTGCCAGCTTTTTTTCACAGGCATATCTAACAATCAACAGGGCAAATCTATTTTTAGATGGTCTCTCTAAGAACAGTACAGTTTTAACACCTGCCGTTAATGCGAACTATGCCGGTGAAGCCAAATTTATCCGAGCGTTAAATTATTTTGCGTTAATACAGATTTTTGCAAAGCCATATGTAACTGATAATGGTGCTTCAAGGGGACTGCCATTGCGTTTAACACCTGAAACATCGTTAGCGAACAATGCATTAAAAAGTAGTACAGTGGCCGCAGTCTATACGCAGATTTTAAAAGATTTGGATGAAGCTGAAGCCAGTTTGCCTGATACCTATAGTACACCTTTGTTGCGTACCACGCGGGCGCACAAGAATAGCGCTATAGCCTTGAAAACCCGTGTTTATCTTGCAATGGGTAATTACCTAAAAGTATTGGAAGAAGGAAATAAAATAGTGCCGCAGGCGGCGCCCTTTAAGAACGCAGCTAGAACTGCTCACGAACTACAGGCAAGCGTAGTAAGTGTTTTTCAATCTCCATTTACTACTTCCGAATCGATATTCTCTTTCCCAATGGCGGATACTAATGCACCAGGGACGCAGAACCAGCTTGGATATTATTATAGCTGGGCTGGAAATGGAAACCTGGAATATTCATTAAATAAGGCTGGCGCCGGTATTTATGCAGATCCTGCCTGGCCAACAAGCGATGCCAGAAAATCACTTTTAATACAGGATGCAACAATTTCAGGAGTATTACACTCTTATCCAATTAAATATGGAGCAGTATCTCCATTTATTGATTTTGTTCCGATGATTAGGTATGCAGAGGTATTATTAAACGTGGCCGAAGCCGAAGCGCTGGCCCCAGGAGGAAATCTTAGCCGTTCGAAAGCACTTTTACAAGCTGTTCGTACGCGTTCAGATGCGTCTTATGTTTACGGAGCATTGCTCACTCCAGCAGCATTAGAAGCCGCGATATTAAAAGAAAGAAGGATTGAGCTTCTGGCCGAAGGATTTAGGTATAATGATCTTGCCAGAAAAGCAGCTCCACTTCCATCATTCGGTGCCGGTGCATCTATTCCCGTTAACGATCAGCGCTACACATTCCCCATACCAATTGGAGAGTTAAATACAAATCCATTGGTTAATACGCTTTAATAAAAATCTGGTAAAAAAACGAGGCTGTCTTAAAACACAACCTCGTTTTTTTTTTGCTCTTGAAGTAGCCTATTTCTTATCGACACTATATTTCCCGGGGCCGATAAAAATCAACCCGATAAATACAATACCCAATTCAATGGCATGACTGGCACCCTGCAAACCTTCGCCCTGGCCAAAATGAACCAACGCAGCTATAATCATCGTAAAGACTAATAAGATCAATGCCGGGCGGAAAAATAAGCCTACAATCAAAAGAAAACCGCCAAAGGTTTCTGTGGCTGCTGCCATAAATCCCCAAAATATGGGCATAAAATTTATGCCGATTACTTTCATGCTTCCGCCTAAGCTAGTCCAGCCACTTGGTCCACCGGCAAGTTTCGGGAAACCATGAATAATAAACATGATCCCTAAACCAATACGGAGCACTAATAAGCCTGTATTGCGGTATTTTCCTAACTTGTCTAAAATTGCCATCTTATAAATATTTAAATTGAACGTTATTTGTTTCTACTTTTAAGTTCACCTCAGCACCTAAAACCATACTAAGGTTATTGTCGATATGTCCGGTTGGGAAATTAAAGCAGACCGGAAAACTATAATCTTTAACAATATCCCAAATCACTTCATCTGCAGTTTGCCCGAAAGAAATCTTTTCTTCTTCAATTTCTGTAAAGGCCCCAATAATCAGTGCTTTTAATTGTTTTAGTTTTCCTGCTCTTTTCAGCATACGCAACATTCTGTCGATGCCATATTCTTGTTCGCCTACATCCTCCAGGAAGAGGATTTTATCGGTAAAATCCATTTCCGAAACCGAACCCTGTACCATGGTAAGCAAACTTAAATTGCCGCCAATTAAAACTCCGGTTGCTGCTCCTGTCCTGTTTTTAGATAAGCTTTGATAAGAATAAGTCTGTTTCTCACCAAATAAAGCCTTTTGTAACGAAAGTAAAGCCTCGGGTGTAGATTCGTCAAATGTATAAGGCATTTGTGCGTGTATACATTGGCAATTGCAGTGCGCAACCAAATGTGATAGCAAAACGGTAATATCACTGAAACCCACCAACCATTTGGGGTTCTTGTTAAATTCAGTAAAGTCAAGGTCGTCAATAATCCGGATGATACCATAACCTCCACGTCCCGAAATGATTGCTTTTACAGATGGATCATCCAAAAAACGCTGAATATCTTTGGTTCTTAAAGTATCAGTCCCTGCAAATTGGTGGTGGCTGGCGTATACACTCTCTCCAATAACAACGTCCAGGCCCCAACTTTCCAATAATGTTATGGCATGGTCTATAGGTTTGGGTAATTTCTTTGCCGGACATACCAGCGCAATCTTATCTCCTTTTTTTAAATACGGGGGCTGTTTAATCATCTTCAAAACACTTATCTTTGCCAAATTAATAAAAATTGTTTTGGATAATAATAAAATAAAAAGATATACCGTAACTGCAGCGCTTCCGTATACCAACGGACCAGTTCATATTGGGCACCTGGCTGGTGTTTATATCCCTGCAGATATTTACGCCCGTTATTTAAGATCGAATAAACGCGATGTAAAATTCATCTGTGGATCTGATGAAAATGGTGTACCCATTACTTTAAAAGCCAAAAGAGAAGGAATTACACCGCAGGAAGTGGTAGATAAATACCACAAAATTATTGGCGATTCTTTTAAAGAGTTTGGCGTATCTTTCGATATTTATCACCGTACTTCATCGCTTACGCATCACCAAACCGCTGCTGATTTCTTCGAAACCCTTTACAATAAAGGTGTTTTTACCGAAGAGGTTACCGAGCAATATTACGATCCTACTGCAAAACAATTCTTGGCCGATCGGTACATTACCGGTACCTGCCCTAAATGCGGCAATGAAAATGCTTATGGCGATCAGTGTGAAAACTGCGGTTCTACATTGAATGCAACCGATTTAATTCATCCAAAATCTACCTTGTCAGGCGATAAGCCTATCTTAAAGGAGACTAAAAACTGGTTTCTGCCACTGGATAAGTACGAAGATCGTTTACGGACTTATATCGAAAGCCATAAAGAATGGCGCCCGAATGTGTACGGCCAATGCCAAAGCTGGTTAAATGCAGGTTTGCAGCCAAGGGCAATGACCAGAGATTTAGATTGGGGTGTACGTGTTCCGCTTCGTGATGCTGAAGGTAAAGTATTGTATGTGTGGTTTGATGCGCCAATCGGATATATTTCTGCAACCAAAGAGCTGTGTAACTATGCCAAGCTTGATGTGTGGAACCCAAAAGCAGAAGAATATTATATCAGCAATTACGAAAATGACAAATGTGGTTGGGAAGAATACTGGAAAAGCGACGAAACCAAGTTGGTGCACTTTATCGGTAAAGATAATATCGTTTTCCATTGCATTATTTTCCCTGCGATGTTAATGGCGCATGGTGAATATACTTTGGCCGATAATGTGCCGGCAAACGAATTCTTAAACCTGGAAGGACAAAAAATCTCCACGTCTAAAAATTGGGCCGTTTGGTTGAATGAATATTTAAGAGAGTTTGAAGGAAAACAAGATGTACTGCGTTATGTATTAACCGCAACAGCGCCCGAAACTAAGGACAATGATTTTACCTGGAAAGATTTTCAGGCCAGAAATAATAATGAGCTGGTAGCCATACTGGGTAATTTTGTAAACCGGGTGGTGGTGCTTACGCATAAATATTTCGATGGTTCGGTACCAACCTGTATGGAAATTACTGAGGTAGATCAGGCTGTTATTGACGAACTGGCCGGTTATCCGGCTAAAATTGCCGCATCTATAGAGAACTACCGCTTTAGAGAGGCTTTATCAGAAGTAATGAACGTTGCCCGTTTAGGGAATAAATACCTGGCCGAAACCGAGCCCTGGAAACTCATTAAAACTGACGAGGACCGTGTAAGGACAATCTTGCATATTGCGCTTCAAATTGCGGCCAATATTCAGATTTTAATTGAGCCTTTTATGCCTTTTACCGCAGAAAAGTTAATGAAGATGCTTAAAAATGGCGGCCATGATTGGGATGATGCAGGTACCGTTAACCTGTTAAAACGTGGTCATGATATTGGAGAAGCTGTGCTCTTATTTGATAAAATTGAAGATGCAGAAATCGATTTTCAGATCGAGAAACTGAATCAAAGCAAAGCCAGTAATGCAGCCAATAATGTTGTTGCTGCTCCGGCAAAAGAAAATATCCAGTTTGACGATTTTTCGGCAATGGATATCCGGGTTGCCACAATTGTAGCCGCAGAGAAGGTAGAAAAAACCAAAAAGCTGTTGAAGTTAACGGTGAATACAGGTATTGATGAGCGGACAGTGGTTTCTGGCATTGCCGAGTATTACAAACCTGAAAATATTGTAGGTAAACAGGTAAGTATGATAGTGAATCTGGCACCTAGAGAAATTAAAGGTATTTTATCTCAGGGCATGATTTTGATGGCCGAAAACGCAGAAGGCAAACTCACTTTTGTGGCACCTGTAGAAAAATTTCAAGAGGGCAGTGTAATCAGGTAATATGTACTTTTACTAAAAATATTAAGCCATTCGGGATTATTCGAATGGCTTTTTTTTATCCGGTGTAAGTCCTGTTTCTGACATTAGGGGTTCATCCGCTTAAAATAGGCGGCTATGGTTTCGTTGTTAGCTTCTGCTCTGTCTGTACTGGTGCCAAAAGTTAATTCTGTTTTGCCTTCTCCCATCTGCTCAAATACCGAGTCTACAAAGTCGCTTACCGATGGATATGCATCATGTAACCCTTTACCGCCCAATTCAGTATTTAAAGCTGGTGGAATCATTTCAATAACCTCGATATTAGAAGCTTTTAGGCTATGGCGTAGGGAAAGTGTAAAAGATCGCATAAATGCTTTAGTTCCACAGTAAACAGGCACTGCTGCTAAAGGCACAAATGCCAATCCCGATGTTACGTTAATAATGGTGTCTAACGAATTTAGCTGACTAAACAATTTTGTTAAATGGAGTGGTGCTAAAATATTCGTCGTAATTTCTGCGCCTGCCTTTTCGTAAAAATCGTTGTCGCTCATGTTCATCCAGTTCTGAATGCCGGCATTATTAACCAGTACATTTAAATCGGCATGATGTTCAGCAACCCAGTTGTACAGTTCAATCCGGTCTGCTTCAACAGCCAAATCGCATACTTTAGTGATAACCGAAGGTAGTTTTTCTGCGGCTTCTTTTAAAGCAGATGCTCTTCGTCCACAGATAATCACGGTATTGTTTTCACGGATAAACCTTTCAGCCAGTCCGAAACCAATCCCGGTTGCCCCTCCCGTAATCAGGATTTTATTTTTTGTTAGTTTCATATTCTTAATCAATTTAATAAAACAAAGATGAGGCTATTGAAATGATTTATTATGGTGAGTAGTACAGTTTTAATAACGCAACTAAAAAAATACCAGTTCGTCCGATAGAGGTCTGTTATCATTATTCTTTGCGTTTTTAAAGACAATTTCCTTCAGATAACTGCTTGTTAAAATGAATTCTCTTGCGACAAAACTTTTACTATATTTGCGCAACAAAATGGTCCCGTAGTTCAACGGATACCAGCCTGAACGACGTAATCGGGCAGGGAATAGAGGTTTTCTAAACTTTAGATATGAGTTACTTTGCCTATGTAATTAAAAGTGTACACTTTGATTATTTTTATAAATGACATTGTGAAGATTTAGATAAACGATTAAAAGAGCATAACGCAGGTAAGACGAAGTCAAATAAGGCTTATCTCCCCTTCATAATTTTTTATTATGAAGAATTCCCAACAAGGGATGAAGCAATTAAAAGAGAAAAATATTTTAAATCTGCTTCAGGAAGGCGATATTTGAAAAATAAAATGGTCCCGTAGTTCAACGGATAGAATAGAAGTTTCCTAAACTTTAGATATGAGTTCGATTCTCGTCGGGACCACTGCTTTAAACCCCCTTTAGATTCTTCCTAAAGGGGGTTTTTGTTGATCACACCTATTTCCTAATTTAGTGTGAAAGTAGCTGCGTATATCGTGTATCTCTCAAATGGCAGTGATCGGTAAAGCCATTTAATACGTTTTCCTGTGCAACCTTTTTCATTAATTCCGCATCTTCAAAATATATTAATACTCTCTAGTACTAATTAATTTATATTTAAACAGAAAATAATGAAGATCCAAGCCTATCTATTAATCATCTTGTGTGGAGTATTTCATAGTCCCGTTTATAGCCAAAACAACTCACCGGGCCGTGGTACAGTGAAATTAAATAAAGAAATTTTCACCATACTGAAAAATAATTCCATGTTTAGCAACAAATTGGATTGGCGAAGTATAGAAGAGGAAAGCAAAACACTATCGTTAACCAACAACGATTCTACCAACCAGCAGATGCTTTATCAGTTCTATACTAAGAAGCTAAGGGCAGCCGGCGATAAACACTCTTTTTTTATTTCCGGAAAACGGATGAAGCAGATTGCTGAGGCGCCAGTGGTAGAATGGCCGCAGGGCGACTATCTGGGAGATGGGGTTGCCTGGGTTAAGGTACCAAGGTGTTTGAGCTTTGATGAAACGAAAGATGCTCTTTTTGCCGATACCATCCGTCGGATCATTCAAAAATTAGATACGCAAAACAATATTGCAGGCTGGATTGTAGATCTGCGCCATAATACAGGTGGTAACATGTGGCCTATGCTCGCCGGGCTGAATGCGCTGATTGTTGATGGTACAGCAGGCTATTTTGTAGTTGGCAACACCGAAAAGAAGCAGCCCTGGCCAAATGAAAATGGTAAAATTTCGGGTAAGCCAGCAAACATCAGTACTTATAAAATTAAAAACAACACGGTAAAAATCGCTGTATTGATAGATGCCAGAACCGGAAGCAGTGGCGAAATGACAGCAGTTTCCCTACTGGGGCTGCCCAATGTTAAATCTTTTGGGCAAACATCAGCCGGATATACCACCGCTAACTATACCTTCAATCTGTCCAATGGTGGCCAGTTGCAATTGGCCAGAAGCTACGTAGCCGACCGCAATGGAAAAGGCTATCCTGAAGACATTAAACCCGATGTTTTTATTGATGACCTTTCTAACAACAGGAATGACCGTGTAATTGGCGCTGCCAAAGCATGGTTATTGGAGAAGTAATGCTAAGTTTTGTGACCTGTTAAGACGCATGGTTTTTCCTATTTAAGAAGTTGCCAGCTTGATACCAGGTGCTTTAACTGCCTGTGGTTATACTTGCCTGGCTATTTCGAGGTAAGTAAGTTCGCTAGGCGCTAATCCGAATTTCTTTTTAAAGGCATGCGAAAAATGCGAAAGGCTTTCGAAGCCTAAATCCAGATAGATCGCTGAAGGCTTTTGCTGTTTATGCTCAATTAAAAATTTGGCAGCTTCAAGCCGTTTAGAGAGTAGCCATTGGCGGGGTGGAAGGTCGAATTTTTTTTGAAAATCACGCTTAAACCCAGCCAGGCTGCGGCCGGTAAGTTGGGCAAATTTTTCTACAGGCACATTAAACTGAAAGTTATTGAGCATGAACTTTTCCAGATCTATTTTATAGGGTTCTGAATAATCAAATAAAAAGCTTCGCAATATCGGCATTGCCAGCAGCAATAATTTAACACCCTCTTTTACCTTCAAAATACCCATTTCATCCGTCATGGAGGCTCCTGAACTTCTGGCATACGGAACAATGGAATGAAAATAGCCCTGCAAAAATTCATTGGAGGGAATCAGAAGGTTTGGCGGGCCTGTATACTTCCCGCCAGATTCCAGTTTTTCCTCCAATGCAATTTTGCGCATCAGGTCTTCCTGTAACGAGATTACAATGGTTTCATAGCTGCCTCCGTCACCAGGTGTTTTGATCAGCGTACCCAGCTGATTTTTACCGATCAGCAACATTTCTCCCGCACCCATTGATATGGTTTGAGCAGAGGTTTCCAGCGTAAATTGTCCTGAAACCTGTAATATCAGGGTATGGTGATTCCAAAAGCATGCCTTCTGTTTCCTTTCGGTTGACAGGTAGGAATAAAAGATTACACCAGGAAGAATTTCGGCCGGACTTTCCATTTATCGTGCTAAGTAGGTACCACCTTTAATGGCCCCTATTGCAAAAGTAGTATTTAATGTATTCATTTCTTCTGGAGTGAAGCTGATTTCCATTGCTTCGATATTTTCGGCCAAACGCGATCGCTTGCTCATGCTTACCAATGGCATAATCTGGTTGCCCTGCGCTTTTACCCAGGCAATGGCAAGTTGTGTTGGCGTAACCCCTTTTGTAATGGCTAAATGTTTCAGTACCTCAACCTTTTCAAGGTTATGTATGAGATTTCCATTCTGGAAACGCGAGAAATGGTTGCGGTAATCATTATCCGGAAGTGGTGCAGTCATTTCGCCGGTGAGCAAGCCCTCTGCCGTATTCGCGAAAGCTACAATGGCAATGCCCAATTCCTTAGCGGCCGGCAGCAATTCATTTTCTATCTGTCGTTCAGCAAGCGAATAGCCAATTTCTAATGCACTTATGGGGTGCACCTCATTGGCTTGCCGAAGTTGCGCTGCGGTAATTTCAGAAACACCAATGTGTTTAATTTTGCCTTCCTTCACCAGATCGGCCACAGTGCCAATAATATCTTCCACGGGCACGCTATCATCCATCCGGCTGGGTTGATAAAGGTCGATGGTTTCAATGCCGAGGCGCGTTAGCGAGTAATTAACGAAATTCATGATCGAATTTGGCCTGAGGTCCATTCCTAACCATTGACCGTTATGAAAGATGGCGCCAAACTTCACGCTGATGAAAGCGTCATCGCGCCTTCCTTTAATCGCTTTTCCAATCAGCATTTCGTTATGGCCTGCGCCATAAAAATCGCCGGTGTTCAAAAAATTGATGCCAAGATCCAAAGCTTCCTTTATCGTGGCAATACTTTCTTCTTCATCAGGTGTTGGTCCTCCCCAAATGGAAGACATACGCATGCAGCCTAGCCCCAAGCCTGATACCAATGGGCCATTCTGGCCTAATTGAATTTTATTGATGTTTTTCATAATACAAATATCTGTGATCAAATCTCAATCAGATTGCTTGTACAGCTCAATTAATTTGCTTCTGTAGCTCATCTCCGCTGCTCTGGTTAAATTTATCTCCTATTGTATTGTGATTATTAAACCCGATTACATCAGATATGAAACAGGCAGAACCAAATATATAAGTGATATATACCCTAAACAGGGCTGGCTGCTATGGATAGATACGGGCGTATACAACAGATTAAAAATAACGATAAAATTTAACAGGCGTTCGTCTAGAAATTACGGGCGTTGGTCTACTGGTTACCAACAATGGTATAATACAAGCTTTTTGCCTGCAACGTTTACGGCACAACGGCGTCTTAATAACAAAACAAGAACAAAGAACTTAAAATATTAAAGATATGAAAACCTTAACAAAAACCTTATTCGCAGTAGCATTAACAGCAGTAGTGTTCACTTCATCAGCCATGGCCACTTTTGCCAACGAGCCCGTTAAAGCAGAAACCAAAACTTCTTCCCTATCTACATTCAACAGGATCTGGGTAAGCGGTAATGTAAAACTCATCTTAACACAAGGTGAAAAACAAACTGTAGCGGGCGAGAGCAACTACGATGCTGCAAAAACTTCAGTAACCACTGATGGAAAAACCTTATTCATCAATTCAATGGAAACAAGTCAGGTAACGTTAAATATTACCGTAAAGGATTTAGAAAGAATCGAAGCTTATGGTCAATCGGTTGTGGTAACCAGTAATAATTTCGATGTAAAATACCTGCAGTTATTTTTAAACCAGAGCGCTACAGCGAAGATAAAAACTACAGCAGGCAGTTTATATACCATTGTTAAAGATGATGCAGTATTAAAACTAAATGGTACTGCCGGTGAAAGTACAATGATTGCAAGTAACAGGAAAAATTTAAAATTAGCCGACTTTGCCAGTCTTAAATCTGCATCCTATGCTTCTGAAGCGATCATGAAAGCGGAGCAAAATGCAATGGTTTTAGCAAAATAAACATATCAATCAAATAAGCTAAAGCTGCTCAACTGGGTGGCTTTTTTTGTTTCAATTCATTCATAATCTGCACTTTTAGTAATTAGTATTTCAGACCATTACAAATGGAATTAACTAAAATTTAACGGTAAACATGCATCCGTATGAATATGCTAATATTCTAAAATAGGATTCGAATGTAATTTAGGGTGGCTAACCGACATTTTCTGGTGTCTTGATATTTTTCAGGAAAAGCTTTCCCTTGGGCTGGTGCTTAATTTCTATAACTAAGCGGCTATATCGATGAAAAGTATAGCGTTCTCATTAAGTTTAGGAACTTCTTTTTTAGAGCTTTGTGCAAAAACTGCAATACCAATAGTAAGCAGGGTTATGACCATAAATAATTTCTTGTGCATTTTTTGGCTTTTGATGAGGTAGCAATAATAAATATTTTCTTAATAATGTATTTCTGGCAGAGCAGGTAATTAAAACAGTATCTATTAGAATTTTGTAATCAAACGTGCATGGAGAGATAAAGCTAGATTATAAATAGAAATGAATAAGCTTCTATTAATAGTCCGTAGTCTCCTTAGCCGCAACCCTCAGGCTCGAGACCACGGACAGATGGGGTAATACTCGTTCTTAATTTCGGTCTTGCAAAAAGTAGCCTATGGTTTTGATCAGGCTTACCGGTTGCTTTACATGTAATTGGCAGCTGTCCGTAACCTGGGGAGTTACTTCAGTGTTGTCATATAAAGTATATGTGATAAATTAGTTAAAATAGTCATCATTTTGTTTTTTACAGCTACATTTTATACCTTCGCAAGCTTCAAGTCAGTCAACTTAAATGTTTAAAACCTCATCAGTTAAAATAATTTCGCCTCAAACCTATATCAATAAAGAGAGCTTTATTCACTATGGCTTTAGATCCAGTCGGATAGATTCGTTCTATCCATAGGCCATCTTTGTATTCTCTTAAATAAGGCTGGCTGCATTAATCTTAATTTATAACAGCTTATATACCTAATATACATTATGAAACAAACTTTATTAAGAAGCCTACTCGGGCTAACTACAATTACAGCATTACTTTTTAATTCGTGTTCCAAGTCTGAATTAGTTGACTCCAAGAACAATACAGAAAATTTTGTGAATCCTAATAAGGTTATGGGGCTCCCATCGCCTAACCTGGCATTCGATCAACTGTCGGCATTTCCTTATGGGCCAACTGAAACTGTGCCTGCTCCATGGGCCGGAGGAACAGGAAGGTCATTTCCCGTTCAATATCTTGATGATTATAGAGGCGCTGATGGATGGGAATTATATTATAATACTTTTACTACAGCAAGGAAAGCAAATGATCCTTTTTTCATTATTTATAATCGATATCGGGGGCTGATGCGGTTATATTACTACATGATTCCAAAATCTGGTGCCTCTACTGATGTGGTTACCTTTCAACTCGATTTAAGAGGGACCACTAATACCTCCAGTATTCTTAATTTTGAACAAGGTGAATTGGTAAATTTTGACCAACTTAATACCGTATCTACCAAGGTGCAAAATGAAAAAATTGTTCAAAGTGGAACATGGTATGCTGAAGAGTTTGAATTGGCTTATGACCCCATGCTTTCCAGTACAAGCTACGTAGCAAATCAGTTGAGATGGAGCATGTACTCTACTTCTGTAAGCCAAATCACACTTAATGGCACTCAAAAAGGAACCATTGATGGCACTATCCAGACCCCAAATCCAACAGGTAGTGGTCTTTTTGGAACACTTTTAAAAGGTGCGATATCTGTTGGTGTTGGCCAATTGGGTATTTTAGCTGTGGGTTCCAAGGCACTAAATAATTTTTTCTCTAAAAATTTAGGACCTTTTAAATTAGCAGATGTAAAAACAGGGGTAGAGGAGGCTGCTAAGGGAGAGAATAAAAGTGGCGGTAAGAGTATTTTTAATGCGGTACTGGGGGCTATTAAAGGAGGAAGTAATGACCCTGGATTTAGTGAACAAAAAGTAAATTTAAAGCTGAATACGCAAATCAATCTCAATGGTAGTATAACCCAAAGCCCGGAGGGAATGTTTAATCCTGTGGTATTCATTTCAAATACTCAAGGTTTAGAAAATATAGCTCCTGATTATATACCTAACTATCCGGCTTCGCTTGGTGTTTTTAATATCAGTAACACGCCCACTGTAAATATTTATAAGATTATCCCTCCAGTTGAGGAACCATCAGATGTACCTAGTAAAATGAATACCTACATATACGGTTACGATCTTGATCAAGCATCATTTAATATTGTATTTAATCCAGCAGTTATCAATGGAAACGCTAATGGAGCAACTATTCAGAATTTAAAAAAAGAAGTAGTGTTACTAAGTGTAACCGGAAGCCGTCAGCCAGCTGAGGTTGTAGGTAATAAAGAATACCTGGATGAATCAACTATAGCTTATACAAATTTTTCTTATATTTCTTTTGTTACCCCACTTAAAACATTTGAAGCGCCAGCTAATTTATACATAAGGATATCGTTTGATGTCGTTCCAAATAATAGTAGCGCTGCAAGAACAACAATTATTAAAACCTTTTTGGCAAAACCAGTCAAGCAATACTAACCAGCTTTAATATTGTAATTTTTTTTTGATCGCATTAAAGATAAAATAGCCCGTATCAATCTTTAAAGTTGCTACGGGCTTTATATTCAGCTAAATATCCCTTTAAATTAGGATATAAAATTTATTCTACTAACCTTGATAAATTAGTGGCCTTCCAAGAATTGTAAAATACCATTAATGAGGGGGATGTAAATACTTCGAAAGAAAAGATGCTAAGTCAAAGGGGTACGGAAATTGCGTATCTCAAAGGTGATCTAAAAGGTTTAAAGGCCCAACTCAATGAAATGTTGTAGTATGAGGCATGTGGACAGGCTGTAATCAGCTGAAAGTTTTGTAATAATATTAATTATTTTTAGCTTGATTGTATATTGATGAGGTGAAAATTTCATTCTCAAATATGTAATTTTCTGTATTGGTAAACTTCTCAATCCTATCAATATTCATTTTCTTCTTTAAAAACTCCGGTTCATAGAATTTTCCGCTAACATTCTTTGAGTGCAAATGAGCTGACAAAGCTACAGGTTCCTCCTACCCATCTTGGAATTAAAAGCAAAGCCATTGGTATCGTTTCAGACTCCTTGGTACATTAAAATTTGAAATACTGTCGGGTTGAAATGTCGAAAGAAGACCCGATATTTTCTGCCTTTTAGATAATAAAATTTACCGGCTGATTCTGTATCTGAAGATTTTGCTTTTTTATCCTCACACCTACAAATTCTTTAAATTGTTGTTTGTAAATAACACATTGGTTTCTATGAATCCTCAGGCTGTTCATTAAAATACTATCGGGGGAGGCTGAAGGTTTGTACAGTCAATCATAGAGCCTTTCAAAGATATGAAGGGATTTGACAAGTACCTTTCTGATTTAATCTTTTATCTCTTCGAGATTAATAATTATAATGCCCTTTTCAGAATAGGATGGGTTTTGTTGATTAAATCACTAATTGTGTAGAGAACCGGAATATCTATGTGGATACCGACCCCTCGGGTTTCCGATTAGCCAAAGTTCTTTATTTTGAGGATCATGGCTTATTCTGGAACTATTCAAACTCATCCCTTAATGATGCGGCCTTAGCCTTAAATGCTCAAAGTACCGGAGAATTACCCTAACCGTTCGTCTAGAAATTACAGGCGTTGGTCTAGTAGTTACTGATGCTGGTATAATACAGCGTTTTTGCCTGCAACGTTTACGGCACAACGTCGTCTTAATAACAAAACAATAACAAAGAACTTAAAATATTAAAGATATGAAAACTTTAGCCAAAACCTTATTCGCAGCAGCATTAACAGCCGTAGTATTTACTTCATCAGCCATGGCAACTTTTGCCGCTGAGCCTGTTAAAGCAGAAATAAAAACTACTTCCTTATCCACATTCAACAGGATCTGGGTAAGCGGTAATGTAAAATTGATCTTAACACAAGGTGAAAAACAAAACGTAGCAGGCGCAAGCAATTACGATGCTGCAAAAACATCAGTAACCACTGATGGAAAAACCTTGTTTATCAATTCAATGGAAACCAGTCAGGTAACATTAACTATTACCGTAAAAGATTTAGAAAGAATTGAAGCTTATGGTCAATCGGTTGTGGTCACCAGTAACAACTTTGAGGTAAAAAACCTGCAGTTATTTTTAAGCCAAAGTGCTACCGCAAAAATCAGAACTACAGCAGGTAGCTTATATACAGTAGTTAAAGAAGATGCGGTATTAAAGTTAAATGGTACTGCAGATCAAAGCACCATGATTGTAAGCAATAGAAAAAATGTAAAATTAGCTGACTTCGCCAGTCTTCAATCATCATCATATGCTTCTGAGGCGATCATGAAAGCAGAGCAAAATGCAATGGTTTTAGCAAAATAGGATCTATTCTCATTTCGATAAACAGAGCCACCCTATTTGGGCGGCTTTTTTTGTTTAAGTGATCGAATTCCAGGAATATTTCTGTATTATGCGTATCATACTAATTGAATTATACCGATATAACATGTTATGAAAAATACCGTAAAAGCCTATTTGGGCAGCCTTAAGGCGACCACTCAGAAATCCTATGAATTAACTACCTGCCTGGTTTTGTTTTTTTCGGTTTTCAGTTTTAACATTAGCCTTGCGCAATCCACCGTCGAAGACCGGATCAAACAGGTGGAGAACGGGCTTACGGAGAATATCCAGACCGGCGATTCCGCTGCTGCGAATTTGCTCGAGCGCATGAAACATTTTAAGGTGCAGGGACTCAGCATCGCGGTAATTAAGGATTATAAGGTCGATTTTGCAAAGGGCTATGGCTTTGCAGATCCAGAAAAGAAAATCCCGGTAACCGATAAAACGCTTTTTCAGGCAGCATCTATCAGTAAATCGCTGAACAGCCTGGCCATCTTAAAGCTATTTAAAAATCGCAAGCTGGATTTATATGCAGATATTAATACTTATCTCAAAAGCTGGAAATTCCCTTACGATTCGATTTCGAAGGGAAAGAAAATCAATATGGCCAATCTGCTCAGCCATACTGCCGGCTTAAATGTGCATGGCTTTGCAGGTTATGAGGCAGGTAAGCCGCTACCTTCTGTCATTCAAATTTTAAATGGCGAATCACCGGCCAATTCAGATGCGGTACATTCACTTTTCCCTCCGGGCAGCCGCCAGGAATATTCCGGTGGGGGCACAACCATTTCTCAGCTGGTACTCACCGATGTTACCGGAGAAAAGTATGAAAACTATTTAAGGGACCAGGTATTAAAACCGCTGGGCATGCTTAGCAGCACTTTTGCACATCCACCAACAGGCATCAGCCAGTCATTACTCTCCGCAGGATTCGACGGGGATGGGAAAGAGGTGAAAGGCAAATATCATATTTATCCGGAGCAGGCTGCCGCCGGTTTATGGACCAACCCTACAGACCTGGCCAAATATATCATCGAAACCCAGCTTGCCTACCAGGGTAAATCGGCAAAGGTGCTTGATGAGGAGACAACAAAGTTACGCCTCAGTCCTTACATGAACAAAAATGGTGCTGCATTGGGCGTTTTTGTGGAAGATTACAATGGAGTAAAATACTTTGGCCATGGTGCGGGGAATGCAGGGTTTACCGGCGGATACTATGGGAGCTTTGAGGGTGGGAATGGTCTGATAGTGATGGTTAATTCAGATAACGGAGAAATTGTTCAGGAGCTGATCAACAGCATTTCCACGGTATATGGTTTTAAGGGCTTAAGCAAAACCAAAAAAGTAACCCTCGCTGAGGTTTCTGATCAGGATCTGGATCGTTATCTGGGCAATTACCAGCTCACCCCCGAATTGGTATTAACCGTAAGCCGCGAGGGTAAAAGGGTTTTCGTACAGGCAACCGGTCAGCCCAGGATAGAGGCCTTTCCAGAAAGCAATAACAAGTTCTTTTTTAAAACGATTCAGGCCAGTATGGAATTTGTAAAAGATCAGAATGGATTAATAAAAGAGCTGATTTTTATTCAGGGCAGAACGATTCATGCGAAAAGATTGTAAATCCCTTACCTACCTACGCAGGTAAAGAATTTTCATATTTATTTTTTTTAGACGAGGTCGCATATCCATATGTCCTAAATCATTAATAACCTCCACTATTAGGTTTAGAGGGGATGGTACAACGTAACCAGTATACATTTTGAAAGCATTAGCAAATGATGTAGAGCAGTTTAGCTTGAGCTGATTGGTTTGAATGCGTAGAAATGTGATGGTTTCTTAAAATTAAATCAAAATTTTATCGCCTGTAATTTTCCCTTTACGGTTTTCCGTAAGGATTGCCGTTGCCGTGCTTATACTTTTGGTCAACTAAACCATACTCAAAGCACTAAAATGTATAAATTATGAAAACAGGCAATACCCGGAACTTTATCAGGATAATGGGATTATTGGGGCTATTTGCAATTTCAGCTTGTAAAGGTTCCGGAGAATCCCGATCAGAAGATCCCTTCGCAGCTACAAATTTCAACCCTTATGATCAGGATTTAGGAAGACGTATCCAATCGTACCATAATGCTAATACACCAGATGAGACCAAAAAAGGTACTCCGGCACTTTATATTGATTTCTCATCTGGAATAAATAAGGCTTTTAATGATCCTACGATTAAAAGTATGATGTCGGCCTGCTTTAACACTATTCTGGCCCAGCAGTTTGAAGTTTACAAATTAGGTTCCAACAAAATCTCATTGCTCAATGTAGCTAATACCACCGAACTGGGTCAACAGGTAAGCGACCCAAAACAATACGCCGGTATTTGGGCGCCTTTGCAATCAGCGGTAGAAAAAATTGTGGCTGGTAATAGCGATGCACTTTTGATTACCGATTTTGAGGAATGGCAAAAAAACATGGAGGTGACCAGTACCGCCTTTTTAAAAATCCCATTCTCCAGGTGGATTGAAAAAGGAAATTCCATTCACTTTTTTATTGCTGATTACAAAGAGGGCAAGGTGAATAAACACCTCTATTTTACCATATTCAGTTGTGCCCATCCGGATGCAGGAAGTATGATTTCAAAACTCGAACCGAAACTTTCACCATCAACAACCAGGTTTGATTTATCGAACAGTGCTTATCAACTGTCAACCGGATATCCTTCCGAAAAATCAGGTGGTATTTTTTATGATGATGACGCGAAATCAGACAAAGCCAAAAATATACTCGATTTAAAAGAGGGTTACATTAATGGACTTAAAAACGGGTTTAACTTCGAGTTTTATCCACTTGGATTAGATTGGAAAAGCATCGACCAACTGCACAGTACTTATGCTGGGCAAAACCAGTTTAACGATTTTTTCAGGAAACTTTTTATCGACCTCAGTAATGAAGATAGTTACACTTTTGGAAACTTCAGCGTAAAAGTTTCGGATGTAACTACTGATTTTGAAAACTTTGCAAAAGCAGATGAAGCTAAAAAACACAAACCCAAATTAACCAAAGGCAATAATGGCGAGGCTAAGTTTTCTGATCAGGAAAAGGATGCAATTGCACTGGCATGTTACAATACCGACGGGAAATTAAAAGAACAATGGATTTATAAAGCACAGGCCTCAAGCCCGCTCAATGAGGTTTTTACCCTTAACCAAACCCTTTTTACCAATACCAGGGCATCTAACCCAAAACACGTAGAATTTGGTGTTGCCTTCGACCCTAAATTCAGTGTAGCCAGCATCCATAATCCGGAAGGTTTGATCAGGGTAGATATTTTATCAAACACGGCCACACCAAATCTGCAGGGGGGCAAAATGGCCAAATTCGAATGGGTAAATGCTAAAAATACCGCTAATACAGCTTTGTCAGAATCTATAAAAAATACTTTACAGGAACTTAAACCTGTAGATAAAGTAGTGTACTCGTACTACATCAAAACTAAACAGTAATCTAAAATCATTAAAATAAATTCTAAAATGGAATCAACTTCAGCTTACATTATCTCCATCATCACCGCATTAATTTTTCTACTGGTATCGGCCATCATTGCAAACGCCATTAAATTTGAAGGGGGGAGTAATCCCAAAGATCCACAGACACGTAAAACCTGGTTTTGGGTATTGGCCATCTTAAATCCGGCAGTTTGTTTTTTACTGGGTTATTATGTATTTAAACCAGATGCAAACATTATGGTACTGAATAACTATGTAACAGCCCTGAGTATTGGTACAGCTATCGGTTTTATACTCTACATCATCATCGGTTTTGTACTGAGCAAAATATTTGCCACCGGAAAAATCGGACACTGGTTTTAATCCTTAATCAAAATAGCAATGGATAAATTATTCGTAATCGCCATAGGCGGTACCGGGATGCGTTGCCTGGAAGCGTTTACGCACTTGTGTGGAATCGGGATGTTCGACAATCAGGAAATCGAAATCCTCACGCTTGATACCGATCAGAACAATGGGAACAAAGGACGGGTTGAAGAACTGATCGGCCTTTACAACCGGATTAAAACAACCGGTACCAGCGTAGGCGGAACGCCAAATGCAAATACTTTCTTCTCGGCAAAACTGAATTTACACCGGTTTTTTACCAATTATGCCGGCCCGGGAAGAGAAACCTATAAAAACATCAGCAAAATTGCAACGGGTTCGCCCGAGCAGCAGAAAGCCAATAAATTAATCTCAGATCTGTTTTTGGATAATAGTTCGGTACAGGAATTTGCTTTAGATCATGGCTATAGGGCGCAAACCCACCTCGGTTCTATGCTAATGTACCATGGCATAGTAGAAGCCGCCCGTAATATTATTAAAGGTGCTGCAGTACAATCGCAGGAACGTGAACTGGATACTTTTATGGGCAAACTGGAAAGTGCCGGTGCAGATGCCAGGGTTTTTATTTTTGGTTCTATATTCGGCGGTACAGGTGCGTCATCTATCCCGGTAATCCCTAAAGCACTCCAGGATTTTGTAAAAATCCGTTCAAACGGCAACGCCAGTATCGATTTTGCCAAGGCCAAATTTGGTTCTACTTTATTAACAGCGTATTTTACTTTTAATAAACCAGATGATAAACAGAAAGCAAGCAAAGCCAATAGTGTAATAGCCGATTCGTCGTTTTTTCCGCTAAACAGTCAGGCAGCGCTGCAGTTTTACCAAAGTGACCCTACCGTTCAGAAATGTTATAAACTGCTTTACCATATCGGCTGGCCGGTAGAAAGTAAAAAAATTGACGGCAACAACATTTCCAATCAAACCATCACCGGTGGAAGCGAACAGAAAAACCCCTGCCACATTACAGAATTGTTATGTGCCTGTGCCGCTTATGATTTTTTTACCCGGAAAGATGGGTTTAACAGCGCAAAGGCTGATTACCTCTATAAAGCAGTAGAATTTAAAGATAATTCGTTCAATTTCTCGTTTGACGACTTTATAGGAAATGAAAATAAATCAGGAGAAATATTTGTAAATAAACTGGGTGCTTTTTTCTCCCTGGCACATATTTCATTAACCAAAAACGGTGGTGCTTTTGATGATGCCGGCATAAAAGGTTTCATTAAACAATGCGAGAACCAAAAACTCAACCAGTACAGTACCATTACCGATGCAGAGTGCAAAGACATCAACGAATACTTTAAACTCTTCGCCTATACATTTAAAGATGCCAAATTTATACCCGGCTGGCTTTACCAGGTGAGGAATTCCGTTGCCCCGGGCAGGTTCCTCTTTGATAGCAAGGCATTCCCTGATAACCCTACTGAACTAAAAAAACTGGATGTCGGCACCATTTTCCTGGATGAGAAACACCATTGGAGTAAAGGCGGGCTTTTTAGAGACCGTTATGACGTTTTTGTTGAAAAACTAATCAACACCAGCCCGAAAGATGAGCAGAAAGTAAATACAACCAAAGAGAAATTCCTCGCGCATATTTTTAACGCACTTACCATTTCACAAAACTTCGATATAAACTAAAGCACCATGTCTGATAAAAGAATCAAAGCACTGGCGATAAAAGTTCACCCCAAAACAGAGCCGAACGGCGTCGAATTTGCCTGGGATAAAATCCCCCAGCTTGAAGTATTTACCAAAAACATCCTGATCCCCGAAATCGCTGTAGATCAGGATGGTAATTCTGCTGTTAATATCGGAACTATTGTTTCTGGCATACCCTCTGTATTTGCCCGGGCCAATTTATTCAAGAATGCCATAGATAATATCCGCGATAAAGATGCTGAAGCATCAGGTTTAATGTTGTTCTACAAGTCGCTGATCAGTGAATGGAAGGGGTTAATTAGTTGTATAGCCTTAAACTATAAAGATATAGAAGTCAATAGGATTCATCTATCTTATTCAGACGGAGGGCATTTAAACACAACAGCCAACCTATACGAACCTACCGGTGCATTTGGCAATATGCTGTTTGAACGTAAACCCTTATGGTGCGATCAATCATTGGCCAATAATGCCGACAGGATACCCTTTATTGATGTCATTTCCTTTAAAGGTAACGTTATCGGTGGAACTTCTCCTGACAGTTTTGTTTTTACTTCGGTATCCTACCAGATCAGGGAGAAATTTCCCTTCATTAACGTACAGAACGGAAAATTCATCGATCCCTTACAATCGGAGATTAATCCGCAGGAACTTTTTACCCTATATGGTTACGCCAAACACATTCTGGATAATATTGAAAGGTTCAGGTTAAATTATGCCGGTTTAGAAGAACTGATCAGGCCTGAGTATGGCAATATCTCTACCTGTATCCAGGCCTGGATGAACGATATGGTCATTTATCAGCAGGCTAAGGGCTACCCTAAACTAGATAAATCTACCCCTCCCGAAGTGGGTTCGTTATTCAATTATCCTTTTAGCCTGCTTTTTAACTATTCCACCGCATTATATGGTTCGGAAGGAATTATCTATAATGAATCGAAAGAAGGAAGTATCTTATTCGATCCGAAAGACTTACTGCTTCCGGATACTACAGAGATCGCCCAGATCGATTTTGGCAGGGATGGCATGGAAACTCCAAATTTCCTGAAAACCAAACCTATTTTGCTACTGGCGGCCGAAACCAAAGGGCAGCTGCACAGCTATGCTTATTTTACCCTGCCCTTAACGCCGCTGGCGCTAAATGTTTTTGGTGCTACACTTGATGCATTGGTGGGCATTTCAGAATCATCAAATGTGAAATCGCGGATTACCGCTATTTACGATCCAACAGAAAAAGATGGGGAACGTTTGATCGTTCAGTTAAAACTATATACCGAAACCGGAAACGAGATTGTTAAAGAGGTCATTTATAGGGTAACCTCCGAATCGATCAGCGGGAAAGACATTTTAATGTGGCCTAATTTTATTTCCAAACAATGGAACCGCTATTTCCTGTATTCCGAAATACCGCATAACGATGCCAAGTTTCAGGCTACCCCATTTATAGGAAATGTGGATGACGATTTTTTCAGGATTGTACTGGATGAAAAGGGTATTCCTTTATACCTGGCTATTAACGGAAAAGCGGCGGTAATTTCCGAAAAATACGGCAATATTAAAGCGCAGTTGCATATCGCATCCAATAATGCGGTGGCCGACAATAAATACAAATACGAGATATACGAAAGCAATAAACCCTTTAAAGGCGTAAAATTTGCACATGCAGGGGTTGATTGTGGTTTTGGGATTATCCGTTACGATGGATCGGGCAATACGCAGGCTTTACCGGTGAACATGCTAAACGCGCCAAGGACATTATCGCCAGCCTTTTTAGGCGTCGATTTTGGCAGTACCAATTCTTCTATTGCTTACTTTTCCGATCAGCGGAACGAGGTTTGCGAAAACCTGAAACTCACCAATAAAAGGGTATCATTACTGGCCAGCGATAGCAAAAACAACGATGAACGGCCTGCGGTGGAAGATGAAATCTTTTTTTTCCAGAACGACGAAATCCTCACCAATTCCATCAAATCGGTATTAACCATCCACGATTCTAGAAGAGTGGTAAATGATAGCAATATCCAGGTTAACTCCTTAATGGCCCAGGCCGTAAAGGGTGGTTTCCCCTGTTTCGAAAAAAACCTGCCCATCGAAAATGCAGAAAATAACCGCTATATTTTAGGTTATAACCGCATTGGCAGGGCAGAGCTGGTTTACAATATGAAATGGTCTACCCAGCAGATTGACAAAAGTTATAAAACGGCCTATCTCAGTACCTTACTGCTTCATGTATATGCACAATTGTTTATCGAAGGACACGAACCGCACACTTTAAAATGGTCGTATCCCTCCTCAATGGGTAAGGAATTGTTAAGTGAATACAGGGGCATATGGGATTCGCTTAAAGAAATATCACCGATTGAAAGCCCTATTAAATTAAAAACCTTCCCTCCTTCCGATCTTTCTGATATAGGCGATACCTCGGGCAGCAGCAGCTGGGGATCTCCGGTAGCTCAATCGGGTGGCTGGGGCAGTCAGGCTTCAGTACCTGCTGCCACAACACCTGCATGGGGTTCAACTGGCACTGGCAATAGCGCCTGGGGCGAACAACCCCAGGAAGCTGTTGCCACAGGATGGGGCAATGAGGCTAAAAGAACACTTACAGCGGTCGATATCAAAACGGAAACCGGTCCGGTAAGGTTCGATTTCAAGAAATTGAGCAACGAAGAATCCTTATCTGAAGCCTGCGCCGTAGCCAATTACCTGGTGCGCCCAAATGGGGGTTACTCCATTAATCCCGGAGAACTGGTGCTTTGTTTCGACATTGGTGGCAGTACAACAGATATCACGGCGCTGTGCCAAATGGAAGGCGGAAAGGCAATGATCAAACAGAACTCCATCCGTTTTGCGGCGGAACGCGTAGCACAGGCCACCAAATTTTCGCCCAACTTTAAAAATGTATTGCTCCGGATCTGCGAAAAGAAAAAAATATCAATCCAGGGTTTAAATTCGGGTACACCTAAATTTAACGAAAATACCGCGCCCTATTATTTCGAACAGGTTGTTGATCGTTTAGAGGCTTCAGATTTTGAAACTTTTTACCTCTTAATCGCTGCCGAGTGTAAAGAAATGATGAGCATTAACCTTTACGTTACCGGTCTGATTATGTTTTACGCAGGTCAGCTGGCCTATAAACTGCGGAATGAAATTGTAAAATCAGAAGATGCACCACCAGCGGTTAAAGCCATTCCGCCTAAAATAAAAATTGCTTTTGCAGGTAAAGGAGCCAGGATATTCGATTGGTTTACCGCAGTAAATCCGGCCGCAGCAGACGATTATTATACACAGATGTTTATCAGGGGAATGGGTGGAGAAGCAGTGGCTAAACAAACCATTAGTCCGATCACCACAAGCCCTTTAAAAATAATCGATATCAATTCACAACGCGGAACAGATAATGCGGATGTTAAATACGAAGTATCGAAAGGTTTGGCCATCCCAACCAATATCACCAGCATTTTGGTGCCCACCAACAAACAGGCCATTGAGATTTTAGGTGAAGATAATTTCTGTGTGGTTACGCCCAATGGCGAATTTAAATACCTCGAATCAACCAATTCCATTACGCCGGAAATGCTGGAGCATATTGGCAATCATTTTATCTGTTTGCCGCAGGAAGGCAAAGCCCACTGCCCAAGGTTTATGGATTTTGCCGATCTGTTTTATAAGGTATCATCCGGCATGTTCGGTTTAAAAATGAACGCGACAGATTTTATGGCCGGTTTCCAGGATATGAACATCGAAAACTACATCAAAGGAGAGCCCGATTTTATCAAAGCACAAAAGCGGAAACACGACGATCAGAAAGATTTCGATTATGTAGCGCCGATCATCATTCTTGAGGGGATGAAATTCTTCGAAAAACACCTGCTTAAAGGCATCCAAAAACAATAGTAACCATGGGATTCTGTGTATTGGCAAAAATATCAAAGCGGACGGTAACTTTCTGGTATCAATCAGACAGTAACCCGTATGCCCCATTAGAAATGAGGGAATCGAACGAGGTTCCCTTATATTTTTATGTAAATGGCAACGATTTTATTTTTGGTGCTGCAGCAAGGGAACGCTTTTACAAAAACGATCCTTATGCTTATGGCAATTATTTCGAAATTGTAAAAGATCCGGCGAAACACTTCAGTATATATGGTAACAAAAAACCAGTAAAACAGCTGTTTTATTATGGTGTAGAACAATACTTATCGCACTTTTTAAACACTGTATTATACAAAGCCGAATCTATTGAATCGTACAGGCAGCAGTTCCCTCTGCGCTTTTTATTTGATGATGATATTGAAGACAATGAGAAATCACTGATCGAAAACCTGTTTCAGGAGGCCGGCTATTTTAATTTAGACCGTATTGCATATCACCATACCCTTTTTAATATACTCACCCAAAAGCAGGTTGTGCCAAACAACAAGGCTATTTTATTGATGAATGGCATTGATGATATACTTTATTTAAACTTCTACAAAGATATCAAGACCGAAGCCCTTGGATCGGCCAAACTGCCAGGTCAGGGTGCCGACCCGAGGGTAAAAATTCTGGCCGATATGATTGTAGAATATATCCTCCTGCAACATTCTTACCTGTCGGTTAATAAAGATACTGAAATCGCATTCCTTCTTCCGTTCTGTGCAGCTTTACTTCAAAACATCAGTCCGATTATTAAAGGAGAAGCCGAACTATCTGACGGAAACCGGTATTGGTTTAACGTAAGGGAAAGAAATCTGAACGACAGGCTGCAATATTATGCCAATGACGGGATGATTTTTGCCGCAATAGACGATCTGCTGAGGGCAAATAATTTGCAGGCAGATCGTGTGATGATCCTGCTTGGATCAGAAGAAATTAGCACGACGTATTTTTCCGATAAACTGCTTAAAAAGTATCATCATGTGATGGCGTTGCAGCCTGTTGACGTTAGAGATACCATGCTGGCTATTTTTCAGGCCATTGGCAGTGCCGGTTACAGTGTAAAGCTAAAAGCACCAATTGCGCCACTAGTATCGGTGCGCCCCCCACTCCCAACGCCGAAATTGCCGCCGCCATTACCACCAAAAAAACAAAGCGATGTTCCAAAACCCATAAACATCCCCAGGCTGCCCGAAATAAAAGCAACACCTAACACTAAAAATAATCCTGTAAAACCACCGCCTTTACCTCCAAAAAAAAATTAAGGCGCATAAAATCTAAAACTTAACAAAATGGCTATACAAATAGAAAAAAGAAAACCCGTTTCCCTGATCGGGGAAGAACCGGGCTTAAATCAACTCATTGCAGGCCTGGGCTGGGATACCGCTATTGTAAACGGGCACCCGGTAGACCTCGACCTTTCCGTGTTTATGCTGGGCGAAAACGGCAAACTCCTTGCCGATGAATACTTTGTTTTTTATAACAACAACACGAGTCCCGATGGTTCCACCCATTATCCTGGCGATAGCAGGGGCGGCGAAGGCGATGGAGACGATGAAGTAATCCATATCGATTTATCCAAAATAGATCCGAAAGTAGAGTTCCTTTATTTTGCCGTAACCATTGATCAAAGTGAAGAAAGAGGACACCATTTTGGCTATGTTCAAAACTCCTATATCAATATCAGGAACCGTGCTGATCAATCGGTTTTATGCCAATACCAGCTTAGAGAGGAATTTACAAATGAGGATTCCATTATGATTGCTTCCATTTCCAGAAATGGGGGAGCATGGAATGTAGAAGCCCTTGGCCAGGCCTTTTCAGGCGGTTTAAATACACTAATAGAATTATATCAATCATGAGCAGTTTTAATTTAAATAAGGGAGATAGGTTCTCTCTTTCCAAGGCAGCACCCGGACTCACCATTGTAAAAATAGGAATGGGCTGGAATCCTAACGAAGAACCTGGCGGTCCGGAGTTTGATCTCGATGTTTCTGCTTTTTCGATTGGCGGAGATTTCAAAATCCCTTCCGATTCGTATTTTACCTTTTACGGGCAAATCCGTATGGGTAATAAAATTGAGGATAAGGTAGAAAAAGGCCTCTTTAGACCGTTTACAGAAGACGGTGCAATTATCGGTGCCATTGATGATCCGGACGGGAGCAGAAGTGACGGCGACGATGATGAAGATATGTTTATCGATTTGTCAAAAGTGAGCCCTAAGGTGGAGCAGATTATTATATGCTGCACCATCTGTAAATACCCGAACGACAATAAAAAAGACCGGAGAACATTAGACCTCAATTTTGGAAAGGTGGACGATTGTTACATCAGGATTGTGGATGAAAGCAATGGTTCTGAAATATTGCGTTACGACCTGAAAGACCAGTATACGAATGAAGATGCCGTAGAATTTGGGCGTTTGTTCCGTGTTGGCGAAAGCTGGGAGTTTGAAGCGATGGGCAGGGCACATACGGGCAGTTTGCAAACTTTGGTTGATATGTACACTTAGAAAATAAAATTATGGCATTCGATTTAAATAAAAACGACGGCGCTAAAATAGCCCCATCTAAATTTGATCTTTCCAAAGGAGAGATCGAAAAAACCGCTGGCCGATCGCGGGCCTGGTTGATCGGTTTATTCGGGATACTGGTTGTGGGTGGCGGCCTCTGGTATTATGCATCAGGCAAAACAGATCCTGCAGCAAAAACATCCGCAGCAAACATTTCTTCCGATCCGGCTTCAGTTGTCGTACCTGCTAAACCAGCAAAAGAAAAAGCTAGCGGTATGGATACCATTGCTGTAGCAGCGGTAAAATCACCTGCGATAAAAGAAGATTCGATCAGAAAAACCCGTCAGCATACAGCCCCTGCCAAATTACCAACACAAGCGCTCAAAGCTTTAAACCATGCTGTGCCGGTAACCTTTGCTCAGGGTTCATCATCTTTTGCAAGCTCCAACAAAACCTTAATCAAACGCATGGTTGCTTATTTGATCAAAAACCCTGCGGCATCCATCCATATTGATGGTTATGCCAGCAGCGATGGTCCGATAGCCTTAAATCAGCAGATATCGCAGGCAAGGGCCGATGCCTTTAAAAATCATTTAAACTCTTTAAGTATCGAAGCAAGCCGGATAACCGCTACAGGAAAGGGCATTGAAAATCCGATGGCTTCCAATAAAACTGCCAGTGGAAGAAAAAAGAACAGGCGTGTTGAAATCACATTTTTATAAATGAAGTAGTTGAAAATCTCGTGGCAAAAAGCAGAACCAGAAAAACAAAACAAAGGGGTTTTAAAGAAATATTAATCCTGTTGGGGATGCTTTTTAGTGGCATCCTCTTTATCATCAGAATAATTTTCGGGCGCATTGGCTGGTTAGAAGTTTTTGCGCCTGTGATTATCGTATTTCTAATTCTATATCTCCTCTCGGTATTAAAAACGGCAGTGAGGAAAGTGTAGCTCAACAAATGAAAATTTAAAAACCTGCACTAACGGCTATAATTGGCCAGTTAGACAAGGTTTAATTATTAAGCCTGTGGAATGGTAAAATCTCTGCGAAAAACCAATCATAAAATCAGTAATTACCAACAACTGCCTCGTTTAAAAAGATCTTATTGCAGCATTTTAGGCCGTAATTTTGCTTAGCTGTTTATTTTTAAAGCCAGTGTTTAAAACATCTTTAATCGGGCTTAGGGACATGGCGCAAGGGCAAACTTGTTCCGCTGTGCCAATAAGGTCAGTACAGGGCTTACTGCTTTTTTAGGTAGGTACCTTGGGTAATCTGCGCTGCGCCATTTGCTGCCAATAACACTACCCACCTTGCAAGAAAATGCACCATTTGCGCGTTTTAATACTTTGCCATATTTTGGTTTTTTAAGTGAAAAATGTTTAACTAATCGGATTTCAATTATACCGGTATGTTCAAATCCATGATCAAACCTAGTCGCTTTAAAGCAATGGAACTCATTTTGGACTCAATCGGGCCAAATTGAGCCAATTACATATTATAAAGAGCTAAATGAGCTATCCTAAAATCTAGTTTGGCGGGCAAATCAGCAGGCATGTGCGGGCAGCCTGCCTTAGGGCAACATCACCAAAAGCACAGTAAATTTTTACCATAAAAAAACCTATTCTTTACCTTTTAGGTAACGAATGGGTAACCAATGGGTAAACAATAGGTAAAGGATTGGTAACCAAAAGGTAACCCAGGGGTAAGCTTGGTACCAAGAAAAGGTAAACAACAGGTAAAGGAGGGGTAATTAAATACGGCCTTTTCGGTGGTTTTTCAGGCAGGTGAACAGGTATATCGTGCACTCAAAAAGCAATACAGACTGACTGATAAGATGCTCACAGCAGTCCATGTGTTTGCCATGTCATACTGCATTGATCAAATACCATTGACAACTATTGTTAGCGTAAGCGTATTGTGAAAATAAACTATCCTGCGCAGCTCTACCACGTAATACAGAAGGAATATTTTGTAGTGCAGTGAATTTATTTCCCAGAAAGATGCTTCGTTCCCCGCCACTCCCATGGCGCTACCGCATCTGCTTCCTGCCATAAACCTACCTTGTTTTTCCTCGCGGTGATTTCCAACTGCGCATATAGCGGGTCATGCGAGTATTTTTTAAAATGCCAGGCCATACCCAGTTTAAGCATTTCCTGATTAAGCACCTGTTTTTTATCGTTAACAACCACGGCGATCAATCTTTTATACCGGTCGTATTTTTGGCCCTGAACAGTTACCATTTGCCCGAAACATAAATCGGACAAGGTCTGTTTGGCTTTTGTCCCAAAAGGCTGGTGGCCACGTTTCTCGGGACAATCGATATGCGCCAAACGGATTTTAACCGGATGATCCTGATACAATACCTCCAAAGTATCGCCATCTAAAATCCGGATAACCCTGGCGGTAAAAACCAGATGACTATAGTTGATGCCTTTATTTCCTGCCGGCTGGATGAAGCAGGACTGAAGCGTGAGCAATAACAGCAGCAGGCTTACTTTTCCCAGCCGCATAATGTTTTGCCTTCTTTTTTGGCTTTTTCTATATCCACTTTTATAATCTTGTAAGTACAATTGCTTAAACCACGACAATCTGAGCTATTGTGGTATTTTTTAGCGCCTGGACTGTTGCATACATATACGGTTGTAATTTCTTTGCAGGTAATAATGTTAGCAAAGAATAAGATGAGTAGGGAGAGTGTTTTCATGATGGGGGGATTGATTTTAAGGGGTTTAATCGTTTGATTATAAAATAATTAATAATTATAAGAATAGCAATGAGCATTGCTATGGTTTATTGACTCACTGAATAAAATTGTTAATTATGGGTTCTATACTAGAAGGCAGGTCGGTTATCCGAAGTTCAAATTTCTTAACTTTCATCGCTTTAAACCAATCTGCCCAGTATTGTTTAATCACATCTTCTTCATAAGGATTTTTAATGGATGGATTGATGCCTAATACTATAATTTCGAGGTCTTTTAGGTTATAAGGGAAGGCGATAAAACCAAGATTCTTTTGCTTCATGACGGCTTGGTAACTTGCAGTGGTGAGCTTTTTTAAACTCAGAAATTGCGGAGTGATGTAAGAACTTTTACCGGCATTTTCAATTTTGCTGTCTTTATAGTACATATACCCATCGGTTAGTATCACTAAAATATTCCGATGCTGGGGTTTAATGCAATATTCGCGAATGTTGTTTTTAAAAAACTTCCAAATATCGGAGCCAACATAATTGTGATCTTTAATAGCCCTCTGGTAAATTTTGGTCGGGTTATCGGTATAAAGCTTTTCTATATTCAGGAAATCCTTTTTACTGGTTTGGGGGCTAAAACTAACCTTTAACTGATCACTTAGCTGATCAATATTAGGGATATTGGGCAAAGGATTAAAGAAAACCTGCATCTGGTCTTTTAACAGCAGCATCTTTTTTCCCTTTACATGGTTAGTAAATGCTTTTTGTACTGATTTGATATATTGCAGGTCGCGTTGGTAAATCCCGGGATTCTTTTTAGGGTCTATCCGATCAGATAAATCCAGTAAAAAGCTGATGTTCAGGTTCTGTTTTGCCGGCTGAGCTTTAGCTTCTTTCGCAAAAGCAGTTGTAATGAAGAGCGGCAGTAATATGTTTAGTAAGGTATGCTTCATGATGCCTGGTGGTTATAAAGTTGTGACGTAAACAGCATTTTGTGAATCTTCATTGGCCCCTACACTTTTAAGGTTTTCATGATAAGTTTCCATACATTCAGTTTGAAGAACAACTTTTTCGTGTTGTGAAATTCGGAGTTTTTCGTTAACGAAGGTAATCCAGCCTTGCATGTATTCTGAGGCATATAATACATATTCTTTTGTGGGAATAATTACCGCATCAATAATACTTTGAAGTGCTTTAACCCGTTCTTGCGCTGCAATTGAATCTGTCTTAACTTTATTAAGTTCTTCTATCAACTTTGCTTTTTGAATTTCAATATCGCTTATCCTATCCTGATGGATTTGGATGTCTTTTTTTCTCCGCAACTGTTCGTGTTTGATTTTGTCTTTCTCCCGGTGTTCTTTCATGATAAAATCGAACACCACTCCCCAGATGAGGTACACTACAAAACCGGCAAAGATGATTCCCCAGAACTGGATTTTCCCAAACGCAATGGGGATATTAAATTCAGGTGTATTAAACGTTTTGGTTAGCTCGTAAATCTTTTCTTCAATCTGGTAAGCCAGAATGGCATCAAAGACAAAGGTAGTCAGTAACAACAGACCAATTTTAGTGTAATTCACAATGCTTCTAACCTCCCCAAACATGTGAATTAAATAACCCAGCCCTAAAAAGACAAAAGGGATAAAGGTTACGAAAGCACCTTCGAGTGAACCGTCATGCCAGGCTTTTTCAAAAGCTTTCGAATCGAGTACATTCATAATGATGGTACTATTGGCATCAAAGGGTTTAAAAAATGCAGAGTAAGAAGTAGAGATATAAAAAGTGAACAGATACAGACTTAAAGGCATCAGGATGATTAAACCGATCCAGAACTTCCCCGAAGCACCTTTTGAAGCACTGATATGATATTTTTCCGGATTCCGGGGCAGGTCGTTAATCTCGAGCTTTAGCTCTTCGATATGATCTTTTACGGCCCTGATATCGGCTTCTACTTTCACGATCTGCTGTTCTTTACTTTCTTTACTGATGACCAGTGTTTTGATTTCGGTCTCTCTGTTTTTCTGCTCAGTGATGTAGGGCTCTTTTGCCAGTTGCTGTTTCTCTATCAGCTCTTTTTCTTCATTCTGAAACCTAGCATAAATGGCGTTTAAGCAAATGGAAAGTGCCAGTGGGCTACCACTATTTCTCGAGCCATCCCTGAAACCGGCTTCGTGGTAAGTTCTTTTTCTTACATCATCTCCATCATCAATACTTTGATTTTGAACCTGATTATTTTGAGGCTGAGGCTGATTATCCGTTTTTGGACGGAACAATTCTTCTATTTGGGCGATCATAACATTACGTTTTAGTTTGATTTATGATGTGATTATTGTATTTCTCTTTTCACCGAAACAATACGGTCTCTAGAGTATGTTTTTTGAACGGGTAAAATTTCAGCTGTTTTTTCGGCTTGTTTTGCAGGTTCACTTTTCTTATAAAAGGCAATAATTAAAAACAGGAGTCCGGTGAGGATATCGAGCGGGATCCAGATGCTTTTTCTATGCAGGTAAATAGGAAACAGGGGATTAAAAAGGATGAGTACGAGAACAAAAATGATGGCTAAGGAATAATTTTTTTGCTTGATCCAGCTATAAATAAGTAAGGCTGCTCCCAATGAAACAATGGTTCTTAAAAAGGTATAAAATTCAATGGGTAACTTCAATATGGCTACAAAACAGCAGATTGAACAGACAATGAATATGATTTTTTTAGCATTCATTAGACACGCGATAGAATTTCATTTTTCTTGCTGTCAAATTCTTCCTGAGAAAGAATTCCATTTTCTAATAAAGCTTTTAATTTTTGTAAAACTGCAAAAGGATCTTCGGTTTGGGCAATATTTTCATTTGGCATATTAGGAGTATTATTTACAACAATTCCGCCCCCTGCCGCTGCTCTTTTATCCTCTAGGTCTTTTTGCCTTCTATATTCCCGCATTTCTTCCTCTTTCTCCTGAGCATACTGATAGAGTTTTCTTGCTTGATTTTTTGGCAGATAATCCATCATATTATTGAAATTTCTTACAGTCTTCATGGTAAATGTTGCGCCTAATATCCCCTCTTTAATGTGGCAATCTGCAACATCTTTCCAGCTGTAATCTTGGAAATCCATTGACAAACCGAAATTCTTTGGTTTACAAAATATTAACCGCCTATTCGTTAATGCAATGCAATCCGGCGAGAAATTTATTGCTGGTTTCTTTTGTACCGCTATATATTCTACCTGTTCGTTAGAAGTAAGCAAGCTATTAATCCGCTCTAAAATTTTTTCTACCGCTTTTGGATCTTGCTCTTCATTTAAGAACTTTTTTAAATCATTTATCATAATCTTTTGTCTAATGTGGCTATAATTTTCATATCAAAAGTATATAAGCCCAATTCCTAAACCTTACGGGAAACCGTAACGCGAAAAACTATTTTCATGATTTCGGAAATCTAGATACGCTATAAATCAAAGAATTAGATAAAACTTAAATCATAACGAACAGTAAAAGAAGTATGACTATATTTTCTAAATAGATTTCTCCACTGCGGTCGAAATGACGACCTCACAAAACGTATAGTCTTCTCGAAATTGCCAATCGGTTTTTATGAAATAAATCATTCCTTCGGCTTGATATCGTCTTCCGATTTTTCTTTCTTCCACCGATTGTTATCGGGGCGCTTACTCGATAAAAATGTATGGGCAATAACAGGTTTCATGGTTGCGGTATCAAGGTGCCTGGGCGTTGCCTATGACAAATATTGAGAGTAGCATCATAATCTAGTTTTCATAGTGCTAAGTTATTCTGGCTAAAAGCGTATTCTTACGGCTAACCTCACGGGAATCCTTCGGCTCCGCTCAGGATGATAAACGCTTTTTTAAACCACAGAGATAAGACACCGAGAACAGAGAGGTTATTAATGGCTATAATTATTCCCACCGCAAAAGATCTGTCGGCTCTGCTGCGATCGGCAGATTCCAATAGAATGGTTGTCATCTTAACCGGAGCAACGCAAAGTGCCTACCTGTGCAGACAGGCTTGCCTGATACCGGCGGGAAAGTAGGTTATCGGAATCAAATTTAAAAGATCTCTCTGCCTGTACGGGTAGGCGCTGCAGTCGAGATGACGATTTTACGGCATAATTTACTTCTTAAAATCGTGTTATTTATATTGATTTTATGAAATACTTATCCCCGGGATGAAAAATCAAGCTGAGCGTTTGCATCATTAAAATGAGGAGCTGCCCCTGTCTCCTCCCATGACAAGCCATGAGGCAACCCCAACATTTTTGTGAGAGATGTGGTTAATTAATAATTTTCTAAAGTTTGATGTAATTGAGCTCTGTAGTCGTAAAGTTCATCCAGATTAAACAACTGTTTTTTCTCGCCGGCATCTTTCCCTTTCTCAAAAGTTTCGATGTATTTGTTAGCCGTATTAAAATGAAATCTGCAGATCGGTTTCCGGTTATTATCATCCAATAATACGCCAAAGTAAGATTGGGTATCGCGTGCCGCGATGCGTGCTGAAGAAATTTTTTCGCGTAGAATGGCTTTTACAATCTGGAAGGCTTCCAGTTCTTCCTCAGTGGTTACAATTTTTGAAGTGTCAGCATCTTCAATAACGGGAATTAATTTGTCTTCTTCCTTTTTTTCTATTTTTTCATTAATGTTCAATGCCGATTTTAAGCGGTCGCTGATGGATTCATTAATGGAAATGGCAAGGGCTTTTTTAGTATATTCCTTAAAGGCAATCATCCGGTTTGCGGTTAAGGGTTTGTTGAAAAACCGGTTCACCAATAGTTTTACCATTTCATCAGAAGGATTGTCAATCTCTTTTTCAAATTCCTTCCTAATGGCTTTGATGTATTTTAAGCCTTCGGCCGAATCGAGGATCGTTTCCAGATTATATTCGTTTTTGGTGAAACTCTCCAGGATTTTAATGGCGTTATCTTTCAGGTCTTCGATATCGATAGTGAGGAAAGGTTTCTCATCCATAATATTCGGTTTTTCCAGATCGGCGTAAAAATTATACACCGTGCCATTGGTTAATACGCCAAACCTTGCTTTTGACACATGGTAATAGCGGTGCAGCTGAGAGTTATGTGCATCAGCATTTTCTTTCCAATGTTTGCATTCGAAAATGAGGATAGGTTCATTGTTTTTTCGGATGACGTAATCCACCTTTTCCCCTTTTTTGGTGCCGATATCACAAATATGTTCCGGGATCACTTCTGTAGGATTAAAAATATCGTAACCCAGAATTTGAATAAATGGCATTACGAATGCATTTTTCGTAGCTTCTTCGGTATTGATCTGATCTTTTAATCCGACCACCCGCTGGTGGAGTTGTTCTAACTTTAATTTAAGATCCATTTAGGCTTGGTTTTTGGTTTATTGATCAAAAGTAAAGCAGCTGAAGATGTTATTCTTACGGGAAACCGTAGGCATTTAGCTAAAAATCAGAACAGATAAAGTGTCAAATGATCTTATTTGCAATGCAATGTGCAATCAATTGCCCGTTATTTGAAATATTTAAAGAAGTTTTAATGTGATTGATCCTTTTCTCAATACTGCTGAGACTATGTGGTTCCAGTTTTTTCTGTTTCAAAAGATCAGGCATCTCCTTTTGTGTTCTGCCTTCCAATAGTAATAAAACAATAGCCTTATCATATTCAGTAAAAATATGTGAGCTAATGTGTTTTTGCCGCAGATTGGGAGAATGGTATTTTTTATTTTTATAAATACTTTCCATAGCCAATTTTAAATCCTTTGCATCATGACGTGCCTTCGGAACGAATCCATCAATATTTAATTCCTGGAAAAGTGCATTCGCGATTAATGCCCGGTTTTCAATAGAAAAGACTAATACTTTAATATCAGGCTGTACAGCTCTTATAGCTGTAATTAATTCACGGCCATCAGCTATTTTCTGTTGAGTATATTCCTCATCAAATGATAGATCAGTAATAATCAATTCATATGGATCAAGTTCCTGCAATGCTTTTTTTACTCTGGTTAAAGCATCATCACAATAAAATACATAATCCTGGTTGTTGATGGTGATGTTTAACTCAGCAAGTGCATTGCGAAGAGAGAGGCTAACAATTTCATGATCTTCGGCTATTAATACCTTTTTGAACATAGATATACATTTTATATTGGAAACGAGAGTTTAATTTCAAGTCCTGCATCAGGCTTAGTGTCAAAAGTAATGCTACCTGAAATATTTTCTATACGGTTTTCCGTATTGGTTAAACCATTCTTTTTAAAAGCCCCTTGCATACCCTTTCCATTATCAAAATATATAACTGATATAACGTTGTTTTTTTTAGTAAATTCGATACTTACACAATCTGCACCACTGTGTTTGGCCATATTGGTCATCAGGTTTTGCAGAATAAAATAAACCTCGTACTTGGTACTTTCCTCAACCTTCTCCCAAAGTTTTTCATCACTTCCCTTTACTACAACCTCAACCTTGTCTGATGAATAAGCATATAACATTTTATTAACATCTCTGAAAAAGCTTTCTTTAATATTAATGTTCGTGTTTTGGTATAAAATATTTCTGGATATGTTATAAACAATTTCAAGTTGATCTGCAACCTCGGCTCTGTCCATTCCCGGATCATTCTCTACTTCAGTCATGACTTGGTATATCTTATTCGCAACTTCATCGTGGACCTTTTTTACGTATTTAAGTTCAGTTTTTTTAACCTCAAGCTCTTTTTCCTTTTTTAACTCTTTTTGCCTCCTTCGGTAAAACATATAGCCTATCATTAGACACGCTACCAATGTTCCTATACCTATATTTCTTAAAATTATATCTTTTTGCTTTTTGACATTTTCTGCTTGAGCTTTAAGATAGTCTGCTTCGTTTTTTTCGGAATTATAACGTATAACAGCAAATTGATTTTTTGCGGCTGACCGTATATCCTGTATACTGTCACTGATCCCTTGGTATGCTTTAAAATATTTTTTAGTTAACCTAGACGGGCTAATTCGAATCAGTTTTTGAAGTGCTTCAAGTCGATCATCCGGGCTATTAAGCTTTGTTGCAATTCCATACATCTTTTTTGCATATTTAAATGCTGAATCAGATTTTGTATTTTCATAATAATCGGCAAGATGCGAATAACTAGCGTTTTGACCCCATTCATCTTTACCATCTTCTCTAATCTTTAAAGCAGATAATAATTTGGGTATTGCATTATAATTGGAATTTTGTAACCATTGTGTTTTTGCAATATTTGAGAGAACCCTTGCATACTCTCTACTGTTTTTTCTTTCTTTTAATATAAGCTTCTTATAGATGTTAAGTGCAAGATTGTACTTATTTGTTTTTTGATAAACGAGTGCTTTATTATTTAATATTCTAAGCCTAAAAGAATCATCTTTTGAAAACTTAAGTGCCTTTTCATAATACGTTAATGCTGAACTATAATTCTTAAGATTATAATTATTAACTCCAAGCTCATTATAAGTTGAAGAAAGACAATCATAATCTTTATCCTCACTCTCATTTAAAAATTTTAAGGACAAGGCTAGACTTTCAAGGCTTCCGAAATAGTCGCTTGATTCGGATTGAATTGAAGCCATATAGTTATATGATATGGCGATCGTTAAACTATCTTTACTATTTTTAGCTACCGTATTAAAGTAAAAAAAAGCAGAATCATTACCTTTATCATGTAATATTAGTGCTTTATGAAAATCTGCATCTAGAACTTTTTGCTTATTAATTTCTTTTTTCTGACAAGCTAAAAATAGAATTGCAATAGCTATTAATAGGGAATTTTTCAATGGTCGAGAACTTAATTTATTCAAATATAACAAAAGTAAGGTAGTATCTACTACCTTACTTTTATTCTTACTATGGGTTTGTAGGTGGTTTTATAGGTGGCACATGACCTGTTTCGCCACCTGTATCATCACCTGGATCCCCTGTATCAGTAGGGTCGGTATCATTAGCGTTTACTACTGTACCACCGCTGTGGCCGCAATTATTATTTGTATTTGTAGGCGTTGCCAGGCCAAGTAATATGGCAATAAAAAGAGGTAAAAACATCTTGTCAAAATTTTAGAATTTGAAATACTGGGAGGGTATCCGCGACCGTTCGCGGACCTTTCTCCGGGTTGTAAATCAGAAGGCCTTCTGAAAATTTTGGGAAGTTTTGAGTGTCTGTCGCGGGAGTTAGTAACTGCTTCCCAAACCGGCTATTCACAACCGCGATTTCTACTCTTTTTATTAATCAGTTTTTTATTTTAGCTTTGATAATGAATCGCCACCTGTGCTGATCAACGATACAAATATGGGGGCTTCAAAAAGCTAATGGCCAGATAATTCCGGTTCTACACGAAATACTTTTTTAATTCTTTTGAATTCTGGAAAACCGTAAAAATTCCAGAAATACCGTTTTTACTTTTATGCTAAATTTTTTGAAAAATGCCTGAAGATTATCAAGACTTAGTATTGGCTACCTATAGAAAGAAATGCGAAGAAAGAAAGCTCCATTTAAACCTATTAAAGCCAACTGTAGTAAAATTAAAAAAGGAATGCATTAAGAAGTATGATGCCAGTGATGAAGCTAAAGATGTGTTCTCAGACTTTTTTGATAAAGACAAGATGGATGATATCTCCTTGATTTTATCAAAAGCTGATCCTGGTGATTTTAGACCGCTACTAAATCATATAAATGGTGCAACAAAAAGAACTGATGAAAGGAATAGTGAACTTTTAGCATGGTTAATAGATTTTCAGCCTAGGCCAAGTACAACTTATTATAAAAGTTTTGATAAAGATAAGGCATCAGATATAGTAGAAGTTATTGATACACCTGATGTTAAAATTGATGAAACACTTACGGCGATAACAGGTGGAAACAATGACGATAATAAGAATCTCGAAAATGAAAAAATAAGTAAAGACGAAAGAGAAAATAAACAGGACGACAGAATTGAAGAAGTAAAGGAACCAAAAGTCAAACCGACTACACCGCCCATTGTTGTTATTCCTATAAAAACTGGTGACGTCAAAATAAATGGAGGTAATACTGAGCCACCTCCCACAATTCCTAAAAAACCTGAATATGTGCCCCACTTCTCTCCCCACTACATCACCATTTCCTGTATCATTTTACTATTCGTTGGCACCACTTCTTTTGCTGTTTGGGAACGTCGTGCTATAACAGTCAGGGCGGCCCAATCAGATGAAAAATTTATGTACTGGGATGAAGATCACTACGAACCCATTAAAAATGAAAAACAAAATGTTGGTTCAGCAATAATTCCATTAAACGTTCAAACGTTAACGCATCAAAGAAAAATTAATTTGCCTGATACGCTAACCAGTTATTCAATTGGAAAAGTGTGGTATAAAGGCCATGGAAAGGATCATGAGTTTTTTACCGCTAGCGGTCCTTATCCTCAGGATTTACAACGAGTGTTGAAACCACTTACCAACAATATTTTAACCAAGCATACTTCTAATTACAGGTATATGCTTACCCGTTTAGTATGGTTTATATGTGCAGCTTTTTTTATAGGTCTCTGTGGTTTTGCAGTGAGTAAGATAAATAAAGTTGATAAATCGAAAGAAGAAAAGGATCCAGAGATAAATTTAGCACCAGAAATTACTCATGATGTGAACGGAACTGAATCCCCGCAATACATTATGCCAGCTTGATCCGGCAACTATTTGATGGGAACTAAAAAGTGCTCGTCGGAGATACTGCTGATGCAGCAATGGGTTGTTAGCATAGGATCCCACGCCTGCGCGGGGATGACGGCTTTTTTATTAAAGTCTGTTAATTGGAAGCAGTTTAAGGGCTATGCAAATTAATTTAAGCGCCAGGCCTTTGGCGATTAACATCAAGCATAAAATCTATGTGTTCTCTGGGTCTTTTTTCTTTGTGGGCCCGATGGTAAAAAACGCAAGTAAGTCCGAAAACCGAGCTACAAAGCGAAGGTATCCCTCCATGCAATCTGTCCTCCTGAGGGATAATTTATTGTATAAAAATCAATATGATTGACGTACAATTGTTTTCTTTTAGTCCTACGGCGCAGTCTTGCCTCGGCTCACCGCCGCCGAAGGGCTCTTACTTTTTGGCATCAAAAAGTAACAAAAAATGCCGGCTGAAAATTTTTCTTTTAAAGCTAGTAGTAGGGCTTGGTCAGTGCAGTCCGAAAAATTTATTAGGCCGGTTTTAAGTAGAACGGTGATGCGGTGCTATGGCCTAGCTGCACGGAAATGCATGATGTAATAATCCTCTCATTAATAGGCAATTATAAATTAACGTCAATGGTAACGGAGTCGAATGAGCTATCAAGGATGGACGACGGGCGGTTGGCGTATCGCCGCAATTAACCAGTTAACCCGATGACTAGTGAACAAATAAACTAAACCAATCCTCCTGTTAAACTATAAACCTGTCCTGTGTAGATTCCTTCCAATAATTGCACTGCCATTTTGCTCCGTTGCCCGGTTTGGCAATAACATACTATTTTTTTGTTTTTTGGAATAGCGTCGAGCGAATTATTCAATTCGTATAAGGATATATTTACCCCACCAAGGTTGTTTTCTTCATGTTCGTAATCTTCCCGTACATCGATCAGGAAAACTTCATCTTTGTGAGCCAAAAGCCATTGGGCTAAAGTAGCTTGATCAATTTCCTTTATTGCTTTAGTTTCGGATTTAATTGTTGGGGTTTGCTTTTCTGAAGTAATTTTAAATACGGATACATTATTATTTAAAGCATCGATAGTCATCAATTTGCCTGATAAAGTTTCGCCGATGTTGCAGATTAGTTTAACGGCTTCGTTGGCCATGTATAATCCGATAATTCCGGGCAAAATGCCGATTACCCCACCCGCTGCACAGGTCATGCTTTCTGCTGGTGGTGCCGGGTAAAGGTCTCTGTAATTTGTGCCGCCTTGATGATTAAATACCGCAACCTGGCCTTCAAAACCCAAAATAGAGCCAAAAATGAGTGTTATACCTAAACTTACACAGGTATCATTCACCAGGTATCGCGTACTAAAGTTATCAGAACAATCTATGATTAGGTCATATTCCTGACAGATAGCTATGGCATTAGCTGGCGTAAAACGTTCGTAATAAACCGTAAAATTGACGTGGGGATTGAGCAATGCAAGTTTTGCACTCGCTACCTTTGCCTTTGGTTGGCCAATATCGTTGTGGTTGTATAAAATCTGACGCTGCAGGTTGCTTAACTCCACCACATCATCATCTACAATGCCAATTGTTCCGGCCCCTGCTGCAGCCAGATATTGCAATACGGGACAGCCCAGGCCACCCGCACCAATAACCAGTACCCGTGCTACTTTCAGTTTTTCCTGTCCCTCCGGGCCCAGTTCGGGCAGTATCATTTGCCGGTTGTAGCGGTTTAATTCTGCTCTGGTTAACATGATTGGTGGATTAAACTCCTGTCCCAATCTTTCCAGATGGGTTCGTAACCTTGTTTACTGATCATGGCGGCAATTTCCTGTGGCGAACGTTCATCAGATATTTCGAATTGCTCCAAAGATTGTGGTGCTACTTCGTAACCGCCCGGATTGGTTTTAGAGCCCGCACTAATCGCTGTGATCCCCAGTTTAATAATATGGTTCCTAAAGGTTTCTGTTTCACGGGTAGAGATAGACAGCTCCACTTCGCTATTAAATAAACGGTAAGCACAGATGAGTTGTACCAATTCTTTATCATTCATCACCACTTTAGGTTCCAAACCGCCACTAAAAGGGCGTAACCTCGGGAAGGAGATACTGAATTTACTCTGCCAATACTGTTTTTCCAGGTAAGATAGATGTAGGGCCGTAAAAAAAGAATCAGTTCTCCAGTCTTCCAGTCCGATGAGTACGCCAAGCCCCATTTTATGGATCCCAGCCTGCCCCAACCGGTCGGGAGTTTCTAAGCGGTATAAAAAGTTGGCTTTTTTGCCTTTCGGGTGGTGTTTGCGGTAATCGTCCTGATGGTAGGTTTCCTGGTAAACGAGCACCGTATTTAAGCCACGTGGAATAAGTGTTCCATAATCTTCCACATCTAACGGCTGTACCTCCATGGCTATATGGGCAAAATGCGGACTGATCAGGTCCAGTACTTTTTTAAAATAATCGGTATGTACTGTTTGATTGGCTTCGCCTGTTACCAATAGCACGTGCTCATAACCCATGCCTTTAATTACGGCAACCTCCTGCATAATTTCCATTGGGTTGAGCGTTCTGCGCCGCACTTTATTATCGTAACTGAAGCCACAATAGGTACAGATATTATTACACTCATTAGAAAGATAAAGCGGAATATACATTTGGATGGTCCGGCCAAACCGGTCTAAGGTTAAGCGCTGGCTAATCTGTGCCATATCTTCGAGATAGGGCAATGCCGCTGGAGAAATTAATGCTTTAAAATCTTCCAGCGTTCGTTGCTGGTTGTTTAAAGCCCTTTCTACATCGGTGGCGGTTTTATCATAAATACTGGCTTTGGTATCATCCCAGTTGTAAGATTCGAATACCTGGTTAAAACTCTTCATCAAGAAATGTAGTTAGTGGACTGCTTGCCGCAGCATATTGTGTTTGCGTGCCTAATTTAGACTCGAAAGCCATTCTACCGGCTTCAACAGCCAGTTTAAAAGCAATAGCCATATTGGTTGGATCTTTAGCAATGGCAATCGCAGTATTCACCAAAACGGCATCGGCGCCTATTTCCATGGCTTTGGCCGCATCAGATGGTGCACCAATACCTGCATCAATAATCACAGGTACCTTGCTCTGGCTGATGATAATCTCTAAAAAATCGATGGTTCTTAAACCTTTATTACTGCCAATAGGCGATCCTAATGGCATTACTGCTGCGGTTCCCACATCTTCTAAGCGTTTGCATAAAACGGGGTCGGCATGGATGTAAGGCAATACTACAAAACCAAGTTTAACCAGTTCTGCTGTTGCTTTTAACGTTTCGATCGGATCAGGCATCAGATATTTTGGGTCTGGATGGATTTCGAGCTTGATCCAGTTGGTTTCTAGCGCTTCGCGTGCCAGCTGAGCGGCAAAAACAGCCTCTTTTGCATTACGCACTCCTGATGTATTGGGCAATAAGTTAATATGCGGATGTTTAAGGTGCTGGAGGATATCATCATCCTTGCCTTTTAAATCCACCCGTTTAAGGGCTACGGTTACAAGTTCGGAGGCCGAGGCAATTAAAGCATTTTCCATTTCTATGGCCGAAGAAAATTTTCCTGTCCCGGTAAAAAGGCGTGAGCTAAAGGTTTGATCTGCTATGGTTAACATATCTGTAGTTTTTAAATCGAATGAATACTGAATTTGCTGCTGATTTCTTCCAGAACAGCAGCCGTTTGCGTTTGGTTGGTGAGTGCTGCCGAAAGGGCAATTCCGTAAATTCCGGTTTCAAGGATAGCCGGAATATCAGCTGCTTCGATACCGCCAATGGCGATAATGGGGATACTGATTCCAGCTTTTTTTACTTTTTCCATCAACTGTTGGTAACCTTCCAAACCTACAATGGGACTTAGGTTTTCTTTGGTTCTGGTAAACCGGAAAGGGCCAAGGCCAACGTAATCTGCTCCTTCGGCTACCCTTTGCCGGATATGTTCGAAAGTATTCGCGGTACCGCCGATGATCTGGTGTTTGCCGATAATTTTTCTGGCTTCGGGAACAGGCATATCCTGCAGGCCCAGGTGTACACCATAACTATTTACGGCTTTTGCCAGGTGCGGATAATCATTGATGATCAGTTTGGCACCATAACTTTGGCATAAGGCCTGTGCTGCTTTTGCAAAAGGCAGGATCTCGGCTTCGGCCTGGTGTTTGATGCGGAGCTGGATCCACTTTCCACCAGCTTGTAATACCGCTTCAATGCCATCGATATGTGTACCTGTTTTAGGGGCTTGCGAGATATATTGTAGGGACGCTATCATAGGGTTGGAGTTAAGTTAGGGGTTAAGCCTGGCATTTGGCCCGGGCTTTTTTAAAAATAGAAAGCGCCTGTGAAGGATCGCTCCAGATGCTGCCCAATAGTGCAACACCATCGAAATTCATTTCGTTAACCTGATCAATTTCAGTTAAACCGATGCCGCCAAGGGCAATAATTTTTGGCATGCCTTGTTGTTTTTCCAGGCGGAAGTTAGGTGGAACGACGCCTCGATAACCGGGTTTAGAAAAGCTATTAAATACCGGGCCAAAGAAACTGTAATCATATTGATGAATCTGTTGCAGATCTGCCAGGTGATGAAGAGAAGTGCTCAAAATCTTATCCGCTGGCCATATGTCCTTATCTCTTTCTTTTCTGAAACTTTCGGTATGGTGGATTCTTTTCATATGGTAATCGTTAGCCAATACATGGAAATGGTGTAAGGCAATACGTGGATGGTATTCGGGTAAAATACCATCCATAAATTTACGGTGTGTAGCCTCATCTTCCGTTGGTTTCCGCAAATGGAAAACGCTTAAGCCAGCTTCGAAAAGCTGGTTAACGAGATGGCATTCTTCTTTAAAAAAGGTGGGCCTGGCAATCACAATCAGTTCCATAATCACTTAGGAATAAATTTCACTTCCTTTTTCCGTAAACTCTTTCGATTTTTCCTGCATGCCCTTCGCTAAAGCTTCGTCTGCTTCTACGCCCTGTTGTGCCGCATATTCACGTACATCCTGGGTAATTTTCATGGAGCAGAAATTTGGTCCGCACATGGAGCAGAAATGGGCAATCTTGGCGCCATCTGCCGGTAGGGTTTCATCATGAAATTCTTTTGCCGTATCCGGATCAAGCGAAAGATTAAACTGGTCTTCCCACCTGAATTCGAACCTTGCTTTGCTTAAAGCGTTGTCGCGGTATTGTGCGCCGGGGTGTCCTTTGGCCAGATCGGCCGCATGAGCCGCAATTTTATAGGTTATTACACCATCTTTAACGTCTTTTTTGTTTGGCAGGCCCAAATGTTCTTTAGGGGTAACGTAACAGAGCATGGCGGTTCCGTACCAGCCGATCATGGCAGCGCCAATAGCGGAGGTAATATGGTCGTAACCTGGGGCAATATCGGTTGTTAATGGGCCCAAAGTATAAAATGGTGCTTCTGCGCAATGTTCCAGCTGTTTTTCCATATTGGCTTTAATCAGGTGCATAGGCACATGGCCAGGCCCTTCGATAATGGTTTGTACATCATGTTTCCAGGCAATTTTGGTCAGTTCGCCAAGGGTTTCAAGTTCCGAAAACTGTGCGGCATCGTTGGCATCTGCAATACAACCAGGTCTTAAACCATCGCCTAAAGAAAAAGCCACATCATAAGCTTTCATGATTTCGCAAATTTCCGCAAAATGGGTGTAAAGGAAGTTTTCTTTATGGTGGGCCAGGCACCATTTGGCCATGATCGATCCGCCGCGCGAAACAATTCCGGTAATTCTTTTGGCTGTTAAAGGCACATAGCGAAGCAGTACACCGGCGTGGATGGTAAAATAATCAACGCCCTGCTCGGCCTGCTCAATTAAAGTATCGCGGAAAATTTCCCAGGTGAGGTCTTCCGCTTTCCCATTTACTTTTTCGAGCGCCTGATAAATAGGAACGGTACCAATGGGCACCGGCGAATTGCGGATAATCCACTCGCGGGTTTCGTGAATGTTTTTTCCGGTAGAAAGGTCCATAATCGTGTCTGCACCCCAACGGCAGGCCCATACCGCTTTTTCTACTTCTTCTTCAATGGTGGAGGTAACAGCAGAATTACCAATATTAGCGTTAATTTTTACAAGGAAATTGCGGCCGATAATCATCGGTTCGAGTTCTGGATGGTTAATGTTGCATGGAATTACCGCACGTCCGGCTGCTACTTCATCCCGAACAAATTCTGGTGTAATATATCCTCTGGGGGTATTGGCACCAAAACTATTGCCCTGATGCTGGTGGTTCATTACCTCATGCTGATTGCCCAATTGCGCATTCAATTGTTCGATCTGCTGGTTTTCCCTGATGGCGATGTATTCCATTTCGGCAGTAATAATACCTTTTTTGGCATAATGCATTTGCGATACATTGGCGCCAGTTTTAGCCTTGTAAGGTTTTTTGATAAAATTAAAGCGCAGGGCATCCAGTTTTTCATCGGCTTGCCTTTGTTGCCCGTAAACTGAAGATAACTGAGCGAGTTCTTCAACATCAAGCCTGTCTTTAATCCATTGTTCACGCAATCTCGGAAGCCCTTTCCTGACGTCGATATCAGCATCAGGATCGGTGTAAGGGCCACTGGTATCGTAAACCGTTACCGGCGGATTCGGCTCGGTTAAACCAAAACCATTGTGAATTTTGGTTTCCGTTAAACTGATTTCGCGCATGGCCACCTGGATATCATGAATTTTGCCGGGTACAAATATTTTGCGTGAGGCTGGAAATGGACTGCGGCTGATGACTTCCTGATTTGGTGTTTTTTCTGTTTTCATTTTGAAATGTTTGAAGGAGAAATGAGTAATGGAGTGAAGGAGAAAATGAGTGAAGTAGAAATGAAGGAATGAGTGATTGAATGATTGAATTTTTGAGTGTAAGTATCCCCACTCCCTCATTCAATCCTTTTATTTACCCTCCTTGAGTGGCCTTGATGAGTATAACCTGATCTCCCGGCTTTAGCGCATATGTATCCCAGATAGATTTGGAAACGATGGTTTGGTTAACCGCTATGGCCAGGCCGTTTGTTTCTGTTGAAATGACAACGGTCAACATCTGTTCGATAGAACACGATTCGTTAAGTTGGTAGTTTTGATTGTTTATAGTGACTTCCATATTTAAAAAAGTTGGAAAAACTATAGAGATTGCCCCAAAATGGAGATCGAAAAGACAGCAATATGATATTGCTTTCACTTTTCCCTTCGGCAGTACTAACTGCATCAGGTTCAAAGGGTATTTCTCAGCACGTAGGCACCCCTAAAGTTTTTTGTAAATATATGCGATTAAAGTTTTAATGCAAATAAATTTATATAGATAAAATCTATTGATTAAAATTTACATATAGAACTACCTTATCGACTCGTCATCTCGACTAGAACGTAGTGGAATGGAGAGAACTACGTAGGCAGATTTCTCGACTGCGTTGCACTCCGCTCGAAATGACGACACTCTTCCCTAACTCCCGATCAGATTAACTCATCAATCCACACCAACGCTTTTCGCAAAACACAAAAATTCACTACCTTTGCATCATCACCAAAACACCTAATCCATGTAAGATTCATTTCTTTCCAAAAAATAGATAACCGGCATCTCGTTTCCGTTGCTGCAATTATTTACCAATAAAAAAGAAATTTATGCTTAATCTACAAGGGCTGGGCTTTAGCCATACTAATGGCGATTTACTGTTTTCAGATTTAAATCTCACCATCAACAAATACGAAAAAATTGCACTCATTGGCCATAATGGAACAGGAAAATCAACACTTTTAAAAATTTTGGCAGGTAAACTATTACCAACTTTCGGGCATGTTAAAACCGAATCGGTACCTTGTTTTGTGCCGCAGCTTTTTGGCCAGTTTAATGAATTTACTGTTGCACAGGCACTTCATGTTGAAGATAAACTTAGGCGCTGAGCCAAATCCTCAATGGAGAAGTAACCGACGAAAATATGACTAAGCTTAATGAAGACTGGACCATTGAAGAACGCTGTGCGGAAGCTTTAAGCCATTAGCGATTGGAAAATTTAGACATCAACCAAAAAATGGACAGCTTAAGCGGCGGACAAAAAACAAGTGTATTTTTAGCTGGCATTGCCATCCACCGTCCCGATATTGTTTTGCTTGATGAACCGACCAATCATTTAGATCTGGAAGGCAGAATCCTCTGTTCGTTAACCATCAGCAACCAATCGCCTGATCTGATTGTATTGGATGAACCGACCAATAACCTCGATATCCAGAATATAGAAATTTTAACTGCAGCCATTAACGAATACAAGGGAACGCTTCTGGTGATAGCACACGATGAATATTTTCTTGACGATATACACGTAGAACATGCCATTCATCTTTAAAATAAATATATAGCCTTATCTTCGTCTCCGATTATTAAAACCAGTACACCTATGCAAAGCCTGTTAGCACTACAAAGCGGAAAACTTAAAGGATCGGTATCGTTAAAACTTTCTGAAAATCTAACTGAATTCCCTTCAGAAATATTCGATTTGGCCGACACATTGGAAGTACTGGATCTTTCTTTTAATCAACTAAGCACTTTGCCGGCAGATTTTGGCAGTTTAAAGAAACTGAAGATTTTCTTCTGTTCAGAAAACCTTTTTACCGTTATGCCTGAGCAATTAGCGGATTGCCCTTTGCTTGATATTGCGGGTTTTAAATCTAACCAGATCACATTGGTACCAGCTAAATCGCTAAATCCTAATCTCCGCTGGCTGATTTTAACCAATAACAACATTGCCGAATTACCCAAAGAAATTGGCCTATGTACACGCATGCAAAAGCTGATGTTATCGGGTAACCGTTTATCAGCACTGCCTGAAGAACTGAGCAATTGCCAGAATTTGAGTTTATTGCGCATTGCCGCAAATAAATTGCATGAATTGCCTCAATGGATTACACAACTGCCTAAACTATCATGGATTGCATTTTCGGGCAATAATTTTAGCAAAATACCGGCTGTTGAAACACTTTCATTGATTAACTGGCACGATTTAGAAATCAGCCATTTGTTGGGTGAGGGGGCATCGGGCATCATTTCTAAAGCCAATAGAACCATTGGTGATGAAACCCGGGAGGTGGCGGTTAAAATATTTAAGGGGAATGTGACCAGCGATGGCTTGCCTGAAGATGAAATGACGGCTTATATTGCTGCAGGTTACCACCCCGGTTTGGTTAACCTCATCGGGCAGATTGCACAGCATCCCAATGAAAAAAAGGGATTGGTAATGGATCTGATCCCGCATCATTTTTACAATCTTGGCAATCCGCCGAGTTTAGAAAGCTGTACCAGGGATGTTTTTCCGCCAGACAGAAAACTTTCCGAAAAACAGATTATTGGCATCGCTAAAACCATTGCATCGTTAGCCGCTCAATTACATGAGGCCGGCATTATGCATGGCGATTTATACGCGCACAATACCTTGGTTGATGATGAAGGCAATACCTTGTTCGGCGATTTTGGTGCAGCAAGTTTTTATGATAAATCAGCTAAAATCGCAGCTGCACTGGAGCGGATTGAGGTAAGTGCTTATGGTTACTTACTGGATGATCTACTTTCTTTAAAAGACGAAGCGGTAAGTGAAGAAGTTTACAAGATGATCAGCAAACTAAGAGATGCCTGTTTGGCGGCAGTTCCTTCGGATCGGCCAGATTTTCAACATTTGGTTGATCAGTTGGTTCAGATTTAATCACAATTGCTAGAAAGGTCGTCATTCTCGCGCAGGCGGGAATCTTAAAGCATTTTACATTAAGATTATCATAAGTTTTCCTTGTTTAAAAGGCATTCATGAGCACTCCGTGGTTCCCAATTAAGTTGGGAATGACGGATCTTCGCGTCCTATCAGCTTTCTAAATCACCCGTGATCTGTGTTGATTTTATATAATAATTCAACTTCATAATGATGATTACTTTATAAAAAATATTAATTCTGCTGCTTTTTTGCCCAATCCAACCTGCGCTGATCAGGTGTGGTTGTAACCTTGAAATTTTCAAAGGTGGCATTAAAACCTTTACCATCCGGGCAGGCGGCTACCAAACCCACCATTACAGGCGTATTATCTTTAAAATAACAGGTGCGCAGCATGGTATATTTTTTATCATCTAAGGAATAGAAAATCTCAACGGCATCCAGTTTTCTAACCGCTTTCATCCAGATGGATGCAGGTGCCTTTTCCAGTTCTACCACGCTCCAATCGCTGGTTTTATGCGTTACCACCGCACTTACGTTCTGTTTTCCATTTACAAATTCAACACCGGCTTTAATCCATTCTTCTTCGTTAATGCGGAGCATCAGTCCCATCTGATCAAAAGTGGTTACATAATTTCCCGTAATTTTCACTTTTACCTCAAATTCGCCACCGTAAGTAGCATAGTAAAAAGGCGCATCATCAACAGTAAAACCATAATGCGATATCCGCCAATAGTCGGTTTTGGCCGGAACAAACAGGCTAAAAGTATTTTTATCCTTAATCTCCCATTTTTCAGGTTCGTTAAACCAGTTCATTTTGGTTAAACTCTGGGCAAAGGTTTTTATACTCATTAAAGAAGATAGTAACGCCATGATGGCAAGTGATTTAAGTTTCATTTGTGTGTTTTGTATGTTGTGTGCTGCAAACATAATGCAGGGAAAATTTTTAGTAAAGGACATACATCACTATTTTAATGTGATGATTATCACGCAAATATTTGGTCAAAGCAAGTCTGTCAGGTTTAAAAATCTTGAATAAACTGTACATTTGTTTGCATTAGAAACATGGAATTAGATTTTTTAAGAGCGCACATCCATCAGATCGTTTGTTTAACAGATGAAGAATTTGAGCATGCTGCATCTTTTTTTACCAGGCGGAAATACAAAAAACACCAGTATATTATCCAGGCGGGTGATACGGCCAGTCAGGAACATTTTGTATTAAAGGGAATTGTAAAATCTTCTTACACCGACCATGAGGGAAAAGAATATATTTTGCAGTTGGCCATGGAAGAATGGTGGTTTTCTGATCCGAATGCTTTTAATACCGGAACGCCTGCCACTTTAAATGTAGACTGTATAGAAGATACCGAAACCCTGTCTATCTCTTTTGAAAATAAGGAAAAGCTCTGCGCCTCCTCCCGCAAAATGGAGTATTTTTTCAGAAAAAAGTATACCACGGGCAACATGGCTTTGCAAAAAAGGGTATTGGCTTTATTAAGCAACAATGCTGGCGAGCGTTACAAGCAATGGCGGAACCAATATCCAACTTTACAAAAAAGAATTCCCAAAACCCTTATTGCATCCTATCTTGGGGTAACCAGGGAAACTTTAAGTAGGTTATCGCTTTAAATTTCAGCATTCTGTTTGGTTTTGTTTTTGCCACGAAGGTCACAAAGAAAATTCACGGAGGGTGGGGACCATATTGGAGATTATGACCCCACTACTGTACTGACTAAATCAAATTCAAGTTTCTGGTGCAACTAATCAGGAAAAACCAGGTTAAAAACACTCTAATTCCCAAAACCGCGACCAGTTTTTGCCTGCATCAAGTTTTACTATACCCTCTTTGTGTGATAACTCCTGGTTGTGGTTAATGCCATCAGCAACGCCGCACCAGGGTTCTAAACACACAAATGGCGCATCGGTTGCCGCCCATATTCCGAAGAATGGAAAATCTTCAAAATGGAAATGCAGGCCATAATCATTTTTGGTGTTCAGTAAACTAATGCAGTTGCTTTGCAGGTTTTTAAAAACCAGCGCATCGTTATAAAACAGTTCATGAGTAAGCTTCAGCTTATGTGCAGTAAGCGCAATATTTTTGGTTTTGTCGGCCACCAGGCCGTCTTCAAGTTTCCAAAAAGTTAATTTCTCATCGGCATTAAAGGCCAGGTAGTAATCTTCGTAAACGGTATCTGGCGTATTGGGTACCGCAAATGCAGGGTGCGCACCAATAGAAAACAGAAGCTCGCTAGTTCCGTTGTTTATCACCTCATAAGTTAAATTCAACTTTCTATCTATTAACCGATACCTTAGTTTGAGCTCAAAATAGAAAGGATATACTTTTAAAGTATCTTCGCTTTGGGTTAACGAAAAAACGCCCTCGCTTTTACTTATTTTTTCGAAGTTAAAAACATGATCGCGGGCGAAACCATGACGGGGTAGTTCGTAGTTTTTACCCTGGTAAATAAAACTATTGTTTTTTAATGAACCTACAATGGGAAATAATACCGGACTATGTTTCGCCCAATATTTTGGGTTGGCATTCCATACATATTCAATCTGGGTTTCTTTACTAAATAAACTTTGAAGTTCTGCGCCTTTAGCCGCCAGGCTAACTTTTATAAAATCGTTTTCGAGAGTTATCATTACAAGTTAAAATTAGCAAAATTTGTGCTTTGAAGTTATCTTTTTTAAATAGGGGGAAATCATCAGACCGAATTAGCTCAAGACCTGAGACTTTTGATTTCAGACTAACCACGCTCCTCCCAGATACAAGCAATATTTATAATGGTTTGTACCGCTTTTTCCATATCCTGTACGCTTACCCATTCTTGTTTGCTATGAAAGGCATGTTCTCCAGCAAAAATATTGGGGCATGGTAAACCCATATAAGAAAGTCGCGAGCCATCAGTTCCGCCACGGATACTTTGTTGTTTAGGTACTACACCCGCTCTTTCAATGGCCTCAATACCGTATTGTACAATTTGAGGATGCTGATCTAAAACCTGTTTCATATTGCGATATTGTGCTTTGATATTCAGCTTGTAGGTAGATTTTGGGTAGCTGGCGATTACCTTTTTTACCGTTTCTTCCAAAAACCGGCCATGCGCAGCCAATTTCTCATCGGTAAAATCCCTGATGATAAACTGTGCTTCTGCTTCTTCCACCTGGCCGTTTATACTTACCGGATGGATAAAACCTTCTTTTTGATGTGTGGCCTCTGGCGTAAGGGTATCTTTTGGCAGCGAATCTAAAATTTCGGCAAGGATCTTAATTGCACTTTCCATCTTTCCTTTTGCAAAGCCCGGATGCGTACTTACACCATAAATTTTAAGGGTAGCCCCATCTGCAGAAAAAGTTTCATCTTCAATAGAGCCGAGTGTTTCCCCATCAATGGTATAACCAAAATCGGCACCTAATTTCTTTAAATCAGCTTTGTCTACGCCCCTGCCTATTTCTTCATCTGGCGTAAAAAGAAGTTTGATGGTTCCATGTTTTACTTCGGGGTTTTTTATTAAAAAGGCAGCAGCTTCCATAATTTCAGCTAATCCTGCCTTATTATCGGCTCCCAATAAAGTTGTTCCGCTTGCGGTAATAATATCGTTTCCAATCTGATGTTTGAGGTCTTTGTGCTCAGAAAGTTTGATTACAATATGAGGGTCGTCTGGCAGAATCAAGTCTTGTCCCTGATAATTATCATGAATAATCGGTTTAACATTTTCGCCGCTACAATCAGGCGAGGTATCCATGTGCGAACAGAAGAAGATAACGGGCAACTGCTTGTTTGTATTTGATGGGATGGTAGCGTACACATAACCATTATCATCCATTTCGGCGTCGGAAATGCCTGTTTCTAACAATTCCTGAACCAATACTTTACCCAGGTTCTTTTGTTTTTGGGTTGATGGGCAGGTAGAAGAATTTGGATCGGATTGGGTATCAATTTTAGCATATTTTATAAACCGCTGCTCAAGAGATTTATCAAAGTTGGTATATGTACTCATAATTCAAAGGTAAAAGTTATATATATTGGATAATCATATTATTTTTGTAAAAAAATAATATGATTGTTAATTTGCTGAAAGCTACTTATCTAACCCTGCTATTTGTTTTTATAGGCAGTTTTTCTTTCGCCCAATCCAGCTATTTTAATATGTCGTACGGCTTTGGTGGAGGAATAAACAATTCTTATACTGATGTTTATCAAGGTAGTATTGGATATACAACTTATGGCGTATTCGATTTTCATATCACTCCATTTGTAACCCTCGGTTTAGAAGGACAGTATGGTTTGATTCAAGGAGGAGACATAGAAACCGACCCCAATAACCGTCAGTTTGTAAACAAATATACAGCGCTTAGCGCCAATGTAAAATTGATGCTTGGCGAAGTAGTAGACTATTATCAAAGTGAATTTTTATACAAAATCAGAGGTTTGTATGCAGGCTTGGGCATAGGTATAATCAATAATAATATTACCGATATTGTAAGGATTAAGCCAGCTTGGGCCGCTTCCAACCCTGGTTATGGTCCATTTCCGGGCGAAAATAAGACCTTGAACATGATGGTGCCTTTAAACTTAGGGTTTAATTATTATATTAATGATGGCTACGGTTATATGCGATATGTCATCAATTTCAATGCGCAATCGACCGTTACTTTGGGCGAAGGGCTTGATGGCTATAACGACGTAAGAACTCAATTTAAAAACTTCTCACCTGATATTTACAGCTCCTTTACATTAGGTTTCAGGTACATGTTAGGTAATATTAAAACTTATCGTAGAACGCTTTAATAACCGTATTTTGTTTCTTAGCTTTAGAGGTATGAGAAAACTCTTTGTGTTGTGTTTGCTGTTAATAAGGCTAAAAGCTATCGCACAAGAAACACCTTTCGAATTAAGTGGAAAAACAGCAACCACAACGTATACTCAAGCCACATCTTATTACAAAAATTTGGCTAAAACATATCCTGAAGCCAAACTATTAGCCTATGGAAATACCGATTTTGGTAAACCTTTACACTTATTGGTTTTATCACATGACCGGGTTTTTGATCCGGTACAGATCAGGAAACAAAATAAAAGAATTTTATTGATCAATAATGGCATTCACCCTGGCGAACCTGAAGGCATAGATGCATCGATGATGCTGGCCCGCGATCTGCTTAAAGCTGGTAAACTGCCAAAAGATGTCGTGATTTGCATCATTCCACTTTACAATATAGACGGCAGTTTTAACCGTAGTGGAACATCCAGGGCGAACCAGAACGGGCCAGTTGCTTATGGTTTTAGGGGCAATAGCAAAAACCTTGATCTGAACCGCGATTTCATTAAAACGGATTCGAAAAATTCAGCAGCATTTCAACTCATTTTTAATATCTGGCAGCCAGAAATATTTGTGGATACCCATACCAGCAATGGTGCCGATTACCAATATGTGATGACGCTTATCCCGACTCAAAAAGATAAGCTAAACCCTATACTTTCTGATTACTTGACCAAAACTTTAGTGCCTGATTTATATGCCGGTATGGAAAAGCTAGGTTACCCGATGGTTCCTTATGTAAACTCAATAGGCGAAACCCCCGAAACCGGGATAACAGGTTTTATCGAATCGCCGCGTTATTCAACTGGTTACACCACACTGCATAATACCATCGGTTTTATGCCCGAAACCCATATGTTGAAATCGTACGATTTACGTGTGGATGCAACTTACAAGCTTTTGAAAACCTATATTGAGGTTGTAGAGCGGGATGCCAAAATGATCGGGGCCAATAAACGAAAAGCCGACGAGGCAGTGGTTACGCAAAAAGAATTTCCTTTAGCCTGGAAATTGAATAAAAACGAGGTTAATGATATAACTTTTAAAGGTTTTGAAGCCGGCCAAAAAACCAGCGCAGTGAGCGGTGCTGATCGTTTATACTACGACCGTAAAAAACCTTACACTAAAACCATTAAAGAATGGAACAAGTATGAACCTTTATTATCTGTCCAGAAGCCTGTGGCCTACATCATTCCGAAAGCCTGGGATCGCATAATTTCACTGCTTAAACTAAATCAGGTTAAACTCAGCGAATTAAAAAGCGATCAGAAAATTGCTGTAGACAGTTATTATATCGGCGATTTTAAAACGGTGACCCGTCCATATGAAGGTCATTACCTGCACTCCGGTGTAGCAGTAAATACTGTTCCGCAAAAGCTGCAATATTATGCCGGCGATTATGTGGTTTATGTAAACCAGCCGTGTAACCGGTATATTGTAGAAACTTTAGAACCCCAGGCTACAGATTCTTATTTCAACTGGAATTTTTTCGATTCTATTTTGGATATGAAAGAGCACTATTCGGCATATGTTTTTGAAGATACGGCTGCAGAACTGCTAAAAAATAACCCTGATTTAAAAAGTAAACTGGAAGCCAAAAAGTTGGCCGACCCCGAATTTGCAAAGAATGGTGCCGCACAACTTGATTTTGTGTATAAAAATTCTGATTATTACGAAAAAACACACAACAGATATCCGGTTGCACGTTTAGTAACAGATGTGAAACTTGATTTAAAATAAGCCCAAAATGGAATACTTCAATATTGCTCCCGTAGCCTCCTTAATTTTTGTTTTTACTATTATTACCAGCCTATATGCTTTCTACGATCGTTCGATTTATGGAAAATTTATGCTGCATCCTTATAGTGTTTCAAAAGGGCAGAATGTTTTCACCTTGATTACCAGTGGACTTGTACACGCCGATTGGATGCACCTATTTTTTAACATGTTTACTTTTTATGCTTTTGCCTTTGCACTTGAAAGTATGATGGGCAGCTGGCGTTTTGGATTGCTTTACTTTTTGGGTTTGGTGCTGAGCGATCTGCCAACGGTGATCAAACATAAAGATAACTTTAATTACAATAGCCTTGGCGCATCAGGGGCAATCAGCGCAGTGCTTTTTAGTTATATTTTATATAATCCAATGTCCAAAATTTATATCATGTTTATCCCGATCGGGATTCCTGCGGTAGTTTTTGGGATTATATATTTGATTTATTGCGCTTATGCTTCCCGCAATTCAAGGGATCATATCAATCATGATGCACACTTTTTTGGCGCTTTAACCGGATTGATTTTTACGATTATCTTCGTGCCGGGGATTCTGCAGAACTTTATTACGATGTTAACGGGAGGGCGATAGTATTCATTAAAAGAATCGTCATTTCCGTGAAACCATTCGTGTGGACACATCTTCTGTTAATTCTATATTTGTTTTTAGTGCACATTCATAAGTCGGCCGTCACCCTGCCGTAGGCAGATAAGGTTTCTCGAAGAAACTCATTGGCTCTTCAGGGTTTTTAATAATTTCAAACACAACATAACCCCAGGGTTTCCAGAAGTTTTCCAATACCTGTGCATATATTTTATGCTGCCAAACATCAAAAAGTGGTTTGGTCATGTTACCCCGTAAAGGCATCGCTTCAATATAAATAGTGCCTTCTACAGGCATAAAGGTATATTCGGGTAAGCGGTTAAAAAGATAGGCTGAGTAATAAAAGCGGGCGCTTAACTCTTCAAATTGTTCGGCGGTTAAGGCTTTTCCTTTTATCTCATTAATGATATCCTGGTGATAGCGTTTATTGGTGCCATTATCCTGTAAACAGGCAATGATCCCAAAATCTTTCATTTTTAACGAGAAGGTTAACGTGTTAATCTCATCACGGAAACTGAATGGTGTTTCTCCGTTTTCCAGTTTTACCACAGTAATAGACCATGGTGTGAAATCTTCAAACTCCAGGCTGGTATACAGATTTTGCATCATGAAATTTAAGTTGGCAAATTTCATCATCAGCGATTGCGACATGTTTAAACCATCGGCAGTCATTTCTTTGCGTAGTGCCGAATGCATTTCGATATATACAAAACCATATAAAAATTTGCCGATCCAGTTAAAAAGATCCAGTTCTGGCAATACGGATACCGCATCGTAACCTTTTCTGAAGGCCGCTTCGATCTTATCTTCCAAAGGATTTAGAAACTGCTCATTGATCTCGGTATTTACCGGGATAACTAAGGTATTGTACGAACGGATACTCTCATCCAAAAACTGGATCTGCTCTTCGCCGCTTAAACCTGCCTGTTCCAGCAACCATTTGGGAAGCAATGGCACCTGAATAACAGGAGAATTAAATGTTTTTCCGCTTAAAAAGCAGGTTTTGTATAAAAAATCGAAGTTTTGGAAAGGATTGTATAAGCCGGTATTCATCACTGCAATATTAGCCATTATATTTTTAGGGCTGAGCAATGATCTTTTATTTTAACGTGAAGATTACAACCTCGCCCTGTTCGAGGCCTTGCTTTACCAACTGTAGCTGCATCCCCCCATGCCGGCGATTTTAACAGGGTGAGATCAGGTTTAATAGTTATTGTAGTAATAACTGATATCGTCTACCAGCTGGTTGTAAATTGGTTTGGTAAATTCCAGAAACAAAGCACTTGGTGGCGGTGGTAATTGTTCTTTTCTTCTGGTCATGGCTAACTGTTGTTTACTCAATGCCCTGTCATCACCTTTATAACTTGCCCAACTGTCTTTCCATATATAAGTGCCGGGAAATTTCTGTTGACGTACCAGTTTTTTTGTTTTCCAATCGGTAATACTCATATCCAATAAACCTGATGAGGAGATATTCTTTTCAAAGATACTCAAGATAGCTTTTACTGTACCGTAAACTGGTTTTTTATCGCGTGTTTCGCCGATTACCACACTATCGCGTTTTAACTTTTCAACTCTTTCTTTTTCATAGGTTTGGCCTACCACAAAATCGTCAAAGTTTAAGCTTAATATCTGATCGGGAACAATTTTTTGGTTGGTAGCTTGTGCTTCGCCGTAAAAAATTACAAACTTATTCCTGGAGTATTTTGCAATAAACTGATCAATCTGCTGCTGAAAATAATCAGCACTTAATTTATACATACTGCTGTTTACGATAATCGGCTGTACCACCACCCTGGTTACGGCGGCCCAATAAGCATCCTCCATTTTAGCCTTAACATCTTTATAATTGGGCTGAAGATTCTGCGCTTTTTCGAATTCATAATAAGCCTTTTTAGCGGCCTGACGGTTATTTTCGCTCATATAGCCTAAGCCAGAATTATATCTTGCAATAGCAGCATTGTATTTGCTATCGGCTAATTCCCTAACGTATTTCGAAGGGCTTGGAATAATGATCAAACATGCCGGACAGCTATTGATGTCATCTGCCAATTGATTGATTTTTTGATAATCGTACATCACCGATTCCCACCTGAATAAATCATTAGACATTTTAGCTTCCTCAATTTTTCGTAAATGATCTTTCAAAGCTAAATCGTAAGCCATTTTTAATACTTGCATGGCTTCGCTGTTTTTAGGTGAGTTTTGTAGTCTGCTTACCGATTTTTCAACCGATAAATCGTAATCACCTTTTTGCAGGGCATTTTTTCCTGTGGTACATCCTCCAATAATTATTAAGGATAAATAAATAAAATACCGTAATCTTGAGCTGTTTTTCATGGCGATGGCGTTATGTTATACAAAGGTAATTCGTAATCCGATAATTACCTCATTTATTTAGTAGACGATTGATAATGAAAATTAGTTGCAGGCCATTTGAGTTAGATTTAAAACATCCTTTTTCGATTTCGAAATTTACGCGTACCAGCACGCCGCTGATGTTGTTAAAGATAGAGCATAAAGGTGTAACCGGTTATGGTGAGGCATCTATGGTGCCATATATGGGCGAGAGCTACGAAAGTGCAACCAATTTTCTGAACCTTGTAGATTGGGATAAAATCCAATACCCATTCGATTTCAAAGAAATTATTACTTATCTCGATAGTATTGCCCAGGGCCAGCCAGCGATTAAAGCGGCTATTGATATTGCGCTTAACGATATTCAAGGGAAACTGTTAAATAAACCTTGTTATGAGATTTATGGCGCAGACCCGGCTAAAATGCCGGTAACTTCTTATACCATTGGTATTGATACCCCTGAGGTCATCCGCGAAAAACTGAAGGATGCTGAAGCTTTTAAAGTGATTAAAGTTAAGCTGGGACGGGATAACGATCAGGAAATTATCGAAACGATCAGGAGCATGACCAATGTACCTTTATATGTAGATGCCAACCAGGGATGGGCAGATAAGATTAAAGCCATTGATTTAATTTACTGGCTGCATAACCAGGGTGTAGTATTAATCGAACAGCCAATGGATAAAAATAACCTCGATGGAAATGCCTGGTTAACCGAACGTAGTCCTATTCCACTACTTGCAGATGAAGCCGTACAGCGTTTGGCCGACATGGATCAATTGAAAGGCGCTTATCATGGAATCAATGTAAAACTGATGAAAAGTTGTGGCATGTATGAAGGACATCAGATGATTTTGAAAGCCCGTTCTTTTGGGATGAAGGTGCTGATCGGTTGTATGAGCGAAACCAGTTGCGCTACTTTGGCTGCCGCGGCTTTGGCTCCTTTATGTAACTGGGCCGATTTAGATGGGCCGTGGCTCACTAAGAATAATCCGTTTAAAGATCCGGCCTTTGAAAATGGAAAGTATATCCTCAATAATTTGCCGGGTTTAGGACTGGAAGGTATTACTCCTGATCTTTTTATTTAAAGCAGAGTAGAAAAATGATGAATGACAGGATTATAGAATGATTGAGGATCCTAAGCGAGATGAGATAGATGAATTTTGGCTGGGCATTATCCCTTAATATTCACTCATTCAAAACTCACTCATGCTGTCATTAAATGGCTACTTCTGGTCTTTTTCTTTAAAGCTTTTTTTGATGTCTTTAGTAAGTTGATACTTAAAGTAGAACAAACAAGCTGTTGTGCCTACCAAAAAACCAGCCGGAAGGTATTTATGATTATTGTAACACCAAACCAGTCCGAGAACAGAAAGGATAATGGCCAGGTTATAGAAGATGTTTAAAGCAAATTTTTTACCCACGGTAGAGATGATTGAATTAGAGAATGATTGAATGACAGCATTATAAAATGAATTTTGAATAAGCGTTATGCTATTAACATTCACTCATTCAAAACTCGTTCATTCTATCATTAATAAACCGGCATATTTGGGTCAAAAGCCTCTTGCCAAGCTAAAATACCGCCTTTTAAGTTATAAAGATTTTCCAGTCCGTATTGTTGCTCTAACTGCATTACTGCTGCGGCGCTTCTTTTCCCACTACGGCACTGAATAATTACCGGTTTATCTTTCGCAACCTTATCAGCCTCAATTAAAATTCCACCCAAAGGGATGTTTTCGCCTTCAAGATTGGAAACCTCATATTCGAATGTTTCACGAACATCAATTAATTGAAAATCTTCTTTGTTATCGATTTTCTGTTTTAGTTCTTGTACCGATATTTCTTTCATTTTATTAAATGTATTTATGCAAATATATGAAAATCAATTTTAGGGTTCCCATCAAAAAAATGCTATAAATTTTTGTCTGAAACTGTAACAACTATTACCCTTAGGCGTTTAACTATAAATAGTTACAAATGGACAAACTGAACCGTTTCTTTTGGTTTTGCTCTGGCGCTCACATCCCGACACTGGAAAAATATCCTACAGAACAGAATAAATATACCGGCATCGGTGCCACCATCTTTTTTACCGGTTTATTTGCCGCACTATCAGGGGGCTATGCCATGTATTTTGTGTTCAAGGGCGACGATATGGCTGTAATTTTTGCCATTATTTTCGGCTTTTTATGGGGAGCAGCCATCTTTAATATGGATCGGTACATCGTATCCAGCATTAATAAAAGTGCCAGTACCAATAAACAGATATTACAGGCTACCCCGCGTATTCTGTTGGCTATTATGATCGGTATGGTTATTTCGAGGCCGATAGAGCTTAAAATTTTCGATAAAGAAATTAAAGAACGCTTAAAAGTAAGTTACTTAAATGGTCAGCGTGCTAAAATTGATACGCTAAATAAAGCTTTCGAGAAAAAGTATCAGGTAGAATTTGGCAGGTTAAATCAGCAGAAAGCCACCAGAGATTCGCTTGAAAAAGGAATTAAAGCCGACAGGCAAAAACTTAATTTTGAGATCTTTGGGAATAAAACTACCGAAACATCAGGTGTAATGGGCTATGGACCCTATGCCAAACGCAAGGAAGCCGAAATTGCCCAACGCACGGCCGAATTAGATTCACTGAAAGCCAACATTAATAAATCGGAAGGTTTTGTAGATAAACGCAAAGAATTTGATGGACTGCTTTCCGAAAAGCTATACACTAAAAAACAGTTAGACAGTTTATCGGATATTGCCGGTTTTGCCGATCGCAACTGGGCATTGGGGCAACTTAAATTTAATGTAGATGGCACGCGGGATAACAATACGGCAATTGCGGTTACTTTTATCGGGCTACTGTTTATCTTTTTTGAGTGTTTACCGGTGTTTGTAAAACTAATGAGTGCCCGCGGACCTTATGACTATGCGATAGCAGATGGAGATGAAGTATCAATTTACCATTCTAAAAAAGATAAGGATTTTCATTTCGAGGTGGCCGATAATATTCACGAAACCAGGGTAGACTCCGAGTCTTCCAAAAAGAAAGAAATAATAAAGGGAAAAGCATACCGCGATCTCGAAAAATACGATTGGGATGGGGAGTAGATGGAAGAGGTAGTTGATGTTCCATAGTTAAATAGCTCATCATTTATTCGTCCTGTTGAAATTTTCAAGGTTAAATTTTACAATATAAGTTGTATCATGTCTCAAACTCAGGCGATCAACCATTAACCAATAAACTATCAACCAAAAACCCTAAATTCACACCTCTTAAACTTATTATATGAAGAAAATATTCTTTTTTACCCTTGTGGGGATGGCTAGTTTGCAGCTTAAAGCACAAAACATTGATAAAATTATCACGCGTGAGTACACTGATCACCTGATTAAAACCTTAAGTGCTGACGACATGCAGGGGCGTGCAACATTTACGCCAGGTATCGACAAAGCGGCAACCTTTATCGAATCTGAATTTAAGAAAATAGGTTTGCAGCCTTTAACCGGTGAAAAAACATTCCGCCAGACCTTTAACAAATACCAGGTAGCAAATGTAACTAGCAGTGTTAAAATAGATGGACAGGAAATTGCGCCGGAAAATTTAATGATAACAGGTGCTGCTACAGCAAGTATTACACTTGATAAATCAAATACTACGGTTGTTAAATTAGATCCTGAAAAGCCGTTTGTAGCACAATTCAGGACAATGTTAAATGCTGATAAAAATCAGATTGTTTTGGTCGACAGTAAATTCGCTGATCTGTTTAACCGCTATAAAGATCATTTCAGCAAACCTACAACGGTTGATGAAGAAGATATTAAAAAAACAACCAGTGTTGTGCAGGTTTTTGTTTTAGGTAAAGCTGCAGCAACAGATTTTTCTGCAACGCTTGAAAACAAGATAACTAAAATGCCCTTATTCAATGTGGCTGGGGTTATTCCAGGTAAATCGAAAGCGAAAGAAATGGTAATTTTCTCAGGGCATTATGATCATTTAGGTTTCTTAAAACCTGTTGATGGCGATAGTATTGCAAATGGAGCAGATGATGATGCTTCTGGTACAACGGCGATGATTGCCCTGGCGAAATATTACCAAGCACAAAAAAATAACGAACGTACCTTGATCTTCGTTGCTTTTACCGCAGAAGAAATTGGCGGTTTCGGCGCAAGGTATTTCTCAGAAAAATTAAATCCTGATGATGTGGTAGCCATGTTTAATATCGAGATGATTGGTAAAGATTCGAAATTTGGTAAGAATACGGCCTTCATCACCGGTTATGAAAGATCTGATTTTGGAAAGATTTTGCAGAAAAACTTAGCAGGAACTGAATTTACATTCCATCCGGATCCTTATCCAGACCAAAACTTGTTTTATAGAAGTGATAACGCAACTTTAGCGGCATTAGGCGTTCCGGCACATACCATTAGTACCGATAAAATTGATATTGATAAACTGTACCATAGTGTGAAAGATGAGTACAGCTCTTTAGATGTAGAAAATATTCTTTCTACTATTAAAGCAATTGCAAAGAGTGCAACCAGTATTGTAAATGGGACGGATACACCAACAAGAATACCGAAGTTGAAGAAATAACCGAGGTTTAATCCAGATCGTCATTTCGACCGAAGTGGAGAAATCTTTTACACCAGTTAAAAGATCTCTCCATTTCGCTGCGCTTCAGTCGAGATGACGAAACAAAAAATGGCCAGTGATTTTTCACTGGCCATTGCTATTTTTGGAATCTGGTAAAGAGATTACTTACTCAAATACATCGATTTGTCTTTGTAAAGCTTGCGGAAGTAAGGGTCTTCCAAATCTTTGATAAAGCGGATCGCCTCACCAGTAGATTTCATTTCAGGACCTAATTCCTTTGTTACTTCCGGGAATTTCTCGTAAGAGAAAACCGGTTCTTTAATGGCATAACCTTCAAGCTTGCGTACGATGGTAAAATCTTTCAGTTTGGCTACGCCCAGCATAATTTTAGCCGCAATGTTGATGTATGGAACATCGTAAGCTTTTGCAATGAAAGGAACCGTACGCGATGCCCTTGGATTTGCCTCGATTACATAAACTTTCTCATCTTTAATGGCAAACTGAATGTTTAATAAACCACGTACATCTAATGCTTTTGCAATTTTGATGGAGTATTCTTCCATGGCTTTAGTTACCGTTTCTGATAAGCTGAAGGTAGGTAATACTGCAAATGAATCTCCGGAGTGGATACCTGCAGGCTCAATGTGTTCCATCATACCTACAATGTGTACATCTTCACCGTCAGAGATCGAATCAGATTCTGCTTCTTCTGCCCTATCTAAAAAGTGATCGATTAATACGCGGTTGCCAGGCAAATCACCCAACAGTTTTACTACTGCTTTTTCAAGATCTTCATCATTAATTACGATGCTCATTCCCTGTCCACCCAATACATAACTCGGACGCACCAGTACCGGATAACCTACTTCATTGGCAACTACAATGGCCTCTTCAGCATTTTCTGCAACACCATATTTTGGATACGGGATATTCAATTCTTTCAGGAGGTCAGAGAAACGGCCGCGATCTTCGGCAATATCCATGTTCTCGAAAGATGTTCCGATAATTTTGATGCCTTTTTCAGTTAATTTTTCAGCCATTTTCAGCGCAGTTTGTCCACCGAGCTGAACAATTACCCCTTCTGGTTTTTCTAAGTCGATAATTTCGCGAACGTGTTCCCAGAAAACCGGCTCGAAGTATAACTTGTCGGCCATGTTAAAGTCAGTTGAAACCGTTTCAGGGTTACAGTTAACCATGATGGCTTCGAAACCCGATTCTTTTGCAGCCAATAAACCGTGCACACATGAGTAATCGAATTCGATACCCTGACCAATACGGTTAGGACCTGAACCCAATACAATTACCTTTTTCCTGTCGGAAGGTTTTGATTCATTCTCTTCCTCAAAAGTAGAGTAGTAGTATGGCGTTTTGGCCGGGAACTCTGCAGCACAGGTATCAACCATTTTATATACCCTGTTTATGCCTAATGCTTTACGGCGGTCGTACACTTCATCTTCCGTAACATTGCCTAACAACCAGGCGATCTGAACATCAGAGAACCCTTTTTGTTTCAGCGTTACAAAGAAATCCTGAGGGATATTGTTTAGTGAATACCTTTTTAATTCAGTTTCAAGCAATACCAATTCCTGAATCTGGTTTAAGAACCATTTATCAATTTTGGTTACCTTACGGATAGACTCCAAAGGTACGCCCATTGCCATGGCATCTTTTATTAAGAATAAACGGTTCCATGAAGCGTGCTCCAAACCGTCCATAATTTCTTCGATATTACGTACCTGTCTGCCATCTGCACCTAAACCAGCGCGGTTGATTTCTAAACTCTGACAAGCTTTTTGTAATGCTTCGATAAAAGTACGGCCAATGGCCATTACCTCACCTACTGATTTCATCTGCAAGCCAAGCTCTTTGTTCGCGCCTTTAAATTTATCAAAGTTCCAACGCGGTACCTTAACAATTACATAATCTAGAGTAGGTTCGAAATAGGCGGATGTTGTTTTGGTAATCTGATTTTCAATTTCATCCAGGTTATAACCAATCGCCAGTTTAGCAGCAATTTTTGCAATCGGGTAACCGGTTGCCTTACTGGCCAAAGCCGATGAGCGTGATACACGAGGGTTAATTTCGATGGCGATAATTTCGTCGTTTGCCGGGTTAACCGAAAACTGAACATTACAGCCGCCGGCAAAGTTACCGATGGCGCGCATCATTTTGATTGCCTGGTTACGCATATCCTGGTAACAACGATCAGATAAAGTCATCGCAGGAGCAACAGTAATTGAGTCGCCTGTGTGGATACCCATCGGATCGAAGTTTTCGATCGAACAGATAATGATTACATTATCATTACTATCTCTTAATAACTCTAACTCGTATTCTTTCCAGCCTAAAACCGCTTTCTCTACCAGTACTTCGTGTGTTGGCGAAGCTTCTAAACCGCGTTTTAAAGCAGCGTCGAATTCTTCTTTTTTATGTACGAAACCACCGCCAGAACCACCTAAAGTATATGATGGGCGTATTACCAGCGGGTAGCCGATTTCTTGTGCAGCTTCTTTACCTTCTAAAAATGAGTTGGCAATTTTCGATTGAGCAACACCTACACCAATATCAACCATTAACTGGCGGAAAGCTTCACGGTTTTCTGTTTTTTCTATTGCTGCAACATCTACACCAACTACTTTAACACCGTATTTTTCCCAAACACCTCGTTCTTCGGCCTCTTTACAAAGGTTTAGTGCGGTTTGTCCTCCCATTGTAGGAAGTACAGCATCAATTCTAGGTAGATCTGCAGAGTCTATATGCTCCTGTAAAATAACTTCTATTGAATCAACAGTTAGCGGGCGCAGGTAAACATGGTCGCCGATAACCTTATCCGTCATAATGGTAGCCGGATTGGAGTTGATAATAGAAACGGTAATCCCTTCTTCTTTTAAAGAAAGCGCCGCTTGCGAACCTGAGTAATCAAATTCACAGGCTTGGCCAATAATAATTGGTCCAGATCCGATAATCAGTACTGAGCGTATGGAAGTGTCTTTAGGCATGATAAAGCTTAAACAATAATTAAAATTCTAAAGTATTTGAACCCGAAGGTGAAGAAGCAAGAGGTCTTATGCTTGCGAGAAGAAAAATCCCAACTGTTCTGTCGGGATGCAAAGATACATCATAAGATATGATTTTAAGGCGTTTTTTTTAAAATAAAAAAGAGCGCTATTAAAGCGCTCTTTTTAGATTTTTCTTTTGAGAAATGAGTTACTGCTGTAATTTAATTTCGCCTAAATCTGTAGTCGCACTATCTTTAACGGCGACCTTTTCTATTATAGTATCTTTATATGGTGCATTGGCTTTTACCACTACGGTATAAACACCTTCTTTAAGGTTTGTAAAAGTAAAAACCCCCTGATTAATCTGTGCGCTTAGCGTGTCTTTAGCTGCTACAAGAGATACAGTTGAAGCGGCGTCAATCGGCGTAATTTTTCCTATTATTCCACCAATTTTATTATTCGTAAAGGCAATCGCGCCCAAACCAAATATAATTAGCAGAGATAATACCACACACAGTTTTTTCATTATATACGTTTTAATTAGTTATTGTCTTAAATGGGTAACAACATTTAGTACAAAAAGTTTCAAATAATGAACACTATTTTATTTATTGTACTATAAATTATACACGAATGTAAAATTGAAATGTATATATTTGTGTCAAAAGTTAATTATTGTTAAAATAATTCTGCGAATGTATCACTGTTGGTCAGAATTAAGTCACGAAGTTGTGATGATCTCATTATTGGCAATAATGTTGTAATAACGAGAACATATATACGTTTTGTATATACTTTAGACAATGATCTAAAGCTTCCTCCGCGGATTAGTTACCCGCCATGAGGATTTCTTCATAAATAGTTTGTTTGGTTTATTATCCGGTTAGAGGAGCCCTCCTCAACCGGATTTTTTCTTTTAAGGCTTTTTCTTTTACATTTGACTGTATTCAGAAGATATACTGTGAATAAAAATATAAAAAAGATTGCTGTTGTTGGTCCCGAAAGTACGGGAAAATCTACTATATCTCAGCTGCTGGCTAAATACTACAAAGTTTCGTGGGTGCCAGAGTACGCCCGCTATTACTGCGAAAATCTGGTTGCCGATTATACCCTGCAGGATGAAGTGAATATGTACTACGGACAGGTAGCGCTGGAGGATGCCATTTTAGCGGTTACAGAAAGCGATTTCATTATTTGCGATACTACATTTATTACGGTAAAGATCTGGAGTGATGAAGTATTGGGCGAAACACCTCAGGTAGTTTTGGATGCACTACCCCAAAAGCCGTACGACCTATACTTATTAATGGATATTGATTTACCTTGGCAGGACGATCCGTTGCGCGATTTTCCGGATAAGCGCGAATATTTTATGGAGGTTTGGCATAAGGAGCTGAAAGCGTTGAATGCAAATTATAAAGTAGTTGGCGGTCTGGGTGATGAAAGGCTGGCGAATGCGATTAAAGTCATTGATGATTTTTTGGGCAGGTAGAAGGTTTACTTTTTTGGAAACGATTGTCAGTAGCTTTTGGCTGCCGGCAGTCCCGCCATTCGCTATAGCTCCGATAGAAAAAATCGGAGGCTGCCGCTGCTGTCGGGTTTATTGAACAAAGGGTTGTTAACATGGTGCCTAAACATGAAACGTTCCTACGGAACGAAAAAAAATAAACATTTTTTTTCTACCGATGATCCGTCCCGATGGGACGAAACAGTGTTATAAATTAACACCGAACCATCCTGGTTTGTATTAAAGAATGTTCTGTCCAATATGGACGCCCCATCGGTAGCCAATTTTTTAATTGGCGGGGTTTCGTTCCATAGGAACGTTTGGTGTTTTAACGTTGACATCTGTACCTGCCTGGCCACCTAAACCCGATTGGAACGGATGCCAATTTCCTTCAAATTGGCAGGAGGGAAAGCGGGACTGAAAATGCCATGCGCACAGAACCATTCATTTTCAAATCTATCATAACAGATAGTTCCACGCCTGTACGGGCAGGTATTGTGCTATTAATTTTTACCCTATTAAACCGCCAATACATTAAAAAATATTCGAATTGCTTAAAATTTTCTACATTTGTGCCATCATTAGGGGTGCCTTGTTTAAATAACACAAAAACAGGCTGAGATCATACCCATTTTATGGTGTAAGGTAAAAGGTGAAAGGTAAAAGGTTCTGCATATTGCAAGGCCCTAAGCCCTAGGCCTCTAAACCCTAAACCTTAAATGCACCTGATCCGGGTAATGCCGGCGTAGGGATTGGAGTTATGGAAGTTTAACTGAAAATCGGCAAAGCCCCTTTTCCGATGGGTTTAACTAAAAACAATAAAATTGAAAAATTTACTTTTTGCAGCGCTTGTTGCAATGTTGCCCTTCTTTGCATCGGCACAAATTTCGGTTACCGGTAAAGTTACCGATCAAAACCAGCAGCCGCTGCCGGGTGCTACGGTTAAATTGAGAAATCAAAAAACAGCGGTGGTAAGCGATGCTAGCGGAAATTACACCATTACGAACCTAGCTAACGGGAAATATACCATTGTGGTCAGTTATGTAGGCTATAAATCGATTGAAAAAACGATAGACCTTCCACAGCATACCACACTAGACTTTAGCCTATCGCCACAAAATTTTCTGGCTGACGAAGTAATTGTGCGCGCCACCCGGGCCACAGACAAATCGGCAACTACTTATAAGAATATTAGCAAAGAAGAAATCCAGCAGAATAATTTTGGGCAGGATTTGCCTTTTATTTTACAAAATACGCCAGGTGTAGTGGTTAACTCTGATGCCGGTGCAGGTGTGGGTTATACCGGAATCCGGATTCGCGGAAGTGATAACAGCAGGATCAATGTGACAGTTAACGGTATTCCCATCAATGATAGCGAAAGCCAGGGAACTTTTTATGTAAACATGCCAGATTTTGCTTCTTCGGTGGATAATGTACAGATCCAGCGTGGCGTAGGTACTTCAACCAATGGAGCAGGTGCATTTGGCGCGAGTTTAAACATTCAAACTACTGCCAGCGAAACCGAGCCCTATGCTGAACTAAACAACACTTACGGCAGTTTTAATACCTGGAAAAATACCGTAAAAGTGGGAACAGGTTTAATTAACAACCGTTTTAGCTTTGATGGCCGTTTATCGAGAATCAGCTCAGATGGTTATGTAGATCGTGGATCTTCTTTATTAAAATCGTATTTTTTATCTGGTGCTTACCATGGAGATAAGGACTTGTTGCGTGTAAATGTTTTCTCCGGAAATGAAAAAACCTATCAGTCGTGGAACGGAATCCCGCAATCCCGTTTAGAAAATGATGTAGCCGGAATGAACGCTTATATAGATAGAAATGGATTAGGTGCTGAAGATGCGGCAAATCTTCTGAACTCGGGTAGAAGATACAACAGCTTCCTTTATAATAACCAGACGGATAATTATACCCAGAACCATTATCAGCTCATTTATGCGAGACAGTTTTCTGATCAGTTTTCTTTTAATGGTGCCTTACATTATACCAAGGGTGAAGGTTATTATGAAGAATACAGGGTACAGGATAGCCTGAAACATTATGGACTGAACCCAGTTGCTGTTGCTGGTGGTACACCTATCGCCGAAACCGATTTAATTCGCCGCCGCTGGTTAGATAATGACTTCTACGGAGTTACTTACGCCTTTAATTATGTGCCCGAAAAGAATTTAAACTTTACTTTGGGTGGCGCTTACAATGAATATAAAGGTGCGCATTTTGGCCAGGTAATTTGGGCGCAATATGCATCAAACGGCAATATTGACCGGCATTATTATGATAATGAGGGTTTCAAAACAGATTTTAATGTTTATGGTAAAGTAAATTATAGCCCTATTGAAGATTTGAGTTTATTTGCTGATCTGCAATACCGCCGTGTATATTACGATATTGCCGGAACAGAAAATAAGTTGAATACGCTGGCGATTAACCAAACCCTAAATTTCTTCAATCCGAAATTTGGGGCCACCTATTTTATCAATCCACAGAGTAACGTATATGCTTCGTTTAGCGTGGCCAACAAAGAGCCTAACCGTGATGATTTTACAGACGCTACTGTGGGAGTCACACCTAAACCAGAGCGCTTAAACGATGTAGAATTGGGTTACCGTGTTAAAAACGATCGATTTAATGTAGGTGCCAATGCTTACGGTATGTTCTATAAAAACCAATTGGTTGTTACCGGAAAAATAAATGATGTGGGTGGGAATTTCCGCCAGAACGTAGATCGGAGTTACCGTTTAGGGATCGAGTTAGATGGTTCTTACACCATCAGTTCTCAATTCGTATTAAATGCAAATGCTGCACTGAGCAGGAATAAAATCAAAAACTTTACGGAGTATTATGATGATTATGATAACGGGGGGCAGGTCGTAAAAAACTATCAATTAACCAATATATCTTTTTCGCCTAACACGGTACTTTTTGGCGAGCTGGTTTATAAACCAATTAGTGGTTTTGCTGTAGCCTTACAAAGTAAATATGTAAGCAAGCAATACCTGGATAATACACAGAATAACGACAGAACCATAAATGGTTACTGGGTAAGCAATGCTCGTTTGGGTTATGATTTTAAATTTGCAGGCGTTAAAAATGTGAACCTTGGTTTATTGGTTAACAATGTTTTCGATAAGAAATACGAAAGCAATGGTTATACATATGGCTATCAATCAGGCGGAAGCAGGGTAACTGAAAACTTCTTTTATCCACAGGCAGGAACCAACTTTTTGCTAAGTTTGAATGTGAAATTTTAAGAAAGATTAAAGCAAAAAGCTGAAAGACTAAAGCAGAAAATCATTAAGATCGCCATTGCAAGATAAACGTTCAATGGCGATTTTGTTTATCTTGCCTCCAGATTTTAAAATCCTTTAATTTTAATTGTCCTGATTCAGAATGAAATACATAGAAAAACTTCATTACATCACGCACGATATCCCACATCTAAGTCACATTGAACAGGCACAACTGGCTTGCGAAGCCGGTGCAAAATGGATCCAGTACCGTTGCCTGAGCAAAAGTGACGAAGAACTCTTACAGGATATTAATGCGATAGCCGAAATTTGTGATGACTGGGGTACTACTTTAATCGTTACCGATCATGTTCATTTAAATGGAAAGGCCGACATTCAAGGCTTTCATATAGAAAATATGGATGCTGATTTTATTGCCTTGCGCAAACTGGTAGGCAATGATATTACATTAGGAGGATCAGTGAATACAGTAGAAAATCTAATCCGGCTAGTCCGGGCGGGCGCCGATTATGTGGGCTACGGACCATTTGCAGAAACTGAAACCAAACCAAATAATTATACGCTTTTAGGCATTGAGGGCTATCAGCATATGGTAGGAGCATTGAAAGCTCAAGCCATCAGCATTCCGGTATTGGCTGTGGGTGGAATTAAAATATACGATGTAGAAGCTTTAATGCAGGCCGGTATTTATGGCATAGCTGTATCCGGGGCCTTAAATTTTGCTGACGATTTTATTGAAGCCTATCAGGATTTTTACAGAGTTGTTAAAGAAAGCGCTGTTAATTAACATTTTATAATTTGAAGCCCAAGAGATAAATATTTAGTTTTGGTTAAAACCAAACTAAATATGTCTGAAAACGCTCTTCAAAATACTGCCCCCTAGAATATTTATAAAAAAATCTCTTTCAGGTTCTTTTTCCTGCTCTTGTCGCTTTTCATCATCCTGAATAACAATGGAGCCTTTACGTTTTTTTCAGGCATATTACAATTGCCAGATCTGGTATTGCACGATTTTATTCCATGGTTTTCTAAACACATTATTCACTATAATTATGATTTTACCATTTATACTAATGGTAGCGGCGATACCTCTTACAATTGGGTATTGCTGCTCTTCATATTTTTGGTATCGGTAAGTGGTTGCATCATTTGGTCGGTTTTAGACCGTAAACGTAAAAGTTACAACGCAGCTTATTACTGGCTGGTGGTACTGGTGAGATTTTATTTAGCCTTTACCCTCATACTATACGGCGCTATAAAAGTAATCAAACTACAGTTTCCAGATCCTTCTTTAATGCGTTTGCTTCAACCGTTCGGAAATGCATCGCCAATGGGCCTCGCATGGACTTTCCTTGGCTTTTCAAAAGGGTATAATATTTTTATGGGCATTATAGAAGTTTCCGCCATCATGCTTTTATTCCGTAGAACGGTGGTTGTGGGTGCCTTTCTATCCCTGGCTGCAACAGTGCATGTAATGACGATGAATTATTTTTTCGATGTTCCTGTAAAACTACTCTCAAGCGCATTGGTAGTGATGTGTCTGTTTATTTTGGCCCCTCATTTCTTAAAATTATATCGCTTCTTTATTAGTTATGAAAGTCAGCAGCTCGAGAAAATGTACCGTCCGACTTTTAAAAAGCGATGGCTTTACCTCACAGCTTATGGGGCAAAATATCTATATATCACAGCTTCACTACTATTTTTGATATCCTCATTAATTGAACAAAGAAAAACTTATGGTAGCGCAGCGCCCAAGCCATTTATGTATGGTATTTATAATGTTGAAAGCACGAAAGTTAAGGGCAAAACCTTGGCGCCATTAACTACTGATAGCACGAGATGGAAGCAAATGATTATTAATTATGCTGGTTTTGCCCGGATAAAGAAGATGAACGACAGCGCTGCTAATTTCACTACGGTTTTTGATCAGAAGAAAAAAGAGTTGGTACTTCAATCAACCGATAAAGACTCCACCAAGTACGTTTTAAACTATAATCTTATTGGAAAAGATAAGCTGATTTTATCAGGCCTAACGGAAAAAGATTCTGTATCGGTAAGTTTTAAACGAAAAGACCTGAAGGAGTTTAAACTTATTAACAGGGGCTTTCATTGGGTCAGTGAATATCCGTATAATCGTTAATCATTTTACGTCCGGCTGATTGTTCCTTTACCGTACTTAAGGCGAAATTTATATATTCGCAATATGTCTTCACACCATATTGTAAAAGAAAAACAAGAACCGGCTTTATACATTGATGAGCTTGGGAATTTTAACGAAGAATTTTTAGGGCAACTGCTTGAATGGAGTCCTACGCTTTTGGTTAACGGGGAAAATTACGACAAGATTTTTTCTTTGGGTTTAAAAGTAGATGTACTGGTAAATGGGAACGGGGAGGAAGCGCAGGAAGATACAAAAGTTGTTCAGGGACCTGTTGATGCTTTAATGGTAGCCATTAATTATCTGTATGAAGAGAAATATCCTGCGGTAAATGTAATTACGAGAAAATTCGACCTGGAGAAATTTGCTGGATTTGAAGATAAAATTAACCTGGTGGTATTTACAGAAAGGGCAAAGCACTATCCCATAAAATCAGGATTCTCTGTTTGGAAACCTGCGGGAAGTGAATTTCTGATCCATGGTAACCGGTATCTTGAAGTAACCAACCTTGCACAGAATGAAGACGAAATTTTTACTGTAGTTAAAGATGGCTTTGTAGAATTTACCTTTTCCGGACAACCGATCTTTATTAGCGAACCCATATGATAACCCTTAGAAAAGCAAAAGGAGAAGATATAGAAGTAATCAGGGATATTGCTGCGGCAACCTGGCCATCCACCTACCTGGATATTATCGGGCAGGCACAGATTGATTATATGTTGGATAAAATGTATAGCAAAGGTGAGCTGTTGAAGCAATTGATGGAGGGACATATTTTCCTGATTGCAGAGGAAGGCGAAAATCAGTTCGGTTTTGCAGGCTATTCTATTATTGGTCATGAAGAACGCATTTACAAACTGCACAAACTTTATGTACTGCCATCTGCACATGGTAAAGGCGTTGGAAAAATCTTAATTAATGAAGTGTTTAACCAGGTAAAAGATGCAGGAGGAAGCGCCTTGCAATTGAATGTGAATAAACATAATAAAGCCAAAGACTTTTACCTGAAAGGAGGTTTTACCATTAAGGAGTCGGTAAAACTTGATATTGGTGAGGGTTATTTTATGGATGATTATGTCATGGAATATAAGTTTTAAATCTTCTCAAATTATCGTCATTTCGACTGAAGCACAGCGAAATGGAGAAATCTTTGAACTATGTAAAAAGATTTCTCCCCGCCTGTACGGGCAGGCGCTACGGTCGAAATGACGATAGAATCACCCCTAATTCTTCATCCTTCCCTGCTCTGCTTCGGTACCTGTTGAACGGCGGCGTGCTGGTTTGATCTCATTTTTGCCAAAACGATAGGTAAAGCTGATTCTGCCAATTTGAGTTTCATTTTTTTGATGTAACGAGTAGGTTAAGCCAGGATAAGCACTTGATAGATTATTTTCAGACATATTAAATATATCTGATAAGGCCAGCTTCAAACTTGCTTTCTTTTTGAACAACGACTTGCTCAAACCTGCGTCAATATAATAACGGGCTTTTAAACTTAGCGTTCCATAATCAAGTGGCGATTCATAACTACCGTTCAGCTCTGCAGTAAAGCCATCCATAATGGTAAAGGTTTGCTGAGATTTAAACTGGAAGGATGTTTTTCCGGTTTTTAACGCACTCCCAGCCAGATCTGGCGCTTCAAAACTAAGGTAAAAAACATTTAAATTATTATTGGTCTGCCACCATTTCGTAAGCTGAAGCGGCACGTTTAAATTGGCATTGTAGCTAATGTTGGTGGCGATGTTTGCATTGGTTTGATATAAAGACTGACTTGCTGCATCAGGTAGGATTACTTCAGCAATTACATCGTTAATCCTGCTATAACCTAATGATAACATGTATTTTTGTAGCAGCGTATAACTTAACTCAAAATTGTGTGTATACTGCGGCTTTAGGAATGGATTCCCTTTGCTATAGGTAAATTCGTCCAGGTAGTAAATAAATGGGTTTAAAGCGTCATAACTGGGACGGTCTATCCTTCTGCTATAAGAAAACCCTAACTGATTGTCTTTTGAAAGCTTTTGTTGGACAAATAAAGTTGGAAAGAAATCCCAGTAATTTCGTTCCACCACAGTGTTTTTGGTAATCAAATTTCCTTTAGAATTGGTTTGCTCCACCCTTAGGCCAATCTGTACGCTGGTATTTTTAAACTGTTTGTTTACATTGGTATAAGCCGCATTTACATTCTCATCGTATACGAATTGATTGCTTCTTTTAATATCGTTCCTCCATATATTATTTACATATTCTTCTGCCTGAAGATCGTTATCGGTTTTAACCCAGCTGCTTTTAACCCCAGCTTCCAGTTTAACTGTTTTGCTTAGCGAAACATTATAATCAATTTTAAATGCTTTAATATCTATAATGGAGGGGGTATTGTTCCTGGTGTAGATGATTGGGCGGATGCTGTTTCCATTTTCAAACCGGTAATCATTTGCATAGTCAGAGCCATCGTTTCCGTTATACCTCGAGTAATCTACATCTGCAGAGATTTCTGAACCCGCCGTATCCAGAACAGATTTATAATTTAAATTATAAGAAACGTTATTGTATTTGTTAGTTTGTAATGAGTTGGTTATCAGGCTTGAATCTGCTTTTTGAAACGATGGGCCAATAAAAGTGTTGTTCGCGGAAGCTTCAGTGCCGTGGTTAAAATAACCGTTAACCAATATGCCAATGGTGTTTTTCTTGTCGATAAAATAATCCAATCCTGCCTTGAGGTTATTGTTGTACTGTTTTCTATTGCTTTCACCCACCTGGCTAAAGTAAGTATCGGGTGTGCCGTTCGAAATCCGGTCGATAGCAATCAGGTTATCGCGCTCAAACTTGCCATAGTTGTAATTACCAAAAAAATTAAGTTTCTGGCTGCGGTGGTTCAGGTTTAAACCTGCATTTCCCCTTAGGTTTTTACCATAACCTAACGATCCGTTTAAGCTGCCATTTGTGCCGCCATTTTTATTCTTTTTGGTTTTGATATTGATAATTCCCGAATTACCTGAGGCATCGTATTTGGAAGATGGGTTGGTAATCAGCTCAATGCTTTCTATGTCTGAGCTCTGCATATTCCGTAAGAGATTGGCCACATCGGCACTGCTCATATAAGTTTGCTTGCCGTCCAGTTGAATGAGTACCCCCTGTTTGCCCATCATCGAAATTTTATCATTCTGATCTACCGTTACGCCTGGTGCTTTTTGTAAAACCTCTAATGCAGTAGAACCCGTCATAACTGCACTATTAGAAACGTTCATCACAATCTTATCCATTTTTCTTTCGATTAATGGTTTGGTTACCGCTACATTCACTTCCTTTAGGTTCTGAGTGCTTGCAATAAGCTGCGCCGTGCCGAAATCTGCTTTCTGATTGTCTTCTGTTAAAACAATGGTTTTACTCTTGAGTGTTTGATAACCCATGTTACTGGCTTTATAATAATAGCTTCCTTTGCCCGAAATACTAAAATAAAATGTTCCGTTTGGATCGGTAAATGCCGTTTTAACCATACTCGAATCGGATGCTTTAAAGAGCACAACGGTAACATAATCTGCAGGTTTTTTAGTTTCATCTAAAATTATTCCACTGATGTTCGGTTTAGGATCTGTTTGTGCAAAAACGTGTGTAGCAGTAAAGAAAAGACTTAAGATTAATGTTATTTTATATAAATTTTTCATTGGTCTGGTTTAATGTTTAAAAAATCGGGCAAAAAAATCTTATACCGCATACGCATGCGCTTTCAAGTTAATTGCTTGCTTTTTAAAGTTTAGTTCGGAAAACGAAAGGTTCCAATTATTTAGTTACAGATAAGACGATCGTTTTTTAAAAAGGTTACAAGGATTTATAAAAAGTCAGAAGTTAAGAGTCTTGTTGTAAATTGAGATATAAAGATTGAAAAAATCAATACAGCTCCATTTAAACCGGTGTTTATACTTGTTTCAACAACTGTAACGACACGTAAATACAAAATTTATTTCGTTACGTCATTCTGAACTTGTTTCAGAATCTTTTAAAGAGAGAAGATATCTCCTGTTTTCAAAGGAAGAACTACGCTTGTTGGTAGATCCTGAAACGAGTTCAGGATGACGATTTGCACTTAAGGAACTCAGCAAGTCAGGAATCAATAATCAGTTGTCGGTTTGCAGTTGTCAGCAACCAATTAGAACAATTAGCGAATTACCAGTTCATTTTAACCCTACGCTATAGGGAAAATAAACCAATAAATTAAAAAAAGCCACAGATAAACAAGCTTACGCCTGCATATCTATGGCCTTAAATTTTTGGATTATAAATATTATTTCACGCCCAACACATCAACACCTTGTTCAAAAACCACATCAACCGGAATATTCTTTTTAGTCAACCGGTCTAAGTCTTTTTGTAGTGCTGTATGGATTACCGCTTTCTCTTTTTGTGCTTTTTCTACTGCAGCTTTATCACCATTGCCCTGAAGGGTAAGGATGAATGCACTTAGATCGTTCATGGCAGATGCAAATTTTTCAAAAATTACTTTATAAGTGCCTTTAGCTGTACGTTCAAAAGCACCTTTTTCCTGGAAATAATTAAAGCATTGCATATTTGCTTTCCCATGTGCTTCAGAAACGCCAAAGCGGACAGAACGTAAAATACCGGCCATAAATGTGGTATAATAATCTTTTATATCACCCTGCAATTCGCCCTTTTTGAGTAGACCGGTTACCATATATAAGCCTAAAATATCGGCTTTGCCTTCTTCTAACCAGCTGTATTGTTCTTTTAATGCAGCACGAACAAAACCTTTTCCGGTAATGGTCTTTTTAATTCCTAAACCATGTGCTACTTCGTGAAACATTACGTTTGCAAAAAAAGCGTCAAACTTAATATATTGCTGTTGATCGGCTTCAATTAATTCTTTTGATATCGGCACCAGAATCTTATCAAATTTAGCCTGCATGGCATTTTTTAGCTGTGAACGGCGCGTACCTTTTTCCTGTTGTATTTTTTCATCATTTGGAAGGTTTACAGCAATGGTTTTAGATCCGGCATTACAGTCTCCCGCATAATAAACGACGTCATACGCGTTTAGCTCAGAGTCAGTTCCAGGGGTTTCCGTTTTGTATTTTGCTGCAACAGGCAGATTTTTCTGTAATTCGGGAAGCATTTTAACATACTTTGCCAGGCGTTTGCTCCACTCCTTATCTTTGATTAAAACATAAGCTTCGTAACTGGTACGGGCATTAAAGAGTTTATCTTCATAATTTTCAATGGGGCCAATAATGAGGTCTAAACCATTGGTTTTCATGTCCAGCCAGGCATAATCACTTGCGGTAAAATTATCGGTTACCAAAGCATCGGCCCTTAGGTTTAGATATTTTTTTAAACCAGCATCGTCTGCAATCAAAGCGGCCTGTTTTAATAATGAGCTTGCTTTTTGTAATTCTGCAGCAAATAATACGTGATAGGGTACAGTTGATAATTTACCGGTGCTGTCTTTTTGAATAACAGAATAAGCGCCAAATTTATCTTTAAGGTCTGATTTTTCTATAGCTTCCTTTGTCATTCCGTACGGATAAAAAGAAGCGCCTTCTGGTTTGGGGCCTACACCTTCAACAAAAGGTTTATCGTTATTTAATCTATCCCACGGACCATAATTGATGTTAACAAAATCGCGTGTTTTTTCATCTTTAATTGTGGCCAGCAGACTATCTCTTTGTGGATAAGCTTGTTTCCAATAAAGTTGATCCATAATTTCTGCTGCCTGAATCAACAAAGGCAAAATTTTACGATCGTTAACACTAAGCCCGTTAATATTGGTGGTTAATTTTACCCTTTCGTAAATGGGTAACCTTTGCGCAACATAATTGGTAAGGCTATCTTTTTGCACCACCACAGCATCATCATTATTAGCTTTATTATTACCGGTACAAGACGATAAGGCACCTGCCGATATAGCTATTACTGATAAAAACAGGGTTGATCTATATAAATTCTTCATATTAAAGTATATGGCTGCTAAATTAGTAAATTTTAAAAGCTTTGTATAAAGTTTGATGCATTGGGCGAAGTTTAGCATAACTTTGTACCTTCATTTTTTTTAAAATCAACATACCCATGCTGTTTTCCAATTTATACAAAACATCTTTATTAACTGCTTTTTCTCTGATCATGCTTTTAGCCTCATGCAAAACCAACAGGTACGCGGCAACAGAAAAAATTTATAAGGATAAGGCAAAAGGTTTTGCAGAAATTATTGGGACGGTACCTCCAGCCGGGCAATTATACGATTCGTTGAATCCAACAAATCAGCAGTGGATTGGTTCTGTAAATTTTGGGATACGCAAACCAAATTTTGTGGTGATCCATCATACGGGTCAGGACAGTTTAGCGAAAACCATAAAAACATTTTTTTCTACCAAAGCAGGTACCAGCGCGCATTACGTAATTGGTCGTGATGGTAAAGTGGTGCATATGGTTAATGATTATTTACGTGCCAACCATGCTGGTGTGAGTAAATGGGGTAAAGATACCGACCTCAATTCTTCATCTATTGGCATTGAACTGGATAATAATGGCTTAACCGATCCATGGCCTGATGCGCAGATTAACAGCTTGTTAAAATTGCTGGTAACGCTAAAAAAAACATATAACATTCCGACGGCGAATTTCATTGGTCATGCAGACATTGCACCAGGTCGTAAAAATGACCCTAAAAACTTCCCCTGGAAGAGATTGGCAGATAAGGGTTTTGGATTTTGGTATGATGAGGTTCTGAAAAATCCACCTGCCGATTTTGATACAGAAAAAGCCCTCAAATACATTGGTTACAATACAGCTAACCTGCCGGCTGCCATTGAAGCTTTCAAAATTCATTTTATACAATCAGACATCACGAAAACATTAACGCCAGTTGATGTTTTAGTATTGTATAACCTTTATACGAAGTATTAAGAGTGGAGCGTTTAGCGTTTAGTGGTTAGCGTAAATAAGTCGGAAAGTAAGAAGGACAGAGGCCTGAAGTTTAGTGGGCCTTTTTCCGAACTTGGTGGACATTGCGCCTTTGTTTGTGCCCTTTGCAGTTAACAATGGAAGATGTTAGATGGATGATGGAATTAATCCGTACCATACCTACTGATGACAAATGAACTACTGAACAAAAAAAGCACAGACAAACCACCATAATCTGTGTTCATCTGTGCCCAACTTTAGCCAAAAGAAAAAATTAATTTGGCTTCTTAAAAGTATCTTTTAGGTTTACCGTTCTATTGAAAACCAATTTATCAGCGGTAGAATCTTTATCTAAACAAAAATAACCTTTACGGATAAACTGATAGCGGCTATCCAAATCTGCATCTGCCAAAGCAGGTTCAATATAAGCATTTGGCAATACCGTTAAACTTTCAGGGTTTAAATAATCTTTAAAATCGCCTTCTTCCGCATCAGGTGTTTCTGAAGTAAATAAACGGTCGTACAAGCGGATTTCGGCTGTTTTAGCATGAGGAGCACTTACCCAATGGATGGTACCTTTAACATTAATCCCGCTCGTGTCGCTTCCGCTTTTAGATTCTGGAATGTAAGTACAACGAATTTCAGTAACGTTTCCGTTTTCATCCTTTACAAAATCTTCGCATTTAACAATATATGCAAATTTTAAGCGTACCATTGCGCCGGGAGCCAAACGGAACCATTTTTTTGCCGGCACTTCCATAAAATCTTCACGTTCTATCCAAAGTTCATTGCTAAAAGGGATCACACGTGTGCCGCCACCATCTTCAGCTTCAGGATTATTCTCGCCTATTAAATCTTCTGTTCCTTTTTCATAATTGGTAATGACCAGTTTAATCGGATCTAAAACTGCCATTACGCGGTTAGCTGTTTTATTTAAATCTTCGCGGATGCAAAATTCCAATAAACTAAGCTCAATTAAGTTTTCGCGTTTGGCAATACCAATACGTTCGCAAAACTCGCGGATGCTCTTTGGGGTAAAACCTCTTCTACGCAAACCACTAATGGTAGGCATACGCGGATCGTCCCAGCCATTTACCAGGTTTTCGTTAACCAGTTGAAGAAGCTTGCGTTTACTCATTACCGTACTGGTGAGGTTTAAACGGGCAAATTCATATTGTTTTGAAGGAAAAATCTCTAGTTTTTCGATAAACCAATCGTACAATTCGCGGTGCGAAACATACTCTAACGTACAGATAGAGTGCGTGATGTTTTCGATACTATCACTTTGTCCATGCGCAAAATCGTACATTGGGTAAATGCACCATTTGTTGCCTGTGCGGTGATGTTCCGCATGTTTAATGCGATAGATAATCGGATCGCGCATTAACATGTTCGGGCTGGCCATATCGATTTTGGCTCTCAAAATATAAGCACCGTCTGCAAATTCACCATTTTTCATTTTAGTGAAAATGTCTAAATTTTCTTCAACGCTGCGGTTACGGTATGGACTATCCTGTCCTGGTTCTGTTGGTGTACCTTTTAAGGCTGCAATTTCGTCAGCAGAACTTTCATCAACATATGCCAAACCTTTTTCGATCAGCTTAACGGCAAAACCATACAACTCATCAAAATAATCTGAGGCATATAATTCATTTTTCCAGTTAAAACCCAACCACCTGATATCTTCTTGCTGGCTGTTTACATATTCTGTTTTTTCCGTAACCGGATTGGTATCGTCAAAACGCAGATTGGTATAACCGCCGTATTTTTGTGTTAGTCCGAAATTTAAGCATATCGCTTTCGCGTGGCCAATGTGTAGATAACCATTAGGTTCAGGCGGGAAACGCGTAACCAAAGTTTCATACTTACCACTATTTAAGTCGTTCTCAACAATTTCTTCAATAAAGTTCAATGACTTTTCTTCACTCATAAAAACCTGTAAATTAGGAATGCAAATGTAAAAAGATTGAGCGGATTTATACAATGATTATGGCTTTATTAGCCCATAGTTAATAGTTGATAGCCCAGAACTTCATTATCGTGCTATGAAAGAACAAATATGTTAGTAATATAGGTTAATATCGCTATCGAAAATCAAAACGATGAACAATCTGCCATCAACAATATATCTGCTTTTTCCTATTTATCAATTACCTAATAAAATCGATACATTTACATCAACTTAATATGAATGATGAGCAAAGTATTAAATCGGCCAATCCGCGTTTTAGTAGCTAAAGTTGGATTAGATGGCCATGACAGAGGGGCTAAAGTAATTGCAACTTCCTTACGGGATGCGGGCATGGAAGTCATTTATACCGGCCTGCGCCAAACACCGGAAATGGTGGTGAACACAGCGCTCCAGGAAGATGTTGATGCCATCGGGATTTCTATTCTTTCGGGCGCACACATGACGGTTTTTCCAAAAATTATTCATTTTATGAAAGAAAAACAGTTAGATGATGTGTTATTAACCGGCGGGGGGATTATCCCCGAAGCAGACCGGTTGAAACTGGCAGATATGGGCGTGGGGGAGCTATTTCCTCCAGGTACAACGATGGCAAGCATTGTAGAATATATTCAGAATTGGGTAATAGAAAATAGAAATTTTTAAGCTATGGCATATCAAAATTTAATCTCAGAACTAAAGGAAAACATTTTATACGTTACCATCAATCGCGAAAAGGCGCTAAATGCTTTAAATAAAGATACTTTGGCAGAACTGGCAGATGTAATTGCCTATGCAGGTAAAACGGATCAGGTAAGAGGTGTTATTTTAACCGGTGGGGGCGAAAAGGCTTTTGTTGCAGGGGCTGATATTAAAGAGTTTTCTGATTATAGTGGTAAACAGGGAGAGGATTTAGCAAAACTTGGTCACGACCAGGTTTTTAATGCCATCGAAAATTCCTCGAAGCCATTTGTTGCTGCAATTAATGGCTTTGCTTTGGGCGGAGGACTGGAATTGGCTATGGCCTGCCACATGCGCGTTGCATCAGACCATGCGAAGTTGGGTTTGCCAGAAGTTACTTTAGGGTTAATTCCTGGTTATGGGGGTACCCAGCGCCTTACCCAATTGGTTGGAAAAGGTAAAGCAATAGAAATGATTACCACCGCAAATATGATTACGGCTTCAGCAGCAGAAACAATAGGCCTTGTAAATTATGTTGTTCCACAGTCTGATCTGATGAGCAAGGCTGAAGAAATACTGAATCTGGTTAAGCAACGTGCGCCATTAGCTGTTTCGGCTGCAATAAAAGCTGTAAACACAGCTGTAAATAATAAAAATGGCTATCTTACTGAAATTGAAGAATTTGGCAAATGTTTTGAAACGGCAGATTTTAAGGAAGGCGTAGCAGCATTTGTTGAAAAAAGAAAGCCAAATTTTCAAGGTAAATAGAATTTTTGTAGTATTAAGTTGGCTTTTATATAGCAAAAATGTTGCAAAGTCTTTTCAATGCAAATTTTTTTGAGTAATTATGTTATTAAATTATTAACCTAATATATGATCAATGTATAATGGGTTTTTAGGATAACAACGCTACTCATGAAAAAGAAGATACTCATTGTTGACGATGAAATTAGCATCGGCTTATTACTCTCTAAATTTTTAGCTAAAAAAGGATTTGAAGTTTCGAATGTAACTAGTGGTAAAAAAGTTTTGCAGGCGCTTGAAAAAGAGCGGTTCGATTTGGTATTGTGTGATTATCGGTTAGGTGATACAGATGGGAAAGAAATTTTAATTTATATTAAAGAGAACCATCCAAATACCGGTGTAATTATTATCACAGGTTATTCTGATATTAAGCTTGCTGTAGAATTGATAAAACTTGGTGCTTACGATTATATTGTGAAGCCGCTTTACCCAGATGAAATTTTAAACACCATCAATAAAGCCCTGGAAGCACAGGGAGTACTGAAATCTCCTAAAGATTTCGAAGATACTGGTTGCCATTCTATTTCTAATGTCCAGAATTCTCCGGCATATATCAACGGGGAGAGTGCCGCTTCAGTGTTGTTGCTGAAACAGATTCAGCTCATTGCACCAACAGGTTATACGGTTATTCTAACCGGGAAAAGCGGAACCGGAAAAGAATGTGTTGCGAAAACCATCCACCTCAATAGCTCGCGAAGCGAACAGCCTTTTATTGCTATGGACTGCGGTTCTTTAACTAAAGATCTGGCCGCGAGTGAATTTTTTGGACATGAGAAAGGCGCATTTACCGGAGCAACCTTCACTAAGATTGGTCATTTTGAACAAGCTAATGGCGGCACATTATTTCTTGATGAGATCGGTAATCTATCGTACGAGATCCAGGCAACTTTGCTCAGGGCAGTGCAGGAGCGTAAAATCAAGCGGATTGGAAGTACAAAGGAGATTGATCTGGATATGCGGCTTATTGTAGCTACAAACGAAAATTTGCAGGAAGCGATTCAAAAGGGCACATTCAGGGAAGATTTATACCACCGCTTTAATGAATTTTCGATACACGTTCCGGCATTGAAAGATCGTGATAATGATATCCTAATCTTTGCCGAACACTTTTTGGCCACCGTAAACCAGGAATTGAATAAAAAAATCAAAGGCTTTTCTGATGAAGTGAAGAAATGTTTATTGGCTTACAGTTGGCCTGGTAATGTACGGGAGCTGAAGAATGTAATCAGGCGCATTGCCTTATTAACTGATGGCGATTGGATAGAACCTCACGTTTTACCATTGGAATTCGGTATGATTGATTATCGGAATAAACCGAACGACAAAAAGGTTACTCTTTTGCCAACGGCATCAAATCAAGATAAATCAATTAATTTGCGTCATGCTGCTAAAGAGGCTGAATACAATACGATTTTAGAAGTGCTAAAAGCGGTTAATTTTAACAAAACAAAGGCAGCAAAAATCTTAAACATCGACAGAAAAACACTCTACAATAAAATCAAATTTATTGATGCTGGAGAGGGAATATAAATTTAAATTAGGGAAAACAAAACCGGCCATTTTAGCATTTACAAAATAACCTTATTGTCTCAAAATGTCAGTATTTTCTTATAAGCAGCGCAATAACATTAATCTGGTTATTATTATTGCGCTTGGCGTATTAATTGCATATTCCCTGCAGAGTATTTTTAGTGCTATTTTAAGTACATTAGTGCTTTATACGATAATGCGCCCAGCCTATATCCATTTGGCTGAAAATAAGGGGTGGAACAAAAGAGTAACGGCTATTTTCCTCATTGCCATCTCTATCATACTTATTGTAATGCCATTTTATGCGTTAAGCAGCATGGTAATCAGTAAAATTTCGGAACTGAAGAATAATGAAGTTTTTTTTAAGAACCTGTTGATTAAATTACAGCACCTTATTCCATTTAAAATTAATCAGCAGCTTATTCAGGAAGGGTTAAACCGTTTAGGCAACTGGGCTACCGATCTTTTTCCTTCTTTACTATCAAGTGCAGTAAATATTGTATTAAGCTTGTTAGTCATGTATTTTTTACTCTACTTCATGCTGATAGAACGAGAAAGATTCGAATTTTCACTTGTTAAATATGCGCCATTTAGAGAGCAAAATGCGCTTCGCTTTGGTGACGAAATGAGAAATACAACATATGCCAATGTATTGGGGCAAGGATTGATCTGTCTTGTTCAAGGATCACTCGTAAGTCTCTCTTTTTATGTTTTGGGTTATAAAGACCCTGTGTTTTGGGGTGTAATTACAACATTTATTTCTTTTGTGCCTGTTTTAGGGCCTCCTGTTGTTTTTGTTCCTGCTGCTATTTTGCAGATTGCAAACGGAAATAATTTTGCGGGCTGGGCCATGCTCATTTTTGGTTTTGTAGTGATTATCAATATTGATAATGTGCTGAGGTTTATGATTGCAAAAAAAGTTGGTAATATTCACCCTATAATAACCGTGATTGGCGTAATTATTGGTATCCCTTTATTCGGAATACTGGGCCTTGTTTTTGGTCCGCTACTGTTATCTTATTTTATATTGCTTGTTAAGATTTACGAAACCAGTACACTTGCATCAGAAAGATTGGAAAGAATTAAAACAAATAATGAGCATAGTGAGTTATAATATAGCTTAGCAATAAATAATGTAGTAGTTTATATTGTACTTAATTGTTAAACCCTTAAAATAAATTAATTATGAATGATAACTCAAAAGTTGTAGTTGCACTTTTAGCAGGTTTAGCTGCCGGTGCAGCCTTAGGAATTTTATTCGCACCAGACAAAGGTGATGAAACCCGTGATAAACTAAGCCAGTCATTAAAGGATCTTGGCGATTCTATCAAAGATAAAGCAGCAGATGAGATTAACAATCTGGCTAGCCTGAAAGATAAAGTAGTAGACTCGATTAAAACCAAATTGAGAAGCGTAGAAGAAGAATATAGCGACGACGTAGAGCACGCGTAATAAATAAAATATTGCATAGCCGGGTATTTACCCGGCTAAATCTCATCTGAATTTATGCAAGAGAATAAAGATAAAAGCATTGAAGATCTGGTAGAGGATGCCAAAGGCTTTTTAGAAGCCAGGGTAGAGTATACGAGGCTTTATATTGTAGAAAAGGCATCGAAAATTTTTGCCGATCTGGTAACCAGTACTGCCGTTATTGTTTGTTTCATTTTGGCCTTTTTATTTGGCTCTGTAACGCTGGCACTATACGTATCAGATCTTTTGGGTAGTTATGCCGGAGGTTTTGGCTGTGTTTCCTTGTTTTATATTTTACTGGCCATAATTGTTTATTTAACCAAAGATAAATACATTGAAAAAGCCATTATCAATGTAGCCATTAGAAAATACTTTGATAAACTTGCAGATAAGGAGGAAGATGAGAAGTTATAAAGAAATCCGAAACTTAGAAGATCTGCAGGCTAGAAAATTAGAACTAAAGGTTGAGTATACTCTTAAGCAAAATATGCTTAAATCGGATACCAAAACGTTTTTAAAGCAGTTTACGCCTAGTGCATTGATTAAGCGGTACGCTACGCCTAATAATCTATTCAAAGCAGACGAAAAATTAAATATTAGCGGTACGGCGATGTCATTGCTTTTACCAATGGTAATGAATAAAACCCTATTTAGAGGTGCTGGTTTTTTAACTAAGGCAGCAGTAGGTTTGATTTCTGGCAAGGTTGGTAAATCACTTGACGCAGAACATTTATCGGCCATTTTTAATTCTGTTAAAGGTTGGTTCGGTAAAAAGAAAGAAAAAAAAGATAAGAAGTTTATTGATTATGGCATCCCGCCAGATAGTGAAACGTATTAGTGCAAAGGTTCATTAGCCATTGGTTCATTCGTTAGCAAGTCGTAAAAATGATATCATAACAAAGCCTCAGGATTCCAAATCCTGAGGCTTTGTTTGTTTATTGGATATGTAACACATAGCCTTGTGGGTCATGCTATTCTACTTCATGACGAATGAACGAATGACCAGTGAGCTAATTAATCTACAAATCAGTCTTAATCTTCAATTCTTTCAATTGTTTCTCATCAATTGTACTTGGGCTATCAATCATGACGTCTCTACCCGAATTGTTTTTAGGGAAAGCAATTACATCACGGATAGAATCTAAACCAGCAAAAATTGAGGTTAAACGATCAAAACCAAAGGCAATACCACCATGAGGAGGTGCGCCAAATTCGAATGCATCCATTAAGAAACCAAATTGCTTTTGCGCTTCTTCTGCACTAAAACCTAAATGTTTGAACATTAAAGCCTGTAATGCACGATCGTGGATACGGATAGATCCGCCACCAACTTCCGTTCCGTTAATCACCAGATCGTATGCATTGGCGCGTACATCACCTGGATTGGTATCCAGTAAAGCAATATCTTCAGGTTTTGGTGAAGTGAACGGGTGGTGCATGGCATGGTAACGTTCTGTTTCTTCATCCCATTCTAAAAGCGGGAAATCCAATACCCAAAGGGCAGAGAATGTATTTTTATCGCGTAAACCTAAACGATTACCCATTTCTAAGCGGAGCTCATTTAGTTGTTTACGTACTTTATCGGTAGAACCGACTAAAATCAGTAATAAATCGCCTTTTTCTGTTTCGAAAGCCTCACTCCACTGTTTAAGATCTTCTTCGTTGAAGAATTTATCTACTGAAGATTTTATGGTTCCATCATCATTATGACGGGCATAAATTAAACCTGTAGCGCCAATTTGCGGGCGTTTAATAAAATCGGTTAATTCATCCAATTGCTTGCGTGTATAGCTTGCCGCACCTTTTGCATTGATACCAACAATCAGTTCTGCATTATCGAAAACCGGGAAGCCTTTACCTTTTGCCAGGTGGTTAAGTTCTACAAACTGCATGGCAAAACGCGTATCAGGTTTGTCAGAACCATATAAACGCATCGCATCTGCATATTGCATACGAGGTACCTCTGGTAAATCGTAATTACGCACTTCTTTAAATAAGGTACGGATCAATCCTTCAAAAGTATTTAAAATGTCTTCCTGCTCAATGAACGACATTTCGCAGTCGATCTGTGTAAACTCTGGCTGACGGTCGGCCCTTAAATCTTCATCCCTGAAACATTTTACAATCTGGAAATAACGGTCAAAACCCGAAACCATCAACAATTGTTTAAAGGTTTGTGGCGATTGGGGCAAAGCATAAAACTCACCTTCGTTCATGCGGCTAGGCACCACAAAATCTCTTGCGCCTTCTGGAGTAGATTTAATTAATACAGGTGTTTCTACCTCAATAAAATCTAAAGCATCTAAATAACGGCGAACCGATTGTGCCATTTTATGACGTAAAACCAGGTTATTGCGCACCGGGTTACGGCGTAAATCCAAATAACGGTATTTCATGCGCAACTCGTCACCGCCATCAGTTTCATCATCGATCATGAAAGGAGGCAACTTTGCAGCATTTAAAATCTCCAGTGCAGAAATTTTAATTTCCACATCGCCGGTAGCCATTTTGGGGTTTTTGTTGCTTCTTTCTACAACGGTACCAACCGCTTTAATTACAAACTCGCGACCTAAAGTACGTGCAGTTTCGCAAAGCTCACGATTATCGTCCATGTTAAAAACCAACTGGGTAATACCATAACGATCGCGGATGTCGATAAAAGTCATACCGCCTAAATCTCTTGATTTTTGTACCCAACCGCATAGCGTAACACTTTCACCTAAGTTACTTAGGTTTAATGCACCACAAGTTACTGTTCTTAACATATATAATCTAAATTAAGCGGCAAAAATACCGATTTTGTTTTAAAGTTGAGCGTAGAAGATTTAAGGAAATTTTACGATAAACGATTTGCCTTTTTTTGATCACCAAGGCACAAAGATCACGAAGTATAATAATGGGCAATTTCGTCAAATCACGCAGTAGTCGTCATTCCCGCACAGGCGGGAATCTTAAAATACCAGCATTACCATTACTTTTGAGTTTTTTGCATAAGTATTCTTAGCAGTACATGGTCTCATCTGATAATTATTGGATTGATTTAGCAATATCGATTGCTAGCAGTTTTATAGAAAATAGCTGTTGTTTATTGACTTTAATAAATCAATGATAGTTTTATTTTAATATTTTTCTTCCAGCACAATTTCAAGTGCAATTACCTTCCATTCTCCTTTAATATTTTTCCAGTGGTAAATTTCTTCAGTCTGTACGGTCTGTTTTTTAGAAAAAATAAGCAGATTCGGTTTTAAAATAACTGATTTACGAGCAATTTTTTCAGTAAAAATGTCATTCTCGATGGAAAACTTAATCCGGTAATGGCTGGTTTCTATTGTTTTGGCTCCGCCTAAATATTTCTTTAAATCAATCGTAAAATCACGTTTGTTTATAGTTGATTTTCCAAAGGGCGTAAAACTCAGATGATCATCAAAAATCGTTGTATATGCTGTTAGATCTTTATTTTCTATAGCCTGATCTGCTCTTTTATGTATGTCGTTTATTGCTGAAATAATTAAATCGGTTTCCATGGCATGAAGTTAATGGTTTGGATCAGGGTTTTCAAATTTATGATGATCTCTCAGCTGATTTTCCACAAATGTCAAAAAGCAAAGGCATTTAATTTCTTAATACTTTTAAGTCATCTTTATTGTTTTGGAAATGAAAGGCAGTATTTCACAGGTGCTTTCGTCCCGCCATTCGCTTGTAGTCCTCATTTCGTTTCACTTCATTCCGGGCTATCCGCTGCTGTCGGGTTTATTTAACAATGGCTCGTTTTCAGAGCGCCAAACTTTGTATCTAAACCCGATTGCCGGGGAGAGCTTCCGATCCTTCATCGGAACTCGTACCAAAAGCGGGACTGAAATTGCCAAAAGTGCAGAACCGCACATTTCCTGATAACTTGAAATGGGTAGTTATTTGTTGAAATAGTGCTTTAAAAGTGCCTGATTTATATGTATTCGTCATGCTGAATTTATTTCAGCATCTTTTAGCATGAAAGACCCTGACCACGAAGTAGCTATTTCAATGAATGGCAGCATTAGTAATAAAGCCTTTTCTCTGATATGTTCCCCATGTTAACTTGAAATTAAGATATCTTAAATTTTTTTCTACCTTGATGCAACGTTTTAAAATCCCTGATGTCTTATTATCAGAATATTCGAAATTTTGGAAGCCGTATACATCGATAAAAACCTGGAACTCGTTAAAAAATGCATGCAGGGCAGTCGCGCAGCACAGTTTGAATTGTACAAGCTGTATGCAAAGGCTATGTATAATGTGGCACTGCGCATTTTAAATTATGAGGAAGAGGCAGAAGATGTTTTACAGGAAGCATTTTTAGATGCGTTTACCAGAATTGTTGATTTTAGGCAGGAAACGACCTTCGGACTATGGCTAAAGCAGATCGTAATCAATAAATCCATCAATTACCTGCGTAAGCGCAAGATGGAGTTTGTAAGTACAGATGAAATATCGGAAGTACCGGATGAAGATAGTTTTGATGATGGTGAAATGCGGTTGCAGGCCGAAGAAATAAGGCAGGCCATTACCCAATTGCCAGATGGTTACAGGGTAGTATTAAGTTTATATCTTTTAGAAGGTTACGACCATGAGGAGATTGCACACATTTTAAAAATAAGTGAGAATACCAGCCGTACACAGTACATGAGGGCTAAAAAGAAGTTAAAAAGTATTTTAGAAACGAAAGGGATGAGAGATGAATAATAGATTAGAAACCTTTGTAAAACAAAACCGAAAAGCTTTCGATATGATGGAGCCATCGGCAGAACTTTGGGCAAAGATTGAACAAGGTTTAGATAAAAAAAAGAAAAAAAAACCGGTAAAACTGTATTTATGGATGAGTGCAGCAGCGGCTATAGTAGTTATTTTCAGTTTAGCCTGGTTTTACGTAGGAAAATCACAAAACAAAGATTTAGAGATTGCGGACGTTAGCGCTTCATATGCCAAAAAGGACGTTCATTTTGCAGGGTTAATTACTGAAAAAAGAGATAGTCTGGCCATTTTCGCATCAGCAAATCCAGAACTTTATAAAAAATTTACGGCTGATCTACGAAAACTCGACGAAGATTACGAAAAATTAAAAGCAGAATTGCCAACCTCCCCTAACCAAACTTTTGTGGTAAAGGCTATGGTAAAAAACCGCGAAATACAACTGCAATTATTAAAACAACAATTATTAATTATTAACCAGGTTGACGATTACAAAAAAGTTAACCAGATTTAAAAGAAAGCGAATAAAACAACCTTATTATCGAGGTCAGTCTTGATACTTAATTCACGCGACTTGATACTAAGAGGACGCTCACCACATCGAAAGCTTAAAACCAGCCGGCAGGTTTTAAGCACACAGGTGTTTAATATTTAACAATATGAAAACAATAAGAATATTTTTAGCCTTTTTGGCTTTAGTTGCCGTAAAAACCAGTGCGCAAGAAGCGGTGGTAAATAGTCCGTCGGAGAAGGTAATTGTAGATAATACAGAAAAGTCGTCAATGATTGCGATGGTTAACATTGCTGCATACAAGCAAACAGGAGGCGATGCTGAACGTTCAAAATCATTTAGTAAAAGCTTTAATGTGGATAGAAATGATAAGGTGAGTTTAAATAACCAATTCGGATCTACCGTAATTAAAACCTGGGATAAAAATGAGGTACGTGTTGATGTAGATATTAAAGCATACAGCAACTCGGAAAGCGATGTACAGAAATTGATTGATGGCGTAAGTATCGATGCCACTAAAAACGGTGATGTGGTTTCTTTCAAAACCAACATGGGCGACAGAAACGGGCGGTATGGACGTGGAATGAAAAATGGTGTGACTACCTGGCGAAGAGAAGTGAAAGTGAATTATACGGTATTTATGCCCGCAGTAAATCCCTTAACAGTGCAACAGCAATATGGTAATGTTGAAATGGGCAATTTTGCGGGACCAACATCATTAAAAGTAGAATACGGCAATCTTGTAGCTGGTAACTTAAGTAATACCAACAACTATATTAATGTCCAGTATGGCAAATGTGATATCCAGGATTTAAATGCTGCTGTAATTAAGCACGAATACAATGGACCCGTAACCATTGGTGCTGTGGGGACTTTAGAACTCGTTGCTGAATACGTTGCTGTAAACATCAATACCATCAGAAAATCAGCGGATATAAAAGTGGAATATGGTAGAGGCTTAACCGTTGGCACTATAGGCGGCAACCTGCTTTTGACTGCCGAATATGCCAAAGTAAATATCAATACCGTTAAAGGCAATGCGGTAGTAAAACAAGCTTATGGCGATTTAAATATCGCATCAGCAGGTAAAATTGCAGTTAACGCAGAATATTCGAACGTTACTTTAGGTACATTGAATGGCGATGCCACGATCAAAATGGATTATAACCGCCTAAATGTGAACGAAATTACCCCGGCTTGTAAAAACTTCACCTTCGGTGGTGAATATGCAAACGTTGGATTGGGCTTTGCAGATCGTTATAATGGTAATTTTAATGTTTCAACTTCATATGCCGGCTTTAAATATGGTTCAAACGTAACATCAAGTTTGGTTAGTAAAGATGATGAGACTAAAAAATATACCGGCAAAATTGGTAGCGGTGGTGCTGCAAATGTATCCATCAAATCTGAATATGGCTCCATTACCTTTAAATAAGATTTTCTAAACCAAACAAATCTGAAAGTCCTGCTGTAATGGCCGGACTTTTTTTATATTTAACGCTGATGAAAATTTACCTGATCCTTCTGTTAAATATTTTTTCTTTTACCGCACTGGCCCAAGATGCTCCGGTTAGATGGGCTACGCAGGAAACTTTTTTCGAAGATTTAGCGGGTAAGGATTTACCTTCTTTTAAGGGAGTAACCATCAATAAAAAAACATTCTCCAATATCGATTTAAAAAACCAGGTAGTGGTGATTAACTTCTGGTTCGAAAAATGCCCTCCTTGTATAGCCGAAATGCCCGAATTAAATAATTTGGTGGATAAATATGGTAAAAAAGCGGTTCGGTTTATTGGTATTACTCACGATAGCGCTGCCAGTGCCAAACGATTTCAAAAGCGCAACGGCTACAAATACCAAATTGTATCTTTAACTAAAGAAGAGATTAGAAAACTCAATATTAATCACGGTTTTCCGTCGAACGTGTTGGTTGGAAAGGATGGAAAGATTATTTATGCCACAGCCAATATTTCCTTTTCCGATCCAAAGTTTAAGGCTAAATCAATGCTTTTTGAAGAGAAATTAAAAGCCATACTGGAAAATTAACTGATGGCACTTCAGCTTAAAAATCTGAACTCGATAATTATTTAATGAAGATGCTTTTTTAGAATTATCCTAGCTGGATCAGCATGACGACAAAATTTAATCAAAAAGTAGTCTAAAAATCTCCTAAGAAAGATTAATTATCGAACTCAGCTTAAAAGGTAACTGTTAATACTGACTAAGAAAACCTAACTTAAAGCACGTATTCTTCATTTATAGGTTTAACAGGCTCCGGAATTTCTTCCTCCTCTAACATTTGTAAAAGATTAATCTCTATCGTCCTGGTAATTTGATTTAACGGAACACCTGCTGAATTGTTTTCGAAAGGGTTAACCAGGCTCATTCCATTAATCTGCGTAGAAACAAACACGAAACCGATCAACCAACCTAGAAATATAGATGCCGGACCTGCATCCTCACTAATTACCAGGGTAAAGGTAACTACAAATAGCCAGATAAATACTTTAGTCAGATAAGAATAGGTAGTAGGGAAAATGGTGTTTTTAATGCGCTCGCTCATGCCCATCGAATCAGAAAATCTGGTCAGCATTTCATTGATTTCTATAAAACGGAAGCCATCAATAGCATTTGATTTTGATAGTTTTTGCAAATCTCTCGACTGGATATTTAAAAGGGCATTATGTTTATTATTATGTTTTTCTATTTCTTTTAAATCGGCCTCGGTTAAATATTTGGTATAAATCTCATCTATCGTTCCTCTCAAATTGGCCTTTAAAGCGTATAAAAAGCCGATGTGTCTGTAAATCATACGTTTTACACTTTCTTCATCTTCATCAACATAATTGAGCAGCGCCCTTGCAAAAGAGCGTGAATCATTTACCAAAGCGCCCCACACTTTTCTTGCTTCCCACCATCTATCGTAAGCCTGATTATTGTTAAAACCGATAAAAAAAGCAATGGCTGTACCTAAAAGTGTTGGGATAATGGATGGAACGGAGAAATGATGTGAGATTAAATATTCGCGAACCAGATAAGATACCGTGCAGGAAGCAATCATAATCAGATCAACTTGCCACGTATTTCTTAAAATTCTACTTAATCTGATATTTTGTATTAACAACATATAATATGACGAAAATGAATTAGTTACCGGTGAAATTACAAAACTGGGGCCAAAATGTTTGGTCTTGTAACAAATTAAACGACAAACATTACAGGTTGCCGTTTATAGTGCAAATGTTTATCTTGGTAAACCAAATATTCCTGACCATTTATGAGCGACAATTTACCCAAGAACAATATCTTTAAAGTGATCGGTGCATCCTCTCTGGGCACGTTGATTGAATGGTATGATTTTTACATTTTTGGCAGCCTTGCGGTAATCATTGGTCATCAGTTATTTCCTGAAGATGCAGGTGCCTCGGCCTTAATCAATACTTTGGCTATTTTCGCTGCGGGTTTTATTGTTCGCCCATTTGGCGCATTGGTTTTTGGCAGGCTTGGCGACTTAATTGGCCGAAAATATACCTTTTTGCTCACCTTGGTGCTTATGGGAGGATCGACATTTTTTATCGGTTTAATCCCATCTTACAAAAGCATCGGTTATGCCGCACCAATTTTGGTTTTAATATTAAGGTTAATCCAGGGTTTGGCTTTGGGCGGCGAATATGGTGGCGCCGCTACTTATGTAGCAGAACATGCACCAAAAAACAAACGCGGTTTTTTTACCAGCTGGATCCAGACCACTGCAACTTTGGGTTTGTTCCTTTCGTTAGGAATTATTGTGATCACGAAAAATATTTTAGGTGCCGAAACATTTGGTGATTGGGGTTGGAGAATCCCTTTCCTATTATCGATTGTACTGGTTGTGGTTTCGATTTACATCCGCATGAAAATGCACGAGTCGCCCCTGTTTTCTAAACTAAAGGCTGAAGGAAATATTTCCAAAAATCCACTGAAAGAGAGCTTTAATAACAAGGCTAATTTTAAAATGGTGCTTTTGGCGTTGTTTGGTGCTACTATGGGGCAAGGCGTAATCTGGTATACGGGACAATTTTATGCCCAATCATTTTTGGAAAATACCTGTAAGCTGGATTTTAACGATTCGCGATATATTTTGCTGTGGGGAATCGCTTTTGCGACGCCTTTTTTTGTGGTTTTTGGTGCCTGGAGCGACAAGGTGGGACGTAAATGGATCATGTTAAGCGGTATGCTTTTGGGTATTCTTTTTTACCGCCCAATCTATCAGATTTTCTTGGATGATACCGACTATACAAAAATTGAACAGGCTGATATTCTATCTGCTACACCTGCTCCGGTTACTGCTGTTTTAATGCAGAATTCAACCGATAGCTTACGAACAGTTTCTACTCAAGTAAGGCTTAAAAATGGAGCCTCCTTTAACAGCATACATGTCGATACTGTTTCGGCAACAAAAGGGACTCTTTTAGGCAAAGAAATTATAAAAGACAAAGTTTTGCCCACACCTGTGTTCTGGAAATTTGTCGGTTTAATCTTCTTCCAGATTTTGCTGGTCACTATGGTTTACGGGCCAATCGCGGCTTTCCTGGTTGAATTATTTCCCACTAAAATCAGGTACACTTCTATGTCGCTGCCTTACCACATCGGCAATGGTGTTTTTGGAGGGCTTGTACCTTTTATTGCCACACTAATTGCAAGCTTTTCGGGCGCTACACCATTATCCGGGCTTTGGTATCCGATTGGGGTAGCAGCGCTAAGTTTGGTTATTGGCACAATTTATTTATCAAATAAAAGAGACGAAAAAATTAACGACTAAATAAGATGAATACGTTAAAGAAATTTTTAGGCTTGTTTTGGATGGTTTTAGGACCGCTAACCATGACTTTTCTGTTTATCCAGGCGATAGATAAGGTAGGCTTGACCCATACAGACATCGAACGTACCAATACCATATTACAGTGGGCAATTATCCTTTTTATTTTCTTTCCCATTAGTTTGGGCTTGATGATATTCGGCTTTTATGCATGGAAAGGCGAGTACGAACATTTGCCAGAAAGTTCTGAAGAATTATAATTTATACTTTTGTGTTAAGGAAGGGCTGATTTAATTCGTATTGCGATTAATGTTTTTTAAGGATTGGTAAACCAACTGTGCGATTGCTTTGGCGCCTTCGGGTTGGAAATGGGTATTGTCTTTTTGCCCTTTGGGATAAGCTTCATATTTGGCAGAGTCTAAATTCATAAAGTAGTAGCTGCTTACAAATTCATGTCCTTTGGTAGTGAAAAAATCTGCTGAGAGCGAAGTAAGATCGATAATTGGTACCCGAAGTTCATGTGCTACATCTGTAACGGCTTGTGGGTATTCGCCATGTGCACTACCCAATTTGCCATCTTTCCAGGGGTAATTGCGGGTAACAGGGGTAATTAGGATTGGTAAGGCGCCTTTTGCCTGTGTTTCTTTCACATACATCCTTAAGAAATCTTTATAGCCTGGAATGTCTACATAACGATCAGGTTTATCTTTAGCTGCATCGTTATGCCCAAACTGGATCAGTACCAGGTCATTCTTTTTCAGGGTAGATAAAACATCTTTCCACCTGCCCTCTTCAAAAAATGTTCTGGTGCTTCTGCCGCCTTTTGCTTTATCAGCTACCAGGGCGCTGTCGCTTTTAATTAACCTGTTTAGGTTTTTTAAACTGTCTTTGTTCAGGAATTGTTGAAAAACCTGACCCCATCCTGTAATAGGATACTTTTTTTGCATGTAACCTTCATCTAAGGTGTAATCTGCTACGGTAGAATCGCCAATTAAATACACCTTAACAGGTTTGGGCCTCTCGATGAAAGACATTAATAATGCAATACCAAGAGCTGCAATAAGGTATTTTAGATTTTTCATTTTTATTATTTTAATTTCTGTACCCGAAACCAGTCGTATTCAGCAATTCCTGAATCATTTGTCTGCGAATCTCTTAGAGCATATAAGCCTATTTTAGCGCCAATCCATTGTCCGGCCGTTGCCTGAAACTCATCATCTACATTTGTAAAATCAGTCCCGTTTTCACTATAACTAAACTGGCATTTTGCACCCGCTAAAATTTTAATCCTGAAATATACTGAGCCAGATTTTAACCTGGTAATTTCTTTTTCATTTTCTGTTTTTCCCTTGTCGGCATTTTGGCAAACGCCATATACCAAGTATAGCCCTTCTTTTTTGCGCTGTATACCGATCTGCGCATAATTTCTTCCCATAATTACCATACCGGTTTTTTCATTTTCCAGCTTAGGATTAGGTTTAAACAAAAGCTTAGTGGTTACCATAAATTCATCGGCCGGGAATTTCTGCATCAACAGGTTTGGAACATCCCAAAGATTTTTAGCGTCATCAGGCATTTTAGCGGTATATAATTTCAACAAACCTTTAACGGCATCGGTAAATAACCAGGTAGGTTGCGGATTAGCCTGCCATTGCCATTGTAAGCCAAGTTTCGCCGTACTAAATTCATCGCTTTCTACTGGCGTTTCAATAGGATAAACCTTTCCTACATTTGGTTTTTTATAGATCATTACCGGTTCACCTATTCCGTCCCCATCAGTATCAATGCCGATTACAGGCCAGTTATTTATCCATTTCATCGGCTGCAGATGAACTACACGGCCATAAGCGTCTTTATCCTGAAAATGGAGGAACCAATCTTCGCCAGTTTGAGTATTTACCCAGGCTCCCTGATGAGGGCCGTTTATAGATGATTTTCCCTGATTCATCACCACTTTTCTTTCATAGGGGCCATAAATACTTTTACTTCTTAAAATTAATTGCCAGCCTGTAGCAACTCCACCCGCCGGGGCGAAGATGTAATAATAGCCGTTGCGTTTGTAAAGTTTCGGCCCTTCGAGGGTTGGATCTAGTTCATGTCCGTCATAAACAATTCTGCCCGTTTCTGTCACTTTTGAGCCATCACTACTGAGCGCCATAATGGCCACTACACTTTTTATCCCTGCACGGCTACCCGCATAGGCATATACCAAATAAGCTTTGCCGTCTTCATCCCATAATGGGCATGGATCAATTAAACCTTTACCTGGGGCAACCAGTTTTGGTGCAGACCATTCGCCGTTTATTGTTTTGGCTTTGGTTAAGTAGATGCCAAAATCGGGATCCGGATAATAAATGTAGAATTCGCCATTATGGTAGCGGATGGCCGGTGCCCAAACCCCATTGCCATGTTGTGTTTTTTGAAAATGTTCTAATGGCGGCTGGCGCTCTAAAGCATGACCAATGATTTTCCAGTTCACCAGATCTTTCGAATGTAAAATCGGTAATCCGGGCACTGCATCAAAACTGGAGGCAATCATATAAAAATCATCGCCTACGCGGATGGCATCTGGATCGGAATAATCGGCATTAATCACCGGATTTTTATAGTTTCCATTGCCTAAGTCAGGAACCCAAACTTCTGATATATAACCACTTTTTGGCACGGGCTGTGCAAACGTAGTTAAGCTAAGGCTAAAAATCAGGATTGAACTGTATAGATATTTCATCTTACAATGATGTTTTTTTAATATTTGGTCAGTTGTTTATTGTTAGGTTATTCCCGCGCAGCCTAATCCAATAGCTATCGAATCAAGTGCAGGAGCGATAACATATTTATCCAATCAACGTTATCAACAAGATTAAGTCTTTTTTTATTTTTAGACAAGTTGTTATTGTGCAATCGTTCCCGACATCGTTTGCAATGTTTTTTTTCCAAAAGGTTTCTTTGTGACAGATATTAATGTTTAAAATTGTTCATCATATATTTTAAAACACGGCTGCGTTACAAAGTTTATACTTTTGCGTGGCCGATTTTAATTTAAGACTAACCAAATTGATATGAAAGCAATCATCCTAATTATCATGATCACCATTTCAGCCTCTGTTTATGCACTGGATGTTAAACCCGATTTTACAGTAGCTGCCGATGGAAGCGGAAATTTTAAAACGGTACAGGAAGCGATCCACGCTGTGCCGGATTTCAGAAATAAAATCACTATTATATTTATAAAAAAAGGTATTTATAAAGAAAAACTGGTATTGGCAGCCTCTAAAAAGAATGTAAAGTTTATTGGAGAGCGCGTAAACGAAACCATTTTAACTTATGATGATTATGCGCAGAAGAAGAATACTTTTGGCGAAGAAAAGGGTACATCAGGTTCATCAAGCTTTTACATTTATGGCGAAGGCTTTTCTGCTGAAAACATTACATTCGAAAATTCATCAGGCCCTGTGGGCCAGGCCGTAGCCGTTTGGGCGGGTGGCGATAAATTAATTTTTACTAATTGCAGATTTTTGGGCTTTCAAGATACGCTTTATACTTACGGAGCAGGTAACCGCCAGTACTATAAAAATTGCTATATCGAAGGTACGGTTGATTTCATTTTCGGGGCTTCGACAGCATGGTTCGAAAGCTGCACCATTTTTTGCAAAAAAGCAGGTTATATTACGGCTGCTTCTACTGCTGATACCACAAAGTTTGGTTATATTCTTAACAAATGTAAAATCAAGGGAGATGCACCAGCCAATAGTTTTTATTTAGGCCGCCCCTGGAGGCCTTATGCAAAAGTGGCCTATCTCCATTGCGAGCTGCCTGAATTGATCCGCCAGGAAGGCTGGAACAACTGGGGCAAAGAAAGCAATGAGAAAACAGCTTATTACGCTGAATATAAAAGTACTGGAAAAGGTGCCGACCCTAAAAGCAGGGTAAAATGGTCGCATCAGTTAACAGATGAAGAATATAAGACCTATATTTTAGAAAACGTTTTCCATGGATGGAATCCGGAAGCGAAATAAATGGGGTAAGTGCCTGGTATAGTGTGTTTAATCGTCTGCTTGTAGTGGTCTTTTTGCCTGGTTTTCCGGCAACGATTGCATAGATTTCTCTTCTGTTTTAGCTGTAAACAACGTACACTTGTTATTACAATAACCAAGTATAATTTAACAGCGCAAATAATGAAACATATTTCTGGTCGTTTATGTCATATTAAGGTAGCCATCACCTTTTTAGTTTTATCTGGAGCAGGCGCTGCCATGGCGCAACAGAAGCAAAGTTTACCCATTATTCAGCAGGTTAAATTTAAAAAAGATACAACGAACATTGTAAGTTTTGGAGCAAAGGGTGATGGCATTACCTTAAATACGGAAAGCATTAATAAAACCATTGCCAGTGTTAGCCAAAAAGGTGGAGGTGTGGTCTTAATCCCTTCGGGTTTGTGGTTAACCGGTCCTATCGAATTAAAAAGCAATGTAAATCTGCACCTTAAACGCGATGCTATCCTTCAGTTTACGGCTGATTTTAATCAATACAAACTGGTACAGGGAAATTGGGAAGGTCAGCCTGCATGGCGGAACCAGAGTCCAATTTCGGGTGTAAACCTCGAAAATATCGCCATTACCGGAACCGGAATTATCGACGGGAATGGTGGTGCATGGCGTATGGTTAAAAAAGATAAACTTACCGAAACACAATGGAAAAAACTTGTGGCATCAGGAGGCATTGTTAAAGCTGACGGAAAAACGTGGTATCCGTCTGAGAAAACAGTTAAAGGTTCGAATACCAAAAATGCGGGTGTTATTGAAGCGGGCAAAACTGCAGCAGACTATGATGATATCAAAGATTTTCTCCGTCCGAATTTATTGGTTTTAACGGGCTGTAAAAAAATACTTTTAGAAGGTGTTACCTTTCAAAATTCGCCTGCGTGGAATTTACATCCTTTGCTTTGTGAAGATTTAACCTTGAGAAACTTACAGGTAAAAAACCCCTGGTTTGCACAGAATGGCGATGGTGTTGATGTAGAATCGTGTAAAAACGTATTAATTGAAGGCAGCACTTTTGATGTGGGAGATGACGGGATCTGCATCAAATCCGGACGTGATGAAGCGGGCCGTAAACGGGGTATACCAACTGAAAATGTTATCGTCAGAAATAATGTGGTTTACCATGCGCATGGCGGTTTTGTAATCGGCAGTGAAATGAGTGGCGGGGCAAAAAATATCTGGGTGTATGACTGTTCTTTTATTGGCACTGATATTGGCTTACGCTTTAAAACTACCCGTGGCCGTGGTGGCGTAGTCGAGAATATCTATATCAATAACATCAACATGATTGATATTCCTGGTGAGGCGATTTTGTTCGATATGTATTATGCGGCGGTTGATCCGGTTCCTTTGGCTGGCGAAAAACGAGAGGTTATTAAAACCGTTACCGTTCCGGTTACCGAAGCTACTCCACAGTTCAGAAATTTTTATATTAAAGATATAGTGGCAAATGGTGCCGAAAAGGCGATATTTTTTAGGGGATTACCAGAAATGAACATTAAAGATATCCACCTGGAAAACGTAACCATCAAAGCAAAAAAAGGCATCGAAATTATTGAGGCTGCCGGAATTTTTCTAAAAAACATTAATATCATTGCAGAAAATACCAATCCGGTAGTGATGATCCAAAACGGATCGAACATTAATATCAGCAACTTAAAATATCCTGATGACAGCAAGTTGCTGTTTGATATTTCGGGCGAAAAATCAAAAGCTGTAAAAATTAGCGGAACCGATGTTTCCAAAGCGAAAACAGCTTCTGTTTTAGGCACTGAGGTAGATAAAAAAGCAATGGAAATTTCAAAATAAGAGCGTCATGAAGAAATCAATCTTATATACCCTAATTGCACTTATTGGTTTTTCTATTTTAACACAAAGCGGGTTTGCCCAAAAGAAATTATCTGAACAGTTAACCCTAACTGCGATGGAAAAACTGTTTCAGGATACTACATTGTTAAAAGGTGCTAAGGGCCCCAAATGGACCTACGATATGGGGGTTGTGTTGGAAGGTGCCGCTGCTGTTTGGCGCAATACCGGCGACGGAAAATATTTTAAGTACATCCAAAGTTCGATGGATGCTTATCTGGATAAAGAAGGTAATATTGCCACGTATAAACCAGATGATTTTAATATTGATAACATTAAAAATGGTCGCTCATTATTGTTATTGTATCAAGTTACCGGGCAGCAAAAATACCTGTTGGCAGCAAATAAATTATATGATCAACTGCAGAAACAACCGCGCACCAAAGAGGGTGGTTTCTGGCATAAGAAAATTTATCCAAACCAGATGTGGCTGGATGGTTTGTACATGGGCGAACCATTTTATGCAGCGTATGCCAGGCTGATGAAAAAGGATGCTGCTTTCGATGATATTGCCAGGCAATTTATCCTGATGGAGAAAAATGCCCGCGATATTAAAACAGGATTACTTTATCACGGTTACGATGAAAGCAGAGCAGAGCAGTGGGCCGATAAAAAAACCGGGCGTTCGCCAAATTTCTGGGCCAGGGCAATGGGCTGGTATATGATGGCTTTGGTTGATGTGCTGGATAATTTTCCGGCCGATCATCCGCAACGGAAAGAGCTAATCGCCATTTTAAACCGTACGGCAACTGCAACGGTAAAATACCAGGATCCAAAATCGGGAGTTTGGTTTGATATTTTGGATATGCCAACCCGTAAAGGGAATTATCTGGAAAGTTCGGCTTCCAGCATGTTTGTATATGGCTTGGCCAAAGGAGTACGTAAAGGATGGTTAACTCCATCTTTTATGGCTGCTACAAATAAGGGCTATGCTGGTTTAAAGAAAGAATTTATCGAAAAAGCAAGCGATGAAAGGGTAAACCTGACTAAAACTGTTTCTGTATCTGGTTTAGGTGGAAAGCCTAAATACCGTGATGGTAGCTTCGATTATTACATCAGTGAAAAGGTAATTACCAATGATCCAAAAGGAGTTGGCGCATTTATCTGTGCTGCTGCAGAAATAGAAACAGATCAGCTGCCAAAACCAGGTAAAGGTTTAACCGTTACCGTTGATAATTTCTTTAACAATGAATATATGGTTGGCCCTACCGGAGATAAAATCCCTTTCCACTACCTCTGGGAAGAAGAGGATAACAACGGATTTTCTTTATTCGGAAAAATCTTTAACGATGCGGGGGTAAAAACCAATACGCTTAAAGCTGCGCCAACAACAATTAACTTAAAAGGCAGTAATATTTACATGATCGTAGATCCGGATACTGAAAAAGAAACGGTGAACCCAAATTTTATGGATGCTGCACATGCTAAACAGATCAGTGAATGGGTAAAAGCTGGTGGCATTTTGGTACTGCTCTTAAATGATGTGGGCAATTGCGAAATTTCAAAATTTAATGTTCTTCCGGAAACCTTCGGAATCCATTTTAACGAAGATAGCCGTAATAAAGTTCAGGGTGCGAATTTTGAACAAGGGGCAATAAAAATTCCTGACGGAAATGCTATTTTTAAGACAGCCAAAAAAGTATATATCAAAGAAATATCGACTCTTGTGGTTAAAAATCCGGCAGTTTCTGCGTTAACTGATAAAGGAGATGTTATTATTGCCACTGCAAAATATGGCAAAGGAACAGTTTTCGCGGTTGGTGATCCATGGTTTTATAATGAATATATCGATGGTAGAAAATTACCTGCTGAATTTGAAAATTTTAAAGCCACAAATGATTTGGTAAACTGGCTGATTAAGCAGGTGCCGGGGAAGAAATAGGTTTATTACCACAGATGAAGTGGATGAACACAGATAAATATTGTTTGTGGAGACACGAACCACGGCATAAAAAGTAATTCTTCCGTGTTAATCTGTATCTCCGTGGCAAATACTAACCATGGCGTAAAAATAAAATTATTGGCTTATGTTTTCATAGACCACGGCACAAACAAAATGATGAAAATAAAATTATTGTTAACCTTGATATGCAGCACTTTATTGTTATCGTGTTATGCCCAACAATCTGTTGATTCTACAGCAGATAAAATGCTGGTTTATCAATTAGGCAATGGCGGTTGGCCAAAGCAGCTGGAAGATAAAAGCGTGGTTAACTACGATGCCGTTTTAACACCAGCCTTGTTGGCCAAAATAAAGGCAACTAAAGATTTACATGCTACTTTCGATAATAAAGCTACCAGTAGAGAAGTGGTTTATCTGGTAAAGGCGTATAAAAAAACACAGAACAAAGCTTATTTGGCTGCTGCAGAAAAGGGACTGGACTATATTTTGTCGGCACAATATGCCAATGGTGGCTGGCCACAATATTATCCTGACCGGTCCTCTTACCGATCGGAGATTACTTACAATGACGACGCCATGATCAATGTGTTGAACATATTGCAGGATGTTGCCATGCAAACGAACGATTTTGATGTGGTAAATCCAGCCTACATTAAAAAAGCAGAAAAAGCAGTGGCGAAGGGCATAGATTGTATTTTAAATACACAGGTAAAACAAAGGGGTGTTTTAAGCATTTGGGCCGCACAGTATGATCATGATTCGATGTTGCCTGCAAAGGCCAGGGCATTTGAGCCAGCCTCATTGAGTACGAGCGAGTCAGTAGGAATTGTCCGCTTTTTAATGAGGATCAAAAATCCTTCTGCTGCAGAAAAAAATGCAATTACATCAGCGGTAAAATGGTTCGATACCTATAAAATTGTAGGCTACCGTTTTGATCGGCTGAAAAATCCTAAAACCAATAATAAAACTGCGGCTTTGGTTGCAGATTCCGCTGCAATTGCCTGGGCACGGTTTTACGACCTTGATAAAAATACCCCGGTTTTTGGCGATCGCGACAACACAATCAAAACAAAATTAGAAGAATTAAGTCCTGAAAGACGCAACGGATACGCCTGGTATGGCAACTGGGGACAAAAATTAATTGAAAAAGAATACCCAAAGTGGTTAAGCACGAATGGCAAATAAATAGAACTATAGCTCGGTACAAAGAGATTATAAATTTCACATAGCACTTTGTGCCTTGGTGATCAAATAACATTAATAATGATTTTAAACAAAGAAAATTTAAAAAACATTAATGGCGAAAAGGTTACAAAACCTACTGCCGAAATATTAACCTTACCAGAGAAGGTAATCCAGTTTGGTACAGGTGTTTTACTGCGTGGTTTACCCGATTATTTTATTGATAGGGCCAACCAGAAAGGGATTTTTAACGGGCGTGTGCTTGTTGTTAAATCTACATCAAAAAGCGGTGCTGATGCATTTTCTAAACAGGATAATTTATACACGCTATGTGTAAAAGGCATTGAAGATGGCGTTAGTGTAGAAGAAAATTCCATCAATGCTTCAATCAGCAGGGTTTTATCGGCTTCGCAAGATTGGACAGAAATTTTAAAAGCTGCACACCAGCCCGAAATGCAAGTTGCAATTTCGAATACCACAGAAGTGGGTATTGTAAAAAGTGAAGATAAAATCACCGATCATCCGCCACAGTCTTACCCGGGCAAACTGCTTGCTTTTTTGCACGAACGCTACAAAGCTTTTAACGGATCAGCTGAAAGTGGAATGGTGATTGTTCCTACAGAACTCATTAGTGATAATGCCGACAAACTAAAAGAAATTTTGCTCGATCTGGCTATCCAGAATAAATTGGGCTGGGATTTCGAAAACTGGTTAAAAACAGCAAATTATTTTTGTAAAACCCTGGTTGATCGGATTGTGCCAGGGAAACTCCCGGAAGCAGCACATAAAGCCACTGAAAGCGAACTGGGTTACGAAGATGAACTGATGATTATGGCCGAACCTTTCAGGCTTTGGGCAATCGAATCATCAAGCGAAAAAGTGAAGGAAGTATTATCTTTCGCAAAGGCAGATAAAGGCATTTTCATTGTTCCTTCCATTGATAAATTTAAAGAACTAAAACTCCGTTTGCTTAATGGTACACATACGATAAGCTGCGGTTTGGCCATTTTAGCAGGCTTTAATACGGTAAAAGAGGCAATGGCGAATAAAGATTTTTCGTCCAATGTATTAAAATTAATGAAAGATGAAATTGCGCCTGCGGTGGTGAATGAAGATATTACCTACAACGAAGCAATTGCCTTTGCAGAAAGTGTGATCGACCGTTTTAGTAACCCATCTTTAGAACACCAATGGCAAGCCATTACGTTAAATTTTACTTCAAAAATGCAAATGCGTAATATGCCCCTGATCAGAAGATATTATGCTTTAAAAAATGAAGTGCCACAGCTTACCGCTTTAGGTGTCGCCGCTTATATTCTTTTCATGAACGTGAATAAAGATGGCGAAACCTACACCGCCAGTGCAAATGGAAAAACCTACCCTATACAGGATGAATTTGCGGGGGTGTTACACGATTATTGGAAAAATCCTGAAACCGTTGTAGATTATACCCTTGGCGATATACGCCTTTGGGACAAAAACCTGAACGATTACCCTGGCTTTAACGCGGCCGTAAAATATTATGTTGATTTATTGCAGAACAAGGGTGCAAAAGAAACTTTAAGTAACTTGCATTCAGAAACAACAATTTAAAATGGTTACCAGAATTTTAAAAATCCATCCTAACGATAATGTATTGGTTGCGCTGCAAAACCTAGCAAAAGGCGAAACTGTTATCCACGATGGACAGGAATATATTTTACAAGATGATATCCCGGCCAAGCATAAATTTTTTATGCAGGATATGAATCCAGGCGATCACATTATGATGTATGGCGTATTGGTTGGAAAAGCGCAACACTTCATTCTTAAAGGGGGATTAATGGACACCGAAAATACCAAACATGCATCTGATCCTTTTGAATTTCGTCCGTACCATTACGAATGGCAGGCACCAGATGTGGCTAAGTTTGAAGGCAGAACCTTTAACGGTTACATTCGTAGTGATGGCCGCGTGGGTACTGCAAATTATTGGTTGTTTATTCCGACCGTATTCTGCGAAAACCGAAACCTGGACGTCATCCGCGAGGCTTTACACAACGAGTTGGGCTATGCAGTAACGGATAAATATAAATCATATGCACACCAACTGGTTGAGGCTTATAAAAATGGTGAAATTTTAGGTGAGGCTGATCCGGATTCTATCGGTTTGGCTAATCCATCTGCTGACCGTGTGTTTAAAAATGTTGATGGCATTAAATTTTTAAATCATCAGGGCGGTTGTGGTGGCACCCGTCAGGATGCTGCCGTATTAAGCAAGTTATTAGCTGCATATGCCGATCATCCTAATGTTGCTGGTGTAACCGTATTGAGCTTAGGCTGCCAGAATTTGCAGGTGCACGATTTTATGGAAGACCTGAAACAACGTAACCCTAATTTCGATAAACCTTTATTTGTTTTTGAGCAGCAACAATCGCAGAGCGAAGAACAACTGGTAAAAGAAGCCATCCGTAAAACCTTTATCGGTTTAACAGAAATCAATAAAATCGAACGTCAGCCGGCACCATTAAGCAAATTGGTATTGGGTGTAAAATGTGGCGGTAGCGATGGTTTTAGCGGAATCAGCGCCAACCCTGCTGTGGGTTACACCTCCGATTTATTGGTGGCCCTGGGTGGTACTGTGCTCCTTGCTGAATTTCCTGAACTTTGTGGTGCAGAACAACAATTGATTGACCGGACCAAAGATGAAACAGCCGCACGTAAATTTATTCAGTTGATGACAGCCTACAATCAATCGGCAGAAAATGTAGGTTCTGGGTTTTTTATGAATCCCTCACCAGGTAATATTAAAGATGGTTTGATTACCGATGCCATAAAAAGTACCGGAGCAGCCAAAAAAGGTGGAACATCTCCTGTAGAAGATGTTTTGGATTATACTGAGCCTGCTACAAAACCTGGCTTAAACCTGGTTTGTACACCCGGGAATGATGTAGAGGCGACTACTGGAAAGGCCGCATCAGGTGCGACATTAATTTTGTTCACTACTGGCTTAGGAACGCCTACAGGAAATCCGGTTTGCCCAACCATCAAGGTATCAACCAATAATGCTTTAACCAAACGCATGAGCGATATTATTGATATCAATTGTGGTCCGGTGATAGAAGGGGAAAAAACCATCGAACAAATGGGCGAAGATATCCTGGAATATTGCATTAGAGCAGCCAGCGGCGAAGTAATTCCTAAGGCCGTATTGCTTAATCAGGATGATTTTATTCCATGGAAACGGGGGGTGAGTTTATAGTCCGAAGTCGGAAGACTGAGGTCGGAGGTTTGCGTGGCTATCCTTGCAATCGCCTTTAACCTGCTGTTGCCGCGGTCTGTGTCCCCACAGACCGCCAATAGATAAAATATAAATTGAGTCTTGGTCTGTGAGGACACAGACTGGGATAATATAATTACATAAATAGAAAAATAACAGATAATCCTTTTTAATCAGCTTAAACCGATTATCTAATAGCTCAAATTACATAGCATGAAATCTTTTTTAGACGAAAATTTTCTTTTGCAAAGCAAAACTGCTGAAAAGCTGTATCACAACTTTGCAAAATCATTGCCAATTATCGATTACCATAATCACCTTATTCCGGAGCAGATTGCCAATAATACGCAATTTGCCAATATCAGTCAGGTTTGGCTTGCCGGCGATCATTACAAATGGAGGGCAATGCGAGCCAATGGTGTGGATGAAAAATACATCACTGGAATAGGATCTGATTTTGAAAAATTTGAAAAATGGGCCGAAACCGTTCCTTATACTTTACGCAATCCACTATATCATTGGACACATTTAGAGCTTCAGCGCTATTTTGGAATAGAAGATCTGTTATCGGGAAAAACGGCACAGAAAATTTTCGACGAATGTTCAGCTAAACTGCAAACTCCAGAATATTCAGTTCGTGGTTTATTGGCAAAAATGAATGTAGAGGCCGTTTGTACTACAGACGATCCTTTAGATAGCCTGAACTTTCATCAACAACTGGCCAGAGAAGGCGCTAACCTTAAAATGTTACCGGCCTTCCGCCCCGATAAGGCCATGAACAGTGATGATATTGAAGGCTTAAATGAATATATCGACAAACTGGAAAGTGTCGCCGATAAAACAATCAGTAGTTTTCAGGATTATATTGATGCTTTAAAAAGCCGTCATGATTACTTTTCGGCAAATGGCTGTTCAGTTTCTGATCACGGTTTAGAGCAGATTTATGCTGAAGATTATACCGAGGCCGAAATTGCATCAATCTTTGATAAAATCCGCAGTAAACAAAATATTTCGTATGGAGAAAACCTGAAATTTAAGTCGGCTATGCTGGTTTATTTTGCAGAATGGGATCATGAAAAAGGTTGGGTACAACAATACCACCTTGGTGCTTTGCGTAATAACAATGCACGTATGCTAAGACAACTAGGACCTGATACCGGTTGGGATTCAATCGGCGATTTTAGCCAGGCACGTATGCTTTCTAAATTCTTAAACCGCCTGGATAATCAGGATAAACTGGCCAAAACCATTATTTATAATCTTAATCCAGCCGATAACGAATTAATTGCCACCATGATCGGTAATTTTAACGATGGCTCTATTGCAGGTAAAGTGCAGTTTGGTTCGGCCTGGTGGTTTTTAGATCAAAAGGATGGGATGATCAAACAGTTAAACGCACTGTCGAACATGGGACTTTTAAGCAGAATGGTAGGTATGCTCACCGATTCGCGCAGTTTCCTTTCTTTCCCACGTCACGAGTACTTCAGGAGGATTGTTTGTAACCTTTTCGGGGAAGATATTGAGAACGGCGAATTACCTAACGATTTGGAATGGGTGGGCAAAATTGTTCAGGATATTTCGTATTTTAACGCAAAAAACTACTTTAAATTTTAACTAAAATCAGGCTTTAGGAAGGTATTTTGTTGGAATCAAATCATTTCAATCGTTTTCCTTTCATTTTCATTCGGTTGCAGAAAACAGTATGAAATATGCCGATCAGAACTAAAAATGAACACCCAAATCTTCGATTCAGCTGAAAAAGGAAAAAAAGTTTTAAGCTTTGGTGAAATACTTTTACGCATCTGTCCGGATATGGATGGTGCATGGTTAAAAGAAAATAAACTTCCATTTTATGTGGGTGGGGCCGAGCTTAACGTAGCCACTGCCCTGGCTTTATGGAATGTGCCTTCAGCCTATCTTTCGGCTGTGCCAGATAATTCAGTTACCCGCGAAATTGTTGATTACCTTAATGTGCGCAATATTGATACTACCCCTATGGTTTACCATGGTGAACGTTTAGGTTTGTACTATTTGCCTAAAGGGAAAGACCTTAAAAATGCAGGGGTAATTTACGACCGGGCCAATTCGGCCTATGCTGATTTAAAAGTTGGACAGATTAACTGGGACGAAGTTTTTGAAGATGTAGCCTGGTTCCATTTCAGCGCCATATGCCCGGCCATTAATCAGAATATTGCCGACGTTTGTTTAGAAGCATTAAAAGCCGCAAGTGCAAAAAATATAACCATATCACTTGATTTAAACTATCGTGCAAAGCTCTGGAAATATGGAAAGGAACCGATTGATGTTTTGCCAGAACTGGCTCAGTATTGTACACTGATTATGGGTAATGTTTGGGCAGCCAATAAAATGTTGGGCATTGCACTTCATAAAGATTTAATACCAACAGATGGTTATGCAAAGGAAACGTTACTGCAACAGGCAACTGATACTTCTAAAGAAATATTAAGTTTGTTTCCGGCGTGTAAAGCGGTGGCCAATACTTTCAGGTTCGATCATGGAAAGGGTATTCGTTATTATACCGCCATTTATACCAACAATGAATTAACGGTTTCTGAAGAATATGTTTCGGAAGAAATTTTAGATAAGGTGGGTAGTGGAGATTGTTTTATGGCTGGCCTGATTTATGGCTTTTACAATCAACTACCGGCCCAAGAAATGTTAAATTTTGCCACCGCCGCAGCATACGATAAATTATACATTCCAAGTGATGCTACAACCAGTACTGTAGCTGATATAGAAAAAAGAATAATACGATGATGAGCAACAAGCACAAAATTTTAGATGCCATTTTAGAGCAGGGCATGTTACCGCTTTTTTATCAGGATAGCGAATCGGGTAGTGTAGAAATATTACGCACTTTGTATAAAGCGGGTGTTCGTGTTTTCGAATACACCAATCGTGGTAAATCGGCATTGTCAAACTTTAAAAAGTTAAAAGAAATCCGTGATGCAGAAATGCCCGATCTTTATCTGGGTATAGGTACCATTAAAACGCCTGCCGATGCAAATGCTTTTATCGAAGCTGGAACAGATTTTATTGTGGCTCCGATCGTAAATCCGGCAGTTGCCGAAATTGCAAATAAAATTGGTATGCTTTGGGTACCAGGTTGTATGACGCCAACTGAAATCAGCGTGGCACAAGAACACAAAGCCATGCTGATCAAAATTTTTCCGGCAAATATTTTAGGCCCTGAATTTATTTCATCAATTAAAGATCTTTTCGCCGGGCAGCTATTTATGCCAACAGGTGGTGTAGAAATTGATGCCGAAAATTTAAAAACCTGGTTTAAAGCCGGGGTTTGTGCTGTAGGTATGGGCAGCAAATTAATTAGTAAGGATGTGATGAGCAAAGGGCTTTACGATGAGCTTCACGATCATACACAGCTGGCACTCGAACTTATTAAGCAAAGTAAATAACCTCAATCCCCTAACCACAAACAACCGAAATGAGCCAACCAAAAATCAGCAATTACAGATGGACCATATGTGCCCTGTTATTTGTTGCAACTACCATTAACTATTTAGATCGACAGGTACTATCCCTTACATGGAAAGACTATTTTGTTCCCGAATTTCATTGGACAGATAGTGACTATGGAACCATTACAGCCTTATTCTCTCTTTTTTATGCCGGATCGATGTTGGTTGCAGGACGTTTTGTTGATTGGATGGACACTAAAAAAGGTTTCCTTTGGGCAATCGGAATTTGGTCGGTAGGTGCTTGTATCCATGCTTTTTGCGGTATTGCTACTTCAGGCATCATTACCGGTACGTGGGTGATGAGTTTTGCAGGTGCAAAAGAGGCGCTGTCTACTGTGGGCAATACTACGTTAATTCTATCAACCAGTCTTTCATTATTTATTTTTGCCCGTTTTGTGCTGGCCCTTGGCGAGGCAGGAAATTTTCCGGCAGCCATAAAAGCTACAGCCGAGTATTTTCCCAAGAAAGATCGTGCATTTGCGACCAGTATTTTTAATGCAGGGGCAACAGTGGGTGCTTTGGCAGCCCCTGTTACCATTCCGTACATTGCCGATGCATATGGCTGGGAAATGTCGTTTATTATCATCGGCGCTTTAGGTTTTATCTGGATGTTATTCTGGATTTTACTTTACGGTAAACCAGAACATCACTCACGTGTAAATAAAGAAGAATTAGCCTATATCCAGCAAGATATTGTGGCACACGAGCAAATTAGCGAAACGGTTACCGCAGCATCGCCCGTAAAAAAACTATCCTTTTCAGATTGCCTTAAGTTTAAACAAACCTGGGCTTTTGCTTTTGGTAAATTTATGACCGATGGGGTTTGGTGGTTTTATCTGTTTTGGTCGCCAGCCTACCTGAAAGATATTTATAAAATGAGCGGCACAGAAAGTGCTTTCCCCTTATTTATATTATATGTTATCACCTTGTTATCGATTATTGGCGGGTGGTTACCATCCTATTTTATTGGCAAGAAAAATATGAATCCTTACGATGGCAGGATGAAATCCATGTTGATTTTTGCATTTTTTCCTTTGTTAGCCTTATTGGCCCAGCCTTTAGGCCACTATACCTACTGGTTGCCAGTAATTATTATTGGTATTGCGGGTGCCGCACATCAGGCTTGGTCGGCCAATATATTCACCACCGTGAGTGATATGTTCCCGCGCCAGGCTATTGCTACTGTAACCGGAATTGGTGGTATGGCCGGAGGAGTAGGATCATTTTTTATCAATAAAGGTTCTGGCGTGCTGTTTACTCATGCAGCTGATACACAAATGACTTTTATGGGGTTCCAAGGTAAAGAAGCTGGTTATTTTATCGTTTTCTCTTTCTGCGCGGTGGCTTACCTAGTTGGCTGGGTGGTAATGAAGACACTTGTTCCAAAATATAAAGTAATAGAATTTAAATAATTTAACCTCCAAAAGATTTAGGCAATATTATTGTGTCTAAATCTTTTGATGCTTTTTTTAAAATTTAATCTATACTTAAACTATAGATTTAACATTAATTTAACCCTAACAGCAAATAAAATTGAGTACAACGCTAAACCTCGAAAGTATTTTCGTTGAAGAGAGCCAGATTCCAGATGAATTTAGGCTCAAGGAAGAAATCAATCAAAAAGAGTTTCTTTCTAATGGAGAAATGAAACCATGGAACGGACCATTTAATGAAGTGTTTTCTCCGGTATGCATAAAAACCCCTGAAGGTTTAAAACGTAAGCGTATTGGTAGTTTTCCTGTTTGTACAGAGAAAGAGTCGACAGAAGCTTTAGATGCGGCCGTAGCCGCTTATGACAACGGTAGGGGGCAGTGGCCAACCATGAGTGTTGCCGATCGCATCAGTTGTGTAGAAAATTTTACACATAAAATGATTGAGCAAAAGGAAATTGTTGCCAAACTGATTATGTGGGAAATTGGAAAATCGTATGCTGATTCGGTTAAAGAATTTGACCGTACGGTTGAATACATTTACGCCACCATTGATGCGTTGAAAGATATCGACAGGCAATCATCCCGTTTTGAAATAGAGCAGGGAATTGTGGCCCAGGTGCGCCGTTCTCCGCTAGGGGTGGTACTTTGTATGGGCCCATTCAACTATCCGTTAAACGAGACTTTTACTACACTTATCCCAGCTTTGATTATGGGCAATACGCTTTTATTCAAACCACCTAAGCATGGTACCTTATTGCACTATCCTTTACTGGAGGCTTTCCGTTCAAGTTTCCCTAAGGGTGTGGTGAATACCATTTATGGTCGTGGTAATACCATCGTTCCGGGTCTGATGAAATCTGGTAAAATTAATGTGCTTACCTTAATTGGTTCAAGCAAGGTTGCCAACGAACTAAAAAAACTGCACCCTAAGGTAAACCGTTTAAGGGCAATTTTAGGTTTAGATGCAAAAAATGCAGCCATCATCACTAAAGATGCAGATCTTGATCTGGCCGTTTCTGAAACGGTGCTGGGTTCGCTTTCTTTTAACGGACAACGTTGTACCGCCATTAAAATCGTTTACGTGCACCGCAGTTTGGCGCAGGAGTTTTTAAAGCGTTTATCGGCCGAAGTAGAGAAACTGAAATTTGGCATGCCTTGGGAAAAAGGAGTTAACCTTACACCACTACCTGAGCTTAACAAACCTGAGTATTTAAAAGAATGTATTGATGATGCCGTGGCACATGGTGCTAAAGTGATCAATAACAATGGTGGACAAACCCTGGAAACTTTTGTTTATCCAGCTATTGTTTACCCTGTAAATGGTAATATGAAACTTTATCGGGAAGAGCAGTTTGGGCCGATTGTTCCGGTTGTACCATTTGATGACCTTGAAGAGCCTATTGAGTATTTAATTGATTCGCCGCACGGCCAGCAGGTAAGTATTTTCAGTAACAATGCTGCGGTAATTTCTTCGTTGATTGATCCTTTGGTAAATCAGGTAAGTAGGGTAAATATCAATTGCCAGTGTCAGCGTGGACCAGATGTATTCCCTTTCACCGGTCGTAAAGACAGTGCCGAAGGTACACTTTCTGTAGTGGATGCCTTGCGTTCGTTCTCGATCCGCTCTCTGGTGGCAACCAAATTTACGGATGATAATAAAAAGTTATTGAATGAAATTGTTAAAGGAGATGATTCTAACTTTTTAAGTACGAAGTATATTTTTTAAAAGATCAGTTATAATAAACAAGCCGCAAAACACAGGTGTAAATCTGTGAGTTGCGGCTTTTTTGTCTATCGTCCTCGTTTGTAACGATTAGCGAGATCCGCATTTGTAATGCAGTATTATGCTACTGGCGATACAATCGCCATTCTCAGCATCCTCGTTGCAAACGAGGACGATGATCATATTTATACGCCTAATTCTGTTTACTTAGTGAATTTCTCGGTGCACTCGGTGATAAAAAGATCCTTCACTACGCTACCATCGACAGAATCTTATAGAAGGATCGTCATTCTCGCGCATGCGGGAATCTTAAAGCGCTTGTATTAAGATTCCCAATCAAGTTGGGAATGACGATCTCTTAAGAAATATACCTACTTAAAATTTATCTGTCAATCATATTGATTTTTATATCATAAATTATTCCTCAGGATGACAAACTTATTCTGCTATTTCAAACTTTTAGTTAAATTCAACCTTAACTCCCTAATCCCTTCCGCTACCAAACCAGCTACCTGTTTAGCACCATTTGGACTTAAATGCGTATCGTCTTTTTTGCCCTTTGGATAATTTACATTTCCCGAATCAACATAGTTGAATAATTTGATGGATGGTTCATCTCCCAGGCTGGTCAATAAGCTTTCCGTTTTAGCCAGCATATCAATTAAGGGTACATTTAGCGAATCGGCTACCTGGCGGGTTACGCCTGCGTAATCGCCATGAGAATTTATTAGTATTCCATTTTTAAAACTTCTGCGGGAGATGGGTGTGAGTAATACCGGGAAGGCTTTTTTACTTCTGGTTTCTATCACGTAGTTAATCAAGTTTGTTTTGAAATCTGCCAGTGAAACGCCAACGGCCGGTTTATCAACTTTCTCATCGTTATGTCCGAATTCGATAAAAACATAATCTCCAGGATTTAACTGTGCCAATATCGGGTCCCAGCGCTTTTCGGCTCTGAACGATTTGGTACTCCTGCCGTTCAAAGCCCGGTTATCAACCGCAACATCGGATTTAAAATAAGACTGGAGTGCCATTCCCCAGCCGGTTTCGGGGTATGCTTTTTCTTCTTTATTGGCGGCAGTTGAATCGCCGATGATGTACAGCTTTGTTTTCTTTTGCACGAAAGCAAAGGAGCATAAAATGAATAAAGCTATAGTTGCAAAAACCTTAAAATAATTTATTCTCATTCTATTAATTTTTGATTGGATTCCATTGATCTGTGCCGCCCAGAATGTTTTCTAAAGTATAGCTTTTTGCCTCTTTATAAGTGAGTTGCTTTGCCCAGGGTAACCTCGTTTTAGGGGAGGCGCCATCACCATTGTTTTTATACTCTGCATAAAAAACGGTTAATTCCTTATCCGGGAACATCAGGTCACCTTTCCATGGATTCCAGCCTTCGGGCAAAATATGCTTTCCCAAACTGCAGCTCATGAATACCGTTTTAGCATAAGGTCTCCATGGTCTGCCCAAATAAGCTTTTGTTACCAATGGATCTGCAATGAGCTTACAATTTTGAAAAACAAACCCAAATTTTTGTTGTGCTGAAGTTGAGGCTGCCGTAATGTAAGAATCGCTTAAACTTTTGATGGTACAATTTTGAAAGACCACTGTGGCTTTACCAAAAATAAAATCTGTAGTGCCTTCAATATAACAGTTTTGGTAGTACTGCCTGCTATTTTCAACTGCCGTATAAAGCGTATCCTGGTTACCCATAAACCTGCAGTTTTTTGCTATAAAACGATCGCCTTCTACATGCAGTGCAACGGCCTGGCCAACGCGACCTGCTGAATTGATGATACTTAGATTTTCGAAATGGATATCATTACCCTGAACCAATACCGTAAATGAGGTATAGGTACTGAATGTAGTATGCCCAAAAACATCCTTTCCTAGTGGATTGGCTTTACCTGAGTAATCAGCATTGGTGATAATGGTGTTTTCAGTACTTTCCCCAACAAGGGCAATTTTGATTTTCCATGATGGAATAATCAACTTTTCTTTATAAATGCCGTTTTTGATATAAATTTTAACTTCCAGCTCGCCTAAATCACGTATTGAGTTTACGGCTTCCTGTATAGTACTGTAGTTCCCTGAGCCATCTTTAGCAACAGTAAGTGTAGCTGGATATTTAGGGTCCTGGGCATAGGTGTAAAGAATGAAAAAGGTATTTAAAAGAAGCAGCGTAATTAGTTTAAAGTATGGGGTTCTTGTCATTATGGTATCGTTTCTCGCAGTTGACCAACTTTTGCTAGTTAAATTTATTAAAAAAGGGCAGATTAAAAACCTGCCCTTCATAAAATAATTTAGTATGTCCACCTAGGGTCACCAATTGGGCCACCTGTACTTCCGGCACTTCTTAAAGGAGAGGTTACCGGTAGCGTAAAGTCGGTTGTAGTTACCGTCCAGCCAGTATTGATGCTCTGGTTGGTGACCAAAGTTGCGGTACCAAAAGTTAAAGCTGTACCCCCTGTTAAGGCACTCATTAAATTAAAGTAATTGCTGTTCGAAATCCTTAGTGTACTTCCTGTGCCAGTAGCTCTTATGGCCGCGGCATTAATCGTTCCTGATTTAGGAGTGTTGGCTAAAATACTGTTTACAATGGTGAAATTGATCGGGTTTGCGTTTGCATCCAGCAAAGCATACTTAGCATTTCCACCAAAACCATTAAAAGTAGAGTTGGCAATAACTACTGTTGGAATTACATCGCCCGCATAAGTGGTACTTGCAGTTACTATACCTGGACCCGCATTGTAAAAAGTAGATTTCGACACCGTTAACGTATTGAACTGCATTTTATTCAGATGGAAGGTATAATAAGCTGATGAACCATTGGCTCCCATATCGTAAACGATCGAATTGTTTACCGTAATTGCTGTGATTTTGAAATCACGGGCTGCTGTTCCCCTGTCGCCACGTAAAAACGAAGTAGTAGAACCATGTACTATACAATTATCAACCATTACGTTGGTAAAGGTTGCTGCAGCACCGTTAGCTGTCTGTGAGCCAATGAAATTGATGAAATATAAAGATGCGCCGGCAGTGCCATCAAGTTCGATACCAGACAATATTATTCCTGCACCGGTACCTTCTACATCAAACTCTTTGTAATTTACTTTGGTATTTTTAGGTTCGCCAGAAGTAGATTTAAGGGTAATGGTTTTCTGGGTAATAAATGTGGCGGCTGCCGATATGTTATAGGTACCCGGGTTTAAGCCGATTATAGCTCCATTTGCAGCTTTGGCAATTGTAGCAGCCAGATCATCGCCTGGGTTTAACGTTACGGTATAAATGGTTGGTGCCAATGTGGTAAAAGTAACCAATCCCTTACTTTTGGTGCCAGCAAAAAGTTCGGCCGTATATTTTGTGCTGGCAGTTAAGCCTGCTATCGCTTTAAAGCCATCTACAGTAGCCTCATTGTTGCTCAATAAAACAGTTATGGCTGTACCAGTGGTTGGGGTTAATACAATAGAGGTTAAGCCTGTTGTTTTGGTAAAATACAGTTTGGCAGTTATTTCTTTAATTTCATTGTCGCGAACCGCGGTAAATAATTGAATCCCGGTTAACTGAAAAGCACTGCTACGTACGTATTTAGATTCTGGCTGACTTTCGGTTGCATTGGCCTTAACCCTTGCATAATATTTTGTCCTAACAGCTAAATTGTCTTCAGTTACTGTTACGCCTGCCGTATCGGCTGTCGTAGTATAGTTTACCGTTGCAAACAACGAATCGGTAGAAACATCGATACTGTATTTGAAGGTTTTTCCTGTCGACATTAAAGGGGTGGTCCAGGTTAATTTAGCAGAAGTTTCTGCTGCCGTAATTTTGATATCGCTCGGCTTAAATATCCTTGCCGGATCTGTTGGTACATCATCTTCCTTTTTACAAGCAGAAACCATCACAACCATTAATGATAAAATGATCAGTTTAAGCCCTAATTGATTGATAATTCTTTTCATGATTGATAATATAAATTGCGTTAGTAACCAAAGTTTTGAACCATGCTTGGGTTTTCGATCAATGTCGTTTTTGGATATGGGAAAAGCTCTTTTTTGTTGGCTTCGAAGTAAAATGCAATACCGGTTGAAGTACTGGTAATTGAATTGTCTTCAGTTACTGCTTTACGCCAGTTCTTGGTAGTATATCCCGTTGGGGCTGTTGAAGTATTCAGGCCCGGAGACGCAAAAACATTGTTTGGAACGCCGCCATAAAGGTCGAGCGTGGCCACTTCATTTACGCTGGTTCCCAATAAATAATTGCCCTCTTTAGCATAAATATAATTAGGTACGCTGGCATAATCGCCTGTGCCGGCAATTAATGCACGTATTTTGGTGCGCGTTTCATCAAATTTGCTGGCCAGTAAATTCCAGCGGATTAGATCATATTTGCGGATTCCCTCACCACCAAATTCTAGTAAACGTTCTTTAACGAGAGCATTAAAAAAGCCTGTTTTATCCGTTGGTGTTACCGGAATTTGGCTTTCAAATCCTGCATAAGCTCTTTTTTGTACCTCTTGCAAAGCACTAACCGCTGTTGCAGATGGAGCACCATTAATTTCATTGTCAGCTTCTGCATACATCAGCAGCACATCTGAGAAACGGAGCATAGGCCAGTTTACCCCAAAAGTTTGCGAAGCAGATGAATTGCTAAAGGTAGTCCAAGATTTACGGAACTTGCCATCTGTCATGTTAAACAGCGTATTAATGATTTTTTTTGATGATGCCACAATTTCAAAAACACCAATGGTTACATCTCTGCGGCAATCTTTTGTTACGTCAAATTCGTAAAAATAAGTAGGGATGGCATTCATCCCGCCACCGCCAGAACCAAAAGTAGAGGCAGAGTTAAAACGGATCCCATTGTAATAACCCAGTTTACTATCAGTAGATGCATTACCGCCAAAAGCAGGTACTTCAAACATAAGTTCATGGGCGTCATCATAACGGGTTGTAGTATGCAGGGTTCTAAATACATTCTCATACACCGGATTTAGATTATGTTCCGAACGGTGGTTCATAATGTCCAGGCACTCATCAAAAGCAATTTTATAGTAAGTTAAATAATCAGAACTGCGTTCCATGGTATGGCTCGCTGATCTTAAAGAATAACCACCTCTTGCTAAGGCTATTCTGGCCCTTAAGCCTTTAATTGCTCCTTTTGTAAAACGGAAACTGCCATATTCGGTAATGCCACTTCTCCAGGGCACCAGGTCTTCAGCCATTTTTAAATCGGCAATAATCTGGTCGTAAGTTTTATCGCGGTTTACATTTGGGCCATATAAAGTTTCTGCATCTGCCGATGGTACGAAAGATGCAGGTACATCTCCCCAGTTGCGGATCAGTTCATATAAAAACTGTGCCCGTAAGGTAAGCGCTTCGCCATAATAGCGTTTCATGATGGTTTTCTCCGCGTCTGATCCATTGGCATAAAGTTTAGATGCCGGAATAAATTTAATGCAGATATTTGCTCTTTCTACACCTGCATACAATTGTAAAAATGGATTAATTAGATCGGTATTGTCAGAACTTGCCCCATACATGCTAATCCCCCTGCGGTCAGAAGAACTGTAGCTTCCTGATGTTTTAAAATCATCGGCAGTAAGACCAAATAAGGTCGAGATCCGGCTACCGTAACCGTTATCGCCGCATAGGCGGTTATAAATAGCAATAATAGCCGCATTTGTGTTAACAGTACTTTCGAAAACCACATCAGGTGAAGAGGTTGAGGGCGATTGTACATCTAAATATTTCTTGCAGGAAGTGGTTATGCTCAACGCTCCAACAGCAATTACCATTAAAGCCGATTTTATCAATTTATTGTTCATTTTCTTTAATGTTAAGAATTAAAATATCATGTTAATTCCAGCCAGAATGTATCTGCTGCGTGGGTAAGCCGCATAATCTATACCCGGTGTAAGCGGATTTGAACGACGCGTATTGGCTTCCGGATCGTAACCGGTATAACCTGTTATGGTATATAAATTGTTAACTGTCCCATACACCCTCAGCTTTGAGATAAAGCCTGTTTTTTTTATCAGTTTTTTCGGTAAATTATAACCCAATGTTAAGTTACTGATCCTTAAAAAGGAGCCACTTTCAACGGCGTAGGAGGTTAAGGCATAGTTTCCTCCTGTTGGCGTCCATAAGGTGGTATTGGCATTCATGGCCGTTAATAATGCCGGGTCAGTTACCTTTATGCCGTTGGCATCAAAGTTCTGCCATCTATCGTTCATCACTGAAAGTAAATTATTATCTTTTACATTGTATTGCGAAGTAAACTCTAATTTGTTGGCGTTGTAAACCTTATTGCCGTAGCTAAAGTTTACGAACACGGTTAAATCGAAGTTTTTATAGGCAAATTGGTTGTTCAAACCACCTGTAAAGTTCGGCTGAGCGGTACCCAGTACGGTCCGGTCGTCATCTCCGATCATCATGCTCGCTGAAGAAGAAAGTTTCTTAACTTTCATATCTCCCGGCTGTGGATCACGGCTTCCCAATAATACCCTGCTGTTGGCAACCGTTGGCTTAAGCGTATAGGTATAAGCACCTGTAGTTGTATTTTGGACATAGGTAAAATCATCAACCGTGTATCGCCCATCAGATATAAAACCATAAAATTGTCCTACAGGCTGACCTACCTCCACTTTAAAATCGCCTAAGCTGTTTACCCAGCCCGATTGCGTAATGTAAGAGTTTACGCCGTTCTGCAGTTCAACAATTTTATTTTTATTGAATGAGATGTTGAAACTAGTATTGTAAGTGAAGTTTCTGGTTTTAACGGCCTGATAGTTTAACTGTATTTCAAAACCTTTATTCTGGGTTTTACCAACATTTTGCTGCTGTGTAGAATATCCTGTAGTTTGTGGTACGTTTGCATTCAACAATAGGTTTTTGGTTCGGTTATCGTAATAATCTAAATTTAGTGATAGCTTGTTTTTAAATAAATCGATATCAATACCCAGGTTTTTTGAAATATTGGTTTCCCATGTGATGTTCGGATTGGATAAAATGTTTCCGGTTGCTGTACCCGAAATCAGGCCTGTTGAAATGGCGCCATCTGTAGCAGCATAACCTCCAGTAGTAGAACTTAGGTAAAACAGGGTTCTGAATAAATCCTGGCCAATACGGTTATTCCCGGCAGCACCATAACTAAACCTCACCTTAAAATTTTCCAGCCAGTTTAGCTGCATGTCTTTGATAAATTTCTCTTCTGTAACCCGCCAGGCCACCTGCGCTGATGGAAAATAGCCCCATTGTTTGCCTGCTGCAAATAATGATGAAGCATCGGTTCTAAAATTTACCGTGGCCAGGTATTTATTTTGGAAACCATAAGATGCCCTTCCAAAAATCGAAAACTGTCTGGTGCCTGAAATTAATGATGTGGGCCTATCTTGAATGGTATTTGCCGGAGCGCCGCTCACAAAAGCATCATCGGGAGAGATATTGACAGGTAAAAATTTAAGTACTGTTGTTCTTGAATCAATATCAACCATGTTGATTTCCTGGCCAACTAATAAGTCTAAACTGTGGTCTTTGCCCAGGTTAGGTTTATAGTTGATGGTATTGGTGTTGATAAATGATTTTTGAGCTACCGTATCTAACTGAATGGCTGGTAAGCCCGCATTGTTTCTGGCCACATTACTTACCGGACCATTAAAAGTATTGGTATGTCTGCTGGTTCTGTTATAACCCACGGTACTCTTTATCGTTAAGTTTTTAAGGATTGAATATTGAACATAACCGCTCGAAATTAAATCATTGCGGTAGTCGTATTTTAATTCCTGGTTGGCCAAAGTAATGGGGTTTGTCAATCCTGTAGTTAAATAATCGGCATCAAATAAATCGCCTGAATCTGATCCGCCCGAATAAGGTTGGTAACGCACTGAATTTCTTAAACGGTTGGTGCCTTGCGAGCCGGTAGAGCTTGTGCCTACACCATCAACCCGCTGACGGCTGTAGCGTGCATTTAATCCGGCCCTGAATTTATCTGAAAATTTATGGTCCAAACGCATCGAAGCAAATGTTCTTCTATAACCGGAATTAAGCATAATACCATCTTCCTTGGTATTGTTTACCGAAACATTATAGGTAGTTTTAGAAGTTCCGCCCGATAAATTTAAAACTTCCGTATTGCTCCATGCCTGACGGCCAAAAACCTTATCCTGCCAATCGATATTTGGAATATTTTTGTAAATGTCAAGATCTTCAAAAGTGCCGTATTTCTTGGTAAAAGTATCTTTTACATCCTGATTGGTATTGTTGTTATATAATTCATATTGATATTTGATAAACTCATAAGGGTTCATCACATCCAGCTTATTTACAATCTGTCGCGCACCTGCATAAGCATCAAACGAGACAATCGGTCTTCCTTTTTTACCGCTTTTTGTGGTAATGATCACTACACCATTGGCACCTCTGCTACCATAAATGGAAGTTGAGGCAACATCTTTTAACACATCAATGGATTGGATTTCGTTTGGAGATAAAATGGATAAGGCATTTTCAACCTGGATCCCGTCTACAATATACAAAGGAGAGTTATCGCCCGTAAGGGAGCTTCCACCACGTACTTTAATTACGATTTCGGCACCAGGGCTTCCCTCTGTTGTGGTAACTGATACTCCGGCAAGTTTGCCTGCCAATGCCTGTGCGGCAGTACTTACTGGAAACTGGTCGATATCTTTCCCGGTAATGGAAGAAACAGAGCCAGTTAAAGCCTCTTTACGTACAGAGCCGTAACCGATATTCACCGTCACCTCTTGCAGAGTGTTGGCATCTTCATCTAAGTTAACATCAACTTTGGTTTGATCGGTAATGGTTACATTTTTGGTTTTATAACCCACATAGGTGAAAATGACTACTGCGCCTTTTGCAGAAATACTGATTTTGTAAACACCATTGGCATCTGTGCTAGCGCCTGTCTTCGAATCTTTAACAGTTATGCTAACGCCAACCAAGGGTTCTCCCGTAGTTTTATCCTTTACCGTTCCGGTAATCTGCCTAGTTTGTGCGTGTGTTACAGAAGATCCAAAAAAAGAGAAAAATGCTAAAAAGAGTAGAACTCTGCTCATAAAGTTATTTATTTTGAAGTGATTTGGTTATTTAAGCTGTTGCAATTGCTTGCATATAGAATATAATTCTATTTCGAGATGTTATAGTTGATTTATATTTGGTTACATTAGCTTAACAATTTTACAAACTAAAAAGCAATTGAAATCAGATTTAACTAAAAAAGTGTGCAAACGTTCCCAAAAACGTTACATCAACGTTTATTAATGTTGTGGCGTAAATCGGCCTTAAGAGATATTTTTTGTAACTTGTACGCAATACGAACATGAGATTTGAAACATCTACCATCAAAGATATTGCTAAAGCGCTCGGACTGTCTACATCTACGGTTTCCAGAGCTTTAAGAGACCGTTACGAAATAAGCGAAGAGACTAAAAAACTGGTTTTGGCCTATGCCGAAAAGGTTAATTACCGTGCTAATCCTATTGCGCGCAGTTTGAAAGAACGCCGGAGTTATTCCATCGGTATTATTGTGAGCGAAATTGCCAACAACTTTTTTTCGCAGGTGATCAACGGCATCGAATCAATCGCATACGATAAGGATTACCATGTGATTATTTCTCAAAGCCACGAATCATACAAGCAGGAAAAATTAAACGTAGAGCACCTGGCATCGCGTTCTATTGATGGTTTGCTGATTGCGCTATCATCAGAAACGCAGGATATTGATTATTTAAGGCAATTGTATGCCAAAGGTTTACCCATCGTATTTTTTGATCGCGTGCCCGTGGATTTTGAAACCCATAAAGTAATTGCCAATAACTTTAAGGGTTCGTTTGATGCCACAGAACACCTTATCCTGTCAGGAAAAAGAACTATTGCCCATTTAACGAATTCCGAAAACCTCTCTATAACGAAAGAACGGTTGGCAGGTTATACAGCCGCTTTAGCTAAATACCATATCGAATTTAGGCCCGAACTGGTGAAATATTGCCAGCATGGCGGGATGCATAGCGCAGAACTGGAGCAAGCCGTAAAAGAACTTTTGCCGCTTAATCCTGACGGGATTTTTATTTCAAGCGACCGCTTAACCACAGGCTGTATTATGGCACTAAAGAAAACCAATCCGGAGGTAGCGCACAAGCTTGCCATTGCAGGTTTTACCAATTCCAACCTGGTTGATTTGTTTTCACCGTCGTTAACTTCCGTGAAGCAGCCTGCATTTGAAATGGGTCAGGTAGCTACCGAATTATTAATTTCGATGATCGAGGCTAAAAGGCCTGTTACGGAGTTTGAAACCAAGGTTCTGGATACAGAATTGGTGAAGAAGCGCTGAGCGCCAAGCGGTTGGCGATTTCTGCAAAGCATGGCGTATCTGCCGCAGAGCGTTCTGCGGTATAGTCCTGTTGTACAGCACTCCAAACTCCCTCGTCTCAACTCCAAACTTACCATCCATCGCTGAGCGCCAAACGCTCTACGCCAAACTCCCTACAAATTATTACCTTTGCAGCATGGTAGAAATCATATTAAAAAAGGGCAAAGAAAAAGCGGCATTACAAAGACATCCATGGGTATTTTCCGGAGCATTGGAAAAAATTAAGGGGAAACCCGAAGATGGTGATGTTGTAAAAGTTTTTGCTTTCGACCATGAATTTCTGGCCTATGGATATTTCAACAGCAATTCGCGTGTTGCCGTTCGTCTCTTAGAATGGAACGAAACACAGACCATTGATCATAGCTGGTACCAGAACCGTTTAAAACAGGCCATTGCTTCGCGTCAGTTTATTTTAAACGAAGAGACCAATACTTGTCGTTTGGTTTTTAGTGAAGCCGATTTTCTGCCAGGCTTAATTGTTGACAAATATGCCGATTTCCTTTCTTTGCAGATTTTAAGCTCCGGAATAGAGAAAGTAAAAGCAGAAATTGTAGAAATTTTAAAAACTGAATTAAATCCAAAAGGAATATTTGATAAAAGTGATGCAACTGCACGTACCCACGAGGGTTTACCAATTGAGAATGGATTACTTTGGGGAGAAAATCCACCAGAATTTTTGGAGGTAAAAGAAAACGGGATTATTTATCATATCAATATTGCAGAAGGACAAAAATCAGGTTTTTACTGTGACCAACGAGATAACCGAAGCATTTTAGCTAGTTACACAAAAGGTAAGAAGGTTTTGGACTGTTTTAGCTATAGTGGCGGTTTTAGCTTGAACAGTTTAGCAAATGATGCTGCAAGCATTACCAGCGTAGATAGTTCGGGTTTAGCTATTGAAACCCTGAAGCAAAACGTAGCCTTAAACCAATTTGATGGCGATAAAGTAACAGCTATCCAGTCGGATGTAAATAAACAACTCAGGGCTTTTAAAGAAGCTGGAGAATGGTTTGATGTGATTGTGCTTGATCCACCTAAATATGCACCATCGCGTTCAGCATTAGATCGTGCAGCGAGAGCATATAAAGATTTGAACCGTTTAGGGATGTTATTGCTGGAAAAGGGTGGTCTTTTGGCCACTTTCTCTTGCTCTGGTGCGGTTGATATTGAAACCTTTAAACAGATCATTGCCTGGGCGGCGCTTGATGCAGGCAAGGAAGTACAGATTATTAAACAATTCTGCCAGCCGGAAGACCACCCGGTTCGGATTTCTTTTCCTGAAGGAGAATACTTAAAAGGACTATTGCTAAGGGTGCTGTAAATTTCTTTCCTTTAGCATTCAACTTTAAATCACAAAGACACCAATTACCAGGTTATTTTAAACATTAACAAGTATTATCGTGTCTTTGTGATAAACTGAAAAGGAATCTAATTATCCAACCATCACTTTAGCGGTAATCGCTAGTCTGTTCCAGGCGTTAATGGTAACTATCGCCATAATTAGCTGTGCTAATTCCTGCTCATTAAAAAAGCTCGCGGCTTTTTGATAAGTGGCATCAGAAACATGATGATTAATTAACGTTACTTCTTCGGTTAAAGCTAAAACAGCTTCTTCTTGCGGTGTGAAGAGGGTAGTTTCACGCCAGGCATTTAACAAATACAAACGTTGTTCAGTTTCGCCGATTTTACGGGCATCTGTTGCGTGCATATTTAAGCAAAATGCACAGCCATTAATTTGTGATGCACGCATTTTAATCAATTCTAAAAGAATTGGATCTAGTTTGCTGGTTGACAGGTATTTCTCTAAACCATACATGGCCTGGTAAGCTGCAGGTTCTACTTTTGGGATATCAATTCTACTTTCCATTTTATTTGTTTTTTGATGACGATGTAAAGTTCCACATCCAGGTGTTTAAAAAACTTAATGTAGTTTAAGAAATGATTATTTAACCGCAAAGGCCGCCAAGTTTTGCGCGGAGCTACGCAAAGAGATATACTTTTATCCTCCAACACTACTACATTTATAAATTAACCACATAGTAAAAAGAGATTTTCACGGAGTTGGCACTGAATGAATTTGTATTGCACCCAACTCTGCGTGCTTCGCGTTTCTTTCTCTGCGAACTTTATAGTTAACAAACGATTATTTCTTTGCCCTGATTTTACTCAAAAACTCTGGGGTAAAACCCAGGTAAGAGGCCAGCATGTACTGGGGCACGCGTTGTACAAACTCAGGAAATAACTGGTTAAAATGGCGGTATCTTACTTCCGCTGTTTGGCTATAAAGGAATTTTATCCTTCTTTGCGATGCCTGATGATTTTTTTGGAGAATCAATCTAAAATACCGTTCCAGTTTGGGTAATTTACGGAACATTTCATCGTAATGGTGGTTTTCAATCGCGATCACTTCAGTTGGCTCCGCCGCCTGTATGTAAAATTCAGAATGCTCCTGAAAAAGAAAGCTGGTTAGATCGGTAATCCACCAGTTTTCAATAGCAAATTGAGTGGTCTGTTCGGCACCTTTTATATCGATGAAATATAGCCTAAGGCAGCCCTTTACTACAAAATAATTTGCCCTGCAGGTGTGCCCTTGTTCCAGTAAAAAGCCCTTCTTTTTAACAGATAATGATTGGAGAAAGGGGGCAAGAATTTCCTGCTCATCGGTACTCCAATTTATAAATTTATTAATGTGTTTAAAAAGTGCGCTACCCATTGCTGATTATTTACCAGACGAAAATAATGATAACCATCAGGATTTAACTGAAATTTTAGGGGCTGGTTTAAAAGTATTGCGAAAATCTTCAAGTTGCTTACATATCTGCGGCTTTTAAAATATCGTTTGCATAATTGCCCCAGTCTTTTAATGCACTTTTTAAAATATCGCTTAACTGTTTCTTATTAACAGGTTTTCCTTTAGCGGGTGTTTTAAGCTTATCATTAGCTATTTCTATATCCTTTACCGCAGTGGCGAACCAGGTAATATGTTCACGTGGTAATGCCACACCTAATATCATGCCCGGTAACCCATTAAAGGTTTCCGGCCCTCCCGATACGGGAATGCTTTCGGCGTAAAAAGCGACCACATAGATCGAATCCATAATCAAAGCATTTGCCCTACGACAATCGTAACCAGCAATGGTTCTAAATTCATCCGTTATTTTCCAGTTTATCTTACGAATTGAATCTTTAACCAGGTAGGTTTCTTCGTAAACTGATTTTTGATTGATGCTCGTGCCCGACTTTAAATTTGTTAATATAATATTGTTTTGTTTAGCAGACGCAAAATTGTTGGCCCAATTGTTAGTAGTGCTTTCATCAGCAAATGGATTAAAGAAAGTTTGGTCGTTTTTAAAAATAAGCTCACTTTTTAAAGTTTTAAATTGTGGATTATTTTTTTGATACTGTTCTAAGGCTTGGGCACTCCAAAAATTGTCGGGGTAACGCCGTGCCTGGTCTTTAAGCAATGCATATATATTAATCTTCTTTTCAAATTCAATAATACCCTGGTGTACAAACCTGGCATTTTGTGCCATTGCATAATTTATGGTGCAAATTAGCGTGAGTATAGCGTGTTTTAGTTTCATTTAAAATTTTCTAAAAGATCTGTTTTGTGCTATTTCTTTGTTAGCGGTGCAAATTATTTTTGAGGTGTTCCTCCACCCATTTTGTTAAAATCCCAAACTAAAGAAAACATAAAATATCTGCTGATATTATTGTAATTGGTTTGGGTAATCATATTTGAATAGGCATATCGCCTGAAGCCGCGGTTTTGGTTAAACAGATCATTTCCCCTGATGGTGAACTTCAAATCTTCTTTTTTAAAGAACGATTTTGTAACCGAAGCATTGATAATGACCTGTTCAAAACTGGTATCGAATGCCTGCGATTTAGGTGTATAGCTATACTCTCCATCGGCCTGGAGTTTGATTTTCTTTGGCAAATTAAAACTCATACTTCCCCAACCCTGTAAGCCCCATCCTTTATTAGATCGATCTTTTTGTAAAGAGGCTACCTGTGCATTGTAACTCGGACCAAAACTTAAAGAGATTTCACTTTTATCTTTATATCGGCTAATATTCAAAGAGGGACTAAAACGGGTACTGATAACCTGGTTTAATTCTACTTCTTTACCGAATTGACTTTTTACATAATTATAACTGGTATTACCTCCTGCATTTAAACTTAAGCCAACTTCCGTATCAAATAAAAATTTCAGTTTTTTACCAATACTACTGTAAATATTATAATTAAAAGGTGTTTTATCTGAGAGATTCACTGATTTGGCAATTGTTTTTCCTGAGGTATCGGTTTCTGTGTTGCTAACAATAGCTTTGTTTACGAAGCTGAAATTACCACTGATATATATTGATCTTTGACTTAGCACTTTATAAGAATTATAGCTTGCACTGAAGCGATTATTAAATGATGGTGCAAGGTCAGGGTTACCTAATGTTTGATACAATGGATTATCATTTACTTTTACAGGTTGCAATTGGTTTACTGTAGGTTGATCGGTGTTTCCGTTATAGCTGATGCGTAAAGATTTTTGTGCAGAAAATTTATACAGGTAGCTGGCCTGTGGCAACCAGTTAACAAAGCTTCTTTGATAACGCTGAGCGGAAAGCTGTTCCAACTGATCGAAATTTACGGCGCTTACCTTACTCCCAAAACTAACGGTTGTTTTAGGTTTTTTATAATTAAGGATTGCTCCGGCCTGATTAATGTATTGTGTGGCTTTAAAATCATTGCTAAACTCTTTATCTAATACATCGTAATTTCCTGGTGCCGATTGATTGAAAGACTTACGGTCTGAACGACTGTCGTTAAGGCTAAATCCATAGTTTAAAACTAATGCTAACGATTTGCTCAATGGCTCGTTATAGGTTACATTGGTATTTAAAACGGAATTATGTGTGTTGTTTGTTTTAAACTGATCGGTTACCTGACCTCCATTTTTTACGCCTGCTTCGTTAAAATACTGCACATCCGAATATAAAAATCCTTTACTATTGATCTGATTGATCATTTGACTAATGCTCACTGAAAAATTACGCCCCGGTTTTTTAAGCTTCTTGGTATAAAACGCAGAGATGTTAAAATTTTGCTCCTTACCATCATTGCTGTTCTTCTGATTATTACTATTTAACATCGTATTGTTGCCCCTTAAACCCTCGCTATTTGAGCTGGAAGTATTGTCGCTGTTTTTAAGCATGCCATCAACCGATAGCTTTAAATTACTTGTGGTGTCTAACTTAATGGTATAAATAGCATCTAGTTTTTGCCTAAATACATTCCGGTCAGAATTTTCATCGGTAGTGGTATTGATAATCCCGTCTGGCAAATTATTTTGGCTGATGGTATTTTTAGTCGTTTTAATGCCTAAAGCGCCAAGTTTGTAATTGGTGTTAATGGTTTCCTTGTCGCTATTCCATTTATTATCATAATGTGCACCACCGGTTATTGCCCTCGGTACACCCTCTCCATAATAATTACCACTTTCCAGTTCATCGCCACCGCCATAGCTAAACCACACACTTCCATCATCACCCATCTGCATGTTATCATTCCCCGTACCCAATTTATTATTGTCCTGCCAGCTTAGTCCTGTTGTACCATTGTTGCCAGCTGTGCCATAAACAGAAAACTTCTGTTTTGCTTTAAAGCGATTGAACAATACCTGTCCCTTATAAAAATCGCGAGTGCCATAACCAGCATCAACTTTGCCGAAATAACCGCTTTTTTTATCTTCTTTTAGTTTAATATTGATAGTCTGTGTTTTCTGTCCATCATCTACGCCGGTAAATGCTGCCTGATCGCTTGACTTTTCATAAAGTTGTACCTTATCTACCATATCTGCCCTTAAATTTTTGGTAACCAGGGTTGGGTCATCGCCAAAAAACTCTTCACCATCAACCAGTACTTTTGGTACAGTTTTACCTTGTGCAGTTATCTTTCCATCTTTATCTACCTGTATACCGGGTAGTTTCTTTAACAGGTCTTCTACCTTATCATTCGGTTGGATTTGATAATTTGAAGCATTGAATTCTGTCGTGTCGCCCTTAATTTTAATGGCTGCCTTTTCTCCCTTTATAATAACATCTGCAAGTATTTTGGCCATCCCGGTAAGGTTGATTTTGCCATAATCTTTAACTTGTGTAGTAGAATCGAGCGTAAAATGATCTACAAAATCGGCATACCTGGGGTAGGAAACCAATAAGATAAATTTCCCGTTTTTAATTCCGGTAAGTTCGAATGAACCATTTTCCGCCGCCCGCGTGAATTTCACCAAAGTAGAATCTTTTGCATTTAAAATGGCGATAGAAGTTCCGGATAAAAGCGTTGTCGATGCCGTGTCAATCGTTCGGCCTTTGATGGTATGAAGATGCTGTGCTTTGGAATATGTGGAGATAAAAATGAAAAGGCATAGCGAGAGTAACAGGCGTTTCATATATAGGATTTGGTTTTACTTACCGAATATAAACTAATAAATTAGTTTTTTTTGGAGATTTAACCTTTTTTAACATTCAGCTTTGAACAGGTTTATTTGATCTTCAGGTTTACTAACCAATCATTTTTCGTATAGGCTAATTCGGCGTTCGTCTATAAATAAAAGTGCATGGTATAATAGCCCATAACTGGCTGAAACGTTTTTGCTATACCGCAGTCTTAATTACAAAACCACCTAATAATTAGGGATTTAAAATAAAGATTTATAAACATAAAAATATTAAGATCATGAAAACTTTTATCAAAAATTTATTCTCAGCAGCATTAGTAATGGTTACTTTAAGCAGCGTAACAGTTGTAGCACACGCAACAGAAAATAATGCCAGCTACAGCACATTAACAAATGTGAGAAACATCAGCAAAATTGTAGTTTCAGGGAACGTGAAACTGATCCTTGTTCAGGATGCCAGAGAAAGTGTTGAGGTGTATGATCAGTACTACACTAAAAACGCTCTGGTGCAACAACAGGGTGAAGAGCTAAGAATCAGCTCTTTTGATAAAACTACCTTAACCGTAATTGCTCACGTAAACAACCTGACTGCTATTGAAGCTTCAAATACCGCAAATGTAATTACAGCCGGAAATTTTAACCTGTTAAACCTAAGTATTGTTTTAAATGATGAGGCATCAGCAAATATTAGAACCAGTACTGTTAGTTTATCAACAAACGTTAAAGATGGTGCATCCTTAAAATTAGAAGGGGCTACCGATTTACACCAGGCTGTTATGGGTATCGCATCCAAAATAGATGTAGCTGGTTTTACAGCTCAGGAAAGTAGTATCAGATTAACAGGAAAATCACTTTTAGCAAACAACAAGTCCCGTTATGACGACATACAGGTTTCTTTATTGGAAAAATTATTCTAACTCCATCATATATTTTACCACAAAGGCGCTGAATTTTAAGTTTAGCGCCTTTTTTATTAACGAAGGTTTCGAACATCCATAATTATGAATCTTAACCAATATAGATTGCTTCGTCGTTCCTCTTCGCAATGACGAATTTTCTTTACAAATCAAATTTAATTCCCTGCGCTAATGGCAGCGTATTCGAATAATTGATAGTATTGGTTTGTCTGCGCATATAAGCTTTCCAGGCATCCGACCCGCTTTCCCTGCCACCACCTGTTTCTTTCTCGCCGCCAAAAGCGCCGCCAATTTCAGCGCCTGAAGTACCAATATTTACATTGGCCATGCCGCAGTCAGAGCCATTAGCTGATAAAAATTGCTCTGCCTCTCTTAAATTCAAGGTCATAATAGCCGATGATAACCCTTGCGGAACAGCATTTTGTATGGCGATGGCTTCCGCTAATGTTTTGTATTTAATCAGATATAAAATTGGCGCAAAGGTTTCGTGTTGAACAATCTTGAAATCATTCTGCACCTCAGCAATGCATGGCTTTACATAACATCCGCTGGTATAGTCATCGCCGGCTAAAACACCACCTTCTACCACAAAATTACCACCTTCAGCCTTACATTTAGCTATAGAATCTAAGTAGGCTGCAACCGCATCCGTATCAATTAATGGACCTACGTGGTTATTTTGATCTAAGGGATCGCCAATGCGTAATTGTCCATAAGCTTTAACCAGTTTTGCGGTAAAAGCATCATATACACTTTCGTGTATAATTAGCCGTCTGGTAGAAGTGCAACGCTGGCCAGCTGTGCCTACCGCGCCAAATACCGCACCGATTAAACTCATGTCTAAATCGGCATGTTCTGAAATAATAATGGCATTATTGCCACCAAGCTCCAACAGGCTTTTTCCTAGCCTAGCGCCCACCGCAGCGCCTACTGCCTTGCCCATTCGTGTCGATCCGGTAGCAGAAATTAAAGGAATTCTTCCATCGTTGGTCATGAGTTCGCCAACTTCCCGATCGCCTAAAACCAGGGAGCAAACCCCTTCGGCTATAGCGTTATCCTTAAAAACCTTCGCCATAATATGTTGGCAGGCTATGGCCGTTAAAGGAGTTTTTTCTGATGGTTTCCAGATGCAAACATTGCCGCAAACCAAAGCCAGGGCTGCGTTCCAGCTCCAAACGGCTACTGGGAAATTAAAGGCAGAGATTATCCCCACAATTCCTAAGGGGTGCCATTGTTCGTACATGCGGTGGCTTGGGCGCTCGCTGTGCATGGTTAAACCATAAAGCTGTCTGGATAATCCCACTGCGAAATCACAGATATCGATCATTTCCTGCACCTCACCAAATCCTTCCTGCAAACTTTTCCCCATTTCGTAAGAAACTAAGGTACCCAGGGCATCTTTATTTTTACGTAATGCATCACCAAACTGACGGATAATTTCGCCTCTTTTTGGAGCGGGAACCGTACGCCATTCGGTAAATGCCGATTGTGCTTTTAATACAACAGCGTCGTAATCAGCAGGACTGGCAACCTTAGCCGAAGCAATCAGTTTACCATCAACAGGAGAAAAACTTTCTAGGGTATCGGTATTCGATTCGCCTCCCCAATGGCTACCTGTACTATAGGCTGAATTGACCGCTTTTACGCCCAATTTATTTAAAATGGATTGAATATCTGTAGTCATATATCTAACGATTTACACAAAAAAACAAAAAAATAAAGGAAAGCGGACTACGTTTTGCGCTTAACTTTATCACAATTCTTAATATCTTACCCTAATTTTAAGCATCACCAATATTTAATGAAAAACATTAAACTATTATTCATAGCTCTTTTAAGCTTCGGGCTCAGCCTTAACGCACAAACTAAAAAGGCTACCAATACGCTGCTTTGGGAAGTATCTGGAAACGGATTAAAGAAACCATCCTATTTGTTTGGAACCCATCATTTTACCAATAAGGAATTTGCAGATACCATGCAGGTTTTACAGGCCAAGTTAAAATCGGTTGATGGTGTAGTGGGTGAGCTAGTAATGGATGGCAGCCTACAAGGGCGGATGGCCCCGTTTTTAGTGATGAAAAACAATACGCTTGATCGTTTATTTACTGCCGCTGAATACAAGGAAGTCGATGATTATATTAAAGCCAGGAATCCGGCTGTAAACTTAAAACAACTAAACAGGTTTAAGCCCGCAATGGTTGGTGTATTGATGATGCTTCTTGATAACCCTGAAATGCAAAATATGACCAATGGCATAGACGAAAGTTTTCAAAAATATGCCAAAAATAATGCTAAATCCGTACATGGTTTAGAGACTGCCGAATATCAGGGTGCGCTTTTATTTGATGGCGATCTGCAAAAACAGAAAAAAGCCTTACTTAAATCAGTTAGGGAATCGGATAATAATAAAATTAAATTAAAGGAGCTTACCGCCTATTATCTGGCGCAGGATATGGACAAATTAACTGATTTCTTTAGAACACAAGAAGAGGAAACCCAGGAGTTTATGACGGAGATGCTTAAAAACAGGAACCAACGCTGGTTGGATCAGCTCCCTGCCCTGATGGAAAAAGAATCGTTGTTTATAGCCGTTGGCGCGGGTCATTTAGTGGGCGCTGAAGGGCTGATAAAAGGTTTACAGGCCAAAGGTTATGCCTTAAAACCGATAGCCACCAATTAGGAACGAGATAAAAAGTTGATGGAATTATCACAATTCTTAATATCTTGCCTTCGAGATACTGACTTATAAATCTTAAAAAATGAATAAAAAACTTATTGCCTGTGGTGTACTATTGGCCGCTGTTTTTGCAGCCAATCCGCTTTTCGCGCAGGAGCAAGCTGCAGAAAAATCAAACCTCAGCGTTTACCGCGTAACCCCAACCAAAATTAACGACCTGGTACATACCAAACTTGATGTTTCATTTGATTATGCCAAACGCTACCTGTACGGTAAAGCCTGGATAACGTTAAAACCTCACTTTTACGCCACCGATTCGCTAACGCTTGATGCGCAAGGGATGGACATTAAAACGGTTGCTTTGGTTGGTGCCAAAGGGAATACCCCGCTTAAATACACGTATAATGATAATAAGTTATACATCAATTTAAATAAAAAGTACACTAATGCTGAAAAATACACCGTGTATATTGCTTATACGGCCAAACCTGATGAGCTGAAAGTAAAGGGAAGCGCAGCCATAACCGATGCTAAAGGTTTATATTTTATCAATCCTGATGGTACTGATAAAAATAAGCCTACACAGATCTGGACACAGGGCGAAACGGAATCTTCATCGGCCTGGTTTCCAACCATCGATAAACCCGATCAGAAAACAACTGAAGAAATTTCGATGACGGTAAAATCGAAATACACTACCCTGTCGAACGGGAAAATGGTGAGCCAGAAAAACAATGCTGATGGTACAAGAACCGATACCTGGAAAATGGATTTACCCCATTCGCCATACTTATTTATGATGGCCATAGGTGAATTTAAAATCACCAAAGACAATTATAAAGGTAAAGAAGTAAGCTATTACCTGGAACCTAAATATGCACCTTACGCCAAACAGATTTTTGGTAAAACGCCTGATATGATCCAGTTTTACAGCAATTTATTGGGCATAGATTATCCATGGAATAAATACGCACAGGTGGTAGCGAGAGATTATGTTTCTGGAGCGATGGAAAATACCACAGCCACTTTACATGGCGAGCAGGTACAGAAAACAGACCGCGAGCTGTTGGATGGAAACGAAGAAGGTACCATTGCACATGAGCTTTTCCACCAGTGGTTTGGCGATTATGTTACGGCCGAATCGTGGTCTAACTTAACCATGAATGAATCTTTCGCCACCTTTGGTGAGATCATCTGGCATGGACATGATGCCGGCAAGGATGCTGAAGATAAGTCGCGTTACGAAAAATTACAATCTTATCTCGGTTCAACTAAAAAAGGCGAAAGTCCGGTTTTAGCTCGCTTCTATTACAATGATAAGGAAGATATGTTTGATAATATCAGCTATGCCAAAGGATCGGTTATTCTGTATGCCTTAAAAAACCAGATGGGCGATGAGGCGTTCTATAAGTCGCTTAACCGTTACCTGACCACCAATGCCTTTAAAAATGGCGAAACACACCAATTGCGTTTGGCAATGGAAGATATTACCGGAAAAGATTGGAGTCCTTATTTTAATCAGTGGTATTACAATGGTGGCCACCCAATTTTAAGCATTGATTATGGTTATGAAGACGGCAAGGCAACCATTAAAGTGAAGCAAACACAGGATACCAGTGTACAGACCTTTACGATGCCGGTTAAACTTGATATTTATGCAGGAGGCAAAAAGATAAGGAAAGAGATTCTGATCAATGGCCGTGAGCAGAATTTTAGTTTTGAGGTGAGTGCCAAACCAGATTTAATCGATTTTGATGTAGATAAAATTTTAGTTGGCGAAACTAATGACAATAAAACGGCTGAAAATTATTATTTTCAATACAGAAATGCGCCAAGTTATGCCAATAGAATTGAGGCCTTACAATTTATTATGCAGAGTAAAGCCAACAGCGGTCAAATGGTGTTGTTGGAAGGTTTAAAAGATAAATCGGCAGATTTACGCGCTTTAAGTATAGCTGGCATTAACTTAGAAGACGCCCAAATTAAAGCAGCTGCATTACCAATCCTACTTCAGATTGCCAAAACAGATAAAAATACCGAAGCCAGATCGGCAGCTATTTTGAAACTGGCTGAAACCGGAGACCAAACCTATAAAGCTTTAGTGTTAGAAAGTTTGAAAGATAGATCTTACAAGGTAATTGCTGCCGGTGTTGATGGCCTGGCCAAATTGGCGCCACAGGAAACGATGTCTGCCATAGCAGGTTTAGATGAAGATACGAGAACGCATATAGCACCTTCAATCGCAACCTTATACATCAATGATCCAAAAGACGACTATCAGGCATTTTATGATAACATCATGCTTACTGGCGATAGGGATAAGGTATTTGGTGTAGTTGGTCAGTATTTTCAGTATTTGAGAGCTAACACTAATCCTGCAGTTACCGAGCAAGGTATAACGAACATTGGCAACGCCATTGAAAGATTAAAGTTGCAGCCTTATTTAAACAAACAACTTGCAGGTGCTTATACTGCAACTGCACAGGGCAAAGCGAAACAGGCTGATGCTGCAAGCGGAGAAGCAAAAGCAAAATTGAACAAGCAGGCCGAGTTATTTAAAAAAGGTGCAGCTGATTTAGGAAAGGAATAGCATTAATACTAAGCTTTAATGATGTCCTAAAAAGAAGAAGCCCGTTTGATTGATTCAAGCGGGCTTCTTTATCGTTAAAGCGGTTTACATTACTTATCTAATTGAAACGTATTTAAGCGTATCGGTAGCCGATCGGCTTGTTGGGCTAGCTCCCCATTTGAAAGAGATGTAAAAAGTTTGTGTGGCCGGATCGTAACGGTTATCGTAAGCCGGATCATTTGCTAAAGTTGCATTGCCCTTGCTTTTCATTGTTACCTTGTTCGTTGCAGGATCAACATTAATGGTTAATCCATCAATACCGCCGGCTCCATTACCGTCTGCCCAGTTCTGAGAAAAATTGACCGCATTAGCGCCATTACTCGACAAATCTTTACTCAAACCTTTAAAAAAGCCAGTTAAGCCGCCAGTATCACCCTCTCTGAAAACATAACCTTTGCTGGAATATTTTCCGTCGTAACGATTTCTAACGGCTACATTAATAACTACAGCGCCAAAGTTTTTGCTGATTACCTCGCTTGAAGCATCTTTGATAATTATAGGTAAACCGTAACCAATGGCAGGATCAAGTGCTGTACTCACAAACTTTACCGGAACCTGCACCCTACGCCCATTCGCAGGAATCGTAATCGTTGTCGGCATTGTAAAAGCATTCGATGGTACTATCTTTAATGGAGTATCTGTTGGATGCGCCTTATTATATGTTAAAAGTGTAGCCGGATCAATAGCTAAAGTGACATTAATATCAGTTGGCTTTGTGCTTGATGCTGCATAGTTAATATAAAAGTAATAGTCAGTTGGAACATCTTTTTGAATAAGTGAGGTGCTTAAAGAGTTGATACTGCCATCACCAACCGGTGAGCCAACAGGAATTTCTACAACTGGTGTTGTTGATGAGAAATCAGGTTGCTCATTTTTGTTCTTCAGACAAGAAGACAGACTTATTATGCATAATGCTGCAATAAGTCCTTTAAATATATTTTTATTTTTCATCGTTTTAAATGATTTATTTAACATCCCAGAAAATTCTAGAGGTAAACTGGTTTATTGTACCTTCTGCAATTACATTTGTCGAGTTGGTGTTATATTCTCTTTGTGGATATAACATCCTTACCGGGATCTTTTTAGTCGTAACCGTAGAAGAAATAGATATCGGCATATCTGCAGGAAGCTCTAAACGTCTGTAATCTGTCCAGGGTTCAATATCATTTGTACCGTTCATGGCAGCCCATTTTTGTTTAATGATCAAGGCAATTTTGTCTGCGTTAGCACTCCATTTTGCTACATCCTGGTCAGCAAGGTAAGTTGCTGCATCTGTATCATTTAATCCCAGGTAAACAAAGTTCGCCGTTACAGCAGCTTCATAATTCGCCTGTGCACTGCCAGAAATATAACCCCTTTGTGCAGCTTCTGCCTGAAGAAATAAACTTTCAAAATCTGTCATAATAGGCTGCGATTGATCAAATGACTTTAATAGCCCTTTACCAATTCCAGATACTGTAGTAAGTGTTTGATCGAAATTTACATCCTGACCCCAAACTAAACTTACGTATGTACTTCCTGCTCCATCGTTAACTGTGCTGTAAAATTTGCCCAGACGTGGATCATTGTTATTTTTTAGGAAATCCATGCCGTAAGTGCTGGCCAGCATATAAGTGTGCGATGCAGTTTTGTCGCCATTGGCAGCATAACCATATACGCCCCAGAATGGATTTTGCTTGCCGGAAGTATTTAAATAACCTGGATTATTAAACATTCCCTCACCAACTCCGATGAATCCAAATCCATTTGCAGTGATTTTTGCAATTTCATCTTTGATATATTGCTCCTTTCCAGGCATTTCAGATTGGCGCAAAAGAATTCTGAGCTTTAAGGTATTTGCAAATCTACCCCATTTTTTCACATCTCCTTTGGCATAAATATCGGCTGTAACGTCTGATGGACTTACTGTGGCCGTTTTAAATAAATTGGCCGCTGTATCCAGTTGCTTTGCCAGATCTTCGTAAATAGCCTGCCCTTTATCGTATTTTGGGTTAAGAAACAGAACCGATTTAGACGCCTGCGTGTAAGGCACATTACCGTAAAAATCTACCAGGTATTGGTAGTCCCAGGCTTTCATTGTTTTGGCCACAGCAACGAAGAAATTTTGCCCAGTTGCTTTCCCCTGTTTTTCTAATGAGGCATAATCGTTAAGGTTATCGTACAAATTGCCCCAAAGTGTAGTAGAACCACTCCAGTTGGTGGTAAAATTGTATGAACGCTCTTCGTACCATCCAGAAACGCCTCCTGGTGTCATCCAGTAATTCATCCACAGGGCTGAAAAGCTGTAAAAAATAGAGCCGCCGGTAGTATAGGCAGCAGTATTGTTTAAAGCACCTGTTAATATTAAAGCAGGCTTAACATTTGTAGCGTTGTTGGGATTATCATTAATATCTAAAAAACCCTTTTTACAGGCACCAAGCATTAATACTGCCGATACCGTAAACATATATATTAATTTCTTTTTCATGTTTTTTTATTAATTGTTAAAAGCCAATTGTTGCGGTAAAACCATAAATGCGTGTAGGAGGCGTTTGATTTAAGTTATTTACACCCTGAGCATTTCCCGTTCCAACGTTAATTTCCGGGTCGGTGTAAATGTTATCACTAGGTCTGAACATAAATAAGTTTCTTCCAATCAAGGCAATACTTGCATTCTTGATAAATTTGGCTTTGCTCTGTAACCACTGCGTTGGCACCTGGTAGGCCAAAGAAAGTTCTCTGATTTTCCAGAATGCAGAACTCATTACATAATTAGAAGCAGTATTATTACGAATACCATCAGCCCAAAAAGATCCATTACCATTTATAGTTGTAGTATTTGTATTAGGAACAAATACACCTGGTGAAGTTTGGATTACTGAATTTGGATAAACAAAGCGCTCGCGACCAGCCTGTGCCGAAGTGTAACTAACACCCGCAAAATCTAATGTACTTGCAAAACTATTATAGAAAACATTACCACTACGGTATTCTGCTACACCCGAAAGGGTAAAATTTTTAAAAGTAAAGCTGGTATTGATTCCCAGTACGCTGCTTGGGTTGGTTTGTCCAAAATCTTTGTTAATCGGGTTTGAAAGTGGTAAACCTGTATTGGCATCTACAATAACACGACCTTGCGGGTCTGTTTGGTAACTACTTACCTGTAATGAAGGGAAACTCTGGCCTACTACGATATAGTTATTGTCGCCGATACCCAATTGATTCTGACCTTGATATAGTGATAGCACTTTATTGGTGTTGTATGAATAGTTCACACCTACATTCCATCTGAATCCGTTTGAAAAACCAATTACAGGGGCCGCGTTTAAGCTAAACTCAATTCCTTTATTTTGGCCTTCACCAGTATTAATTACAGCACTGGTATAACCGGTGGTAGCCGACAAATCTATCCCGTTAATGATTTCCTGATCTTTGGTATTCTGCAGATAAGCCGAAGTTTCTAAGGTAATGCGGTTATTTAAGAAACCGATATCTACCCCAATCTCTTTTGAAATGGTCTGTTCTGGTTTCAAATTAGGATCATAAACTGCGTTATCTATAGCGTATCCTGCGGTACTGCCATAAGGGAAGTTTCCAGCCGGACTGGTAGTAGAAAGCAATTTATATGGATCGATCTGTACTGCGTACACTTTAGAAATACCGCCACGGATTTTTAAGTTACTGATGATTTTGCTTTCTTTGAGTGCAGGTATTGCATCTGTAAGTGTTAAAGCTGCATCAATGGCGGGGTAAAAGAAAGAACGGTTGCTTCTGGATAATCTCGAGTCCCAGTCATTTCTACCAGAGATGTGAATGGTTAAGTAATCATGATAGGTAGCGGTTAAATCTCCAAATAAACCCAGCTGACGGGAGTTGCGCTCGTTTTCAGAACCAACAATCTCACCCGAACGGTTGTTAAGGTTAAAAAGATTATCAACTACCAAATCATTTCCGGCTTGCGTCATGTACTTATAGTTCTTCTGAATCACCTGCGCGCCACCAATTAAAGTAAATTTGAATTGGTTAAACGTTTTAGTAGCTGTTGCAAGAAAATCGCCAGTGTACCTGCTTTCAAATTCATTGTAATCGCGTACCGATGATTTGTTGTATTGATTGGCTGCTATGCCTTTGCCGGAGTTATGTGCAAAATCAGAATAAGTGTAGGCATAGTTCCTGTCTTTACCTTGCGTATTTTTAGTACTCAAACCACCTCTCGCCAATAAGCTAAACCAATCAACGGGTTTATACGTAAACGAAACATTACCCAACAAATCATCTCTTCTTTCATTGTTGCGATTTTGCTGTAAGCCAAAATATGGACTGTTATAATAATCATTGTAGTAATCGTTAGGATTGCCGTATTTCGAATTTAAATCGCTGTACTCCGTCAATGGTACGTTTCCTGGGGTATTAATTACGTTATTATATACCTGATTAGTACTCTTATCGTAATTTCTCTGGGTATAGTTAAATGAGTAATCAGCTAAAAATTTGTTCAGTTTACGGGTCCCGTTTATACGGATTGCTGTTCTGTTCGATTTATCGCCCGGCACATAACCTTTACTGTTTACACGCTGAAGGTTGATATAGGTTGTTCCGTTTTCATTTCCTCCTGAGTATGTGAGGTCATTCTGCTCATCAATACCAGTTTCAAAGAAACTCTCTTTTTCGCCATCTTTATAAGTGTACGGAACCATCTGGTAAGTACCATCTTCTAAAATACGGCCCAACGGTCTGATGCTCCCGTCAAAACGCTCGCCAAAAGTCTGGTTCTCAAAAGGAGTATACAAACCAAATCCAAAATCATCCTGAGTAGTACCACCACCAAACTCTGTTTGTAGCTTAGGGAAGTAACTTAAACGATTTAGTAAAGTGGAATTAGTATAGCTAATGCCTCCTCCTTCAGAAGCCCCCCTCTTGGTGCTCACAATAATTACACCGTTAGAAGCATCTGAACCATAAAGTGCAGCAGCATTTGCACCTTTTAAAATGTTTACATTGTCAATGTCGTTCGGGTTAATTGAGTTCAACTGGCTCAATGGCACAATAATACCATCTAAAACCAAAAGCGCCTGGTTGTTACCGGTAAACGACCGGTTACCACGCAATACCACCCTTACCTGATCGCCTGCATCGATCTGGTTATTAGCCTGATTAATCTGTAAACCGGCAACCTTTCCTGATAAACCCGTTGCTAAATTGGTGGGTCTGCTTGCCGTTAATGCTTTACCGGTTACCTGCTGCGTGGCATAACCGATTTCTTTTGGCTTACGTTTAATACCCAATGCGGTAGAAATGGTCACCTCACTTAAAGTTTTCGAATCGGGCTCTAAGCTAACAACGAGATTTGATTGTGTACCAACCGTAATTTCTTTTGGCAAAGATCCAATGTAGGCGAACTGAAGGACGTCATTCGGACTGACATTGATGGAAAATTTACCATCGGAACCTGTTGTGGTGGCTTTTTTTGTATCCTTTACACGGATTGTTACTCCTGGAAGCGGAAGACCATCGTTAGATGCAACTACTTTACCAGTAATATTTTTACTTTGAGCATTAGTTTCTATAATGCCGCAAAATAAAAACATGAATAAACACATTACGAGTTTTCTCATAGTTTTTTAGAAGTTAGTTTAAGTTAATAATTCGCGAATTACAGTTTTTATTGTCAATAAATCAAAAAAAATCATGATTATCTTGAAAATGTTATAAATTTAGTTTAAATAATCACTAAAATGTTTTAGTAATTTTGAATTATGACTGATATCTGAAAGAAAATCAACTTATTTTTAGCTTTTTTTTCTCATTTTTTTCAATTTTCATTACAATGTCAGCACAAAGAACCAATCGAAATACACAAAATTTCTGTCTTATAAACGCAACCATGAAAAAACTTTTCTTGATTCTCATTTTAATCGGCCTCACTACTTATATTTTTGCACAGAATGTTACAGTTGGTTCAGGCGCAAAACCACTTTTAAAATCAGTGGTAAAAAATCCTGTTGAAGGAAGCCCTTATTTTAACACTAAGTACGCTAATGGGATCATTAAAACCGTGAGTCAGAAAGTGTTTGATATCAAAAATGTGAGGTATAACCTGGAAACGCAACAGTTGGAATACACAGAAAATGAAAATGTTTATGCCATTCAGGATTCCGTGCAATCTTTCAAACTGCTTGATTCTACTGGCAATTCTCACCAATTCATCAAATTAAAATTCGGTCAGGCAGAAGGTTTTTATGAAGCAGTTGCTGAAGGTAACGTTACACTGCTAAAAAAATACTCAGCTAAAAAAGAAATAGTGGAAGACTGGTTTACAAAGAAAAAAACCGACAAACTTGCACAGCATGCTGCATATTTCAGCAGTAAAGTCGGAACAATTCAAAAATTTGTACCTTCAACAAAAAATATTACAACGGTTTTGGCCGATAAAAAGGAACAAATAACTGCTTACATCAAAAACGAACAACTGGATCTAAAACAGGAAGATGACCTGATTAAAATCTGCAAATATTACAATACGTTACAATAAAAGCTGATGGCTTACTTACATCCAGTTTTTCTCCTCGTATCAATGAGATAAACAATCTGCCAGCCTTTATCGCCTTTAACCAATTGGAAGGGATTTACTCCGCAATGGCTAAATTTTTCGCCCAGGTAAAATTTATAGTCTGTCCAAACCGAAGTCAGAGCACCATCAATTAGTATTTTGGTAAAACAATGCATTCATCATATTTTTGCTGGTGGGGCATTCCGATAAATTTGACAAAATTGCCCACCGATTCAGTTCGGACATTTACTTTTCCATCCTTTTCAACTATTGTTTGCATGATGGCACTTTTCGCAAAAGCATCCTTGTTAAAGTACTGCCCAAAGTTCTCATCCCTTCGAAAGGCTTATTACCGCTTTTTTAACCGCGGCTTCCTCATCACGCTGTGCAAAGCTTTGAGTAACAAAACATAGTAAAAAGGATAAAAATGACTAATCCTTTCATGACTTCTTCATTACGTATATACCATAAATTTATAGTATTTTTGTAAAAGAAGGGAAAAGGAACCGCGATCTTGCAAAAAATCCATCGATTATCCACACATCTTAATTACAGTTAATACGCTTTATTTTCAGCTGTTTACATTGTTTTTGTCTGTTGGTGTTAATAATTATTTTAAAAACGGATAATTAAAATCGTTAAACTTATCATGTGTTTTTCTGCTAATTGGCACGGTTCTTTAATAGTATAATATATGGAAGAAGAATTCTTTTTTGAATCCAACGAAGATGCACAACGCTCGGTAGAACGTTACGAAGAAATGCTCCGGAACCAGGATCAGTATTTTTTCGACGCAGGTGCATTCGAATACATTGTAGATTTTTACATTGAGAAAAATGATCCGGTCAAAGCTTTGCAGGTAGTTGATTTTGCAATCAGTCAACACCCTTATGCAACAGTATTTTTAATTAAACAGGCTCATCTTTACATCTTAACCAACAACAACGAAAAAGCTTTTATTGCTTTGCAAAAGGCCGAACTTTTAGAGTCTTCTGAGCCAGATATTTATTTGCTGCGCGGTAATATTTTTCAAAATACTGAACGTTTTGATGAGGCTTTACAAAACTATGAAAAAGCTTTGGGGCTGGCCGAAAGTACGGATGAAATTTTATTACAGATGGCTTATGTTTACCAGAGCATGGGCGATTACGAAAGCGCCATTACCTATATCAAGCTCAGTTTAGAGCAGAATATGGAAAACCAGGATGGTTTATATGAACTTGCTTTCTGTTACGATGTGTTAGATAAACAAGAAGAAAGTATCAAATTTTATCAGCAATACATTGATACCGATCCCTATTCTTACGCGGCCTGGTACAATTTGGGTAATAGTTTCCACAAACTGAACCTTTTCGAAAAAGCAATCGACGCTTACGACTACGCCATCTTAATTAAAGAAGATTTCAGTTCAGCCTATTTCAACAAAGGAAATGCGCTTGTGCAACTTGATAAATACGATGAAGCGATAGCGGTTTACAAGCAGACTTTCGAATACGAACCGCCTAATGCCGATACTTATTGTGCCATTGGCGAATGTTACGAGAAGCTGGAGAAAATGGACGAAGCCCGTTCTTACTATAAAAAATCGGTAAAAATGGATCCTAAAATGGCTGATGCCTGGTTTGGGATTGGAGTTACACTGAATTTTGAAGAGCGTTATTTTGAATCATTACATTTTTATAAAAAAGCAATTGATTTAGAGGCTGAGAATGCAGATTTCTGGTTCGCTATGGCCGATGCTTATTATAAATTAGGCCAGATTGACGAATCGATAGAAGCATACGAAAAAGTATTGGAGTATAATCCTTTGGATATTGAAGCCTGGCTGGATTTTAGTACCGTACTTTACGAGCAGGGAAAATTATTAGAAGCAGCAGAAACAATGGCCGAGGCCATTAAGAATAACCCGGAAGCTGCAGAACTGTATTATCGGATGGTAGCCTATCTTTTTGCCTTGGGAAATTATGGCGATGCACTTGGATATTTAGAAACGGCTTTAACAACCGACCCTGATAAACACTATATATTGTTTGAATATTTACCGCAATTACAGGATAATAGTGCTATTCTGAATGTTATAAACAGATATATAAGGTAACGACCTTGTGAGAAAAATTTAACAAATAAATCTCAAAATTTTTTTCACTTTTGTACGCATATGAATTATCCATTATTAAACGTTCCCGAACGTCCAGCTAAACCGCGCCAAAAAGGCTTAACCATGGTTATGGATAAGGGATTGAGCCTACGCCAGGTTGAAGATTTTATTGAAGTTGCCGGCGTACATACTGATATCGTAAAATTAGGTTGGGCAACATCGCATGTAACACCAAACCTTAAAGAAAAATTAGCTTTATATAAAAGTGCAGGCATTCCTACCTATTTCGGAGGAACGTTATTTGAAGCCTTTATCATCCGTAACCAGTTTTCAGATTATCAGCGTGTTTTAGATCAATACGGAATGGAGTATGCAGAAGTATCTGATGGATCCATAGAAATTGAACACGACAAAAAATGTGGTTTTATCAGCGAACTTTCTAAGCAGGTAACCGTAATTTCTGAAGTTGGCAGTAAAGATGCCGCCAAAATATTTGCGCCATATAAATGGATTAAATTAATGCAGGCCGAACTTGAGGCAGGTTCCTGGAAAGTAATTGCAGAAGCCCGGGAAGGTGGTAATGTAGGTATTTACCGTGGAAGCGGCGAAGTAAGAGAAGGATTGGTTGATGAAATTTTAACGCAGATTCCTGAAGAAACCATTATCTGGGAGGCTCCTCAAAAAGAGCAGCAGGTTTGGTTTATTAAATTAATCGGTAGCAATGTAAACCTGGGCAATATTGCCCCGGCCGAAGTAATTCCTTTAGAAACCATTCGTTTAGGATTAAGAGGAGATACTTTCGACTATTTCCTTAACCAGGTAAAATAAAGACAAAATTCGTCGTTTCGAGACGCATAGTTAAATAAACCTTACAGGTTTCAAAAATCTGTAAGGTTTGCTTGTTATATCAATATGAAAACATACGGTCTAATCGGGTATCCGCTTTCTCACTCCTTTTCGAAAAAATATTTCACTGAGAAATTTCAGAATGAGGGCATTACCGATCATCAATATGAGCTTTTTCCTATTGCCGATATTAAAATGCTGCCTGATCTGCTAAGTGAGAATCCATCACTATGTGGCCTTAATGTTACTATTCCGCATAAAGTGAACGTGCTATGTTATTTAAATGAGGTAGATGAAGCTGCAGAAAAAATTGGTGCCGTAAATTGCATTTCGATCAAAAACTTTGAAGGTGAAACCTATTTAAAAGGTTATAATACCGATGCATATGGTTTTGAAGAGTCGCTAAAACCTTTGTTAAAGCCGCAACATACAAAAGCGCTTGTTTTTGGTGATGGAGGCGCTGCAAAAGCGGTAAAGTACGTTTTAGAAAAGTTGAATATCGAATACCAGGTGGTGGTAAGAACTGCTGTTCCTGGTGCTATTCTATATTCAGAAATTACACCAGAAATTTTAACTTCTCACCAGTTGTTAATCAATACCACGCCTTTGGGGATGTCGCCAAATATTGATACCTTTCCCGAAATTGATTACAGTTTAGTTGGATCAGGGCATCTGGCATACGATTTAGTGTACAATCCGCTCGAGACCGCATTTTTGGCAAAAGCTGCTGAACGTGGTGCGGCAGTTGAAAACGGTTTGGAAATGCTTTACAAACAAGCCGAAAAAGCTTGGGCAATCTGGAATAAATAATGATATCCTTGCCGTAGCTGCTAGATTAGCTATAGCCTGCTCCCGACGATCACGGAAACAATCTTTGATAATATGCTATGAAACTAAAACAACTGATCTGTGTTCTATTTGTAATGCTTTTGTTCATAACAGCTTGTCAGGATCATGATTATAGCCCTAAGCCAAAAGCTTACTTTAGGATCATATTTCCTGAAAAAACCTATACAACATTTACCAGGCCTGTTCCCTTTACGTTCAAATATCCTACCTATTCCGTAATAGAGCAAGATCAAAGCCGCGATGCTCAAAAGGACTGGTACAATTTACACTTTAAACAGTTTAATGGCTTCTTGCATTTAACTTATTACGATGTTTCGGGTAAGCGCGAATATGATGAAATGGTAGAAGATGCAAGAAAGCTGGCTTTCAAACATACCATAAAGGCAAGTGCGATTGATCAGAAGATCATCAACTACCCTGACCGCAAAGTTTATGGCATTTACTACGCCATTGAGGGGAATACGGCTTCTTCTGTTCAGTTTTTTTTAACAGATAGTGCTAAACATTATTTTAGAGGGGCTTTATACTTTAATGAACGTCCACAATACGATTCTATTGAGCCCGTTGTTAAATTTATTAAAAAAGATATCGATACCTTGATTTCTACCTTCAGGTGGAAAAATTAATTTATTAATGATTATCCTGTTTTTGGAAACAGGCTTTTTCTAAGAATTATGATTACAATAAAAACCTTTACCTTTAACGCTTACAGCGAAAATACCTATGTGCTTTACGATGAAACCAAAGAATGTGTCATTATCGATCCGGGTATGTACGAAGGGGTTGAGCAAAATGAATTGGCGGCTTTCATTAAACAGGAAGGTTTAAAACCTGTTTTATTACTTAATACACATTGCCATCTTGATCATGTTTTCGGCAATAAATTTGTGTACGAAACCTATGGCTTAAAACCACAGTTTCATCAGGGCGAATTACCGATTTTAAATGCGGTTCCCGGTTATGCGCCATCAATGGGCTTTACCCGTTATGAGGTATCCCCTTTACCAGATACATTTTTACCCGAAACAGGAACTATCTCTTTTGGCAATAGCGAACTGACTTTAATTTTTGCTCCCGGACATTCCCCGGCACATTTATGTTTTTATAGCGCTGCCGATCATATTTTAATAGGCGGTGATGTGCTTTTTTACGGTAGTATCGGCCGTACCGATTTGCCAGGCGGTAGCCATCAGCAATTAATCCAAAACATTTCCGATAAGCTTTTTGTCTTACCTGATGAAACCAAAGTTTATCCTGGCCATGGACCAGCAACAAGCATTGGTTTTGAAAAACAACATAACCCGTTTTTTTAGGGGAATTAACGGTTTATAATTTTTAAAGGGTTTATAACCTTAAGCCTTTTACCTTTAAACCCTCAACCTTTTATTTATCTTTACTGCTGTGAATACATCGTTTTACATTGCCAAAAGGTATCTTTTTGCCAAAAAATCAACCAATGCCATTAACCTGATTTCGGGCATATCAATGGTAGGTGTAATGGTGGGGAGCGCAGCTCTAATTATTATCCTTTCGGTATTTAACGGTCTGGAAACTGTGGTATTGAATATGTTCGATACCATTACACCGCAAATTGCGATTACGCCAACCAAGGGCAAAACCTTTGATCCCAATACAAGCTATTTTAATCAGCTCAGAAAAAATAAGGATGTTGCTGCTTTTACTGAGGTGTTGCAAGAAAACGCCTTGTTAAAATACAATAACAAGCAGGCTGTTGGGATGATCAAAGGGGTAAGTTTGGATTATTTAAAAAACGCCAAATTAGACAGTACCATTAAAGAAGGCCGTTTTATACTGCATAATAAGAGTGGTGATAATGCCGTGATTGGTTCGGCTTTACAAAGTTATCTGGCTGTTAATACGGTTGATCCTTTTACCGAACTGGAAATTTATTCGCCAAAGAAAAATATCGCTGTAAATACAATAAATCCGGCCGACGATTTTGTGGTAAAGAATATTAGGGTAAGTGGTGTTTTTGAGGTACAACAAGATTTTGATAATGGGATCATTGTTCCGCTCGGTTTCGCCCGCGAGCTACTTGGAGAAGACAAAAATGTGTCTGCTATTGAGATCAATCTGCAGCCTGGTGTTGATGTAGATGATTTTAAAAACGAAATAATTGAAAAGGCTGGTAAAGATTATGAAGTCAGAAATCAGGCCGAGCAAAATAAATCGCTATACCACATTTTAAACACCGAAAAATGGGCCGTGTATATTATCCTTACTTTTATCCTCGTTATCGCTATATTTAACATTATAGGGTCGTTAACCATGTTGGTAATTGATAAGGTAAAAGACGTTGCCATTCTAAGCAGTTTAGGCGCGGGCAAAAAATTAATCAAACGAATATTTTTATTTGAGGGAATGATGATTACCATGTCTGGCTGCCTGCTGGGTTTAATTATAGGAATTATATTTTATTATTTTCAGCATACCTATGGTTTTATTAAAATGGGAGATGAGGTAAACAAAACACTGGTGAGTTCTTATCCAATTGCATTAAAATGGAAAGATTTTGTTTTAGTCTTTGTTACGGTAGGCATCTTCTCATTTTTGGCATCTGCTTTGTCATCCAATTTAAGTGTTAAAAAGATAGATCAAATTAATCAAACTATATAAAATGAAGTTATTTAAACAGGCAATTGTATTCGTTGTGCTCCTTGGCGTAGCCGCTACAGCTTGTAACAGGAACGATAAAGCCGAAGGAGAAAAAAGTAACCTGAAAACTGTTAAAGGTTTGTATAGTTTTGGTCCTGAAGTAAAATCTTTTACCTTATGCGAAGACGGGCGAGAGTATTGGGTAAAAGACAGCGTAAAAAATTTAGAACTTTCTTATAGCAATTTAGGTTTCGAAAAGCCCTACGAGCCAGTATACGTAGAGTTGGAAGGTTATTTTGCGAAATCTGATACCAGTATCGTTTCCAGTGATTTTGATTCGACTTTAGTGGTGATGAAAGTGATTAAAATCAGTAAAGAAATTCCTGACGGGCCTTGCGCACAATAATTTCATGCCTTTACTGTCCGTAGAGTTAAGCGCAGCATCTCTACGGTTAACCAATAAAATTGAGGTTTCAAACTCAATATTTCGAGTTAAACAGAGGTCAATTTTATCGAGGTAAGTTCGAGTTAGCTAGTTTGGTTAATCAAATGATCTAAACCATTATATCTATTTTTTTTGAAGCGCAATTACAGTGCTGATCGGTTATTTTAGTCCTGCTTTCCGTTACAAGTCCGTGCTCATGCTTCGCTTGCGGGCTTCCACTTCAATCAGGGCTATTTTGGCCTGGTTCTGCTACTATCTAACTACCATCTTACCAGAAGAGTTAAGCGCAGCGTCTCTCCGGATTGATGAAATTAAGCATTGTTTTACCCTTAGTTGAAAACAAGAAAGGCCCGCAATTTTCATTACGAGCCTTGTAGATATCATTGACTTTTAATTTTACCAGAAAGTAGAGTAAAGGGCAACTAAGATTCCGAACACAATGATTGATCCAACGGCAAATGAAGGATGTACTTTGAACATGCTAGAATCGACTTCTAAACCATTAGATTTATCGCCTTTGCTATTTTCGAACATACTGATGGCAAACATCACGATTATACAGACTACAAATACAATTCCCATTCTATCCAGGAAAGGTATTTCATAAACGCCATCTGCATTGGCTACCGAGAATCCAAAATTGTGAAGGAAAGACAAGTCCATCATTCCTGGCAAGAATTTCAGCAATACCGATAAACCAAAACCACCGATGGTTGCAAATAAAGCTGCATTTGAAGTGGTTTTTTTCCAGAAGAAACCCAATATAAACATGGCAAAAATACCAGGACTTACAAAACCTGTATACTCCTGAATAAATTCGAAACCACCTTTTTTATCGATACCTAAGAAAGGTGAAATAGCGATTGCGATAGCCATTGCAATAATTACAACCACACGTCCGGTACTGACCAGTTTTTTCTCACTCGCTTCTACATTAATGTGTTTCTTAAAGATATCAAGGGTAAAGATGGTAGAGATACTATTGATTTTACCGGCTAATGAAGCAACGATCGCTGCGGTTAAAGCGGCAAAAGATAAACCTTTAAGTCCTGTTGGTAAAATACTCAATAAAGTAGGGTAAGCCCTATCCGGACGAAGTTCTCCGCCAGGCATCATCGAATTCACATCAATACCTGTTTTTTCCTGATATAACATATACACTGCAATACCCGGTAATACTACGATTAAAGGCATTAAAAGCTTTAAAAAGGCAGCAAATAAGATACCTGCTCTCGCCGTTTTCAGATCAGCACCTAATGCACGTTGGGTGATGTACTGGTTACAGCCCCAATAGTTTAAGTTGACAATCCACATCCCACCAAGCAATACCGTCATACCTGGTAATGAGGCATAATTGGCACTATCTTTCTTGAATATCATGTGGAAGTGATCTGGTGCCTTTTCTCTTAAGAACGATAAACCATCTAGTACGCCATGGCCACCAAAATGATCACTTACTAAATTAAGTGCTAAATAAGTAGTTGCTAAACCGCCAAAAATTAAAAACGCTACCTGGATTACGTCCGTGTAACCAATTACTTTCATGCCGCCTAAAGCTATAATTACAGAAAAAATGGCCAGGCCGATCATACAATACCAAAAGCCAATACCAGAAATACTGCTCACAGCTAATGCACCCAGATACAAGATAGAAGTTAAATTTACCACAACATATAATAACAACCAAAACACAGCCATAATCATAGCTACGGTACCATTGTAACGCTGACTTAAAAATTGTGGCATGGTGTAGATCTTATTTTTAAGATATACGGGGATAAAAAATGTGGCTACAATGACCAGTGTTGCAGCTGCCATCCATTCATAGGTGGAAATGGCTAATCCCATTTTAAATCCATCGCCGCTCATGGCTACAAATTGCTCGGCACTAATATTCGAGGCAATTAAAGATGTACCAATAGCCCACCAGGTGAGTGAACCTTCTGCAAGAAAATAATCCTTGCTGCTCATCTGTTTTTGTTTTTTACGATGGTAAATCCAGAAACCGTAAATTGCTACAATGGCAAAGTAGGCTAGAAAAATAATGTAATCTGTGACTTTCATTTAAGTTATTTGGTTTAGAAATCTAAATGTAGTAAAATCATAAATTAATCTCTGCTTTTTTTGAATTAAAAAATGTTAAAGTGACGTTTATTAATTCAAGCTTCCCTTAAAATACGATCATACCTGAGGTATCGTCATTGCAAGGCCAATTTTTCGTTGTTCCCCCGCAATGACGACTCTTGATTATGCCTCTTTTAAATATACCTGTTGATTAGGTTTTCAAGATATTCCTGCTTTCCGCTGCGTACCTCTGGTTCGCCATTTTCTGCAGCGTAATTTCTTAAGTCTTCTAAACTTAATTTGCCTTGCTCAAATTCGGCACCCTTTCCGCTATCAAATGAAGCATAGCGATCGGCCCTTACTTTTTTGTAATCAGATTTTTGTAGAATGGCATCTGCAGTAACTAATGCCCTTGCAAAGATATCCATTCCGCCTACGTGTGCATAGAATAAGTCTTTCTGATCAGTAGAATTACGGCGGATTTTAGCGTCGAAGTTTACACCGCCACCTTGTAAGCCACCACCCTCTAAAATAATCAACATGGTTTCCGTTAGCTCGTTAATATCGTTCGGGAACTGGTCGGTATCCCAGCCATTTTGATAATCGCCACGGTTTGCATCGATAGAGCCTAATAAGCCATTATCAACTGCAACCTGTAATTCATGCTGGAAAGTATGTCCGGCCAGTGTGGCGTGGTTTACTTCTAAATTTAACTTAAAATCTGCCAACAGATCGTATTGTTGTAAAAAGCCTTTTACTGTAGCTGCATCGTAATCGTATTGGTGCTTAGAAGGCTCACATGGTTTTGGCTCAATAAAGAATGTTCCTTTGAAACCCTGTTTGCGTGCATAATCTTTAGCGGCATGTAAGAATTTTGCCAAATGCTCCTGCTCACGTTTCATATTGGTATTTAATAGGCTCATATAGCCTTCTCTTCCACCCCAGAAAACATAATTTTCGCCACCAAGGGCAATCGTAGCATCTAAAGCTGCTTTAACCTGGGCAGCGCCATGTGCCAGTACATGAAAATCCGGATTGGTAGAGGCACCGTTCATGTAGCGCTTATGGCTAAATAAGTTAGCTGTTCCCCATAATAATTTTACACCACTGTCTGCCTGTTTCTGTTTTGCATATTCAACAAGGGCCTGTAATCTGCGCTCGTTTTCGGCAACATCATCGCCATAATCTACCACATCCACATCATGGAAACAATAATATGGAATCTGCATTTTGGTGATAAATTCAAAAGCGGCATCCATTTTATCTTTTGCCCGTTCTACCGCATCTTTTTTTTCATCCCATGGGAAAACGTGTGTTGCACCTCCAAACGGATCTGCGCCATTACCATTAAATGAATGCCAGTATGCACAGGCAAACTTAAAATGCTCGCTCATGGTTTTGCCAGCTACTACCTTGTTGGCGTCATACCATCTAAATGCTAATGGATTATCGCTTTCCAGTCCTTCAAATTTGATTTGCTCAATGCCTTTGAAAAATTCCGTTGCTCCGGTTACTACTTTTGTCATGTTTTTTGTTTTTTTGGGTTGATGGCTCGCGGCCTATAGTTAATTAGTCAATGGTTGATAGCTTATAGCCGACTTATCGATGTGACATTAAACCATGAGCCATGAACCAAATTTATTTTGCTAATTGTTTTTCTAATATTTTTTTCCAATCCTGATAGATTGGCTCGTACTCAGTTGAATGTTGCGGTATTAAAGTTTTGATTACTTCGTGGTTGCTAAAAGCTTCTTCAGCGTTTTTAAAAATGCTGGCACCTATACCTGCACCTAAGGCTGCGCCTACACTGCCGTCGTTTTCGTAAAGTTCTACTGGAATGCCGGTAACATCTACAAAAGTTTGTGCAAATACATCACTTAAAAACAGGTTGGCCCTCCCGGCGCGGATAACTTTAGGCTCCATGCCATTTTCGCGCATAATATCCAATCCATAACGGAAAGAAAAAGCAATTCCCTCTTGTACCGCCCTGAAGATATCTGATTGATTGTGAAGGTTTAAATCGATCCCTAATAACACTGCCCCTGTGTATTGGTTATTTAACATCCGTTCTGCACCGTTGCCAAAAGGAAGTACTTTTAAGCCATTACTACCTATTGGTGCTTTTGAAGCCAGGATATTCAGGTCGGCATAGCTAGACTGTGGTGCGAAAATATGCTTTGCCCAACGGTACATGCTACCAGTTCCATTAATACAAAGCAAAACGCCTGTATGCTTTTTCTCTGCTGAATAAGTTACGTGCGCAAAGGTATTCACTCTCGATTGTTTATCGTAAGTAAGCTCATCGCTTACGCCATAAATTACGCCCGATGTTCCGGCTGTAGCGGCAACTTCCCCAGGTTTTAATACGTTTAGAGAAAGCGCGTTATTCGGCTGATCGCCTGATTTGTACGCTACCGGAATACCGGCTGGTAGATTTAATGCGTTTGCAATATCGGCTTTTAAATAGCCATGTTCCGAAAATAATGGTTTAACCGTTGGGATCAGGTTTCCCGAAATACCATAATAATCCATTACATCTTTAGAAATTTCATGGTTTTCAAAATCCCAAAAAATACCTTCAGATAGTGCCGAAATACTTGTGGTGATTTCTCCGGTTAATTTCATGGCGATAAAATCGCCAGGGAGCATGATTTTATCGATGCGGTTATAGATGTCTGGCTCGTTTGTTTTAACCCAGGCCAGTTTTGATGCCGTAAAATTGCCAGGAGAGTTTAACAGGTGTTTTAAGGACTTTTCATGACCAATTGCCTCAAAAGCACTATTGCCCAGTTCAACTGCCCTGCTGTCGCACCAGATGATACTATCGCGGAGTGCTTGCTGGTTTTGATCGACCACAACCAATCCGTGCATTTGGTACGCAATACCAATGGCTTTAATTTCTTTTGGATCAAAAAGACCTGTAGAATTTAATTTGAGGATGGCTTGTTGAACATTGTGCCACCAATCATCAGGTGATTGCTCTGCCCAGCCCGACTGTAAAGATTTAATGGCTGTTTCCTCTTCCGGATATTGAACGGAGGTTATATTTTTTTGTGTAGCTGCATCAACAATGGCTACCTTAATGGATGAGGTACCTAAATCAATGCCTAATAAATACATGCTTTCATCTAATTTTAATATTTGGTTATGCAAACGGTTGCATAAAGATAGTGCTAAAAATATAAAACGCAAATTTTTTATAAAAAGCTGTCAAATTAATGCAAACGGTTGAATCGCAATAATTTGTTTTTAGCTGGATATGGAATGCCCGATAATTTATATTTTTGCCTCCAGATAGAATGATGATACATGGAACAGATTACATGGGGCGATTTCGAAAAAGTGGAATTGAGGGTAGGTACTATTTTAGAAGCCTTCGAATTTCCTGAAGCCAGAAGACCAGCATATAAGGTAAAAGTAGATTTTGGCGAATTTGGCATTAAAATGAGCAGCGCGCAAATTACCAAACATTATACATTGGAAGAATTACCCGGAAAACAGATTGTTGCCGTGATAAACTTCCCTAAAAAACAGATCGGCAAATTTATGTCAGAATTTTTAGTGACCGGTTTTGCCGATGAAAATGGCGATATCGTATTAACTACGGTGGAGCGTGAGGTGCCGAACGGAAGTAAATTGGTTTAATAGTTAGCTTCCGAAGTTTACACGTAATTGCTGCGGCCAATTAGCCCTGATTGCAGCAGAAAGCCCGCAATCCCGGTTTTTCACCGGGAGAGGACTTGGAGCGTAAAGCAGGACTGAAGCAGCCGATAAGCGCTGATGCTGCGCTCCAAAACCTAACCAATTTTCAACTTAGACTTCAGCAGTTTTGCCGGCCCTTTGCCTTTGGAACCTTCGGAAGTCTTTTTGGCCATTATTACCCTATATTTGCCTCATGAGTTTTTACAATTTCGAAAATACCGATCCTGAAGAAGAAGATATTCATTATATGAAACTGGCTTTGAAAGAAGCAAAAAAAGCTTTGGCTGAAGATGAAATTCCGATTGGTGCTATTGTGGTAAGTAAAAACAGGATTATTGGCCGTGGTTATAATTTAACTGAGCGCTTTAATGATGTAACTGCACATGCCGAAATGCAGGCTTTCACTTCTGCGGCACAAACTATTGGTGGCAAGTACCTAAGAGATTGCACTTTATATGTAACCATTGAGCCTTGCGTAATGTGTGCGGGAGCAAGTTATTGGACACAGATTGGCCGCATTGTATATGGTGCCAGAGAAGAAAAAAGAGGGTTTATCTCCAAAAATACAAACCTGCTTCATCCTAAAACGGTATTAAAAGGTGGTGTAATGGCGGAGGAGTGCGGGATATTGATGAAGGACTTTTTTGCTAAGAAAAGGTAGTTAGTCTAATTGTCCTTGTTTTTAACAAGGATTATTGACCCGCGCATTTGTAATGCATTAAGCGCTGTTACGGCCATTCAATCGCTAATATTGAGCATCCTTCGTTGCCAAAGGAGAAGATGCTGATTTTCCAAAAACCTTCCAATATTAGAATCTTCAACATGATAGCATTAGCCCGGAAAATGATTTGATGATAATAACATGAACAAATCTTAACGTTCTAATGTTATATTTGCTACAAGAAATATTTTTAAATCTTTAAACATAAAACGTTATGGCTTTTGAATTACCTGCGTTACACTACGCAACCGATGCATTAGAACCGCATATTGATAAAACTACCATGGAGATTCACCATGATAAACACCACCAGGCTTATGTTACCAACCTAAATAAAGCATTAGAAGGTAAGCCAGAGGCAAATTCAAGCATCGAAGAAATTGTAAAACACATTTCAAAATTTCCTGCTGCTGTTAGAAATAATGGTGGTGGTCATTATAATCACTCTTTATTCTGGAACATTTTAGGACCAAATAAAGGTGGTGAGCCAACTGGCGATTTAGCTAAAGCAATTAACGAAACTTTTGGTTCGTTTGCTGATCTTAAAACTAAATTACAAGAAGCTGGTGCTACCCGTTTTGGTTCAGGATGGGCCTGGTTATCAGTAGGTGCTGATAAAAAACTTCAGGTTTCTTCTACTCCAAATCAAGATAATCCTTTAATGGATGTTGCTGAGGTAAAAGGAACACCAATTTTGGGTATCGATGTTTGGGAACATGCTTATTACTTAAAATACCAAAACAAACGCCCTGATTATTTAGCGGCAATTTGGAATGTAATTAACTGGGATGCTGTTGCAGAACTTTACAAAAAAGCTTTGTAAGCTAACATTCTATAAAATTTAAGAGCAGTCCCGGTGCAAACCGGGACTTTCTTGTTTTAAGATAATTAAGTAACTTCGCATATAAAATATTCGGAATGAAAAGGCTTGTAATCTTATTTTTAATTATTGTTGGTGTAAATGGATTAGTGCGTGCACAACAGAATAAAGTACCTACCCCAGCAGAAATTGCACAGAAGAATGTTGATGATCTGGAGAAACGATTAAAACTTAATGGTACGCAAAAAAGTGTAATCTACAGTTTTACTTACAACCAGGCTAAAGAACAGGCTGATTTAATTAAAAGGCAACAGGCAGGTAACTCTCGTGAGGAGGATGTAGATAAATTTTACAAACTTCAGAACGAAACCTCAAAAAATATCCGCAATGTTTTAAGGCCGGAGCAACAAACCGAATATGATAAAATTATTGAGGAGCGTTTAAGTGGCAAAGGATTAAAATCTAAGAACAAGAAAAAGAAAAAAGGCGAAGAGGAAGAAGTAGAAAGTGATATTAAAGGATTATTATCTGCACCTCCGGTAGAGAAACAAAATCAGTAATCCTGTGGGAGGAAGTATCTTTATCCCTATTGCGTCCGATAACTATCTTATCATGGACGCATTTATTTTTTATTAAACATATTCCTAAGGCGATCGTCATGCTGAATTTATTTCAGCATCTTTCCAGCTATTAAGTGATACTTATTCCTTAGGAAGCAATATTTTGGGGATAAATGTTGATTTTTTTCAATCTTTGCCTGGGCATTGTAGTTTTTCGCAGTTCCGATTGTTTTAGCAGTGTTTATGAATGCGGCGATAGACTTGGTAAGTTTTTCCTACGCTCTATCCTCTTAAACCTCGCAAGAAAGCTAAATTCCCACCACATCTTTTTTCTTTTTCTGCTTCATTGCTTTAGGTATAATGGCTAAAATCTCGTCTTTTAAAGCATTAAGCATTCGTTTTTTAATAAAGTTTTTGTGTGTAACCAAACTAATCTCGCGTACAGGTTCAGGCGATTTAAAATGGCGTATTTTGCTGGATTGTTTAGCGTTAAGCTCGGCTATGGCCAGTTCAGGTAGTAAGGTAGCCCCACCATTTAAATCAACCATACGCACTAGGGTTTCTACACTGCCGGTATTATACTCTAATCCCTGCAATCTATTGTTTTTTGTAGAGCGGCAAATGTTTAATACCTGATTGCGCATGCAATGACCTTCATTCAAGAGCCAGATATTTTCGTCGTTCAGGTCTTCGGCATCAAGAGCCTTCTTTTTATACAGCTTACTGTTTTTGCTGATATAGCTTACAAAATTTTCGTAATATAACGGTATTTCCGTAATGTTCGGGTCAGTTAATGGGGTAGCTAAAATACCGCAATCGAGCACACCGGTTTTTAGGTGGTGGATAATGTCTTCAGTGGTATATTCCCAGATCAAAAGTTTCAATTCCGGATATTTATCCAGCATGGCCGAAATCACTTCAGGTAGTAAGTATGGGGCGATAGTTGGGATTACTCCAATTTTCAGTTCGCCAAGTACATCTTGTTGCTGACTGCTAATCAGTTCTTTAATTTTCCCGCTTTCTTGTAGGATGATTCGGGCCTGTGCAATAATCTGTGCACCAATTTCTGTCGGACTTACAGGTTGTTTACTTCTGTCGAAAATTTTAACGCTAATTAATTCCTCCAGTTTTTGCACCTGCATACTTAAGGTAGGCTGAGTTACAAAACACTTTTCAGCTGCGGTTACGAAACTTCTATAAGTATCTACGGCAACAATATATTCGAGCTGAACTAAAGTCATATAGGCAAAATTGATTGATGATGTCAAATATATCAATTTTAACTATAATGGAAAACGTTTTACATTTGGAATAACTACATCGTTAATTCTGAATAGATTGAACCGGGAAATTTTAATTAAAATGAGCCGTTTAAACAAAAGGTTGATCAGTTATTTTAATCTGATTGATTTAATTTAGGGTAATTATACTATCACCATCTAAGCAGATTAATTAGTATTTTAGTTTTATGAATAGAACCAGTTTTCGCTTATTCCTACTTGTCGTTTTTCTTCCGCTAGCCATTGCGGTAAACGCTCAGACTAAACTCCCCGAGTGGGCATTAGGACCATTTGTAAGGACAGAAAATGTAAATCCCATTATTTCGCCAAAAGCAGAAAGTGTTTTTTTCGACCCGATGAGTAAACAAAAAATACCCTGGGAAGCTGGTGATGTGTTTAATCCGGCCGCTACGGTACACCAAAATAAGATTTATGTACTATATCGCAGTGAGGATCGTTCTGGCACTGGAATAGGCATGCGTACGTCCAGAATAGGAATTGCGGAAAGCAATGATGGGATTAAAATGAAACGCAATCCTGAACCAGTACTCTATCCGGACGAAGATGAGCAGAAGGCAAACGAATGGCCGGGTGGTTGTGAAGACCCGCGCATTGCTGTTACAGCAGAGGGGTTATATGTAATGTTGTATACGCAATGGAACCGCAATATATTCCGCCTGGCAGTAGCTACTTCCAAAGATTTAAAACACTGGGACAAACACGGCCCTGCGTTTAGTAAAGCCTATAATGGTAAATTTAAAGATCTCAAATGCAAATCCGGTTCAATTGTTACGAGGTTAGAAAACGGTAAACAGATTATTGCCAAAATAAACGGTAAATACATGATGTACTGGGGCGAACGTTTCATGAATATTGCGACCTCTGTTGATCTCATCAACTGGCAGCCGGCTTTAAACACAGCAGGTGATCTGGATTTAATTGTGAAACCCCGAAAAAAACATTTTGATAGCGACCTGACCGAATGCGGTCCGCCGGCCATTGTTACAGATAAAGGTATTTTAGTTTTGTATAATGGCAAAAACAGGGGCGATGGCGAAAGAGATGCTAATTATGTTGCCAATACCTATTCGGCCGGACAGGTGTTGTTCGACCTGAAAAATCCCTCAAAAGTGATTGCGCGGCTCGATCAACCTTTTTTCGTGCCTACTGCGCCGTTCGAAAAAAGCGGACAGTACCCCTCTGGTACGGTTTTTATTGAAGGGCTGGTTTATTTCAAAAATAAGTGGTTTTTATACTATGGCTGTGCTGATAGCCGGGTGGCAGTAGCCATTTATAATCCTCGTGTTAAAAAATAAGGTGTAAATAAAAATGAGGCTATATCATAAATTGTAATTCCATCAGATTTGGCACGTCGAGCTTAGCCTGTACTGAGCTTGACGAAGTATCGAATGCCATGTAAGACATTTAAAACTGGTCTTTCGGCAAGCTCAGGATTGACAATTCTATATTTATAAGACAAGCCCCACCATTGTAAAATTCATTTAGTACCGGCTTTCGAAATCCTGATAAGCCAGGGAAATACCTTCTCTAAGCTCAATTTTATGTTTCCAGCCCAAACTATGGAGTTTGCTCACATCCATTAATTTACGCGGCGTGCCATCTGGTTTAGTGGCATCGAATACCAGTTCCCCATCGAAACCCAAAACAGCTGCAATCAGCAAAGCCAGATCTTTAATGGTTAAATCGTGCCCGGTACCAATATTGATCAGATTTGGCTCATTATAGTTTTGCATTAAGAAATAACAGGCGTCTGCTAAATCATCGGCGAATAAAAACTCGCGCATCGGTGCGCCAGAACCCCAAACCACAACTTCTTTTTTATCGTTAACTTTTGCCTCATGTACCTTACGGATCAAAGCAGGTAGAACATGCGAATTTTGAGGATGATAGTTATCATTAAAGCCATATAAATTTGTTGGCATTACAGAAATAAAATTACAGCCATACTGAGCGCGATAGGCATCACACATTTTAATCCCTGCAATTTTGGCAATGGCATAAGGCTCGTTGGTGTGTTCTAAAGTACCTGTTAAAAGGTAATCCTCTTTTAAGGGTTGTGGCGCCATTTTAGGATAAATACAGCTTGAGCCCAAAAACATAAGCTTTTTAACACCATTTACGTAAGCATTGTGGATTACGTTATTTTGTATGGCTAAATTCTCGTAAAGAAAATCGGCCCGGTAGGTATTGTTGGCTTCAATGCCACCCACCTTTGCTGCTGCAAGAAAAACATAATCTGGCTTTTCTGCGGCAAAAAAGTCGGTAACTGCCTGCTGGTTGCGCAGATCAAGCTCTTCTGACGTTCTGGTAATAATGTTTTCGTAACCCTCTTTTTGCAGTTTGCGGTAAATGGCCGAACCTACCATACCGCGATGGCCTGCAACATATATTTTCGCGTTTTTTTCCACAGTAATTTTTATAGGTTACAAAAATACGATTACTAAAGAAGATTGCCGCTAATCTTTACAGCAAAAGAAACTTCGATTATTGATTTAATTGTATTTTTGCAGAAAAAAAACTTTTGGGTAAAGATAAACTTAGGCGTTTTGCAGAAATAGAAACATTCGCAAACGTATATCAATTAGAACAAGGAAAAGCTTTAAAGGGGAACTGGGCTTCAGCACATTTTAAAAATACAAACCCTATTGTGCTGGAACTGGCCTGTGGAAAAGGCGAATATTCAGTAAATCTGGCCAGGCTGTTCCCAGGGAAGAATTTCATTGGTGTTGATTATAAAGGTAACCGCATCTGGCGCGGGGCCAAAACCGCTATTGAAGATGGAATTGATAATGTTGCTTTTTTAAGGATACAGATTGAAAACTTATTGGACTACTTTAATGAGGGGGAAATAGACGAAATCTGGATCACCTTTCCCGACCCACAGCCACAGGATAGCCGTGAGAAAAAACGTTTAACTTTTCCGGCATTCCTGAATCGTTATAAACTGGTTTTAAAACCGGGTGGATGTGTTAATTTGAAAACCGATAATGATCAGTTATATGCATACACTTGCGAAAAAGTTGCAGAATTGAATTTACCTGTGCATAAAAATACCGATCATCTGTATACTTCAGATCTGGTTGATGAGGTATTATCGATCAAAACCTATTACGAGAAGAAATACTTGTTGCACGATAAAAATATTAATTATATTCAATTTTCTTTTGAATAATGGATATCAACTTTTACGAACAGGTTTATGAGATTGCCCGGTTAATTCCGAAAGGAAGGGTTACGTCTTATGGCGCTATCGCGAAAAGTTTAGGTGCGGCAAAATCATCAAGAATGGTCGGACATGCTATGCTGTATGCCGGAACAGCCCATCCGCAGGTACCGGCACATCGGGTAGTAAACAGTAGTGGCCTGCTTACCGGTAAGTTTCACTTCAAGCCACCAGCGTTAATGGAAGAACTGCTAAAAAAAGAAGGTGTTGAAGTGAAAAATGATAAGGTGGTAAACTTTAAACAAGTATTCTGGAATCCGCTGGAAGAAATTACAATATAACGGGTAAATTCCGTTTATAATCAGTAAGGGTAAAAATGATCAAAATCAATAGGCCAAAGCTGGCAAAGAAGATTTCGTCTACTAAATTCCCTTTAAAAATTGTAAACGCTAAAACAACAAGTATAACACTAACGAAACACTCGATAAGGCCGTGAAGTTTAAGATGGATAACTTTAAAAATACCACCACTAAAGTTAGTCATGATCGTTAATAAAAAATGAACGATACCTAACGCATAAGCCAATGTAGAGGCTGTTTTAGAAAGACCGAAAACATCTGGTGAAGCCAACAAAAGCATAATTAACAGGTAATCTAAAACCGCATGAAATTTTGGAGATATTATTTTCATAATCAAATGTTTATAGCCTTAACAAATAACAGTTAAAAAAGATTTTTAAAATATGGGAAAGCTTGTAGAAGAGTTTAACGGCTATCGTGAAAAAATGAACGATAGGATTATGGAAACGGCAAATACGAATATTAGGCGTTTTTTTGCCCTTGATACAACCACCTATGCCGATGGAGCCTTAGATGTTAAAACAAAAGAAATGTTGGGTCTTGTTGCTTCTATGGTTTTGCGTTGTGATGATTGCATTAAATACCACCTGGGCAAATGTTTCGATGCCGGCGTAAATCATGATGAAATGAACGAAATTTTCATGATCGCCAACCTGGTTGGTGGTAGCATTGTAATACCGCATTATAGGAGGGCTGTAGAGTATTGGGATGAGTTGAGTTCGGAGTTGGGAGTTTAGAATCTTCAGTGTACACGTCATGCTGAATTTATTTCAGCATCTTTTGTGAAAATCAATTAGAGATAAAGACCCTGAAATAAATCCGATAGCTATCGGATCAGGGTGACGATCTCCATTTGAGATTTCTCTTTGAGAAGTACGAAACCCTTGAAACAAACCTACCATTAAATGTAACCTGTGTGAAGTTTCAAACTAAAAACTCCCAACTCAATTCGCATAATATGACTCACGACTCTGGACTCACGACTAAGGACTCCGTAGTCCGCTGTAGCTGGGCCACTTCCGATCTCCTCTACATCAAATATCACGATGAAGAATGGGGAAAGCCTGTTTATAATGATAAAATTTTATTTGAATTTTTAATCCTCGAAGGCGCACAGGCTGGTTTAAGCTGGATTACCATTCTCAGAAGACGCGAAAACTACCGTAAAGCTTTTGTAGATTTTGATGTGAATAAGGTTGCTGCTTTTACCGAAAAAGATGCAGAAAGGTTAATGAACGACGAAGGTATTATCCGTAACCGTTTAAAGGTGAATGGTGCCATTACCAATGCCAAACTGTTTATGGAGATTCAGCAAGAATTTGGCAGCTTCTCTAAATACATGTGGAGTTTTGTTCCTGATGGTAAGCCCATTTTAAACCACATTGAAAAAATGAGCGATGTTCCGACAAGAACCGAACTATCCGACCAGATCAGTAAAGACATGAAAAAACGTGGCTTCAAGTTTTTTGGCACAACCATCTGCTATGCGTTTATGCAGGCAACGGGCATGGTAAACGATCATTTGTTAAACTGCTGTGCAAGATAATGTTTGATTCCTTTACACTGCATACGGAAAGATTTTTATTAAGGCAGTTCTGCGCTAGCGACCTGGCATTTGTTTTTAAAGGATTATCCCATCCAGATGTCATTCGTTATTATGGGGTAAGCTATATGAGCCTGTCCCACACCAAAGATCAACTTATATGGTTTGACGAAATTCAAAAGAATGGAACAGGCATTTGGTGGGCAATCTGTGATAAGGAGAGACTGACTTTCTTAGGTGGAATAGGACTTAATGATCTAAATAAATCAGATCAAAAGGCTGAAATAGGTTTCTGGCTGTTGCCAGAACATTGGGGGAAAGGAATCGTTAAAGAGGTAGCAAATCCCATTTGCAATTATGCCTTTGAGAATTTAGGTTTAAGGAAAATCGAGGCCATGGTTGAAACAGAAAATGAGAACAGCAAAAAGGTACTAAAAAAAATTGGTTTTGATTATCAAGAAACGCTAAAGGGTTACGAAATTAAAAATGATGAGTCTATCAGTTTAGAAATCTATATAAAACTTAAGGTTAATGATATTACTTAAACGATTTTTCCATCCCAAACTTCATTAATCCTGATTTTATTTTTTTGTAGCATTATACTCCTTTACCCATTCAATAACATCTCTGCTATTAAAATCTGTTCCGGCTTCAACTTTAGCTTTTAAAGCAGGCTGATCGCCTATTTTCTGCAACAGGATATTTTTAACCTCCATTTTTTTGGTGTCGTCGGTTATTGCTTTCATCGGTACTTCCTGTAATGGCCCTGCGCCAGGTTTCTCAATAAAGTAGCGAACAGTGGGTGCGCCTGCAGGTCTTTCCGGTGCGGCATTACGTCCGCCGCCGATGCTAATGCCCCCGCCCATACCCATGCCACCAAAACCTCCGGTGCCTGTTCCAATCCCAATTGAAGGTCTGAATTTTACCTTTTTCTCTTTTGCCTGTGGAACCAGGGTTCCGCCACCAAAAGAATAAAGATTTACGGTTCCCATTTCAATTACCTTAACAAAACGATATTCGAAATTGCGCCCATTTGCAAAGCCTTTGCTCACAAAGCTATCGCCATTCCAGAAGAAATTTTTAACATCCTTTGCTGGCAAAATCACATCGGCTTCATCGTTGGCACTAATAAAAACAGAAAAATAATCCGTGCCTTTTATGGTTCCGCGGATGACATCGTCATTATTTTTAACGATAAAATCCTGGGCATAGGTGGTAAACGTTATTGAAAAAAATAAAATAAAAAGGTTAAAAATCTTCATAAGTTAGCAATATCGGATACAACGTAAATTATTTAAAAATAATATCCAAAACAGTAATGATTGAAACGCTCTCAGCATTTTGGGATTTCTTAAAAAAGCCAAAACTTCTAAAACTCAGTAAAGATAATAAATCTCTTTGGAGAGATCTAGTATGGTTGATTATACTCGATTTATTATTTGCCGGCATAACAATGGGCATTTATTATACGCTGATTCATTTCGAAATTATAGATGAATATGTTGAAAAATTCGATATTCTGAAAAAACTCGGTTTAACTGTAGCGCTGCTTACTGCTTGTATTTTAGCTCCTTTATTAGAAGAATCATTGTTTAGGTGGCATTTAAGAAGTAAATACCTACCCATATATTTTGTTTGTTTTACTTTAGCCTTAATAGCCGATTATTTTATAAACAGCCCCTTTCTAAAATGGCCAATTTATACTTTTTTCTTTTTCATATCCCTCATTATACGCGGATATTTTAAAAGAATGAATATCCGTAAAAAGGTGGTTTTCCAGCGGCAATCTTTTGGATACCTCTTTTATTATTCAGCCATCATATTTGGTTTAATCCATTTAACCAACATTAAAGACTTAACGCTTAGCGATCCGGTCTTCATTATATTTGTAATTTCGCAATTCTTTTCCGGACTATCTATGGGCTATATGCGAATTAAATATGGTTTAATCTACTCCATCTTACTACACAGCATCTTTAATTTTATAATGATATTACTAGAGTTCTTTTTCAGTTAAATTGAAACTATATCTTTTCTAAACCTTTAACTTTGGTTACTTTTATCATCCGGTAAATTCATTTATCGGTGCTATCATTAAATCGGTGAAATCACATGAATAATAAAAAACTCTTTCTTCTAGACGGTATGGCGCTAATGTACAGGGCGCATTTTGCACTCAGTAAAAATCCGCGTTTTACCTCAACAGGCATCAATACATCCGCAGTGATGGGCTTTACCAATACCTTATTGGATGTTGTGAAGAAGGAAAAACCAACGCACATTGCAGTGGTTTTTGATACCGATGCACCTACTGAAAGACACACCTCTTTCGAAGCCTATAAAGCGCACCGCCAGGCCATGCCCGAAGATCTGGCTGCAGCCATGCCTTATGTACTTAAATTGATTACCGGTTTTAATATCCCTGTAATTACCTCTGATGGTTACGAGGCAGATGACATTATTGGTACACTAGCCAAAAAAGCAGAACAAAAGGGCTATCAGGTTTATTGTATGACACCTGATAAGGATTTTGCCCAGTTGGTTTCTGAAAATATCTTTATTTACAAACCTGCCCGTATGGGTAATGATATGGAAATATTAGGGGTAAAAGAAGTGTTGGCCAAATGGGAGATCGAAAACGTATTGCAGGTGATTGATATCCTGGGATTATGGGGAGATGCCGTAGATAATATTCCGGGTATTCCGGGTATTGGGGAGAAAACCGCAAAAGCGCTGATTAAACAATACGGTTCGATGGAGAACATTATTGCGCACTCGCATGAGCTAAAAGGAAAACAACGCGAAAACGTAGAAAATTTCGCAGAGCAAGGTTTAATATCCAAAAAACTGGCCACGATTTTATTGGATGTTCCGGTCGAACTGGATGAAGCCAGTTTAGAACTTTGCGATCCGAGCAGGGATTTATTAGAGCCGTTGTTTACTGAGCTAGAATTCAGGACATTAGGTCGCAGGGTATTTGGTGATGAATTTTCGGTAACCACAGCACGCTTTCAAGAGGGCACACAGACAGATTTATTTGGCAATCAATCAGGAGAAGCCATCCAGTATACCAATACGCTGCAAGAAGAGCCCGAAGAAAAACTGCCGGCTAAAACCATTGAAAATACCGAACATGATTACCAGCTGGTTGACTCGGCTGAGCAGCGCGCCGATCTGATTAAATTGTTACTTGCTGAAAAGCGGATTTCATTCGATACCGAAACCACAGGTACTGATGCAAACATGGCCGATTTAGTGGGTTTATCGTTTTCTGTTAAACCTGGAACAGGTTATTATATTCCGGTTCCTGCAGAAAGAGAAGAAGCCCAGTTAATTGTTGATGAGTTTAGAGTGATATTGGAAAATGAGAATATTGAGAAAATCGGTCAGAATACCAAATACGATATTCTGGTTTTAAAATGGTATGGTGTAGAGGTAAAAGGAAAACTTTTTGATACCATGCTGGCGCACTATTTAATCGATCCGGATACCCGCCATGGGATGGATGTTCTATCAGAGAACTATCTTGGTTATTCCCCAATTTCTATTACCAGGTTAATTGGGCCAAAAGGTAAAAATCAGCTTACCATGCGCGATGTTCCTGTAGTGGATGTGGTAGATTATGCTGCTGAAGATGCCGATGTAACGTTGCAATTGGCGCATATTTTTGAACCGAAATTAAAAGAGTTAAATGCAGCCAAACTTGCCGAAGAAATTGAAAATCCTTTGGTTTATGTATTGGCAGATATAGAGAAAGAAGGAGTTCGCATTGATATCGAAACTTTACAGGCTTATTCTAAAGAGCTGGAGACCGAAATCATCAAGTTTGAACAGAATGTGTACGACAAAGCGGGAATAAAATTTAACCTGGCTTCACCAAAGCAATTGGGAGAGGTTTTATTTGATAAACTTCAGCTTGATCCTAAGGCTAAAAAGACTAAAACAGGTCAGTACCAAACTGGAGAAGACGTTTTGACAGCCCTGGCCAATAAGAGTGATATTGTACAGGATATTTTAGATTTCCGCCAGTTACAGAAACTAAAATCAACCTATGTTGATGCATTGCCGCTCATGGTCAACCCTAAAACTGGGCGGGTGCATACATCCTACAATCAGGCTGTTGCAGCAACGGGAAGATTAAGCTCTAATAACCCGAATTTACAGAATATCCCCATCCGTACAGAACGTGGAAGAGAAGTGCGTAAAGCCTTTATTGCAAGGGATGAAAACCACATTTTGTTATCAGCCGATTATTCGCAGATAGAATTGCGCATTATTGCCGAAATCAGTAAGGAAGAGAATATGCTCGATGCTTTTAACAAAGGAATCGATATCCATACGGCAACAGCGGCTAAAGTATATGGTGTAAGTATCGAAGAAGTAGATGGAACGCAACGCAGAAATGCCAAAGCGGTTAACTTCGGCATCATTTACGGTCAATCTGCCTTTGGTTTATCGCAGAACTTAGGTATTCCGCGTAAAGAAGCAGCCGAGATTATTGAACAGTACTTTGCACAGTACCCTGGCATTAAGCGTTACATGAGTGATACCATGAATTTTGCACGCGAGAATGGATTTGTAGAAACCATTATGGGGAGAAGACGTTATTTGAGAGACATTAACTCGGCTAACCAAACAGTAAGGGGTTTTGCCGAACGAAATGCCATTAACGCACCCATACAGGGCTCTGCGGCCGATATGATCAAGATTGCCATGATTAATATCCATAAAGAGATGAAAGAGCAAAAATTACAATCGACCATGACCATGCAGGTACATGACGAGTTGGTTTTTGATGTACTGAAATCCGAAAAAGAAACAATGAAGTCGATTATCCAGGATAAAATGGCTAATGCGATTAAATTAACTGTACCAATTGTGGTAGAAATTGGTGAGGGCGAAAATTGGCTGGCTGCACATTAATAACGACATTGCAGCATATTTTTGGACAACTTTAAATTTTTACCTAATCATATTACTTTTAAAATGAATTTTGTTTTATCTCTTTTGTTATTATGCTTTACGGTTCAGCTTTCTGTTGCCCAAACAGATACATCATTTTTGAAAATACAAGAAACGGTTCGCACAGATATGCAAACTGTAAACCTACTTAAGGGGCTTACAGTTAAAGATCAGGCGGCAAAAACCTTAATGGCAGAGAAGACTGCAACCTATTTAAATGCTATTGATTCTATTGACGTGGAAATAGTCAACAATAGGGTTAGATCCATTTCGGTCTATTCCCAAGATCAGGATTCTTATACCAGAAATATTTATTTTACAGTAGTAAATCCGGCCAATAACTCAATTTCGATAAGCGAAACCTGCAAATCAGATTTTAACCTCAAGAGTAAAAAGGATAAAGCGATAGCAAGGGGTATGGATTCTATCACTGATATTGTTGCTACAGGAAGTAGAACTGGCTACAGGCTTGTTTTCAGAAGATTAAAGGCTTAAACCGTGGAATAAAGGTGTTGTTGATCGCAAACAGATCAAATTTTATGATCTTCATTAAAACTTCATATCGATTTAGGAATTTTATATCATTAAAAATAAACGAGTAAAACGAAAATCAGAAATTATGAAACCTCGGAGTGAAACGAAGAAGCTTCATAACAATTAAAAACAAATCTAAAAAAGATGAAAAAGTTATTGAGTTTAATCGCAATCGCAGCATTTGGTTTAACAACAGCATTTGCTCAAACACCAGCAACAACAACTCCGGCTAAAGCTAAAACAGTTGCAAAAAAAGAAGTAAAAACAACCACAGCACCGGTTAAAGCGGGTGCAAAACAAGAGGCTAAAAAAGTAGAGACAAAAACCACTACTACGGCTACTAAGGTAAAAGCAGATGGTACGCCAGATATGCGTTTTAAAGAAAATAAAGCAAAAGCAGTAACTAAAGTTGCTGGTCCAACTAAAAAAGATGGAACTGCAGATATGCGTTACAAAACAAACAAAGCTGCTGCTAAAAAGAACTAGGTTCAGGTTTATAATTTGAAGGGTCTCCAATGAAAATTGGAGGCCCTTTTTTGTTTAAGATAATTTAATATTAATAGCGTCACCCTGATCCGATAGCTATCGGATTTATTTCAGGGTCTTAATAGCTGGAAAGATGCTGACCACGCAGTAGCTACAAGACAATTGAAAATACTAACTTCTACTTGTAAAATAAATTCAGCATGACGATCATATCAGGTAAATCATCAAAATATTTTCGTTGGCCTTGATTTGTAATTACGGCCTTTGAAACGCGGATTTGTAATCCGCATGAGATCATAAACTTATGGTTTCACCAATTGCTGGTAGTAATAAGGTTTTCTTTTCGCGTGCAAATTTATCTAAAGCAGTCTGGGTATCAATTTCGATTACCGGGAAAGTATTATAATGTACGCCGATCACCTTGTCGCAATCGAAATATTTGGTCGCAATTAAAGCATCGTCCACATCCATGGTATAATTCCCACCAATTGGTAAGATGGCATAATCCAGGTTGTAAATCTCAGCTAAAACTTTCATCTCGATGGTTAAACCCGTATCGCCTGCAAAATAAATTTGTTTGCTGTCTACTTCAAGCACAAAACCAGCAGGATTTCCGCCGTAACTTCCATCAGGTAAACTAGATGAGTGTGTGGCGGGTACCATTCGTACAACTCCCCAATCGAAAGTGAATTTACCAAAATTCATTCCGTGCACTTTTTCTATGCCCTGTTTTGAAATCCAGTCGATAATCTCAGGCATCGCAATAACCGTAGCCTGTGTTTGTTTAGCCAGGGTAACTAAGTCGGCTACGTGGTCTGCATGGCCATGACTCACCAAAATATAATCAGCCTCTATCGCTGTAGTGTCTATGTTTTTAGCTATTGGGTTGTGTGATATAAATGGGTCGAATAATAGTTTTTTACCAGCTGCTTCCAACAAGAAACAGGATTGGCCGTAATAGGTATATTTCATAATTACAATATCAAGTGATGAGATTCTAGTGTCAGGTATTAAACGCGGATCAAGATCGATTTAGTGTAACCACCTTATTGGCCAAACATACCGCCCAAGCCACCCAGCATATCTTGCGCCGATGCCTGCATTTCGGCTGCACTTACTTGCTCGGCGCTTGCCATGGCTTTGTTAATAGCGGTTAGCAGCAGTTCTTCCAGTTCTTCTTTGTCAGCACCTTTTAAAAATTCTTCATCAATAGCAACCCCGGTAATGGCTTTGTTTGCCGTTGCAGTAATTTTGATGGCGCCATTTTCAACTTCTCCATATACCGAGATCGTATCCAGGCGTTTTTTAATTTCTTCGGCTTTTTGTTGCGCCGCAAATAATTTATCGAACATAATCGTTTTTTATAATGAAACTAAATTCGGCCTAAAATCGTATTGGCCTCATCAAGGAAGCGCTCAATCTTTTTAGTGCCTATAAAGCTTTTAAGGTTTAAGATGGTTGTTTTGTTTTTGGCAGGCAAAAAAATCTCCGCCCTAACCTCGGTACCAGAATAAATTAGATTGGTAGTTTTCCGGATAACCTGAAAGCGGATCAGATCATCAAAAGGATACTCTTTTACCACACGGCCTGCAAAGGTTGAGCGGATAATCATTCTTTGGCTTTTATCAAAGCGAATATTGGAGGTTGCTGCAAAAAGAAGCGCGAAGCCTATCGCCGCCGGGAAATAGGTGAGAAGTATTTTTTGAATAGATCCTTCGTTTGCCAAAAAATCGGGGCTAAACAATATGGCAACGGTAGCGCCGATAAAAATCAATCCAATAATAAAACTCCCTATCTTATTATCCCGCAAGAGGTAAACACCACCTTCTTCTCTGAAGAATTTAAAGTCGTAAATGGCCTGTTTATAAATTACTGGTGCATTGGCGAACACGAGTTCATCAATTTTTGGTAATACCTCCTGCTGATAAGCAATGAGATTGGCATTAGTAGCCTTACTATATCCGGCAGAAACCAGTAAACCTCTTCCATGCCTGTTACTTTTTCTGAACAGTTTATAATTAAAGCCGCTTCCTAAAATTTCGTATGGTTCTATTGAGGCGATATCATCAAAGGGAATCGACCCAGTCGGTAAAAATCCAATCTTCTTGTATAAAATCCTGCTGCTTCCGTCAAAAACTACCTTTGTTTCGGCAGCAAAGATCAGCATTAAAGGAATCAATAAAAGAACGCCATAATACCCGAAAGTAAAACCAGTAGAATAACCTTGCATTGATCTTGATAAAAAGAAAATGAAGGCTGCAAATAGTACAAAAAAAATAATACCAATAATCCTTAAATTCCTTTTAGGATAGATGGTTAATGTACCCGGTCCGATTATCCATTTTGTTTTTGCCATAAATCTAATCTTCGTCTGAACCAGGCAAACTGCCGTTGCCATGGTATGCACCCTTACGGATAATTGGCATGTCGAAGTGTTTATAAAGATCGTCGAGATGCATTAAACTTCCGTTGGTCAGGTTGCCTAAAAACACAATAACAATGTTTTTGTTTAGATCTCTTACATAAATATGGCGGAAACCATGCCACCAACCTGTATGGTACACCACTTTGTCCATTTTTTCACCATCGAACATTCTCCAGCCATAACCATAGTTAAAATGGCCATTTACAGGCTTATTGCGACCTACATAAGCAGAATCAAGACTCTTTTTGGTCAATAATCTGCCATTCTTTAAATATTTATCAAAGAGCACTAAATCATGTACGGTGCTATAAATGCCTTTATCTCCAACCGGACCATCTAAAAAGTTCTGTGCTACAGAATAACGCCATGTACGATCGTGGCCAACTACATCAACCGGAATTTTTTCATACTCCGTTGTGCTGTATACGTGTGTATGTTTTAATCCGGCTGGTTTAAATACATGTTCCATCATATACTGTGAGTAACGCTGTCCGGTTACCTTCTCAATAATGGCACCCAATACCATAAAGTTTGAATTGTTGTAATGGAAACGGTTATCTGGCTTGGTGTATGGATTAGGTTTACGCTCGGCAATAACATTCATTACTTCCTGGTTGGTAACGCCTTTTTTCATGTTGCGTTTTTCTTTACGCCAGATATCATCGATAAAATATACGTAATTCATCATACCGCTCCGGTGCGAAAGCAGCAGTTTTACCGTAATGCCATCATAAGGGAAGTTAGGGTAGAACTTTTTTACATTATCGTTTAACGAAAGTTTTCCGGCTTCTACCAGTTGCATAATTGCTGTACCGGTAAAAGTTTTGGTAATGGAAGCCAATTCGAACTCTGAATTGATGGTTAAACTATCACGGTGAAGGTAATCTGCCCATCCGATCGCTTTTTCGTAAAGAATTTTCCCATCTTTTGCCACCAGCATATTCCCGTTAAAGCCATATTTTTTATGAAGATTATCTACAAAATCTGCAATCCATTTGTCGCCTTTTTGCGGGTTATAAACCAATAAAAGGCTGTCTGCCTTATCGTCTTCTTTGGTGCGTACTTTTTTTTCAGCTGCCTTTTTCTCTTCAGTTTTTTTACTGGAGCAAGCAGTTAGTAAAGTGGCTGAGAGGGCTAATGCTGAACATATGTATCGAAAATTCATTTATATTAGGGATAGTGTATTTAAAACCCGAAAATTAAAGAATTTTAGACGGTTGCAACAAAAGAGTTTTACACATTTTCGCAATTTTGGCCATACCAGCATTCAAATAAGTGGCCTTTGCTTCCATAAACAGGATCGCTATCTGGATTTTTCACTTTAGCAATGGTTTCATCTGCTTCAGGACGCTCCTCAGCCTTGCCATATTTAATATCGTAATCTGATCCATTCGGATATGCCCCAACAACCGTGAAGTCATCGGTTGAGTTTAGTTTTTTATGCGCTACACCTGCCGGGATGATAATCACATCGCCTTTATCCAACTCGATGCAAACACCGTGCTCACCACCAAACTGCACATCAGCTTTGCCGCAAAATACGCCCATTACTTCGTGTGTATTGCTATGGTAATGGTGATAATCGAAGATACCATCTACCCAGGAATTGGTGTAGCCATTTTGTGCAAAAACCTTTTTAATTACCTCTTCAGTATCATCAGGATGCAACCTGAAGGTGCCTTTGTAAATCATCAGTGGCAAATTTGGATTATTCGGGAAATGGCCATTCTCTTCTATCTTATGTGCAACCAGATAAGCTTCTTGTATCAATTTTTCTTTGTCCATGATTTTCAGGGTGTTTTAATCATTAACAAAGGAATTGGAAAAGGGTTTCGAGATTTGATGAATTGGGATGATAGTGATTTGGTCGGTTGGTTCCAACAGATTTCACAGATAAGATACGCAGATTTATATAAAATTTGTCGTCATCTCGACTGGAGCATCGCGGAATGCCTGCCCGTACAGGCGGGGAGAGATCTATCTAGACAGATTTCTCGGCTGCGCTACACTTCGCTCGAAATGACGACTTCTTGAACAACTTTACACAATGAGGAATATATCTACTTCTGGCTTGCAGCCCAGGCATTCATTTTATTTTCAAAAACAGATAAGGGGAAAGATCCATCTTTTAAAACAGCGGTATGAAAAGCTGCTAATTTAAACTTCGGACCCAATTCCTTTTCATATTTGCTTCTCAATTCCCTTACTTTCATAGCTCCGGTTTTATAGCCTAAAGCCTGTGCAGGTATGCCCATATAACGTTCAATTTCTGCGGTGGCACCTTCCGTACTAATTGCTTCATTGTCTGTCATGTATTTTATAGCTTCCTCCCTGCTCATGTTTTTGGTGTGGATGGCTACATCAACCACTAAACGGATGGCCCGGTGCATCTCATCGCCCAAAGCACCCATGTGTTGGTAAGGATCCTGATATAGGTCCAGTTCTTTCCCTAACGACTCGCAGTATAAGGCCCAACCTTCTACATAGGCATTATGTCCGCCAAAACGGCGGAAATTAGGTAACGATTTATTCTCTTGCGTTAAAGAAATCTGGTAATGGTGGCCGGGGATAGCTTCATGAAGAAACAGCGATTCCATACCCGAAGTGGTGTTAAATGTTTTCGCATCTAAAATGGGTACATAAAAAATCCCTGGCCGTGAGCCATCTGCAGAACCTTGATTATATTCGGCACTGGCCGATGCAGCCCTGAAAGCTTCTGTTTGCCGGATTTCGAAAGGCGTTTTAGGCTCTACCTCAAACATCTTTTTCAGATTCGGTTTCATGCGTTGGTGGATATTTTCAAAAGCGGCCAGCACTTCTTGCGGTGTTTTATACGGCATGAATTTTTTATCCGTTTTCATGTATTCGAAAAAGGCTTTTAAATCGCCTTTAAAGCCAACCAAGTTTTTGATGCTATCCATTTGTCCCTTAATCCGGGCAACTTCTTTTAAACCTGTTTGATAAATTTCTTCCGGTGTTTTGTTCGTGGTGGTTTGTTGTTTTACCAGATAAGTGTACCAGGCCAATCCGCCGGGCATAGCCGAATAGCCTGAGGTAGTTCTTGCTTTCGGCAGATATTCGTTCTGTAGATAGTCGCCCAATTTTTTATAGGTAGGAATAATTACATTGTTAATTGATGTGCGATACGCTTCTGTCAACTTTTGTTTATCTGCCGCAGAAAAACTTGCTGGCATTAATTTAACTGGCCCGTAAAATAAACTTTCTTCGGGTTTGGCTGCCACCATGCTTTCCATTTGAGGAATCATTTTTATCACCAATGCTTTTGGCAATACAATGCCTGCTGACGCACCTTTTTTAAAATTTCCGATGGCCGTATCGGCCCACACCGAAAATGCATCAACACGTTTTAACCAATCTTCGTAATTTTTTACCGTTTTAAATGGTTGTGCACCTGTGCCTGAACCCAATTGGCCGATGGTTAAGGGTAATGCAAACATTTGGTTAAACGGGAGGTATTCAGAATGATATTTTAACCCTTCCAGATTAATTTCCAGTTGATCTTTCAGGTAATCGAAAGATAATTTATCGTTTGCATTTAAATTTTCGCGGTCATATTTACCCAGGCTATCCAGATAACGCTGATTGTAGCTTTTAAACTCTTTTAAATAGGCTTGCGATCCGTCATTTGCCAAAAGATCATTGTAACGTTCATCTCCAATGTAGGTAGCACTTAAAGGGTTTATTTTTAATCCATCCTGATAATATTGTTCGCAAAGGGCCGCAAAGGCTTTGTTTTCTGCGCCATTATCAGGACTGTTTTTTTGCTTACAGGCAAGCATTACAGTAATGCAGGCAGCAAAAAGAAATATCTTTTTCATTTATTTTGAGTTAAGGTTCTAATCAAAAATAGGAAATTAAGTCGCCATTTACGAAAAGCCTTAAACGCAAAAAAGCCATCCAAAAAGGATGGCTATAATATATGATCAGTGTGAACTGAAAACTGTGAAATTGCTAGCTGATTATGCTAATAACCTGATTGGCTCTTCTAATAAACCTTTTAAGGTTTGTAAGAATTGTGCTCCGGTTGCACCATCAACCACACGGTGATCGCAACCTAAAGTTAGTTTCATTACATTGCCAGGAACAACAGCACCATTTTTAACCACAGGCACTTGTTGAATAGCACCTACCGATAAAATTGCACCATCAGGAGAGTTGATAATAGAAGTAAACTCATCAATACCAAACATCCCTAAGTTAGATACGGTGAAAGTAGAACCTTCCCAATCTGCCGGTTGTAATTTTTTAGCTTTTGCTTTAGCACCAAAATCTTTTACTTCTGCAGAGATGTGTGATAAAGATTTTCCATCAGCGAAACGTACAACCGGTACCAATAAACCATCTTCAACTGCCATGGCTACACCAATGTTAGTATGTTCGTTAAATCTGATTTTATCGCCACCCCATGATGAGTTAACAGCCGGGTGTTTTTTCAAGGCAACGGCAACCGCTTTAATTACGATATCGTTGAAAGAAACCTTAACAGGAGCAACCGCGTTAATAGCTGTACGTGCAGCCATTGCGTTGTCCATATCAATGCTAATGGTTAAATAGAAATGTGGGGCTGTAAATAAACTTTCTGCCAAACGTTTTGCAATTACTTTACGCATTTGCGAAACCGGCTGTTCCGTAAATTTAACTTCACCCACAAATTGAGGAATAACTGGTGCTGGTGCAGCAGCTTTCTCAGCAGCGGGAGCTGATGCAGATTCTGCTTTTGCAGGCGCTGCACTTGGTTTAAAGTTTTCGATATCTTTTTTAATGATACGGCCACCTTCTGCACTACCCGCTACCTGTGCTAAATCGATCCCTTTATCTTTAGCAATTTTCTTAGCTAGAGGAGATGCTTTAACACGGCTATCTGAAGAACTTTCTGCAACAGGAGCAGATGAACCTGAATCAGCAGTTGCAGCTTGTTTTTCTTCTTTCGGGGCTTCGCTTTCAGCTTTAGGAGCTGGAGCTGAACCACCTGCCAAAATTCCACTTACATCGGTTCCTTCCGGACCAACAATAGCAATAATTCCATTTACTTTTGCCGCGGCACCTTTTTCTACTCCGATGTGTAATAAAGTTCCGGTTGCATAACCCATAACTTCCATAGTTGCCTTATCGGTTTCTACGTCAGCAAGAACATCATCATCTTTTACTTTATCACCAACTTTTTTATGCCATTCAGCAATTACGCCTTCAGTCATGGTATCGCTTAACAAAGGCATCCGGATCACCGTAACACCTTTTTCTGCTAATTCTTCTTCGCTTAAACCACCACCTTGTGCAGGTGCAGTTTCTTCTTTTTTATCTTCAGCTTTTGGAGCCTCGTCTTTGCTTTCAGTCTCCGGACCTGCCGATTCCTGACTTCCTGACTTTTCTGCTTCTAATGCTGCTTTATAATCTTCGCCTTCTTTACCAATAACGGCCATGATCGCATCAACCGGAACAGCTGCTCCTTCTTCTACACCTACGTATAAAAGTGTGCCATCCCAATAAGATTCCATATCCATTGTTGCTTTGTCAGTTTCTACTTCTGCCAAAACATCGCCGCTTTTCACTTTATCGCCCACTTTTTTATGCCACTTCGCCAAAACCCCTTCGGTCATGGTGTCGCTCATTTTGGGCATTTTAATTACATCAGCCATTATATCTAATTAATTGAAATCTTATTAATATTAGTCCATTACGTAAGGATAGTCCTGTTGCATATATACGTCTTTGTATAATTCAGACGCATCAGGCCAAGGTGATTCTTCAGCAAATTTTACTGCCTGATCCACAATTCCTTTTACTTTAGCTTCAACTTCTTCAATCCAGGCCTGATCAGCATACTTTTCTTTTAGAATAGTTTCTCTTGCTAATTCAACAGGATCTTTTGCTTTATAATCTTCTAATTCTTCTTTGGTACGGTATTTTGCCGGATCTGACATCGAGTGACCACGATAGCGGTAAGTTCTCATTTCTAAGAAAGTTGGCCCTTCACCTTTACGTGCACGTTGTATAGCTTCATCCATAGCATTGTGTACAGCAACCGGATCCATACCGTCAACTGGTGCACAAGGCATATCGAAACCTAAACCAATTTTATAAATATCGGTCATGTTTGTGGTACGTTGTACTGAAGTACCCATGGCGTAACCATTGTTTTCGCAAACGAAGATAACAGGCAATTTCCAAAGCATGGCCATGTTAAAAGTTTCGTTTAACGCACCCTGGCGCACCGCACCATCGCCCATATAACAAATGTTTACATTGTCAGTACCTTTATATTTTTCAGCAAAAGCAACGCCAGCACCTAATGGAATCTGACCGCCAACAATTGCATGTCCACCGTAGAAGTTATGTTCTTTACTGAACATGTGCATTGAACCACCTTTACCTTTAGAGCAACCTGTAGCTTTACCGTACATTTCGGCCATAATACTATCAGCACTAACTCCTAAAGCTAAGGCATGAGCATGATCACGGTATGTTGTAATCATTGAATCACCTTTTTGCATTGCAGATATAGCGCCTGCAACTACAGCTTCTTGTCCAATGTATAAATGACAAAAGCCACGTATTTTTTGTTGTCCGTATAACTGGCCAGTTTTTTCTTCGAATTTGCGCATAAGCAACATCGACTCAAACCACTTTAACCAGGTATCTTTATTTATTTCTACTGCACTCATTTTAGGGTATTTGTTTTTTGCGACAGCAAATCTAATTTTTTTATTGTAATTTTTGGCACTCTTCAGTGTAAAAACATCATAGTAGTGGGGTTATAATCAGATTTAACAGTTGTTTTACAATTAAATATAAACCATTGTTAATCATGTTCATTTAACACCGATTTTTTATAATTAAATTAACACCCTTTATCATAATATGGAATCAATTTATTCTGAAATTTAATTCTGTATATGTGCCGATATCCATAATTTAAAAATATGGGATTTTTTATGATTAACCGTGAATTTGAAGGAAACATTTTTTAGTAAAAGCAATATTTTTCCCCTAAAATTTTAAGCATAATTGGTGGATAAAAAATAAAAATGTTAATAACTTTCATTTTTTCTAAGATTACATTTGGATAACATTTGTATAATTGATACTTTTGACAACCAACAATAAGCCCATGTGGTGTACGTTAATGTGTAAGTGAATACCCAAACATAACTGTATAACATGATTAAAAGATTTTTGTTTTCTACTCTAATTGCTATCTGTACGCTCTCAGCCGCATTTGCGCAAACAAAAACAAAAGAATCTGGTAAAGAATTAAATGACCCCGATAACCTTGCATCACAGTATTTTTCGCAGGTAATGGGTGTAGCGGTAGATGCAACCTCAAATTTAAAACTATACAAGTTTATTTACGAATGGATCGGAACGCCATATAGTTATGGTGGAAATACCAAAAGAGGGATCGATTGTTCGGCTTTCACTAAAGCTATTTACGATAAAGTTTTCAACACCACCATCAGAAGAAATTCGCGTGATATTTTCAGCATGGTAGATCCATTATCAAAAGAAGATTTAAAAGAAGGCGATTTGGTTTTCTTCAAAATCAAAAGCAGAAGCATTTCGCATGTAGGTATTTACCTGGGCGATAACAGATTTGCACATGCATCAAGCTCACGTGGTGTGGTCATCAGCAACCTTAACGAACCTTATTACAGCCGTTACTTTTACAAAGGTGGCCGCGTTTTAGAATCGTTTAAGAAAGAATTTACAGTAGAATAATTCAGTTAGCAGTTGACAATTTTCAGTTAACGGTTAATTAAATAAAATATAGAATCCTCCTAAAGAAATTTCGGAGGATTTTTTGTTTAATCATCGTTTTAAAAACATTCATTTCCTTTAAGTATCGTCATCCTGAATTTATTTCAGGATCTTTTTGCGATAAAAGCGATCAATAAAATAGCCTCCAAAACATACCTCATGAAGCTCATCAACACCATCCTAATCTTACCCTTCGTTGTTATAATCCTGATTAGTTGCACAAGCAATAATGCACAGGTTACAATACCTGTGGCCAGGCAGGATACCTTAATCAGGAAAATTAAAGATACCATATCTATTACTGCCGTAGGCGATATTATGCTCGGCTCTGCCTTTCCTGCTAAAACGAACCTTCCTCCTGATGATGCGGTAAACAGTTTCCAGGCGGTTGATGGTTTATTAAAAGGAGATATCGTTTTTGGCAACTTGGAGGGCTGCTTTCTGAACTCGGGCAATTCGAACAAATGCAATGGCATTAATCCCAACAATTGTTATGCCTTTAGAATGCCAGAGCGCTATGCCGGGATATATAAAGAAGCGGGATTTAATGTGTTGAGTATTGCCAATAACCATGTTGGTGATTTTGATACCAGAGGAAGGAAAAACACTGCCAGGATTTTAGATTCGCTGCAGATTCATTATGCCGGACAGGTAAACAAACCTTTTGAAGTTTTTGAAAAAGACAGCGTTAAGTATGCCTTCTGCGCTTTTGCTCCAAACGAGAATACGGTATCGATTAATAAGATTGATAGTGCAAAAGCTTTGGTTAGCCGTTTAAAAAAAATGGCTGATATTGTAATTGTTTCTTTTCATGGTGGTGGTGAAGGTGCAAGATTTGAACACGTTCCACGCAAGAACGAGATTTTTTATAAAGAAAACCGGGGTAATGTTTATGTCTTTGCACATGCGGTTATTGATGCTGGTGCAGATGTGGTACTGGGACATGGCCCTCATGTTACCCGGGCCGTTGAAGTTTATAAAAATAAATTCATTGCTTACAGTTTGGGTAATTTTTGTACCTATGGGATGTTCAGTTTAAAAGGCAATAACGGTATAGCGCCCTTACTTCAGCTAAAAGTAAATGCAAAAGGCGATTTTCTATATGCCGATGTGGTATCCATTAAACAAGATAAAATTAACCGCTTAACTCTTGATGATAACTACAAGGCCTTTAAACGGATTAAAGAACTGACGGATCTTGATTTTATTGGTCACCAGTTAAAATTTGCGGATAACAGAATCAGTTTAAAAGATTAATCTTCTGCGACATCAATTTCAAATTATTTCAGAATATTTGCCTTATGAAACCATCATGATTTTTCAAACACATAGTGGTATGAAAAAAATCTGATCGCTTCATCACCTTTAAAAACAATAATATACGGATGAAAAAAGGATTAATACTGCATTATATTATAGGCATTGCTGCTGCAATTTTAGTGCTTGCAGCAGCCTACTACATCAATCAAAATCCTAAAAACCTATTATCGGCAGGGATTATTATCCTGGCGGGTTGCTTGGTTGCCTTTAGCCAGTATCAGATTATTAAACAGAAAAAGAAACGGTGATGTCACTGCCGCTGTATGCTAACGCTAAATTAAATTTTGGTGTGTCAATATTCAGAATGAAAGCTTGACCTAGCTTTCATCCTTTGTATTTTTTACCAGACCTATCCCGGACACAAAGAAAATTAATCCGATTATTCCATAAACCAGCAATCCCCTGTTGTTTTGACTGTGGTTAACAAAGCCATATCCGGCATAAATTAGGCCAATAATTCCTAAAATGGTTAATATCGTTCCGAAGGTTCGTTTTACGTTCATGATCTGTTTTTAACATCAAACACGGAATTCAAACTTTTTGTTTGATGAAATTTTACGGAGTTGCTTCTATTTTGTTAAATTGTAATATTTAAATTACAATATTGACTTTATAATTCGAAAGTCTAACTTTAGGTATCATCCACCTGAAAACAGGTGGATTAATTTTTCATTTTTTCCTAAAACGTTTTAGTGAAACCAGATATATTTCATTTATCATTTTGTGAGTAGAGAACAGCAGGGGAAACACAATTACTTAATTTAAGGAATCAGCTCAACCTAAATATTAACCCCAATGAAATAGATTGTGATCTTACTAACCACTTTAAGAGATCCCTTCTAACATTAAAACAATCTAAACAGATGAAAAACAAACGGATTATCCTCTTGGGCATGCTCATTTTTGCCGCTTTACTCTCTTGTTCCAAAAAAGGACTGGAAGAATCTCAACCTGCAATGACAAAAAATGCCGTGGCAAATGTAAACAACACCCTGCTTGCCGATCCTCCGCTTACCTGGCAAGAACATTGGTTTGACCATGTGCAGGTATTGCAACGGTTTTACCACGATACGAGCATTGTAGTTTACCACGATAATGATGTAAGCAGTACGGTTACCTGGCCCAATACGTATTTAGCCCAGGTTTGGAATTACACCAAAAGTAAATATGGGTCGTTTGGTACAGACTCTCGCTTATGGGCCATTTTTCATACTGGAAAATATAGCGGGGGGCATCCCAGCACTTACATGGATGCCAGCCACGATTACCGAAATGTAATCGATGTGGGATCCTCGAGCACAAGTGCCTGGCTCAGCGGGACAGGGAACGATCTGGATCTTACCACACATGAGGTGGGTCATATTGTAGAAGGTGCTTCGCGCAATGTACTTAATTCGCCTGCCTTTGGTATCTGGCACGATAGTAAATGGATGGAAATTTACATTTATGATGTTTACATTGGTCTTAACCGTTCGGCTGATGTGCAACGTTGGTATAATTTGGTTGCCAATGGATCGGAAAGCTATCCACGTGCGCAAACGTATTGGTTTCGAGACTGGTTTTTCCCTATCTACTCGCAACAGGGAGATGCTTCTTCGCTAAATAAGTATTTCAGCCTGCTGGCACAGTATTTTCCTAAACAAACCGTAAATAATGGGCAAACCAATGTACAGCGCTTTTCAAGATCAATGAATTATGGCGAGTTTATCCACTTTTGGAGCGGCGCAACAGGGATGGATTTAAAGCCACTTGCCTTAAGCGCTTTTGGTAACCTGGATGAGCAGGGCAATGATTGGGTGTCACAGTTGAATGCGGCAAAAACTGCCTTTCCCGGTGTAACATACCTGAAAGATATAAGCAGCCAGGCAGTTGTGAGTGTGAGTAACGAAAATGCCGGCGGTGCTGCTGCAGCTGAAGGTTCTGCTAAACTTTCTGATAGTTATTATAATACCAAGTTCTTTTTGGGAGCTTACCCTAACACTTTTTGGGCACAACTCACTTTTCCCGGCAGTCAGGTAGTAAAAGGATATACTATTACTGCAGGGAACGATGCACCGGATCGCGATCCGAAAAGCTGGAAACTTATGGGATCTAACGATGGTACGAATTATACTCAACTCGATATCCGAAGTAACGAAACTTTTGACTTAAGAAGGCAAACAAAAAAAATGTTGATTTCAAACACTACCGCATACAAATATTATAAGCTCTTTATTACTGCTAATAACGGGAGCGTAGATTTGCAATTAAGTGAGTGGAGGTTGTTGCAATAATATCAACTGCAAAATAAAGCTGATCCCGGAATTTACGAGTTGATCAATTCCGGGATCATAATTTGCAAACGTATCTTTTAAATTATGCTTTAAATTTTACCAAACACCTAACCTGTTTGCCGGCGCAACATACATTTTTGCAGTTGCAGGAATGTTAAATGCTTTATAAAATGCTTCCATGTTATACACAGGCCCGTTCACACGGAACATCTCTGGACTATGCGGATCTGTCTTTAACCTTACGCGCATACTCTCGTCGCGGGTTTTGATTCTCCATACTTGTGCAAAGCTTAAAAAGAAGCGTTGATCGGGTGTAAAACCATCAATCTTTTTATCACCTTTTCCTTGTTCAGTTAATTTAAAAGCATCATATGCTATGTTCAATCCGCCAATATCGGCAAGGTTTTCGCCCAATGTTAATGAGCCGTTTACATGCTGATTATCCAAAAGGGAAAAGTTATTGTAAAATGCTTCTACTTTACCGGCTTTTGCTTTAAATTGATCAGCATCGGCTTTTGTCCACCATTCTTTTAAATTGCCCATTGCATCATATTGGCGGCCCTGGTCGTCGAAACCGTGTGTCATTTCGTGACCAATTACTGCACCGATTGCGCCATAGTTAATGGCATCATCTGCACTAAAATCAAAGAAAGGAAACTGTAAAATCCCAGCCGGGAAAACAATTTCGTTGAAAGACGGATTGTAATAGGCATTAACGGTTGGTGGCGTCATTCCCCATTCTGTTTTATCTACATTTTTGCCGAGTTTATCCATCATTTCTTTGTAGGCATGTTTACTCGCAGATTGAAGATTTGCATAATAAGTGTTTTTCGAAACCGCTACATCATCATATTTTTTCCATTTATCAGGATACCCGATTTTTTTGATAAAGGCATTTAGTTTTTCCAAAGCTTTCTTTTTGGTATCAGGTGTCATCCAATCTACTTTCTGGATTCTTTCTGCATATACTTTCTGTAAGTTGTTTACCAAAGTTAACATGCGCTCTTTAGCCTCTGGTTTGAAATACTTTTCGGCATATAACTGACCTAAAAGCTCGCCTAAATTACGATCGGTAGCATTTACAATGGCTTTCCATCTTTCGGTTGGTGCTTGTTGACCAAAGAGTGTTTTAGAGAAAAAGTCAAATCTGGCATCTCTGAATTTTTTGGTAAAAGCATTGGCTGATTCATTCAGGGCATCAAATTTTAATTTCTCTTTCCAGATTTCTATAGGCTGGCTTTTTAAAAGCGATGATAAGGTTTGGTAATATTTTGGCTGCCTAACAATAACAGTATCCGTACTTGCACCCAATTTGTTTAGCACGGATTTCCACTCTATGTTTGGGGTCTGTTTTTGAAAATCAGCCACCGTCATTTTGTGATAGTTTTTCTGTGGATCGCGCAGTTGAACAGGCGTTGAATGGGATTGTGCAATTGCTGTCTCCAGTTTTAAAATATCATTAGCGTATTTAGCTGCATTTGCAGAATCGCCTGAGAGGGTAAAAATTTTTGTAATGTATTTAATGTACTCAGCTCTGATTTTTTTGGCTTTATCATCCTGGTCTACATAATAACTGCGATCTGGTAAGGTAATGCCGGCTTGCGTAAATGACAGTGCATTTTTGGAGCTTAATTTATCATCTGGTTCAACACCAAATCCTAATAAATCGCCTTCACCATTTTTATAGCCCTCGGCAATAAAATTGATTAAATCCTGATCATTTTTAATCCTATCTATTTTACTTAAAAGTGGTTTTATGGGTTCGATGCCCAACTTTTCGATAGTAAGGGTATCCATTCCGCTGGTATAAAAATCGCCAACTTTCTGTTCCGCGCTTCCTTTAGCTGCCTGAGCTTTTGAAGCGTTTTCAAGAATACTTTTCAGATTCTTCAGGTTATCATTATATAATGTATAAAAAGAGCCCCAACCTGTTTCCGTTTTGGGAATTTGGGTATTTTTCATCCATTTTCCGTTGGCATACAGGAAAAAGTTATCACCAGGTTTAACAGTCGTATCCATGCCGGCCTTATCAAAAAAATCGGTACGTTTATTAACGATATCAGTTTCCTGATGGCTTTTATTCTGACATGCTGCAAATAGCAAAATGCCTGCGGCTAGGAGAAATAATTTAATTTTCATCTGCGTAAAATTTGTTTTTAAGTAATCAGATTTTCAATCCACTGCGCGGTTTGGAAAATCATGATGATTTTATTTATATAAGTTAGTTAGGAAACATAAAGCTACAAAATGCCTGATGTAGTTTGTATGAATTTTTATACCTTCATAAAAAAAATCTAATTATGCAATACACCGTTTACATTTTAGTAGTAATAGGAGTTATTTTACTGCTAAGTTCATTCGTAACCGTTAAACAGGGCACCATTGCCGTAGTTACCGTTTTTGGTAAATACCAAAGGCTTTTAAGACCAGGTTTAAATTTTAAAATCCCTCTGATAGAACAAATTTATTCACGGATATCGATTCAAAACCGCTCAGTTGAACTTTCTTTTCAGGCAGTAACGCAAGATCAGGCCAATGTATACTTCAAGGCCATGCTGCTTTATTCTGTAATTAACCAGGATGAAGAAACCATCAAAAATGTAGCATTTAAATTTGTTGATGCGAGCAATCTGATGCAGGCATTGATCAGGACCATCGAAGGATCTATCCGTGCGTATGTGGCTACCCAAAAGCAGGCGAATGTATTGGCCCAGCGAAATGAAATTGTGCTTCATGTTAAGGAGCAGATTGATCAGGTATTGGATGGATGGGGTTACCATCTTCAGGATCTTCAGTTAAACGATATTACTTTTGATGAAGAAATTATGCGCTCAATGAGTCGTGTGGTAGCCTCTAACAATTTAAAGGCAGCTGCTGAAAATGAAGGACAGGCTTTATTGATTACCAAAACTAAGGCTGCAGAAGCAGATGGTAATGCAATTAAAATTGCGGCTACAGCAGAGCGTGAAGCTGCACAATTACGCGGACAAGGTATTGCGTTGTTCCGTGCAGAAGTTGCCCATGGTATGAGTAAAGCTGCTCAGGAAATGGAACAAGCCAATTTGGATATTTCAGTGATTTTATTTACGATGTGGACAGAATCCATCAAACACTTTGCTGAGAATGGGGATGGCAACGTTATCTTTTTGGATGGAAGCACCGAGGGCATGAATAAAACCATGAAAGAAATGATGGCCATGCAGATGAGTAAACAAAACGAGCCTATCGGAAAGAAATAAGCCCGGCCATATAGGTTGTCAACTTTAATAAGCACTTTGCTGGGAAGTTGACAACTCTGAAATTCAATAATGGTGCTGTTAGATGTTACCATCTAACAGTTAAAGACATTGTATTTTATAGTAATGCCCGACACGAGTTGTCGACTTTAATAACCACTTTGCGAGAAAGTTGACAGCTCTGAATTCAACAAAAAGGCCGCTTTAGCATTGCTAAAGCGGCCTTTCCTTTTAGAGATATTTGTTAATTCTTCTGCACTATATACCTAAGTTCATTACATAACTACCAGATTGCTGCATAAAATCGCCCATTACCCTTAGCGATTCATCTTCAATAAAATCGAATGCATCTTGTTTAGTTACTTTATCTCCCTTTTTAAGTGCAGGCAATCCTCTTAACGCCCTTAATTCGTTTTGTCTGGCTAGTGTTTTAGCTTCCTGCGCATCGCGTTCAGCTTTAAGTTTTGCCTCGTTTAAAGTTACAGAAACTTCGCTATCACGTTTTTTAAGGTCTGCAATATCTTGTTTCAGGTATTTAAAATCCAGGGAGTTTGCAATACGTTGCTCGCTATTTTTAATCAATTGTGCCTTAACAGCAGTTAAATTTGCAACTGCTTTAAAGTTCGAACTAGGAATAACATCCCAAGGCAAAGCAGATGGTTCTGTATCTTCTCCAATTTTATCCATTGGGTAAACAGAAGGGAAAACAACATCAGGAGTTACGCCTTTGTGTTGTGTGCTGCTACCTGCTACACGGTAAAATTTTGCCATGGTTAAATTGATCTGGCCTAAATTAATATCAGCAGGGTTGGCACTGCTGGGAGAAGTTCCTACAGTTTTATCTTTTGAGATCAATCCTGCTAACCTTTGCAGCATATTTGGGTTTACCAGCTTATTTAAATCGATTGAAGATTGAACAGTACCTTTGCCATAGGTTTGGCTACCCATAATAATCCCACGTCCATAATCTTGTATAGCGCCTGCAAATATTTCTGATGCCGATGCGCTTAGGCGATCTACCATTACACCAAATGGACCATCCCAGGCCACACCACTGTTTTCATCCTGGTCTACTTCGATTTTTCCACGTAAATCTTTTACCTGTACAACAGGTCCTTTATCGATAAACAATCCGGTTAATGATATGGCTTCAACCAATGATCCTCCACCGTTTCCACGTAAATCCATTACAATTGCATTTACCTTATCGTAGGTTTTTAAGGAGTCAATTAATTTTTTAACATCTCGGGTAGTACTTTTGTAATTTTTATCACCTGCATTTGCGGCTTTAAAATCTGCATAAAATGCTGGTAAGGTAATAATTCCGATTTTATAATCTTTACCATTACTGTTAATGGTTTTAACTTTCTTTTTTGCACTTGTTTCTTCCAAAACAATTCTGTCACGAACCAATTCTATAATTACTGGTTTCGATGACATTTCTTTACCTGCAGGAATTACTTTTAAACGAACCTTGGTTCCTTTCGGGCCTTTGATTTTTGAAACGGTGTTGTCTAACCTCCATCCTACAACATCCACAAACTCCCCGTCGCCTTGTGCCACAGCAATGATTCTATCTCCAGCGCTCAACTGTTTACCTTTAAAAGCAGGTCCGCCAGCAATGATTTCTGAAATTTTAACAACTTCATTTTCTAATTGTAAACGGGCACCAATACCTTCGAAAGAGCGGGACATATCTTCATTGAATGCTGCCGCATTGGTTGGGTTAAAATAATTGGTATGCGGATCAATGGATTCGGTAAAAGCATCCATCAAAATTTGGAAAACATCCTGGTTATTGGTTTTTGACGTTTGCGACTGTAGGTTTTTATAGCGTTTGGTTAGTGTTTCTACATTCTTTGCTTCGGCAGTACCAGCTAAATTTAGGTTGATTAATTCGTATTTAACACGTTTTTTCCAGTTATCATTTAATGCTGTTAAAGAAGTTGCCCATGGCTGTTTTTCCCTATCGTATACATAAGTATCGTTTTGGTTAAAATCAAATTTTGTTTTAATCTGCGCCAGAGAATAATTGAAATATTCGTTAAGTCTTTTAGCGTAAACGTTGTAAATGAAAAATGGACCGCTCAGATCGCCGTTTTTGAAATCATCATCTAAGGTAGATCTGTATTTGTCAAATTCCTTGATATCTGATGCCAGAAAGTAATTTTTGCCTGGATCTAAAGATTTGATATACTTATCTAAAACAATAGATGAAATGGAATCGTTGATTTGAATTTTTTTGTAATTATAACTCTCAATCAAATTTACAATCTCTTTTATAACGAGTTGCTGTTGCTCATCAGGTTTCACATTGGTAATCCCCTCCACCATGGGCTGAGTTTTAGGTGCAGCCTGACAAGCAAGCACTGCTGCAGTAAAAATTACAAAAAATATTCTCTTTAACATTTCTTTAAATGATTTAAAATCCATTTCCAATTCTATATAGCCAATATGATACCATTTTAGCAAAAAAACAAAAAAGAGACAGCATTATTACCGTCTCTTGTTATATTTTATCAAATCTAACTAAAAGCTTTTTATTTAACAATTTCTCATGTAGAACGTTGAGTATAATTTTTTGTTTTACCCAAAACAGAAATTTGTTTAGTTACAACCCCTTACAGCTAATTATAAACAAAATGGAAGAAAAATTTACAGAAAAATGTGTTGCCTGGTTAGCTTGGGTTTACCTTTTTACCGGTGGTTTTGTTGGCAATTGTCTCTCTGGCATCTTTAATCTGTGTTTTATACTGACTGGTTTTGATGGAGTTTGCCAGCCATTCGGCCGATTTAAGATCTCTCAGTGCAAGCGTAAAATCTTTCTTTTTAATTTTAACCTGAACAATGCCTAGAATAGATTCGATGTAAGCGTTATTGCTTTTTAACTGTTTTGCCAGGATACCTTGCTGGGTGTAGAACCACATGGACTGTGTATACTTGGTATTGGCCAGATAAACTTTGCCCAAAAGGCTGTAAGTGTTCATTATTCCTGCCCTGTTCCCGGTTTTAGAATAATTTTTTAGTGCCACATTTAAGAGGATTTGCTCCGCATCGGCGAAACGGCCAAGTTGATAGTGCATATTGCTCATTTTGATAACGGCCAGTCCGTACCTATTGAAGTTTTTTACGGAGTTATATTCAAAAGCTGCCTTGCCAAATAAGGTGAGGGCTTCGTTGTAATCGCCTTTCCGCTCGAAATCTTCTGCTTCCTCAAAAAAAGAATTCCCATCTTCCAACTCAAATTTAGATACCGCTATACTGATCGCATTACCATTAGGTTCCTGGATCTCAGATTTATCTAGATTTTGAGCTTGTAGTTGTAATGATGCAAAAAGGCCAATTAAAGCCAATACAATTTTGGTCATGCAACAAAAATAATACTTTAAATCTAATTTCAGCTAAATACCTGTAAATTAACATCAAAAGATGCCCAAACCATGTAAGGGTGCGAGTCGCAATGGTAAACTTCACCTGTTGCAGTAATACCTACAACACCTGCAAAGCCATCAAAGGCTTTAAGTTCTGCAAAAGATTTATCCGTTGCTTCTTTTAAAGAAAAACCATCGGTAACGCGGGTCACAATTTTTGCAGCCAGGGCACCGCTTACAATATCTTCACCTACTCCGGTACAGGAAATACCGGCATGTTGATTGGCATAGTTGCCTGCTACGGTTGCAGAGTCGCTTACCCGGCAAGGAATTTCAAATCCTTTTCCGCCGGTTGATGTTGCTGCAGCTAAATTTCCATCTGCATCAAGTGCTACACAGCCTACTGTTCCTTTATTGTTCTTTTGGTTTAATTTAGCTTCGTATTCTGATTGGCGCTGTGCTGTAATCGGATCAAAATATTCAAAACCATTTGTTCTGGCAAATTGCTGGGCACCCGCTCCACTAAGCACCCGGTCATCGGATGTGAGCAGTTTCTGTGCAATCTCTACAGGGTTTTTAACATCTTCTACATTAATTACACCGCTAAATTTCTCGGTTTTGCCATCCATTAAGGCGGCACTTAACCTTACTTTTCCATCGCTTTGGATCTGCGAACCAATACCCGCGTTAAATAGATCGTTATCTTCCAACAATGCAACTGTATAAACAACGGTTTCTAAAGCAGTATGTGTTTTTAGATATTCATGTCCGAGCGTAACAATTGAAGCTAAAGCATCTTGTTTAGCTTTTTTCGTTTCCTGGTTGGTAGACGATTCGCTGAAGAAACCGCCATGTATGATTAGTTTCATTTTTTTAGTATCGATGTTAGCATTGGGATTCGAATATCAGGTAGTGAGATGTGAATTTACGTAAACTGAAAACCACAAACTGCCTAATGTAAACTAAACTAGGCTATAGGAACAACCTTTGGATGATGGATCACCAGGCTATGGTCTGTTAAATCGTAAACGTCTCCATCGCACATCACATGTACCACCATGTTTTTAATAGAAACAGGCTGCCCCATTTCTACATCGGTTAAATTGGTATCGGCCATGGTGCGGCCATCTACTAAAATGACCATTCCAGAGCCAATGGCTTCCATTTTATGTCCATCAGCAATAAAAAGACCGGTGTCTTCGCCAAGTCCGATCCCTAAAATACCAGGATTACTGGCCGCGGCATACAACAAGCGACCAATTCTGCCGCGTTGAACAAAATGTGTATCTACAATAACATCATCTATAAAGCCTAATCCTCCTGTAATTTTAACCTCTCCTTTAAGTAAAGCATCTTTACTGCTTCCCTGATAAATCATGTTTTTGGAGCTTGCAGCTGCTCCGGCCGAAGTACCTGCAATGACCACGGGTTCATTTCTATATTTGTCTAATAGAATCTGATGGGTTTTTGTGCCACCGAATATTGAAGAAAGGCGGAGCTGATCACCACCGGTAAAGATAATCACTTCTGCAGCCTTGATCCGCTCATAATTTTCATCAGAATTGGCTTCTTCCCGGTTGGTAATATTAAGTACACCAACATTATGCACATCTAATTGTGCATAAGCCTTGATATATTCTTCACCAACTTTTTCAGGCATTAATGATGCTGTCGTAATGATCTCGAAACGGGATTGGGTGTCCCTTAATGATTCCGTAGTAATCCGTTTTAAAATTCCACGCTCGAAAAAATTCATATTTTCAGGCAGTCCAAATTGCGTTTCTGCGAAGCTACCTGTATTTATTGCGCCACCAATGATGATGAGTTTACCTTTCGGAACCATTCTGTGTGTATTATAATTGTATCAAAAAACCCAAATATATAGGCTTAAGATAAAAAACACGACTTTTTTTGTAAAGAATATTCAATTTATTAACAAAAGTTGAAATATTATAGCCTAAAATTGACAGGATTGTACTTGAAAATAAAACAAATACACCTTAAAATTGATTTAGCTAAATGAAACGTCTATTTTCAAAATAAATGCATAATTTACAGTCATCAATTTCATTCTTAAAATTGAGTAAAAAGAGCGATTGCTAAATCTCTCTTTAGCATAAAAAAGAACAAAACATTACATGAAGATATTAAATATACAAGTATTAAGAGGACCAAACATATGGTCTATTAGCCGCAAGAAATTGATCCAGATGCGATTGGATTTAGAAGATTTGGAGCAAAAACCCACCAATGTAATAGACGGATTTAGCGAAAGGATGGAGAAACTGTTGCCCAGCATGTTTACCCATCGTTGCTCAAAAGGTGTTGAAGGTGGATTTTTTACCCGTGTGAAAGAAGGAACCTGGATGGGGCACGTAATTGAACACATTGCACTCGAAATTCAGACACTTGCCGGTATGGAAACTGGCTTTGGCAGAACACGTATGACCAAAACCGAAGGTATTTATAATGTGGTTTTTAGCTACCTGGAGGAAAAGGTTGGGGTTTACTCGGCCGAAGCAGCAGTTAGAATTGCCGAAGCATTGATCAACAATGAAGAGTACGATTTAGAACACGATATCCGCAGAATGAAAGAGATACGTGAACTGGAAGCCTTAGGCCCTAGTACAGGTTCGATTGTAGAGGAAGCGGTAAAAAGAAGCATTCCATGGATAAGATTAAATAAAAGTTCATTGGTGCAGTTGGGTTATGGTAAAAATCAGGTTCGTTTTAGGGCCACCATGACCGAAAAAACAAGTAGTATTGCTGTAGATCTGGCCAGTAATAAGGAAGAAACGAAGCGTTTGCTTACCGAAGCTGCCATTCCGGTAGCCGCAGGCGTAACCATTTCTAATCCTGAAGACCTCGAAGCTTCCGTTAAAAAGGTTGGATTTCCCTTAGTTTTTAAACCGCTTGATGGCAACCACGGTAAAGGGGCGACCATTAATATAAAAACAATGGAAGATGCTGTAGCAGCTTTTGAATATGCCAAAACGTATTCTCGAAGGGTAATTATTGAAAAATACATTACCGGATTTGATTTTCGTGTGCTGGTCATTGATCATAAAGTGGTTGCTGCAGCACAACGCGATCCGGCGCATGTAAAAGGAAACGGGATCCATACCATCCAGGAATTAATTGATCAGGAAAATGAAGATCCGCGTCGTGGTTATGGTCATGAGAACGTGTTAACGGAAATAGCTGTTGATCGTGATACGTTGGATTTATTAGCCAAAAAAGAATATACCTTAGAAACCATTCCGGAAAAAGGAGAGGTGGTTTATTTAAAATCTACCGCCAATTTAAGTACGGGAGGAACATCCATTGATGTTACAGACATTGTTCACCCACAGAATATTTTCATCTGCGAAAGGATTTCGAGGGTAATCGGATTGGATATCTGCGGTATCGATATCATGGCACAGAATCTTACCCAACCGTTAACTGAAAATGGCGGTGTGGTATTGGAAGTTAATGCTGCTCCTGGTTTCAGGATGCACCTGGCACCGAGCGAAGGATTGCCACGTAACGTTGCGGCACCTGTAATCGATATGCTTTATCCGCAGGGAAAATTGTCACAGATCCCGATTATTGCAGTTACGGGAACCAATGGAAAAACGACCACGACCCGTCTAATTGCACACATTATCCGTAGTAATGGTAAACGTGTAGGTTTTACTACTAGTGATGGGGTGTATGTGCACAATACGATGTTAATGAAAGGCGATACTACCGGACCGGTAAGTGCCGAATTTATTTTAAAAGACCCGACAGTAGAGTTTGCCGTTTTGGAAACAGCCCGTGGCGGAATTTTAAGGGCAGGCTTAGGATTTAATGCCTGCGATATCGGTGTGGTTACCAATATCCAGGAAGATCACCTGGGGCTTTCTGACATTCATAATCTTGACGATTTAACCCGGGTTAAAGCTGTGGTAATTGGTGCGGTGCGCCGCAAAGGTTGGGCTGTGCTAAATGCCGACAACGGTTATTGTGTTCGCATTGCTAAAGATGCACGTTGCAATGTTGCTTATTTCAGTATGGATGAGAATAATCCTGTAGTAAAAGAGCATTGTAGAAAAGGCGGAATTGCTGCCATTTATGAAAATGGGTTCATCACCATTAAAACCGGCGATTGGAAATTAAGGGTAGATAAAGCCACCCACATTCCTTTAACCTTTGGTGGTTCTGTAAACTTTATGATTCAGAATGTACTGGCGGCGACGTTAGCAGCCTATTTATGGGGTTATAAACCTGAAGATATCCGTTTATCATTAGAAACCTTTATCCCTTCTGCAGCGCATACGCCTGGAAGGATGAATATTTTCAGGTTCAAAGATTTTAAAGTACTGGTTGATTTTGCGCATAATCCTGATGGATTTAATGGTGTAAAAGGTTTCTTGCAGGGCGTTGAGGCTACCGAGCAGGTTGGAATTATTTCGGCAACAGGAGATAGAAGAGACGAGGATATTTTGGAAACGGCCCGTATTTCTGCACAGATGTTTGATAAGATCTACATTTGTCAGGAGAAATATCTCCGCGGCAGACAACAGCAAGAATTGGTTGATTTGCTGATTAAAGGGATAAAAGAAGTTGACCCTGATAAAGAAATTATTGTAAACAATAAAAGTACAGCTTGTTTACAGATCGCGATTGAAACTGCTAAAAAAGGTTCTTACTTAACCATTTTAAGTAATACGATTGATAATACCATTCAGCGTGTTACAGAACATTTGGATAAGGAATTGGAATCCTAGCCAATATCGTTTTTCCTGCCGTTGATCATCACCCTGATCTGATAGCTATAGGATTTATTTCAGGGCCCATATCATTAGTTGCTGACCACAGAGTAGTATTAGGCCTTTAAAACAATAGAAACTGCTAATAAAACAAATTCAGCATGACGATGTGGTTAAAAAAAACCTCCCCTGATTATGATCAAAGGAGGTTTTTTTTATTATCTGTGTATGGCTAATTAAGCCTGGGCATCACGTAATCTTTTGATTTCATCATGCGACACTCTTAAAGAGGCCTTTTGCTCTGAAATCAATTCTCTGACATTAGAAGGAATATCTTCCTCTTCAAGAGCCATTTTATATGCATTTTGTGCAGCATCCTCACCAAACTCACAATTGTTTAAAACTGTTTTACGATCGTGGCCGGTAAAAAGTGCTTTAACATCCATCCATGCCCTGTATATTTTGCCTGAATTGGTAGTTCCAGTTTCGATATCTTCGCCAAAGGCCGATACTTCAGTTGCCAAAGCCATTTTGTATTTTTGACTTTCGCTTATCATATTTAAAAATAACGTCTTCAAATCGGCATCTTCATCTTTTAATTCCTGACGGGCTTTTTCATAACCTTCTATACGGTCATTGTTAATTTGAATTAAGTCATTTAATACTTCTGCTGTTTCTGTTGTCGTTTTCATGTTCTTTATTTTTATAGTTTTGATGTTATAAAAGCAACATGAGCAATTAAAAAAGGTTTGTTATTTTTTTAATTGCCTACAACGCTAAGCTATAATGGTCATTTAGGTCAGGCAATGATACCGTCATTATTTTTTTGAAAAATATTGTGTCAGCTTTTCATTTACAAAACGCCTAACCCTTGTTACCATATTGCCTTTTCGCTTAATCAGAAAGCTTTTGATGGCTTCGTATGCAATAGGATTTTCGGCTATTACAGTTGGAAATTCAACAATTTGTTTAGGGTTGATCACCACGTTATAGATATCGTTGATTCCGGAGTGTACGCCTGTGCCATCGTGGCCAATGTTGTTAACGAGTGATTGAGACGGGTTAAGTGTAAGACCTCCTTTTAAAAAGATAGAAGCATACCATCTTATGGCCCAGCTATTATTTTTTCCTTTTTTAAATTCCTGCATCTGTTTCCAGAAATTCATTTTATGATCAATGGAAAATGCAGTCCTTTTCTTTTTATCAAACTGTTTAAGAAGAACGTCAATGTTTGGTTCGAAATTTTTCCATGCCCTGCCCCAGGTGGCCCAACCCCAACTTGTGGCTGCCCTGTAGAAAAATGATTGAGGAAGGTTATCTGCTTTTAAAGGATACATATAAGCTCCAATATGCATTACTTTTTCCTCTTCGCGATAGTGGTTCAACGCACTATTGAAATAGGCTAAGGTATGCGGAGAGGTAATGAGATCATCTTCAAATACAATTACCTGATCGTACTCTGCTATTAATTGGGTGACCCCTGCAATTACTGCATTGGCTAAGCCTGCATTAACCTTACTTTCCATTACTTTAACTGACTTAAAGCCATCTGCTTTTTTAATGATTTTTCTCACTTCAGCAACTTTTTCTCTATCCAGATCAGTTTTAGCGCCATCAGAAAAAATATACAAATGACTTTTTGCGGCCAACTCATTTTGTTGCAGAAATTGTAAGGTACGCGCTGTGTGCTGCGGACGGTTGTATACGAAAAGTGCTATTGGGGCAAGGTTTTGCATTTTTTATTTTATTTCAATTATCGATTTTCAATTAAAGTGCTCGTCATTCGACTGAAACGCAGTGGAATGCCCGCCTGTGCGGACAGGCGGGAGAGATCTGTCGGTAGATTTAGCTGCGCTAGTACTCCGTGGTTCCCGGCTCCGTTTCACTTCGCTCAAAATGATGGCCACTACAGCATACTTTTTACCACTTAAAATATATGCAGGTTATGATCTGATTTTTTGGTTAGTACGGTATAGGCATTGGCAAATTGTTCCTGTTTTTTCCTTCCAAATAAATTACCTAAGGTTTTCTTTATCCTGTATTCTAACTCTATTTTTAGGTTTTTAGAAAATGTTTTTGTTGCTTTTCTATTAATGAATTCATTAAATTTAACCGTTTCAGGTGCCGTCATCGAAATTTTATCTGCTAAAATTTCCAGTCCTTCGCTTTGCAGTAAAAACCTAAGCGTAGTGGGGGTGTACATGTTAATGTGCCCGTAATCCAAAAAATGTTGCATGCGTTTATCCACATCAAAACGATAATCTTTTGGTACCTCTACTACAATATATTTAGCGATGCGTTTCAACTCCCTGATCAGTAATCTTTCATGCTCTACATGCTCTAAAACATGGGCAAGGATAACCAGGTCAAATGTATTGTCCCCGTAAGGGATTTTGTAGCCATCAAAAGTTTGTACTTCTTTTAAACTGAACAGATTACGATTTTTTATCAGATCGACACCACTTTGTGCAATTTCCAAAGCATAAAGTTCTGGCGCAAAATGCCAATCATTTAAAAAATGTAAAATACTGCCATCACCCGCGCCAACCTCAAGTACTTTTTTAGGTTTTAGCCCTTTGCACACCTCAATAATGTTCTGGGCCTTATATTTTGCGCCGAGCATTCTCCATGCCACATCGCTGTTGGTATAAAAATTATCGTATGCTGTTTTTACTTCTTCAGTTAACATTTGTGCCATTTAGTACAAATATAACGCTTGTGAATTATATAATTTGAATAAACTAGCCAGACGAAATTTTATATCGATATAGTTGACAAGCTTTGTGTTATAAAACCTACTGTAGTGAAAATTTAATATGTATTATTAAATATATTCCATATATTCGGTATATCGATATCAGTTCCGATCGGATTTTCAGAATTAAAAAACTATGTAAACAAAACATCACAAACTTTAAAAACCAAAACGATTTAAATTAAGCTTCATTTATGAAAACTAAACAAACCATCAAGGGCTTGCTTATGATTGCGGCCATCTCCATTTATTCCCTGGGCTGTAAAAAGAACGGTGAAAGTGTCAGCCAGCCAGAGGTAAATAAAAAAGACGCTGTTTTTAATTATATCAAAAGCCTGGGCTTTCCAGCTTCATCAATTAAAGACATTGGTAACGATTATATTGTAGAAGAAGATATCTTGTTTTCTAAAGATATGCAGATTCCTTCAAGTACCGGACCAAAAACAGAACAGTATTATACTGGAAGTTTGGTGAGTACTACAAACAGAACCAACATTAGGATTTTAGTAGATGCCTCGATGTCAAGTATGATGTCAGAAATTAATTCAGCGGTTAATCAATGGAATAATGTTCCAAATGCAAACATTCATTTTAATATTGTTTACAGCGGTGGTTATGATATCTTGATTAAAGATGAGAATTTAGGCAATGGTTATTGTGGAGTAGCTCGTTTTCCTATAAACGGAAATGCAGGCGGGTTAATTAAAATTAACAAAACTTATATATCAGGAAATAGCTTTGATCAAAGACAACGTACAATTACACACGAGATAGGCCATTGTGTAGGTTTTAGGCATACAAACTGGCAGGCAAGTGGTGAGCCTCAAAATGGTACTGATGATATTGGTACTCCTGCAAGTGCAATTGATGTTCCGAACGTTGGAGGTACCGACCCTGGTTCGTTAATGAATGGCGGACAATGTGGTTCTGGTGCAGCTTATCTGTCTAATATGGATAAACAAGCCATCGCATCATTATATCCTGTTGTATCAACTAATCCTTCGGGTACACTGGCAACCATGGCCGGTATTGATATAGGTACGGATGATGGTGTGTATTTCTGGGGCTTGTCTGGCTTAGTTACAAAAGGCAATTCTACATCGATAAATGGTCCTACCCAGCAATATTATTTGCCATCAGGAAAAAGTTATAGTAATGTAATCGATATGGCAATATCAAATGCAGGTCGCGGATATGTTTGGTATAAAGATGGAACCATGTCAGTAGGACAAGGTATAGGCAACTTTGGCGATTATATTTTGCCAAAAAATTATGTATTGCCTGCTGGTAAAGTTCCTGCAGATATAGCTGGCATTGCTATTTTGAAATCTAATGATCATTGCTATGCTTTTTATAGAGATGGAACTTTTTCTGAAGGTAATTCCACTGATTTAGGAGCTTATGCAGGTTTGCAAACTTATGTTATTTCACCTTCTGAAACATATAACAATATTATGGATGTGGGTATAGCAGCTTCATCAGGTAAGTTTTATGTGTGGTTTTCAGACAATAAGATGTCAGTTGGAAACGGTGCATCCAACTTAGATGATTATATTCCTTTAAAACCTATGAATTAATTGCCTTTAAAAATAGTCTTTCAGTTACATTTCCCCTGTGAAGATATTCTCAGGGGAAATGTTTCGCTTTAAGAGTGGCAGTAATCATAATAGTACACGCCAACCGGCACCAGTTGGCCCTTATGTATTCCATCCCGTACGGCCAAATTACATGCGTTTTAATTTTTGCGGATTTTAGTAATTTAATCAGTAAGACAGTTAAGCCTGATAGGCTAATATTCACACTTTTTAGTTAGTTTTGAAGTCGATAAATTCGAAACTAACTAATAAAATTTTATGATTAAAGCGATAAAGAAGGTCCTGTTAAAATATTTACCTGTTAATTATTTCGCCTATAGCAAATCATATTCACAAGATGGTGAGGATATGATACTAAAGGCGATTTATGAGCAGAAAAAAGGATATAAGGGCTTCTTTGTTGATGTTGGGGCACATCACCCGGTAAGGTATTCCAATACCAATTACTTTTATAAACGAGGATGGAAAGGGATTAACATCGAACCCACCCCATCTGCAATTGGTGCTTTTAATACATTCAGAAAAAGAGATGTTAATTTAAACATTGGCATAGGACCTGAAAAAACCAAACTAAAATTCTATTGTTTTAATGAGCCTGCGTTAAATAGCTTTTCTGAAGAAGTTTCGAAAAGAATCGATGCCGAATCCGGTAAATATAAAATTATAAAAGAACTTGATATTGATGTGTTGCCTTTAAGTGATGTTTTGGATCAACATCTGCCGGCCAATACCATTATCGATTTTTTAAGCATTGATGTTGAGGGCCTGGATTATCAGGTTTTACTTTCCAATAACTGGGATAAATATAAACCCGGTGTGATTTTGGTGGAAGAAAATGTTAATGTTGATGACCTTAGCCATTCACCGATATACAAATTCTTAAAGGACAAGGGTTATACCTTTTTTGCAAAAACTTTACGTACCTGCGTTTACCGTTTATAATTATCGGTTAAATATTTTTTGGAATGCGGTAATAAGGAAGAGTGATTTTAACATCATGTAACCCTGTTTTCGTGTTTTTTTAAATAGCAGAATTAAAAAAGTAGAACAGAAATACGCAATTACAGTAGCTATAGCCGTGCCAATCATTCCCATTTTTGGAATTAGGATTAAGTTTAATACAATATTAACCACTGCCCCAAAGCCCGTACGGATAAAAGTAAGGCGGCTAAATCCTTCGGCAATCAGATATTGGCCACTGGCTACACCTAAAAAAACAAAAATACTTCCCCATACATGTAAGGCCAATGCAGGTGCTGCAAATGCGAATTCTGGATTAAACAACTTATAAATATATGGTGCGGCAAAGGTTACAAACAGGGCAAATGCAAGGCTTAACCAGGCCATAAGATCATATAGATTCTGAAGTCTTTTTTGATACCGCTCCGGATTGTCTCTTCTTGCGTTTAAAATGGCAGGAAAAAGTGAGGTTACAATAGCTACCGGCACAAAATTTAAGGCTTCACTAAGGCTTACTGCCGTTGCATAGGCTCCAGCCTCTGCAGTTCCATTCTGCCCCATAATTTCTTTTAGCATCAGTTGATCTATTTTCATGTAAACCGAAACCATGATTCCTGAAATAATTAGTGGCCACGAAAAATGGAGTAATTTGATGGCTAATTCTTTATTAAAATTCCAGTTAAAAATATTCCTGCCTTTACGATGATAGACATAAAAATAACCCACAGATAACAAAACTGTATCAAAAAGAAATGAATACACGAAATAGATCAATTTTGCCGAAAACATAATCAGCATAACTTTCGTAAGCGCTGATATAAAATTTCCAACAATCTGCACTTGCATAATATATTTCGACTGAACTTCGGATTGAAAATAAGAATCGATTACAGTTAAGGATTGGAACAAACCTGCAAAGGATAGTATGAGTATAATATGGTACGGAATATCAGAAAGCGGACGGATGGTCCAGGCCAGAAAGATAGCTGGGATACAGATCAATCCAGCAGTGGCTTTTAACAAAAATGCTGTTCCTAATATGCTATCTCTATTGCCCGGGAACTGATGAAGCTCTTTTACAATGAACTGATCAAGGCCAAGGCCGGCAATAGACGCAAAAAGATAGGTATAAGCAATCGCGCTTGTTAAAATACCATTGTTATAGGCTAGCAAATAGTTAGCCACCATAATGCTAACAGCCATTTTTATAGCCAAACTGCCAATTCTTCCAAGCATTAACAATCCTGTATTCTTTAAATACTTGTTAAATGCTTCTTCATCAAAACCTTTTATGGCGGGTAATTTCATTAACGCAAAGATGTAAAAAAATGTGCGTTAAGTAAGGTGCCGTAAATTCAAAATATTTTATCGTCTGTTTGAAGACTAGCCCTCGCTTTTTTGCAGTCCCTGAAGCCCGGTTGGTGTTGGAATAACCGCTTGAGTGCTTTCTTTCTTTCCACTGAGGTTACAGGCAAAAAGTACAGTAAGCATGAAGAGATAAAAAGCATATTTCATGAGCACAGCACTTAGGTTTAACCAAATATGGCGAAATTAATTTACGCCTGAAAACTCTTTTCTATTCTTTCTAACTGTTGTAAGTGGTGCTTTAAATGTATCTCTATAAACCTAAGCCATTGTTTAGCATTTAAATAACCTAACCTGGGGTGTTTCGTTTTGCTATTGGCTTTTGCATGTGCAAGCAACGGATAATTATTATCCAAAGCTTTTTCAAATTCCAAAATAAAGTCAAGGGCTTCTGTTTTGCTGATTTTTTTTACGCGCTCTTCCAGCCGTTTTGGTACCTTATATTTTTGTGCCGGAGGTAATGCGCCCAGTAATAAAATCAGTTTTACCATAAAGTGGGTCGGTTTGCTTTCGCCTTTGCCGGTTGCGGCATGTTCAAAGGCAATTAATGAAAGTAGGCTCGAGTCAAAAATATGTGAGTATACCTCGCTATAACTCCAGCCAGAAATTGGAGGCGTAATTTGAAAAACATCATCAGGGTAATTTGATAATTTCGATTTATAGGCATCAACCACTCGATGTATTGATGCCTTTACTTTAGCAGCCGTCATATAATAAAGATAAGTTGAATTACTGCTTCTCCAAATATTTTAAGAATTCATCTTTGTAATAAGGAAATTCAAATGTCTCGGCAATTGTAAAATAATTTTGTGGGTCTACAACGGTTTGATAAAGAATTTTAGAGATTTTCAATCGTTCTTCATCAAATGTGAATGTTTTAAGAATAAGTTTGCTCTGACTGCTGGAAAACGAAGCATTTTTACTGATCGCATTGATCAATCTTACCCTTTCGCTATCAAAACTGGATTTTTTATAACCCGTGTAAAATTCCTGAAAAGCCTCCGGAGATAATAATCTATAATACGGATCTGGCTGCGGCTTTATTGGCGGAACAATCCCTGTATTATAATCTCCCGTGTATCCATCAAAGTCATCAAGTGCATATTGCCTGTTCCGAAAGATATTCATCTGTTTTAGCGTAGTTAACTCATTGCCTTCCAATTTCAAAACAAGTCTTTGTTCTGGAGTCACCGTAATCTCTTGTTTCAACATTGCGGTATTGCCCTGAATAATAGATAATATTGGTGCAGAATTGTAGACATCGTAAAAGCGGAATCTACCATTGGATGACGAAACAAGTTCCTCATCTAAATATACGTTGTACTTGCCTGGATTAACGATTTCTAAAAATACTTCTGCAGGTCTGTGGTTATTTTGAGCGAAACTTAAGGTAGCAAAGAGCATTGCCAATCCTAAAAAGATGGTTTTCTTCATTTTAATTAAGGTTTCATTTGTGTGTGTTTAGGATAACGCCAAACAAATGCCAAAACCCCAAAAAAGGAGTATGATCAAAAAAGTTTTAATAATTCTTCTAAATGAAAGATTTCCCTTTTAACATCTTGAGGCTTTTCTTTTTGTAAAGGATTAAAAAAGATAGCCTCCATGCCAAAGTTCAAGGCGCCATAAATATCCGCTTCAAGACTATCACCAATCATGATACTTTCTTCCTTTAAAGCCTTTGCTTTGTCCAATGCATATTCAAAAATGATCGGATTAGGTTTGTTTACCCCAACATCTTCTGAAATAATTACGTTTTCGAAATAAGGATTAAGATTAGAAAGGTCCATTTTGGTTAAGGTGGTTTCCTTAAAACCGTTTGAGATAATATGGAGCGTGTATTTTTGCTGCAGATAACCCAAAACATTTTCTGCACCTTCAAATAAATTGGTTTTGGTAGGCGAAATATTAACGTAATCATCTTCAAACTGATGCGGCACTACATCAGGATGAATACCCAGTTGAATAAAAGTTTTGCTAAAGCGTTCCGATCTTAAAAAATCTTTGGTGATTTTGCCCAGATGATAGTCGGCCCACAGCTGATGGTTATTTTCAGTATAAGTACTAATAAAATCGGCACAAGATTTAAGGCCAAGTGTATCTAACTGATAAGTATGATAAAGCTCGTTTAGTGTTTCTTCGGCATTGCGGTCAAAATCCCAAATCGTGTGGTCAAGGTCGAAGAAGATGTGTTTTTTCATTTATGAAATTTTCACAAAGGTAAACTTAATGATTATTGATTTACAGATAATGTGAGTTCTATTATTTATCGCCGTTTTTCATTTTCCGGATACTGAGTTCAGAAGCCTATGTTCCTAAACCCGATTGCAATGTAAAGCCCGGAGCGCAGCGAGGACTTGAAATGAAAGCGGGACTACATGCGGCTAAGGACTACTGAACGCTCGTTTCCTAATTTCATTTCGACCGGTGCGACACCAAACTATAGAATAGTCACCCAGGTTCGGATAGATAATGGGCAACTTTTGAATCAATTTCTTCTATAAGTTCCTCATCCATGTACTGATAATCATCTGGAATATCCAAAGTGATTATTTCTTTTTCATAAAATTCCTTAGGGAAACGCTCCGTAATTCTTTGTTTATGTTTTTTCTCCATTACAAAAATCATATCTGCCCAAGTGATCAGTTTTGCACTGATTTTAATCCTTGCAGACGGCTCGGTTCCAGCTGATCTTACCTGATGATCGGGATGGTTTTTATACATGGTTTCGGCAGTTGCGCTTCGCCATTTATTTCTACTGCATACAAAGAGGATATTCATTATATTGAACGTTACAGACTCTAGACTAATGACTCTGGACTAAAGACTCTAGACTTGGGACTAACTTAAACTTTTTCTCCATAAGCTAAATCCCCGGCATCGCCCAGACCTGGTACGATGTAAGACTTACTGGTCATTTCCTGGTCTATTGCTCCGAACCAAAGTTTTGCTTTAGGCAGGTGGGCACGTACGTGGGCAACACCTTCGGCACTCGCTATTGCCGCAACAATATGAAGCTCAGCTACTTTGTAGCGGTTAATCAGCTCTTTACAGCACATCACCATGCTTTGTCCTGTAGCCAACATCGGATCAGCCATAATCAAAACTTTTCCTTCTAAATCAGGAGTAGAAATGTAATCCATTTGAATGACAAAATCGCCTCCTTTATTTGTTTTGCGATAAGCAGAAATAAAACAGCATTCAGCTTTGTCGAAGATATTAAGCAGGCCCTGTTGAAGTGGAAGCCCCGCCCGGAGAATAGTGGCCAGAACAGGCTGTTCGTTTAAAACCTCACAGGTTGATAAACCTAAAGGGGTTACAATTTCCCTATCAACGTATTTTAGTGATTTGCTGATCTCGTAAGCGAAAAACTCACCAAGCCGCTCCATGTTTTTGCGAAAACGCATCGAATCTTTTTGGATGGTCTCATCCCGAAGTTCGGCAATGAAGGTATTGGCAATAGATTTTGTCTTGCTGATATCAAAAATCATCATGTTGTTTTTGGGATATTAGAGATTTACGGCAAATGTTGTTTAATGATTAAATGTAACAATTCTCAACTGAATAGTGCTAACTAAATTAATGCCCTGAATACTGAAGCATGTCTTCGAAAAGTGATTTTAACTTTTTGTATTTAGGGTAATCTGACAAGCTTTTTAGGTTCCAGCTACTGTAAAAAGTCCCATTTACTACTTTAACGGCGTCAATATATTGATGTATTTCTTTTGTTGCTTCTTCTCTTGTTAAAAACTGCAGGATCTGGTCGGTTAAGCAGTATGAATTAACCACCAGAGGCGTAACTTTCTCCAGCTGGAGGTCATACCAGTTAAAAGGTGTACAGGTTCCTGCCCGAAACCCCATTACATTTTCATAACCCATTGAATAATCAACAGTAATGCCAGAGTTAAGTACATTTAAATAGCATATGGGAAACTTCAACGCATCCAGCTGTTGGCTGGTTAACATGATCAGATTTGGATGTATTTTTTTAAGCTTAACCAAACCCTCTTTAATCTCGGTCATCTTTTGTTTGTCACTGGCACAGGGCCTCAGCAAACCAACCGACTGATTATTCAAGGTTTTCGAAATACGGTCTGTTCTGATGTAATCCATAGGAACATCAGGGAAATCGACAAAATAAAGTGGATTGCTTTTTTTGGAAGCAAAAATTTCTTCTACCTGCTCAAGTACTTCTTCATTGTTAATTCCAACTCCTGTTACCCTGTCAAATTTAGTTTTCAGGTAGTTATTCTCCTTTTTAAAAGCAGCACTGAAAATAAATTTAGTACTGTTTAAAAAACCCCCAGGGAAATGGGTTGCCATACTGAAATGGATGGTAGGCTGGTGCTGAAATTTTTTTTCCTGAAATTTAAAGTCAGGATGTTTCTTTTTGATGATACTTTTAATGATCAATGCCCACTCATCAATAACCGGCTTATGCAGCAACCGCCATTTATGCTGATAACTTTTAGACGCTTTAAACACTCCTTCCGTATTGCGCTGATGAAGGTATTCTTCGTACCTGCTGATTATAAAAAAGGAAGCCGCGAAAACATCAAATGGTAAAGCAGACCGATCGACCGGAAAAGGCACCTGATATTCTCCAAAAGAAATCGTTTTGGGTTTAATTTCTTCTAATTTACTGGAGAAAAGCAAAGCTGTGCTTTTAAAGAAAATTTCTTCGCTTAAAGGCTCATTGCCGTAGCTGATTTTAATATGTTCACTCTGCAAAAAATATTGACTGTTGCCCGTAAACTCTATTTCTGCTTTAAGAATATCTTTAAAAATAAAATTGAAGATATATTTAATCCTGGGCGTTAATATATTGGAGAAGATGATTAGCTGCATAACTTATTTTAACAAACGCTGTATTTAAAAAAAGATTACAAGAAATATATCTTAGCCTAATATTAACCTAACAAATATTGACCATTAATTAACGGTAATTTAACACCGAATCATTATTTAATACAAACTTGAGCGTTAAAAGTTTGCCGTGAATTTCTTTTCCGGATACAGGATTTTGGTGCTTTTACGGTTGCCACCCTTTACTACATGTATGATACTCATTTGGTCATCGAACATATCGTATAAAATGCTATCAGTAACTTCAATTGACTTTATGGCTGCAATTTTTTCAACTTCCAGATAAATGTTAGTGGCTTCATGGTCGATCTCAAATCCAATGTAATTCATGGCAACAGCTTTACCATTGGCTTTTAGCTGCAAATGGGTAAGCAGGTACTTTTTGACCAGTTCATCCATAGCACTTTTCATATTCGGATTGCTCAGATCGGTTTTTTGTTTATATAATTTAGCCAAAATTGCCTCAAAATCGTCTGAAAAGATTTTACAGCTTACTTCTAAAGTTTTATCCCTGGCATTAAAGTTTATCTCAGCTGTACTTACATGCAGCGGGTGTTTTATCCCTGCTTTAACGGAAAAAAAGGAAAAGCACAAAAACAGCAGGATATATTTTAATTTACACATCATTTTTTATTGAAAAGAACAAAGGTATGACTTAAAGCTAAACCAAATTATCGGTTTAAATAACAAAACAGTAACAAATTTAGGATTTATGCTTTTGTTTTCCGGATATTTAAGGTTTTTATAATTAAAAAATATAATTTTAACTGTTGTAAACTATTTCATTCCAATAGTTAGCTTATTATTATTCATGCCCTTACAAGATTTTATCTTTTATTTTAAATTGGGTTGGGAGCACATTATCAGTGCCGATGCTTTAGATCACCAGCTATTTGTTTTAGCGCTGGTGGCTATTTACAGCTATGTTAATATAAAACAGGTACTCATATTGGTTACGGCCTTTACGATTGGCCATTCATTTACCCTACTTTTAAGCGTGCTGGATATCATCAGGTTTGATAGCAAGTGGGTAGAATTTTTAATTCCCTGTACCATCGTCATCACGGCAATCAGCAATTTGTTCAGAAAAAATTTCTCTTTAAAATCAATCAAGATCAATTACTTTTTGGCACTTGGTTTTGGATTGATCCACGGAATGGGTTTTGCAAACTCCATCAGAATCATGCTGGCCAAAGACCAGAATATTGGCTGGGGTTTATTTGGCTTTAATGTCGGGCTTGAGGCAGGGCAGATTTTTCTGGTGATCATCATTTTATTGATTACCTTTTTCATTTTTAATTATACCCGCATAAAACGAATGAGTTGGGTTTTATTTATATCAGCAGCCGTATTTAGCCTGGCTTTAAAAATGGCTTTAGAACGAATTCCTTTTTAATGAAATATACAATGAATAAATTATTTACTTTAACCGGCCTGCTTTTCTTCTCTGGAAGTGTGGCTATGGCCCAAAATATTCAAAATAATCCAGGCAGTAACCATGGGAATAAATTTGAGCAGTTAGGCACCATTTTACCCACGCCAAACGAACAGCGTACAGCCAGTGGGGCACCTGGTGTTAAATATTGGCAGCAACGGGCCGATTACAACATCAAATGTGAACTGGATGAAAAAAATCTGTTGTTAACAGGCGCTGAAACCATCACCTACACCAACAATTCCCCTGATCCTTTAACTTATATCTGGTTGCAGCTTGATGAAAACGAGCATAGTACGGATAGAAATGCCAATTACCAGGATGCGACTAAAATGCCTGCGGTAGGTACCACTAAAAATTTAGATCAGTTAAGCGCAACAGGTAACAATGGTTATGGCATCAATATTACGAAATTAACAGATGCTGCCGGTAAAAGCTTAACTTATACGGTTAACAAAACCATGATGAGGGTTGATTTGCCTGTAGCTTTAAGAACCGGACAAAAATTCATCTTCAATATCAATTGGAACTATAAAATTTCTGATCGGATGAGTGTTGGAGGCCGTGGTGGTTACGAGTTTTTTCCAGGTGATGGAAATTACCTGTTTACCATGACCCAGTGGTACCCACGTTTATGTGTATATAGCGATTTTCAGGGATGGCAAAATCATCAGTTTACCGGTAGAGGCGAGTTTGCCTTAACTTTTGGCGACTTTAAAGTGCAAATGACTGTTCCGGCAGATCATTTGGTGGGTTCGACAGGAGAGTGTATCAATTATAGTGCTGTGTTGAGTCCGACTCAGTTAAGCAGATATAACGCTGCTAAAACAGCTGCTGCACCTGTAGAAATCCAAACCCTGGCTGAAGCTAAACAGGCAGAAACCAAAAAATCTACCGCTAAAAAAACCTGGGTTTTTAATGCCAATAATGTGCGCGATTTTGCCTGGACTTCTTCCCGCAAATTTATCTGGGATGCCATGCCTCAAAAAATTCAGGCCAATAACAATACCGTAATGTGTATGAGTTTTTACGGGAAAGAAGCTTACAATCTGTACAGCAAGTTTTCTACCCGCGCGGTGGCCCATACCATTAAAACCTATTCAGATTTCACCATCCCATATCCTTATCCGGTTGCGCAAAGTATCGAAGCCGCAAATGGAATGGAATATCCAATGATTTGTTTCAACTATGGCCGTACTGATGCAGATGGAACTTATAGCGAAAGCACTAAAAATGGCATGTTAGGGGTTATTATTCATGAAGTTGGGCATAACTTTTTCCCAATGATTGTAAATAGTGACGAGCGCCAGTGGACCTGGATGGATGAAGGGCTAAATTCTTTTGTGGAGTATTTAACCGAAGAACTTTGGGATAATAAGTTTCCAAGTAAAAAAGGACCGGCCTATACTATTGTAGATTACATGAAACTGCCTAAGGATGAGCTGGAGCCAATTATGACCAACTCTGAAAATATCGCACGTTTTGGTCCAAATGCCTATTCGAAACCAGCTACAGGCTTAAATATCCTCCGCGAAACCATTATGGGAAGAGAACTTTTCGATTATGCATTTAAGGAATACTCGAGGCGATGGGCCTTTAAACATCCTCAACCCGCTGATCTTTTCCGTACCATGGAAGATGCCAGTGGCGAAGATTTAGATTGGTTTTGGAGGGGGTGGTTTTACGGAACCGATCCATGTGATATATCTTTGGATAGCGTGAAATTTGCAAAAGCCGATTTTCCTAAAGAAGTTCCTGCTGCCAGATCGAGAATGGTTAAAATTGACAAGCCTGCTGTAAATGCTTTTGAGGATATTTCTAAAATCAGAAACCGCGAAGACAAAAAAGTTAGCTTTTATGTAGATAAAAACACAGCGGCTCAGGATTTTTATTATAAATACGATAGAGGTCTGGTAACTGTTGATACCACTGCAGCCACGAAAATGGATATGACGCCGCCTTTAGAAGCAGTTGCAGATGCTGATCAAAGTAAATATGCCAACCAGTTTTTATACGAACTGAGTTTTAGCAATAAGGGCGGTTTAGTAATGCCTGTCATTGTAGAGTTTACCTATAAAGATGGTACAAAAGAAATAGACCGTATCCCTGCACAAATCTGGAGGCATAATGAGCTTAAAACTTCTAAATTCTATGTAAAGAACAAAGAAGTAGCCTCTATTTTGATAGATCCATTACGCGAAACTGCTGATATTGATACATCTAACAATACCTGGGGTGGTAAGGCAAAAGAAAGTAAGTTTAAAGTATACAAAGCAAAAGCTGGTGGCGCCGTAAGAGGCCAGTCGATTGGTAAAAACCCAATGCAGGCTGCCGCTGGGAAATAATGTATCATTATTTCTCCGATCGTCATTCCCAACTTGATCCGATAGCTATCGGATGGGAATCTTAAAGCTTTAGGATGAAGAAACTTTTTGAAACCCCCCATTGGTTTTTCAATGGGGAGTTTTTATTGAATTTGAGGCAAAATATTCAACAGAAAATTTTTCAGGTTAGTTACTGTTATATCATTTGAAGACGGGTAAGTTTCGCTTTTTGGTGTAATGATGTATTTGTGCTTCGGTTCCAGGTCATTTATACAGCTAATAAAGCCTTTTGATACTGATGGCCCATTAGATAGTTTAATTTCAATGCATGCGATTGGTGTAATACCCTGAACGAGGATTAAATCACATTCTGCTCCAGTTTGTGTCCTGTAAAAGAAAAGCTCAGTCTGTTTGGCTTTCATCTGATAAATCTGCTCAATTACATAACCCTCCCAGGATGCGCCAACAGCGGGGTGACCAAAAAGATCATTATAGCTTGAAATATTTAATAAACGATGTAGAATTCCCGTATCCCTTATATATGTTTTAGGCGACTTAATTAGCCGTTTTTTGGCATTAACAAACCAAGGCTGCAATCGCCTGATGAGGAAGCCCCCCTCTAAAAAATCTAAATACCGGTTTACCGTAGGTGCGCTAACGCCTAATGATCTGGCAAAAGATTCGCCATTAAATAAATTTCCATTCAAATGAGCAAGCATACTCCAGAAGTTTCTGAGCAGCATTGGAGCTAAATCTACACCAAACATTTTCGCTAAGTCTCTTTCTACATAACTGACGATAAAATCATCGAGCCATTCTTTGCTAAACGAGTCGTTTTCTGATAGTAAGGATTCTGGGAATCCGCCCCGAAACCAATGTTGTTCGAAACCAATGTTATCCGATAGTTCATTTAATCCGATGGGACATAATTCGTTGTAAGAAATTCTACCGGCGAGTGTTTCAGCAACTCCTTTAACCAATTCTGGAGAAGCAGATCCTAACAATATAAATCTTCCAGGTGTTCTTTTAGCATCAATTAAGGGACGTAATATGGAAAATAATGAGGGTAATAGTTGTACTTCATCTATAATTACTGTATAATCCTGAAGACTTTCCAAAAAAGTATAAGCATCTTGTAATTTCGCAACATCCCGAGGGTTTTCCATATCCAGGTATATATAATCACTACTTAAATCTCTGGCAAGTGTCGTTTTTCCAACCTGACGTGGTCCGAGAATAGCAATAGCCGGAGACTTTTTAAGCCTGTTTCTTAATTGAACTGAGAGATTTCTGATAATCAACATATACAAATATATGCATAAACATAGTAAATCGAAAGTTTAACTTTTGATTTACTATGTTAGTGTGTGTTTAAACCTTCTAATGTCCTATTGGATTTTGAGGTTCGTCATAAAAATCAATTTACAACTTTCCTGACTTTCGCCTGTTTTACTCTTTAGCCGTTAATCGTATATTTGATATACTCATGAAATTTAAAATCACTTCAGAATATAAACCTACCGGAGATCAGCCTAATGCGATAAAACAGCTGGTAGATGGTGTAAACGCTAACGAACATTATCAAACCTTACTAGGCGTAACGGGGTCGGGAAAAACATTTACGGTGGCCAATGTAATCGAGCAGACCCAAAAGCCCACCTTGATTTTAAGTCACAATAAAACCCTGGCCGCGCAGCTTTATGGGGAGTTTAAAAATTTCTTTCCCGAAAATTCGGTAAATTACTTTGTTTCTTACTACGATTATTATCAGCCAGAAGCCTTTATCGCTTCGAGCAATACCTATATCGAAAAAGACCTGAGCATTAACGAGGAGATCGAGAAGTTGCGTTTACGTACCACCTCATCGCTAATGAGTGGCAGGAGAGACATTATTGTAGTATCATCTATATCGTGCATTTACGGTATGGGTAATCCGGAAGATTTTTCCCGTATGGTTTTTCGCTTTGGTGTAGGGCTGCGGATCTCGAGAAATGCATTTTTACATAGTTTGGTCGAGATTTTATACTCGCGTACTACAACCGAATTTAAAAGGGGAACTTTTAGGGTAAAAGGCGATACCGTTGATGTTTATCCAGCTTATCTGGACCATGCCTACCGCATTTCTTTTTTTGGAGATGATATTGAAGAACTTTCGGCAATTGATCCTGTTTCAGGCAAAACCCTCGAAAAACTGGAAGATATGGCTATTTATCCGGCCAACCTTTTTGTTACGCCGAAAGACCGTTTCAATCAATCCATTTGGGGTATCCAGGAGGAATTGGAGATCCGTAAAAATCAATTGATTGCCGACCGACACTTATTAGAAGCCAAAAGGCTGGAAGAGCGGACGAATTTTGATCTTGAAATGATGAAAGAATTGGGTTATTGTTCCGGGATCGAAAATTATTCCCGTTTCTTTGATGGAAGACAACCTGGTATGCGGCCTTTTTGTTTACTGGATTATTTCCCTGATGATTATTTAATGGTTATTGACGAAAGCCATGTTACCGTTCCGCAGATTAGGGCCATGTATGGTGGAGACCGATCGAGAAAATTATCATTGGTTGAGTATGGGTTCCGTTTACCGGCCGCATTAGATAACAGGCCTTTAAACTTTAACGAGTTCGAAGCACTTGCACCACAAACCATTTATGTGAGTGCTACTCCGGCAGAATACGAATTGGAAAAATCGGAAGGTGTGGTAGTAGAACAGGTCATCAGGCCTACCGGATTATTAGACCCTGTTATAGAAATCAGGCCTGCCATTAACCAGGTTGATGATCTTTTAGACGAAATAGACATTACGATAAAAGATGGCGGACGCATTTTAGTAACCACCTTAACCAAACGTATGGCTGAGGAGTTAACCAAATATCTTGATCGCTTAAACATCAAAACCAGGTATATCCACTCCGAAATTAAAACTTTAGAAAGGGTAGAAATTCTGCGTGGTTTACGTTTAGGCGAATTTGATGTTTTAGTAGGTATTAACCTTTTACGTGAAGGTTTGGATTTACCAGAAGTTACTTTGGTAGCAATTTTAGATGCAGATAAAGAAGGTTTCCTAAGGTCTGAGAAATCGCTTATCCAAACCATTGGCCGTGCCGCCCGTAATGATCGTGGCCGGGTGATCATGTATGCAGATGGTATTACGGAGAGTATGGAAAAAACCATTTCAGAAACGAACCGGCGCAGGGATATACAAATCGCCTACAATCTTGAAAATGGCATTACACCAAAAACTGTTGGCAAATCAAGAGAAGCAATTTTAGAACAGACCTCCGTGCTCGATTTCTCGCAAAAAGCTAGTGATAATAAAGCCAGGGCCTACGTTGAAAATGCCGAAATTAGTATTGCAGCAGACCCAATTGTACAGTATATGGGTAAAGCCGAATTGCAAAGAGCAATTGATACCACCCGTAAGGACATGCAGAAAGCAGCAAAAGATATGGACTTTTTACAAGCTGCAAAGCTGCGTGATGAAATGTTTGCGTTAGAGAAAATGTTTAACGAAAAATTCGGCAAATAACGATTTGAAGAGACTATCCAATAAATTGTTTGGGACAGTTGGACATCGAACTTTAACATTCAAAATAATTTTGGAATTTTGAAGCTTAAATTATACAATACAAAATGGACGGGCAAAATAGAAAAGACATTTATCCAGGCTTGGAAGTCGGCATCATATTAAAGAAAGATCAGCGATCGGGAAACATCACTTACGGTGTGGTGAAAGATCTGCTTACTTCATCTGCATTTCATTCAAGAGGAATAAAAGTTAGACTTGAAGATGGTCAGGTTGGCCGCGTAGCTGAGATTGTTGAAGATTAATGCAGCTAATAAAACCTTTATAGCCTGATTTGCGTATTATATTTGTAATCGGATTGCAATTAAAGGCCTAAAAAGTAACAAAATAAATGTTACGTCGTCTATATTTGTAACAACAGTAATTTAAAGCATGGCATTAGTAAAATTCATATTTATTGCAATATTGGTACTTTGGCTCATCAGAATGTTGATTAGGTTAATTCTGCCCATGCTGTTTAATAACCTGGCTAGCAAAATGCAGAGTCAGGCTACAGGGCAGCAGCAACAGCGGCGATCAAAACCTGAAGGTTCTATTTCTATAGATTATATGCCACCAAAACCCGATCAAAGTAAAACAGATAAACTTGGAGATTTCGTAGACTACGAAGAAGTGAAATAAAACTAAACCCCGAACTTGTTTCGGGGTTTTTTGTTAAGGTAACTCTGTTGTTAGTTCTCCTGTGTCATCGTCACCCTGAATTTATTTCAGGGTCTTATAGAAAATGTAAAAGCAGGCTATTATAATTGAATTTTACTTCTAATTTGTCTCGTTGAGCTGAGCGTGTACTGAGCTTGACGAAGTATCTAAATGCATTATGTTTTCAGCAGGCTAACATTTATTTTTTTAAAATATCTTCAACAGCTCCCTGAATGTTTGGGTATTTAAAGTCAAATCCACTGTTTAGCAGTAAGGTTGGTTTAACCCACCTGCTTTTTAAAATCAGTTCCGTTTCCGTTCCGATAATTTTTGCACCAATAGCCAATAACCAGGCTGGGGCAGGCAAGCCGAAGTTGCAACCAAAGGCCTTTCTGATGCTGTGCATCAAAACATGATTTTTAATAGCCTCTGGTGCCGTGCAATTTACCACTCCTTCAATTTCCGGATGATTGAATAACCATTCGATACTAGCTGCAGCATCCTCTTCGTGAATCCAGCTCATGTACTGTTCGCCGTTGCCTTGTTTGCCGCCCAAACCCAGTTTAACCAGGTTAAGTAAACGTGGAAAAGCGCCATCTTTCAAACCTAAAACAATACCCATTCTAAGCGCTATTTTTCGTGTATTGGGTGTATTGGTTTCAAAAAAACTGCTTTCCCAGGCTTTGCAAACTTCAATAGAGAAACCTTTTCCAATTTCGCCTGTAAATTCATCTTGTGGGTGATCTTCTGCATGGCGGTATATGGTGGCAGAAGTAATATTGATCCAAAGTTTTGGCGGATTTTCCATTTCTTCGATCGCTTTGCCTAATAATTGGGTGGGGATCAATCTTGAATCAAAAATTTCTTTTTTGTTTTTTTTCGTGTACCTGCAGTTTACATTCTTGCCACAAAGGTTAACCAAAAGATCTGCCCCTTGCAGGCTGTCGGTCCAATCTCCCATGGTTTTGCCGTCCCATACCAATGTTTTAATGCGGTCTTTTTCAGTTTGTGGCTTTCTGGTCAGAATGATCACTTCATCCGCCATGTTGCTAAAATAGTTGGCCAATATGCCACCCAAATAGCCATTTCCGCCGGCCAGTATAATTTTTCCGTATTTCATGTCGTTATAAAATTAAGATTAAACCCAAAACAATTAAGCGGTAAAGTGCCCAGGTAATGCTCAACAACCAGCCTAACTTTAATAATTTACTTCTACGGATATGTTCCAAAAACATCAATCCCGCAACCATTAAAAAGTATAATAGGAAAAATAATGGCTGAAAGCTGAAGTATCCGGCCAGTATTATAACGGGCAAAAGCAAAAGCGAGCCTGCAAAAGAAATGGTCATCATATTCCCTAAGTAATCCCAAAGTTTTTCTTTTCTGTAAAAGCTAATGATCATGCCCTGAAAGAACAGCTGCCCGCCACAGATTAAATATTCGCGGTATTTACTGCCTAATGGAACAAAGTCTGTTAAAAGATGTGCGTAATCAGTTAAAATATAAGCGGTGATGGCCCAGGTTAAAAGCAGGTACGCAATACGATAGCATAGGTTAAGAGTAGGTTGTAAGGTGTTTTCTTTAACTGCTGCCGGAATAATCACCCTACGGTTGTAAGAAATAAATGCATAAATTTTCTGCATCAGATAAGCAAAAGGGCTAAACACCAATAAAGGGCTAAAAAAAGGCATGGCATGTGCAATAATTTTGAATAAACTTTGGATGCCGTAAGTAACCTCACCGGTTTCAGTATTGACGAGTGCGATTTCATCGGTTGCCCTTTGCCAGTCTACCAGTGGACAAGCACTTTTCGGTATTTCCTGATAAGCTTGTCTACCGTCTTGTGCCAACATGCCTGATTTTACAAAGGCTTTGGTATAGGTATGACACATTGGGCACTCATTATCAAATAAAATCACATGGTTGTTAAGTGTTTTCATTTTATTTAAATTTTAATACTTTCAGTAAATAATGAAAGTTTAAGTTAAAAAATAAAGCCGAACAATGGGTAAGGCTTTTTTTAGGTCTAGGGTTTAAGGCTTAGGGTAAATCTATCTTGATACTTGCTACTGTTATCTTGCTACTCTTGTCTCAAATCTCATGTCTCCCCTCTCAAATCTACTTAAACACTTTCAATATCGAGCCCCAAAACCAACTTTCTTCCGCTTTAAGCATCGTTTCTAAAGTTTTATCTACATTAACCGCAAGTTTGTTAATATCGCTTACTGATTTTTTAAAGGTTTTGTACTCCGGATCTTTTTCATCGCCCACTACTGTCGATAGCTCATTTAAAACTTTTAAAACAGGTTCTAACTCTCTTTTTTTGCGTTCTTTAGCTACCTGGCGTGCAATATTCCAAACATCTTTATCGGCAAAAAAGTATTCTTTACGCTCACCTGCTTTATGTTGTTTTTCAATTAAACCCCATCCAATTAAGTCGCGGAGCGTCATATTTGCATTTCCCCTGGAGATGCTGAGCTGTTCCATAATTTCTTCCGTAGTAAGTGCTTCAGGAGAAATTAACAATAACGCATGTACCTGAGCCATGGTACGGTTAATTCCCCATTCGGAACCTAATTTTCCCCAGGCTTCTATGAATTTTAATTTTGCTGCTGCTAATTCCATATACAAAAATAAAAACAATTATTAAACTTTCAAAAATTATTGAAAGTTTATTTTTCTGACTATTTGCTCCCGCGTTGAATCTCATCTAATATCATCTGCCAGTTGGTATCGTTATTATTTATTTTTTTTAACAGCTCAGCTTGTGTACCATCGAAATACACTGATAGCTTTAATACGGGCAAAGCCAAATCTGGTTTAAACATGGTGCCAGGCGCAAATCCGGGTTCATTGTTTTTCGCCCGGTCGCGGTCGAATTTAACGGTGGTATTTACATATTCTTCATGTTGTTTTTCGCCATTAATGTACGGAATCATCCATTCCATAGATTTTTTGATTGATGATCCTTTAGGTGATTCGTAAGTGTAGAAGTTAGGTCCCTTTGCCCTATCAATCATAATAGCCAGTTTTAACATGGGTTCCAGATCATAAACATGGTAGTGCATGGCATCACGCTCTTTAAAATCCAGGCTTGGTCCGTCGGGATATAAATTGATATTGATGTGGCTTTTTAAATTATCAATGGTCCATTTGATAAAATCCTGATGGTTTAAAGTGTAACCAATTTCACCTACTTCTTTTAAACGGTGCGCGTTCCAGTTGTTAATGGCGGTAGCTCTGCCAGCCTTCATTCGCTTGCTGTTAATCTCCGCCCATGCTGTTTCAGTTAGCCATTGTTCAACCTGTTTTTTGTCTGTACTTCGGATATCTTTTTTGATCAGGTCGTAAGCTTCAATGGCTTTATCCAGATTGGTATCGTCAATAGGATCACCATTTGGTTTATTGATTTTTGCCCATGCAACAAGAAATTCTGCACATTTGTTTAAATATTTCCGATCACTGGTAATCCGGTATTGTAAGGCCAGTGCAAACATTTTATTCATATCTGCCAGGGCTAATCTGGTTTTCTCTTTTTTAGGATTTCCTTTTAATAAACCTTCCGTTCTGATGGTATCAATCGGCTTGGGTGTTTCGTTTAGATAGTTTAATGCCGATTTTTCAAAGCCCTGATATAGTTTTTTGGTTTGCCCATCATTTTTGATCTGCGTTTTTAGCTTTTCGATTTCATCATTATTTAAACTTACAATTTGCGCAAACGAAGAAAAAGATATGGTAGCAAGCGCAAGTGTAACGACAAACTTTCTCATAATAAATAGGTTGAATTTTTATTATCTGTCACAAATTTAATTTTTTATTCAGCATGCATTTCATTTATTGCTTTTTTATACCGCCCAATTTTTTATTTTTGACATTCGTTTAAACTTAAACAAACCTTAATGAATAACTGGTTTAATAAAAATGGCATACACCTGGCCATTATTGCATTTTTTGTAGTCATTACTTTTGCCTACTTCAGTCCTGTTTTAGTAGGCAAAGCGCCCGCGCAAAGCGATGTGATCCAATCGCAAGCGATGCAAAAGGAAATTATGGACTTTAAAGAAAAAGATGGTAAGGCGCCACTTTGGACCAACCAGATGTTTGGCGGTATGCCGGCTTATCAAATCTGGGTTCCTTACGCCTATAACGGAGCTACTTATGGCATTGCGTTAATCACCAAAGCCCTTCCTAATCCAACAGGTACAGTTCTGTTATTGCTGTTAGGCGCTTATTTCCTGTTTATTGTATTAAAAGTTAATCCCTGGTTGGCTGCGGCAGGTGCAATTGCCTTTACGTTTACCATGTACAATTTTGTTTTAATTGCAAGCGGACATAGCAGTAAGGCATTGGCAATTGGTTTTTTTGCGCCAATAATAGCGAGTATATTGTTAACCCTGAGGGGCAGATATTGGTATGGGGCGAGTTTGACTGCATTATTTTTAGCCCTCGAAATCAGAACGAACCACGTTCAGATGACATATTATCTGATGTTGGCTATTTTTATATTCGTAATTGTAGAATTTTACCAGGCATTTAAAAATAAAACCATACCAAACCTGTTAAAATCATTCGCTTTTCTAGCTTTTTCGGTCGCTATTGCGATCATGATTAATGCAAGTTTGTTATGGTCTACAGCAGAGTATGCAAAAGAAACAAACCGTGGTAAATCTAATTTAACGGCTACAGAAACAGGGACTGCAGAAAAAGGTGCAGGCATGTCCAAAGAATATGCTTATCAGTGGAGCCAGGGCGTTGGTGAAAGTTTTACCTTTTTAATTCCTGATTTATATGGAGGTGCCTCTGGTATTGATAAACTGGTGAATCCTGAAGGCAATATGTATAAGGCTGTGGCCGAAATTACCGGAGGTGATCCCACTCAGACAACACAAGCTATTCAGCAGTTGGGTGGACAATTAAATATGCAACAGTATTGGGGAGAGAAACCATTTACACAAGGTGGTTATTACTTCGGTGCAATTATCTGCTTTTTATTTGTTTTTGGATTATTCGTAGTGCGTAGTCGGTTAAAATGGTGGATACTAGCAACAACAGTATTATTTATACTGCTTTCTTTCGGCCGCCACTTCCCGCTTATAAGCGATTTATTCTTTGATTATTTTCCACTATACAATAAGTTTAGAGCGGTTGAATCAATTTTGGCCGTAGTTGGTTTAATGGTTCCAATATTGGCCATTTTAGCCATTAAGGAAATCCAGGATGGAAATATCGAGCAAAAAATACTAATCAAAAAATTAACCTGGTCTGCCGCCATTACCGGTGGTTTTGCTTTAATTGTAGCCATTGTGCCTACACTGTTTTTCAGTTTTAAAGCATCAAACCATATGCAGATTGTGCAGGCCTTAACGCAGACTTTGCAGAATAATGCAGGTGTTGCGCAAAAGATAGCAAATGGATTGGTAGAAGATAGAATTGCAATAGGTCGTGCAGATGCGCTGCGTTCATTCTTTTTTGTGGTTATCGGTTTCGGAATAGTTTGGGCATTTATTACCAAAAAATTAAACACGCAACTGGCTTTAGGGTTATTAGCATTGGCTGTTTTGGTAGATATGTGGCAGGTAGACCGTAGATATTTGAATAACCAAAACTTTGAGTACAAAAAAACGGCTTCAGATTTCTTTAAGCCAAGAGACGTTGATAATTTTATTATGGCAGATAAAGACCCGGATTTTAGGGTGTATGATGCTTCCATAAATACTTTTAGTGATGCGAGCACCTCTAACTTTCATAAAACAGTTGGTGGTTATCATGCGGCTAAACTGAAACGTTTTGATGAGCTCATTCAGCACCAGTTTACTAAAAGTGTTAATCAAGACGTTCTTGACATGTTAAATACCAAGTACATCATTACACAGGATCAGCAAAACGGATCGTATAAAATGCAGCGTAATCCAACAGCAGCGGGTAATGCCTGGTTTGTACAAAGTGTACAGTTTGCTAAAAATGCTGATGAAGAGATGAAGGGAATCAGCAGTTTTGATGCGAAAAAAGAAGCTATTGTTGACGAAAGGTTCAAAAATCTGATTGATACTAAGCGATTAGGAACCGGTCAGGAAGGTTTTATTAAATTAACCAGTTATAATCCTGATCATTTAACTTACGAATACTCAACCGCTAAAGATGCAATTGCCGTGTTTTCGGAAATCTATTACGATAAGGGCTGGAAAATGTATGTTGATGAAGTAGAGAAGCCATACTTTAGAGCCGATTATGTTTTACGTGCGGCACAATTAGAGGCAGGTAACCATAAACTTGAGTTTATTTTCCATCCAACGTCATATTACACCGGAGAGAAAATCTCTTTAGCAGGATCGATCTTGTTACTGGCCGGATTAGGTTTTGGATTTTACTCAGAAGAAAAAAAGAAAAAGAAAGCGGTTAAAGCTTAACTGCATTATTGAAATATATTTAAACCCCGTGGGATTTGATCTTACGGGGTTTTTTGTTTTTAATCAAGAGCCGATGTTCGAAGTCGATCATCTGTTTCTATGTGTCATTCGTTTACTTTTTCCGTCATTTCGAGCGGAGCACAGCGTAGCCGAGAAATCTGCTGGATAGATCTCTCCACTTCGCGTTGCTTCGGTCGATGACGACCGTTCTATTGGAATCTGTCAATGGTAGCGTGGAAGGATCTTCAGGCAATAAGTATTAATTAACCGATTAACCATCCTAACTAGACCGTAAGCAATTGAACAACCTAACAATTGCCACAATGGGGTTAACCAAATAAACAATTAACCAATACCCAGTTTTTAATTAGCAGTTCGTAGTCACCAATCAACCAGTGGCAAATGAACTACTGAACCAATTAACCTCCGAACTAAAATTTAACAATGTCGTAACATTTGTTTGATATCCAGTGTCTTATCTTTGTAACGTAAATCAGATGATATGTTAGAATCATTCTTTGCCGTGTGTTTATTAATTGTTGTACTTTATTTCTTTAGCCCCTTTGAGGTAAAACTCGATGAGGAAGAAGAGTGGTAAAGCTGCTAATTTATCTCTGAACTGCTTTAACCGGGCGGTAACAAGATGCTTCCCCCCTAAATTTTCCTTTTATGGATAAAAGAAATGTGGATGTAGTCGTAATCTCCGACGTACATTTAGGTACCTATGGTTGCCATGCAAAAGAACTGCTAAAATATCTTAAGAGCATAAAACCTAAGATACTGATCTTAAACGGTGATATTATCGATATCTGGCAGTTCAGCAAAAGTTACTGGCCTGAAGCGCATATGAAAGTGATCCGTAAACTCATGAAATTCGTTTCAGAGGGTGTTCAGGTTCACTATCTCACAGGCAATCATGATGAGATGCTCCGCAAATTCGACGGTATGGAAATGGGAAGTTTTCATTTGCAGAATAAACTGATTTTAGAACTGGACGGAAAAAAGGCCTGGTTTTTTCACGGTGACGTTTTTGATGTAACCATGCAACATTCCAAGTGGCTGGCTAAATTGGGTGCGGTTGGTTATGATACGCTAATCCTGATTAATAGTTTCGTAAATTGGGTACTTACCGCATTTGGACGGGAAAAAATGAGCTTCTCTAAAAAAATCAAAGCCAGGTTTAAAGATGCCGTTAAGTTCATCAACAGTTTTGAACAAACTGCAGCAGAACTGGCTATTGAAAAGGGTTATGAATATGTTGTGTGTGGACATATTCACCAGGCCGAGCAACGCGAAATTGCCACAGAAGCGGGAAAAGTAACTTATCTGAACAGCGGCGATTGGGTAGAAAGTTTAACCGCCTTGGAATATCAGGATAAAACCTGGACCGTGTTTAAGTATGAACACCAGCATTTTACAAAAGACCAGTTAGATGAGGGAATGCTTTCTGATGCAGAAGATTTAAAAAGCAAACTCGATATAAATATTCTTTTGCAGAATATAAAATATGAAATTGCCCAATAATTTTAGATATTCGGGCATAAATGAAGATACTTTACGCAATACAGGGAACGGGTAACGGTCACATCAGCAGAGCGAGGGAAATTATTCCTTTGCTTCAAAAATATGGCGAACTTGACATTTTGGTGAGTGGTACACAGGCCGATGTGAAATTGAGTCAGCCCGTAAAATACCAATTACATGGTTTCAGTTTTATCTTTGGTAAAAAAGGTGGTGTAGACCATTATAAAACTTGGTTAAACATGAATCTTTTCCGTTTTAGGAAAGATATGAAACAACTGCCGCTTAAAGAATATAATTTAATTGTTAACGATTTTGAGCCGGTGAGTGCATGGGCCTGTAAATTGCAGGGCATAGAATGTGTGTCACTAAGTCACCAGGCTGCATTTAAATCAAAAAAAGTACCCCGGCCCAGAACTTTAGATTGGGGCAAGCTTATTTTAAGCCGTTATGCGCCTACCAAATATCATATTGGCTTTCATTTCGACCGTTATGATAGCTTTATCCATACGCCGGTAATCAGGGCAGAAATCCGAAACCTGAAAAGTGAAAATTTAGGACATTATACAGTTTATCTCCCAGCCATTGATGATAAACGCCTGGTAAAGCTCTTTAAACAATTACCAAATGTTACCTGGCAGGTGTTCTCCAAACACAGCAAAGTGGCCTATCAGGAAGAGAATGTTTTTGTAGAGCCTGTTAACAACGAAAAATTTAATAAAAGCCTGGCTACCTGCGAAGGTTTATTTACGGGTGGTGGTTTTGAAGGACCCGCCGAAGCACTTTATCTAAAGAAAAAGCTACTTGTTGCACCGATGCGTTTCCAGTTCGAACAGCAGTGTAATGCTTATGCCTTAAAACAGTTTGGTTTACCAGTAATTTGGGGAAGTACCCGTAACTGGTTGCCAATTATTAAAAACTGGGTAGAAAATCCTCAAAAACATGAATTCGATTTTCCGGATGAAACCGCCCAGATTATTGATGATATGGTGAAGAAATACGCCAGGGTTTAGTTTATAGTCTGTAGTCCAAAGTTAAGCACTGTCGATTTGTTGTTCTGAGGAATAATTTATTGTATAAATAAATAGGAATAACCGATGGTAAAGAAGCTGAATGGTCTCTAAGTGTCGTCATTTCGACCGCAGTGCCTGCCCGTACAGGCGGGGAGAAATCTTTTAAAATAGATTTCAATAACTCTGGTCCAAAGATCTCTCCATTTCGCTGCGCTACAGTCGAGATGACGACTGCACTTGTGGAGCTCGTCAATGGTAGCGTAGTCGAAGGATTTCCATGATGAATTTATGCATCAGTTAGCTGGCGGATTTGGAAATGAATGCCAGTAGCTCCTGGCTTGTGCAGCCCCGTTATTCGCTATAGCCCGATGAAGGATCGGGGCTGCCGCTACTCCCGGGTTTATTTAACTCACAGCAGCACTTTTGGGCATGGTTAGCGATAAACGTCTATTGGAGCTTTTTACTTTTACCTGTTCGCTTTGGCCTTCGCTTATTTAATCTGTGGCACCTACTTCGTAACCTAAACCTGACAGGAGCGGGCATCCCGATTTTTCCATCGGGATAAAGCGGATGGCAGGACTACCGGAACCGAAAAGAACAGAAACCTGCTTTTCAAAAAAAATAACACATTCGCGCTTCAGCATACACCTTTTTCACTTACCAAACTGTCTTCGACTCCGCTACCAGAATCCACTGGTGTGGTCGTCATTCTCGCGCATGCGGGAATCTTAAAACAAGCGCTTTAAGATTCCCAATCAAGTTGGGAATGACGATTCTCTCGAGGAATATTATCTGCCTAAATTTATATTTCACTCATATTGATTTTATACCATAAATTATTAATAAGACTAACAATTTTTTCAATATCTGAAATATACTTTTTGATCTTAGGCTTTAGTCTTTCCACTTTTATCTTTCTTCCCCTACTCTTAAATTATTTTCTTTACTTTGTCTACTCTTTAAAAAGGCATGATTAATCAGTTTAGAAAGCTAAATCCAATTAACCTCGTATTCTTGCTGGCGTACACGTTCTTTTTACGTATTGCCATTCTTCATGAAACGCATGATCAGCTGAACTTTGATTTTTTAGAACCCTTTGCCCGATTGCTGATCAACATAGACTTAGATCATGCTTTTACCCCCTATACCAATATTGTTATTGCAGCACTTTTGGTTTATATCCAGGCTTTAATTTTTAACCGGGTGGTAAACAACCATAATTTATTGGCTAAACCCAGTTTCCTGCCGGGATTAATGTTTATTACGGGAACCAGTTTGTTTATGCCTTTTATGATCTTAAGTCCGGCATTGTTATGTAACTTTTTGCTCATCTGGATCATCGATAAGTTTTTAAAACTGGGCAAAAGTGCGAATTCCATTACCACCATTTTTGATATCGGGATGATTATAGGCGTTGGAACATTAATCTACTTTCCGTTTATGGCCATGTTGATGATGATCTTTTTAGCGCTGTTGCTTTTTAGGTCGTTTAATTGGCGCGAATGGGTGGCAGGCTTAATTGGTTTTATTACGGTTTTCTTTTTTTTGGCTGTTTTCTATTACTGGAATGATAATTTAAGCTCATTTTATCAAATTTGGAGACCATTGAGTAACAAGTTTCCTTCAGTATTTAAAATCAATTATAATGATTATCTGGTGCTCATCCCGGTAACGGTCATTATCATATTGGCATCGCTGCAACTCCGCGAAAATTTCTTCAGGAGTTTTATCAGTACAAGGAAAAGTTTTCAGCTGTTGTTTTTCATGTTTATTATTTCTGCAGCTAGCTTTTACCTTAAACCCGATTTCAGGACCTGGCATTTTTTGCTTTGCGTGCCCCCCGGATCGGTACTTTTGGCTTACTATTTTAGCAATGCCAAAAAACGCTGGTTTTACGAAACATTGTTCGTTTTATTTGTGCTATCGATACAGTATTTTCTGTTTGTTTAACCTTTTTTAACAAAAAACTAGAACGAAACTTAACAAAGATTGATAGCTTTGTGGATGATTTTAGAATTAAAGCTTTTTGAGTTTTAATTAAGATGGATAAAAGATGAGGTCATTGGAATTTCTAAGAATATATTATTTGCAGCGGGAGATTAAATGCGCAGCTTAAGCATTGATATTGGAAATTCTGCGGTTAAGGTTGGTGTCTTTGCAAATAAAGAAATTGTTCACCATCAGCGTTTCAATAAGATTGGAATACTTGACCTGGCTCAATTGATCGAAAAGTTTTCGCCAGCAAAATCTATCATCAGCAGTGTTAACCAGGCAATAGGGCCATTAGAAGTATTTTTAAAAAAGCATACCGAGTATATCCGTTTTTCGACCTTGTTAACAAATGGGGTGCAAAACAGATATAAAACGCCGGTTACTTTGGGTTTAGATAGGTGGGCAGCAATTTTAGGCGCAAATGGTCTGCATCCGGCAAATGCAAGTTTGGTGGTTGATGCGGGTACCTGTATTACTTACGATGCGTTAAACAGTTCGAAAGAATATTTCGGAGGTAGTATAAGCCCGGGGATTAAAATGCGGTTTAGGGCGGTACACGAATTTACCGGCCGTTTACCTTTGGTAGAGTGGGATGCAAATGAAGATATAGTAGAAGGCATTGATACCCAATCGGCAATTAAAAATGGCGTTTTACAAGGAATAATAAACGAAATTGAAGGCTTTATTGCCCTAAATAATAAAAAAGAAAGTGCTCTGAAGGTAATTATAACGGGGGGAGATGCTAATTTTTTGTATAAACAATTACAAAACAGCATCTTTGCGCCTCAAATTATAAAAGATCCTTACTTAGTATTAAAAGGATTAAATGAAGCTATTGCAGATTAAAATGTACAAAAGAATAAATTATATTGCGGCCATAATCGTTCTAGTTTGTGGTTTAAGTGCTCAGGCACAGGTTACCACTTCATCACCATATTCAAGATATGGGCTTGGAAATATCAAAGGATCTTTATTGCCCCAGTTTAGGGCAATGGGCGGAATCTCTACTGCAGTGAGCAAAGTTACCGGTTTCAATAACATCAATATGCAGAACCCGGCATCATACGCTGGTATTACATTAACAACGATTGATATTGGCATGAGTGCAAGTGTAACCAACCTAACACGCAATAACTTAAGCGAATCGAGTTTTAATTCTACTTTTAGTCACCTGGCTTTTGCAGCACCGGTTACCAGAAGATCGGCATTGAGTTTTGGTATTTTGCCTTATTCTGATCTGGGTTATAATTACAGGAATACGGTAAAAGTTGATACGACAACATTGAATCAGCTTTATGAAGGTGAAGGTGGTTTATCAAAAGCTTATTTGGGCTATGGTTACCGTTTTGGCGATCATTTAAGAATTGGTGGTAACCTGGAATATATTTTCGGAAATCTTCAAACCAGCCGCGCTACAGAGTTTAATAGTGTAGGTTCTTATAATGCAAAACTTCAGACTAAAAATAGTGTTGCAGGCTTAAGTTATTCTTATGGTATCCAGTACGATTTTACATTAGGCAAGAAAACGATTGTGACCCTAGGTTACTCTGGAAGTACTTCCGGAAAAGTAAACTCCACACTATCTTCTTATGCTACACTGTATACAAGAGACCAGGATGGGAATGAAAGTACTGCAGCTGATACTTTAAATGCCGTAAATAACGGAAAATCTAATCTTACTTTACCCTTAACACATAATTTTGGGATCGCTATCCAACAGAATGATAAATGGTTAATCGGTGCCGATTTTAGAATGGGTAAATGGTCTAAAACGAGTATTAATGATGTAAACCAGGGTTTGCAGGATAGTTGGGGAGCTTCTTTGGGTGGCCAGTGGACCCCTGATGCATTTTCATATAACAGTTACATGAAACGTATAGATTACCGCATTGGCTTTAATTACGATAAAACTTATATTAAAATCGGTAATCAGGATATCAAACAAATGGGGGCATCTTTAGGTTTTGGTTTCCCGTTACCTACTGCTAATGGCGGTACTGCATTTTATAAAATCAACTTTACAACAGAGTTAGGACAAAGAGGAACATTAAACAATAACCTGGTTAAGGAACAGTATATCAATTTCCACTTAGGTTTTACCTTGAACGATACCTGGTTCCGTAAGTACCGTGTAGATTAATGAAATTGAAAGTATTTTTATATGGTCTGTTCCTGGTCATGCCTCTTTTTCTGGCTTCCTGTGGAGACGACGATCTAAAAAAAGCAAATTCCGTTTCAATAAATAAGGCTATCCTCTCCCGCGACCGTACGCTAGGTGTAGATATTATTTACAGCGATTCTGCAAGGATCAAAGCAAAAGGTGTTGCCCCGATACTCGATAAGGTTACACCCGCTAATGGAAGCGCTTATCAGGAGATGATTAAAGGAGTTAACATCGATTTTTATAATCCTAATGGCACCATTGATGGAAACCTGGTTTGCGACTATGCCATCAGGAGGGATAATGAACTTAAAACCGAATTCCGGAAAAATGTAGTGGTGAAGAGCAGTAAAGGTGATACTTTTTCTTCTGAGGAACTGATCTGGGATGAATCGAAGAAGATTTTCTATTCCCACCAACGTGTATATGTTAAGGGAATTGACGGAAGCGTGGGTGAAGGAATAAATTTCAAGGCACCACAAGATTTTAGTACATACGAAATGGATAGCGGAAATGGTGAATTGAATATGAAAGAAGGTGTAGCGCCTTAATTGATTTAAAATGTGAGATGTGAGATTTGAGATGTGAGATTTGAGATGGTTGAGGAAGTCGAAAACCATCAACATATCTATAAATTCAAAGCTAATTTTCCCTTTCCATCTTCCATTCTTAACTCTTCCTTCCTCCATTTTTACCTCTTCCATCCCCTTAATAATTAGGTGCTTGATAAATAAAATTTTGTGTTTTCTTTTTTAAGGCAAATTTGTATCTTGCGCCCTCTTAAAAAAGAACTAAATAAATTATAAAATACAATATGGGATTAATGACATTTTTGCGCAACCGTGCAGGCTATATTCTGGTCTTTGCAATCGGTTTTGCAATTGTTGCATTTTTAGTAGGTGATGCAATTAACGTGGGTAAACCTTTTTGGTCGGCAAATCAAAAAGTGGTAGGATCTATAGATGGTAACGATATCAATATCGATGAGTTCGGACCAAAGGTTGATCAGGGTGTGAACCAGATGAAACAACAATATGGTGGTAGTGCCAATGCACAGATGACTGCTATGGCTGTAGATCAGGCATGGAATGCTGAGTTGGCAAAAGTTTTGTTAACTAAAGAATATGATCGTTTGGGTTTAACCATATCAGAAGACGAACTGTTGGATTTATTACAGGGTCAGAATCCTAGCCCATTAATCAAACAATATTTTTCTAATCCACAAACCGGACAGTTAGACCGTGCTACCCTGATGAACTTTTTAAAATCGAAAGAACCTCAGGCATTGCAACAATCTAACATGTTACAGGAGGAGATTAAAAACCAGGCATTACAAACCAAATATTCTAACTTAATCCGTAACTCGGTTTATGTAACTTCATTAGAAGCTACTGATGAGTATAACAACCGTAACAAACTGGCTAACTTTAAATATGTAAGTTTAGATTATGCTTCAGTTCCTGATAAGTCAGTTAAATTAACTGATGCTGATTATTCAGAATATTACGATCAGAACAAAGCGCGTTTCAACAATCCGCAAGAAACCCGTGCTTTTGAGTATGTTACTTTCAGTATCAGCCCTAATAAAGCAGATTCATTGGCAATCAAAGCTCAGGTAGATAAAATTGCTGCTGATTTCCAGGTAGCTAAAAATGATTCACTTTTCGCAGCGATCAATTCAGACGTAAAAGTTCCTTTTACTTATATTACAAAAGGTAAATTGGACCCAGCTGTTGATTCGGCAGTGTTTTCTTTACCTGCAGGTAGTTTTTATGGCCCGAAATTAAGCGGTAACTCGTACAAAATTGTAAAAGTGGTGGCTACCCGTATTTCTCCGGATTCGGTAAAAGCAAGTCATATCTTAATCGATCCGGCTAAAGTTGGTGGCGAAGATAAAGCAGTTAAATTAGCTGATTCATTAAAAGGCTTAATTTTAAAAGGTGGCAATTTTGCCGAACTGGCTAAAAACTATAGTGTAGATGGTTCTAAAGATAAAGGTGGCGAGTTGGGTACTTTCGCACGTGGTGCAATGGTTCCTGAATTCGAAAATGCTGCTTTTGATGGTAAAACCGGAGATATTAAAGTGGTAAAATCTCAGTTTGGTTACCATGTAATTAAAATCGAAAAACAGATCGGTTCTTCTAAAGTAGCTAAACTTGCTTATGTAGAAAAAGCATTGGCAGCAAGTAGCAAAACTCAGGCAGCTGCTTATAAAGCGGCGAGCAGTTTCTTAACCGATGCAAAAGGTAACGATTTCAATAAATTTGCAGCGCAAAAAGGATTAAAAGTAGCAGTTGCTGATAAGGTGGCCGCAACACAGGGATTTGCAGCAGGTTTAGATAACCCACGTAAACTGATCCAGGATGCTTACGCAGCAGATAAAGGTGATGTTTTACCTGAAATTTATACCATGAGCAATGCTTACGTGGTAGCACGCTTAACCAACATTAGCCCGAAAGGTATTTTATCATTGGCTGATGTAAAGAAAGAAATAGAACCGATGGTACTCAACGCGGTTAAAGCAAAACAATTGAAAGAGAAATTAGCCAATGCAGGTAAAGGAAGTATTGATCAGGTTGCGGCTAAAGTGGCCCGTCCGGTTAATCCAGTTCAGAACGTCGTATTTGCTAATCCTGTAATTCCAGGTGTTGCACAAGAAAATGCATTGGTAGGTAGTGTATTTGGTTCACAGCCGGGCAAATTGTCTGCTCCGGTTCAGGGCGAGCGTGGTGTATATGTATTTACTGTTGATGGATTTACAAACCCCGCACCAATTGCAAATATGTTTAAACAGAAAGAAAGCATGTTATTGAGTTTAGGTCAGCGTTCATTAGGATCAGCTTTCCAGGCTTTGCAAGATAATGCCAAGATAAAAGACAATCGTGTGAAATTCTATTAATCAGAAAATACGTAATTTTGTAACCGTTCCGACGTTCAGTCGGGACGGTTTTTTTATTTAAGGTCATGGACATTCAGGAAAACATCGTAAATAAAGTTGCCAATAGTGGTTTGGTTACCTTAAACCTTGAAGATTTTTATCATAAAGGCGAAAGGGTTGTATATGATATTGTAGATAATCTCTTTCATGGTTTAATGCTGAGGGAAAAAGATTTTCGGGCATTTATAAAGGATCACGACTGGGCACAGTATCAGGGTAAGAATGTGGCCATTACCTGTTCTGCAGATGCCATTGTACCTACCTGGGCATATATGCTTTTGGCCAATAAGTTAAAGCCTTATGCTAATGAAGTCGTATTTGGCGATCTGAATACATTAGAAGCGGTCTTATTTACCAAGGCATTGGCTAAAATTAATCCCCAGGATTATGCGAACGAGCGGGTGGTGGTAAAAGGTTGCGGCGATATTGAGGTGCCTGTTGCTGCCTATGTAGAAGTTACCAATTTGCTTACCCCGGTCGTTAAGAGCATTATGTTTGGCGAGCCTTGCTCTACCGTACCTGTTTATAAAAGAAAAGATTAAATTTTTAAGCTTACTTGCCCTAAGTGATCGTCAACTTTTAACTTATATCGGAAGTACGGTTCAAAGGGAATATTATTAATCAATCTGTGGTTCGTAGTAAGCATGAATATAAGAAAGATTAAATTTTGGTTGGCTTTTTGTATATCTTCATAAAGGGAAAATTTAACTACATTTTTAAAAATGGTTTTTTCCTCATAACACACAAATGAGTACAAAAGCAATGAAAAAATTATTGATAACGGTTACGGCTGGTCTATGTAGTCTCTTTACGATGGCTCAGCAGCTTCCCCTAAAGAAAGAAGCTGTATTTCAGGAAGGTGAAGTTCTACAGTATAAATTAAGGTATGGATTTATCACTGCGGCAGAAGCCACGATAAAAGTGACCAATTCTGATTTAAAGTTTGATAATAAACCTACGTATAAACTTACGGTTGACGCGCAAACTTCAGGTACTTTTGATATTTTTTATAAAATAAGGGATCATTACGATTCTTATATTGATAAAACTGATCTTTTACCTTATTTCTATCAGGAGAATATCCGTGAGGCCAGTTATAAACGGCAGGATAAGGCACGTTTTAATCAGGATGGGAAGAAAGTCGTTTCGAATAGAGGTACCTTTAGCACACCAACCAATCAAACTTTTGATCTGGTTTCGGCTTATTATTTTGCCCGGAGCCTGGATATGAGTAAAATTAAAGTTGGCGATAAGTTTAAGCTGAACTATTTCCTGGGTGATGAAATTTCAGCGCTTGAGGTAGAATATGTAGGTAAAGAAACGGTTAAGAACAAATTGGGCAATATCCGCTGTCTGAAATTTAGCCCATCGATTAAACCTGGCCGGATCTTTAAAAAAGATAGCCGTTTATACCTTTGGGTAACTGACGATGGTAACCGGGTGCCGGTTAAGGCGCAGGTTGAAATATTGGTTGGTGCGGTTACCATGGAATTAAAGTCGGCCAGTGGGCTGAAATATGCTTTAGCAAAAGAATAATGATGATAGAAGTAGAACAGGTGCTGGTGCACGAAGATGTATTAAAGGAAAACTTTGTTTGTAATTTAAGCAAATGTAAAGGAATCTGCTGTGTAGAAGGCGATTCTGGCGCACCTTTGGATCATGATGAAAAAGCCGTTCTGGAAGAGATTTATCCGAAAATAAAACACTTGTTAAACGAAAAAGGTATTAAAGCTATTGAGGAGCAAGGCGTTTATGTAGTGGATGAAGATGGCGATTTAACCACCCCTTGTGTCGATAAAAATAAAGAATGCGCTTATGTGTTGTTCGAAGGCGGTATTACCAAATGCGCCATTGAAAAAGCATACGAGCAGGGGATTGTAGATTGGCAGAAGCCGATTTCCTGCCACCTTTACCCTATCCGGATCACCAAATACCCTGAATTTGAAGTGCTCAATTATGACCGTTGGCATATCTGCCATGATGCCTGTACTTTTGGCCGTGAACTTAAAGTTCCGGTATATAGCTTCTTAAAAGGACCACTGATCCGTAAATATGGTGAGGACTGGTACAAAGAATTAGAAAGTTCGGTGGCGGCCATGTAATTTATATTGCAAAGCCTGTGTTTGCTTTATCTATCCTTTAGGTGCGCTTATCTATTTCATGTGTAATGTCATCTATATATTTTAAATCGCAGGCTAAAAAATAGGCCGAATACTACTATATGATTCTTTCAGTTTTGTATTTATGTCTGAATTAAGTTGTTTTTTGCCTAAATCTAACTTATTTTAGCCGACTGAAATTCATTTTATAACTGTGAAAAAAATCTTAATCACTGGTGGTGCGGGCTTTATTGGTTCTCACGTAGTTCGCCGTTTTGTTAATCACTATCCTCAATATGAGATTGTCAATTTAGATAAACTGACCTACGCAGGTAATCTAGCCAACTTAACCGATATCGAAAATAAGCCAAATTACAGATTTGTAAAGGAAGATATTACAGATGCTACAGCAATGTTTGAGCTGTTCAAAGCAGAAAATTTCGATGCTGTGATTCACCTTGCAGCAGAAAGCCACGTAGATCGTTCCATTTCAGATCCTACTGCTTTTGTAATCACCAATGTAATCGGTACCGTAAATTTATTAAATGCGGCCCGCGAATATTGGAAAGGTGATTATGATAAAAAACGTTTTTATCACGTGAGTACCGATGAAGTTTATGGTGCATTAGGAGAAAAAGGCATGTTCACTGAAACTACTGCTTACGATCCGCATAGTCCATATTCAGCATCAAAAGCGAGTTCAGATCATTTTGTGCGTGCGTATCACGATACCTATGGAATGGATTGTGTTATTTCTAATTGCTCAAACAATTATGGTTCGCATCATTTCCCTGAGAAACTGATTCCTTTAGCCATTAATAATATCAAAAATAACAAACCTGTACCCGTATATGGTAAAGGGGAAAATGTACGCGACTGGTTATGGGTAGAAGACCATGCCAGAGCAATTGATGTCATTTTTCATCACTCAAAAACAGGCGACACCTATAATATTGGCGGCCATAATGAGTGGAAAAATATCGATCTGATCAATTTGCTTTGTACCATCATGGATCAAAAACTGGGTCGCGAAGCAGGTGAATCAGCCAAATTGATTACCTATGTAACCGACCGCGCTGGTCATGATTTGCGTTATGCCATCGATTCGAGCAAACTGCAAAATCAATTAGATTGGGTGCCAAGTTTACAATTTGAAGAAGGTTTAGCTAAAACCGTCGACTGGTATTTACAAAACGAAGACTGGTTAAATAACGTTACCTCAGGCAATTACCAATCTTATTACGAGCAGCAGTACAGTTCTAAATAATGGAAATTACAGAAACTGGTATAAAAGACTGTCTGATTTTAAAACCAAGGGTTTTTGATGATGCACGTGGTTACTTTTTCGAAAGCTTTAATCAGCAAACTTTCGAAGATAAAACTGGCCTGTCCGGCGCCTTCGTACAGGATAACCAATCCTATTCCTCCTATGGCGTAATCCGTGGTTTACATGCGCAAACCGGTGCTTTTGCACAGGCGAAACTGGTGCGTGTAACCAAGGGAGAAGTGCTGGATGTAGCGGTAGATGTGCGTCCGGGTTCTCCAACTTACGGCCAGCATGTGGCGGTACGTTTAAGTGCCGAAAATAAATTGCAATTGTACATTCCCCGTGGATTTGTACACGGCTTTTCGGTGTTAAGCGAAACGGTAGAGTTTCTTTACAAATGCGACAATTTTTATAATAAGGCCTCAGAAACCGGTGTCATCTATAATGATACTGATCTGAATATCGACTGGCTTATTCCAGCCGGTATGGAGTCGATTTCTGAAAAAGACATGCTTTTAAAACCATTTGCTGAATTACAACATGGATAAAATATTAGTAATTGGTGCTGGCGGACAATTAGGTCAGTGTTTAAAGGTCGTGGCAGAACGCAGAGGAATTACTGAAATCGTTTTTCCGGCAGAACAGGACGCCAATATTTTAAATGCAGCAGGGTTAAAGGATCTTTTGTCGAAAGAACAGCCTGTTTACGTCATCAACTGTGCCGCTTATACGGCTGTTGATAAAGCCGAAGACGAGGTCGATCTGGCTAAGGCCATTAATGAAACCGGCGCAGCTCATCTGGCTGCTGCCTGTTTGGCAAGTAATAGTACTTTGGTTCATGTTTCTACCGATTTTGTTTTCAAAGGAAATGAAGTTAAATTGCTAAAGGAAGATGATCAGGCTGAACCGATCAATGTTTATGGCTTAACGAAACTTGATGGAGAAAAGGCTGTTGCTTCAACACTTCCTGCCCATTTCATTATCCGCACCAGCTGGTTATATTCCGAATATGCCAACAACTTTGTAAAAACCATGTTAAAGCTTGGTGCTGAACGCGATGAATTGAATATCATAGCCGATCAGGTAGGTACACCGACTTATGCTATAGATTTAGCAAACGCAATTTTTGATATCATCGCATCCTCTTCAAATGCTTATGGTATATACCATTACAGTAATGAAGGTGTAACCTCTTGGTTCGATTTTGCTACCGCGATTTTCAATATCAGTGAAACTGCAGTTAAAGTAAATCCTATTCCAGGTTCCGCTTATCCAACTAAAGCTACCCGTCCGGCATTTTCTGTGATGGATAAATCTAAAATAAAAACTACATTTAATATAGATATCCCTTATTGGAGGGACAGCTTAGTGGAATGTATAAAACAAATTAATAAATAGAAGTGATACGGATTTGAGATAGCGCCATTCATCTCAAATCTACTGTCTCAAATCTCAAATCTAATACTAATATGAAAGGTATAATCTTAGCTGGTGGCAGCGGTACCCGTTTGCATCCTTTAACCCTTGCCTGTAGCAAGCAAATGATGCCGGTTTATGATAAGCCGATGATCTATTATCCCCTATCTACCCTAATGTTAGCTGGGATAAAGGAAATTTTGATTATCTCTACCCCGCATGATCTTCCTAATTTTGAGAAATTATTGGGTGATGGTGCTTCGCTGGGCTGTAAATTCAGCTATGCGGTACAGGCAGAACCTAACGGGCTTGCTCAAGCCTTTGTTATTGGTGCAGATTTTATTGGAACAGATAAAGTGGCGTTGGTATTGGGAGATAACATTTTCTATGGGGATGGGATGTCGAAATTATTACAGGAAAGTGCTGATCCGGAAGGAGGAGTGGTATTTGCCTACCAGGTTGCAGATCCGGAGCGTTATGGTGTGGTTGAATTTGATGAAAATAAAAAAGCGATCTCCATCGAAGAAAAACCTGAACAACCTAAATCAGATTATGCTGTACCGGGTTTATATTTTTACGACAATGAAGTCGTGGAAATTGCCAAAAATGTGAAGCCATCCCCTAGAGGTGAATACGAAATAACTGATGTAAACCGGGTGTATTTAGAACGTGGAAAGCTAAAGGTAGGTGTATTGAGTCGTGGTACGGCTTGGCTAGATACGGGAACCTTTGCCTCTTTAATGCAGGCAGGAGAATTTGTACGCATTATTGAAGAGCGTCAGGGCTTAAAAATCGGCTGTATTGAAGAGATTGCTTACCGCATGGGTTTTATTGATGCAGAGCAGCTTAAAGCTATTGCTACGCCATTAGTTAAAAGTGGCTATGGCAGTTACCTGCTAAAGCAGATTAAGTAAGTTGATTAAAAATATGATGCTTATTAATCGCCGATAAATGCAAAAGTGTTTATCGGCGATCTATTTTTAGTTGGTTGTCGACTTAGGCATAATTTAATTCTCCTCCCAGTATCGTCATTTCGAACGGAGTGCAACGTAGTCGAGAGGCCGAAGGCTCAGCGAAGCTAAATCTGTCTCGAGGTAGATCTCTCCCCGCCTGTACGGGCAGGCACTTCGCTTTGCTCGGTTAAAGATGACGAGTTTTCGTGTAGAGTCTGTCAATGGTAGCCAGCGAAGTACCCGTAAATGCATAGGCCATCTTACATATAAGAATTTAAGTGATTTAGCATTACGCTCTATCCAATGCTGTGGCCTTCAAGTCTTCTCTTTGTTTCCTTTGCGATTAAAGAATTAAGTCTTTCTACATTTATCTTATATTTGCCCGGTCACCAAAAGAGAAAATGGATACAAAAAAGCAAATTGCGATTATAGGTTTAGGTTATGTTGGGCTTCCGCTGGCTATCGAATTTGCAAAAAAATATAAAGTCATAGGTTTCGATACGAACGAAAATCGTGTCGAAGAGCTAAAACAATTACAAGACCGTACCCACGAAGCGAATTTAGACGACCTTAAATTGGTTTGTTCTTCGACAGATAAGCATAGTGGATTAATATTGAGTGCTAACCTGTCTGATCTGGCCTCCTGCACCATCTATATCGTTACTGTACCCACGCCTATTGATCATCTTAAGCGGCCAGATCTGCAACCCTTACTTGCGGCCAGTGAGATGTTGGGTAGCGTATTAAAAGCCGGTGATATCGTCATTTACGAATCGACTGTTTACCCTGGATGTACAGAAGAGGATTGTGTGCCTATACTGGAGAAAGTCTCGGGGCTCACATACAATGTCGATTTCTTTTGTGGTTATTCTCCGGAAAGGATCAATCCGGGAGATAAAATCAATACCCTGACCAAAATAAAAAAGGTGACCTCAGGCTCTAGGCCTGCAATTGCGACCGAAATCGACCAACTTTACGCTTCCATTATTACGGCTGGCACACATCTGGCGCCTAGTATTAAAGTGGCCGAGGCCTCAAAAGCGATAGAAAATGCACAGCGGGATGTCAATATTTCCTTCGTTAATGAACTCGCCTTAATTTTCGACCGTATGGAAATTGATACGGCTGATGTATTGGCGGCGGCGGCTACCAAATGGAATTTCTTAAATTACAAACCGGGTTTGGTTGGCGGGCATTGTATAGGTGTAGACCCCTATTACCTGGCGCATAAATCGGAAGCTTTAGGGTATAAACCCGAAGTGATCCTATCAGGAAGGCGTGTCAATGATAATATGGGTATGTTTGTGGCCAATAAAGTGATTAAGATGCTGGTGGCTAGAGATAAAGTAATTAATGGCGCTAAAGCCCTCATATTAGGTTTCGCTTTTAAAGAAAATTGCCCTGATACCAGGAATACGCGGGTAATTGATATCTATAAAGAACTTAAATCGTTCAGTATGCAGGTAGATGTATATGATCCCTGGGCCAACCCAACTGAAGTTAACGCCGAATATCATATCCAGATGCTGGAAAATAACAATTTCAAACATTATGACGTAGTTATTTTAGCCGTAGCTCATCAGCAGTTTCTGGAAATTGATTACCAAAGGTTTAGAGAAAAGGGGACTATTATTTTCGATACTAAATCTTTTATCAACAGAGATCTGACAGACGCAAGGCTATAATATCCGAAATAACGCAATATTTGTTTACCTATCCTTTACCCATTGTTTACCCTTTCTAGGCACCATGTTAACCCCATGGTTACCTCTTGTTTACCTATTCATTACCTTTTTATTACCTAAAAGGTAAAGAATAGGTAAACAAACAGCGAATAAAAATTAGTGAATAAGGTAACAAAAGGTTCGGATGGTATGAAGTTCATTGGTAGTGTGATATTAGAATTAAAATAATTAGGGACCCTTGACGATTATAGGTTAAGTCATTATTAATAAGTTTCACTTTAGTAGAGGTACAAGTTGTTTTTTGGACATTATTTCTACTTTTTGTCTGTTTTAGTCTACTGTTTGTTGATAAATCCAATGAATTAGGTTAGATTTACTCCGTCTCATAGACTTTTTGGCGTTGTAATTCGTTTAATGGGTGTCGTTGAATGAATTGAAGCAATTTTGGTTAACTTATAGTCAAGCAATTGATTTAATATTTCCTTATAATAATGTTTAGCTTTTTTAATAAAAAAAATAAAATTACCGATATTTCCTGGCTAGGAGTAGACATACATTCACATATCTTGCCGGGTATTGATGACGGTTCTCCGGATCTGGCTACTTCTTTGCGTTTTGTTAAATCATTACAAGAGTTGGGTTTTGATCAGCTAATTGCTACACCTCATATCTACCAAGAGCTGTATCCAAACACAAGCGAAACGATCTCTAGCGCAAAAGATTTACTACAGAAAGAAATGGATAAAGCTAATGTTTCTTTAAAGTTAAGTGCTGGTGCAGAATATATGGTGGATCAGGATTTTAAGATGGATGGGGCATTATGCACCTTAGATCAAAAGCATTTGTTGATTGAGATGTCTTATTTAAATGAAAGTCCAGGGATTAGCCAAGCCATTTTTGATTTAGAAATTAAAGGTTATAAGCCGATTCTAGCCCATCCTGAACGCTATACTTTTTACTTTAAGGATAGAAGCCGGCTAAAAAGATTTAAAGAAAAAGGCTGTCTCTTACAATTGAATTTATTGTCCTTGTTGGGCTATTATGGCAAAGAGGTTAAGCAATTGGCCGAAATTTTGATAAAAGAAAAGATGTATGATTTTGCTGCAACGGACCTACACCATGATAAACATCTGAACACGTTAACGGAAGCAGTTCAATCAGGCAGGATTTATGACCTAATCGGTAGTTATGAATTTAAAAATCAGCAAGTATTTTCTTCTGTTGCACTTAGCTAATCCCACTGAAGATACCTTATAATAAGGATTAAAGTTACTAATTCTAAATTAACAGAGGATTATCCTTTGTTATGATTTTCTTGTTTTACAATTAAATGATTAAGTTTGCCACCGGTTTGAAATGATCATTAACGTTTTGAACGGATATATACCTATGAGTAATAAGAATAACGTAAAAAAAGGGCTGAAATATTTAATATTCTCTTTAGTGATAGCCCTTAGTGCATCCTGTGTGAGCAATAAGAAAATAGCTTATTTTCAGGATATTCAATCTATTAAACAAGCTAAATTAGATAGTGCGGCCGTTTTTACTGAGCCAGTAATTCAGTCTGATGACATTTTAAGTATAAATATTTTTACGCTTAATCCGCAGAGTGGGGCGATAGTGAATCAAGCAGCCAATAATACTGTTTTAGGTGGAGGTGCCAACACAGCAGTTGCAGCTCAGCAGGTTTCAGGTTTTTTAGTTGATAGAAATGGGGATGTAGAGCTTTCTCTAATAGGAAAAGTTAAGGTAGCTGGTTTAACAACTTATCAAGCACGTGAATTAATTAGAGAAAAAGCTGCTGCTGTTTACAAAGAACCGAATGTTCAATTAAGATTTGCGAATTTCAAGGTGAGTGTTCTTGGTGAGGTTAATTCACCTTCTACATATACCTTACCAAATGAAAAAGTAAGCATATTGGATGCGCTCAGTTTGGCCGGAGATCTAACGATTTATGGCAAACGAGATAATGTATTAATCGTCCGTGATAATAATGGAAAAAAAGAGTTCGTTAGACTGGATCTAAATTCCAGTAGAATATTTAATAGCCCATTCTATTACCTAAAGCAAAATGACGTTGTATATGTAGAACCTAATAAGAGAAAGGTATCTGCCTCAAATTCTGCCCAAATTCAAACTATTGGGGTAATCGCCTCTGTTATTTCAGTAATCGTGCTAGCCATTTCTAGTTTTAAATAGATCCTGTATAAATTGTAATGAATAATCTAACCGAAAGCAATATGGTTTCCCGTGTAGAAGAAGAGGATAGCATCAATATTAAAGAGATAATAAACAAATTACTAAATAAGTGGCCTTGGTTTGTTATCAGTATTTTTGTGTGTTTATTAATCGCCTTTATTTATGGCAAATATACCGCTCCAACCTATCAGATTCGAGCTAAGCTTATCGTTAACGACGATGAAAAGGGTGGTAATCTTGGTAAACAAGCTAGTTCTTTAATGGATTTAGGCGGGCTTATGGGATCAAAAAATTCTGTTGATAATGAAGCCGAAATTTTAAAAACTCGTTTTTTAATGGAACAGGTTGTTAGGGACATGCAATTAAATGTTATTTATTCAAAAAAAACAGAGTTTTTTATTCGTGAACTTTATAAATCTCCTATTAGCCTAGTTTTCATTAAAAGTGTTGATACAATTAATGCTACGGATTTTAAGGTAATAAAACTTGCTGCGAATAAACTAAAAATAAACAGCAATGACTTTGAAAAAACAGTCGCATTTGGTGAAAGATTTAACGTTCCAGGAGTAGGAATGATCCAACTAGTAGAAAATTCCGGCCCAAAAATGGATGACAGTGAATACTTTATAAAAGTTAGCTCTATTGATACTCGAGTTGCATCCCTTATGAAGCAGCTTAGTGTTACAGTAAGTAACAAACAAGTTAGCATTATTGACCTCGGTTTATCTTACCCTGTGCCGGCGAAGGGAGAGGATATTTTGAATACACTCATTAATAGGTATACCCAATCTAATCTAAGTGATAAGAATGCGGTAGCTGATAGTACTTACCGTTTTATCAAGGAACGTCTTAATGTTATTGCTTCAGAATTAGGTGATGTTGAAAATAATGTGGAGAGCTTTAAACAAAGGAACCAGTTGGCAGACATGAGTGAGCAGGGTAAACTTCTCGTGCAGAATACTGGCGAATTTAGTTCTGATCTAGCAAAAGCTGAGACTCAGGTAAGCGTGCTGAATGATCTTGAGAAATATCTGACTGATGACAGTAACGTAAAGCGGGTTTTTCCATCAGCATTAATACCAACTGATATGGTTTTCTCTAATTTAATGAGCCAATATAATGCGCTTTTAATTGAAAGAGAGAAACAGCTTTTAAGTGTAACTGAAGAAAGTCCATTCATTCAAAATATCGATACTCAAATAAAGGGATTGAAAAGTGATATACTTTCAAATGTTCAAAGTAGTAAAAATTCAGCAATACTGACTAGAAACAGGCTTAAAAGCCAATTATTAAAGGCAGAGGGTAAAATTTCGGGAGTTCCTGAAGTTGAAAAAAATTATCTCAAACTAGCTAGAAACCAACAGATCAAACAAGAGCTATATATCTTTCTAATGCAGAAGGCGGAAGAAACAAATATTTCAAAAACAGCTAATATCTCAATAGCAAAAACCATTGATCCTCCAAAATCTGAACTACTTCCAATTGCTCCTAAAAAAAATGTAGTTTATATCATTGGGTTAATTATTGGTATTTTGCTTCCTATAATATTAATTTTTAGTCAAGCATTATTCAATACTACTGTTACAACTAAGGATGAAATTGGTGGATTTACCCAAGTACCAGTAATTGGCGAAATAAGTCATAATACAAGTGATGATAATCTAATTGTAGCAAATCAAGGAAGATCGGCTATATCAGAGCAATTTAGGGCATTAAGGACCAATCTTTCATTCTATTTAAAGAATAATAATGAAAAGGTTATCCTTCTTACATCTAGTATGAGTGGAGAGGGTAAATCATTTACGGCAATAAACCTTGGTAATATTCTTGCACTAGCAGGTAAAAAGGTATTGTTAATGGAGTTTGATCTGAGAAAACCCGGTCTTTCTGCGAAATTGGGCATTGATAACTCGGTTGGCTTTAGTAATTATACAATTAGCCCTGAAATTAAAGTTACTGACATTGTAAAGCCATTAGCGATAAATAAGAATATGTTTATTGTATCCTCTGGTCCACTACCACCAAACCCTGCTGAAACATTATTAAGCGAGCATACACCTGGGCTGATTGAAGAATTAAAAACTCAATTTGATTATATTATCATGGATGCTCCACCTATCGGAATTATCACTGACGCACAATTGCTATCAATATATGCCGATGTAACGCTTTACTTGGTGCGTCAAAAGGTTACGCAAAAGGATCAACTTACCATAGTTGAAGAATTATTTACAAGCGGTAAAATGAAAAACTTAGGTATAGTTGTGAATGATATAGATACCAAACTTTATGGCTATGGTTATGGCTATGGTACCTATGGGGAAAATAAAAAACCTAATTCATTAACCAAGCTTAAAAATATATTTAAAAATTCGTAGAAAAATGAAAGTTGCACTAATTACGGGTATAACAGGACAAGATGGAACATATCTAGCGGAACTTTTGCTAGATAAAGGTTATATGGTTCATGGAATTAAAAGAAGAAGTTCTTTGTTTAATACAGATCGTATTGATCATCTTTACCAAGATCCTCATGATGATAATGTTAGGTTTAAATTACATTATGGAGATTTGACCGATTCAACGAATTTAATCAGACTTGTTCAAGAAATCCAGCCGGATGAAATTTATAATTTGGGTGCAATGAGTCATGTAAAAGTGTCCTTTGATTCACCTGAATATGTTGCTAATGTAGACGGAATCGGAACCTTACGGATATTGGAGGCCGTGAGGATTCTAGGCTTAGAAAAAAAAACCAAAGTTTATCAGGCATCTACCTCTGAATTATATGGCGGTATGCCGGAAAACAAAAATGATAAAGGATTTTATGATGAAAATTCACCTTTTTATCCACGTTCCCCATATGGTGTAGCCAAAATTTATGGATTTTGGATTACGAAGAACTATCGCGAAGCTTATAATATGTTTGCTTGTAATGGAATATTATTTAATCACGAAAGTCCATTAAGGGGTGAGACTTTTGTAACTCGTAAAATCACACGTGCGGTCGCTAAAATAGCTCAAGGTTTACAGAAAAAATTATTTTTAGGTAATCTGGATGCAGAACGTGACTGGGGCCATGCTAAGGACTACGTTGAGGCTATGTGGAGGATATTACAGCAAGATGTTGCAGAAGATTATGTAATTGCTACTGGTGTAACTACTAGAGTTCGTGAATTCGTGCGTTTGGCCTTTGCTGAAGTTGGGATAACAATTGATTTTACAGGAGAAGGCGTTGAAGAGAAAGGTATTGTATCTGCATGTTCAAATCCTGAATTTCAAGTTGAGCTTGGAACAGAGGTTGTAGGAGTTGATCCGGCATATTTCCGCCCTACGGAGGTAGATTTATTGATTGGAGACCCTACCAAATCCAAGACTAAATTAGGATGGGAACCTAAATATGATTTGGCTGCTTTAGTGAAAGAAATGGTGGCGGCTGACGTGGATCATTTCAGGAAAGAATCACTATTGAAATCTCATGGTTATACCATTAAAAATCAATATGAATAATGTCTGAATTGTATTTTCAAGATAAGAATGCAAAGGTCTATATTGCAGGGCATCGAGGAATGGTTGGCTCGGCAATATTTAGAAAGTTACAGAAAGAAGGTTTTACGAATCTTGTTTTCCGTACTTCAGTAGAACTTGATTTAAGAGATCAACGCGCTGTAAGGGGTTTTTTTGAAGATGAGCGGCCTGACTATGTTTTTTTAGCCGCTGCTAAAGTAGGCGGCATTGTTGCTAATAATACTTATCGAGGGGATTTTATTTATGAAAATCTCATGATTCAGAGTAACATTATCGAGTCATCAAGAAGTGTTAATGTGAAAAAATTGATGTTTTTGGGTTCATCATGTATCTATCCAAAAATGGCTCCTCAGCCTCTCAAAGAAGAGTATTTGTTAACAGGTGAATTGGAGCCCACTAATGAACCTTATGCGATTGCTAAGATTGCAGGAATTAAAATGTGTGATGCCTATCGCCAGCAATACGGCTGTAATTACATATCTGTGATGCCCACGAATCTTTATGGCTTGAACGATAATTATCATCCGCAGAATTCACATGTGTTACCGGCTCTAATCAGAAGGTTTGATGAAGCTAAAGCTAACAATCTATCATCTGTAAGCATATGGGGTAGCGGCTCTCCAAAAAGAGAGTTTTTGTATGCTGATGATCTTGCAGATGCCTGTATTCATTTAATGAGGAATTATAATGATGCTGGTTTAGTAAATATAGGGTGTGGTGAAGATTTAAGTATTAAGGAGTTGGCTTTTGTCATTAAGGATATCGTTGGCTTTAAAGGGGAAATTAATTTTGATACCAGTAAACCAGATGGTACACCAAGAAAGCTAATGGATGTTTCTAAATTAACTAATCTTGGATGGACTTATGCAACCACTTTAGAACAAGGGCTAAGATTGGCTTATGAAGATTTTAAAAATAAAAATAATTAACTAAAATGAAAATTGGGATATTAGGAGCTGGTATTTCCGGCCTGAGTATTGGAAAGATGCTATCTAAGCAACATGATGTTGAATTACTTGAAAGGCATTCAATACATGGTGGAATTGCGAGAACGAAAACTGTAGAAGGTGTTGCATATCATCCTGTAGGTGGACATTGCTTTAACTCTAAATATCCTGATGTAATGGATTTTGTTTTTAATGAAATTTTGCCAAAAGATAGCTGGCATCAGGTTCAGCGTAATGCCGTAATAAAATTAAGGGGAGAAGAGGTTTCTTATCCTATAGAGTACGCAATACAACAGATTCACGAGTTTGCGCCAGAGCTAGCAATCGATATTACTAGAGATTTCTTGAGCGCAGAAGACGATAAAGTGTATGAAAATTTGGAAGACTGGTTTAGAAAAAAATTCGGAAATACATTAGCCGAAAATTACTTTATTCCTTATAATTCTAAAATCTGGAATAGGCCTCCGAGCGAAATGAGTCCTGCTTGGGTAGATGGAAAATTGCCTATCCCGAATAAGGAATCATTTTTTAAGGGTTTAATTAGTAATGAGAGCGACAAAATGCCACATGCAAGTTTTTATTACCCGGATACCAATAATCAAAATACTTTTATAGACAAGTTAGCTGAGGGCTTAACAATTTTAACTGACTTTACTGTAAATACAATAGAAAAAAAGGCAAAAAAATGGCTTATAAACGGGGAGAAAGAGTTTGATTTAGTGATAAGTACATTGCCTTTAAACATATTGCCACATTTAATAAAGGATACTCCTCATGAAGTTTTAAATGCAGCAGATAAATTGCGTTATAATAAAGTAACCACCATGTTCTGGGAAACTGAAGAGACAGAAAGAACCTGGACTTATATACCTGAATCGTATAATTTTTTTCATAGATATATTCATATTGGAAGTTTCTTCAAGCCAAAGAAAAATTACTCAATGTCAGAGGTTGTGGGTGAGAAGACCAGGGAAGAGATGATAGAGAACGGTAAGAAAGATAGTTTTTTGAAGAGACCTATTGATTATAACGTTTCAGAACATGCCTATGTAGTTTTTGATGAAAATTATGATTCAGCGACAACTACTGTTAAAAAATATCTTCAAGATATTGGCCTTCATACCCTTGGTAGATTTGGCGAATGGCAGTATTACAATATGGATGTTTGCATTAAAAGCAGTTTAGACCTAGCACAAAAAATAAATTTGGCCTAAATGATAAAATGAGTTTAAAAAAGAACGTAATAAGTAATTTTATACTTACTTCATCAACAATATTATTTCCTTTAATTACGTTTCCATATGTAACAAGGGTTCTTTCAAGTAATGGTTTAGGCAGTATATTCTTTATTGATGCATTTTCGCAGTACTTTATAATTTTGTCTTCTTTAGGTATACCCTTCTATGGGGTTAGAGAAATTGCAAAACATAAACATGATGTAAAAAGAAATTCTGATCTAGTTGTAGAGCTTGTAATATTACAATTTTTCTTGGCGCTTACTTGTTGCTGTATTTTTTTTGCTCTACATTTTTTTATTCCAAAATTGGGCTCTCAAATTAGTTTAATACAGATTGCGTGTTTATCAATCTTGTCCAATTCATTTTTGATCGAGTGGTACTATCAAGGGATAGAAAATTTCAGTTATATAACTAAAAGATCATTAATAATTAAAAGCCTTAGCGTAATAGCAATATTAGTACTGGTTAAGCAGCAGGACGATTATATTCTTTATTTTTTAATTCTTTCATTGCTAGTATTTTCAAATTCATTCCTTAATTTTTACAATTTTTATAAACATTTCTATAAGGGATGGCCTGAGAAATTGAATTTGTCAATTCATCTTAAACCACTATTAGTTCTATTTAGTATAAACGTTTCTATAAGCGTATATACTGTTTTAGATACAGTTATTTTAGGTTTCTTTACAACCCCAGTGGCGGTTAGTTTTTATAACGTACCCTTGAAATTAGTAAAGATGTTTTGGTTGCTAATTGCTGGTATAGGAACAGTATTAATTCCAAGGATGTCAGTGTTACATGCCAATAAAAACAATGAAGCCATTAAGGATTTAATGGCGAAGTCAATTAATGTAATATTCTTAATCGCTTTACCTTTTTCTTTTTTTTGCGTTGTTTTCCCTACAGAAATTTTAACTATAATTTCGGGGAAAAAGTATTTGCCAGCTATCAATGTATTACGAATTCTATCCTTAATTCCTTTAATCATCGGGCTATGCAACGTTTTTGGAACACAATATTTATTACCTATTGGGCAAGAAAGAAAAATACTACACGCCACTATTTTAGGACTTATTGTGAGTCTTGCAGCTAACTTTATATTAATTCCGATTTATAGTTTTACCGGAGCAGCAATTTCTTGTTTATTGGCAGAACTAACCGTTTGTATATATATATATATATGGGCAAGAAAGAATATAGCTATAACTTTTGACTATAAACTATTGTTTTTAATTATTTTATCTTTACTGCCAAGTTTTTTATTGACTGTTGGCCTCAAGAACTACTTATCGTCTTTATCGATGATGACTTTATCAATTTTTGTATATATAGTTAGTTTTATATTATTCCAGTTACTATTGTTTAGAAATAAGTTTGTTGAGGAAATAGTATCTAATGTTTTGAAGTTTAAAAAGTAAATTATTTATGCAAATTAGTTTAGTATCAACAGTATTTAATGAAAGCAGTCGTTTAGAAAAAACTATAGCTGACCTGGAAGCTCAGACTGTAAAACCGTCCGAAATTATCATTACCGATGCCGGATCTTCTGATGGAACTTACGAAAAACTTTTAGAATGGAGAGATACCTCAAACATTCCTATTATTGTATTACAGAAGCATCGCTGTAATGTAGCAGAGGGGCGTAATCTTGCTATTAGAACGGCAAAGTATGATATTATTGCAAGTACTGATTTTGGCTGTCGCTTTACTAATAAATGGCTTGAATCAATTACTAAACCCCTTTCCAATCCTGAAATAATGGTTGTAGGCGGAAGCTTTAGTGTTATTGAGGCCGATCAAAATTCATTAGCAGCTAAAGCTGCATATGTTAATAATAATGGCTATAATATTAATGTTAAAGCTACCAATTTTATACCTTCATCTAGATCAATAGCTTACAGACGAGAAGTATTTGATAAAGTAGGAGGATATTGCGAATGGTTAACTTTAGCGGGAGATGACTTTATATTTGGATTGGAGATGAAAGCTTTGGGGTACCAAATTTTTATGGTTGATGAGGCTAATGTTTTTTGGGGGCGTCATGTTTTGCCAATTGGCTTTTTGAAAGAAGCTGGAAGATATGGTTTGGGAGAAGGAGAGGCTAAATCAAATATATCAATGTTATTTAAACATTTAATATCTCTATCCTTTCAAGTTCTTTTTATTGTTCTTTTAATTTTTAATATAACATTTTATATCCTTAATAGGGATGTAAATATTAGTGCTATTATTATCAATTTGATACTTGCAATTGGGTTTAAATCATATATTTCAACCTTGTTGAATTGGCTACGATTTAGATCTGAAAAATATAATTTTAAAGTTTTAATATTCGCTTTTTATCAACAACAAATGATTAAATATTACTATATAAAAAGTTATTTAAAAGGCTACTTTAATACTTCAGAAAGAGTGGTTGATAATTCAACCAAACTTAAAAAGAGACTTAATGGAAGCGTTAGTTCGTAGTTGAGTATTTAATATGGAAAGCAAAGTAATTCTATCAATAGTTTTAATACTGGAAGAGAAAGCCTTATTAATTTTTGACCAATTGGTTGAAAGTTTACTTATGTCTGAGGAAAAAATCGAATTAATTGTGATAGGCGCTAATGCTTCTGTAGCTAATATATTTTCTACGATTGACAAAGTGAATTATATTCATATTAACGATGAGGGAACTGATTTTGGGCTGTGCTTAAAACAGGCAATAGATGTATCTACGGGGATATACATATATGTTCTGCCTTCTAGTTTACAATTTTATGAAAGAGAGTCTATCAAAGATCTTATAGACTATCTTGTAACTGCGGAATTAGACTTACTTTATTGCAGGCAAAAAATTAGGCTTCCAGACGGGGCTCTTGTTGACAAATTTTCATCCTATAATAAAAATAAGCCTTTAGAAGGTATCCCTCCCTTATTTGGTGAAATAATTGTGAAGAGAAATTTTATATTAAAAGAAAATTTTTCAATTGGTTTTGATAAAAAGTATTTGTTTGATTACGACTTGCTAGTTCGCTTTTCTAAATATGAAACTAATATAAAGTTTTATGATAGAACTATAACTGTTACTGATGACAATTTTAAGAAAAGTAATGTTTTTTTAAAAAAAAGGCTGAATGTTTTACGTGTGCATAAGAAAGTCACACCATTAGTAACTTCTGCATATTTAAAAATGGGTATACTTATTTCTTTAAGTAATTCGCCGCTATTAGGCCTTTATACTATTGTTAAAGCATTCATATTTGATTATTTCCCAAACTATTGGGTTAATAAAATTCCCTTCTATTCGTTGAGACATTTTTATTATCGAAAAGTGATAAAAATCAAGTTAGGAAAGCAATCAAGCATTCATTTAAATTGTTTTATTTATGGCAGAAATATTGAGATAGGTAATGGATGCGTTATTAATCGAGAATGTTTTTTAGATGGCCGAGGAAAATTAAAGATAGGCGACTTTACATCTATCTCTCCTCACGTACACATTATTACCGGAGATCATGATATTAATTCTAAAAATTTTGCCTTTAGATCTAAGGATATTATTATTGGCAATTTCGTGTGGATCGGATCGCGGGCAACAATTTTACCTGGAGTAGTTATAGGGGAAGGAGCTATTGTTTGCGCTGGTGCTCTTGTAACAAAAGATGTTGCACCATATACAATGGTTGGTGGTGTACCTGCTAAATTTATAAAGAATAGATCTAAAGAGCTTGATTATAACCCAACATGGTTACCATGGTTTGATTAATTAATTTACTTCAAAAAGATGATTATAGTAGTTGAGCCACAGATGCAGGGGGAGAAACATGTAATAGTAAATGCTGGTATTTTGGAAATATTGCAAATCACATTTCCGGACGATACAATGCATTTATATGCGGATGAATTGCATTCTAAAAGGCTACTTGAAAAGCCGTATTTAAGCAGGCAAAACTTGGTCTTAAATAGTTATAAGTATAAACCCGAAGAAGACAAAAAGACTAAGATCGCTCTGAAGTTTTTCAGACAAGCAAGATTATCCTTTCAAATGTTCAGACAAGCAAAAAAACGAGAGGCGAAAGTTATTGTCTTTACTTCATGTTTCCCATTTATTGCATTGTTTGTAAATTATTTAGCTGGTCTATATAAACAAAAAATTATCATTTGTCATCATGGTGATTTGGGCGTGCTACTTTTGGATAAAAATAAGCTTGTTACAAAGATATTCCGCTATTTTATTAAAAAAATGATGGTTAATAGAAATTTAAAGTTTAACAACTCTTTAATTTATGGTAAAAGTATAAAGGATAAATTATTGTCCACAATTCCATCCATCTCTAACAATTCTTTTGTTGTAATTGATCACCCTTACGAATATTTTGGTAATAATCTTCTTAATAAAGCTAAGGGAGAAATTCTAACTTTATCAAATATTGGTACGGCAACATTAATTAAAAATTCAGAATCTCTTTTTAAATTGGCTCAGATACTTAGAGTTCATATTTCCAATAATGAATTAAAGCTAACTCAAATTGGAAGTGTAGCAACCGAACTTCAACCATTTATGAATGAATTTGTAGATGTTTTAAAAAGAGATGGAAGCTTTATTCCTAATGCGGTTTTTGAAGAATCTTTAGCTAAATCGGACTATTTTATATATTTCTTTAAAACAGGAGGGTACTATGAACTTTGTCCAAGTGGTACTTTTTTTGACGCAATAAAATACCTTAAACCAATAATTGCAGTAAAAAATAGTTATTTAGAGTACTATTTCGATAAGTTAGGTAATATTGGATATCTGTGCGAGAGTATAGATGATATGGCTGAACTAATAAGATCAATAATCAGAGGCGATAAAAAACAAGAATATCTTGAGCAGGTAGAAAACTTAAAAAACGCACAAAATCAGTTATCGAACGAAAATATATCGAAAGATTTTAAAAGTCAACTGTACTCTTTAAGCACTCATAATTCAGATTCGAACTAAATAATTATATATGCTAAAACTTACTGATAATATCATAATGAAATATTTTCAGCCAGTGCTTTTATTTGCTGGTACATGGATATTCGTTATATTCCTACTGTCTTTAAGGCTAAGCAATTTGCTTGAGTCATCAGTAAATGATGCAATAACGTTTTTCTTAATGGTTTTTGCATGCTTTACTGCAGGGTATTTAGTTGGATTTCTCACCAAGAAAAAAATAAAGATAGATGTCTCTGTTGTAGATCTAAGCTTGAAACTAAAAAATCGATATTTCTTATTTATAAAGATTTGGGTATTTCTAACCATTATAGAAATTATCGTTTCAGGAGGAGTGCCCGTGCTTTGGCTACTTTTAAAAAATGGCAAAACATACTTTGACTTTGGTATACAATCTGTGCATGGATTGTTAAACGCATTGGGTATGATGCTTTGTGTTTTGTCATTCTATTTATTTAAAAAATACAAAGACAAAAAGTATTTATACTACATGCTTTTTTTAATTTTTTGGTATGTAATAGTGATAAGTCGTCAAGTTATAATTGTTATGTTGATGGAGATAACTTTTATCTTTTTCATTATGGCAAAAAATAAACTCTCATTAATTAAGACTGTTGCTATTTATGGATTTATAGTTATTTTCTTATTTGGAATAGTTGGAGACATGAGAAGTGGGGCAGACGCATTTTATGAGCTAGCACAACCAAGTGATAATTGGCCTAATTGGTTGCCTTCAGGCTTTCTATGGGTTTACGTTTACCTTACTACACCAATTAATAACCTAATCTTCAACTTTCAATTTGAAGTTCGCGAATTAAGTTATTTATTTCCCAATACACTATCCCTGCTACTGCCAAGCTTTATTAGAGATATCGTTTTTGGCCAACAAGATACTGTATCAGGAAATCTTGTTACACCTGCTTTTAACGTGAGTAGTGCTTTTATGTCTTCATATATGGATATGGGCAAATATGGTCTAGCTATATTCGCTTTTGTGATAGGTTTAATAAGTAATTTAACTTGGTGGGCTACTGGTTCCAAAAGATTTTTTTTCCGTGCGATTACGTTTCAATGTATAATACTCTCAATTTTTTACAATCATTTTTTTTATTTACCTGTAGCATTCCAATATGTTTGGTTTATTTTGTTTTTTATGAATTATAAAAAAATATAATGCAGCAGTTTCGAACTCTTAGAAAAATCAGATCGCAGGATAGTATATCAGAAATTAAATTCTCGATCGCAACACGCGTCAAAAATGAGTTCAAGTGGATTCGGTTTTTTTTTGACTCATTAAAGGCGCAAACATTCTATCGGTATTTGGATATTGTTTTTTTAGATAGTGGGAGTACAGATGGTACATTAGAGTTCTTAGAGAAAGAAAATTGTAATCTTTATAGCATAGCTAGTTCAGAATTTTCCTTTGGAGAGACTTGTAATCTAATGATGCAGCTAACTAAAGGAGATCATGTGTTGTTTTTTTCAGGGCATGTTGAATTAGAGAGTCAGTATCTAGTTGAAGAGGTTCAAAAATTTATCGATAAAATCGGAACCCTTTCAGGATATTTTAGGCAAGTACCTAATGAACAGGTTGGATGCTCTATATATGATAAGGTTTTTTTGAAATACAACTTTCCTACTATCGACAGTGCTGATCCAGAAGTTAAAGTAGATAATCATCGATTTTCTAACGCAGCTTCGATTGTTTCGAGATCACATTGGGAGGAAATTAAATTTAAACCTGTTATAGCAAGTGAAGATGCTTTCTGGGCTGATGAGGTTGTGAAGAAATTCAGAAGAATTTATTATTTTCATATGTTTAATGTTAAGCATAGTCATAATGAGACATTTGATGACGTAAAGAAGAGAGTAGGTATAAATGTTTTAGCTAGATACCCCAGCGGGATTGGTTTTCTGCAAAGAAAATTTATTTTTGCCAAAGTATTTTCAGCGTTATTTATTAACACTTTTGATCTTGTTAATTCTTATAAATTTGCTGTAGCTCATTCATCAGCATATAAAATTTAATTTAATGAACGTGCACAAAATAGCGTTATTAATCCCTACACTGAACGCAGGAGAATTATGGTATCAAGTATTAGATTCAATTAATCTTCAAACAACAAAGATTGATCGGAAAATAATTCTTGATTCAGGGTCTATTGATAATACTAAATCGGAGGCGAAATCTTCTGGCTTTGAAATTATTAATATAAACAAGACAGATTTTGATCATGGATATGCACGGCAATTGTTAGCTAATGCTGCCCAAGATTGCGATATATTGATTTACCTTACTCAGGATTGCATTTTAAAAGGAAAAAATTCTTTTGATCGGCTTGTCGCTGCATTTGATGATTCGACCGTTGGACTTGCTTATGGAAGGCAGTTGCCGCATAAGGGAGCTAAAACACTAGAAAGCCATGCAAGGTTATTTAATTATAATACGGTATCTAGGGTTAAGCAATTAAGCGATAAAGATGAATTAGGAATTAAAACTGCGTCTTGTTCCAATTCTTATGCCGCATATAGGAGAGTTGCATTGGAAGAGGTTGGTGGGTTCCCCAGTCATACTATTTTTGCTGAAGATGTTATTGTTGGTGGGCAAATCTTAATTAAAGGGTGGAAGATTGCTTATGTGGCAGATGCGGAAGTTTATCATTCGCACGATTATACAACGAAAGAGGAATTTAAAAGATATTTTGATATTGGTGTATTTCACTCAACAAATGAGTGGTTATTAAAAGAATTTGGGTCTGCAGGGGGGGAAGGATTTAAATATTTAAAATCCGAATTAAAGTATGTATTTAAGCATAACCCCTTCATTTTTCCTAAAATGATCATGTCTATTGGTGCAAAATTTTTAGGATATAAATTAGGAATGATGCATGATAAATTGTCATTAAAACATAAAAAGAATTTTTCGATGCACAGCAGATATTGGGACAAATTAGAAAATAAATAAATGAATCATATAATATTCGGTGGATCTGGTTTTATAGGGACCCACCTAAAAAGGTACATAACAGAAACTTTAAGACTTCCGGACCAGGTAAATAGCTACGACATCCGTAAAAAGGTCAGTGATGGATTTACCGAGCTTGATATCCGTAAGCCGATTTTCTTAGATTTAGATAGTGTTAGCGATAGTATAGTTTACAATCTAGCTGCAGTACATACGACCCCTGGACATCCTGATCATGAGTATTTCGAGGCCAATATCTTTGGTGCCCAAAACATCTGTGATTTTGCCAGAAAAAATAATATTCAAACGATTGTTTTCACCAGCTCAATTGCTCCCTATGGTGCGTCTGAGGAGTTTAAAACGGAAGAGACATTACCCATGCCGAATACTCCTTATGGTATTTCTAAATTAACTGCCGAGTATATTCATAAACTTTGGCAGGCTGAAGATCCAGCAAACCGAAAACTGATAATTGTTAGACCAGGAGTAGTTTTTGGTAAGCAAGAGGGAGGGAACTTTACAAGGCTATATAATTCATTAAAAAAAGGCTTTTTCTTTTATCCAGGCAGAAAAGATACCATTAAAGCAAGTGTATATGTAAAGGATGTCGCCAGGATACTGTATGAAACTGGTCAGAATGGAAAACCGGGGCATGTTACTTATAATTTAACGTATTTCCCTGCCCCTACTATTGAGGAAATTTGTATCACGATGGCTAAAGCCACCCATACAAAAGCGCCTAAAATTTTAGTGCCTGGTTGGGCGCTAAAGTCAGCAGCTGGTTCCGCCTATTTTGGTGCTCGGGTATTGGGTAAAAATATTAGTGGCATCCATCCTGATCGCGTTAAGAAATTAATGATCTCCACTAATATCTCTGGTGAAAAACTTAGTTTATCACCATACAAATTACAATTTTCATTAAAAGAGGCACTTGAAGACTGGTATCAGGATTGTGAAAAAGCAGGACTTTACTAATTACTAATTACATGAACAAAGATACATATGTATTAATTATGGCTGGTGGAGTAGGTTCGCGCTTTTGGCCAAAAAGCCGTAATCAATTTCCAAAACAGTTTATCGATATTTTAGGGATAGGCAAGTCATTATTGCAGTTAACTTACGAACGTTTTTTAAAAATATGTCCAAATGAACAAATCTTTGTTTTGACAAATGAAAGTTATGCAGGCTTAGTTGCAGATCAGCTATCAGGTATCTTAAAAGAGAATATTTTATTAGAACCTAGCCGGAACAACACGGCGCCCTGTATTGCTTATGCGACGTATAAAATTGCACAGCTAAATCCGGATGCTAATATCGTGGTGGCGCCTTCCGATCATCTAATTTTGAAAGAAGACGTTTTCCTGGATAAAATACAGGTCGCTTTAGGCTTTAGTACAGCAAATGATGCTTTGTTGACTTTAGGGATTAGCCCGACCCGACCTGATACAGGCTATGGATATATTAAGTATCAGGATGGATTTGAAGAAGTGAAAAAGGTAGATGCTTTTATGGAGAAGCCTGTTTTAGCTAAAGCTGAGGAGTATTTAGCAAGTGGTGATTACGTTTGGAATGCCGGAATTTTTATCTGGTCAGCAGTATCGCTTAAAAAAGCTTTTGAAAAATATGCACCAGAAATAGCGACTTTATTTGAAAGTGGTTTGCCTTGTTATAATACCGACAGAGAAAGTGAATTTATCAATACGAAATATCCAACCAGCCCCAATATATCCATTGATTATGCTATTTTGGAAAAAGCAAACAATGTGTATACTATACCTGCTGATATTGGCTGGTCTGATTTGGGAACCTGGGCTTCCTTACACGCAGTTGGAGAAAAGGATATGGCCAACAATATGATTAATCTGAATAAAATTCATTTGAAAGATACATCAAATTGTATTATACACTTGCCTAAAGATAAAGCGGCAGTAATCAGGGGCTTGGATAATTATATTGTGGTGGATGATGGTGAAGTACTGCTAATTTACCCAAAAACTGAAGAGCAGGAGATTAAACAGGTAGCTAAAGATATAGTTTCGGAACATGGAAGCAAATATGCTTAATGGCTGCTAATTTGAGAAAAGCTTACAATTATGTAAGCTTTTCTTGTTTCTACTAAGTTGGTTTGTTATTCGACTTTTTATGGGGGTATAAATACTCGATTTATTAAATAAATATATTAGGGATATATTGCATCATTATTATCGGTTTTTATATTGATAACGATTATTTAACTTTGATATGAATTTTGGGCATCAATTTTGTTCATGATGATTCATTTAAAACAAAAAGGATATATATATGTTTATGTCCGCCGATTAAGCCTATGCAAACACGTTACTTATTTATACTCAAATATATTTTACCCATAACCGACCTGATTATGGTCAATATTGTGTACTTTTTTGCCTACGAGTTTACAGCTTATATGGGTAAAGCGGTAAGCTCTGAATTACAATGGCATTATGTAGTGGTTTGTAACCTGGTCTGGATTGTGAGCACCACTAGTTTTGGTTTATATAGTGAATACGGATCACGTAGAATTGAGCGGATATACCGTGGTACCTGGAAAAGTGTGGTTTTACATGCAGTATTGTTTTCCATTTATCTATTCTTCTCTAAACAAAATGATTTCTCCAGATCGTTCTTGGTAATTTTTTATGGGATGTTAGCCGTCTTGTTTTTGGTAAACCGTTTCATCGGCACTTCTTTTCAGTTTTTACTATTTAACCATTTACGTGGCGTTAAGTCTGTTGCCATTATGGGTAACAATGCGACAGGTTTGCAGTTGGCCAGTTATTTTGAAAAGCAGCGTTATATCGAATTCCATGGTTTTATTAATGACGTGCATGATGATTATCTCGATCGGAACGGCAAGATTTCGGATATGGTGGGACGTCAGTTTAAAATGGCGGTTGATAAGGGGATTAAAGATATTTATGTCACCATTGCGCCAGACCGTATGGGGGATATGACTTTGTTAACGGAAGAGGCTGAGCGTCAATGCGTACGATTAAAGTTTATTCCGGATATTAGTGGAGCCTTACTTTCTCCTTATACGGTAAGTTATCTGGGAAACGAATTCCCTGTGATTTCTTTGCGTTCAGAACCTTTGGAGAAAATTCACAACCGATTTAAAAAACGGGTTATTGATGTAGTTTTCAGCGGCTTGGTTATTCTATTTGTACTAAGTTGGTTATACCCAATTATAGCTTTGTTAATTAAAATACAAAGTAAAGGCCCGGTATTATTTAAACAGTTGAGAAGCGGGCGTGATGATGAACCTTTCTGGTGTTTTAAATTCAGGAGCATGCGCATGAATACAGATAGTGATAAGCGCCAGGCCAGTAAAAATGATGACCGGATTACACCAATCGGAAAATTTCTAAGAAAATCAAGTTTAGATGAACTGCCACAGTTTTTTAATGTATTTATGGGGCATATGAGTGTGGTAGGGCCCCGGCCGCATATGTTAAGCCATACCGAACAGTACAAGGGTATAGTAGACCAATTTATGGTTCGCCACTTTTTAAAACCAGGAATTACTGGTTGGGCACAGGTAAACGGCTACCGCGGCGAAACTAAGGAAGATTACAAAATGGTAAAACGAGTGGAACATGATATCTGGTATCTGGAAAACTGGAGTGCCATGCTCGACGTAAAGATTATTTTTATGACCGTGATTAATATGGTTAAAGGTGAGGAGAATGCTTTTTAAGCGAATTGATTGATGAATATAAAACCAACATTAATTATCCTGGCTGCCGGAATGGCCAGCCGGTATGGCGGAAACAAACAGACGGAATCTTTTGGCCCTAATGGTGAAACCATTATGGAGTATTCTATTTATGATGCTATTAAGGCGGGATTTGGTAAGGTGATTTTTATCATCAGAGAAGAATTTGCAGAAGCTTTTGCCGCACAAATTGAACCTAAATTAAGCGGTAAAATTGAAATTGACTATGCCTATCAATCACTGGACAGTTTTAGCAATGATATCCAGTTTTCAAAAGAAAGAACAAAACCTTTTGGCACCGCACATGCATTACTTTGTTGTAAAGGAAAGGTGAATGAACCCTTTGCCGTAATTAATGCCGATGACTTTTATGGTTCTGATGCCTTTAATAAAGCCTATATATTTTTAACACAGGAGATTCAGGATGATCTGTTTGCCTGCCTTGGGTATGAATTGAAAAATACAGTAAGTGAGTTCGGCGCCGTTACAAGAGGGGAAATTAAAACCAATGCGGTCAATGAAATTGTTTCTATTAACGAACGGAGAGAAATAATTTTAAAAGGAGGAGAAATTATCAGTTTGGAAAAAGACAAACAGGAGATTTTGGCACCTGACACAAAAGTGAGTATGAACTTTTTCTGTTTTACACCTGCATTTATTGATTGGATGGAAGATAAGTATTATCAATTCTTATCAGAAAACTGGGATGAACTTAAAGCAGAGTTCTTAATACCAGAAGTGGCCGATCAGTTGATTAATTCTGGTTCAGCCAGGATAAAAGTTATTGCTACAGATGCCAAATGGTTTGGAGTCACCTTTAAGGAAGATGCTGCTTTAGTGAAGGAAGAACTTTTAAAACTTTCAAATGAGCAAACTTACCCTATAGATCTTTGGGATGTTAAACTTCACTAAAGTTATTCTAATATGGAGCCCGAAAGGGCTTTTTCTCTTTTGAAGTTGTAGGACAGGATCGTTTAATTCATAATTAATTACTTTCTTTGCCCTTTGAATTAAAATTTACCAGATGAAGAAAATCTTATTCCTTTTATTTCTAGTTGTATCTATCCATGAGTTGAAAGCCCAAGCGGTATATCAACCCTATTCGTATCAATTCTATCAGAAATTAAGCGGTGAAATTTATAGCCCAAATGCGAGATTTCATACGTCTCTAAAGCCTTTTTTTATTGATGATAGCTTGCTGCGAGATAAAAGCAATATTTTATTGAGCGTTGGCGTCGATTCTACCAGAAAATCTTGGGTTTCAAGGAAATTATTTAATGAGCATTTATTAGACATACAAAAGGAAGATTATACTGTGTATGCTGATTTTTTGCCTGATTTCCAGATCGGTAGAGATTTCTCAGGAAAGAAAAATACTTATTTGAATACCCGGGGTTATCAGGTTGGTGGAACGATAGGAAAGAAATTTTCATTTTACACCAGTGGTTTTGAAAATCAAGGCCGTTTTGCTGACTATTATAGAAATTATATTGATCAAAATGGAATAGTACCTGGACAGTCATATAACCGGATTGGCGGTAAATATGGCCAAGGCTATAACCCAGATATCAATCCCCTAACTGCAGATTGGTCATACGTAACCGCTACACTTTCTTACACGCCATCTAAATATTTAAACATCACTGCTGGTTACGATAAAAATTTTGTAGGTGATGGTTATCGTTCAGTATTGTTATCAGACTATGCATCGCCATATCCTTTCTTGAAACTAACAGGTAATCTTGGTAATGTACAATATATGGTGATGTGGGCGGCCATGCAAGATCCAAGTGCTCCACAACTATCATATGAAACTGGTTTTAGAAAAAAAGGTGGAGTTTTCCACTATCTGGATTGGAACGTGAATAACCGCTTATCTATCGGGTTTTTCGATTCAATCGTTTGGGCGCAAACAGATGATGCCGGAAATAATAGAGGGTTTGATTGGGGTTATGCTAATCCTATCATTTTCTTGAGACCAATTGAGGCATCTAGCGGGTCGCCAGATAATGCTTTAATTGGCTTTACCAGTAAATATAAATTCGCAAAGGAAGCTGTTGCTTATGGACAATTCTCACTGGATGAATTTCAGGCAAAGGAATTCTTCTCTTCTGATGGTAGTTCAAGAAATAAATATGCCTGGCAATTGGGTTTGAGAGGTACTGATATATTTCATGTAGATGGATTAAACTATTTATTAGAATATAATACAGCGAAACCATATACATTCTCGTCGCGAAAACCAATTATTAATTATGCCCAATATGGTGAGCCTCTGGCCCACCCGATGGGTGCAAACTTCAGAGAAGTTGTAGGTTTATTAAACTACTCTTACAAGCGTTTCGATTTTAGCGGAGAATTGATGTATGCCAAATACGGTTTAGACATTGCCGGAGAAAATTATGGCAAGAATATTTTTGAGCCTTATACGGATGCTGTACAACCTACCGGAAATTATACCACGCAGGGTATTCGTACCAATCTTTTTTATGCAGAAGGCAGAGTAGCTTACGTCATCAATCCAAAATATAACTTACGTTTGGAGTTAGGCGGTATATTAAGACGTGAAAGTAACAGCCTGGGTAAAAACAATACCAGTTTAATCACCTTCGGTTTACGCAGTTCGTTCAGAAACTTATATAGCGATTTTTAACGAAACCTGCTCAAATTTTAAAGCCTCAGTTATTTTATTAACTGAGGCTTTTTTATATTTTAGTAATACTTATTATTTCAATCAACGAAAGAATCGATTCCATCATCCATCTTACATTCCATCTAAGACGGGCAATAGCGGTTTTCCATACCCCGCCATACTATCAGTAGTTCTTTTTACGCCAACTTTCCTTACCGCTTCAGTAATCGCATTTTTATCATAACCACATTCTGCCCATAACTCCACCTGTTCTCCATGTTCGATAAACTGATCTGGTATACCTAAACGGATTACATTGGCAAGGTAACCGTGATCGGCCATAAACTCCAATACTGCAGATCCTATTCCTCCGGGTAGTGAACCGTCTTCAACGGTAACCACATGTTTATATTTAGCAAAAACTTCATGTAACAGTTGTTCGTCTAGAGGCTTTACGAAACGTAAATCGTAATGCGCCGGGTAAAAACCTTCGCTATTTAATTCTGTACAGGCTTCAACGGCAAAATTACCCACATGGCCAATGGTTAATAGGGCTACATCTTCACCATCGCAGATTTTACGCCCTTTGCCAATTTCTAATGCTTTGAATGGTCGTTTCCAATCGGGCATTACGCCATTACCACGTGGATAACGGATGACAAATGGCCCTATGTTTTCTTGTTGAGCCGTAAACATCAGGTTACGAAGCTCTTCCTCATTCATAGGAGAAGTGATAATTAGATTTGGGACGCAGCGCATATAGGCGATATCATAAGCCCCATGGTGTGTGGCACCGTCAGCGCCTGCCAAACCTGCACGGTCTAAACAAAACACCACGTTTAGCTTTTGAATGGCTACATCGTGGATCACCTGGTCGTAAGCCCTTTGCATAAAGCTTGAATAGATATTACAAAACGGAACCAATCCTTGTGCGGCCAGACCGGCCGAGAAAGTTACCGCATGTTGTTCGGCAATACCTACATCAAAGGCGCGTTTTGGCATCGCTTTCATCATAATGTTTAATGATGAGCCAGATGGCATAGCCGGTGTAATACCGACAATTTTATCGTTAGCTTCCGCCAGCTCTACCATGGTATGTCCGAAAACATCCTGATATTTAGGTGGTTGTGGTTTATCTGGAATGCTTTTTTTAATCTCGCCCGTAATCTTATCAAAAAGACCAGGTGCATGCCATTTGGTTTGATCTTTTTCTGCCAAAGCAAAACCTTTACCCTTAACCGTAACGCAGTGTAAGAGTTTCGGCCCTGGAATGGCTGAAAGATCTTTGATTACTTGTGCCAGGCGTTTTACATCGTGCCCATCAACTGGACCGAAATATCTAAAGTTTAAAGCTTCAAATAAATTACTTTGTTTAAGTAAGGTTCCTTTAATGCTTTTCTCTATTTTCTTAACGTACTTATGCGCATTTGGGCCGAGTTTAGATAGCCCTGCGAGTACATGAGAAATATCATCGCGGAAACGGTTGTACGATTTAGAGATGGTGATGCTGGTCAAATATTCTTTCAACGCCCCAACATTTGGGTCGATAGACATGCAGTTATCATTCAGGATCACCAATACATTGCTGTTTTCGATCCCGGCATGGTTTAATCCTTCAAAAGCTAAACCGGCTGTCATGGCGCCATCGCCGATAACGGCTACGTGCTGCCTGTTGGTTTCACCTTTTAACTGCGAAGCCACTGCCATACCCAAAGCTGCAGAAATAGAAGTAGACGAGTGGCCTACACCGAAGGTATCATATTCACTCTCTGAAATCTTTGGGAAACCGCTAATGCCACCATATACACGGTTGGTGTGGAATAAATCCCTTCGTCCGGTTAATATTTTATGACCGTATGCCTGATGGCCCACATCCCATACTAATTTATCGTAAGGGGTGTTCAAGGCATAGTGTAAGGCAACTGTTAATTCGACAACACCTAAACTGGCACCAAAATGGCCGCCATTTACACTTACTACATCAATAATATACTGTCGTAATTCCTGGCTTATTTGTTCTAAGTCAGATTCACTATATTGCTTTAAATCAGCAGGATAGTTGATTTTAGATAATAGGGGGCCAGCTTTTACTTGCATTCGAAATTTGTGGTAAAAAACAAGATACAAAGTAAGGAAAATTTGTTTTAATATAGAAGAGAAAAATAGCGCTTTATTCCAGTGGTCTAAGGGACTGGTATTTAGCGTGATAGGGGTTGCTGAAGTTTAGCGGTTAGGGTTGAGTACTAATGCATAGACTGAAAATTTTGATTATGTTTGTTGATACACATGCAGGCAGAAAATTTTGAAATAAAGCTTCCGGTATTTGAAGGTCCCTTCGATTTATTGCTGTTCTTTATAGAACGCGATGAATTAAATATACAGGATGTGGAGATCTCGAAAATTACCAACGACTTTCTAGCCTACATCCACCAACTCCTGGCTTTAAATGTAGAAGTAGCGAGCGAATTTATTCTGGTTGCCGCCACCCTGATGCGGATTAAATCTAAAATGTTATTGCCGAGGATTGAGGTAGACGAAACTGGCAACGAAATCAACTCTGAGCAGGACCTTATCGCCAGGTTGATTGCCTATAAACAGTTTAAATCTGCAGCTGAAGAAATGAAGGTTTATGAAGAGGAGCGATTAAAGCAAAACCACAGGGGTAATATTGCATACGATCTTACACTTGCTGCCGTTTCTTCCACGCATCAGGATGAACTTTTATCCTTGGATTTGTATAAGCTTTTAACCGTTTATCACCGTACGATGCAGAAGTATGAACTGCGCAGTGAAGAGGTTAAACATACTGTGGTCCAATATCCTTATACCATCGAACAGCAAAAACACTTTATAGCCAACTTACTAGATATCAATAAACAAATTGATTTTGCCCTCGTGCTTAAAAATTCAGAAAATAAAGTTCATTTCGTTTATAATTTCCTGGCCATTTTAGAAATGTTGCAGCAACAAATCGTAGAGATAACTATTGGAAGTGGCTTTAACAACTTTAATGTGAAAGCATTATCTTAAACAGGCGTGATTTAAATTTGAAATCCTTACTTTTGCCAAAAAAATACAAACCTAAATATACAATGACACGCGACAACCAAATTTTTGAACTTATCGATAAAGAATTAAACCGCCAGGAGCATGGTTTAGAGCTTATTGCATCAGAAAACTTTGTAAGCAGACAGGTAATGGAAGCTGCAGGATCGGTATTGACCAACAAATATGCAGAAGGCTTGCCTGGAAAACGTTACTATGGTGGTTGCCAGGTGGTAGATGTAGTAGAGCAAATCGCGATCGATAGGGCAAAACAATTATTTGGAGCAGCGTGGGTAAACGTTCAGCCACACTCTGGCGCACAGGCCAATGCAGCGGTAATGCTGGCTATCCTGCAACCAGGCGATAAAATATTAGGATTTGATCTTTCTCACGGTGGTCACTTAACACACGGTTCTCCTGTTAATTTCTCGGGTAAATTATATCAACCTTTATTTTATGGCGTAGAAAAAGAAACCGGACTAATTGATTATAAAAAATTAGAAGAAGTTGCTTTAGCCGAAAAACCAAAATTGATTATCTGCGGTGCATCTGCTTATTCACGTGAGTGGGATTATGCTTTTATCCGTTCGGTAGCCGATAAAATTGGTGCTTTGGTTTTGGCCGATATTTCTCATCCTGCAGGTTTAATCGCAAAAGGATTGTTGGCGAACCCGCTTCCACATTGCCATATTGTAACTACCACAACCCACAAAACTTTACGTGGACCACGTGGTGGTATGATTATGATGGGACAGGATTTTGAAAACCCGTGGGGATTAAAAACACCTAAAGGCGAAATCCGTTTAATGAGCAATTTGCTTGATATGGCCGTTTTCCCAGGTACCCAGGGTGGGCCGTTAGAGCATATTATTGCAGCTAAAGCAATTGCTTTTGGCGAAGCATTAAGCGAGGAATACGGAACATACATTAAACAGGTAGCGGCAAATGCACAGGCCATGGCTAAAGCATTTGTGGCAAAAGGATATGGCATTATTTCTGGTGGTACCGATAACCACTTAATGTTAATCGACTTACGTAATAAAAACATCACAGGTAAAGTAGCTGAAAATGCGTTGGAAAAAGCGGAAATTACAGTGAACAAAAACATGGTTCCTTTTGATGATAAATCACCGTTTGTAACTTCGGGCATCCGTGTGGGTACTGCTGCAATTACTACCCGCGGTTTAAAAGAAGCCGAAATGGAACAGATTGTTGAATTAATTGACAGGGTTTTAACGAATCCGGAAGATGAAGCGAATCTAAATACCGTAAAAGCTGAAGTGATTAAATTGGTAAGTGCATTTCCACTTTATAAGTAAGCATAACTAATTCGATTTACTAATCATAGTAAAGGCAGTTGCATTAATTTGTAGCTGCTTTTTTTGATTTAACTAAAAGATCATTAGCCCTTAATGCGCTAAAACAAACGTTTGTTTATATATTTATCCCAAATTAATTAGATATAAATTATGTGTGGAATAGTGGGCTATATTGGCTATAGAGAAGCCTGGCCAATTGTACTTAAAGGCCTTAAAAGATTAGAATACCGGGGTTATGATAGTGCGGGTATCGCAGTAATGAATGAAAACGGTGAACATATCTATAAAAAAGCCGGTAAAGTAGCTGTTTTAGAAGAGTTTGCTCAAGATCAGGATAAGTCTGGTACGATTGCTATGGGCCATACCCGTTGGGCAACCCATGGTGTTCCATCTGACCGAAACTCCCATCCACATAGCTCAAACAACGGTAAATTATCTATTATACATAATGGTATTATAGAAAACTACGCTACTTTAAAAGAGGAGTTGATTAACCGTGGGCACGAATTTAAAAGCGATACCGATACAGAGGTGTTAATTCATTTGGTTGAGGAAATCCAGAAAATTGAAAATATAGATCTTTTAGAGGCGGTTCGTTTGGCGCTGAAGGAAGTGATTGGTGCCTACGCCATCGTGATTATGGATCAGGATCATCCTGATCGGTTAATTGCAGCCAGAAAGGGTAGTCCGATGGTAATTGGTGTGGGCAAGGGAGAATATTTTATCGCTTCTGATGCCACGCCGATTATCGAATACACCAAAAATGTAATCTATCTTAATGATAATGAAATTGCACTGATCACCAAAGACGATCTTTTGGTTAAAAGATTGGATAATGTAGTGCAAACGCCATTAATCCAGGAGTTGCAGTTAAAGTTAGAAATGCTGGAGAAAGGTGGTTTCGACCACTTTATGCTGAAAGAAATTTATGAGCAACCGCGTTCGATTAAAGATTGTATGCGCGGCCGTATCTATCCGGAAGAAGGTAAGGTACAGCTCGGTGGGATTAAAGAATTTGCGGAGAAATTAAAAAATATAGACCGTATCATCATTGTGGCCTGCGGAACATCATGGCATGCAGGTTTGGTTGGCGAATACCTGATTGAAGAATATGCCCGCATTCCTGTTGAAGTAGAATACGCTTCAGAATTCAGGTATAGAAATCCGATCATTACAGAAAAGGATGTGGTGATTGCCATTTCGCAATCTGGAGAAACGGCTGATACCATGGCGGCTATTGAAATGGCTAAAGAACGTGGTGCAACTATTTTCGGAATTTGTAACGTAGCGGGTGCATCCATTCCGCGTTTAACACATGCAGGTGTTTATACCCACGCCGGCCCTGAAATTGGTGTAGCTTCTACAAAAGCATTTACCGCACAGGTAACCGTTTTAACTTTGATGGCTTTTTACATGGCCCAGCAAAAAGGAACCATTACCACTTCCAAACTAATCGAACTTTTAACTGAGCTTGACCATATTCCTGAAAAGATCCAGGTTGCTTTAGCGTCGAACGATCTGATTAAAGAAGTAGCGGAAAAAATCAAAGATTCTACCAATTGTTTGTTTTTAGGTAGAGGAAGTGGTTTCCCGGTGGCCTTGGAAGGTGCCTTGAAACTGAAGGAAATTTCCTACATCCATGCAGAAGGTTATCCTGCTGCGGAGATGAAACATGGTCCGATCGCTTTAATTGATGAAGAAATGCCTGTGGTGTTCATCGCCACGCAAAACTCATCTTACGAAAAAGTAATCAGTAACATACAAGAGGTAAAAGCCAGAAAAGGAAAAGTAATTGCCATTGTAACCCAGGGCGATACCGAGGTGAAAAAAATGGCCGATTACTGCATCGAAATTCCCGATGCCAATGAAGCTTTCTTACCACTTTTAGCAACTATACCACTTCAGTTATTATCGTATCATATTGCCGTAATGCGTGGCTGTAATGTAGATCAGCCAAGAAATCTGGCTAAATCAGTTACTGTAGAATAATTTACTTACAACAAATAGGAAAAAAAGAGCCTGACTCAAAATACAGATTCAATAATAGCAATTTGGCGATGTCGTCATGCTCAGCTTGACTGGGCATCTTAATGCTTTGGTATGGACTTATTTAGTTGCCGTTCTATCGCGTTAAGATTCCCGTTTTTACGGGAATGACGCCCTTTCAAAATATTATTCTGCAAAAAATCTCCGAAATCATTTCTGAGATAGCCTCTTTTTTTTATTACAGCCGTCACCCTGAACCGAGCCTTAGCAAGCTCACCGAAGGTAATTCATTTCAAGGTCTGGAAGGAGAAGATGCTGAAATAAATTCATCATGACGATAAACGTAGAAAGAGTAGAAGAAATAATTATTTTGAATTAGATATTCATTGAAAATCAGCTTATGCTAATCCTAAAATTTTAGTAAAAAGTAAAGGGCCGATATTCTTTAGAAGAAATATCGACCCTTACCATCTAAATTAACGCTCTCGAATATATAAACGCAACTTTATGCCATTTGGTTTTGAGAAAATATAAATAAATATACTATTTCTCGTAACTACCTAAGGTTGAGGGATAAATTCTTTCATTTCCCTTTATATCTTTATCAAGATAACCATTGAAATAAGGATCGGTACTTAAATCAGCACCTTTGTTTCTGGCTGCACTGTTCGCCGGGAGCTCAAAATTTTCGGATTCCTTGTTCTTAAAGGATGGATCGATGTTCAAAATGTTGCCATTAGTATTATAAGCACTGTTGGAAGATCGGATCAAATTATGTGATAAATTGAATTGCACCGTCGTGGAAGATTTCTTTTGGATATCCAGTTCATTCGTTAAGCTCCCCCAAATGATATTATTCGTTAAATTGATCTGAAGTTTGTTATAAACATTTGCCGATAAATAATCTGAAAAGCTCAGAGCGGCAGTTTTACGCGGAAAGTTTAAGTTGTAGCCTGCAAAGGTGTTCTGTTTCAGGTTATAATTTCCGCCCCCAACAGCATAGATTAAATAGTTGCCGCAGTTATACATTACATTATTAAAGGCAAACAGCTCGGAGTGATAACCAATATAAGCTGCCACCTGCATATTTTTGATCATGCTATTGCTTAAAATCAATTTAGGACTGCTATTAACGGATAAAGAATCGGACGTAATGCCAACAGATGCATTTTTAATGACCGCATTTTTAATCAGTCCATATCCGGTTCTTTTTAAGAAGATTCCTTTCCATTGACCAGGCTCATTACTATATACCTTTTCAAGCCTGTCACTACAAAATAGTACCGGCTCAGTAAAGCTGCCATTAACCATGAGGTTTCCTTCAATGTTTAAACTGGCATCCTTATGGAAATAGATTTTAGTGCCGGGTTGGATGGTTAATACAGCGCCACGCTTTACGGTTAATGATCCATTAATAATATAGGGCAAAGTTTTTGTCCAGCTGGTATTTGTATTAATCGAAGATTCATTCACAAATACAGCATTTTGCCCGTAAGCCAAAAGCTGAATCACCTGTTTATTGCCGTTGGTATTTAAGATGATAGAATCTTGTACCAGAAAGGGTAAGTTGTTTGTATTGGGATTGATCGAAACCTTGACAAAAAGATTGATCGAATCCTGACCATTCATTATAAGATCATTTTTAAGCAGCGTTTGTGCTCCATTAATATTGATACTAAAAGCTGAAGTATTCCCTCCTGATAATCTGATTTCCGAAACTTTAACTGCATCATGATTTGGGTTAACGATCTTTATTTTTCTGGTTGTTGAGCCTGCCGAAGTAAAAATGGTATCAAAAAATATCTCTTTATTGGAAATGCTCAGTTTGGCGTTCTGATCTGTGGTAATGTTTTCCCCTTTGCGGCAAGCCGAAGCGATGAATAAGATGAAAAGCACTGAGCCAATATTTAAACGCATAAATCAAACTTAAAAAATGTTTGGCTAATACAATAGTACTTGCGGTGTATTGTAAAAATTATTCTGCAAAAGCAAGTGCGGCTATGCTCACTTTTGCGGCTCCAATGGTCAAGAGGACATTTGCGCAAGCTTCAAGTGTTGCGCCAGTAGTAATTACATCGTCAACCAGTAAAATGTGTTTGCCAATTATTTCTTCCGGAGAATTTACCTGAAATACATCTTTCATGTTTTCATAACGGTTATACCTGCTTTTTTTGGTTTGGCTCTCGGTAGAGGTATTTCGGATAAGATGATTCTCGCTCATGCTAATTTCCATTTGCATAGCAATTCCTTCTGCAATAAACGTACTTTGGTTGTAGCCCCTGGATTTATATTTTTTGCGGTGTAAAGGGACCGGAATTACCATATCAATATCCTGATAAAGGTTTGCGGTTTTAAGCCTTTCTCCCAGCATATTGCCCAATAGTACCCCAACATCTGTTCTGCCATTATATTTTAAGTTGTGGATTAAGTTTTGAACTTTCGCTCCTTTTCTAAAGTATAACATGGCCATTGCCGCATAAAGTGGTAAGCGGCCCCACAATTGTTTGGCTACCCTATTTTCCGCATATTGATGATAATCGGTAAAAGGAAGATCGTACAGGCATTTCGTACAGATTAAATGCTCGCTATGGTATAATGCAACACCACAGGCATTACAGAGGTTTGGAAATAGCAAACCAATTAAATCATTGCACCATTGTTTAACCTGTAGCATAAACTAATTTATAAAAAATTTATGAGGAAATGACAGGATTTTAAGGCAGCGGTAATATATAGTTAGTGTGCAATTAATTCTAGGGCTGTTCTGCGGTGTGTTTCCAAAGTGTCGGACGGTTTTATTGTTATCAGGGCTTCCCGTTAGTTTTTAGATAGCAGGGCGTATTATTAATTCCGGTGAATATAAACTTTATTCGTTTTCTAGTAAAGCAGGTTCAGTGCTACTATATAAGTATGTTCCCGCTATTCGCTGCAAATCTTCGGCTCGTTCCTCGCCTCCGGGTTTTCCGCTGCTATCGCCCGCCTGCAACGGGCAGGGGTTTAGGCTGCATTGGCGGTGCAAGGCACACTGCGATGGCGCCGAAAAATATAAAAGAGCTTTAAAAACTTAATCTCCTTAATCCCTCAATGGTGGAAAAACGCTCTGCCCCAAGCCGGATCGCCGTGTTAAACAAGTATTCTTCCAAAAAGTTTTAACTACAGTAAAATATTTCCTGTTGAAAACCATTGACTTACGTTTAACCGTGCAGTATTTAATAAATTCCTTTTGCAGGGAAAGATATTTTTCCTACTTTTGCATCCCGCTTCGGAGGAAGGGTTTAGAATTGAAAAGGTGGCATAGGGAAAGGAGAGCGAGATTTATTTTAAAATAAATATTGCGGAAGCGGAAAAGATTTCTACCTTTGCAGCCCGGTTCGGAAGAACGGAAAGCCAGTTTAATCTGGCATATTGAAATAAGGGTATTCAGAAAAAGAAGATTGAAAAATAAAATTTATTTTATTTGGAAGTTCGGAAAAGATGCTTACCTTTGCAACCCCAACGGAAACGAAGGGAAAACAAAAAAATCGGAACGGCGGATGTCGGAAAGATAACAAACAAGATTGAAACAGACGGAAACATGTTTAAGACGAACAAGACTTGAACAGACTGAAGTCTGCAGATATATAAAGACGGGCCGCGAGGCA
>NZ_FNCH01000034.1 GCF_900100705.1 Pedobacter terrae
GTTAGAAATGATATATGTGATTTATAATAGCAAACAGGAATATCAAAAAGAATACTCGGTTTTAAAAGAAAGTAGCGCACTAAACCTAAAGGATCAGCACGCTACACTGGCTAGTTCTTGACCGCCCATGAAACAAAAATAACATATTTTATTTGCAAATTAACACAGAATCTATCGGATGGGAATATTAAAACGTGTATTAAGATTAGCTTCGCTGAGCACTTCGTGGTTCCCGCATGCGCGGGATCCGATAGCTAGCTATCGGATGACGACCAAACTATTGGATTCTGTCAATGGCAACCTGTCGAAGGACCTTAAAGAAGATTTATATCGTTAATATTTAGACAAGCAGGGTGCTGGGCGTTTCGGTTACCATAGCCCTGCTCTCCCTCCAGTCCTCACTTCGTTCGGGCTCCGTTCAATCACCTGCCCGTTGCAAGCCGGGGTCTATTTAACAATGGTCTGGCATTTCATATCAATTTCTAAACACCGCCGTATTTTACTGCGATAAATACCACGTTAGGAATTATACAAGACAAAACTTCAGTATAAGCCATTAAAAATCAGCAATTTAGTCACTAAGCAATAAAATGTACCGACAAAATTTCCGATTTGAAAATCAAAACTAACATGGCATTTGTTTTGATTTAAATGCAATATGAACTTCAACAATTTTACCATAAAAGCCCAGGAAGCAGTTCAACAGGCTTCTGAAATAGCCCAAGGCAACCAGCAACAGGCTATTGAAACGGCACACCTGCTTAAAGGTTTGCTTACTGTTGATGAAAACGTGGTTTCTTATGTTTTAAAGAAATTAAACGTTAATTTAAATGTATTAAATCAAAATCTAGACGCAGAGATTGCCAAGTTCCCGAAAGTGAGTGGAAGTAATGTATATCTGTCATCTAATGCCAATAGTGTTTTACAAAAAGCACAAACGTTTTTAAAAGAGTTTAAAGATGAATTTGTGTCTGTAGAACACCTTTTATTGGGTATTTTAGCTATTAACGACAGTACTTCCAAGCTATTAAAAGAACAAGGTGTTAACGAAAAAGACCTTAAAAAAGCCATTGTAGAATTACGTGGTGATAACCGGGTAACCGATCAGAATGCCGAAGCCACTTATCAGGCATTAAGTAAATATGCCCGCAACCTAAATGAATATGCCGAAAGCGGAAAACTGGATCCGGTAATTGGCCGCGATGAAGAAATCCGACGTGTTATTCAGATTTTATCACGTAGAACCAAAAACAACCCGATATTGATTGGTGAACCAGGTGTAGGTAAAACAGCCATTGCAGAAGGCATTGCCTTTAGGATTATTAAAGGAGATGTGCCTGAAAACCTGAAAAGTAAAGTGGTTTACTCGCTTGATATGGGCGCATTAATTGCAGGTGCTAAATATAAGGGTGAGTTCGAAGAACGTTTAAAAGCAGTAGTTAAAGAAGTTACCCAAAGTGATGGCGATATTATCTTGTTTATCGATGAGATCCATACTTTGGTTGGTGCCGGTGGTGGTGAAGGTGCAATGGATGCGGCAAACATCTTAAAACCCGCCCTTGCCCGCGGAGAGCTCCGTGCCATAGGTGCAACTACTTTAGATGAATATCAAAAATATTTAGAAAAAGATAAAGCTTTAGAACGTCGTTTCCAAAAGGTGATGGTGGAAGAACCAGATACCCAGGATGCCATTTCGATCCTTCGCGGTTTAAAAGAGCGTTACGAAACACACCATAAGGTAAGGATTAAAGATGAAGCCATTATTGCAGCTGTAGAAATGAGTCAGCGCTATATTTCCGATCGTTTCTTACCAGATAAAGCTATCGATTTAATGGACGAGGCGGCATCTAAACTGCGCATGGAAATGGACAGTGTGCCTGAACATGTTGATGCTTTAGACCGTGAGATTATGCGTCTGGAAATTGAACGCGAAGCAATCAAACGTGAGAAAGACGATAGAAAAGTTGCAGACCTTTCAGCAGAAATTGCTAACCTATCTGCCGAGCGTGATGAATTTAAAGCGAAATGGCAAGGTGAAAAAGACCTGGTAGATGCTGTGAATAATGAATTAGAGCAGATTGAGCATTATAAGTTAGAGGCAGAACAGGCAGAACGTGCCGGAGATTATGGTAAGGTGGCCGAAATCCGTTACGGAAAAATTAAGGAAGCCCAGGATAAGGTTGAAAAACTTAAAGCCGATTTAGAAAGCCAGCAAACCGATAGCCGCATGTTAAAAGAAGAGGTTACTGCTGATGATATTGCAGGTGTGGTTGGCCGTTGGACAGGTATTCCGGTTACAAAGCTGATTGCCAGTGAGCGTGAAAAACTGCTTCACTTAGAAGATGAGCTACACCAGCGTGTGGCTGGTCAGGACGAAGCCATTGAAGCCATTTCTGATGCGATCCGTCGCTCACGTGCGGGTTTACAGGATAAACGCAAACCTATCGGTTCTTTCATCTTTTTAGGTACAACGGGTGTGGGTAAAACAGAGCTTGCAAAGGCCCTTGCCGAATTTTTATTCAACGATGAAAATGCGCTCACCCGTATCGATATGAGTGAATACCAGGAACGCCATGCCGTTTCTCGTTTAATCGGAGCGCCTCCAGGCTATGTAGGTTATGATGAAGGTGGACAGTTAACTGAGGCTGTTAGACGCAAACCTTACTCGGTTGTATTACTCGATGAGATTGAAAAAGCGCATCCGGATGTATTTAACATCCTGTTGCAGGTATTGGATGATGGCCGTTTAACCGATAATAAAGGCAGAACGGTGAATTTCAAAAACACCATTATCATCATGACTTCGAACATTGGTGCGCATTTAATTCAGGATAACTTCAAAGATTTGAGCGACGAAAACCGCGATGAGGTCATCGCGAAAACCAAAAATGAATTGTTTGAAGTATTGAAACAGACGATCCGTCCGGAGTTTTTGAACAGGATTGATGAGCTGATTATGTTTACGCCGTTAAATCGCAGCGAAATCAGAAATATTGTAAGCTTACAGTTTAAACATGTACAGCAAACTTTGGCCGAAATGGGTATAGAAATGGACGCCAGTGATGACGCCTTAGATTGGTTGGCACAATTGGGTTACGACCCACAGTTTGGTGCAAGACCGTTGAAAAGGGTAATCCAGAAAAGAATCTTAAACGAGTTGTCAAAAGAGATTTTAGCAGGAAAGATTGATAAAGACAGCAAAATTAAGTTAGATATGTTCGACCACCAGTTTGTGTTTCTGAATCAAAAACAAGATTAAAATAAAGCAATTAAGTCCCGTCCAGATAAAATCTGGAAGGGACTTTTGTTACTAGTTATTAGCTGTTGTACTTAAAACCCAATTTATTTAGCGTTTTTTAACATAAAGTGTGTTGTAGCTATGATTTTAGATATTTAAAATTGCAGATATAAACACCTGAAAATGAATCTTAAAACTGCTCTTCTCTCTATTCTGGTATGCTTTGCCACCCAAAGTTTTGCTCAAAAATTTCAAAAATCAGCACTTTTAAAAGGCATAAATACCTTACCTATGCCTGATACAGGAAAATTTGTTTCTGCATTCTTTAGCACAAACGAAGAACCTCATACCGTAGCCACACATTTGCTTTCATCGCAAGTTGATGTTTTAGCAACAGTAATGATGAGCAGCACCCTGGGAAAAGGGCAGATTTTTGCGATAGGCTCATCCGAGTATTTTGAAAGCAAATTATTGAGCGATCAAAATGTTCAAAAATTATTAAAAAACATTATCCAGGCTGCCAGCACTCAACCTAAAAAACTTAAAGTAGCCGTTACCAAAACAGCTGATGCAGCATTGATCAATGCATTAAAAGCCAACAAAGCTAAAGTCTACATCGCCAATGCCAATAAATTACAGCCCAAAACCGACATTTACTTTTTAACAAATGACGTGAAGGATACAACGCAGCTTAAAGTACTTGAAAAATATATAGCTGGTGGTGGAAATTTGGTTTATGCCTCCCCGTATCCATATATTTTTAAGCACAGGAATCCCAATAAATCATATATAAATGATCTGATAAAAATAAATGCTTTATTAAGTAAAGCAGGAATATTTAATGCCTATACCCTGTTTACGGCTGAGCATGCCAAAGATAGTTTGACGCTAACAAAAGAACCTTTTTATCTTCTATTGAAGAATATTCTGAGCGAACTGGCAAAATCTTCTCCTAAAGCGACCACCCCAACTGAGTATGCCTACGGTATAGAACCTACACTAGACCTGACTTTTTCAAATAATGCAGATACCAGTAGGATGATCGGAAAAATAAAATCGATACTCTCCATTAGCGACTCACTTCCGATACCAACATTAAAAAACCCAATTGATATTTCAACAGCCGCTAAAAAAGCAGGCTATCAATTCTCAAAATACCTTTTTGATAAATCTCATAATACAAAAAAGTCACCATATTTTATATACCCGGAAAGTAAATCGTTTCCTGGAGAGGTGCCTAAAAATGCTAAGCGTAGCACAGAAATAATTGATATGGCCGTTAAAGTAGGTTCGCAAGGATTAGCTGACCCTTATCCAAACTATTTTAGGTTACACAGCACAGGCGTTTATGTGCCGGCAGGAGAAAAAGTGAGCATTGTGATTGACCCAAAATATAAAACTCAATATTTAAAGGCACAAATCGGCATTCATAATGATGATTTAAAACATATGGATAACCTGGTAAGATCAGGTTTTGATCTGACAAGATCATTTGAACTGGAAAAAGATACCACAACCGTTTTTTCACCTTATGGCGGATTGCTGTATATCAGGATTCCAGATAGTTCTTCACTCCAATCAATCAGTATTATCGCAAATGGTGTGGTAAAAGCGCCCTATTATAAATTAGAAAAAAATAATCTGACCGAATGGGCAAGCATCAAAAATAATCCTGCGCCATGGACTGAGCTGGCTACAGATAAAATTATACTCACCGTACCAACCTATCGCATTAAAACCCTAGAAAATCCTGAGTCCTTATTAAAATTATGGGACGAAATAATGGATGCAGATGCTGATTTAGCTATTATTAGTCGTACCAGAACTCATCCGGAAAGGATAATCATTGATAACCAGGTTGCTTACGGTTATATGTTTACAGTCTGGGATAAAATTGTGGCCCCGAACGACGAAAGTTGCGAATGGATGCTAAACGAAAAAATACTCAAAGAAAAAGGAAGCTGGGGGCATTTTCACGAGTTAGGTCATCGCCATCAATTTTGGGGTCTTGATATGGATGAAGTTAGTGAAGTAACCACTAACCTTTATACCATGTATGTATATGATAAAGTACTAAAAAAGGGATTATATAATCACGATGGAATTGCAAATAGAGATGAAGTAAAGAAGAAAGTCATAAATTATCTTCAAAACGAGCCTAATTTTGAGAAATGGGAAAAAGAACCCTTTACCGCTTTATGCATGTATATCCAGATTATTGAACATTTTGGATGGGAGTCTATGATCAAAGCCAATAAAATATACCGCGAAATGGATCCGAGAAAATATTACGAAAACCAATTGAGCAATGAGCAACGCATAGACCTTTGGTTTACATCCATCAGCAAAGCAACCCATTCAAACCTATCATCATTTTTTGAAATATGGAAAATACCAGTAAGCAAAAAGGCAAAAACTGAGGCTGAAAAGTATAAAACCTGGATTCCTGAAGAGTTTTCTGCTTACCTACCTCAATAGTTTGGCCCTGTAAAATATTAAAAATCCATAGGATCTATTTTCTATGGATTTTTTATTTAAAATCAACTAACACAACAGTTCATTTTCTTGCTTTTTGTTTCAATAATGATTATTATTGATTACACACAAAAACACAAATAAAATGAAACCTAAATTAATCATCATGGCGCTGCTATGCGCCATCAGTTGGCATAGCTATGCCCAAACTGAAAAGGGAACCGGCTTCGCTGGTATTAGCCTGAGTTTTGGAACCTCCAAACAAAACAGTTCATCACCAAGCTTAAACACTTTTACAGCAACACCCCGTGGAGGCTATTTTCTGGCTAATAATTTGGCCCTAGGCTTAGAACTTCCCTTAAACCTATCTAAACTTCGCGGCGAAAGTTACATCTCTTGGGACGAAGAAGATGGAAGATACGAAGACCGTTACGGCCCAAAAGAATTTAGCTTCGGCATATCGCCTTTTATACGCAAATATGTAGATGTTAAAAATCGGTTCAAATTTTTTGTCCAGGCCAATTTGCTGCTCCAAATCAACACATTTAACAGGATTGATGACGAAGGTTACCTCATTCGTACCGATGCACGTGCTAAAGGTTTTGGAGCAAGCTTACGCCCAGGTTTTGCTTACATGCTTTCTAACGATTCCAGCATTGAGTTTTCTTTCCCGATTTTAAGTTTCTTCCATCAAAATTACTATGCTGAAGAATCATTATATAATTTCGACAGGAAAAATAATTTGAGATTAGCGCTTGATAACTTTACCCCTACTTTCACCATTAATATTCACTTCTAATTTTACATCTCATGAAAAATATATCAAAGTATATCTTAAGGTGCCTAATCCTGTCAGGCATTCTATTTTCGACCATTTACAACGCAAACGCACAGCAGGTTGAGTATTTTAAAAGTATCTTTCCAGAAGAAAATGGTAAGCTCAAATCTATTGGTGATAGAAAAATAGAATACAACAGAAGTATCTTCCCAGAGGAAAATGGAAAGGTTAAAGCCATAGGTAATGTAAAAATTGAGTATTACCGAAGCATCTTCCCAGAAGAAAATGGTAAGGTTAAGTCATTTGATAATATCCCTATCGAATACTACAGAAGCATTTTTGAAGAAGAGAATGGAAAAATAAAATCAATAGGTGGTGCTCAGATTGAATACAACAGAAGCATTTTTCCTGAAGAGAACGGAAAGATCAAATCGATTACCGGAAAAACCGGTAGCGACTTATTTCCCTCTGCAATCGAAATCTATTACTTCATACTCCAGGCTAATGAAAAATAAGGATTGAATAGCTAATCTATCTTTATATTTTTTTCTAACCTGATTATCAAATACTTGATATCACATAAACTAAAAAAATAGTTTTTTATTATTTTTTAGTTTATTATTAAAAACACAAATGAAAATGAAAAAACAATTATTAGTTACGGCTATGGCCGTGGGTATCTCCCTATGCGGTTTCGCGCAAACAAAAGGAACAAATGCAGTAAGCTTTGGCGTTAATTCAACAACAAACAAAGTCACCGTAAACAATTACGAAAACAAAGTCAAAAATAATTCATTTACATTGGGTTATGGCTACTTTTTTAAAGACAACAATAAAATTGGATTGGATTTAACTTATGGCCGAAATAAGAATACCTATAACAATAACATGAATAACGATGAGCTAAAAAGCTACGGCGGAAACTTAAGTTACCAGCGTTATTTTCCATTGGTAAAAACCTTGTTTGCCTATGCAGGAGGAAAAGCCGGTTATACCTATGGTAAGAATAATAGTCAATCTTTTACTACTTCAACACAAACAACCAGCTATACTTCAAATCAATATGCTGTAGGCGCGTATGGTGGTATCACCTGGTTTGTTTCTAAAAGATTTGCATTAGAAACAAGTTTATTATCCGCAGATATTACCTACAGCAAAACGGAACAAAATGAGGTCAATTTCAATAGTTATGTTACCAAAAGCGAATATACTTCGTTCAATTTAAGCAGCCAGGGATTCATCAATAACTTAGGTTTTAAGATTTATATCTTATTTTAACCCCGTTAACCTAAAAATTTAGAGGCTCTATCATAATTGTAATTCCACATCCAGTTTGTAACGTTGAGCCTGTCGAAACGCCTTTTTTGTATTTATAACAAGGTCCTTCGACAGCTCAGGATAACAATTTCATCTATGATAGCGCCTTTTTTCTATTTCTTCTTCGTCTCAATATTCGGTAAGAAACCTGTTAATAAACCGATTAAAGGTAAAAAAGCACAAACATTAAATACATATTCAATACTGGTAGAATCTGCTAATTTCCCTAGCAAGGCCGATCCGATGCCGCCCATACCAAAGGCAAATCCAAAAAACAGACCTGCAACCAACCCCACCTTTCCGGGAATCAATTCCTGGGCATAAACCAGTATCGCGGAAAAAGCCGAAGCTAAAATCATCCCGATTGGAACAATAAGTACCCCGATCCAAAACAAACTGGCATGTGGAAGCAATAAAGCAAACGGAGCAGTACCTAATATCGATGCCCAAATTACATATTTTCGCCCTATCTTATCGCCTATTGGCCCGCCCAATAAGGTTCCGGCAGCTACTGAGAACAAGAAAACAAATAAATAAATCTGTGAGCTTTGTACCGAAACCTTAAATTTGTCGATCAGATAGAAGGTAAAATAATTGGTTAAACTCGCCATGTAGAAGTATTTCGAGAAAATTAACAGGAGTAAAATGCATACGGAAAAGATCACCTTCCCTCTCGAAAATTGATTTACAACGGTTTGAATGTTGACCTTTTTACTTCCCAAAAGCATAAATCCTTTATACCAATTACCAACATAAGTGAGAATAACAATTGCCAAAAGGGCAATAACTGAAAACCAGACCACGCTGAACTGGCCATATGGAACAATAATCCAGGCGGCCAATAGCGGGCCTAAAGCACTACCTGCATTACCACCCAACTGAAAAACAGATTGTGCCAATCCCCTCTTCCCTCCCGATGCGGCATGTGCCATCCTTGAGGCTTCAGGATGAAATACCGATGAACCGATCCCAATAAAAGAAACTGAAATTAGTATGGTATAGAAATGGCTGGATTGAGAAAGCGAGACTAAACCGATCAGGGTAAAACCCATGCCCACCGCCAATGAATAGGGCTGAGGTTTTTTATCCGTATACAAACCTACAAAAGGCTGTAACAGCGATGCAGCTAACTGAAAGGTAAGCGTAATTAACCCGATCTGCGAAAAACTTAAATGGTAACTGGTTTTAATGACAGGATAAATTGCCGGAATTAATGATTGAATGGTATCATTTAATAAATGCGAAAAACTCAAGGCAAAAAGTATCGGGAAAACTGTTTTTTCAATGATGGAAGTTGTAGGGTTGTTTTCGGTCATAAGGGGTTAGCTTTTACGCCAAAACTAATGATAATATTTTTTTAACCTTACGATTGTCGTTGCAAAAAACCAAACATTTTGGGAAAGTGTTCGTTTTATAGCTATGGAAAAAAACAGAAAAATTGTTGGTTTATGCGGAAGCTTACGTAAAGGTTCTTATAATGCCATGTTGCTTAACATTGCAGGTAGTTTAATTCCTGAAGGTATCGAATTCGAAATTGTGGCCTATGATGATGTTCCGGTTTACAATGCTGACCATGATTTGCCTGAGGTTGAAGAAAGACCAGCCAGTGTGGTTAAATTCAGGGATGCCCTGTCCAATGCAGATGCTTTTATTATTGTATCTCCCGAATATAATTATTCTATCCCCGGCGGATTAAAAAATGCTATTGATTGGGCCAGCCGTGGAAAAGATTCCCCCTTGATGCATAAACCCGTCGCACTAATGGGCGCAACTCAAGGCATGTGGGGAACCGTTAGGATGCAAGCTGCATTTTTACCTGTTTTTACTTTCTTAAATATGAATCCGGTTTTACAGCCGGAAGTTTTGATTGCCCAGGCCCAGAATAAATTCGATGCAGATGGAAATTTAAATGACGAAAAAACCATCTCTATCATTCAAAAGAAAATAGACAATCTCATTTCGGCATGTAAGGTTTAATCTAAAACATTCCAAGTTTCTACAAGACTGCCATTTTTGCTACAAAAAAGCCTGACATTTATTCAAAAAAAGTCAGATTGTCAATTTGACATGACCCAAAAATTAATCAATCGATTGATTTATTGTCACAGGAAAATAATATTGAATTAACACTAAATTCACATCTGTTTGTAAGCTAACAAGTTACCCAAAAACTGTTATTTTAATAACATTAACAGAGTTTTTTGGCACAAGTGTTGACTTTTAGCCAAATATAGTCAGAAATTAAAATAGTAAAATTGACTATATTTTTATAACAAATAAATAATAAAACGATGAAAAAATTATTATTATCTTTAGTAGCAGTAGCTGGTTTAGTTTATGGCGCACAAGCACAAACTGAAAAAGGAAATTTTATGTTAGGTGGTAATGTTGGTGTAAACTCTACTAAAGTAGATGGCGCTCCGAAAGCTGATTTCAGCTTCAGTGTATTACCTAGTGTTGGTTATTTTGTAAGCGACAACTTTGCCATTGGTACAGGTGTTGGTTACGCATATGATAAAACTGTAAGCAAGAGAACTGAGACTGGTGCATTTAAAGTTGCTCCTTTTGGCCGTTACTATGTTGGTTTATCTGATCAATTCAAATTCTTCGGCCAATTATCAGTGCCATTGGCTTTTGGTGAATTAAAAGCAACTGATGCTAACGGCGACAACGCAGTTAAATTAGGTAAAACTACTAATATCGGTGTAGAACTTGCTCCAGGTTTTGCTTTCTTCCCAACCAAAAAAATCGGTATCGAACTTTCAGTTAAAGGTTTAAGCTATGACAACTATACTGTTAAAGCTGAAGGAACTGACGCTAAAGTTAAAACCAATACATTTGGCTTAAACGCTGATACTTTTGCACCAAGATTAGGTGTACAGTTCTACTTTTAATTAATCCTCCCTTAGGGGAAATTTAATAAAATGACTTTTTTTCAAAGAGCGTCCCGATATTAAATCAGGACGCTTTTTGTTTTTACTTCTTTTCCCGGATGGATTTAAATTCCGATCCGTTTTTCCATTTTGGATATGAAACTTCATTACTGATGCGGTACCCCATATCAAAAAGCATCCGTACATCTTCTACTATGCCTGATAAATCCCATGTTTTAGCATCGAAATTATCTTGTGGCGAATGATAACGGAATTTGGTAAAATCAGCCACTTGTTTTAATCCCCATTCTCTACCCTCTTTAATATTATCTACACCCGAACCCGTAAATAACGATGGCACACCAACCTTGGCCAAATTAAAATGATCGGATCTGTAATATAAGCCAGATGATGGAACAGGATCAGGTACAATTACCCGTCCCTGCTTTTTAGCGGCCTCCGCAGCATAATCTTCCAATTCTGACTGACCAAAGCCGTAGACGACAACATCTTTAGTTTTACCTGCTATGCCCATCATATCCATATTGATGTTGGCAACGGTTTTGGATAATGGAAAAACAGGATGTTTGGCATAATACTCTGATCCTAAAAGGCCTTGCTCTTCTCCGGTATAAGAAATAAACAAAATGGTACGTCCAGCTACTTTAGGCAACTTTTTAAATGCCGAAGCAATCTCAAATAAAGCAGCTACCCCTGTTGCATTATCAACCGCGCCATTATAAATAGAATCGCCCTGTACTTTCTCGCCTATACCTAAATGGTCCCAGTGTGCCGAATAAATAATTGCTTCTTCCTTGCGTTTATCGCCAGGTATTTTAGCTAATACATTATAGGTAACTGATTTCTTGATGGTATTTTTAACTTTTAATGAGGTGGTAATATTTAAATCAACAGCCTTAAAACCTTTTTTACGGGCAATTAAAGCCAATTGATCAAATGATTTTCCATCTAATGCAAATAGCTTCTTCGCTTTATCTAAAGTAATCCAGCCCTCTACTATAGCCCTGCTCATTCCATTATCTCCACTTTGCAGCGTAAGTTTAGATTTAGACCAACCGCTTCGAACAACTGTCCACGGATAAGCCGCTGGCTCGGTATCGTGAACAATAATAATCCCTGTAGCTCCCTGACGGGCTGCCTCTTCAAATTTATAGGTCCATCTGCCATAATAAGTCATATTTTTGCCCTTAAATAAAGTAGAATCGGCAAAACCAGGATCATTAATCAACACCACGACAGTTTTTCCTTTTACATTAAGATTGGCATAATCATTCCAGCCGTATTCTGGGGCAACTATACCATAACCTGCAAAAACCAGCGGCGAGTTACTTATACTTACTTCATCCTGTACGCGGCGGGTACCAGCCACAAAATCAGTTAAATAATTTAAGGTTAGCGAAGCAGTTTTCCCTTTTAATACCATTTTATCTTCCGGTATCGATCTAATTTCTACCATGGGTACTTCCTGGAAGAAACTATTTCCATTGCCTGGCTGCAGACCTAGTTTCCCGAACTGGTTTTTTAAATAATTAATGGTTTTGGTTTCGCCGTTGGTAAAGGGTTTTCTTCCCTCTAAACTATCAGCAGCAATAACAGATAAATATTGGGTTAAACTAGAATCATTAATGGCTTTTATAGCTAAAGAATCGGCATTAAGATCAGTACTTTTTGCGCTTTGCTTGCAGGAACCAAAGAAAAGTAATGCGCAACTGGAAAGTAGAAGGAGTTTTTTCATTTTAATTATTTTCTGAATGGTCTAATTGCTTAAAATACAGCGAAAACAGCAGATTCTCATATTAGCTAAAAAGGATCGCCATCTCAACCGCAGCGTTCAAAGGGTACGCCTATGGGGAGATCTGATCGAGAAATTATTTCTTAATCAGCTTAAATTTCTTCAATTGCTGCCCATTTTTATTGATCACCCCGACATATACCCCTGTAGATAAAGCATTAAGCATAAATTTACTCGAACTGGTGGCTTTTTCTTCAAAAACCTTCTGTCCTAACATGTTAAAAACAGATAAACTGTAATCTTCAAATGAGCCGCTCAAGATGGTTAAATAATCAGCTACAGGGTTAGGAAAAAAGGAAAACTCGTTCTCCTTCAGAACCACCACCGATACCAGATCGCTCTTTATCTGGCCGTTAACGGTTTCAAAAGTAACCCGATAAAATTGGATTCCGGTTTTTGGCTTTTCATCAAAAATGGTATAATCCAGCTGATTTGAAATGGGCTTGCTTTGCTGTAAAACACTAAAAGTATTTGGTCCTGTTTGCTTTTCCCAGATGATATTCTTTAAATCCAAACTGGTCCCAATACTGAGGTCAATTCTTACCCGATTATCCTCAGCCAGTGACGCAAATAAATTTTTCACATAACAGGCAATCCCCTGCTGGGTATAATCAATGGTATAACTTTTTAAGCCCGTAAAATCCGTTCCATTTGCGGCCACAGCAAAATAGTTACTCTTAATGTTACTGGCATCAAGCTTTACAATGGTATCGGTAAGGTTTAAAACCGGAGAAAGGGTGTTATCAACAATATTATATAAGGTGTAGTCTTTTGCACCAGGCTGTGCATTCCAGTTAAGCACCACACCATCTTTACAGGCATAGCCAACTTTTAACATCCTCGGGCTAGAAACAACAAACGATTCACTCCAAATTACATTTCCCTCCACTTCCATTTTTATCATGGCTTTAACAAACAAATCTGGTGGGATCCAATGGTAAAAATCTTTACTTAAATCAATGCCAGTGGCAATAGGTTTCCAGGTATTACCTTCATCATAGCTTACAGATAGATTTCCTGTCTTGCTTGTATAAGTATTTTCCCAGCGGATGTAGTTATCTTCATTAGCAAAAAAGTATTCATTTTTTACCGGACTAACAAAGGAAAACGTGTTTTTTAATGTATAATGATAAGCCAATGCGACAGGTTGATTATCGCCCTGTTTGATTCTGTTACCATTAACATGAACAGTATAAACACCAGCTGATGGATTATCAAGCGTAACCTGCTGAACGTTATTGATCATATCGGCCTTACGCACAGTTGGTTTTGAGAGCGAGTCTAAATGAGGAAAGCTACTTAATACCCAAGGCAATATGAAATCCCCGGCGGGTGTTTCGAGACTTAGGTCTAACCCGTTAACCAAACTTTGTGCGCTATTCACAACAGCGGGAGGATCGTTCCAGGCGATGGTTAGTTTCACTTCCGCTACATTAGCCGGAATAGTCAAAGGAATCAATAGATCCTGATTTTTAGCCACTTTATAAAGTGATGCCCTATTTTCATCTAAAGTTTTTAACGACTGGGCTACATTGAGTTTTCCGTAGCCATAAACAAAATCAACCTGTGGCGTACCTAAATCATCAGCAGAATTAATTACTGTTGCCCTAATTAATGAAGCAGAGGCCGCTTTCTTATATTTCTGCTGATAAAATTGCTCCAACAGTGCGATTGATCCACTGGTAATGGCTGCAGCACCCGATGTTCCATCTTCGCCCAGGGCAACCAGTTCTGGTTTTACACGGCCATCATATGCCGGGCCTTTGCTGCTCTGATTTTCGGAAACATTTTCCCTGTTGATCCCTCCTATTACCAATAGATTTTTTGCCTGCTTAAAATTGCCGGTTAAATTGGCACGGCCTGTCATCCCTTGATAAAACCCTGCAGATGGCGTGGCAGTTCCTTTATTTCCTGCAGAAAAAACGTGGATCAAAGTATCGGTTTCAAAAATCTGCTTATCATATGCCGCAGCCTCCATTCCATAATCATTATCGATATCGGTACCGTAAGAGTGATTTTGAACCCTAACCTGAAGCTTGTTTAAATCGGTAACCAGATCGGGCATCAGGTTAGTGAAATCAGAATAGGCAAGTTTGGCCTTTGGTGCTGCACCTAAACCCCTGATAAAGGAATTGCCATTGCCCAAAGCTAAGGTAGCCATAATGGTAGCATGGGTGGTGGGCGTTTTGCCAATAATGGCTCCGGCAACAGTTTTCCCCAATAAGTCAAGATCGGCAGCATCATACATCCCCTCTTTAAAAGAAACATTTATGCCGCCGCCATCAATACCTGGAAAGAGATCCCGGGCGTTAGAGATCTGGTTTAGGGCCAGATCGAGACCATTAATAACAACTTCCTCTTTTGCTACAGGCAAAACATCCGCGTATAAGATATCACTAAGCTCCAGCAACAACATTAATTCACCTGGCGATAAGTAAAGAGTACAAATATTGTTGATATTGTCGGTTGATTTAATCTTTAAACTTGCAACAGCATCTGGTAAGGCGTTTATATTTTTGAAGGCTAGTCTAACCAGGATAGAATCATTCTTTTTACTGCTTTTATTCAGCACTTTCATCAACCTGTCACTAACCTTCCAAAGTCCATTGGCTTTTTCCTGATAAACTATACTGTTAGAGAAGTTAGAAACATGTGATTTTTTGACAATGAAATAATCGCCTGACAGATTTTTTTGGGGCTTTAATAATTGGATTTCTGCTGCTGTTAACGTTCGGTTAAACCTCACCAAAACGGACGCATCGTCGCTTAATTTTAAAACATTACCTGTTTTGGAAACATATTTTTCATTTTTTTTATCTATTCCACCAGGTTGTACCTGTGCGTTTAGACCAAAAACAGACAGACAAAAAGATAAAACTAAAAATACAGTGTTGACTTTCAAAAATTATTTTATTATAAAATTTTGGTTACATGATATATGTTCCCTAAATTAGGATTTATAAGGTAATCCGCAAATATTATTAACTAACTTATTCAACCTAAACTAATTTAATTCTAACTAAGATGAAAACAACCAATTTTTTATCGCTTGCTGCCGCATGCCTTTTGCTCACCAATCTATATTCCTGTAAGAATAATAATACAGAAAATGCAGTAGAAGGCAAAACCGAAATTTCTGCGGGCAAACTATCTCAGATCAAATCACTTGGCTTTAGTACCGATAACATTCGTAAGATAGATGAAGGTTATCTGGTAGAGGGAGATATCCTTTTAACCGACGATAATCTAGCTGAACCTTCTACCGGCGCAAATTTAAATATTGCTGAAACTGAACAATACCGAACCACAAACATTGTTAAATCTTTACCACGTGTAATTACAGTATCGGTAACCAACCTGCCTCAGGTATATAGCGATGCGGTAAACACCATGATTTCGAGATACAACTCATTGGGTTTACGTATCACTTTCCAAAGGGCCAGCGCCGGAACAACCGGAAACATTAATGTTGTAGGTTTTAACGAAGGTCCGAGCGGTGGTTTTATTACCTTGGGCTCTGCCGGTTTCCCAACATCATCAGGTCAGCCTTTTAACCAGATCAAAATGAATACCAATTCCGCTGCCTACGGTTCCAATCCTAATTTATTGTACCTGGCTTCTGTGATCCAGCATGAAGTTGGCCATTGCATTGGTTTCCGTCATACCGATTACATGAACCGTGCTTTTAGCTGTGGTTCAAGTGGAGCCGGCAATGAAGGTGCATCAAACGTTGGTGCGGTAAGAATACCAGGAACACCTTCCAATCCTGATGCTGCTTCATTCATGTTAGCCTGTTCTAACGGCGGCAACCGCACTTTCAATGCAAATGACGTAATTGCCGTAAATTACCTTTACAAATAATAATATTGACTGATTACCTTAACAGATCAGAAGCCCCGAAAATTCGGGGCTTTTTTTTTAAAAAAAGAGATATTTAAGATGATTGAAAGTCTATCAACCAGACGTTCTAAAAGCCAGGTCTTAGTATGTTGAGTTTTGGTTTTGGAGCGCACTGCCAATGCAAAACAGTTAGTTTCTTCCCGTTTTCCGTTTATACGCTTCGCTGCCTCGTGCCTCGTTGCTGCAGGGTACCACTTCAACCGGGGCTAAATGGCTTGGGCAGCATTCCATTTTTGAGGTGGCAGAGTCGCCATAAAAATAAAAAGGTTCGTGAGGACATGAACCTTGGCAAGAGAAAGGATTTTTGATATTGAACTTTCCATTTGGAACACAAACCCCAAATTATATAAACCTGATAGCGCCAAATAGCGCCCGATTTAAGAAAATATTGTATTTAAGAAAATTCAAATCGGAACTATAAACAATAGCAAGAATGAAATAACCGAAATTGGCAAAACAAAAACGGTTCGTGAAGACACGAACCATGGCGAGGATAAAATGACCTGCGTTTCTGAGGGCACGAACCTCGCCGAAAAGATGAGAAAAATTTTGCCATTGAAAAGTTCCATTTGGAACACAAACGCTAAATTATATAAACCTGATAGCGCCAAATAGCTCCCGATTTAAAGCAAAATTGTATATAAGAAATTCAAATCGGGACTATAGGCAATAGCAGGACTGAAATAACCGAAGAAAGCCGAAGCCTGCTTTCCAAAAAAATGGAAAGATAATGATTCCTGAACGTACCTACCATCATGAGAGTTCCATAACTAACACATCCCAAACGCATAATGAATTTAGCGCTTAAATACTTCTCTTTAGTCTGAAGCGCACTGCCACTGAAAAACATTAAGTTTCCTCCCGTTTTACGTTTATACGCTTCGCTGCCTCGTACCTCGTTGCTGCAGGGTAACACTTCAACCGGGGCTAAGTAGGCCCGGGCAGCATTCCATTTTTGAGGCTGCATGAGCATCTACTTTGTTTCTAAACCTGATAGCGCCAAATAGCGCCCGATTGAAGAAAATATTGTATTTAAGAAAATTCAAATCGGGACTATAGGCAATAGCAGGACTGCAATAACCGAAGAAAACCGGAGCCTGCTTTCCAAAAACTATGTAACAGTAAAACAAACACTTACTGTGTAGATTGCCACAGCTAATGAAAATTAGCTTCGCAATGACGACTTGTCTAAAAAATGGTTTGTGAGGACACAAACCATGGCGGGAAACTTTGTTTCGAAAAACAGATGGCTTGCAGTAAAAATATTTAACCACAGACAGGAACTGATCAAATTTGTGCTTCCTTTTATCTGTGGTTAAATGAAATTATTTTCCGTTCTGCTCAATATCTCTGTCCATTTCTACCAGATCAACATCACTCGGTTCAGAAAAATCGCCAATTAAATATTTATTGAAATGATCGGCCAGTTTCCAGAAAGCATATTCTGTCATATCTCCAAAACCATGTCGCTGCCCAGGGATAATCAGGAAATCGAAACGTTTGCCTGCTTTCATTAACGCATTGGCTACACGGATAGAGTTTGCCGGATGTACATTGTTATCTACATCACCATGCATCAATAACAAATGTCCCTTCAGGTTTTTAGCCAAATCAGGGTTTTTATCAATGCTGTATTTAAATGAAGTATCGCCTTTCAAAGAAATGGTTTCCTTTACCCCATGATGTTTTTCGCTCCACCAGCGGTTGTAAATACTATTGTCATGGTTTCCGGCATTTGAAACAGCCGCTTTGAAGAAGTCAGGATACACAAACATGGCTGCCGTAGACATAAAACCACCACCGGAATGACCCGTAATACCCACCTTAGATTCGTCTATATAAGGATATTTGGCAGCCAATTGCTCAACAGCCGTTTTTTTATCTGCCAAACCGTAATCGCGTAGATTACCATAACCGTAAGTATGGTACCATTTAGAACGAGAAGGGTTTCCGCCTCTGTTGCCAACTGTAATTACGATGTAACCAAATTGCGCTAAACGTTCGGTACGGTCCATGCTTTTGCTGAAAGCTTTATTTACCGCTTCGGTTTGTGGTCCAGGGTAAACATACTCAATGATTGGATACTTTTTATTGGGATCGAAATCGAAAGGTTTATACATGACGCCATACAGATCAGTTATCCCGTCATCTGCTTTTACTTTAAAAGGCTCAGGGAATTTGTAGCCTGCGGCCATTAACAATGATAGGTCTGTTGTCTCCAGATCCATTACTTTTCTGCCTGTCCCATCATAAAGCGTCGCTTTTGGTGCCGTATTTACCCTCGAATAATTATCTACAAAAAAAGTGTTGTTATCATTCATGTTTGCCAGGTGATCAAAATCGCCGGCATTTAACAATTTCATGTTCGAACCATCGAAATTGATACTGTATAAATGCAAGTAGTAAGGATCCTCTTTACCTTCCCTACCGTTCGCTGTAAAATAAAGAATGCGTTTTTTTTCATCAATATTTACAATGCTCTCGCAGTGGAAGGCGCCTTTAGTAATCTGATTTTTCAGCTTCCCATTTTCATCAAAAAGATAAAAATGTGCCCAACCGTCGCGCTCACTCCAGTGAATTAATTCTTTCCCATCGTTAACTAAACCCGGGCGGTTAACCTCAACATAAGTATTAAAATGTTCGTCGATTAATGGCGTAACCTTGCCTGTGGCAATATCAACGGTACCGATGTCGATACGCTTTAAATCGCGACTGGTGCGCGAAAAATAGAACCTATTATTGTTACCCAACCAAATAGAAGGACGGAATTCGTTATCACGGTCTTTATTTAAAGCTGGTTTGCTCCAAACTGATACGCTTTGATCTTTAAATGCAGCCACATTTAGTTTTTTATAGGATTTTGCCGCAAAATCGAACAATAAAATTTCATCCTGCGGCGCCTCCGCCTCGCCTGGCATCTGGTATTTATAGGTTTCTAAAGTTGGGCGGCCAGGTGTAACACTGTTAATTACCCAAAGATCTTTCACCTTGCGCGAATCGGTCCGGTCTAACACAAAATATTTCGAATTCGGCGACCAGAGTACGTAAGCACCACGACGTTTTTTATTGTTTTTTTCATTCTCCACATTGTTCTCGCCATCGCCATCACTTCCATAAGAATAAAATTTTACACCATCTTTAGTAAGCTGGTGTTCTACAATGGTACTGTCATCTTCATTTTTAACCGCTTTTTTGTAATTGTCTTTATCCATCCAATACAAATTATAATTGCGGGAGAAGATAATAGCCGAAGAATCGGGGGCTACAGATCCCCATGATGGTTTTGGCTTTGGCTTACTGAAATTTGGCACCTCGGTTAATTTTGCACTGGCCAGTTCGTATTTGAAAGAAAATATTTTTTTCTGCATAGAATCTGCAGCTTTTTTATCTTTTCTATCTTTTTTCAACTCATCAACACTGCTTTTGATTTCAAAAGAAATACTTTTTTCGTCGGCTGCAAATTTTAAGTTTTCCAGCGGCAAATGTTCTGCATCAAACGGATCCCGAACAATCAGCGTAATATCTGCCGCGAGTTTGGCATTATCAAACATTAACTTTTTGCTTCTGGCTGCAGGGTCTACCAGGTACCAGAATTTTCCCTTCGGACTTTCGAAAGTATACCAAAAACGGTTGCTCAGTTTTAACCAATGTGGATCAACAGCAGTAGAATACACCATTTTTTTCAACTTATTTGGCGAAAAACGCGAAGCAAGCTGATAATTTGCCTTGGGCTGTGACTGAATATTTTCGGTTAGGGTAAATGTTTTATTTTGGGCAGCAACAGTTAAGGATAAAAACTGCGCGCCCAGCAGAAATTTGTAGAGTTTATTCATTAAAATTTGTTTGAGCTGCTAAATTATTTAATTAACGGATATTAAACAGGCTTTGATATGTAATAAATGCGATAGTTAGCCTAATTTCCTACAACTAAAATTAATTATTAATACCATAAATTTTAATGGATAAATAATTGGGGGATTTTATAGTTTTGTATCCATATATACTCATAATGAAATACAGCTTTTTAACCTTAATAACAGCCGGAGCAATCTTATTGGCCAGCTGCCAATCTAAATCACAAACAGAAAGTTCTACAGGAACAGATTCCACCGGAAAAACAGTACAAACCAGCGAAAATTCCAAAGCTGCTGCCATTGATGTTTCGAAAATAAAAGTAGCTGATGCTAAAACGATCTTAGCCAGAAAACAAGTTCCGATTTTATGTTACCACCAGGTAAGAAACTGGAAACCAACTGATGGCAAAGTAGGCAAAGATTATATTGTAGAAATTCAGAATTTTAAAGATCAGATGAAAATGCTGGCCGATAGTGGTTATCATACCATTTTACCAGATCAGCTTTATGCTTACCTTAATACTGGTGCTGCATTACCAAGCAAACCCATTATGTTAACTTTTGATGATACTGACATGGACCAGTTTACCGTTGTGCGTCCAACATTAGAAAAACTGGGCTATAAAGCGGTTTATTTCATCATGACCGTTTCGATCGGCAGAAAAGGCAAGTTCGTGGATTATATGACGAAAGAGCAGATTAAACAACTTTCAGACGAAGGAAACGTGATCGGCAGCCACACTTACGATCATAAAAACTTCAAAAAATACGCGGGCAAGGATTGGGAAGAACAATTAGACAAGCCAACTAAAAAACTGGAAGAAATTACAGGCAAAAAAATGACCGAATTTGCTTATCCATTTGGTTTATGGAATGCCGAAGGTATCCCAGAGCTTAAAAAACGTGGTTTCAGAATGGCTTTCCAATTATCAACCAAACGTGATGAAAAAGATCCGTTATTTACGATCCGCCGGATTATTGCCAGTGGTTATTGGTCGCCAAAAACATTGAGCAACAGCATTAAAAACAGTTTTTAGAAAAGACCGTATTTATGAAAAGTTTTCTGCTTTATGCCGCAGTTTCTACGCTGCTTTTAAGCTCTTGCCAGTCTTCAAAAGCTTCAAAAAAAAAAGAAACCGTTGCCAATGCTACCGAAAAGGTTAAAACAGATTCTATAAATACCAAACCGGCCGATAACAAAACCATTTTGGCCCGCAGAGAGGTGCCTGTTCTTTGTTACCACCAGATTAGAAACAACATTGCCAGCGATAGTAAAAGGGCGCATGACGATATTATTGCCCCAGATAAATTCAGGGAACACATGAAAATGCTGGCCGATAATGGCTACCATTCTATTCTGCCCGATCAGTTGTATAATTACCTGGTTTACGGTACTAAATTACCTGAAAAACCAATTATGATTACTTTTGACGATACGGATGAAGATCAATTCACTATTGGAAACAGCACCTTGAAAAAGTACGGTTTTAAAGGCGTTTATTTTATCATGACGGTATCCATCGGTAGAAAAGGACGGATCAATTACATGACTAAAGAGCAAATCAAAAAACTATCTGACGAGGGCAATACCATTGCCAGCCATACTTACGATCATAAAAATTTTGCACAGTTTACCGATGCGGATTGGACGACCCAGATTGATGAGCCCACAAAGAAACTGGAACAAATTACCGGTAAAAAAGTAGAATATTTTGCATTTCCTTACGGCGTTTACAAATCATCTACCCTGCATAAACTGAAGGAACATGGCTTTAAGGCTTCATTTATTCTGTCTACTTCAAGAGATGAAAACTATCCGCTTTACACCATCAGAAGAATAATCGATCCGGGAAGATACACCGCAAAAAACCTTTACTACAGCATCAATAAAAGTTTTAATAAAACAAAAGCCTAGCAAAGGGGTTAATGATTAAAAGTTGAAAGGTTATAAGATGGAAAAATTAAATCCAGCTTTATAACCTTTCAACATTCAAAACCCTTAATCATTGCTTTATGAAGTATTCTTTTCTTTTTTGCCTTTTTGGATTAGCGATAATATCGGCTTGCAACAACCCGAAGAACGGGAACAAAAATAGTGAAGAAACTGATGGAAAAACCATTGTTAAAAAAGAGCTTACCAATAGTTTTTACAAGAGATTAGAAGGCACCATTGCGGGCAAAAAGGTAGTCATGCACCTGCAAAAAGTTGAAGATGATGTAAGCGGTTCTTATTATTACGACGGCTCATGGCTTAACCTATCAACCGATACGCTAATCGGGAAAGATAGCGTGGTACTTACCGAGTATAGTTTTTATGAATCATACTTTACTCAGGATTCAAAATCACCACATTTAAAATTAAAATGGAATGGAAATGGCTTTGATGGCACATGGGAAAGTGGCGATGAAACAAAAAAATACCCAATTGCCCTGAAAGAAAAATATCCTGAAGGAAGTTATCAGTTCAATGCAGGCATTTATGAAGATTCGGTTAAAGCTTTTGCCAATCAGGCCAAATCGCCCGCAGCACAGATTAGCTTTGAATACCTGGAAAGTAAAAATTCAGATGAATATGGCAACTGGTTAAATACCGAACTTAAAAAGATATTTGAAATAAAAGCGCAGGTTGAACGGTCAATTGGTTTTAAAAATATTGCTGCAGACTATTTTAAAGATTATAAATTGCAGGTTGCCGAACAATCAAAAAATAGCAAGGGTGATGATTATGAGGCCTGGATGAACTACACCAATAACAGTCAGCAATCGGTTAATTATAACGATAATGGTTATGTGGTAATCGATTTCCTGGCCGATGCTTATACCGGCGGGGCACATGGCAATTATAGTAGTGTAATGTACTGTTTGGACGTGAAGAACAAAAAACAAATGGTATTGAGCGACATTGTTAAAATCGATTCGAATACTTTACAAGGTATTTTAGAACGCAATCTTCGCAAAGAATATAATATTAAAGCCAAAGATGCCTTAAACACTGTGCTTTTTGATGATTTTATAAAGCCGAACAACAACTTTTATTTCAATGCGAACGGGATCGCTTTTATGTATAACCCATATGAGGTAGCCAGTTATGCGCAGGGACAGATTGTAATATTTATTCCATATTCGGACGTAAAGGCTTATTTGGTACCGGCTTTTGCACAGCGGATGGGCATAAAGTAGTTTGCAGCTTCTAGTTATGAGTTAACAGTTGATCATCAAATAATGGTTATTGTTTAAACTGGTTAACTGTGAATTGAAAACGTAGGAACCCAGACTGCGTTAATCATCTTAAATCTGCGGGGACTTATTGGTTAATCGGGAATTGTTTAAACTGGTTAACTGTGCGTTGCTAACTGAAAACTGTGAACCAAAAACTGCCAACGGAAAACGCTTATAATATTTCTTTCACGAAATAATCTTTCCCATTAAACGTAAAACTGTCATTTACAGCTTTTCCAATCAAAACTCTGCCAATGGGCGAAACCTGAGAAACCGCAAAGAATTTCTGTCCATCGGTATTCAGTTCACCTGCACTAATGCTGATGTAAAAATTACCTTCTGAAGTGAGCACCAGGCTCCCGTTTTTAACCAATCGATCTGATTCTACATTTTCAATCTGCTGTAAAGCAATTTTCTGTTGCCCTGCTTCGTACAGTAATTTACTATTACGATCCATCTCCTGCTGCATCATTTCGCGTGTGGTTTCATATTTATCACCTGCGCTGCTTTTGGTATCATCGTTTGATGCCTGCCTGGCCTGTTGCAGCGAATATTCAATATTTTCGATCCTGTTTTGGATAAAAGTCAAACAAAGCTGATAAAGTTTAGATTTTAAAGCAGACATATAAAGAATGGAATATGGATAATGTAAAATAGTTAAGGGGAACGGGGATACAGAAAATGTAAATAGTTCATGGTTGATGGCTCATGCGAAAGATGGATCCCCCGCTATGGACTCAAGACTACGAACTAAGAACTGACGACTTAGGACTAAAACTACTCCTCTATCCACCTCACTTTTTCTTCCATCGAAGTTCGGTTTGGTGCCCAGGGTTTTTCGTTATGATAACCCATATAAAATAAGCCGATGCACTTCTCATTTTCACCCAGCCTTAAGAAATCACCTAAATGGTCAATTAACGGTGGAGAACTCCAGTAAGCGCCAACCTGCAAACTTTCTGCAGTTAAAGCCATATTTTGTACTGCGCAGGAAACTGCCGCCAGTTCTTCCCATTCAGGTATTTTACCGCTAACTTGCATATTAATGGCAATAATACAATCAGCCTGGCCCGTTTTCTCCCCAAAACTATCATACTTTTTCTGTAGAAACTGCTGTGGAGAAACCAGCGCTTTATATAATTTACCTAACTCCTCACCTAACCTGGCCAATCCGGCTTTTCTAATTACAACAAAGCGCCAGGGCTGGGTTAACTTATGTGTGGGTGCATAATTGGCAGTTTCTAAAATCTGGTTAATCACCTCAACCGGAATTTCTTTTTTGATATAGCTGGCAGGAAAAATACTGCGACGTTCTTTTATAACTTTTGATATGATATCGTATGTTGTACTCATTCGGTAAAAATAGCTAAAAGCTCAAAGACTAAAGCTGAAAGAGAAAAACAAATTCGAAATCAATTAAAAGATTTGACGCTATGTTAACTGAATATTGGTCATTGGTTCATTAGTCATTGGTTCATTGTTCACTAGTCATTAGTTTATTGATAATTGAAAACTGCCAACTGCCAATTGATAACTGTCAACTGCCAATTGATAACTGCTAACTGAAAACTGTCAACTGCGCACTGCCAACTGTTTCCTGATCTGTTTCACCTTCGCAAAGAACCCTATACTTTCTTTATCCACCAGAAAATCCATAGTTTGTGAGAGTTCTTCCTTAATCCATCTGTGTTTAACATTTAAATTAGCCAAAATATTAAGGCAATGTGATTTTATGGCCACAGGGATTTTCTCATCAATGAGCCATGCAAAAACAACTTCTACCAAATGATCGGTATCATAATCGGCAATAATATTTTTCATTTCTATTGAAGCATTTCTTTTCGTCATAAGGGCTAAAATTTTAACATAATGCCTTAATGCCGATAAATTGCGCTGTTGTGGGAATTTCTCCAGGAAATAAAGCGCATGAATTAAAAACCTTTGTTGATGGTTAACAAATACATTTTCTAAAATCCATGCCGCCCGAAACCCGATCTGTTGATCATGATAAAAACTTAAATCGATCAGGTCTTTTACCGAAAAGCTATCTGCTGAAGCGATGGCCGCTAATTTTTCTACTTTGCTTTTCTGAAGGGTGGTTTTTATGGTTTCGAGCAAGGAATGATTTGACATGAGGCTAAAATAAATATTTTAAAGACAAAGTACATTGAGATAAGTCGTAGAATGGCGTACTCCTTAATTTATTTGCTTATTAAGTTTTAATTTTCCGGAACTAATTTTAAGCTATTGGCCAAAAGCTTCTCCCCTTTTGTAAAATAAACCCGGTAGTAGCGAACACGGAGTGCAACACAGTAAAGCGGATAACGGGACTGCCTGAGCCACAAAGTACCTGGCCCTTCATTTCCAAATCCTTCAAACGCTTCTATCATAAACATTCAAGCACCTTCCAACTCTTAAATTCCAACCACCAAACCTTTCAACAATAAAACAATCAAACCATTAAACACTTTCCTTCCCTCAACCTTTTTGCGTATCTTTGCGGCTTATTTCAATTATAGCATGATTTCAGTTTCTAATTTATCATTACGGTACGGCAAACGCACATTATTTGAAGATGTTAACCTAAAATTTACTCAAGGCAATTGCTACGGTGTAATTGGGGCTAACGGCGCAGGTAAATCTACTTTTCTTAAAATTTTATCAGGAGAAGTGAATCAAACCTCTGGTAGCGTAGCTTTTACCCCAGGTGAAAGAATGGCGGTTTTAAAACAAAATCACTACGAATTTGATGAATTTTCGGTACTGGAGACCGTAATGATCGGTCATAAAGAACTTTATGCCATCATGAAAGAAAAAGATGCCATTTATATGAAAGAAGATTTCTCTGAGAAAGATGGTGAACGTGCCGGAGAACTTGAAAATCTTTTTGCAGAAATGGATGGCTGGAACATGGAAAGCAACGCGGCAACGATGTTGAGCAACCTGGGCATTACCGAAGATAATCACTATAAATTGTTAAAGGAACTGGATAATACACAAAAAGTACGTGTATTATTGGCACAGGCCCTTTTCGGTAATCCCGATATTTTGTTACTGGATGAGCCTACCAACGATTTGGACATCGAAACCATTGCCTGGTTAGAGAACTTTCTGGCTGATTATCAGAATATTGTGTTGGTTGTATCGCACGACAGGCACTTTTTAGATGCCGTTTGTACCCATATCGTAGATATCGATTTCGCTAAAATGAGTATTTACACCGGTAACTATACTTTCTGGTACGAATCGAGTCAGTTGGCGTTAAAACAGCGCAGCGACCAGAATAAGAAAATGGAAGATAAGGTGAAGGAACTTCAGGAATTTATCCGAAGGTTTAGTGCGAATGCGTCTAAATCAAAGCAGGCAACTTCCCGTAAGAAAGCTTTAGATAAAATTGATATTACCGAAATTAAAGCTTCCAGCAGAAAATATCCGGCCATTATATTTAATAATACCGGTCGTGAGGCCGGCGACCAGATTTTACAGGTAGAAAATCTTGGGAAAAATGGAAATGAGGGCGTGTTGTTCGATAAAGTTACCTTTATGGTGAACAAGGGCGATAAAATTGCCATATTATCTCAGAATAGTTTAGCTACTGCCGCATTTTATGATGTTTTAACTGGCAGAGATACCGATCATAAAGGAGAATTTAAATGGGGCGTTACCATCAGTACAGCAGATATCCCAAATGATAATTCTGAATATTTTGATGGTAAAGATGAAAATCTGGTTGATTGGTTACGCGAGTACTCTGGTACTGATGCCGATGAGCAATTTGTGCGTAGCTTTTTAGGCCGTATGTTATTCTCTGGCGAAGAGGTGCTTAAAAATGTAAAAGTGCTCTCTGGTGGTGAGAAAATGCGCTGTATGTTCTCCAGAATGATGTTACAACAGGCTAATCTGTTAATGTTTGATGAGCCAACGAATCACCTGGATCTGGAATCGATTGAAGCATTGAACAATGGCATGAAAGATTTTAAAGGTACCATATTGTTTACCTCACGAGATCACCAGTTAACAGAAACCGTTGCTAACCGCATTATCGAAATTACACCAAAAGGTACTATTGATAAATTGATGACTTATGATGAATACATCAATAACAGCGATGTTGCGAAATTAAGAGAAGAAATGTACGCTTAATTTTAAGCTTAGCATATTATTTTAGAGCCACATGTACCCCATGTGGCTTTTCTTTTATAAAAATTTAAACCAGATGTAGCGTTTTCATTCCTTTACTCGTTTTACAAGAAAAAAGCGTTAATGGCCATTAACCAGTTTTGTTCAGCAATTGATTTAAAACATTAAAATGAAAACGGATTTGAAAAATTTTAGCACTACGACAAAAATTATACTCTCTCTCCTTGCAATAACTTTAACGATAACGGCCTGCAAAAAGGATTTTAACAACGATCCGATAGAAGCTGCCGGTATTGGCTTTGTACATGCATCGCCAGGAACAGGTACACTTGATTTTATTTTGGATAACCAAAAAATAAACAGCTTTACCTACAATAAAGACCTTGGCTATTATGCAGCATACCCTGGCGTTAGATTAGTTGGTGTTGCTAAAAAAGACACTTTAAAATATTTAACTACAGCTCAGGCTGCGTTAAAATCGGGATCGTTTTATTCGGTTTTCGTAGTGGATACGTTAAAATCGACCAAACTTTTAATCCTTGAGGATGATTTAAAAGCGCCTGAAACCGATAAAGCTAAAGTTCGTTTTGTAAACTTAAGCCCGGGTTCTGCACCATTTGATTTGGCGGTTGCAGGTACAGATGCACCATTGTTTACGGCAAAAGCATTTAAAGAGTTTACCACATTTAGCAATATTGCACCAAATGACAGTTATACTTTTCAATTAAAACAGGGCGGAGCCATTAAAGTTAGCTTGCCGGCTGTTAAAATTGAAAAAGGTAAAATATATACCATCTGGGCCAAAGGCTTATCAAGCAAAACCGATAGTACCGGAGTTGGTTTATCAGTGATGACGAACAAATAAAACATTTTTCTCTCTACCTGTGAAAACGAAAATTGACACCGCCCGAATTGGGTGGTGTTATTTTCTTAAATTTGCCATCAAGCAATCATGATAAACCTTTAATAAATAGTCCTTTACAAGGGTGATAAAAAAAATACTCAGTTTTGAGGAAATTTTAAAAGGCTGTGTAAAAAACGACAATAGCTGCAAAGAAATGATGTATAAATCATTTTATGGCTATTTAATGGGCATAATTTTAAGGTATACCAAAAACCCTTCGGATAGTGAAGAGCTGGTAAATGATAGTTTTATCAAGATTTTCAAACATGTTGGCGGTTTTAAGGCACCCAAAAATCCGGAAGAATTACAACGATCGTTTAAAGGTTGGATTGCCCAGATTGCATCGCGGACAGCGATAGACAAAATCCGGAGTACTAAAGTTCAGTTTTATGTTGATGATTTAGCAGAAAGCGAACATCCGGTCACGCAGGTGTCTGTTGCCTCTGAACTACATGTCAACGATATTTTGAATTTACTAAACCACTTACCAGATACACAGCGACTGGTATTTAATTTATATGAAATTGAGGGCTTTGCCCACGATGAAATTTCGAAGATGTTAAACATTCCTGAAAGTTCCAGTCGTGTTTACCTCACCCGTTCTAAAAATAAGTTACGTACCCTTTACCTAAATACCATGGTTAATTCATACGAAAAAAATGGATAAGGAATTAATTGAGCATATTACGGCGCAACTCCAAAACCATGAGGAAGCTTATCCTAATGGTGCCTGGGAGCGCTTTTCGGAGAAAAAAAATAAGAAAAGAAGCATAGCATACTGGCCTTTATGGGCTGCTGCTGCCTTAATTTTTATTGTTGCAGGTGCAATTTTTACTTTAAACCATACCGCTCAGAAAGAAAACCTTGCCATAACTAAGCCTAAAATAAAAAGCAATCCTGCTATTAGTGGTAATACAAACACTAATCTTCATGCTAAAAATGATACGGAGCAATTAAACGACAATATTAAACCTTCAACTAATTTAACTTCTGGTCGCCCAACTCAAACTGCAGGAGTTGCAGAATCTGTAACAGAACAGCAAAACAATTATTCGTTTTTAAATACTGCTGCAGCTTTAAATCCGGTTAATCATAATCTACTCGACAATAAACTATCTGAAATAAATCTTTCCAGTTTAAAATCAAAACAGTTCGACATTTTAACGGAAAAGAAAAAACCTCAACCCATTAACACAACAACGGATTTTGAGAAACTGTTGGCTCATGATAGCTACGTAAATCAGCAAAAACCTACCGATAAAGCGACTGGCAACGCCAAATGGCAACCAGATGTATATGTTGCCCCGGCTATGGGTAACGATAATAAAGTAACCATGAATTATGGGTTTTCTTTATCATATGCCATCGCCAATAAATTATCAATAAGCTCCGGCGTATCTTATGCATCCATCAGCACAACAGAATCATTAAACGCTACTGCGCCACAAAGCTTATCGGGTAAAAATTTAGCTTCAGTTGATGCCAAAGTGCGTGGAATTAATGTGCCTTTAGAATTAAAATATAACATTAGCGATAAACTTTACACCAATGTTGGGGTTTCTGCCCTTGCTGTTTTAAACAACTCGCAGCAGAACAGTTATATTGTTAATCAGGTTCAAAGTTTCTCTGCTCCCGCAGTAAATGGTTATGCCGATTCTAAAACCTTGATTGTACAAGAAAAAAAGGTTGAGCCACAACCCGAAGCAAGCATAGATCCTGATAAATATATCGGATTCTACAACTTCTCTTTGGGCTACAAGCAAAAAATCTCTAAAAAGAATAATATTGCCATCGAACCTTTTTTAAGGTTGCCTATGAAAACTTTCTCTAAAGAAAACCTTAACCTTACCAATGGTGGACTGCGGTTAAAAATCGATTTCTAAAAAACTAAGATATTTAGTATATTTGGTTAAACGCCTTATATATGAAAAATATCAAACCCTACCCAACTGAAGATGAGCTGCCTTCCGTTAAAACCCTTAACGAGATAGATTTTTCTGCTACGTATAGTTATGCAGATTACATGCGCTTCGAATTTGAAGAGCGTTTAGAAATTATCAAAGGTTACATTTTCGAGATGAGCCCTGCTCCTTCCAGGATTCATCAAAAAATATCCGGAAGAATTTTTAACCCTATCTACAATGCATTAAATGGCTATCAATGCGAAGTATATTCAGCGCCTTTTGATGTCCGTTTAGCTAAGAAATCGCAGGATGACAGAGAAGTTTTCACTGTTGTGCAACCCGATATTGTAGTGGTTTGCGATCAGACTAAACTGGATAAGCGTGGTTGTATTGGTGCCCCGGATATTGTTATCGAAATTTTATCACCGGGCAACAATAAAAAAGAACTGATTAATAAATATGAAGTTTATGAAGAAGCAGGCGTTAAAGAATACTGGATTGTAAGCCCTACACACAAAACATTTTTCAGGTATATCCTCGATGATAACGGCAAGTTTCAACCGACAAAACTGCTTACTGAAGGCGAAGAGGTAACCACCAAAATTATTCCTGGCTTAAAACTGGTATTGGATGAGGTATTTAAAGATTAATATATGAAAAATATCAATCCCTACCCGAGCGAAGATGAACTACCTCCTATTAAAACACTTAATGAGGTCGATTTTTCTGCTTTATACAGCTATGCAGATTATATGCGTTTCGAATTTGAAGAACGCTTAGAAATTATTAAAGGACAGTTGTTTAAAATGAGTCCTGCCCCTTCCCGAATACACCAGGGTATTTCAGGCAATATTTTTGGACCAATTTATAATGCGCTCAAAGGTAAAAATTGTCGTGTTTATACTGCACCATTTGATGTACGTTTAGCAAAGAAAAGTGTAGATGATAAGGAAGTTTTCACCGTAGTACAACCCGATCTAGTGGTAGTTTGCGATCAGACTAAGCTCGATAAACGTGGATGTATTGGCGCGCCGGATATCGTGGTCGAGATTTTATCTCCTGGAAATAACAAAAAGGAACTAATTAATAAATACGAGGTTTACGAAGAAGCAGGTGTAAAAGAATATTGGATTGTAAGCCCTGCGCACAAAACATTTTTCAGGTACATCCTTGATGAAAACGGTAAGTTTCAGCCGACCAAAATGCTTACAGAGGGTGAAGAGGTAACCACATCCCTAATACCCAGCCTTAAACTTGTTTTGGAAGAGGTTTTTCAGGATTAAAATGCGTATTCACAAAAGAAGTCAGGTTTAAACAGCAATTTGCCCTTCAAAACCTGACTTCTTTAAAATCGTTTTATATTGATTTCTTAGTGACCTGAATGACCATCAGCACCGTGCGCATGGCCATGAGCCAATTCATCTTGAGTAGCCTCACGTACATTTAAAATTTCACCACTAAATACCAGGTTTTTACCAGCCATAGGGTGGTTTAAATCTACTGAAATGGTTTCATCATGCACTGCAGTAACACCTGCTCTAAACTGGTTACCATTGTTATCTTGCAATGGAATTACATCACCAACATTTGGTAATTCGCCACCAGCTTCGGTAAACATGGTTTTTGGCAGATCGGCAAAAGCACCAGGATCAATATCACCATAACCATCTGCTGCAGATAGTTCAAATGAATATTCATCACCAGTTTTTAAACCAGTTAAATGCTCTTCAAATTTAGGCAACATCATGCCAACGCCATATAAAAATACTAAAGGATTTTGTTCGTCAGCTTTTTCTACAAAAACTTGTTGTCCTTCTTCGTTAGTAGTATGTAATTCGTAAGTTAACGCTACTACAGAGTTTGGTGAAATATTCATTTAAATTTATTTATTGTACATACAATAATGCTTCCTCAACAGTGTTAACCGGCAACTGGCATACTTTATTTCGGCAAATATAAACTTTTGTTTCATTGCTTTGCTTACCTTTTAACAGCGGTAAGTTACTTTTTGTTCCGCCCAATGTAATTTTGTTAGGAATATAATGCCCGCTTAATTCCAATTTCACCACGTCGCTTTCTAATCCGGTAATGGCAATTTCATTTATGCCGTAAATTTCATTCAATAATTGAATGGCCCAGTTGGAGTAAGCAGAGCCATAACTCTTAATCTTCGGCTGAACCGCAGCAAGCATTTGAGAGGCTTTTTCAGTATATTCTTCCATATCAAAAAGTAGCCCTAGTTTTTTTAAGTTCTGGGCCATGGCAGAGTTCGAAGCCGGGATTACATTATCCATCACTTCATGTTTACGGGCAATTAAATCTTCGCTTTCTGCAGAGGTATAAAAAAACATCGGTGAATCTGCATCCGTAAAATTAGCCATCACATAATCAGTCAATGCTTTTGCTTCTTCTAACCATTTTTCATCAAAATCAGCTTCATAAAGGGCTATTAAAGCTTCTATAAAAAAAGCATAATCATCCAGGAACCCCGTAATAGAGGCTTTTCCGTTTTTATAATTCCGGTATAAGCCACCATTTTCAGTCTTTAAATTACCTAGAATAAAATTGGCTGCAGTGGAGGCCTTTTCGTGATAGGCTTGGTGATTTAATACGGCTGCAGCATCGGCCAATGCTTTAATCATCAACCCATTCCAGGCGGTTAAACATTTATCGTCCAAACCTGGCCTAACTCTTTCGCTACGCACAGCCATTAATTTTGATTTGGCCGAGTTCACTTTATCATACAGTTGCGCTGCATCTATATCAAATTTAGCAAGTAGGTCGTCATCGCTGATAGTTTTGCGTAAAATGTTGGTCTGTTCCTCTTCCCAATTACCCTCTTCGGTAATATTATAATAAGCGCCGATCAATTGGGCATCTTCTCCCAACACCTGGTCAAATTCTGCTTTATCCCAAACATAGAACTTTCCTTCTACTCCTTCGCTATCTGCATCCAATGCCGAATAGAACAAGCCATCAGCAGAAGTCATCTCGTCAAACACCCAATTAATGGTTTCTACAACAGTCTGTTTAAAAGAATCGAATTTGGTGCATTGATAGGCTTCGGCATATAAACTGATCAGCTGCGCATTATCATAGAGCATCTTTTCGAAATGCGGTACATGCCATTTATCATCAACCGAATAGCGGGCAAAGCCACCCCCAATCTGATCATAAATTCCTCCCCTGCTCATTTCTTCGAGTGTATGGCAAACCGCTGTAAAAACAGATTCGTCATCTTTTAAAAAGCCATAACGCAATAAAAACACCCAATTATTAGGTAAAGGAAATTTCGGTGCACGGTTATAACCTCCATAACCAATATCGAAATGGCGTTTCCAGGGCTCGATAATTTCCGTCAGATGATCATTAGTGTATTCTTCTGTTTCAAGCGCTGGGATTATTTTTTCACTGTCTTTGATCCCTGAAGTTAACCTTTCCGCATATTGGATAGCTTTATCAGGTTCATTAGCCCAGAGTGCAGCCACATTCTCCAGAATATTAATCCAGTCGTTTTTTCTAAAATAAGTTCCGCCATAAATCGGGCGCTGATCGGGCAAACAGATGCAGTTTAAAGGCCAGCCGCCGCTACCGGTCATGAGTTGGATGGCGTACATATAAATCTGGTCAATATCCGGGCGTTCCTCCCGATCCACTTTAATGCATACAAAATGCCGGTTCATCACTTCTGCAACCTCATGGTTTTCGAAACTTTCTCGCTCCATTACATGGCACCAATGGCAGGCCGAATAACCAATACTCACCAAAATCAATTTGTTTTCGGCTTTAGCTTTTTCTAATGCCTCCGTACCCCACTCATACCAATTAACCGGGTTATGGGCATGTTGCAGCAAATAAGGTGATGAGGCGTGGATTAAATTATTCGTATCTGACATGGCTTGAAATGTAAAATGTAAGCGGGAAAATGGAATTAATTGGAGGCGTAAATCTATTAATAATCTACAAACCTGTTCCGATTTAGTTTTGTTTTTATACTTTAGTTGAAAATCAACACGATGAATGGAATTGAGCAAAAATGATTTATTTAATGCCATAAAAGAGATCATTAATCAATCTCGCTTAAGAGTATTTCGTGCAGCGAACGCTGCATTACTCGGATCTTATTGGCAAATCGGAAAGCTTATTGTTGAAAATGAGCAGCAGGGAAAATTACGCGCAGATTATGGGAAAGCAACATTAAAAAATCTTTCAAACCAATTAACATTGGAGTTTGGGAAAGGCTTTGATGAAAGAAATTTGAATAATATGCGATCATTTTATTCTGCATTTCCAATTCGGTACGCAATGCGTCAAGAATTGAGTTGGACTCATTATCGGCTTTTATCCCGTTTCGCAAACCCTCAACCTTCCACCCTATACCTTTAACCTTACACCTTCAGCCTTCAACCTTAAAAACCATGAAAATTACCCACACCGAAATATACCGCTTTAGCATCCCGATGGAGCCCTTTGTGATTGCAACCGGAACCATGCATTTTGCACAGAATGTGTTGATCCGCATTTTTACTGATACGGGTATCCATGGCATTGGCGAATGCTCTGCCTTCCCGATGATTGTGGGTGAAACGCAGGAAACCTGCATTGCCATGGCCAAAGATTTCGCGGCTATTTTAAAAGGTAAAGATCCCCTGGATATCCCAGAGCGAATGAACGATTTATTGGGTTATGCAGACCATAACAACACCATTAAAAGTGCTTTCGATATGGCATTATTCGATATTACAGCAAAAAATGCAAACTTACCCCTGTATAAATTTCTTGGTGGAACCAAACGCACCATTGAAACCGATATGACCATTGGCATTGATACACCGGAGGGCATGGCCACTACGGCTTTGAAATATAAAAGTCAGGGTTGCCGGATCTTAAAAATTAAGCTCGGCAAAAAAGTGCATGATGATATAGAAAGGGTAAAACAGATCCGCGAGGCCGTGGGCGAAGATTTGATTTTGCGTCTGGATGCTAACCAAGGCTGGAGTTTTGATGATGCTTTATTTGCTTTGGGCGAACTGGAAAAATACCATATCGAGTTTTGCGAACAACCTATGCGTACCTGGTATGATGATCAACTACCCGAGCTGAATGTAAATTCGCCAATTAAACTGATGGCCGATGAAAGCTGTTATAACCACCACGATGCCCGAAAACTGATTAATAGCCAATCTACCACTTATTTAAACATTAAATTCTCTAAATCTGGCGGTATACTCGAAGCGCAGAAAATACATGAAGAAGCCTTAAAACATGGTGTAAAATGTATGATTGGCAGCATGCTCGAAAGCCGGATTGCATTGAGCGCCAACCTGCATTTCGCATTGGCCAGTCCTAACGTGGAATTTTTTGATTTAGATACCGCATTGTTAGGCCACCTGGTTGATCCGGTTGTTGGCGGCCTTACTTATAACGGTTATTTTCTTGATGTTCCCGAAGAAATCGGCATCGGCGCAGAAGCGGATGAGTTTTTTCTGGAAAAATGTGAAAGCTGGACTATTTAGTTCAGTTGTTCATTAGTCAATGGTTTATTAGTTTTCCGGTATAGCGCCAAGTAAATAGTTTTGAGTTGAGCGTTTCTCCGAGATGTTTTTTAAGGCATTATGCTAACTTGCGCTAATAAAACCCAGGTTTTACCGATTACGCCCGTCTCCCGATAGCAATCGGGACCAAGGGCCGGCCCAATCAAAAAAACAGGTGCATACCAAAACAACTAGCATTACCAAACCTTAAACGCAGTGAGTTTTGTGCTTCATGTTTGCAAAAGCCTTTCACTAACCCCTAACGAACAAAACAAAGTGCCGCTGTTTTTTGATGTGCTAGGGCTATGAGCAAAAGGCCCATTGCTGGATCCGATAGCTCCTATGTTTACAATGTTTAATTTAGTAAGCATAAAGTGAAAAGGATCGAGAGTAGACCGATGGCAAAATAACTCATGAAGTATATTGACCGATAGATACTACCTCT
>NZ_FNCH01000018.1 GCF_900100705.1 Pedobacter terrae
GAAGTTAAGCCCACCAGAGCCGATGGTACTGCGGTAACACGTGGGAGAGTAGGTCGGTGCCAGATCTTAAAAGAAACCCTTCAGCAGAAATGTTGAAGGGTTTTCTTCGTTTATAGGGTTTTGGGCAGAGCGCGAAGGGCAAGGCATGGGAGGTTTCTCCACCATTGAGGAGTTAAGAAAAGTTTAGGGTTTGCTCCCGCAGATCGCGCTGATCTCCGCAGAGACCATTCCATCATCCATTCCCCATCTTACCTTGTTTATTCCTCTTCTGTCCCCGGTTAAATAGCCCTGATGGGAGCGGTATCCCTTTTGGGTTAGGTATGTTTGTCTAACAGATAAACTTTCCCAAACGGATTGCAGCGTACAGCAGGACGGAACCCAACCTATGGGTAGGAAACTGCGCTCCAAAACCAGAAGCTTTTTCTACCATTAAGGAGTTAAGAGTTTGCTCCCGTAGATCACACTGATCTCCGCAGAGGCCATTCCGTCATTGATTTTGCATCTTATCTGTTTTTTTATTCTTCTTTCCCTGGTTAATAGCCCTGATGGAAGTGAGCACGGAGCCAATTCTTCATTGGCGGAGTAAAACGTACAGCAGGACGGAACCTAACCTAAGGTAGGAAATTGCGCTCCAAAATAGATCAAATATGCTTGTTAAAAGATGTGAAAACTTTCATCCTGAAAGTAATAAAACCGTATTATTGTAGTAATACATACATATGATGATGATGAATGTGAACCTTAAGAAATTAACTTTTCTTGCTTTTATTTTGGGCTTAAATTTTAATGTTTTTGCACAAAGTAAGAATGTACAACTCCCCGCAAATTGGTTTAACCTCGATTTATTGGAAAATGGATATTTCGGTATCAGTACAGAGAAACTATATCGCGAACTTTTAAAAGATAAAAAACCTAAACAAAATGTTGTGGTGGCCGTAATAGATGGTGGTGTAGATACTACACATCCTGATCTAAAACGTGTTTTATGGACGAATAAAAAAGAGATTCCTGGAAATGGAATAGATGATGATGGCAATGGTTATATTGATGATATTCATGGCTGGAATTTTATTGGCTCTAAAAAGGGCAATCTGGAATTTGATAATCTGGAATTGGTTAGGTTGTTACGGATTTATACGCCAAAATATCAATCTACCACTAATTTAACCCCTTTAGACAGTGCCCAAAAAGAGGAATTTAGATTTTATAAGAAAATGGTAGGCGATTTCGGTAAAAAATACGAGGATGCCAGCAATACTTTTTCCGTTTTGATTGCCATAAACAAAGTTTTGGATACGGTAGCCAGGATCAACAAAAAAGAAATCCCGACGATGGATGATGTGGATCGCTATAAGGCTGATGACGAAACTGAAGAGCAGGTAAAAACAATCATCAGAAAAGGAGCAAGGGAAGATGGAAGTTTCGAGAAATTTTATAAGAGTATTAAAGAGGGATATAAGCAATACGATGCGATGTTAAAGTATAACTTAAATCCTAAATACGATATGCGTGCAGAACTGGTTGGCGATGACTACAGTAATGCTTACCAAAAGAATTATGGAAATGACGATGTTAAAGGGCCGGATGCTTTTCATGGTACGCATGTTTCGGGAATCATTGGCGCCGATCGTACTAATTCGATAGGTATTATGGGGGTAGCCAATCAGGTAAGTATTATGGCGATCAGGGTGGTGCCGACAGGTGATGAACGTGATAAAGATGTAGCTAATGGTATCAGATATGCAGTGGATAATGGCGCGAAGGTAATTAACATGAGTTTCGGGAAAAGTTATAAATGGGATAAAAAAGCGGTAGATTCTGCGGTAAAATATGCTGAACTTAAAGGTGTATTATTAGTGCATGCAGCCGGGAATGATAATCAAAATAACGATATCGAAGAGAATTTTCCCAATAAATTTTTTGATAGTAAAGAGGCAGAAGCTTATAAAGAAGCCAATAAAAAACCCGGAAAGCCAGATTTTACACCACCTAAGCCTATGGCACAAAATAATGGCATGGGTATGAGACCTCCTTATGACCGATCTACAATCGTAAAACCTGTGCCGGTAGACTCCACAAAGTTTAATTTGCCTCATGCTAATAATTGGATTGAAGTAGGTGCCAGTGCTTATAAAGATGATGATAATCTGAAAGCCAGTTTCTCTAATTACGGTAAATACAGCGTTGACGTTTTTGCTCCTGGATTTTTAATCAACTCAACTGTTCCCAATAATAAATATGAAGAGGCCGATGGAACAAGTATGGCCTCTCCTGTTGTGGCCGGCCTGGCAGCATTAATTTTAAGCTATTATCCGGATTTAAAACCAACACAGGTACGGGAGATCATTATGAAATCGGTTTCAAAAGTGACACGCAAGATTAAGTACAAAAATGAGAGAGGCGAGAACACTAGGGTCCCTTTTAGCGAAATATGTGTGAGTGGAGGAATAGTTAATGCCTATAATGCGCTGAAATTGGCAGAAACTTATAAATAGAATAACATTTTTAGTTTTTTTGAAGCGCAAGGTTAATACTACTATTTGGGTTTGTTAGCGTGCTTGGCTGTATCCCTTCACTGTGTTCGGGATGTCACTTCGCCCGCCCGCCTGCAACGGGCAGGGGGGCTAAACACGCTGGTCACTGCCCTAAATGAAAATGATGATAACTTAAACCTAATAGTTCAGGGTTTTAATAAAGTCCTGAAAGGTACCAAATGGGTAGCTTTTTGCTTTCATCCACGAAATAAGCGCTTCCATACGCTCAATCATTTTTGTACCGGTATTTTTCCTTACATAACCAGGGAAACCAAAACGCTCAAAATCGTTTAAATCTGTAAACTCCCAGGGGTGGAAATAAATGTTCAGGTATTTATCTTTTTTATACGTCCAGCTTGCTAATGTTTTGTAAATGCCTAAAGGCAGATTGTGGAAAGCGAGCCAAAATAGTGGGAAACGAATTAATGGGCTAACGGAAGCAGGAATCTGCAGAACATTATCTTTAATAAAATGCGTTCGTGATATATTAAAGTTATTATAACGCCCTGGCAAATAAGTTGGATTAATCGAAGTATTGTAGGTATATCCGGCTTTCTCGATCTCCTTTTCATCAACAGGCATCATTCTCGCCATGCGGTAACCTGTAATTTCTTTTCCCGAAAGTTCTTCCAGCTTTAGTTTTGATTGAAGCAAATGTTCGGGTTTAAAATCAGAATGATAATAACCATGCGAAGCGAGTTCGTGTCCTGTTTCGGTAATCCGCTTAATCAGATCGGGGATATGCTCTGCAAAGGTAACGGTACAGAAAAAAGTTGCCTTCACATTGTAATTATCCAATATATCTAAAATGGTCAGGGTACCTGCTTTCGAAATGGCAATCTGATCTTCAAAAGAAATATCTTTTCCATATTCGAAAGGCATATCAAATTCTTCGATATCAAAACTTAACAATACCATTTATTTTTGTTGAATATTGGTTGAACGGATAATGTAATTCGGACGGTTTTTAGTTTGCATAAACATTTTTCCTACGTAAATGCCTATAATACCTAAGATAATAAGCTGAAGGCCTCCGAAGAAAACAATAGTCATAATGATAGATGCCCATCCAGAAACTTCAATATTGGCAAGGAAAGAATATATCACATACGGTATGTACAGAATAGAAGAAAACGAAAGAAAAAAGCCTAAGTAAACAGCGGTGTACAACGGTTTAACGCTGAAGGATGTGATTCCATGTAAAGCTAACTTAATGAGTGTTTTAATTTGATAAGTACTTTCTCCAATTAATCTGGGAGAAGGCGTATATGGAATACCAATTTGCTTAAAGCCAATCCATTTTACCATTCCACGCAAAAACAATTCGTATTCACTTATTTGTGATAACGTTTTTATTACTTTTTTATCAATTAACCTATAGTCAGCAATCCCATCCTCCAAATTAATGTCTGAAAGAAAGTTAACTAGTTTATAAAATAATTTAGATCCTATTTTGTTTTTAAGTTTTGCGTGTGGATTTTTTTCCTGGCGATAGGCATACACAACTTCGTAACCAAGTTCCCATTGATGAATCATTTCTAGTATTAAAGATGGCGGATGTTGCATATCAGCATCAATAGTAACTAGAGCATCACCAGTTGCTAAGTCTATTCCCGCTTTTAAAGCCTGATCTTTGCCAAAATTTCTGGATAGCTCAATGAATTTTACGGTCAAGTCGTTTAAACTAATCTCACGCGCTATATCTATTGAATTATCTTTACTTCCATCATCAATGATAATAATTTCATAATTATATAGCTGGTTAGTAAAAGTATCTTTAACAGCATTAATTATATGAGGAATATTAGCAGACTCATTATATGCTGGTATTATGATTGAAACTAATTTATTCATTATCGGTAATCAGATAAGATTCAAAATCTTCTTTCATCATTTGATAGATTATGGTTAGCCAAATGATAACGCAAGGTAGGGCTTTAAGCGAATATAGACGAATAAATTCTTTAACCGGCCCGGGGAAAATATCGGTTGGCGATAAGCTGGTTAATATAAACGCAAAAATAAACAAGGCAATAATCCACGCTTTTTTAGGATTTTGCTGCACCATAAACCAAATGGCCACACCTGCAAAGGCGATAATATAAGTTGGTGATTCGGAACCGCTGCTAAATATGACGGTAAAAATAAGCGTCGATGCCAGTAACATTAACCTAAAGCCAATATGTTTATATTGTTTAATCCGTAGATAAGGCAAACCGAACAATATTAATCCACCTAACAAAAATGGGGTATTCGGAATGTTGATATTACCTGTTATCCGTCTCACAATTCCCACTAAAGAAATATCCTGAAATGAGGTTAACGAAGCATTTATGTCGTTTTTATGGGCAAGCGAGTGATACCAGTCTGCGTATGATTGGATAACGAAGGCTGGCGATGAAATAGCTATCGGCAATGCAAAGAACACCGCAAATGCAATAAAACAGCCCAAAATAAATTTTAACTTATTTTTGGTAAAAAAGAAAAAAGCCAGTCCAACAATCCCATAAAGTTTTACCAATGTGCCAAAGGCAATAAAAAAGGCCGATTGCACCTCTTTCTTCTTAATCAAATAGGAGAAACTGAGCAATATTAATCCCGTTAGGGCAATGTTGAACTGAAAACTGAAGAGTGCTGTCAAAGCTTCATGCGCACAGATCCAAGCTATTATTGTTCGTTTGTTAAGCGATATGGGCAGACTGTAAATTCCCCAAAGTAATATGGTTACATTGGCTATGTTCCACAGCATACAGCCCAATCCATCAGGTAATAAAGCAAAAGGCGCTATGAAAATAGAAAATACGGGTCCGTAGTAGCTGCTGTCCCGGTATTCGGGGTAATTATGGTACAAATTCTGCAAGTCGACAGTATGCCAAAACACATATTTGAAGATCAGATAATTATTATAAGAATGGTGATGATATTGTTTAAAACCAGCCACTAAAGCTAATAGTAGATAAACAACAAATACACATTGCTTTTTTAAAAGTAATGAAGACAGTTTGCTGAGGTTATTTTTGGTAAAAATGTTCATTATAATTTGATGCCGCAATATAACTATTTCGTTACGTCAATGCGAAATAGATCTTCAGACTCCAGTCAATATTAATTAATTATGAAATTATTTATGGAATATCGATTTAGTAAATCATTTTACTAGTTTTATTAAACCTGAACCAAATCAATCATCAATCTTAAAAAAACTATGAGAAAATTACAACTGCCACTGTTAGTGGCCCTGGTGCTTACCTTTAGCGCCTGTAAAAAAGAACAACAAGAGACTGAAAAATTTTCCGGACCAAAACTTAAAGAAAATGTAAATCCAAGTGCGGCTTTATCAAGTTTTTCGCTTAATAACTGGATGAGCGTACTTGCCGATCAAAACAGCATAGCACTCATTTCTATCCCCGGTACGCACGATTCCGGCGCTACAATCGAACCTGTTTCAGGCACGGCTAAATGTCAGAACCTGAGCATTGCCAATCAATTAAATGCAGGCGTACGTTATCTTGATATCCGCTGCAGGCACATCGACAACGCTTTTGCCATTCATCATGGAGCCATTTATCAAAATCTTAATTTTAATGATGTGCTGAATGCCTGTATCAATTTCCTGAACAGTCACCCAACAGAAGCCATTATTATGAGCGTAAAAGAAGAACATACCCCATCGAACAATAGCCGTTCTTTTGAGCAAACATTCGACAGTTATGTACAGCAAAATCCCGCTAAGTGGGATTTAGGGAACAACATTCCTACTTTGGGCAGTATCCGTGGAAAAATCAGGTTGTTGAGAAGATTTTCAGGATCTTCATCAAAAGGGATTGATGCAACTGCATGGGCAGATAATACCACTTTCGATATCAATAATGCTGCTGCAAATTTAAAGGTTCAGGATTTTTACAATGTTAATGATGTAAATACCAAGTGGACAAGAATAGAAACCTTATTAAATGAAGCCAAAAATGATACTTCAAATAAACTTTACCTGAACTATGCAAGTGGTTATAAAGCTGGTGTATTCAGTATTCCAAGTATTACTACGGTGTCGAATTCAGTAAACCCAAAAATTACAACCTTTTTTACCAATAACATCCATGGTAAATTTGGTATTATTCCACTTGATTTTGCTGATTCCGGCAGAAGCCAATTAATTGTCAATACAAACTTCTAATCTTAACGCAGCGATTTATTGGTTCAGTATGAGTTAAAAAGGATGCACAGTCTGATCAGATTGTGCATCCTTAATTGCACTGGTATTTTAAATTGTAACTACCTCGCTTTAAATCTTAGAACGGTAAATGAATAAGCAGGTAGCTCGAGTTGCCTGGTTGCCTCAGTACTGATATTTGCAATAACAGGAACAGCTTTTTTATCATCCGGCTTGCCGGCGAGCACCGTTTTAATGGTGTTTTTTCCGAGCTGTTGCTGATTGAAATCAAGCGAGGTGTTTACGCTTACCGGAAGCAGGTTAACCAATTTAACGATCAAATCTCCTGTTTTAGCATCTTTAACCATCGAACAGGCCATCCGTTTCTTCACGTTTTCCTGGTTAGAAGAAAGCTCCATAGTCGATGGAATATATTCCTGTCCGGCATTCTGTCCGTACAATTGCTGTACAAAATAGCCTATTGTAGGTTTTACTTCTGTATTGTTAAAATAAATCAGGTCAGGGTCCCATTGTGTATGCCCTTCTTTAGCAATAAGTGGGGCATAAGATGCCATGCTTACCACATCGCCATTGCGCTCAAGTGAAAGTAGATACAATGCTTCAGCAAGCGAAGTTTCCATATTGGTTCTATTACCGCCTGGTAAACTTGCTGCATATTCGCCCAGGTAAACTTTAGATTTAGACCGGTCGTAACTGTCGTAAAAATTTTGATTATTGATAAACCAACCCGGCGATTGATAATAATGTTCGTCAATTATCGGAACATTAAGGTTCGATGCAATTTGCCAGCCAGCTTCATAATCAGTTCCTTCAAAAAACGGACCTGCCGTGCCGATTACAGTAATTTCGGGATGTGTTTTTTTCAGGGCTTTGTAAATCATCGTAAACCGTTCAGCAAATACTTCTGTAATCTGATCTTCATTGCCAATACCTATATACTTCAGGTTAAATGGTTTTGGATGACCTGCTTCGGCACGTTTCTTTCCCCATTCGGTTTTTACACCACCATTGGCGTATTCTATTAAATCTACTATATCCTGTATATATTGTCCCATTTCGCTCATCGGGATGCCACCCTGTTGGCCACCTCCTCCTGTAGCCGAATTCTGGCAAGGCACACCAGCAGCTATTACCGGAACGGGTACAGCACCAATATCTTCGCAGAACTGGAAATATTCATAATAACCGAGTCCCATAGTCTGATGATAGCCCCAAAGGTTCCGGTCTGGTTTGCGTGCCGCTAAAGGGCCGATGGAGTTTTTCCATTTGTAAATGTTGGCAATGCCATCACCATGTGCAAGGCAACCTCCCGGAAAACGTACAAAACGTGGGTGTATATCGCCAATGGTTTGAGCCAGATCTGCCCTTAACCCATTTTTCCGACCTTTGAAAGTATTCTTTGGGAATAATGAAACCATATCAATTGCAATATGCCCTGAATTACCCATCACAATTTCGAGTTTTGCATCAGCTACATCTGCAGAAGATACCAAAGCTAAAGCGGCTGTTCTCCAGTTGTTCGAAGTAATATTTAAGTTTGATTTGGCCAAAATTCCCTGTTTATCACTTACCAGCCTTACTTCGAGATTCATCCTTTTTGTATCCAATAACTTTGCTGACAAAGAAAAATCGTAAGTTTCGCCTTTTTTTAATGCTATTCCATCAAAACCGCTATTCAGGATGGATGCTCCGGCAACAGGAATATCTAAAACTGCATAGTGCGGATTATTTGGGTGAATTGGCGAAACCGAATCTATTTTCATGGTTGCCCGATCGCCCTTTACTGTCCAGGCATAACTGCTGTTCCAGCTTTTATCGTTATATTCTTTATCACGCGGATGATATTCAAAATCGCGGTTCTGAATGAGTTCGGCATATAAACCGCCATCTGCAGCATAGTTTAAATCTTCGAAAAATACGCCTGTTAGCATATTGCTGATCGCTTTTGCCTTATCCGGCTGGAAAGTTATTTTGGCCTCCACATTTTTAAGCCCCGCAAAACGCTGTGCATCATCTTTGGTCGTTTCTCTATCCTGTTTGTATTTATAATCTTTCAGTTCATGTGCTTTCTTCAAACCCAAAATAACTTTCCAAGGTAAACGGTGTACCTGGCCATTACCAGTATCAGATAGGTTAACCGATGTGCTTCCATTACGATAAGCTGAAGCAGCCACTTCTTTTACAGAGCTGTAACGGATTAAATCGTTGGTTTTAGTTTGAAAATATTTTCCGTTGCCATCAACATAGGTTACTGTATATTCATCAAGATTACGGTTATAGGCAATAATGGGACGTAAAACATTTTTGCCTTTATTAACGTAAGGATAGTTTTGCGGACTCCAGCTGATCAGATCCATCGAACTTGATGTTGCAAACTGTAATGTGCGGTCGTTCAGACTCCAAATGCATACCCAAAGTCCATTTTTACCCTGGATAAGAAAAGGCGTTATCATTTTTTTTTCGCTTCCCCATCGGCCATAGTCGCTTTTTAAAAAGGTATAATCATTTCCTATTGGCGTCCAGTTCTGCTGATCTAAACTCCAGGCAAACCGAAGTCCGTTTGCATTGTAAGCAAATAAATAGGCAGAATCGGGTTCATTTGCTATTTTTTTATTTGTAGCAAATACATTAGCTGTGAGTAAGATCAGTACAGCAAGAAGCCAAAATTTTCTTTCCATTTTCTGTTAAAAGTTAATTGTTAAATAAAAGCATCGGCAACAAAACTATTCCGGCTTGATAAGAGGTGATAATTTTGGTTAGTATTTTTTTCTAATTTAATAATAATCGTCATTATAACGATTATTATTTGTGTTACTTATCTAGAAATAATTTGTTGAGGAGGTAACTGATCCTACTACAAAGAGAAAAACACAGGCCTATAGCCCAAGGTGGCAAATACCAATATGAAAAAAACCCTTCCAAAATGGAAGGGTTTTTTGATGTCTGAATCTAATTGAAGTAGATGTGTTTTGATTAACGTTCTGTATGTCAGTTATTTATTTTATTGGCCGCTTTTGTGGTATAAGAGTTGGCTATTGGCCTGTAAAATCATAACAATTATGACAATATTAATTTTTTTAATCCTGGTACTGCTCTGCTGGGCTATTTACAAATCGATAAACTGGTTCGAAAAAATCTAACACTATGATCGCATTATTTATGATCGCTATCGCCGTATTTATCTATATGATTTACGTGCTGATCAAACCCGAAAAATTTTAATCCTTACCTCCATCAATGGAGTATTTAACAAATTAAGAAATGAATACTGAATTAACAGGCATAATCGCCACATTTCTGCTCACCCTGGTTATTGCCATACCTTTAGGTAAATACCTGGCCAAGGTTTTTGCAGGAGAAAAAGTCTGGACAGATTTTTTAAAACCAGTAGAAACTGGTATTTACAAACTTTCCGGAATCAATATCAAAGAGCAAATGAACTGGAAACAGCAGTTGAAAGCACTGCTTACCATTAATATCCTATGGTTGTTTTATGGTTTTTTTGTACTTATTTTTCAGGATAAACTTCCATTCAATCCGGATGGAAACCCTGGGATGACACCAGATCTGGCTTTCAATACTATTATCAGTTTTGTTGCCAACTGTAATCTCCAGCACTATTCGGGGGAGAGTGGCGTAAGTTATCTTACCCAGCAATACGTGCTGATGTTTCTTCAGTTTGTAAGTGCGGCTACAGGTATAGCAGCTGCAGTTGTGCTTTTTAAAGCATTTAGAGATAAAACAACAACTGAGTTAGGTAATTTCTGGGAATTTTTTGTAAAATCCATTACCCGTTTATTATTACCGTTAGCTTTTGTAGTGGCCTTAATCTTAACTTTTAACGGGACACCTGCAAGTTACGAGGGGAAAGATAAATTTATTTCTGTACAGGGCGATACGGTTAATGTTTCCAGAGGACCAGCGGCGCAAATGATTGCGATCAAACATTTAGGTACAAATGGTGGAGGTTATTTTGGAACTAATTCGGCACATCCTTTTGAAAACCCCAGTTATTTTACCAATATGGTTGAGCTAATTGCACAGGTCATTATTCCAATCGCCATGGTAATTGCCTTTGGCTATTTTATCCGCAGAAAAAAACTGGCCTGGACGATTTTTGGGGTGATGACCATTGGTTTATTTATGCTGCTCATCCCTATGCTTAGTTCAGAATTAGGCGGGAATCCAGCTTTAGCCAAAATGGGAATTTCACAAACTACCGGGGCTATGGAAGGTAAAGAAGTTCGCTTCGGTCCGGCCGCCTCTGCTTACTGGGCAACCGTAACTACCATTATTTCTACGGGTTCTGTAAACAGCATGCATGATAGTACCATGCCAATGTCGGGTACCTGGCAGTTATTGGGGATGATGATCAACTCATTCTACGGAGGCTGCGGTGTTGGTTTATTGAATTACTTTATTTACCTGGTTGTTGCCGTATTTATTTCAGGGCTCATGGTAGGCAGAACGCCTGAGTTTTTGGGCCATAAGGTAGAAGCCCGAGAAATCAAGATTGCAGCCATTATTACTTTGTTGAGTCCGTTTTTAATCCTGGCCGGAACAGCCATTGCAAGCTACATTTTTACTAATCATGGCAATGCTGCATGGGCTGTTCAACCTAAAAGCTGGCTCAATAATCCTGGTTTCCACGGATTCTCTGAGATGCTTTATGAAATGACCTCATCTAATGCCAACAATGGTTCGGGATTTGAAGGATTGGGAGATAACAATATATTCTGGAATCTATCTACAGGAATGGTGATTTTCTTAGGCCGTTTCTTACCGATCATCGGGCCGGTTGCCATCGCCGGATTACTAGGCGCTAAAAAATTTATCCCTGAATCGGCAGGTACACTTAAAACAGATACCAAAACCTTTGCACTGATGACTTTTGCGGTAATCATCGTTTTAAATGCACTTTCTTATTTCCCTGCCCTGGCTTTAGGCCCGTTAGCAGAATATTTTACCATGCTTAAATAAATGAGATTTGTCACATTGAGCCTCCCGATAAAAAATCGGGAGAAGTAGTCGAACTGATTTATCAAAGGTCCTTCAACAGGCTCAGGATGACCAACCATATCATAATCTGTGAAATTAATTAAATGTGTGAAATCACATAACAAATAAAAAAATGAAACCCAATAATAAATTGTTCGAACCTGCCTTAGTGCAGACCGCGCTAAAACAATCCTTCATTAAGCTAGATCCAAGGGCAATGGTACGGAACCCGGTCATGTTTACCGTAGAAATCGGAACGCTGGTAATGGCTTATGTTACTATATACTCTTTCAGCCATAGCGGACAAGGATCGCCTTTATATAACTTCTTCATCTTTTTAGTTTTATTGCTGACCGTTCTGTTTGCAAACTTTGCTGAAGCCATTGCAGAGGCAAGAGGTAAGGCACAGGCCGACAGCCTTCGTAAAACAAGAGAAGAAACACCTGCGAAAGTGCTTTTGGCTAATGGAACGATTGAAATCCGTTCATCCAACCAGTTAAAAAAAGGTGATGTGTTTGTTTGTGAAACCGGCGATACCATTCCAACTGATGGAGAGATTATTGAAGGTATTGCTACGATTGACGAATCGGCCATTACGGGTGAGTCTGCTCCGGTAATCCGCGAATCAGGAGGTGATAAATCGTCAGTAACCGGCGGAACAAAAGTTTTATCTGATGAGATTAAAGTTCAGGTAAGTACAGCTCCCGGCGAAAGCTTTTTAGATAAGATGATTGCTTTGGTTGAAGGTGCATCCCGTCAGAAAACACCAAATGAGATTGCTTTAACTATTCTGCTGGCCAGTTTTACCCTGGTATTCATCATCGTATGCGTAACGTTAAAACCTTTTGCAGATTATGCCAATACACCGATAACCATTGCCGCATTGATTTCCCTTTTTGTATGTCTGATCCCGACCACTATCGGCGGACTATTATCTGCCATTGGTATTGCCGGAATGGACAGGGCTCTAAGGGCCAACGTCATTACCAAATCGGGCAAAGCCGTAGAAACTGCCGGAGATATTGACGTACTGCTGTTAGACAAGACCGGAACCATCACTATTGGTAACCGTAAAGCCACTAATTTTTATCCAACTGCAGGCGTAAACATTAACGCTTTTACTGATGCATGTGTATTAAGCTCTCTGGCAGATGAAACGCCAGAGGGAAAATCGATCATTGAACTGGCTGCAGAGCAGGGTGTTAAATCTGCCGGAACGCCGGAAGGATCTGTCTTTATTAAATTTACTGCCGAAACCCGTTCGAGTGGGTTGGATACTGTAGATGGTAAAAGGATCAGAAAAGGTGCTTTTGACTCGATCAGGAATATGGTACAAAAAGCTGGAAATCACTTCCCTTCTGATATTGAAGATCATGTAAAAGCCATCGCTACCAATGGCGGTACACCTTTAGTGGTCGCTGAGAATGAAAAAGCCCTTGGCGTAATCGAATTACAGGATATTATTAAACCAGGGATCAGCGAACGTTTTGAACGCCTGAGGAAAATGGGTGTAAAAACAGTGATGGTAACCGGAGATAATCCGTTGACCGCTAAATACATTGCAGAGAAAGCAGGTGTTGATGATTTTATTGCTGAGGCTAAACCCGAGGATAAAATGAATTACATCAAAGATGAACAAACCCTTGGTAAGCTGGTAGCCATGATGGGCGACGGTACCAATGATGCCCCTGCTTTGGCACAGGCTGATGTGGGTGTCGCCATGAACAGCGGAACACAGGCGGCGAAAGAAGCAGGTAATATGGTCGATCTGGATAACGATCCTACCAAACTGATCGAGATTGTAGAAATCGGTAAACAATTGTTGATTACCCGCGGTACGCTAACCACTTTTTCCATCGCGAATGATGTGGCTAAGTATTTTGCCATTGTTCCGGCCTTGTTTATCGCTTCAATTCCTGCGCTGCAGAGCCTGAATATTATGGGCTTGCATTCACCAGAATCAGCGATTATGTCGGCGGTGATTTTTAACGCCATCATTATCCCGATCCTGATCCCATTGGCTTTAAAAGGTGTGGCCTACAAACCAATTGGTGCAACTGCCTTATTACGCAGAAACCTGTTTATATACGGTATTGGTGGTGTGGTAGCTCCGTTTATCGGGATTAAAATAATTGATTTATTAGTCGGTCTGTTTGTATAAATGTCATTCTGAGCGCAGCGAAGAATCTTAATACAGGCGCTTTAAGATTCCCATCCGATAGCCATCGGATCAAGTTGGGAATGACGAATAGAATAAGAATTTAAAAAAATAAAAAGATGAAAAAATACATCATTCAATCCATCCGCTTAACATTGGTATTATTGGTACTGTTATGCGTAATATACCCCGTTACTGTTGCCTTTATCGGCAAAATGTCTAAAGGAAACGGGGGAGGAGAAAAAATCACCAAAAATGGTAAAACAGTGGGTTATGCCTTATTGGGGCAGTCGTTTACCAAACCACAATATTTCTGGGGAAGGCCATCTGCTGTGGCTTACAATGCAGCAGGTTCTGCAGGTTCTAATAAAGGGCCATCCAATCCTGATTATTTAAAAGAAGTACAATCGCGTATGGATACTTTATTGAAATACAATCCGGGTATTAAAAAATCAGATATCCCTGCTGATATGGTTACTGCATCAGGTAGCGGACTTGATCCCAATATTTCAGAGCAAGGTGCGGCTATCCAGGTTGACAGGATTGCTGCGGCCCGTAAAATCGATGTGAAAAAGGTAAAAGAACTGGTGGCCATGAATACATTAAAACCTTTCATGGGTTTATTTGGCCCTTCATCAGTAAATGTGTTGAAATTAAATCTTGCCCTTGATGCACTTTAGTGAGTGGTTCTAAGAAGTGTCGTCGTCTCGATTTTCTCAGGAAACCGTCATTCCTAACTCGATCCGATAGCTATCGGATGGGAATCTTAAGACCTATGCATACGTATTAAGATTCCCGCCTGCGCGGGAATGACGAACACTTAGAACACTAACTACTCAAACAATTCCCAAAACAATAACAACGGTAATGCTTCAAGGTCTTATGCTACTTAGTCTGGGCCTTAAGCTTTGCCTAATACAAACAATCAGATAAAATGAAAAAATTACTATTACTTGCTGCTACACTCACTACAGGATTTATTGCAAAAGCACAGGAAGAACCGAAAATTAAAGTAAGCGGTTATCTTGAGGCTTATTACGGATACGATTTTAACAAACCTGCAGACCATAACCGTCCTGGTTTTATATATTCGCATAACCGCACAAATGAAGTAAACCTGAACCTTGGTTTTATCAAGGCTGCGTATGATAGCGGAATGATCAGGGCTAATTTAGCGGTAATGGCCGGAACTTATGCCAATGCCAACCTGGCTGCCGAGCCTGGCGTATTAAAAAATATCTTAGAGGCCAATGCAGGTGTGAAATTATCCAAAACAGAAAATCTTTGGATCGATGCCGGAATCTTTTCTTCGCATATCGGTTTCGAAAGCGCGGTTTCGAAAGATTGTTGGGTGCTTACAAGAAATATTTCTTCAGAAAATACACCTTACTATGAATCGGGTGCAAAAATTAGTTATGGTACCCAGGATGGTAAATTTACGGCTAGCGCATTGTATTTAAACGGATGGCAGCGCATTACCCGCCAGAATGGGAACAATAAGCCTGCCGGCGGACTCCAACTGACCTGGAAACCAACAGATAAAATTACGGTAAATTACAGTAATTATCTTGGAACGGAAGGTGTTGATTCAGTTCGGGTTAATCGTTTTTACCACAACGTTTATGGAGTTTTTCAGTTAACCGATAAATTTGGTGTAACACTTGGATTTGATTACGGCACGCAACAAAAACAAAAAGGCAGCGGTGATAAAAACAAAGTGATTTCTCCGGTAGCTATTGCACAATATAAGTTTGCCCCAAAATGGGCCGTTGCCGGAAGGTTTGAATATTATGAAGATAAAAACGGAATTTTTATTGCCACTGGTACACCACAAGGGTTTAAAACCAAAGGTTATTCTTTAAATCTTGATTATTCGCCAATAGCGAACGCTGTTGTAAGGCTGGAAGGAAAAGCCTACGATAGCAAAGACAGAATTTTTGTAAGGGAAGGTGCTGCGGTTAATGGCAATGCAAGTATAACGGCAAGTATTGCGGTATCATTTTAGCATACCAATACGGTTCGTCATTCCCTCCTGCGCGGGAATGACGACCATTTTTAAAATGAAATTAACTTTATAACAATTTCTTAATAAAACAATGCATCCCTACATCGAAATCATATTCAGCCTGTTTTTAGCGTTCTTGGGAATATTAATGATGCGGAAATTAAATTCGTTAAAAAAGAACAGGGCATGTGCGAAAAAAAGAAGTTATGCTACAGAGAAATATTTTAAACTGCTTTATAATAAGATCCCTTTTAGGTTTATAATCTTATTATTTACGTTGGTTATGATGGTTGCGATTACGATATTGATAGAAAAAGGAGTAATGAATGTTACCTGGTAAAGATGATGGAAGACGAACAAAAAGAAGAATCGGTCAGACACTTTTTAGATCTGGTTAAAAAATCCAGGCGCGGAAAGCTCAAAATCTATATTGGCATGAGTGCTGGTGTGGGTAAAACTTACCGTATGCTTCAGGAATCACATGCATTGCTACGAAACGGCGTAGATATTTGCATTGGTTATGTTGAAACCCACAAAAGGGCAGAAACTGAAGCACTTGTTGCTGGCCTGCCGATTATTCCAAGACGGAAAATCTTTTATCGGGGCAAAGAAATAGAGGAAATGGATCTCAAGGGAATCCTGAACCGTCATCCCGAAATTGTGATTGTGGATGAACTTGCCCATACCAATGCCGAAGGCAGTAAAAATACCAAACGCTGGCAAGATGTTTTCGATCTGCTCGAAGCGGGAATCAGCGTTATTTCTGCAGTAAATATCCAGCACCTGGAAAGTATTAATGAAGAAATTGAGCAGATTACAGGCATAGCCGTTACTGAGCGGATCCCGGATAAAATACTGGAGATAGCCGATGAAATTGTAAATATCGACCTTACGGCCGACGAATTGGTTACCCGCCTTAAAGAAGGTAAAATTTACGATCAATCTAAAATCGAAAGGGCATTAGGTAATTTTTTTCAATCTGATAAAATTCTTCAGCTGCGCGAATTGGCCTTAAAAGAAGTGGTACATCAGGTGGAACGGAAAATCCAGACCGAAATTCCCAAATCAATTAAACTTAGGCCAGAGCGTTTTTTGGCCTGTATTTCTTCTAATGCCGAAACTGCAGGCGTAGTAATCCGGAAAACAGCAAGACTGGCTTCTTATTACCGATCGCCATGGATGGTGCTGTATGTGCAGAGCGATAGTGAAAGCATGGAACGCATTAAGTTGGATAAACAACGTCATTTGATTAACCATTTTAAACTCGCTACAGAACTGGGTGCCGAAGTTATTAAAATAAAAAGTAACGCTATTACCAAAACCATCATCGATATCGCTTCTGAAAAGGAAATTACCACGATATGCATCGGCAAACCCCATCTTAATATTTTTCAGGTAATTTTACGTACCGCAGTTTTTAATGGACTGTTAAAAAATCTGGCTATGAAGGATATTGATCTGGTGGTTTTATCATAAAAATAACTTTATCAAAACTATATCTTTTGAGTGGGGTTAAAATAATAGAACCTATGGAAAGCGATATGGAAAAAAATGATACGAAAACACGTTTAATTAATGAGATTACCACTACAGGTTTGCAAAGTGCTGCTAAAAAATTAGGTGCTCCGGCAAGCAAAAAGCAGATTAGAAAAGGTGTTTCCAAAAACCTAAGTTTAATAGATGAGCTATTGCGTCTGGTTTTAATTAAAAACAGGGATTCATCCAAAAGGTTGCAGCGCAATATAGAGTTTGTTGGCCTAGGGGTAATGGCTGCGCATACTTTTTATCGGGGTTTTAACAAGAAAAAACCTTTATTGATTTGTGAAGGCATTTTCTTAACGGCAGCACTTGGTGGCGTACTGTTGGCTACGCAAAGTAAAGCTGTAAAATTGAAAATCAATCAGTAACCCGATAGCGCTTCTTTTATTTTGTTTAAACATCGCCGTATTAATGACGTTTTACTATCGGCATAAATTAACTTGCTGTACTTACCCGACTGTTTAATTAAGCATATTTCTATGACACTTTTTTGCCGGAAAATTCTTCAGTTTGTATTACCCCAGGGCAATTTTAATTTTATCGTAAACATTATTTAAAAATCAAAAAATGGATTTACAGTTAAAGCATAAAACAGCTTTTATAAGCGGCTCTACCGCAGGTATCGGATTTGCAATTGCCGAAAGTTTATTAAAAGAAGGTGTAAAAGTGATCATCAATGGTCGGTCGCAAAACAGCGTAGACGAAGCAGTAAAATCCCTGCAAGGTATTGGCGGAAGCGACTTCGTTTCAGGCATTGCAGCCGATTTTTCGAAAGCTGATGAAGTAAATAACCTGATTGATAAACTTCCAGAGATCGATATACTGATCAATAATGCAGGTATTTTTGAACCCCAAGCCTTTGAAGATATCAGTGATGATGATTGGTTTAAGTTTTTCGAAGTCAACGTAATGAGCGGAATCAGGTTATCGCGGCAGCTATTTCCTAAAATGTTAAAGAAAAACTGGGGCAGGATTATTTTTATCTCCAGCGAGTCGGCAGTGTTTATTCCGGATGAAATGATCCACTATGGCATGACGAAAACTGCACAGCTGGCCGTTAGCCGTGGCTTGGCAGAATTAAGCAAAGGTACTGAGGTAACTGTTAATTCAATTTTACCCGGACCAACCAAATCAAAAGGGGTTGGCGGTTTTATTGAAGATTTAGCCAAAAAAGGAAATATCAGCATAGCTGAGGTCGAAACGGATTTCTTTAAAAACATGCGGCCGACTTCATTACTGCAGCGTTTTCTTGATGTTAGTGAAATTGCAAATGCAGTTACTTTTTATGTGAGTCCGCTGGCTTCAGGCACCAATGGGGCTGCCATCAGGGTAGAGGGCGGTTTGGTGAGATCAATATTGTAGTATGTTATGGCGCTTTTTGCAGTCATAAGTGGGCTAATGAGCTTTAAATTGTTTTTTTAGGTTTTAAAAGGAAGTAGAGCCTGCCTGGCATCATAACTTTAGAAACGGCGCACAAGGTTGGGTTAGAATTTGGTTTTATAAGTTCACTGTAATAGCCTAACCTACAGCCTCTAATTTGCTATAATTAGGAAGTATTTAATCAAATTTGTTTATATTAGATTTTCAATTTGATCTTATGTTATTATTCGCAATTCCCTTATATTTTATTGCCTTTTTTGGTTGGATCATTTACGCTGCCTTGGTAAAGAAAAACTTGAAACAACATATGTCTATGGTTTATTTTGGCGGAGTTTTCAGTGTTATTTGGATTGCGATTATAATGATCGCATATATTTAATACATCAATCATTATCAAAATCATAATCTCTTTAATCGGATTTAAAGTTTAAAAAAATATTAATGTCACAGCAATTAGAGGTTTGGCAAAGAGGACCGCTGCCCGAAATTATTCCAATGTTACAGCCTGTGGCACATGCCTTATTACAGGCAAGAGAAGAGATTAATGATTATATGAACGATTTCCCAATCGAACTGCTTTGGCAACGCCCCGCCGGAATGGCATCTACAGGGTTTCATCTTCAACATTTAAGTGGGGTGCTTGATCGGGTATTTACTTATGCCAGAGCAGAGGGGCTCTCTGAATTTCAGTTTGCCCAGTTGGCAGAAGAGGGTAAAGATTCAGCAGAAGGGTATACCGTGGCAGATCTTGTTAACCGTTTCAATAAGCAGGTAGATCTGGCCCTTGAGCAAATCAAGAATACAAATGAATCAATACTGACAGATTATAGGGGTGTAGGTCGCGCAGGACTTCCATCAACGGTTATCGGTTTGTTGTTCCATGCAGCAGAGCATACCATGCGCCATGTTGGGCAATTGATGGTTACCGTAGCCGTAGTAAAGCATAATAAATAAATTTAATATCTCCGATAATTTGTTATATCGTCGTTACTTTCGAAAAAGATAATTTTCACTGCCATAAGGTTGTCACCAGACTTGCTAAATTTGTTGTCTGGTTGAATAATTTTGGGTTAAATGTTCCATGATTATTTTATTAATTCCACCAATATGGAGAACGAAATAAAAGATATCGAAACTATTTTTCCGGCTGGCGTTGAAGATTGGCGAAACTGGTTAACGGCCCATCATGAGCTTAAATCGTCGGTTTGGCTTGTTTATGGAAAGAAGGGTTCGGGTTTGCCGAGCGTTGGCTGGAGTGAGGCTGTAGATCAGGCACTTTGTTTCGGCTGGATAGACAGTATAAAAAAGCCTATTGATAAAGATACGTATATGCAGTTCTTCTGTAAACGAAAACCCAACAGCGGCTGGTCGAAAATCAATAAAGAAAAGGTGAAACGCCTTTCAGTAGAAAAACTTATACATAAGGCAGGTTTCGCAGCCATTAAAATAGCAAAGCAAAATGGATCATGGACGATTTTGGATGCTGTAGAATCACTTAAAATACCCAAAGATTTAGCTACAACACTGAAAGATAAAAAAGCGGCAAGGACTTTTTTTCTTAGCCTGAATAAATCTGTAAAAAAAGCTATTCTTCAATGGATTTTGTTAGCCAAAAAAGCAGAAACCAGGCAAAGCAGAATGCTGGAACTTGTAAAATCTTTATCCGAAAACATGCTGCCAAAGCAATTTCTCCGCTAAGGGCAGGTAAGCTGTTTTATACATAACTAAATTTTTAAATGGACATTACCAAAAGATTTGACCGGATCCTACAGATTTTTTTTCTATTACAGTCTAAATCTGTGGTCACTGCTGAAGAATTACAAAAGCGTTTTGAAATTAGTTTAAGGACAATTTACAGGGATTTAAAAGCCCTAGAGATGGCTGGTATTCCGATTGTGAATGAATCTGGATCTGGTTACTTCATTATGGAAGGTTTTAGGCTACAGCCATCCAGGTTTAGTCAGGAAGAAATTCTGAGTTTAATGGTTGCCGAAAAAGTGATGCAGAAACATGAAACCGAATTTGTTAAAAAACATTTTGAGGCAGCACTAATTAAGATAAAAAGTTCGTTTCAGGTACATCAAAAAAGAGATTTCCTACACTTAGAAGATACTATCCACCTTAAAAACAACTTAACATCCAATGATTATTTACCCAACATTATTGATGTTTTACTCAATAGCGCTTTAAAGAAGAACATAACCCATATCGATTACCTCAAAAGTAGTGATATTAACCCGGTTGGAAGATCAGTAGAGCCGATAGGTGTATTCTATGAACACAATTTCTGGTATCTTTTGGCTTACTGCCATTTAAGGAAAGATTACCGCAATTTTAGATTAGACCGGATAAAAAAAATCTTGGCGCTCCAGGAAAACTTTACCATAAAGCATCCGCCAATTCATGAATTTAGAGATAAGGGTCTTTCTCAAGAGAAGACAAAAATCGAAATTAAGGTAGACCGGAAGTATGCACATTTTTTATATTGGGACCGGCAGATTTTCGGATTTCGGGAAGAAGAAATTTCAGATGATTTTGTGTTGATGCATTTCGACTGTGCGCTCCCTATGGTTTCTTTTGTACGTTGGTTTTTAAAATATGTTGATGTAGCTGAAATTATAGAACCAGCCCATCTAAATAATGAGCTGGTTGAAATAATGGAATCTGGTTTAAAACGGATAAAAAACAAAGCGGCTATCTCATAACTTATAATTCGCTTCGAATTTGTCACGTTGAACCTGTCGAAACGCTTTGTTAGAGAGGGTCTTCGACAGGCTACTATTGATAGAATCCATTAGTTCGATCGTCATTCTCGCGCATGCGGGAACCACGAAGTGCTTAGCTAAGCTAATCCCAATGCACGTTTTAAGATTCCCAATCAAGTTGGGAATGACGATTTCTTGATGGATATACCTAATTAAATTTTATCTGTCAATCATATCGATTTTTATGCAATAAATTATCCCTCAGGATTGACAATTATTATGATACAGTTTTTTGTTTAATATCGATCCCAGAAAAATGGAGGCTCAATACCTAAGGCTCTTAAATACACAAAGCCCTGGCCACGGTGATGTATTTCATTATCAATAAAGTACAACAGGTGGCTAATGATCGTAAATTCGTACATGCCAAATAACTTAAGGGTTTCATGAAGCTGATCCTCATTTATTTGATTAAAGTATTCCACGATCTGTGTAGTATCTTCATCCCATTTCGTTAGGAGCTCTTCTTTGGTACTTAATGGAAGATCATGACTAAAAGGTGTTGTTTCTCTCGTCACCATTTCTTTTAAACCCGGAACATCAATTGATAATAACTCTTTAATTAATGCTGAAAAAGGTCTCATTCCACCAATTGAAAATTCGAATAATTCTTTTTCAGGGAATTTTTCAATCGTTTTTCGGGTTAGTTTTCTGTGGCCTAACCAGTGTTGTAGTAATTCGCTTTTGGTAATCATAACTGCTGATATTTTGTTAAATTATTTAATAGAACAAAACTAAAAACAGCCTATGACAACAGTTTGTCAGTCGAAAAATAGTGATCTATTTTTATTAAAATTTCTTTTAGTTTTCTGAATATGGAAAGCTAAATTAATCTTTACAGGTCATCCATAAATTGCAAAAGAGACATGCGTTCATTAAAGTGCCTTAGCGCTCCATAATTACAGCAGTAGCTAAATTTTGCGTTTGACTGATATGCTTCCGGTACATATTGCCCCAGTCAGACATGGCATCCAACATCGTTTTCATGGTGCGGCCTAAATCGGTTAAACGGTATTCAACTCTTGGCGGTACTTCCGGAAAAACGACGCGGGTAATAATCTGGTCTTTCTCCAGTTCTCTTAGCTGTGCCACCAACATCCTTTCTGATATGCCAACAATGTCTTTTTTAAGTTCGCTATAACGCATGGTGCCATAAGAAAGACGACATAATATTGCCGGTTTCCAGCGGCCGCCAATTACCGCCAGCGATGAAGACATCCCACAACTGTCGATCATCATTTTTTCGTTCAAAGCATTGGTTGACGTTTCTTTTCTCATTTTTTACTTTTTTGTTAGTACCTAACAATTTGCTGCTTACCTGCTAATGTAGCGGATCTCTTTTACATTAGCAGAATATTTGACAATACATATGAAAAAATTAACAGATAAAATTGCGCTGGTAACAGGAGGAAGCCGGGGCATAGGTGCAGCAATTGTAAAAAGACTGGCTGCTGAAGGTGCAAAAGTGGTATTTACTTATGCCCGTTCAGCGGAGAAGGCTATGGGCGTAGTGGCTGAGGTTGAAGCAGCAGGCGGACTCGCTGTTGCCGTAAAAGCAAGCAGTACAACACCTACGGAGGTAACGGGAGCTGTAGCTAAAACCATTGCCGATTTCGGATGCATTGATGTACTGATCAATAATGCAGGCATTTATATCGGCAAAGCTTTTGAAGAACACACACTTGAGGATTATAACGAAATTATGGCCGTTAATGTACAGGCGGTTTTTGTGGCTGTGCTGGCTGCGGTAAAAGGCATGCCCGAGGGTGGACGCATCATTACCATCGGCAGTAATATGGGCGATAACGCTATTGGTCCTGAAACTACTTTGTATACCATGAGCAAATCGGCACTGCAGGGTTTAACGCGCGGTTTAGCACGCGATCTTGGCTCCCGAAAAATTACGGTCAACCTGATTCAGCCCGGACCGATCAATACCGATATGAATCCTGCTGATGCGCCGTTAGCTGATTTTCTGAGAACCCGCATGGCCCTGCCAGATTATGGTACTGCAGAAGACATTGCCGCCTTTGTAAGTTTTATTGCCAGCGAAGAAGCCAGATACATCACCGGTTCTTTCTTAACAATCGACGGTGGATTGAATGCTTAAGGCGATCCATGAAATATGCTTTGGTTGGGATTACAAACCTGACCAAAGTTTATCTGTTAAACACCATCAGTTGTCCCGACATTCGCTGTAGTATTGTTTGAATAGGATGTAAACAGCTAGCAAATGCATGTGGTTTAAGTCCTTCAATGATAACCTTAGCTACGCAAATTTCTGTCGCAGCCATTTGCGGACCGGTTCATCATACCATTTTAAGGCGGCGTATGCCAAAAGAATACTCCCAACTAAAATAAGTAAGGCATAAGGCCAGGCCTGTACTATTGTAGTGCCTTTATGATTGCTGATCCAGGCCACATAAAAATAAACCAGTGGATAATGGACCAGGTAAAGCGGATAAGATATATCACCCAAAAATTTGCATATCCTGTGCTCTGATTGTGTTTGCAATATGCCGCTGGCACCAATATACACAATAAGCGGAAAAACAATGATAATGCATACAGATTCATAAATTCCGTTCATCCAAAGATGTTCAGCACCGCCAATACGGGGCATATAAAGTACCAGTGCCACTAGAAGACTGCACCATAAAAATGCATTTTTTATCCGGGTGGGTTTTGCCATACGTGAAAGTAACAAACCGGCAAAGAAAGGGTATAAGGTACGGGTAAGTCCGATACGTACCTGTTCTACGTTCAGTGTCCAGCCGCCACTCAGATCACCATTTGTAATGGCCAGTTGTGCCAATGCAATGGCTGCAATAACCACAAAGATACTTAAAGCCGTTTTAGAAAATTTCCTGATCCATAACGCATAAAGAATATTGGCAATGTATTCAAAAAATAACGACCAGCCTACACTGTTCATGGGATGCATTTCTTGCCAGCCACGGATATCAAGCGATAATGGTATAGGTAAGATGGTATAGCCAATAAACAATACTAAGAGCATTTTCCAGAGCGGTACGGTATGAATGAGTGGCCATATGGTAGAGTCTGTAAAATAGAACCCGATAGCGCCGAGGGTCATCCCCAAAATAACCATAGGTTGCAGGCGTACAACACGGCGTTTGAAAAAACTGCCTGCACTCATTTTATTCCATCGGTCGTCATAAGCATAGCCCATTACAAAACCCGATAATAAAAAGAAAAAATCTACCGCCAGGTAACCATGGTTAACCAGGATATCGAGGTGGCCAGTTCCCAGTGGTTCGGTTAAATGAAAAGTAACAACAATTATAGCAGCAACACCGCGAAGGCCATCTAATATAGGATAATGTGGCTTGGTGGCCAAATCGGTACTAAGGTTAGTATTCATGTAAGGGCTTGAAAAAAATGAAAGCCATAAAAATAACCAACATTCCTTACCATATCACTTTGCATCTATAATGATACTTTAGGAGGCAAACATCGCTTTGGGAATGATTAAGGAAGCAGAGGATTTGTTTTACAAGTATAAATAATATTTTCAATGGCCTTGTAGCTACTTCGTGGTCAGCATCCTTTTAATAGGAAAGACCCTGAAATGAATCCGATAGATCGGATCAGGGTGCGTCTGCTTAATCAAAAAGCTGGGATAAGCTCCCAAAGGCAAAGGGGTATAATAAAACCAGCTTTATGAATTAAAAACTTTAATCATTACATTTGCCCTAGTGAAGAACTTTGTATTCCTTTTTTCTCTTTACCTGATCCTTCTGGGCCTAATGCCCTGCCAGGATAAGGAAGATATGGTTTCAAAGTCTCAAACTGAAAGCATTGTGCAGAGCAATCATGCAAAAGCAGAACATGCACATGGAGAAGCCTGTCCGCCAATCTGTAGCTGCGCCTGCTGCTCAGTCGGGCAGCATTTCCCTTCAGAAAAGTTAACAAACCTTACTATTCCGGTACTCCGGAAACCATATCCGTTTTTCCATTGCTCAGCATTGAAAAAACAACCAATCGATATTTGGCAGCCGCCTAAACTCGTTTAATCAATTGATCTCATCCTGGCCCCGAAAAGGACAGTTTCTTACCTGCAGATTTTACGCTATTAAGCGTAATGATAGCCTGCTATTTATTGATTTTTGATTTAAACAACCATGCTGAACAGAATAATACAGTTCTCCATCAGGCAAAAACTGCTGGTGGGAATGATGATGCTGGCGCTGATCGCCTGGGGAATCTACTCCCTTAGGCAACTTCCTATAGATGCCCTTCCAGATATTACCAATAACCAGGTACAGATTATTACTTCCTCGCCGAGCAATGGCGCAGAAGACATTGAGCGTTTTGTAACCTATCCGGTAGAGCAAACCATGGCCACTATTCCCGGAATAGAAGAAGTCCGTTCCTTTAGCAGGTTTGGCCTTTCAGTTGTAACGGTGGTGTTTAAGGAAAATGTAGAAATTTATTGGGCACGCCAACAGGTGAGCGAAAGGCTTACCGAGGTAGAAAATGCTATCCCGAAAGGCATTGGCACACCTGAAATTGCACCATTAACCACCGGACTCGGAGAAATTTATCAATACGTTATCCACCCTAAAAAAGGATATGAAAAAAAATATGATGCCACCGAGCTCCGCACCATTCAAGACTGGATCGTTCGCCGTCAGCTTTTGGGTGTAGAAGGTATAGCAGACGTGAGCAGCTTTGGAGGCTACCTTAAGCAGTATGAGATTGCCATTAATCCCGATAAGCTCAGAAGCATGGATATCTCCATTAGCGACATTTTTAAGGCGCTTGAAAAAAATAACCAGAACACAGGCGGATCTTATATTGATAAAAAACCTAATGCCTATTTTATCAGGAGCGAAGGACTGATCAACAGCCTGGAGGATATTGAGAACATTGTTGTGCGGACCAATGAAAATAGTACGCCCGTACTGATCCGAAATGTAGCTGAGGTGAGAATTGGGGCGGCTACCAGATACGGTGCCATGACCAGGAACGATGAGGGTGAGGTAGTAGGTGCGGTAGTGATGATGTTAAAGGGTGCGAACTCATCAAAGGTTATTGAAAACGTAAAAACCCGCATGGATCAGATTGCAAAAAATCTTCCGGAGGGCGTTGTCATTGAGCCGTTCCTCGATCGTACCAAGCTGGTAAACAGTGCCATTGGTACAGTAACCAAAAACCTGGCAGAAGGTGCATTGATCGTGATTTTTGTATTGGTAATGCTTTTGGGAAATTTCCGCGCCGGATTGATTGTGGCGTCGGTTATTCCGCTTGCCATGCTTTTTGCCATCTGCTTGATGAACCTTTTTGGCGTTAGCGGAAACCTGATGAGCCTCGGTGCGATAGACTTTGGGCTAATTGTAGATGGAGCAGTAATCATCGTGGAGGCATCTCTCCACCATCTGGGCATGCGAAAAAACAAAAACAGGTTATCCCAGCAGGAAATGGATGCAGAGATTTTCGAATCTGCATCTAAAATCCGTAACAGCGCCGCTTTTGGCGAAATTATTATCCTTATTGTTTACCTCCCGATTCTGGCTCTGGTTGGTATAGAGGGTAAGATGTTTAGGCCAATGGCGCAAACGGTGGCTTTTGCTATCCTTGGTGCCTTTATCTTGTCGTTAACTTATGTACCGATGATGAGTGCGCTGTTTCTAAGCAAAACCATTAGCACGAAAAGAAACATTTCAGACAGGATCATGTCTTTTTTTCAACGTTTATATACGCCGATGCTCAATTTTGCATTACGGGTAAGGATGGCCGTTGTAGGTATTGCAATAGGATTATTTGTACTTGGCCTGATCATTTTCAATTACCTGGGTGCCGAATTTATCCCTACATTGGAAGAAGGCGACTTTGCTGTAGAAACCAGGGTGCTTACCGGAAGTAGTCTTTCTCAAACCATTGAAGCGGCTACACGTGCGGCAAAGGTATTAAAAGCAAATTTTCCGGAGGTAAAAGAGGTCATCGGAAAGATTGGTTCCAGCGAAATACCTACCGACCCGATGCCGGTAGAAGCCTGCGACCTGATTATTATCCTAAAGGATAAGGGCGATTGGACAAGTGCTTCAACCAGAGACGAACTGGCGGAAAAGATGCAGGCCAAGCTTGAACAGTATATCCCCGGGGTTACTTTCGGCTTCCAACAGCCCATCCAAATGCGTTTTAATGAACTGATGACCGGCGCAAGGCAAGATGTAGTGATCAAGATTTATGGAGAAGATTTTTCGAAGCTAAGTACTTATGCAGCTCAGATTGGTGCTATAGCCAGGAAAATAGAAGGGGCACAGGATATTTATGTAGAACAGGCTTCAGGACTTCCACAAGTGATCATCAAATTTCATAGAGAAAAGATTGCGCAGTTCGGTCTCAATATTGAAGATGTGAATACCGCTATCCGCTCTGGATTTGCCGGTGAAGTGGCTGGTCTGGTATTCGAAGGCGAAAAACGGTTCGATATGGTGGTCCGCCTGGAAAAAGAAAACAGGCAGTCGCTTGAAGATGTGAAAAACCTGTTTGTAACCGCCCCCAATGGTAATCAGATCCCGCTGGAACAACTGGCCGATATCCAGTATAGGGAAGGGCCTAACCAGATCCAGCGCGATGATGCAAAACGACGCATTACCGTGGGTTTTAATGTGCGGGGGAGAGATGTGGAAAGTATCGTAAAGGAAATTCAGCAAAAGATTGATACGGAAGTTAAGTTTTCACCAGGATATTATCCAACCTTTGGCGGCACTTTTGAGCACCTGCAGGCAGCCAACAAGAGATTAAGTGTTGCTGTGCCACTGGCCTTATTGCTCATCTTACTGTTGCTTTATCTTACTTTTTCATCCATCAAACATGCTCTTTTAATTTTTACCGCCATCCCATTATCCGCTATTGGTGGTGTATTTGCCCTATGGTCACGGGGCATGCCATTTAGTATTTCTGCCGGCATAGGCTTTATTGCCCTGTTTGGCGTGGCGGTACTTAATGGTATTGTCCTCATCAGTGAATTTAACAGGTTAAAAAAAGAAGGAATGAAAGATATGCTCGAAATTATCAGAACAGGAACCTCGGTTAGGCTGCGTCCGGTGATTATGACAGCTCTTGTAGCCTCTTTAGGCTTTCTACCAATGGCCATCTCTGGCGGAAGCGGTGCCGAAGTGCAGCGCCCACTGGCTACAGTTGTTATCGGCGGATTAATCTCTGCAACACTGTTAACCCTTTTGGTGCTTCCGGTACTTTATATCTGGACAGAAAAAATGGGCAGCAAAAAAGTAAAAATAACACCGGTAGCAGGTATTGTAGTGGTATTTATTGCTTTGTTTGGATTGCAGCCTGCTAAAGCCCAAACGGCATTAACGCTTAATCAGGCCATATCTTCAGCATTGGAAAATAACCGGACGATTAACAGGGCTAACCTTGGTGTAGAACTGCAGCAGGCACTTAGGAAAGGTGCTTTCGAAATGACCAAAACAGAAGTATCTATGCTTTATGGGCAATACAATAGTCTGGTTAAAAACGACAATAACATCAGCGTTTCGCAAAACATTCCCTTCCCAACGCTTTTCGCTGCAAATGCGGCATTAAGTGATGAGCGTATCAAATTGGGCCAGCTGCAGGTTGCTTCCAGTAAAAACGAACTTGTTTTTCAGGTAAAAACGGTTTACACCAATCTTCAGTATCTATATTCGAAGGAGAAACTACTGCATGAGCAAGACAGTATTTACAAGGGTTTTGTAAAATCGGCTTCGTTAAAGTACAAAACTGGCGAGGGTAACCTGCTCGAAAAGGTAGCTGCCGAAACCCAGCTTAAAGATGTACAAAGCCTGCTCGATCAAAACAGATCTGATATCGAAATTTATAAAGCGCAGCTGGCTACGCTGCTGGGTAGTGCTGGCTTAACCTTAATTGCGGATAGGTTTTTAGCAGAAACACCCGAAATTTCTATCGGAGATACTGCGCTTCTACGTGAAAACCCAGCTATTGCCTATTTCAGGCAGCAGATTGTAATTGCCGAAAAACAGCGCAAAGTAGAACTGGCCAAAGCCTTACCCGATTTTACCTTGGGCTATTTCAACCAATCGCTAACTGGTTTTCAAAACGTTAATGGTAGCGAAGTTTTTTTTGGACATGATAAACGTTTTCAGGGCTTTCAAATAGGACTTGCCGTCCCATTGTTTTACAGAGGCTATGCAGTAAAGGCAAAGGCTGCATCGATTAATAAGGATATGGCTTCCAACGATCTGGAACTCCAGCAGCAAAAGCTTACAGGACAATATCAGCAGGCTTTGAGCGAATACCTGAAAAACAGGAAACGGTATGACTATTTTGTCACTTCGGCCTTAGCCAATGCAGCCTTAATATTAAAAAACAGCCGTATTGCTTACCAGAACGGAGAAATAGGCTATTCGGAATACCTGCTGAACCTGAAACAGGCAAATGGCATTTATGAGGGGCGCCTAATGGCCCTGCTCCAATTAAGCCAAAGCATTAATCAGCTAGAATTTTTAACCGGTAACAACAAATCATTTTAAGCATAAATATCATGAAATCCTTATATAAATATTTTATTCTGGTAGCCTTCCCGTTTTATTGGGCTGGATGTAGCCGTCCCAATGCAGAAAAGGAACCCGAAAAAGAACTTGTTCATCAAAAGAGCGATATCGTAACGCTCACACCAGAGCAGCAGAAGCTATCGGAAATTACCCTGGGCGAAATTGAGCAGAAAGAATTAAGCGGAACGACAAAAGTAAACGGCATGCTCGACTTACCACCCCAAAGCCTGGTATCTATTTCCACACCGCTGGAAGGGATTTTGAAAAGTACCGATATGTTGCAAGGAAAACGCGTGGCCAAAGGGGCGCTCGTAGCGGTTATGCAAAATCCGGAATTTATTCAGATGCAACAAGATTATCTGGATTATAGAAGTCAACTGCAGTTCCTGAAGGAGGAGTTGGACCGACAGGAAGAATTGGCAAAAGAAAACGTGAATTCTAAAAAAGCATTGCAGAAAGCAAGAAGCGAATACCAGAGTATAAGCGCAAGATTGTTGGGCCAACGTTCTAAACTTTCTATCATGAATATTAATTTTTCAGCGCTGGAGAAAGGACAGATCCAGAAAACTTTTAACCTGTATACACCAATTGCAGGTTATGTTATTCAGGTGAATACCAATATTGGTGCTTTTGCCAGTACAACCGATGTATTGTTTAAAATCGCTGATACCGAACACTTACATGCGGAACTCACCGTGTTTGAAAAAGATGTACCCAAACTCAAATTGGGGCAGAAAGTTCGCTTTGTACTGGCCAACGAGGAAAAAGAACGTATGGCTACAATTTACCTCATCGGCAGGGAAATTAGTAAAGAGCGTACGGTACAAATCCACTGCCACCTTGATCGGGAGGATACCCAGTTGTTACCAGGCATGTACCTGAAGGCCTATGTAGAAAGCGGCACGAACAAGGTTGAAGCACTACCCGATGCGGCAATTGTTGAATTTGAAGGCAAAAAGTTCGTGTTTATAGATCAACCTGCCGGAAATGATAACAAAATTTATCGCTATAGGATGATGGAAGTAAAAACAGGTGTTGCCGAGAATGGTTACACCCAAGTTTCTTTTGCGGAGCACATTAATGATGCGAAGGTGGTAGTAAAAGGCGCTTATGATTTGTTAAGCAAGGTAAAAAATGTGGAAGAAGAAGGGGAAGGACATTAATTAAAGCAAAAAACAGATTTGTTATCAAGTCTTTATTTTTTAGTGATTTGTTTGTATTGAGTCTGGAGAATCAATACTATTCATACTTCGTAGAGACCCTTCGGTGAACGCTACTGAGAGATGAAACCTAACTGCAAAATGTGATATCAAATAATAATAATAAGTATGGAATCTAAAATTCTATTGAATTCTAATATAGTGTGGGAAAAGCATCCGTTTAATAAAGATTTTTCTACATCAAACAAGAAAATCAAATTGTTTTGTAAGAATAAATAACTTTCCCGACGAGCCACTTCTTTCTTTAATAAATGGATTAGATATTTTAGACATAGAAGATAGGCCAGATGGGTGGCATATCGAATGGTAAAAACTATTCAGTTTTACCAAAAATCGATTAGTCAAAAAAACGAAAAGATGAGGATTCAAATTAAATAAGATCCAAAAAAAACAGCGTTTGTTATTAAATCACAATCTGGTCTTAGCGTCTCGCTAAGACTTAAATTTAAATTACATAGCAAAGTCCAGCAGTTTAAAAATCGCCGGGTTGTTATTTAGATAGGATTTTGAGTTTGATTGCTCCGGCTTTGATGGTCCCATAGATTCGTGAATGTAAATGGCCTATCCATAGCCATATGTTAAGGGCGTAGCCTGAATGTACTTTTAATAAAGCCTTAAATCATATCCTGAAAACTAAATGTAATCGATCTGTGTTACCTATCATAAAGTAAATCAGTTCATTAAGTGAGAAAATGTGTAATTACATCTATTGCTAATGTTTGATGGATAAGGTATGTAACTAAAGAAGCCATTATGAATACCAGAAGAGACTTTCTACAAAAAATGGGCGCATCAGCATTGATGTTGCAATTAAGTTCAATATCGGCATTTGCTGACACTCCTGACCTGATCGAGCAGCCATACGAAGGTAAGGTACTTAGAGTAGCTATTATGGGACTAGGTGGATATGGCACCCGCGTAGCAGAGGCGATGAAAGCTTGTAATAAAGCGAAACTGGTTGGTGTAATTAGTGGTACACCTTCAAAGGTTAAGGATTGGCAAGCAAAATATAGTATTCCGGAAACGAATTGTTATCACTATGAAAACTTCGACCAGGTGAAAAATAATCCGGATATTGATGCAATTTACGTGACCACACCAAATGCCCTGCACCACAATCAGGTTATCCGTATCGCAAAAGCCGGAAAACATGTCATTTGCGAAAAACCGATGGCATTAAATGCCAGGGAGGGGCAAGAAATGGTAAATGCCTGTAAAAAAGCAAATGTAAAGTTACTGGTGGGTTATAGAATGCATTTTGAACCCCGGACGCTCGAGGTGATCAGGATGCGAAATGCAGGCGACTTCGGCAAAATTATGTTTTTCCAGGGCCAATGCGGATTTAAAATAGGTGATCCCACTCAGTGGCGGTTAAATAAAGCACTTGCGGGCGGCGGATCAATGATGGATATTGGGATTTACGCCATTAACGGGGCAAGGTATATGATAGGCGAAGAGCCCGTTTGGGTGACTGCACAGGAAACCAAAACTGATCCTGTTAAGTTTAAAGAAGGTGTGGATGAAACCATACAATTTCAATTGGGTTTCCCCGGCGGTGCAGTAGCATCTTGCTTATCGAGTTACAATATCAATCACCTGGATAGATTTTTTATGAGTGGCGATAAAGGATTTGCAGAAATGCAACCTTCTACCGGTTATGGTCCAATCAAGGGTAGAACACATCAGGGCGAGCTCACGCAACCAATAACCACGCATCAAACGGTACAGATGGATGAAATGGCCAGCATTATTTTTGAAGGTAAGAAACCGGTAGTTGCTGTAGATGGTGAAGAAGGCTTAAGGGATCTTAAAATTATTGATGCCATTTACGAGGCTGTAAGAACAGGGAAAAAGATTAAGTTAACGGCTTAGCTTAACGGATTTAAATGATGTTGCTTTGAATGCTAAAATAGAAATTATTATCGGTCGAGCCACTTTTTAAAGTCCGATACCCTGTTTTTGCTGATCAATATGGTTTCTTCCGGCTCTGGAGAAACTACAATCTTCAACTGATTTTTGCCATAAATGTAAATGGTTTTGATACAGTTGAGGCTGATGATGAACTGCCTGTTTGCACGGTAGAAGCGTTCATCATCAAGCTGTTTCATCAACTCGTCTAAACTCAATGAAGTTGAATATTTTTTATTGTTGTGCGTTACGATGTTAACGGAGGCGCCGTCTAAAAAGAAAAACGCTATTTCACCGGTTTCAAGATGGATTAATTCGTCCTTTAAATAGGTAATAATCCGCTTTCTTGCGATTTCCTTATCTGGATTTAAAGGAATGCTGGCGTTTTCCTGTTGCAATTTGGCCAATTGTTCATTTAAGCCGCCCAAAATATTCACTTTCTCATTCAAGGTGCTGAGTTCTAACGAAACTGCTTTTTCATATCGGCTATAAATCTGCCTGATCAGTAACAAACAACTGCCGATAATAATGATGGCTGTAGTTAAAAAACAGATAATAAACTGATTATATAGGCTGGACAGTTCGGTTTGTAATACCTCGATATTGGCATGCGCAGCCACGATCCAATCGCTGCCCTTAACCGGATAAATATTAACAATTTCTGAACTCCTGTTTTTCGCTTCCGGAAAACTTCGTGTTCCGCCCAAACTTTTCTGCTGAGCAATGGCTTCACTAAATGGTATTATGGCATTACCAGATTGGAGCATAGAATTGCCATCTGTTATTTTCTGACCAATTAATGCCGGGTTGGGGTGACAAAGTTCAATACCGTTTTTATTATACATGCAAATAAACTCGCCCTGCGTATCGGTATTTTCTATGCTTTGCTGTAGGTTATGGATTACCGTTTCCTGAGGAAGTCCACTTTGTAGCTGTTGTTCGAGCAAGCGGCCAATTTCCCTGCTTTCCCTGGCGCCCGATTCCATCTTGCTGGCCCATAACTTTTCGGCTGCACCATGGTAAAGGTAACGGAAAGAAAAGTAACTGATCAGTAATACCGTTATGCTTATGGCGGCAAAAAGTAAAATGTGTAATCGCCCTCTTAACATGTGATTGATAAAAAATCTACTGAAAAATTTAATTGGAGTTAAGCGGTCAAGGTCTTAAAAAGATCGGACTATTCAAAGTAATTTATTCGCCTTTAAGGCTAAATTTATCCCTTTCACGGTATTGTAATAGCTTGCAGAGGCTGGGGTTACTAATTTTGGTTAGATCAAAAAAAATAAGCTATGAAATTCAAAATCATTCTCTGTATCCTCGCCCTGGTTCTGCTGGCACAATTGATCAGGCCGAAGGAGTTAAGTTCTGCAAAAGCAGCGCCGGTAAATATGCTGGCAGGTGTACCCAAAGAAGTAGCCAAGGTATTGGAAACCTCTTGTTTCGATTGTCATTCTGCTCAAACCAACTGGCAATGGTTCGATAAGCTTACCCCTGCTAATTTTTTGGTGGCCTCGCATATCCGTGAGGGCAGAAAGGCGGTGGATTTTTCACAATGGGATTCCCTTGCTATTCCACAACGTAATGCCCTCTTGTATTCTGCCTTAAATGCTATTCTTTCTAAAGAGATGCCTTTAAGCAGTTATACCGCATTACACCCGGCAGCAAAGCTGAATCAGAAAGACACCGGCCTGCTCAAAAATTACCTGTTAAATAAGGCTGTAAGTAAACCATCAGCAGTAGAAAACACAGCAAACGGCAACGGGCAAACTTTTATTAAGGAAGTGAAAAAATCGCCAAACGGAATAGGCTACATCGCAGATTACCGTAACTGGAAAGCGATAAGTACTACGGATCGTTTTGATAATGGCACCATCCGCATCATTTTTGGAAACCCAACAGCCGTTAAAGCCATACATGAAGGAAAAACAAATCCCTGGCCAGACGGAACCATGTTTGCTAAAACCGCCTGGAAGCAACAACAGGCCAAAGATGGGAGCGTTTATGCAGGTCAATTTGTTCAGGTAGAGTTTATGATCAAAAATGTTCAACGTTATGCTGATACCAAGGGTTGGGGCTGGGCACGCTGGAAAGGCGACGACCTATTGCCTTACGGTAAAACGGTGAAATTTGATTCCGAATGCATCAGTTGTCACAGGCCCGAGCGTAATAACGATTATGTATTTACCACACCACTTGATATTAAGGATTTTAATAAAAAATAAGATGAAACTACCATTCACAGTAGGGATATTTTCCCTTATTATATTAATCATGTTGGGCTGTAGGCCAAATACGCCTAACAGGATCAATAAAGAAGCTTCGGTCAGCAGTATTTCTAAACTCCCTGAAAATCCTTTAGAAATGACGCCAATGGCAGTGAGCCTGCAGTCAAAAGCCAAAACAATGTCTACGCTTTATGGCAACAGTATGGCTTCACAACGTCTAAAAAAGGGAGCAGATTATGCTTCCGGTTCAGTACTTTACCTGGTCACCTGGAAAGGAAAGGCCGATCCGGATTGGTTTGGTGCCCGCATTCCTGATCAGGTGATGGCCGTAGAGCGTGTTTCTGTTGATAGTGAGGGACAAAAAAGCTATACTTTTTTTAAAGGCCCGGCATGGCATCCCGGTTTAAACTTTAAAAATGAAGAAAGGCAAAATATAATGCTTTCTATGCCACTTGCCGCCTCGCCAGGGATTTAATAACGAAACTCCGAGAATAGTCAAAGTGGTGATTTTCCTGTATCTGTTTGGAAAATATTGCAAGAAAAAGTGCTAAGTAATACCGGAAAAGTTACCCTTGCCATGAGTATAAAAAACAGATGGATACAGTTTGGACTTGACGGGAATGACTATGGGCAGGTTGCACAACGTTTGTTTGGAGATGGTGGAATGTAAAGGGCCGATGAACTGCGTGCCAGATCGGCCATGCTCAACCAGCTGCAATCAACCATATGTTCTGTCAATCAGGATTTGGCAAGCGTTATAGCGATGGCATGGATGCTGTAATGATGTTACAGCAATCCGTTTTAGGATAAACTCAAAAAATGTGTTTATCAGCGCCAAATGTAGCTACACAAAATCTACCAAAGACAGGTTAGTGGCACAATGTTATTTTATATTTCACACATTTACAGTATTCCCTTGTACCAGCTAATAGGGCTATAAATCATTTTCGAACTTATTAAAATATCCTGGAAGCTTACAGCAGTACTTTCGTTATCTAGTGTTTTTCCGCTTTGACCATCAATTTTGGAACTGGTTTTTATAGTTCATTAATTGGTCACTCAGCTTGTTAACTGATGCTTTTACGTGCTCAAAGCAGCGTACCATATTTGCCTCACTTACCTTACTAATTGAAAGTTGTTCTATTTCTATAAGGTCTTCAATAATATCTTCTCTGCCCAGATAGCCAAACGAAGTCTTCATTTTGTGTCCAAGAAACGCAATTTTATCCCGGTTTTTTAATGCAATTGCATCCTCCATTTCTTCTATTAGCTTTGGCATACGTGAATTGAAAAGGTCAATTGTTGTGATAATAAACTTCGTATTGGTTCCGGAAATTTTTTCGAGATAGGAAAGATTTAATGGTTTATCGATATTGTTTGTCTCACACATATCTCAATCTTATATTATTGTTCATATCTTATTCAAATTTGAATTAGTCATTAAACGATATACGTAAATCTAATGCCTTGCGCTATGTAACTTATTTGAAACAATGTAACAGTAAAATTGTTTAATGCTTAATATCACCACGAATGATAAATATCCTGATAGTTGACGATCAATTTAGTAATGTTGAGCTTTTAGTAGCTGCGCTAAAGCGAGACGATATTGTATGCTATGGTACCGCCTTCCCAAAACAAGGTTGGCAAATGTGTATTGATCATTCTATTGATATTGCATTGATAGATGTTAATATGCCGGGAATGTCGGGATATGAACTGCTCCAATCCATAAAAGATAGTCCATTAACACGAAGGGTAATGGTCATATTAATTACAGGCTACTCCATGGGTACCAACGACGTGGTAAAGGGTTTAACCCTTGGAGCCGTCGATTATCTTTTTAAACCGCTTGATTTACATGTTACAATCGCAAAAGTGGATTCCATTATAAAGCTAATTCTTCAACAGAGGGAAATCAATAATAAAAACCATCAGCTGGAACAGTATAAAAAAGAGTTACTGGAGATGGTATCCATTGCAGAAAAGAGTAAAATGGCAAAAGAAAACTTTCTGGCCAATATGAGCCACGAAATACGCACACCTTTAAACGCTATTTTGGGTCTGATACATATTTTTGAAGCGACTAAATTAGACGTTGAACAAGCTAAACTCTTAAGAATGTTGACTTACTCGTCTCAGCATCTACTCCAATTAGTGAACGATATACTGGATATATCCAAAATTGATGCCGGGAAGATAAAAATCAATAAGGTGGAAACTGATTTGAGCAGGCTGGTTAATGATATATGCGAGCTGACCAGGCCACTGGCAGAAAGCAAGAACCTTGTTTTATCATGTTTTGTTGATAAAAACATTCCAGAAATTGTAATGGCAGATACGTTAAGACTTAATCAGATTTTGATCAACTTAATCAACAATGCGATAAAATTTACAGAATATGGTGGGGTAAATGTGAAGGTAACCATCTCTGAAGTTAGAGAATCTCAGATTTTATTAAGCTTTTCTGTCTCTGACACGGGGATCGGCATACCTCATGAATTAATTGGTCAGATCTTTAACAGATATGAAGGTTTGGAAAATTCCATGGCCGATAAACTGGGATCTACCGGTTTAGGTTTGCCAATTGTTAAAAAACTGGTTGAACTTAAAGGAGGTACGCTAAATGTAGAAAGCAGCGTTGGGGTGGGTACAACTTTTACATTTACCAATTGGTATAAAGTTCAGCACAACATTGACGTTGCTAAAATATCGGAAGCTAAAGCGCTGGTTCTAAAGCCTTTCACAGATACTTGTTTATTACTTGCTGATGATGATGAGATAAACAGATTTGTCACTAGCCAGATTTTATCAGAATGGAATATTCAGGTTGATGAAGCTGAAAATGGGCTGGATGCATATATGAAGGCTAAATCAAAACAGTATGATGCGATACTGATGGATATCAATATGCCTGTTATGGATGGTATTGAAACTACCAGAAAAATAAGAAATGAATTATCCGAATACAATAGGCACATCCCTATTATAGCATTCTCTGCCTTCATCAGGGAGGAAGACAGGGTAGCCGGGAAAGATGTTGGGATAGATGCCTTTATCCAGAAGCCGATAGCGCCAGAAAGCCTGTATTCACAACTATACGAACTACTCAATAAGGATCATTTGCGGCCTTAGTCTAAATGCGATAATGACCGTAGGAAACCTGCCAAACAAAACGTATGATGATCTTCATGATTCAGAAGCTTACAATGCAAAGCTTTTTCACCCTGATTACAGCTGATCTGGAAACTTTTAGGCGTATGACGATTAATATAAAATATAGCTCTTATTTGAGATTACGCAATTTAATCTCCCTTAGTAAAGCTTTGTTACTGGCTTGACTTTTTACAATCAGAAATACAAAAAACAACGGAAAAAATGTAAAAAAACCAATTCCATTTTTGAAGGCACTATAAATAGCAACACCAATTAAAAGCCCCGTAATTGTAGCGCTCACAATTAAAGATGATTTTGCTGCTTTTCTTTTTTGTAAAAGTTCAACATCGCTTAAACCCTTAAATTCATTCTCGTTAATCATATACAAATATATTTTTTTTAAAAATATAGCCTAAATAATTGAAATAAAATTTAGTTAATATTATCATTTTATTGGAGTCATACCGGCGCCCGGTTGATGATTATACTGTCGAAAATAACAATGCCGGTTTCGGGTACAATCGATGCTGCTGCGCGAAAAGAATACGAAGAAGCATTAAGGATGTCTAGACCGAATAACAGAGTAACATCCATATTTAATGAAATTTCTGCTCAGGCATGGAGCCTTAAAACTATCGGATATATCCTAATTGAAAGCGCGTCTGAAATCAAGGGGCGACATACTGGTTTTAAGCTTAAATAGTTTGCTAAAAGACGGCGCATGTTCAAATCCTAAATCAAAAGCGATCTCGCTTATCGAAAGCTGGCTTGTTGACAGTTGTTCCTTTGCCTTTTCAATCAGGTGGTTATGGATGTGTTGCTGCGCGTTTTGCCCTGTAAGTGACCGGAGCACATCACTTAAATAACTGGCACTGACATTTAATTGCGCCGAAAGGAACTGAACCGTTGGAAGCCCGTGGTTTTGTACTTGCGGCGACCGGAAATAGGTGTGTAAAATGTCTTCTACGCGTTGCAGTACATCGCTGCTTACCGCCTTACGGGTGATAAATTGCCTGCCGTAGAACCGGTTGGCATAATTCAGGAGCAAGTCGATCTGGGAAATAATAACGTCCTGACTGAAATGATCGATCCTGCCGTTTAATTCTTCTTCGATATTTTCAAAAACGGCAATAATCGTGGCCTTTTCTTTCTCCGACAAATGCAATGCTTCATGACTGGAATAAGAGAAAAAACCATACGATTTGATCTTCCTGGCCAGTTCATAACCCAACAGCAAATCAGGGTGGAAAAGCAAAGTATAACCCGATTGATCACTGAGTGGTTCGTGGGCACCTGTGATCTGATTTGGCGAAACAAAAAACATGCCTCCCTCTTCGAAATCGTAGTCATGCTGCCCGTATCTGAACTTTCCATGGAGTTTCATCTTATAAGAAATCTTGTAGAAATTCAGGATGTGCGGATTGGGAAGTCTTTCCAGCGGAATAGTTCTTTCAGCATTATTGATTAAGCTTACCAAAGGGTGCATAGGTGCCGGCATGTCCAGCGCCTTATGCAACCTTGATAAAGAATCAAATCTGTGGTTATGCAGTTCATCCTTCATATTGTCTGATTATAATTTACTTTCGATGCTGCCTAATGCGCCTCGTACGCCGTTAAGGGCTTTTTTCGCGTCTTCCCAACTGGTATCAGTCGGATCTAATGTGCTACGAATATAGGCAAGAATGCTTTCACATACAAAGGCCACACGCTCCGGATTTTCATCACTTGTTTCGCGGGCATCATACCCTGATATGCCACCAAAGATGTGTTCGGCATCAAATACGGTCAGCAGTTCCTTCGGACCAGGACTTTGATAATAAGCATCCGCCCGCCAATTTTCCACATCAGAGAACATGAGGTTAATGTCTTTGTCCCCATTCACAACGAGTGCCGGCAAGGTCATGGTACTGAAATTGACGGCCGCCAAGGCAGGGTATTGCTGTTTGATGATTCCGTTAAATCCTTCAGGTCCGCCGGAAGTGCCAATGAGCACCAGGGCTTTCAACCTGGGTTCTGCAGCATTTACTATATCACCGGTTGCGGGGTCAGTTACTTCCATGCCTGCCAGCATGGCTACAGTGTGGCCTCCCATGGAATGGCCGATGGCCGCAACTTTTTCTTTATCAACCCTTTCGATTAGTCCTGGTACTGTTGAAATAATTTCGTCCAGGTGATCCAAGATAAATTTCATGTCCGCGGGGCGTGAACTCCAAAATAAGGGTGCCTCAGGAAGGGATGAGGGAAGCCCCAATGCTTTAGAATTTTGATGAGTGGGTTGAATGACAACAAACCCTTTTGCGGCAAAAAAATCTGCAAGGGGTCCATATCCTCTATACGAAGAAAGAAAGTTAGAGGGACCGTGCCCGTGCGAAAGAAGAATAACCGGCAAGTTGTTTCCGCTCGCAGGGGCAGAAACTTTTATTTCAAGGTCTACATGGCGGCCTGTTACAGGTAACACAACCGGACTAAAGCTGATGATGGGTGTTTGTAATAGTTTCATTTTACTGTTCATTAAATTTTGATATAGGCAAAGATGATCAACCTTCAACGCTGCGGCATAGTCTAATCGCGGCATTGCATAGCCAAACTGAAGAAGATGATTAATCGTACGGCGAAAGCGTATGGAAAGAGGAGAATGCTATGCCAATAAAAAGTTAACGGTGGATGAAGTTATGGCCGTCCAGTCTAAAAGAGAAAACAAGAAGAGATCGGCATGACCGCTACAATGCTGAATGAAGGAGATTCTTACTAACTTAGTTCTTATGAATGCGGTAATGGAATACACTGTTTAAATACAATGCGTATGCATTTCATTCTTCCAACATATTGATATTAGCCGGTTTTTATTTATTTCTTTGAAGATTTTGCAATTTCCAACTCATCAACAGTGCTATTGCGATACCTGTTACAGCACTAATAAGCGCCATGCCTCCATCTAAAATATATTGATGTTGGCCGTAAAACTTCACTTTAAAAATAACAATCGATAGTGCTATTGAAAGTATCAACAGCCAGATTAAACCTATTACTAATGAGGCCTTGAATTTATCATTTGGAGCGATAACATGAGCGGAAAGTATAGAGATGATACTTGTGAAAAACGGGCTCAAGACATGCATAACATTTTTTGCTGAATTCTTCGACACAATAATGCCTGGTAATAATTCAGGAAGATAAAAAATAACCGCAGTCATTAGGATTGAAACAGGTAGCAAGAATAACCACCTTAGCCATTTGACGATGTTTTGATTCATGAAAAATTTCATATTAGCTTATTGCTAGTAGCAAAATAAATAGAACCCGACAATTTAATCATGATCAAACTACATTAGTTCTACCTGATTAAATTAGCTCATAATCGAGTTAGCCAAATCATTTTTAAATACCATTTACCTGTGCCATTGATATTCAAAGTCATTTTTATTTATTTCAAATTCTTTAAAATCTATGAGGTCGATTGGTTGGTCTGTAAGAAAGCCAAATTCATCTTCCATCATTTGTTCGCTGTATTTTAATACTTTATTATTTTCATAAACTTCAATCTGCCGAATTACTTCTCCATTTAGATCAGCTTCAAAATAATAATTACAAGTTCCCCACCTTTCAGATTTTTCAATCCGAATTTCTTCATAATAGCGTTTAAAGTATTTTGTGATCATAAGGTGTTGTTCTAAAATATAGCTAGAGGGATGGGGGTAATTCTTTTTTCGGCAAGAAATTGTCAATCTTACCTTGTCTATAAATCTCTGCTTTAATTTTGATGAAATCAATTTTAAACTGTTTCATTTTTGTTGAATCATCTTGTTTATAAATTTTATCGGTAAGCAACCCGATTACCTCGTTAAACTCCTCAGTCATAAAAGGTGCTATAAAACACATACTACTTTGCGTCTTGCCTTGATTGAATGAAATGTAATCCCTTCCTCCGGCATAATACATACCTGTACTAAGTTTTTTCGTTCTGATAAAACTTCGCAGGTCTTTTTCAGCTAGTTTGTTTACAACGTTAATTTCATCATCAGATAATTGGGCAGTGTAGTAAGCCGCACCGCTATTGCCATTAACATAAATATTCAGTCTTCCATCTGGATCAATGGTTGAATAAGAATCTATTTCTATATTCCTGGAAGATGTAATACCATAGCTTATGAGTCTAAAATTCTGCACCCTTATCTTCTGTGCAAAACAGTTAAAACTTAGTAGAAGTATTAAGTAGAATAGAATATTTTTCATTCTGTTTCAGATAATGTAAGAAATGGTTTTGCCGTTAAGAAATGAAGGTATGTATATCTAAAACAATTTCAAAACTAACCTTATCCCATAATCTTCTTATATGTTATAAGGTAAACCGTAAGTACGCTACCAAGTTCTGTTTTAGATTTGTAGTCACTTAAATCAATATAAAAACTTTATGGAAAAAATCGAAGCAATTAAACCTGGACCTAAGCCAAATAAGCAAGATGGCACGCCAGACAAGAGGCACATGGTTACACCTGACACTAAACCTAAGTACCCAGATCTAAAACCACATAAACATAGGCCTGGAGAATCAAAGTAATAATTAACAGATGGAGTGGTTATCCTGTGGAAGATAGCCATTCTATCTGTGTTTAATCTTGTTTGGTCTTAGGGTGATGCTATGGACCTAATAAAATGCCAGATGACAAAAAAATCTTTCTACAGCATTTATCCGTGGGGGTAGCGTTTATAGAATATGTTTTGTGCCGAAATTCTCAAACTCTGCTATTGCACGTTCTTGAACATTTCGTCCGGTGAGCATAATACGATGTGCAATACCAACATCTGAGAGTTGTTCTAGCAGTTTTTCAAGATTTCTCCCATGATCAGTGAGTTTATATTCTATTTTGCCTAGCTGACCAGATGAAGCATTTCTTTCTATAATAAGCTGCTGCTCCAAACGTTTAAGACTGCTGGATAATACTTTCGATGATATCCCTTCGATCTCCGTTTTTAATGCTGTAAAACACAAAACTTTTCTTACCAACAGCGCCATTATAATCAGTGGCGTCCACTTTCCCGCTAGCAAATCCAGTGCGTCATTAATCGCAATCGAGGTTTGCCTGCATTGCGAGTGAATCTGATCTTTATTTCCCATATAAAATTCCATTCGAAGATAATGATTCTTTTACCCGTTACTTTAAAGTAACCGGTTACCGTCTGGTTACCTGGCTATTTTTTCAAGGATGAAACATATAGTTTTGTTTCAAAATTTAAAAATATGAAAGCGATTAGGGTACGCGAGTTTGGCTCATCGGAGGTGCTTACTTACATCACTGAATCAAGACCTATTGTAGGCGATCAGGAAGTATTGATTAAAATCGAAGCGGCAGGTGTTGGCCGTGTAGATGTTTCTGCCAGACAGGGATATTATGCCCCATTGCCCGAGCCTGGGTTTATCCCTGGCATTGAGGCAGCGGGTGAAGTAATTGTACTCGGTAAGAATGTAGATAAGAATTGGCTTGGCAAAAAAGTATTTGTCAGGCTTTTTAGCGGTGGTTATGCGGAAGAGATTGCTGTACGAACTGAGGCCTTAGTGGAGATACCTGCACCAATAACCTCAATAAAGGCCGTTGCGTTCGGTGTAAATGCACTGGTGGCTTCATTCGCCATGGATTTAGCTAATCTGGATAAAGGAGATCGTCTTTTATTAAGGGGCGCCACCGGAGGAATCGGCACCGTAGCTGCGCTTATTGCAAAAACTAAAGGAATCCACGTAACAGCGGCAATGCGATCCATTCACAAAAAAATACACCTCGAAAATATCGGTATTGATGATTTTTTAATGACCGATAACCTGGCAAATTTGAGTTTAAATTATCATTCGATCCTGGATTTAGTGCTCGGAAGTGATATGGATGCTTACGTTAACTTACTTGCAAAACGGGGTAACTACATTATTGCGGGTGGTTTAGCCGGAAGTCCCGAAATAGATTTTGGAATGTCGTTTCTGAAGAGAGTGCACCAATCTTTAAGTCTTCATGTCTTTAGTTTAAATGCATTTTCTGATGAGGAGATTCGGACGCGTATGGGGCAAATTTTCATCCTGATGATTGATCACTCCCTCAGCGCACCTATTCAGGATGTATTTCCATTAAAAGATGCCGGCAAAGCGCACGACCTTATGGTGTCCGGAAATTTTTTCGGAAAAATCATCCTGGCCAATTAACCTTGAGCTGGGAAACTCACTTCAGAAACAGGTTAGCTAAACTAAGTCTTTACAGGCAGGTCTGTGCATTTCTTACGTAATCCGTTTGCTCAATTATCCGGCCTTAGCTGTACCACAGCGGGTTTTTAAACTCGTAAAGTCAGGTTGATCTCGGGCAGGATTTCTAGAATAGGTAATTCCTTTTTGTTTAGCCTTAGGCAATAGATTCACGAACGATTTTGTCGAAGATTTTGCGCCGTTTAACTCGATTGCACAAACTTCAGGGATAATTAGAAATTGTTTAGCATTTGGATTTGGGAGATCCAACGGTGTAGATAAAAGTTCTTTGAAAGCTTTTTTTAGCAGATTGAAATGCTTATAAAAAGACATCGAACGGTTTGCAAGGAGCATCGCCAAAAATATCATCGGGCCATGATGCCCATTTTTCGGTCGTTCAAAAACACGTTCATTGTATTTTGAATCTGCCAGTTCGCGCGGTTTATTGGTATTATCCTGATAAAACTATTCTACTGACCTGAGGCGAGATACGGTTCCATATATTTGCATAATACTGTGCATACTCTGCATATGCAACTTACTGTCTGTTCCAGTGAAAGTGATCGCTCTGTTTCGGGCCAAACTGGCCACCAATTTGATTACCGGACGATACACCTCTAAGTTCCTTTCCCTCTATTGGGTTGTTGATTGGTTTCTCTTAAACTCACTTGGCCTCAAGCCATATTTTGATTTGAATACTGTCGAAAAATAATTTGGTGAGGAAAAACCGACCATATAGGTGATTTCTGCTATTGTATACCTTTCATTGATCAATAAAAATTTTGCCTTTTTTAGCCTTCTGTTTATAATGTAGTCTGTTACACTACAATCCAGTAAGGCTTTTACTTTTCTGTATAACTGTACCCGTGAAACTCCCAGGGCTTTACTGATCTCTTCTACACTGAAGTTTTCATTGCTCAGGTTCTGTTCTACGAGACCAGAAAAATCATTTACAAATTTTTTATCCAGGCTTTTCGAAACGGGTTGCCTGTTTCCGGAACTGATGTCGCTTGTGTAGTGCGACTTTAGCAGTAGCCTGTTTTTCATGAGATTCCGCACAGTCGCCAGCAAATACTCATAATTGAAAGGTTTAACAATATAGGCATCTGCCATACTCTCGAAGCCATTGATCTGCTGTTCTAAACTGCTTTGTGCGGTGAGCAGGATGATGGGGATATGGGATGTACGAATGTCGGATTTGAGTTTCTCTGTAATTTTCTTCCCTGATAGGTCTGGCAGTACCACATCGCAGATAATCAGATCTGGTACTTGTTCGTAGGCAGAAGTGATTCCGCTCTCTCCGGTATTTGCAATAAATACCTCGTATTCCTTATCAAGTTTTTCAGACAAATAATGCAGAAGGTCTGCATTGTCTTCGATTATCAATACCGACCGTTCTTTTAATTCGCGCAACAAATCATGATTCTTTTCTCTCTTGAGATGCTCTAGTTCGCTTGTATAGATTTTTGCATTTTCATAAAGCTCTTCTCTTTCCGCCTGTTGGAGGTGTTTCTCTTCTTCTCGAAGGTGTAATGACCCAAGGGGTAGAGTAACGGTAAAGGTGGTACCCTGCCATTTCCGGCTTTCTACGGTTAGGTCTCCATGTAAAAGATTCATCAGTTCCTTCGATAGGGAAAGGCCCAATCCAGATCCTTTTTTTGCGTTCGAATCTGCTTGATAAAAATGTTCAAATATATGGATGATTTCTTCCTGATCCATTCCAGGTCCATTGTCCTCCACTTTAATAGAAACATGAGCATCATCTTTACTCACTGTAATGTGAACCGTTCCATTGGCTGGAGTGAATTTTAGTGCGTTAGATATCAGGTTGAAAATGACCTTGTCGAACATGTTCACATCAAACCATACGGTTATATCCGATTCTTTAGTGAAGAGTCTGAGGTCTATGTTCTGTTTCTTTGCAGCGAGCTGAAAGGTCTCAATGATGTCTGAAATAAAAGCGATAAGATTGTTCGATGTCGATCTTATGCGCATCTTACCATACTCAATCCTCCTGTACTCAATGAGCTGGTTGATTAGGCGCAACAGGCGAAAAACATTTTTATTGATCAGTTTCAGGTTTTTTCCTGCAAGTGCATTAATTTTTTCATTATTAATCAGATCTTCCAGGGGCGAGAGTATCAAGGTAAGGGGAGTCCGGAATTCATGAGATACATTGGTGAAGAAGTTCAGTTTGGCCTCTGTTGCTTCTTTAGCTTTTTCAGACATCTCAATAAGCTTATTACGCTGTTCAAGGATTTCGAGGTTATTCGCCTCCAGGTTTTTGTTGATTTTCCTGTTTTCCAGTAGGGAGAAAAAAGCCAATCCCCCGAACACCACAGAAAGTACCAAGGTAACCACGGTGACGTTTAAGGTAAGCTGTTGGTTGTCAAATAAAGAACGTTGTTCAGCCAGGAGAGATTGTTGCCGCTCGATATCTTTCTGCTGGCTGCTAAATTTGTTCCACTGCAGTTTCATAAGCTGAACATTCGATGAATCGATCACTACAGACTGAAGGATATTTTTTTTGAGGATGGATTCTTTTCCAAGGATACGGAATGCTGTTGAAATTGCTTCTTTACCTCCTGTTGGGTAAAGCATACTAGCATCTATCACTTTGCCTTCGATCATTTGGAGACCACCGCCTTGTCCAGGTAGTGCATCTATTCCTATAATGGCTACCTTCCTTTTAATTCCAAGTTTATCCAGCGCTTCCCTGGCTCCGGAAGCCATCTGGTCATTGTGAGCAAAAATCAGGTCTGTGGTACGTAATGCCTCCTTCATTTTCAGCAGCTCCTCAATAGCGTGCGATTTTAGCCAATCGCCATAGATCTGATTCGAAATTCTAATATTACCGGATTTTTGAAGTCCTTCAGAGAACCCCCTCTGGCGCTCTATTGTAGGAGAGGAGCCGGGAAGTCCCATAATTTCCATAATATTTCCTTTCCCCTTAAGCAGACCAGATACATACTGTCCGGCCATCTTGCCAATCTGATAGTTGTCTGCGCCGACATAAGCCGTATAAGCCGATGATGATGTTTTGCGATCGATAATCACCACAGGGATGCCACTATTATAAGCCTGTTCAACGATTGGAGTGAGTGGCCTGGCCTCGTTAGGAGATATAATCAACAGATCAATGTCCATTTTTAATAGTTCCCCGACCTGTGAAATTTGTTTTTTATTGCTGTTGTTTGCATCTCTATATACCAATGTGGCGCCTGGATGTAACGAAAGTTCCATTTTCATCTCTTCCAGCATGGTTTTTCGCCACAAATCCGAGCCAACGCATTGCGAAAATCCTATAACGTATTTTGGTTCCTTTTTCTTGTCGCTACAGCCACAAAGAATAGCCGTCAGGAAGACCAATATAAGTATCCTATGAAGGAAGTGAAGTCTTGCGGTCATATTTATCATTTAATAAGGTCTGTGCGTGCACGGGCTGTATCTGGTTAGGATCCTGTTTGTAAGAAAATAATTCTAAAGATAATCAAATTTGAAACTTTAAGGAATTGGCGCCCCTCTTGGAGCGATGGGATGAAAGGTGCTGATGCATCAAAATCTTAATATTAATGTTTCAAAAGTGTAACTATATCAGATTAGTTAAAAATAATAAATTTTAATAATCTGTTAATCAATCCTTTATGTGATGTGTCAGGATTGTATTTTTTTGGAACAGATTTGTTGACCTCGCTTCCTGTTTTTGACCAACTTGCAATCCTCAACCAATAAATAAACCCTTATGAAAAAACACTCCGTCCTGGCTTGGTCCATGGTCGTAGCCCTAGGCGGCTTTCTGTTTGGATTCGATACAGCTGTTATTTCAGGCGCTGAGAAATCCATTCAACAATTCTGGAACCTTTCTGCATTTGCGCATGGGCTTACCATATCCATTGCACTTATCGGTACGGTAATCGGCTCGCTGGTCGGATCCCGTCCATCTGATTATTTCGGAAGAAAAAATACACTTTATTTCGTAGCTGCTGCATACTTGCTCTCCTCGCTGGGTACTGCTCTTGCAGATAACTGGTATATCTTTTTAGCATTCCGTTTCTTAGGCGGTTTGGGCGTGGGTATATCATCTGTAACTGCACCAATTTATATTTCAGAGGTATCCCCGGCACATAGAAGAGGCCGGCTTGTAGGGCTTTTCCAGTTCAATGTTGTACTGGGTATATTAATATCTTATCTTTCAAACTATCTGCTAAGCCAGGGAGGCGAGGCATCATGGAGATGGATGCTTGGTGTTCAGGCATTTCCTTCCATAATATTCCTGGTGCTAATCTACTTTATTCCTGAAAGCCCAAGATGGCTTATACTTAAACGTGGCGCTTACGATAAGGCATTGGAAATCCTGCGCATCATCAATCCGCTAAACTGCAATGAAGAGCTTGCCGCTATTCAGAAGTCAGGTCATGATATGCTGCAAAACAAATCCTCAGACGGGCTTTTTTCAGGAAAATACAAAACACCTGTTATTCTGGCCGTGCTTTTTGCCTTCTTCAACCAGGTATCAGGAATAAACGCCATCATTTATTATGCGCCAAGAATTTTTGAGATGGCAGGGCTTGGTGCACATTCTTCGCTTTTATCCACTGTCGGTATTGGAATGGTTAATTTTATATTTACACTACTGGCTATCAATATCATCGATAAAGTTGGTCGGAAAACCTTGATGTTTATCGGTTCCATAGGCCTTATTGTATCCCTTGGACTTGTTGCATTTGCTTTTCTAGGCGGTTCGTCCAGCGGTTTCGAAATTCCAATTTATGTCATGCTCTTTATTGCTTTCTTTGCTTTTTCTCAGGGTGCGGTTATCTGGGTATTCATTTCCGAAATCTTCCCAAATCAGGTCAGGGCAAAGGGACAAACACTAGGCAGTTCTACCCACTGGGTAATGGCAGCACTGATTGCATTCTGCTTTCCCTATCTGGCAGAAGCATTTGGAGGCGCAAATATATTTTTCTTTTTCTCTGGGATGATGGTCCTGCAGTTGGTGTTCGTTTGGAAAATGATGCCTGAAACAAAGGGCAAGTCTCTGGAGCAGATAGGTGAAAATGTTGTTTTAGTACATTAATTGATATATGAATAATATGATAAATAACCTCAGCCACAGTTCCACTCCAGCCACGTGTTACGGAGAAATTCTGTGGGACGTGTTGCCAGACGGTCCGCAGCCCGGAGGAGCACCATTAAATGTTGCTTATCACCTCAATAAGTTAGGGATGGGTTCAAGCCTGATCACCCGGATTGGCAAGGATGAAAATGGACAGAAACTCCTTGAACTGATGGAAAACTGGGGAATAAACACCGGGCTTCTACAAGTTGATGAGCAATATGAAACCAGCCAGGTGCTGGCTAAAATGAACAACGGAAATGAAGTCAGTTATGAAATCGTATTTCCGGTGGCCTGGGATTTTATTGATCAAGGCCAACAACTCATTAAGCACATCAAACCGTCAAGTTACTTTATTTTCGGAAGTTTAGCGTCCAGAAACGAAACCTCAAGAAATACCCTCTACAATCTGTTGGATAACGACGCCATTAAGGTTTTTGACATCAATCTCCGTCCGCCCTTTATCAATCAGGCTCAGTTAGGTCATTTATTATCGAAGGCAGACATTGTCAAGTTTAATGAGGCGGAGCTGGGTATTGTACAAATTATGTTCGGTGGTTCTTTAAAAGGGGAAGCAGATCAGGTACGGTTCATACAAGAGCGGTTCAAAATCCCCGAGGTTATTGTAACCAAAGGCGAGTTTGGTGCCGCATACTATAATCTAGATAAGGCCTATAATGTTTGGGGAAATGAGGTAAAGGTAAAGGATACAATTGGTAGTGGCGATTCTTTTTTGGCGGCTTTTATCGCTGCACATAATCGGCAGGAGCAACCCTTGCAGATCCTTAAAAAAGCGATTGCGATGGGGGCCTTTATTGCAACCAAGAAGGGCGGATGCCCCGAATACAAATTTGATGATTACCAGGCTTTCTATAACGAATTATTTGCTACAAAACCTGACCGTAATAGTACGCATCATGCTGCTTAACGGTTAATAAAATAAATACACTACATAAGCGGCAAATGCTGATTATATAGAAAACTAACCATTATAAACCATATTTTATGAGAAAACTAATACTTTGCTGTGTTCTTGTGTTTTGCTTTATAGCAAGTACATATGCACAAATCCGAAACATTACCGGAACGGTTACCGATAAATCCTCAAAACCAGTCCCGGGAGCTACCATCTATAATGTAGAAACTGGTAAATCAACCCAAACAGACGAAAAGGGAAAGTTTTTAATCCAGGCCGCAGCAGGACAAACCCTTCGATTTATTTACATGGGTGCTCAGACGGTTAATTCCAAAGTTGGCAGTACCTCTGTAGTAGACGCACAACTGGAAGTCTCTGCCACCAACCTGAACGATGTGGTGGTAACCGGCTACCAAACGGAAAGAAAAAAAGATCTTACAGGCGATGTGGCCATTGTGGATGTAGATGAACTTAAAAAACAATCTGTAGCCAATCCGATGAAAGCCTTACAGGGCCAGGTAGCAGGGGTATACATCACCGGGAATGGATCGCCCAGCGCTCCGGCAACCATCCGAATCAGGGGTATCGGAACTTTAAATAACAATGATCCCCTATACATTATCGATGGCGTACCTACCAAGTCAGGCATGCATGAACTCAATCAGGCTGATATCGAATCGATGCAGATCCTTAAAGACGCTTCATCTGCCAGTATTTATGGCGCCAGGGCAGGAAACGGCGTAATTGTAATCACCACTAAAAAGGGAAAAACAGGTAAGACACAGTTGAGCGGAAATGCATATTCTTCGCTTTCTACCTATGTAAATAAGTTAGAGATGCTGAATGCAGAAGGTTATGGTAAAATTTTGTGGCAGGCCTATGTCAACAAAAACCTCGACCCGAATTCGAACGGATTGCGTTATCAGTTTGATTGGAAGGTAGACCCAAATACCAATCAGCCTGTATTGAACAAAGTGCTTTTACCCGAATTTCTAAACGCCACACAAACCCTTCGCACTTCAGATACAGATTGGTTTAAAGAAATATCCCAGCTTGGTATCATTCAGAATTATGATGCCCAGGTTTCAAGCGGAACTGAAAACGGACATTATTTACTTTCTCTGGGCTACTTTGACAACAAAGGCATTGTAAGAACAACCGGGTTCAACCGTATTTCGGCGAGAATAAATTCAGACTATAAGTTATTCAATGGAGCATTAACGATAGGTCAGAACCTGAGTATAACCAAAACAAAAGAAGTTGCTGCCGATATTATTAATTCTGCGCTGCAGGCATTGCCTATTATACCTGTGCACACCGTAGACGGCATAGGCTGGGGTGGTCCGGTAGACGGGATGAACGATCGCCAGAACCCTGTCCGGGTGCTGGAAGACAATCAACAGAATGGTTATGACTTCATGAGATTGTTTGGTAATTTCTTTGCAGATGTTAAAATCGCAAAAGGTTTGGTATTCAAATCCAATTTCGGGATTGATTACGGTGACTACACCAGCAGGAACTGGCAAAAAAAATACCAGAGTGGTTACCTGGTTAATGATGTGAACAAAGTAATCAATACCCAGACACACAATGTAAAAACCACCTGGACCAATACCTTGAATTACAGCCTGGAGTCGGGCAATCATCGCCTTAATGCCTTTGCAGGAACTGAACACTATGTAGAGAACTCCAACACTTTTATGGCTTCGAGGGAAGGATTTGTGTTAGAAGACCCTGATTACCTTTATTTAGATGCCGGTACTGGTATAAAAGACAACAGCGGCAGTGGTGCAAAAAATGTGCTCATGTCTTACATTGGTAGAGCAAACTATTCTTATATGGATCGCTACCTCCTGTCTGCAACCATCAGAAGAGACGGTTCTTCCAGGTTTGGTGCAAATAACAAATACGGTTGGTTCCCTGCATTTTCAGGCGCCTGGCGGATTAGCGAAGAATCTTTTGTAAAGAATAATACCTCAATTGTTGACGATCTGAAACTTCATGCAGGATGGGGAAAAACTGGTAATCAGGAGATTAATAACAATGCGATTTATAATATTTACCTGTCCAATTACAATATCACCGCTTACGATATCAATGGAAATAAAAGCGGCGTACTTCCTTCAGGATTTTATCTGTCGCAGAATGCCAATCCAAACCTGCGTTGGGAAGCAACAGAAATGAGCAATGCTGCCCTGGACTTTTCACTTTGGAAACAAAAACTTTATGGCAGTGTTGGCTATTACATTAAGAAAACCACTGGCATATTATTGCTTCCTCCATACATTGGTGTACTTGGAGAAGGCGGTAATACCTATGTAAACGGTGCATCTATGGAAAACCGTGGATTCGAACTATCCCTGGGCCACAAAAGCCGCCTAACGGATGATTTAAGTATCGATGTGAACGGAAATTTCGATATGGTTAGAAATAAGGTTACCTATTTGCCTCCGGCAGTAGTGAACGCTTACGGAGGTGATGGCAAGGGACAGAATATTCTGGGGAGAACTGTTGGATCTTTCTTCGGTTATGTCACTGATGGTCTTTTCAGGACTCAGGCCGAAGTTAATAATTCTGCTTCGCAACCTAACAAGGGACTTGGCAGAATCCGTTATGTGGATTTAAACCATGACGGTGTTATCGATGTAAATGACCAAACCTGGATTGGAAATCCGCTGCCTAAATATACTTATGGGTTCAACGCAAATATCAACTACAAAAATTTTGATTTCTCTTTTCTTCTGCAGGGTATAGGTGATGTAGCTGTACGAAATGATGCCAAATCTTATACGGATTTCTGGAGTGCCGTTGAATCTTCTTCAAATAAAGGCGCGAGACTGTTAAACGCATGGTCACCTTCCAACCCAAATTCTGATATTCCTGCAGTAGCGTTAACCGATGATAATAACGAGGCCCGTCTTTCAACCTATTTTATAGAAAACGGCTCTTATCTTAAATTGAGAAATGCACAGATTGGCTATACATTTAACAAACAGCTGATCAGTAAGTTAAAAATGCAGAATCTTCGTGTATATATCGGAGGAGATAATTTAGCCATTTTAATGAAGTCGAAATCTTTCACCGGTCTGGATCCGGAGACACCGGGATTCGGCTACCCTAACCCACTGGTTGTTACAGCCGGAATTAACGTAAGATTTTAATAATTGATATTTATTATGAAAAAATATATAATCACCCTTGCTGTATCGCTAATATTAGCTACAGGCTGCAAAAAAGCACTTGAAGTAGGGCCTAAGGGTTCGCTTAACGAAAGCCAGGTGGCCACTCCGGCACAGGCCGAGGGCTTTGTTACCGCCGCCTATTCACAATTAGGAAACGATGAAATTAACAGGGCATTTAGTATGTACCAATATGGGAATATCCGCGCTGATGATGCCTATAAAGGCGGCGGCGGTATCAATGATGGAGATGTTTTCCATAATATGGAGACTTTTATTGCCTCCAGACCTGACCAATGGAACTATGACGGTATCTGGTTTAATATTTATGTAGGCATCAGGAGGGCAAATGAAGGCATCAGGGTGTTAAGCAAATTTAGCGAAGCTGAATATCCCTTGGTTAAAACCCGTTTAGCAGAACTTCGTTTCTTACGTGGTTACTGGTACCTGATGGTAGAAAACCTGTTTAAAAATATCCCATATATTGATGATACAGTACCTTCAGATGACTACAAATTAGTGAAGAACAATGCATTGAGCAGGGATCAGATTTTAGAGAAGATTGCCGGCGATTTTCAAGCTGCTGCCGAGGCATTACCGGCAACCCAGCCACAGATAGGAAGAGCCAACAAATTTGCTGCTTACGCTTTTTTGGCGAAAACACGTTTGTTCCAGGCGTATACGCAGAATGCAACACACGCTGTAACAGGAATAGACCAGAACCGTTTACAACAGGTTATTGATGCATCTGATCAGGTGTTAGCCTCATCCTACAAGCTACAGGCAGATTTTGCAAATAATTTCACATCTGGAACCTTTGAAAATGGTACTGAAGCCATTATGTCCGTTCAGTTTTCCAGTAATGATGGCGCAGGACGTGGCCGGGTGAACTTTGGTGATATGCTTACGGTGCCACAAGGTATTGGATGCTGCGATTTTCAAAAACCATCACAAACGCTGATGAATGCTTTCAGAACAACAACTACAGGCTTACCATTATTTGATACTTTCAACCAGCAAAATGTCGATTTCGCTACAAATACAGTCGATCCACGCGTAGACCACACCATATCACGTCCCGGGGCTCCATGGAAATATGATCCGGCAAGAGTGGTTACAGCTAGCTGGAGCAGGAATATTCCGCTGTATGGAACTTATAATTCCATGAAAGAAAACGTATCACCAGATTGTGACTGTTTTATAAATATTGCTCCCTTTTTCGGCAATACAAAAGCCAGGATCATGATTAGGTTAGCTGATGTGATGTTATTTAAAGCAGAGGCGCTGATAGAACTGGGCAGGCAGACGGAGGCTTTACCGATTATAAATGCCATAAGAGACCGGGCATCTAAAAGTACAGCAAAACTGGTGATGGCTAACGGACAGCCTACCTCTAAATACAACGTACAGCAATATGTTCCAGGAACAAACATCGTTTGGGATCAGGCAAACGCCAGAAAGGCCCTGCGATTTGAACGTCGTTTAGAAATGGCGCTGGAAGGCGAAAGGTTTTTTGATCTCATCCGATGGGGCGTAGCCGATCAGGTGATCAACTCCTTTTTTGATTCGGAAAAAAGTACCAGAAGTATTTATACTACTGCAAGATTTACAAAAGGAAGAGACGAATACCTGCCTATTCCTCAAAATCAAATCTTCTTTAGTGAAAATAACTATGTTCAAAATCCAGGTTACTAACCTCTAAATGATTAGAAAATGAAATTAAAGCAAATATTGAAAGCATTTTTAGCTTTTGCTGCGGTCTTAATATTTATGGGCTGCAAAAAGGATAAGAACAATGATTTTAAACTTGACAGTCAGGTTCAGCTCTTGTCTTATTCGATTAATGGTATTGCTGCTACTATCGACCAAAAAACGGGTACGATAAGTGTTAATGTTCCTTTTGGTACAGATATTTCAAGTTTGACACCGAAGGCGCAAATGCCAGATGGCGCAACAAGTTCCATGAATTTTGATAAGCCCATCAATTTTACGGGTGCCGTGGATTTCAGGGTAGTAAATGGAAATCTTTTCAAAGATTATTCCACAACGGTAAAAATTATTCCTCCACTCAAAAGCGTCTCTGTGGGCAGCTTAAAGGCATCGATAAATCACGATAACCGTACTGCAACGTTAATTCTCCCCGACGGAACAGATTTAGTTGGAATTAAACCAGTCATAGAAGCAGAGCCAGATGTTGTGGTTAGTCCGCTAAGTGGCACAGCACAGGATTTCACTCAACCGGTAACCTACACGTTCACTAAAGGTAATTTTACCACAAGTTACCAGGTTACCTTCATCAGCAATTCCGTAAGTGAGTACGCATTTTTAGGTACAGCAAGTTCAAGATCGACAATAACCAACCCGGATGAAAAAGCAGCAAGTGACTGGTTTTTTGCTACTTATCCTACTGCAGACTATATTTCATTCGGCGCATTGGAAACAGGTAAGCGTTTGTCTAACTATAAAGTGATTTGGTGGCATTACGATTCTACACAAGATCTCCCTGCTCAGGCAACTAGTGCAGCCGTTATCAATGCGCTCAAGGCATACAGAAATGGAGGCGGAACTTTGCTGTTAACCTCTATGGCGGGTAGGTACGTAGAGGCATTAGGCGTGGTGCCGGCTGGTAAAGGGCCAAACAATGTTTTTGGAGATTTTGCCCTTGGCGCTGGTTTTATCGAAAACGGTAGCGATTGGGGTATCTCTTTCAAAGGCAAGGAATCGCATCCCCTCTTTCAGGGGCTGGAGACTTATGAAACTGGGAAAGCCAACCTTTTGCAAAAAGGAACATTCAGGCTTAACCATACAGCATGGTGGTTTCTTCCAGACTGGGGAGGTTACATGAATGGTGCAGGATGGCGTCAGCAGACAGGTGGTATAAACCTGGCATCTGAAGCATGGGATGATAACCTGGACGGCCGCGTTGGCATCGCCGAATGGCCTCAGACAAACGGCTCTGGAAATGTCGTTGTTATCACTTTTGGTGCTTATGACTGGTATTCTGAACCTCAAAATGGTGCATCTACCAACAACAGGTTTATTACCAATATTCGCAGACTCACCAAAAATGCGATCGACTATCTAAAAAAATAAATTCACAATCAAATAGTGATATAACATGGCATTGAAAAGAATATTATTAGCAGGAATGGCGATATCGCTATTCCTCTCTTGCACCAAAGAAAAAACCTACGCTCCGGCGGAGCCTTTTAGCGAAGAGAAATTTAACATTTTCCCGAAACCACAAATAAGCCCGAATTCCACTACAGGCCAGTCAACAGGATGGGTTGGTGATGTGATGCCTTCCTATGTGAACGGACAGTTCGAACTGTTTTTTCTGCACGATGATCCCGACCAGGTGAAGCAAAGCAGCACTGGTCAGCACGCTATCCACAAGCTGAGTTCTAAAAACCTGTTAGACTTCAGCTATGATGGCGAGATGATTCCTTATGGCAATAAATCTACCCAAGATAACCTCATTGGCACCGGGTCTATGGTAAAGGCTGGAAATACAAATTACTTTTACTATACAGGTTATAATGCAAACAACAGCTGGTTGCAGAATACCAACAGCGCATTGGTTTCAGCCAACACCCGCGAAGCGATTATGTATGCCACCAGCAGCACAACTACAGGCTGGACAAAGAAGGCTGGTTTTGCGCTGAAAGCGCCAGACGGTTATGCAACAACAGACTTTAGGGATCCTTATGTATTCTATAATACCGAGTTTTCCACCTATTGGATGATGGTGAGTGCTCAGAAAGACGGAAAGGGTGTGATTCTGGTTTACACCAGCACCGATCCGGCAACTGATAACTGGCAGTTAAGAGGACCTCTTTCTGTTGAAGGCGATTACCTGATGCTCGAATGTGCGGATGTTTTCAAAATTGATGACAAATATTTTATGCTTTTTGCAGAAGATTGGAGCACAAGCCCGGGAACCCATTACAGGGTTGCATCCTCTTCAGCAGGGCCATGGTTCAAACCAGCAGACGGAATGGATATGTTTGACGGGCATCAGTTTTATGCCGGTAAAACGGCAAGCAACGGTACTGAACGTTATGCTTTCGGCTGGGCACACCGCCGCAATCCGGAAAACGATAATGGTGTTCGTACGTGGGGAGGAAACCTCATCAGCCAGCAAATTACTAAGCTGGGCAATGATAAACTTGCGGTAAAAGCTCCAAGTAGCGTGAAAAGTTATTTCAGTAAAGATGCCGATGCTATCGTTAGCGCTCAAACCGGCACCGTTAGCGGATCGGCTGGTAACTATACCCTAACCGGAAGCTCTTCAGCTTCAGGATATAGGTTTGCAGCCCTTAACGGAACAACTATGATTAAAGGAAAACTAGCTTTAAGCAATCTTAACGGAACAGCCTCTATAAACTTTAATGCAAAAACTGACCTGAGCGGATCTTATCAGATCAGGTTCGAACCGGCATCAAAACGTATTGCAGGCTACAACAATGGCCAGGAGGTTACCCGTGTTCCATTTGTTTTCGAACAGGGAAAAACATACGACTTTAGTATTATCGTGGATGGATCGATCATCGTACTCTATCTTAACGATCAGGTGGCATTAACAAACAGAAGTTACAGTGCAAAAGGAACATCATGGTCGCTGACTGCGAATGGTTTAGAATTAAAAGTTACTAATCTGAAAGTATCAACCCATTAATCGTCAGGATAATGAATAATAAACCTCCTTATCGTTTTGATTTGAAGTGTATACTCGCACTGCTTTTATTGGTAAACAGTTATGTACACGGCCAGGAAATCGATAGAAAAACACAGGAATACCGGCCTATGTATCATTTCAGTCCGGCAAAAGGATGGATGGGCGACCCTGACGGATTGGTTCATTATCATAATACTTACCATCTTTTTTGGTGGGGCCATGCGGTTTCTAAGGATCTGGTTCACTGGCAGGAAATGCCAAGACCTATGAAAGAGGGAATGGGATTTTCTTACTTCAGCGGGTCGGTGGTTGTAGACAAAATGAACACCGGAGGATTTGGAAAGAATAGTATGGTCGCTTTCTATACCAAACACCTTCCCGGTGATTCACTTCCTGAAACACAAGCCATTTCCATTAGCAATAATGAGGGGCAAAGTTTCGAGTATTACCAAAAGAATCCAATTTTGGATATCAATAAAGTGTTTTTCAGGGATCCACAGGTTTTCTGGTATGAACAGGATAAAAGCTGGAAGATGGTTGTTTCCAGACCTGATGTTCAGCAAATTCATATCTATCAGTCCAAAGACCTTAAAAACTGGATTTTTTGCAGCAAATTTGAAGGTTTGGGTGCCAAAAACTCATTCTGGGAATGTCCTGATCTTTTCGAACTTCCGGTTGAAGGAAGTAAAAAAAAGAAATGGGTGCTCATCATCGGACGAGGTCCGAATAGGGTACAGTATTTTGTGGGCGATTTTAATGGAAAAACTTTTGTAACAGATAAAAAGATCGCGGATTACCTGAGTTTTGGACAAGGTGTTAAAGGAACTATTTTTGAGGATTTTGAAGGTGAAAATTCAAAATGGCCGAAGTTTTTGGAAGATAATGACAACAAAGCATCTGGCGCCACTGATTATTTAGGTAAACATTATCTCAGTACTGCAAACGTTAGTTCATCAGTTTTCCGGTCAAAATCTCAGGCTTTCACCATCAGCACTAAAGCCATCAATTTTTTGATCATGGGCGGAAATCATCAGGATAGTACCTGTGTGAACCTTTTGGTAGATGGTAAGGTAGTGAGGACAACTAGTGGTGATAATACTAAGGTATTTAAATGGAACGGATGGGATGTACGCCCCTGGATGGGTAAAAAAGCACAGCTGGAGCTAGTAGACTTGAGCAAAGATACCACTACCGGGTTCATCGCAATTGATCATGTTACTTTTTCTGACCAATTAAGCAATCAACATCTTGAACATGCTTTATGGCTGGATTATGGACCTGATTATTATGCTACCAGAACCTGGAGAGATTATGACAACAAAAATGGCCTGGCCGACACCGTTCATGCGATAGGCTGGATGGGAAACTGGGATTATGCAGGCAAGGCACCATCCAAATGGGGAAAGGGGTTTCAATCTATTCCAAGGGTGATGACTTTGAGAGAATCGCCATCCGGATTTAGGGTTTTTCAGCAGCCGATACCGCAGCTTACTCAGCTTCGCGACAGCGGCATTCGTCAACAGTTACAGCTGCAAGGTTTGCAGGCCATAAAAAACTTTAAGCCTGAGGTAAACTCTTATGAACTTGATGCCACGTTCACCGCTGGTACCGCTAAGGCATTTGGATTGAACCTATTCGTTGGTGAAGGGAGAAAATTAGAACTCAGGTATGATCCGCAGCTTGGTGAACTTACCTTAGACCGGCGCAACTGTACCAATTTCACTACCGATACGGCTTTTACAAAATCGTTTGCAAAAAAGTATGCCGTACCTTTAGCTTTGGATAATGAAAAACTTCGTTTACATATCTTTATTGATCGTTCCTCAATTGAAATATTCGCAAATGGCGGAGAAAAAGTGGTAAGTGCCACAACATTTGCTGCTGACACTCAACTTGGTCTGGAAACTTTTTCGGAGGGTGGTAATACAACATTAAATATCCAGGCTTGGAAACTCAAAAGCATATGGTAAGCACTAATAATTTAATTATATTCTAAACTTACAGAAATGGAAATAAAAAGAAATTTATACTTTGGTTTACTCATTGCATCTTTTTTTTATGGTTGCACATCGACGAGGATGGTGCATCAAAAAAGTGCAGATACCGAACCCTATCGCCCAGAATACCATTTTACACCTAAAGCCCATTGGATGAACGATCCAAATGGAATGGTCTATTTAAATGGAAAATACCATTTGTTTTTTCAGTACAATCCCGATTCCACTATTTGGGGTCCTATGCACTGGGCGCATGCAACCAGTAAGGATATGATCCACTGGGAGGAGCAACCAATCGCCCTGTATCCGGATAGCCTGGGCACAATATTCTCCGGAAGTGCAGTAATAGACAAAGATAATACTGCAGGTTTTGGAAAAAATGCCATGGTGGCGATATTTACGCATCACAATAAGAAAATTGAAGATCAGAAGACAGGACTTCACCAATATCAAAGTCTCGCTTATAGTCTTGATGAAGGCAAAACCTGGACGAAGTATAAAGGCAATCCGGTACTTCCAAATCCGGGCATCTGGGATTTCAGGGATCCGAAGGTGATGTGGCATGCCGCTACCGGGAAATGGATCATGACCTTAGCCACAAAAGACCGTATCACATTTTATTCCTCTCCCAATTTAAAGAAATGGACCAAGGAAAGTGAGTTTGGCGAAAAGCTGGGTGCCCACGGTGGCGTGTGGGAATGTCCGGACTTATTTCCACTTGAATTTAATGGTAAAACACATTGGGTTCTTTTAGTAAGTATCAACCCGGGCGGGCCTAATGGTGGTTCAGCCACACAGTATTTCACCGGTAATTTTGACGGAAAAACTTTTAAACCAGATGCTGAAAAGCAAAAATGGATGGATTATGGTACGGACAATTATGCGGGTGTAACGTTCTCCAATACAGGAACGAGAAAAATCCTGATGGGATGGATGAATAATTGGAACTACGCCAACGTGGTACCGACTAAGGCCTGGCGTGGCGCTATGACCATCCCGAGAGAATTATCACTTGAAAATGTTGGGGACGAGCTTTACCTTCGTTCGGTTCCTGTAAAGGAAATTTTGCCATTGTTAAAGCCTGTTTATAAAAAAGGAATGGTTACTATTGATCAGGAGATTGACCTTTCTGCATATGCCAGGCCTCTGGATGGAAAGTTTAAACTTGATATTAGCCTGGAAAATGCCAGCGACTTTAATGTTGTATTATCGAACGTTAGCGGACAAAAGCTGATTATAGGCTACGATAAAAAGAACAACAGTTACTTTATCGACCGGACACTATCTGGTGAAACATCATTTGAAAAAGGATTTGCCAAAAAACATATTGCACCCAGGTTACTGGCCAATAAGGAAATCCATATCAGCTTAATTCTGGATGTAGCATCCATTGAACTTTTTGCCGACAACGGATTAACCGTGATGACAGATATCTTCTTTCCGGATAGCGCTATTAACACGATCAAAATTCAAAGCAAAGCCGTTAATAAGTTAACCAGTCTATCGCTGTCAAAGATTGATAAGAAGTAATTAAAATAGTATAGGAGCCTGTGTGAATTTGATTTTTCTTCACAGGGATTTTATTAATAAAAGCTTAGTAAATCAACTAAAATAGTGCCTGTTCTTAGTGTTGCTATTTTAGTTATTCAGGCTAGCACTGCAATACTCATATCTTTAGCTTAAAGGAATTAAGCCTGGGTTTAATTCCTTTAATTAATCAGCCTTTTATGAAAAACTGCAGTTACCCGTGATATTGAGCATGAAATTGTACCCATGGCAAAAGATCATAACCTTGCTATTTTTCCATGGAGCCCGCTCGCCGGAGGTTTTTTATCAGGCAAGTATACCTGCGATGGGACAAAAGACAACAACTCAAGGCGCGCCACTTTTGATTTTCCCCCAATTGATAAGGATAAAGCTTATGACCTTGTTGATGTGATGAAAACGATCGGTGAGGCCTGCGAAGCAACCGTAGCGCAGGTTGCCCTGGCCTGGGTTAGGCAACAGCCTGGTGTAACCAGTACCCTTATTGGGTGCCAGGAGTGTAGAACAACTGCAAGTGAATGTTCATTCAACCACCCTGACCCTAAGTGCTGAAGATATATTAAAAATACAGATAATTAGCGCATTAACCAGTCAATATCCAGGTTGGATGATTGAGAACCAGAATAGTTAGAAAAGCTAATGATATCCACAGCCTGGATAAGTCCAAAACGTGACAAGTATTCCACTTTCTGATTATCCATTTTCATATTCTGCTTTTGGATTTGTCACAGCTCAAGATCGGCATTCTAAAAGTAGTTCAGGTTGGCGCCAGACGATTGCAAAAATTGAAAAATTGTTAATAAGCCTACCACCCGAATAGGGGGGATTACGTACTGTGATGAAGCCTCCAGGCAAAATCATGATGTAAACCTGGTATATGGTTGTCTTTAACATTGTCTAAAAACACTAATTTTAATAGGTATTTCTAATAATAAATCTAAAGTTTTTTGAGTTTTTGACAGTGTATTTCCCTCGGCTTCAGTCTGGGTTATAAATATGCTCCTGATACAGATTCGATGTTCACGCATCTGGAGTTTCTCTTAAATATGACGATCTCAACCTTGATTTTCTCGAGGCTGTGTTTCGTCATGTCAATGAAGCTGAACTGATGAACTTATATTTCAACCAGCCCAGCCGGGCGGTATAACCGAAAGTAGGGTTTATATACGAATGGCTTATGGCAAAAGAACTCCAACTAAATTTCGAGACTGGTGGTAACTATTAAAAATTACATAGAGAAATCATTGGCAAAGTTAGTCGTTTAGAACAGCGGTATATTGAAGAGGAGATCGAAAGCGAGTTGTGTAAGAAGTATAAAGTGAAGTATGACGAAGAAAGGGACAACATTGAGCAAGATTTGATGAAATTGACTTCACAAGTGTCGAACCTCGAAAAATGCGTCCACCTGGCCATCAAATTCGCCGCTGAATTGCCTTTAAAGTAGCATTCTGGAGACTATCATACGAAGCGACAACTGCAACAACATATGCTGTTTCCCTCAGGGATTACGTGCGACAAGAAAACGGACGAATGTCGAGCCAAGGAAATAAATTCTGTTTTTTTGTTTTGCTTATTTTCAGATTATTAACACAAAAAAAAGAAAAGCGGAATACCCGATTTGTGTATCGAATATTCCGCTTTTAATTACAGCAAATTACAAAAACAAACTATAAAAGTGGCAGGATAGGTAAAACAAATTGGTTTTTCCAAAATATATTGATATATCTGGAATATCTCAATATTCTTGAACAATTTGATCTTGAAAAGATTGTCAGGTCTTAATGGATTCTTCGCTAAAAGGAACTCTTCAATGCCGGATTAAAATGCCTTTAAGTCGATTGAAGATTGATTATTCGTTTTCAAGATTTTGTAATTTGATAAAAGTTATCCACCTGATTCAATACATAGCAAAGTAGATAAGTAAAATTTAACCCTACACCCTGACCAGATTGCTTTCAGAAACTACAGGAAAGGAAACAAAAACTTCAAACCACCTGTCTTCAACGGTTTTTGCGTAATAAATGTGCGACTTAGGAAAAATACTCTCCAATCTCGAAGAAATATTTTCCAATCCCTTTTTTGTACTCACAATAGATGCAGAACGCCCCGCAATTAAGTTTCTGGTACTGTAGCACACCATTCCGTTTTCAACACTTACCGCTATTGTAGCTTCATTACCCTCTGCGCTAAGATCACCATGTTTAAATACATTTTCAACCAAGGTCAGCAGGATTAGGGGCAATGTTCTGGTTTGTGTATCAAAATCCGAAATTTTAAAATTTATTTTTAGCTTATCAGCAAAACGCATCTGGTTCAGTCGGATGATATTTTCAGCTTGCTTGGTTTCTGCTAAAAGTAAACCATGCGCATCCATATTCTTATTCAAAGCAAAACTCATAATTTCAGATAAACGTAAAATAGCCTCTTCGGCAAGTGTCGCATCCTTCCGCGCTGCATACTTCACAAAATTAAGGGTATTGAAAAATAAATGCGGATTAATCTGTGAACGGAGAAAATCCCGCTCTAAGGTAACTAGCCTAACTTGCAGCCGCTCAATTTCTACTGCCTTCCTCATTTCATCATTTTTTCCTTTAAGAAATGTTAACAGGAAATAGTATCCGCTGCCAAAAATAATAAATAGCGTTGCCCTGTAAAAAGAACCTACATAATATAGCCAGCTTAGCTGGGCCGGATGTCGTTGTCCGCGAAGGAAGTTCAGGATATGACTAAAAAGAATCGTCAGCAGGAAATAAATTCCAATCTCGAGAAGTAGCAATAAAACGAAATACCATATCCGCCTTACGTTTGGAAGGAAGTTAGGCATTACGAAAATTGCATGTGTATAAAACAAAGAGATGTTTAATGCATAAAATAAAATATAATAATAGATGCTACTGAACTGGCCTTTCATTAAAGCAGATAGTATCACCTCATACAAAATATATACCCCCCAACAGATGAGATGCGTATTTATAATCTTTTTGTCTTCGGGTCTAATTTTCATATAATAAATGGGTCTGTTGCTATAATAAATCTGCAAGGAGCGGTAATCTGAAATATCATTGGTATTCATCTCAAAAAAATTATGAATACACAGAAAATTACCAAACTAAAAAAAAGAACAGTATTCTTTTTCAGCTCCAACAGCAAAGTTAAATCTAAAGAAACAGATCCGACAACAAATACATTAACAAGTGTAACGGTAACAGATATCTGGATTTAACCAGGATTAATTGAATGACGTTTCAGGAGGGCATAAAAGTCACTCCTGAACGTTTCCCCAACAGTAAAATTAGGTGCGTCGTGAAGCTTCAATACATTTCCTTCCACTTTTTCCAGGTAACGCATGGAAATGATCACCGAGCGGGATATTCTGATAAAACCCTGTTTCTGACCCAATATCTCCTCTACATCTTTCAATCCTACATAGGTAATAAAAAATTCTTTAGTCGTATAAATCTTAATATAATTCAGCAATGCCTCAATATAAACAATCTGACTAATCTCAATCTTGTTAAAGCTATTTTTGTTGGAACCTTTAGCCAAAATATATCCATCCTCGATTTCAGGCAAAGATTTCTGGCTTGTTCTTTTGCGAAGGTCATCAATCTTTTCTATCAGTGTTGCATGGCTTAAAGGCTTCATCAGATAGCCGGCAGCATTTACTCCAAATGCTTCAAGTGCATATTCCCGGTAAGCCGTTACGTAAATCAAAAACATGCATTTGCCGCTCAATATTTTACCTGCATCCAGTCCATTGATCTCCGGCATGCTGATATCGCAAAATATAATATCAACTTTTCCAAAATCATCCAGGAACTCAATAGCAGCGGATACATCATGAAAAGTTTTTTTGTTTTCTATTCCGGGAGTGCGGCCTATTAATAATTCCAATTCTTCCGCAGCATGAGGTTCATCATCAATTACCACACTCGTCAATTTCATATCACTGGATTTTAGCGTTGTTCAATGATATGTTTTTTTAGCTAAAAACACAAAACAAATTGATCATTCATATCTAAAAATACCGGATTCGTATAATATTTAGCGCCCTTGCTATAATAAAAATTACCTCAATACACAGAAAAAATAAATTAGTTCAACTAGTCATGAGAAATATCAGCGAACATATCCCAACTTGCTCCAATACTGCACCAATATACAATGGGCGCTCGTGTTCATCCTTTTCTTTTATAAGAAATGGAGCGTTTTATTCATTCCTGACGGTCATTTTACTCGCGTTTTATGCAAATGCCGGAATGGCACAAAGTGTAAAAGGAAGGTTAACATCGCCGGCTAATTTAGCGGTAGTGGGAGCAGAAGTGCAGCTCACCTCTACTAAACATCCTGCAGCCTACCGGATGGCACTCAGTGAGGATAACGGCAACTTCGAAATCAATCTTAAAGACATTAATATTCAGGATAGCCTGCAATATCAATTATGGATTCACGCAATTGGCTTCGAAGAAATGATAATTGACCTCAAAACGACGAGTTTGAAAGAAGGGCTTACCCTTCCAACAATAAACCTTGTTAGCCGATCACAGAATTTATCGGAAGTATCCGTAGTGGCAAAGAAAAAAATGCTTAGCAGACAGATTGATCGTTGGGTACTGGAACCTTATAAAAACCCTAATGCCGCTGGTATGAATGCTTTTGAAAGCTTCAGGCTCCTGCCAGGTGTAAATGCACTCGATGAAAAAATTTCCGTGAACGGCAAATCAGGGGTTAAATATCTAATCAACGGAAGGACAACGATCATGTCTGGAGCCAACATTGTTGACTTTCTAAAAGGCTTAAAACCTGATCAGATTGAAAAGATAGAACTACTTACCAGCCCGCCTGCAAAATACTCCGCTGAAGGTACAGCAGCGATTATCAATATCGAACTCAAAAAAAATGTGCTCAATGGATTTTCCGGCAAACTATCGACCCAATATGAACAGGGAAAATATGCCTCAAACCGAAACTCAGCAACACTGGGTTATAAAACACTAGGCTTTGAAGCTACATCATATCTAAATGGTAACCTTACCAATTCGCTTTCTGATGGACTGGAAAACCGTACCTATACCAACATAGGGGCAGCTGACACCAAACTCAATGCAGATTATTTTGAAAGGCACAAAGGGAGTACACTTTCATATTTTCAGTCGTTGGCGTTCAACCTCAATAAATCCAGTAACCTGAATATCGATTACCTATTAAGCTACGATCGTGATATTGAACCCGTTTCTTCCCGGGCAGACCTTAACAGTGGCGATGCAGCTTACACCCTGACCCAGAACGACACCAAGACAAAATCCTTTACTTATGGATTAACGGGTACTTACAGCGCTGATCTTGATACCTTAAAGAAAAACAAGCTTGAGGTCAGCGCATCCCTGTTTTCGAATCGCAATCCACGTCAATCTGTAGTTAATAATCAGTTCTTTCGCCAGGATGGTAGTAGCGCTCAAACTGCCGAACTGAATGACATTACCAATAATTTTAACGGTAATCTGTACGGACTTTCTGCAGATTATTCCAATAAATCAAAAAAAGGGGAGAGTCTGGAACTGGGACTGAAATACTCCAGGTTGGAAAACCGGTCTAACTTCGGATTTCTTTCCAATAACATCCCCAATCAAATCAACGAATTCCGCTATGGAGAGGATAACTTCGCGGCTTACTTAAGCTTTACATTCAAATTAAAAAAACTGGAGTTGAAGTTTGGACTTCGGGGAGAATACACCCGATACAATGGCGCAGATCCGAATGAAGGTGTTACGTTAGACTCCACCTATTTTAAACTTTTCCCAACTGCTTATATTGCCTATCAGATCAGCGAGAATATCGGATTTTCTGCAAATTACAGCAAACGCATCCTAAGACCCGACTTTCGTGATTTAAATCCCTTCCGTTACTATTTTGATCCCTATAGTTATACAGAAGGAAATCCTTTCCTGCGCCCATATTTTATCGATAACATCGAAACTGAATTAAGTTTCTGGGATTCGTTTTACCTTACAATGGGCTACAGTTTTGGGAGCAATGTAATTACTGACCTGACCAGAAGAAATGGTTCAGACCTTGCAGTAATCGTATTCAAGGGAAACCTAGCCCGCGAACGTAACCTTTATGCCAACCTGAGTGGGCAAAGTGATTTTTTCAAATGGTGGAATATGAGCTGGTCCATCAACTTCAACAGAAATATTTTCCAGGGCGACTATGCCCAATACCGGATTGACAACAAAATATCTTCCTGGAGCCTCAACATGTATCACAATTTTACCCTGAGCAAGAGTTTAAGTTTCAGTCTCGGCGGCTGGATTAATGGCCCATCATCTACAGGAATTGACCGTTACCGCACAATGGGAAGGTTAAACGCGTCATTTCAGAAAAAATACAAAGCTTTTGCTTTCCAATTTGGGGTAAACGACATATTCAATACACAACGCGAAAGGGTATCTACCAGCCTAAGCAATCAGTACATCTTCTTAGATCAGCGGCATGACTATCGTAGGGGATGGATACGCGTGGTGTGGAGCTTTGATAACAATAAGAAATGGATATCCAATAATAAAAACAGGACCAAGAAAAACTTCGATGATGATGAATCCCGTATACGGAATTAATCTTTTAGAAGCGTTAATTAATTATTTATTCACCAAAATTTTCAAAAAATGAAAAAACAAAATTTAGAGAAACTTGCAGCTTTCTCAATCAAAAATGGCGCAGCTCTGCGTTCTATTGTAGGCGGACTTCAGGTGCCGGCCGAGTCCTCCACAGATTCAAAGAAAAAAGATGTTGATTCTGAAAAACAGGATACAGCTTCAAACGACCATTACGACTCATAACCTGGGCTGTAAACGTAAATTAAAAACGTTCAATCTCAAACCTGAAAAGAACATGAAAAAGTCAAAGTTCGAAAAACTTGCCCCATTCATTATGAGGAGCAGCCAAATGCTGAGTTCACTTACTGGAGGTCTTGCAGCCATTGCTGAATCAAGCGTGGATACCAAGAAAAAAGACGTTGATTCGGAAAAACAGGATACAGCATCGAATGACCACTACGATTAAGCCTGAAAGAAAGCTGGAGAAACTCAACAGTTTCAAAATCCTTAACCATGGGCTTATAGCCAGGATCCAGGGCGGCCTGATTGAAGCACCGGTCACAGCGACCACCGACACCTCCAAAAAAGATGTCGATTCGACCAGCCAGGACTCTCAAAAAAATGATTAATCACCTAAAATTTCAAGAAAATGAAACAACCAAAATTTGAAAAACTAAACCAATACCTCATCAATAACAATGAGATGTTAAAATCTGTAGTTGGTGGAATTACCGCTCCGGTAGAATCAACTGTGGATAGTAAGAAAAAAGATGTGGATTCTACAAGTCAGGACACAGCTTCCAACGATCATTACGATTAAACCGGTTTACTACCAGCCCTTATGGAACGAGGACTGGTAATTTTCTGTAAGAGGGCCGGACTACACTCCGGTCACTCTTGATTAGTATAAATCTTTAACGCTAAATGCCGATTGGCAAAAATGACATGAAAAAACTCGAAAAATTGGAAGACTTCCGCCTTTCATTACAAAACTGCGGAAAAATCAAAGGCGGACTTGATAGTCTTTTGATCGATTCTGAAAAAAAGGACCAGGGGGACGGAGATACCATCTCTTCTGAAAAGAAAGATGTGGATACCGTTTCTCAAGATACTTATTGGAGGGATTACGAATAAAATACACCTTATGAAAAAACTTGAAAAACTTACAGTCTTCATTATGGATGGTGAAGCCTGCAAAAACATCTACGGCGGTCAGAACGACAAGAAAAAGAAAAAAAAGAAAGGTGCAGTATCTTCTGATAAAACAGATACCACAAAAGGCGACCATTTCAAAAAGAGTTAACCAGTTTAAAATCTCAAAGATGATTCTAGTACTTTCTTACGGAAGCTTTGAACAGGGGACAGATCCAGTAATCGACTGGCTCCTGTACTACAAAGCTGACTTTCTGAAAATCACCACCAAAGATCTTTATCGGCAGGATATGGATTTTTCAATCGACTACCTGAATAAAAAAATGATGGTGATGGGTACCGATTATTTCCCAAAGATCAATAGTGTTTGGTGCAGACGCTTTTCTGAAAAGACTGATTTCGTAAGGTACAACCAGTGGCCCTACACCCAGTCAATTTATGAACTTAATAGAGAACAGGATTCCTTTCAGGATTCTTTATATGATCTTTTGAGTGAAAAGAAGTGGCTAATGAACCCTAGGCTTGGCAGTATCAACAAAATAAATGTTCAGACCTGTGCGCATTCTATCGGACTTAAAACCCCAGAAACTATTGTCACCAATAGCAGGGAGGAATTGAAAGCCTTTCACAAACGAAGTGGCGCAGTCATTACCAAACCCATTGAATTCAGCGGTTTTTTCAGGGCCGGTTCGCAAACTTTTGCAACCTATACCACCACCATGGATCAGCAAATGATCGATCAGCTTCCACTGAATTTCAGTTACTCCTTTTTTCAGCAGAAAGTAGATGCACATTATGAGGTCAGGAGTTTTTACTTGGATGGTGAATTTTATTCTTCAGCTGCTGTATTTGATAGTGAAAGCCGTCCAGCCGATATCAAAATGAACTATTCAGAAGATTTTCTGCATTGGGTAAATTACCAATTACCAGCACCCATTGAGGATAAACTGAGGCAACTTATGCAAGGTGTGGGCCTAAATACCGGAAGTATAGACCTGCTTAGGTCTCACGATGGTGAATATTATTTTCTTGAAGTGAATCCTGGCGGGCAATATTCCGCGCCTTCAGAACGCAATAATTTAAATGTAGAAAAACACATTGCCGAATGGCTAATCAAAAACGACAAATGAGTGAAGAACAGACAAATCCATCAGCAGCCTATGTAACGATATTCGAAGAAGAGTTTCTTCAAAAACTGCCTGTTTTTTATCGCTACATGATTCTGACCGAAACCTCTTCCATTGGAGAGATGTATGCCCATACCAGATTTAGTAAGTCGGCCGCACACTTTTCAAAGGAGTACATTCAATATACGCCCGTAAATCCCTATTCAAATATCTTATTAGAAGAAAAAGAGCATGATTAACAACGGAAGCCACCTGATCCTTTATTCCCACAACCGAAATGTGAGGGGAAAGGAACGCAGCGTCATCTATAACTTTAAAAAAGGAACCTTATCTTTTATTCCAAACAGTTTAAGTGAGCTGCTTGATGAGTTAACTGATAAACCCGTCGCCACAGTAAGGGCAGAACTTGAAGGCGAAGACCGGGAAACTTTTGATGAATATGTGAGCTACCTCAGAACAAACCAACTGGCTTTTTACACCAATGAACCCCATGCTTTTCCGGAAATGCCAGGAGAATATTTCAGCCCTGAACACATCACCAACTGCGTGCTGGAGTTTAATCCGGCACGAGACTACAGCCATTTCAGTCATCAACTGAACGAAACGCTTTGCAAAAATCTGGAAATCAGGGTGCCCGCAGGATTCGGACAACTGAATACACTCAAGGAATTACTGGAACACCTGCGCAGTACCACCCTCCGTTCGATAGCCATTTATCTGGAAGCAGATGAACGCTTGCAATTATCTGCGCTTCAGGTACTCTATCATCAATTTACTAAATTGGATAAGATTACTGTGTTGGACTATAAGGAAGAAATTCCCACTGGCCATCAGGAAGATATTGAATTTTTCAAGGACTCAGCTGAATCAGTTTATTCTAAACCCTTCCCGCTTGACAAATACCTGGTAAACAGAAAATACTTTTTGCTTTCCAGTAATTATCACCCTTACTTTTATAAAAGAATAGAAGTTGGCTTTAATGGCGAGGTTAAGAACTGCCTGTTGCATCAGCAATCATTTGGAAACATTTTTCAACAAAACGTTTCGGAAATCATTAGCTGCGAGGACTTCATGAAATGGTGGAATGTATCCAATGACCAAATTGAAGACTTTAAAGGCAACGAATTGCGTTACGCCCTATTTACGCAACAACCCTTAAAACTCACATCTAAAGGAACTTACCAACTTGAAGCGTTTTAAATCCCATATCCAGGAAGAGTCATCCGATTGCGGGCACACCTGTATTCAAATGATTGCATCATACTACGGCGCGAACATACCGCTAGAGTTTATCCGTAAAAGCTGCGGCGAACAACGTGGCGGCGTAACTTTTTTGCACATCAGGAAAGCGGCAAACCTTATCGGATTGGAAACTGCGGAGATTCAGATTGATGTAGAAAATCTAAGGGAAGTAGTAGACCTCCCCTGCATCCTTCATTGGTCAGCTCGACATTATGTTGTACTGTACCGCATCTCTGTTTCCAGGGGAAAAACTTTTTATCACATCGCAGATCCTGCATATGGTAAAATCAAGCTCAAAGAGCAGGACTTTCTTGAAAAATGGTATCCTGGAGGCCAGGAATTCGGGTATGCTGTAGCCTTTGATATTGCTGATGAAGAAAAACTCTATCAAAAACACCAGAAATCCTCCCGTGGAGAAAACTACCTCTGGCAGCAAATACTCCAATTTAAGAATACCATAATTGCCACCACTTTTATTCTTTTTATCACTGGTTTGCTCAGTTATGGTACCGTTCGCACCAATCAATGGCTAATCGATCTGGGTATACTTAAAAAAGACCACATGCTTATCATCGGCATCGTGGCGTTTCTGTTCATTGCCTCAATCTCAAAGGTAATTTCCGAGGTGCTGCACCAATTTATCATACAGAAATCGGCCAACAAACTCTTCATTGCCAACCTGCGGAAATTTTTGAAAAGGTTGACTATCATTACCCCACGGTTTTTTGAGCAACATAAAATTTCAGAGCTGGTGCAAAAGATGGACGACCATAACAAAATAGAAGAATTTAATACACAGGTGTTCCCGCAACTGATCTTCAATTTCAGCATGTATATTTTTTATTCCATCATCTTATTCCCAATCAACACCTACCTGTTTTTTTGGATGCTGCTATACAGCTTTCTTAGCGCTGGATGGATGTCGATCTTCAATGAAAAGAAAAAACTCATCAATTACCAGCGCTACGATGTCGACGTTGACCAAACCAGTTTCCTGTATGAGTTCATCATTGGCATGCAGGAAATCAAGTTATATCAAGGTGTGGAGAACCGCCTGAACAGCTGGGAGGGAAAACAGCAAAAAGAATATGCAATCAACCTGCGGGCATTCAGACTTAATAGCATCGAAAGCCTGGGCTTTAAAACCCTTGGAATCTTAAATCTGTGCTGTTTCACTGCGATCGGTGCGATGATGGTTACCCGTAATGAACTCAGTTTAGGGCAATTCTTCAGTATCGCATTTATCGTGGGGCAATTAAGCGTACCCATCGAATTTTTGTCGACTTTTTTTAACTCTTATATCAATGCCCACATTAGTGGGAAACGGATTAATTCGATATACGCCAAAGAAAAGGAAACAGCTGCCAATGACTACAATCAAATTCAGAAATTGAATACAGTGGACACGCAGTCGCACTACATTTCATTCCGAAACATTAGTTTTTCCTACGATGCCCTCACAATGGCTCCTGTACTACAGCACTTCGACCTGGACCTGAAAATAGGAGAAGTTACCGCAATTGTTGGAGAGAGCGGCAGTGGTAAAAGCACCATCGCTAAGATACTGCTTCGTTTGCTCGCAGTAGATCAGGGTGAAATCTTTTATGGAAGCCAAGACCTCAGCGAAGTTGCCCCAGACCACTGGCGTAAAATCTGTGGTGCTGTATTTCAGGATGGCATGATCTTTTCCGATAGCATCATCAATAATATTTGTCTGGATCAATCAAGTGTTGACCTGGAAAGAGTGAAATGGGCCTGCGAAGTGGCAGAAATTAACAGTTATATCAATACGCTTGGCAGTGGTTATCGTACCAACCTTTCCCAATCCGGAATTAACCTAAGCAAAGGACAATACCAAAGACTACTCATTGCAAGGGCAGTATACAATACCCCTGAGATCTTGATATTTGATGAAGCCACCAGCGCGCTGGATGCCAAAACTGAATGCCGCGTGATGGAGAACCTTTGGAAACACTTCGAAGAGAAGACAGTGGTTATTATCGCTCATCGCCTAAGTACAATCATAAATGCCGACCAGATCATTTTTATGAAAAACGGTCAGGTTGCTGAAATGGGTACGCATAGGCAGCTTATGCAAATGAGAGGTGGCTATTTTGATCTTTTTAGTTACCAGGTATCCGAAGTTACCTGCTAAACTAGAACAATCCAATTTGAATTCCCGGGCTATCTTCCAGCAAAGCGTCAATAGTATTAAAGCCAGCTTGATTTTGAGTACAAGAGAATTAAGTCAGACATTGAAAGAAATATCCTTATTCTTGAAAATAGACTCATCGATTTATCCAGGGGAAAAAAAGAATATTGGTGAATTAATCAGAAAAGCAACCGGGTTGCTCAAAAACTTGTATGAAACCTATGTAGAGCAGATTCGGTGGGTAAGAGAAGATTAATCAGTTCGATCTATCCCAAAAACTCACTTTTGACGGAACTCAACATCGAACTGTCCGAATGAATGAGGCTGTACGAGTTCTAGGTACTTTAACGACCATTTTTGAGGGCAAAAAAAAAGGGGCAAACCTAACAAAAATTTGATTTACCCACTATGGTAGGGTCGACGTGCATCTTGACACTTTATGACCATTTTGAACCCATCGTGCACTTTGAAAATCAGTTATCAACCGAATTGAAGAACGGTAACGGAGCAAGAAAGATCGGATATAGGTATGCATACCTACTAGTTGGCGAATTCCATGGCTTTTGGATATAATCAAGTGACTATCAAAAAGCAGTATGAGATATTCTGTTAGTTTACTAGTATTATGAAAGTGTTTTGGACACTTCATCGAAGTAATTGCAGCTCTGCCAGAGACTTCTGTTGCCAATGATGTAGAATCGCCTTTTTGCCCTAGTTAGTGCTACGTTGAGCATGTTGGGCTTTTGAGATGCCCATGCTCTAGCTCCCGGTCTTTTTGGGTCGCTGCCAAGGATCAAAAATACGATGTCGGTTTCCTTACCCTGAAAAGTATGTATGGTCCCGCATTTTGCATTAGGGAAACTTCTGCTCAGTTCCAGCCTGCATCTATTGGCAACGGATTTGAAAGGGGAGATGACGAAGACTTCCTGTTCCTTTCCGAGGGCTTCCAGTTTTTCCTTGAGGAGAGTAATCTCTTCTATGACCACATGGCGGTCTTCGAGAGTTATGCCCTGTACATCGAACCATTGGCTTGGTCCGATGTGGTTTAAGGATTCTTTTTGTTCGGTTGCTTTGACCATCTGTCCGGAGTAGGCGATGGTATTGGCTAGGGTGAACATTGGATCTTCGCATCTTCTATGGGTGCGGAGGGGAAATCCTGTCCATATAGGGGCACCGTTGTTTTGTTGCATGAGCGTGCCATTGTCTGTGATGCGGTCGGCCAGTTTTTGTGCGGAGGTATCCAGTGGTGACCAGGTCTGTTCGTTCTGATAGGGCTGGTTGAGAATATGGATAAGCTTGTGCGGGGTGGTGAGTACGGGCTCGATCTGCAAGGGGTCGCCGATGATGATGTTGCGTTTTGATCTATTGATAATGCCTGTGGCGGATTGCGGTGTGGCCTGTCCGGCCTCGTCGAGCAGGAGGTATCCGATTGTGCTGGGCGAGAGGTTTCTAAATAATCTACTAACCGATGCGAGGGATGTAGATACAACGGGAATGAGGAAGAAAAGGGTTTTCCAGGCAGTTTCTGCGATCTTATTGCTGACCTCCACTTTGCTGTCCATTATTTCGAACAGCATGAATATGTTCGATCTGAACTGCCTGGCGTTGGCAAGGATGGCATATTGATGTAGCTCGAGGCTTTTCAGAAAGATGTTGCCACGCAAGGTGTTGAGCTGTTCTGAGGACCACGGGTTTGCCTTATGAAAGGTATCTCGGTCTTTGGTGTAGGCGCTGTACAGATTTTCATCCGGTATATTGGCATATGCGATGCCATACTGCTCATGGAGCTGTTGCTTCTGTTTGTTGTAATTGTTTATTGCCGCGATAATTGGCTGCAGGGTTGTGTTCAGTTTGCTGGATTCCTGCAGGTTTTCGCTGTGTTTCTGCTTAAGCTGTTCCTGTTTTTTTTCGCTACCCGAAATCTGTCGGTTGATCTGGTTTAATTCGTCAATATAGCGCTGGTAGGGGGCGTTCCAGTTTTTATAGGCTCTGGTGGAAAACCATTTTTGTATGATGAAGAATGACGGTTTGGAGGCCGTTTGAATTTTGATGTTTTCCTGCACCTGAGCTCTTTTGGTATTTAGCTCTTTATGGTTTCCGTCTTCGTGTTTCAGCTCCTGGCTTAATTTTTCTTTTTGCGTTTTAAGCAGATTGATCTGGATATTGAGGTTGTGTCTTTTGACAAGGTTTTTGATGTTCTGCACCAGCTGGCTATGGAAAATTTTAGCTTCGTTCCTAAACCGCTCGAATGTTTCGATCATTGATTGAAGCTCCTGTTTGGCGGTATCAAATTTTGCCCTATATTCAATGGTGAGGTCTTCGTTTTCGGCATTGACGTATAGCGATTTCAAATAGGCGTCAAATCCGGGTTTATTTTCCTTTCCGTACCAGAAGTTAGTTTTGAAGGCGTTCCTGTTTTCGGAATTGCCCAGTGCAGCTGAGAGCAGTCCCCAGCTTTCTTTCGAGATGAGTTCCTGGCTGTATTCGGCAAAATAATCCGCTTCTTTGAAGCTATGGTGGATTTTGCTTTTATCGGGAAGCTCTTTGGTAATATTTTCTACCGCTGCGTTATTGTTGCTAGCAACCACGATGCCCGTATCTTCGAATATGTTCTGTTTGATGGGGTAATACATAATGGTTCCAGCGGGTCTGGAAACGGTTTGCGAAGGCATGAAGATATTTACGTTATTGGATTCGGCGAGCTTTTTTGCGCGCTGAACAATCGCCTCTGCAATGATGTCGTTCAGAAGGGTGGTTTTGCCTGTTCCAGGAGGACCGTTGATCCCGATAAGGCCTTCGGTTTTCAGCTCTTTGAGTGCTGTATTCATTGCGCCAAGCTGGGCGGAATAGGCCCCGTAAGCCGGGTCGGATGGCCATTTGCCGATGGGCATGTTTTCTGGTGACAGCGTTTGAAAGAAGGCAGTGTCCGACTGAAGCAGGTCGATGCGGTCTGCTGCCCTTACTTTAGGTTTTAGGTATGACTGCAGAGCGGTGTTCCAATGCTTGGGATGCTCGATCAGGGAATTAAGGTCGTCCAGATAAAAGCTATTGAGGAATGCGGTGTCGGAATTTTTGATTTTTTTAGAAATGATAATGGTCTTGCAGAAGATGGTATTACCACAGGAAATTTCTTCGATGGCGTTATCATTCAGAACTTTTATTTCGTTTTTTAGTTCCTCCCAGGATAAGGGTTTGTCTGTTAATTGCTGGTTCTGTTCATGGGAAAAAGGATCATATTTATAGCGTTCCTTAAAATCTTCCTGTACACGCTGAAGCTTTTCCGGAACGGTATCCATGGGTGTGTTTTTCTTAAGGCAGGTGAGTCCATGGAGGTAGGATGCCTGAAGGTAGCCACCATCTTCGATCAACTGTCCGTTTTCTTCTAGTATCAGAACAGCCATGCATGAATTTCCGCTTACTTTCGCTGTCCAGTCCGGTTTCTCCCCAGTGTCATCGGTAAGCTTTTCAATTATAGATACCAGATCGGGTTTGGACTGTTTTCCGAAATATAGGATGTAGCGCCGTTTTGCCTCTTCCAGGGGCTCAAGTTTTTCTGTCCAGGGTAGTGGTTTTTGAGCTTGCAGGTAGCCAACATCATCTGGAAGGTCCGGGAGATTGAAAATTTCTATGTCCCGCCAGTATTTAAGTATGTTTTTCTGTGTGTTCAATGGAGCGATTAATAATTTTTGATGAAAGCAAATTAAGTTTTTTTTTGGGCTTTTAACCTAAATATTCTCTTTCTGGGGTTTGATTTTAATGTCAGGTATCGTGTGTTTTTCTTATCCTGTCCTTAAGGCGGATCAATTCACTACGGACCACCTGCTGAGGGTTTAAACTTGCAAAAATTTTCAATTAATCTCCTTTTTTATGGATCAAAATTTTACTGACGGTCTTTATTCTGCTCTGGAATCTAGATTGGGCTGAACTAAAAGATTTCACTGATTGCTACGCTGCCTCATTGCCCGAGGCCAACAGGGTTATGGGATTGCTGCGCGAAAGCGTGCATGAAGAAGGGTTTATAGGCGAAAATTCTGAGATCAATTTTTCAAGCACATCAAGCCTAGATTTTATTCGCTATTTATTGAGCTTATCGAAAAACACAACCTAAATGCGGGCGAACCGGTAGGGCCATTGAACGAAATATGAGGCTATTATGTCAATGAACTTTTATTCATCAGGCGTTTCTTTGAACAGCATGCTTTTCTCTATCAGTATTATCTTTTAGAGAAAAATGTAAGGATGAACAGTTCTTTCTATTCTATTTTATTTAGCTCGCGGTAGCCTCTTTCATTATCCTGTCTTCAATTCTTAGCGCCTCAGAGGTGATAAGCATAAAACCGGATACAAGAAGTACAAATGCCAAAAATCGCAATATTCTTTCTGTGTTTTTGGTGTTGACCATCCCGTCTGAGCAGGTGAATTCATTGATTCCAATTAGTGTCCTACGCTTGTTTCTTCGCCAGATGGCGAAGATGAAAATAAAGGTGCCGAAAATCAGAAGTAAGATGCCGATGACCAGGGGCATTGTTGTAAAATTAAACGTTTCCTGTGTTTCAGTTATATAAAATATGGCCAATAGAAAGCTAAAAAGTTTAAAAAAATATTTTTCTGGCATTTATATCAGAAGTTTTTCTGAATTTTCGCGTCAATTTTTAAGATGCTTTTCTTTGTGTTGTTTTAAAGCAGTTATTGTTAAAAAAAATTTAAGTTTCATATCTGTTACAGTAATGTACCTGGATTTTGTATTGTGATTTGTAGTTTTGCGTCCAAATCAGGGTGCATCAATGGTAAGAACAAGAGAAGATTCCTTTTTTAAAATCCGCTCTGCTGTTCCGGAACATTTTCCGTTACTGCTATTGCTTCTGCTGGCTTCGTTTTTTTTACGTCCTTCCCAACTAACCTGGGAATCGGCCCAGAGGGTTTCCTCTATTTCGACAAAGTTTACCAGTATTATGAGCCCCATTTCAGGGGATGGCCAGCAGCATGCTTCGCTGGCCACGGTAGATCAGCAGCAGCCAAAATTCCGTAAGAAATTCCAGCACATCAATGATGCCGCCAGTGATCTTCAGCCTTTTCAAAAGCGCCTGGAGACTCGCTACCATCTCCCTGTTTCAACCCCACCAGGTTATGAAACACCACATTTCTTTTGCGGGCAACACGCCTTCCTGTACAGGCTGACTTATTTCTAATTTTCCCAGAGTATGTGCTCCATTTGTCTGGAACACATATTGTTTACTGGAAAAATTTAAATATCAGATAAGCTGCTGTGTGCCAGCCTTTGGTTATGGCCACTGCATTAGAAAAAGAAATAAGGAAAACACACAGATGAAAATTAAATGGATGGCGATCCTTGTCCTTGCTGCCGCAATGCAGGCATGTACAGGGGAGACGGCCCAGAAAAAAGATAATGAGATTGCCGAGATACCGGTTTTAAAGCTAGCCCAGCAGGATACTTCGCTGTCTTTCGACTATGTAGCCGATATTCAGGCTTACAAGAACGTGGACATCAAATCCAGGATACATGGCTTTATCGAAAAGGTAATGGTAGATGAAGGAGAAAAAGTTCATAAGGGTCAGCTGCTCTTTCAGCTGAACGACCGCGAACATGTTATTTCGCTCAATAAAGCAAAAGCGAGCCTGGCAAGTGCACTCTCTGCAGCCAGCATCGCTCAGGTTGAACTGGAAAGGATTACTACCCTTGTGGATAAAAAAGTAATCTCCCCTTCTGAACTCTCACTTGGAAAAGCCAGGTTTTCGGAAGCTGAAGCGCAAATTAAAACGGCTAAAGCGATGATCGATGATGCCAACCAGAAACTTTCCTATTCGCGTATCCGTTCCCCTTTCGATGGAACCATAGACCGTATCCCTTTGAAAGCCGGGAGCCTCATTGATGAGGGTGCACTGCTCACCACCATTTCAGATACCAGAGAGATGTATGCCTATTTTGATATCTCAGAAAACGAGTACCTGCAGTTTACCCGAAACGGAAAAGGACGTTTCGAGCAAAATAAAGCTGTGAAACTTATCCTATCGGATGGGTCAGCCTATCCGGTAAAAGGAAAGATACAGACGCACGAAAATGCATTTTCGGGAAATACCGGGTCAATTGCCTTCAGGGCAGTGTTCGCTAACCCGAAAAATATTTTAAAGCATGGCGCCTCTGGAAAAGTGGAGCTAGAATCTAAACTCGCCGGCAGTATTCTCATTCCCCAGAAGTCCGTATTTGAAATTCAGGACAAAAATTACGTTTTCGTAGTGGGCAAAGGCAATATGGTTAAAATGAAAAGTTTCGTGCCTAAACTGCGTCTGCCAGGTTTTTTTGTCTGCGCGAGTGGTCTTGATGCAGGAGAGACCATCGTTTATGAAGGCATACAGAACATCCGGGATGGCGCTGTCATCAAACCGGTGTACACTTCGAATAAATCTTTGCTGGCCAGAAAGTAATTCTTTGTTTCATTTTCCATTCCTCCTGCTGAAATTTTTTCGGCGGAATAGGATTGGTATAACCCAAAATAAATGGTTGAGACCTTCATTAGAAGACCAGTACTTTCACTGGTTATTTCACTTATATTGATTTTATTGGGCGTCCTTGCCCTTTTTAAGCTCCCTATTACACAGTTTCCGGACATTGTTCCTCCATCTGTGGTGGTAACGGCAAACTACAATGGCGCCAATGCGGAAGTTTGTGCCAAGGCTGTGGCGACCCCTCTTGAACGTGCGATTAACGGCGTTCCTGGCATGACCTATATGAATACGGTCAGCAGCAATAACGGCGTAACCCTGGTGCAGGTATTTTTTAATGTAGGTACTGATCCTGATCGGGCTGCGGTAAATGTACAGAACCGAGTAACTACGGTTCTCGATGAACTTCCCGAAGAGGTAATAAAGGCCGGTGTAACTACTGAAAAAGAGGTGAACAGCATGCTGCTCTACCTAAATATTACCAGCAGCGATAAGGAAATGAACGAGGAGTTCATCTATAACTTTGCGGACATCAACGTGCTGCAGGAACTTAAAAGGATAGACGGCGTCGGTTTTGTAGAAATTATGGGAGCCAGGGACTATTCCATGAGGGTTTGGCTCAAACCGGATCGGATGCGCTCCTACAATATATCCGCAGAAGAGGTAATAGATAAGATGCGTGCGCAGAATATTGAGGCGGCGCCGGGTGTGGCAGGCGAGAATTCCGGCAAGGGCAAAGAAGTAAAGCAGTATGTGCTGCGGTATACCGGTAAGTTCAACAATAAGGAGGACTATGAGAATTTAGTACTCCGTGCCGAGCGTGACGGGGCCCTTGTGAGGCTAAAGGATATCGCCGATCTGGAATTCGGAACAGTCAGCTATGATATGGTTTCCAAAACTGACGGCAAACCTTCAGCCTCAATTATGATCAAGCAAAGGCCTGGTTCAAATGCTAGTGAGGTAATAGATAACATCAAGTCAAAAATGGCTAAACTTAAAGCCACCAGTTTTCCACCTGGGATGGAATATAATTATGCCTATGATGTTTCCCGCTTCCTTGATGCAAGTATCCATGAAGTTTTAAGGACACTTTTGGAAGCTTTCATACTCGTATTCATAGTGGTATTTATTTTTCTACAGGATTTCAGAAGTACGCTGATTCCCGCTCTTGCGGTTCCGGTAGCGCTGATTAGTACACTTGCCTTTCTCCAGATCATGGGTTTTTCCATTAACATTTTAACGCTATTTGCGCTCGTACTGGCCATCGGGATTGTAGTGGATAATGCAATTGTCGTAGTCGAGGCGGTCCACGTAAAAATGAGTGAAGAACACCTGCCGCCTATGGAAGCCACAATCGCCGCAATGAAAGAAATTAGCGGCGCAATTGTAGCCATTACCCTCGTCATGTCGGCTGTATTTGTCCCGGTTGCTTTTCTTTCCGGGCCAGTAGGGGTGTTTTACCGTCAGTTTTCACTTACTCTGGCCATTTCTATTGTGATATCGGGAATAAATGCATTAACGCTAACACCGGCGCTCTGTGCACTAATGCTTCGGCATAATGTTGAGACTGGTAAAAAAGGGATGCTCCAGCGGTTTTTTAGTCTTTTTAATAAAGGCTATGATAAGACAGAGAAAAAATTCGGCCGGTTGGTGCGGTTTATCATTTCCCGAAGGGTGGTCACTATGGGACTATTGCTGCTCTTTATTTTCCTGAGCTGGCTGGGCTCAAGCATTCTTCCTTCCGGGTTTATTCCAACTGAAGATCAGGGGATGATTTATGTGAACGTAACCACGCCTCCTGGTTCTACAGTAGAGCGGACCGAACAGGTTCTTGATCAGATCGAAAAGGTAACTGGTAGTATTAATTCTATTGAAAATGTCAGCACACTGGCCGGTTATTCTCTAATGAGCGATATTACAGGAGCTTCGTATGGAATGGCGATGATTAACCTTTCCCCATGGGAAGCGCGAAAGGAAAGTGTGGATGAGCTTATCGCGGCCCTTAAAGCCAGAACCAGGGGGATCAGTGATGCTTCTATTGAATTCTTTTCGCCGCCTACGGTGCCTGGATTTGGAAACGCCAGCGGTTTTGAGCTTAGACTTCTTGATAAAAATAAGAGCGAGGATATGGGGAAAACGGCGAAGGTAACCAATGACTTTCTTGCTGAACTCCGTAAAAGCAATGCCATTTCCGGGGCCTTCACTAGTTTTGACCCTAACTTTCCCCAATACATGATCCATGTCGATCAGGATATGGCGGCGCAAAAAGGGGTGACGATTGAGAATGCAATGGGTACCCTGCAGACCCTTGTCGGAAGTTACTACGCCACCAACTTCATCCGTTTCGGACAGATGTATAAAGTCATGCTCCAAGCCTATCCCCAATATCGGGGCAAGCCTACAGACCTGTTAAAACTCTATGTCAAAAATGACCGGGGCGAGATGATACCTTACTCGGCATTTATCACCATGGAAAGGGTTTATGGGCCAGAGCAGATCAACCGGTATAATATGTACCCATCCGCGATGATCAACGGTGATGCCGCGGCGGGTTATAGCAGTAGCGACGCGATTGCGACAGTTGAAAAAACTGCAAAGGAAAAGCTTCCGAGAGGTTTTAGCATTGAATGGTCCGGAATGACAAGGGAGCAGATCCTTTCGGGGAACCAGGCCATTTACATCTTCATCATCTGTCTGATATTTGTCTACCTGATTTTAGCCGCGCAATATGAGAGCTTTCTCTTGCCGCTGCCTGTCCTGCTCTCGCTTCCTGCCGGAATTGCCGGGGCATTTTTTACCCTAAAGCTGGCCGGCCTGGAGAACAATATCTACGCCCAGGTGGCACTGGTCATGCTTATCGGACTACTTGGAAAGAATGCGATTCTGATTATTGAGTTTGCCGAACAAAAACGCAAAGCAGGCTTTTCTGTTGCCAGGGCTGCAGCTCTGGGCGCTGTATCGCGTTTACGTCCGATACTGATGACTTCCTTCGCCTTTATTGCAGGCCTCATTCCGCTCTGTATAGCCTCAGGCGCGGGGGCGGTAGGTAACCGTTCGATTGGAATGACCGCAGTAGGAGGAATGCTCATCGGGACGCTCTTTGGCGTAATACTGATTCCGGGTTTATATGGGGTATTTGCAGCCCGCAAAAAAAAAACAGGCAGTTAAAAGTTCTACGCTTAACACAAATTAAAATGAAATTAAATATTAAAATAATTACTCCATTTATTATTATATCCTGCCTGATAGCTTTCATATCTTCCTGTAGCTCAGTTAGGCAGGCAAATCTTCCTGAACTCAAAAAGCTTCCTGATTCCTTTAGCCGGCTTTCTTCTGCGCCTGCTGAGGCTTTGAGCTGGAAGGCCGTCTTTACCCAGCCCGACCTTAAGGAGCTTATCGATACCGCACTTAAAAACAACCTTAGCATACAATCTGGAGTACAGCGGGTGTTGGTTGCAGGGCTGAATCTCCGCCTTAGCCGCTCAAAGCTCTATCCCACACTTAGTGCTGGCATATCTGCAGGGCTCGATCACTATGGAGACTATACAATGAATGGGGTAGGGAATTACGATACCAATTTTTCGGATAACCTGAATGACAAGCAGCGGATCCCCAGCCCGACGCCGGATTATTTTGCGGGTTTCAGGAGTTCATGGGAAATTGACATCTGGGGAAAGCTATCTGAGAAGAAAAGGGCCGCATATAATCGCTACCTTTCCAGCCAGGCAGGTTTGCAGTGGTATAAAACACAAATCATTAGTCAGGTTGCGGAACTTTACTATGAACTAACTGCTCTTGATAAACGCCTGGAAATTCTCCAGCGAAACATACTCCTGCAAAATAAGGGTCTGGAAATTGTGGAAGCCCAGATGGCCGGAGGCCGGGCAACCGCGCTGGCGGTTAGCCAATTTAAGGCCCAGCGCATGGCCACACAAGGCAGGCAGTTTGAAATTCGACAGGCAATCAACAGGATCGAGAACGAACTCAACCTGCTTATGGGCAGATACAAGGGGAACCTGGGACGTGACACCAGTGCAATAACCCAAGTTTTGCCCAGGGAAATTTATGCCGGGATTCCTGCAAAAGTGATTCTTGCCAGGCCGGACGTAAGAGAAGCGGAACTGCAACTCGCTGCCTCGAAGGCAGATGTGAATGCCGCAAGAAAGGCATTTCTGCCTTCGCTGACCCTTGATGCCTATGCTGGCTATAACTCCTTCAAGCTTCCGCTACTTTTCTCGCCTGCTTCAATGGCTGCAGGATTACTCGGCGGACTGAGCGCACCTTTGCTCAATAGGGCAGCGCTCAAAAACAGTAGCCTGGTGGCAAACTCCGCACAGCTTTCTGCCTTTTACAACTACCAGGGGCGGATCATCAAAGCCTACCAGGAAGTCTCTGTCCAGCTTTCGGCCATTGAAAACTATAAACAGGCATATCTTTTTAAATCAAATGAGGTAGAGGAACTAAAGAAAGCAGTTTCAACTGCCAACGACTTGTATCTTTCCGGATATGCCAGTTATCTGGAGGTCATTGTTGCGCAGCGCAGCGTGCTTGATGCAGAAATGCAACAGGTTAATCTAAAGCAGAAATCCTACTCTTCACTGATCAACCTTTTCAGAGCGCTGGGAGGATAAAAACTATTCGCTCTCAAACAAAATATATTGCCCCGGGATTTCTTTGATGGGGTCTCGGGGTTTCTTCCGAACTTTAAACACCTACAAAACCATTGCAAGCCCTACTCTCGCACCATAGAACGATGTGGATTCCCCTTTTCTAATCCAGCTTTCATAACGCAGACCCAGGTCGGCGCTAAAGCGATCATTTATCGGTATGCAGGCGCCCAGAGCAGGGGAATAGGTGAAGGCCTGGTAAGAATTTTCGCCAAGCGTGAAAGCTGATCCACCTAAAACCTCAGCATAATAGATTCCTCCAAAATAGTACCTCAAACCGACCTTTAGCGGTATAACCCCACTGATGTGGGTATCCTCGCCATAGTTTTCCAGACGTGCCCGCACATCTTTCCGGTACTGAAAATGCATATAGCCCAAGAAACCCACAGCATTGAAATTTCCTTTGAGGTTGTACTCGCCAACTAAAGAGCCACCGTAGCCCCGTCGGTATGTTTCTGCTGATTTCCCTGTCGGAAAAGCTAAAGCCGCACCCATGGAGATTTTGGTTTTTGCGCCCATTTCCTGGCCCGAGACATTTAACTTCGAACTGATCAACGTTAGTAACAAGGTAGCCTTGATTAAATTCCGGACCTTTAGATATCTTCTGAAAGGACTGTACATTTTATCTATAAGTTTTAGGAATTTTTTACGCAGATGTTTAGTTGTAACGAACCTCGAAAGCCCATAGGAAAGCATTCCGGCATCATGGCTGATACTGACCTTTAATTCAAGTCGCTCAATGATTGCTGTAGCCTCGGCCAGACTTCGGTGAATATCCTTCATTCTAAGTACTTCTCTCCCATACGCCATCACATTATATTTGGCAGGTTCAAATTGTATATGAATAGCTTAATGTCCTCACTTATGCCATTTTGCTATGGTGATGGCTATAATTTCCTGGGTGTTCATCTGAGATATTGCATATGCTTTTGATTTGTGATTTTAACGCGCTTATAACGCTTAATTTTTTGTTCCGTTTTTGCTCTCTTCCCTTTCAGTACGGAACCGTGGCGCGAGATAATCGCCGGGAAGGTATTCCTTTGGGATGGTAATTGCGTTACCGTCCCGCAGTGCCTTGTAATGAGGAGACATAATTTCTACGCCTGCACGGTTAAATTCATCCTGGATATTGGCATGAAGCGCAGAATAGATTACTGCCTGACGGTTTGGTGAATGGGTATGGGCATTCAGGCGGTAACTTACGTAATAATCATCCAGGCTGGTCTGCAAAACATAGGGTGCTGGCTCGGCCTCAATGAGCTCAGTGGCCTGGGCGGCCTCGATCAGCAGACGGTGAACTGTTCTCCAGGGCACGTCATATCCGATGGTGACTGTAGTATTTACGATCAGACCTTTTTCCGCTGCTTCGATGCTGTAATTAACCGTGTGGTTATTCATCACAGCTGAATTCGGGATCGAGACCACTTCATTCTGTATAGTCCTCACGCGGGTAACCAGAAGTGTTTTTTCTATAATATCACCTGTTACCTCGCCGATCTTAACCCGATCGCCAATCTTAAAGGCCCGCATATAAGTAAGCACCAGTCCTGCAACCACATTGCCAAGTGCACCCGCAGAACCGAAGGTAAACAATACACCGATGAACACCGATACGCCTTTGAATACGCCCGAATCAGACCCGGGGAGGTATGGAAAGATAACAATGAGCATAAAAGCCAGTATCAGTACGCGCACGATTTGATAAGTAGGGTTGGCCCAGTCCTTATAAAAACCGGGGATGGCCAGTTTGCCTCTTTCAATCTCTGTTTTTAAAAAACGCACAAATTTGATCACATATCGAAAGACTACTAACAGAACCAGTATGGTTATCAGGTTTGGCACATAGTCCCAAACGGAATTGCCAATTTTTTTTAGTGGTCTTAAAACATAGTTCAACAGGTTTTCTGAAAGGTCTCTGGTAAAAGGGAAAATTCCAAACAGTACCGGAAAAGCCAGATAGACCACCACCAGGATAACAAGATAGCGGATAACCTTTATCAGAACCTTTAAAGCCCCAAGCTGCCTTGAAGGATCCAGGAGCTCATAGTTTTTTATCTTTATCCCTTTTCCCAGGCGGCTTTCAGAAGAAAGAAACCGTCTGGAGATCATGGCAAAAAGTTTATTGATGAGGTAGATAAGGCCTATAACGACTCCAATCACAAGAAAGGTCAGCAGTATTTCTCTCAACAGTACCTGCCAGCTATTGTCTGAGCGATACTTTTTTAGAGATACCGCTATTTTTTGACTGATTTCTTTTGCATAGGCATTACGATCTTTTCTTGCCCATAAGGCATCCTGATCGGTAACCGAAAGGATAAGTGTTCCTCCATAAACCAGGTCTGTTGACTGTTCGGCATCACTAAGCCGAAGTGAATCGACCGAGAAGCCTGCGAGGTCGCCAATGCGCTCAAGCCTTTCTGAAATAGCTTTCGCACGTTCTGCAGCGCTAAAACTTCCCAGGCGTGCGTAAATGTTAAACAGCGTATCGGTGGAAAGAAGCACAGGGGTGGCTTTAATGATCCTCCGCAGGGAGTCTATCTGGGCAATCTGACGCGAAAGATGCACGGAATCCTTTTTACGCAGTAAAGAGAGTTCTTCCATCAACGCATTTTTCTCTATTCGGTCTTTATCGCCCAAAGTGCTCACCCGGCGTTCCAGTTCTGCACGCTTAAGCGAATCGGAGAGCCGCTCGGCAGATAGTTGACTAACCTTATCTAGTTCGCTGTTGAGTTTTTTGGTATTTAAGCTGTCAAGTTTTTTACCAATACTGTCTTGCAGAGGTATGTTCAGCTGGGCTGAGATGAGTAAGCCTATCGAAAGGGTAAAAATTTTGACCATATTCTTTTTTGATATTACAATGTAATAAAATAAAGCCTTTTAAGTTAAAAAGGTGGTGTTTTTGTTACCCAGAAGGCATTTAAATCATTTTTGCTAACGTTGCCGAAATCCCCGATCGAGCCGGAAATATTTTTGCTCCCTCTCTTGCGGGAACTCTGGCGCTTACATTACCGGAGTTCAAAGTGGCAGTGCGGCCGAGTCAGGTGGACTAAAGAAGGGCGATATTATTCAGTCAATCGATGACAATAAAATCACTTCTTCAGTCGAATGGTCCGAAAGGATAGCCAGGCACCAGCCAGGTGATGTGACCAAACTGGAGTATAAAAGAGGGAAGAATGTCTTGGGCGGTAATTCACCTTAAAAGGCCAGGAAGCAGAGCAAAAAATAGCAGATAACCTTGATGCCGAAGCAATTTCAAAAAAGCTAAGCGCTTATTTACCCCGTTGAACAGCCAGGTTAAACAATTTTACAGGATGAATTCGGGACTAGTCGTCTCCGCAGTAGATCCAAAAGACTTGTTCGCTCAGATCGGTATTCCGCGAGGAACTCTCATTTTAAGTATAAATGGTGGCCAAATCAACAGCGTTGGCGACATGATAGCAGCTTTAAATTCGGCAAGTAATGGAATTGCACGTTTCGAATGCCTAAGCCCAGAGGGGTCAAGGATTGTCTTTAACCTTTCTATGGGGCATAACACAAATGCTATGTTAAACAAAATTCAGCACCAGGAGATGGCCGCATGTGACTTAAAATGAGGGTCATTCACTATCTTGCATGCTATTCTAAGCAAGGTTTAAAACGGACTCAAGCTTATGGAGTTTCAGGTCAGAGTTATGGGATACCCCAGAGGAGATGCAAATCTGATTAATAAGGGTTTTTATCTTAAACGGTGAAAAACCATTGTTTTTCCAATCCATTTGAAATGCCAGTAACCTCTCACTTTTAATAAATCATTCTTGTCTATGGATGCTGCCGCATTCCATTCCCGCCCATGTTTGGAATCATATACTTTGCCATTCTCCCAAGTCCTATTTTTTTTATTATAGGTTAAATTACTCAAAATACTCATTCCCAGAATCGACCGGTTGCGCAATTTTGGATCAGGATTACGCTTGTCTTTCCAGTAAGACATCGGCTTCCCTTCTGTGTCACTGAACCAAACTACCTTCGCCTTAAACTCTTGCTTTTGCATAAAAATATGAATCCGCAAACTTTTATCCGTGTTTTCCCATAAACCACAAATACGTTGGCTCCCCGTAGCATTCTGGGCTAATACACCCTGCTGAAAAAATGTGAAGGAAAATAAAATAGTAAGTAGAATACAAAAAGACTTTTGGGAACGAGACATTCTGCTGATATTTTCAGTTTTAAAAGCCAAATTGCATTTTATTTTCATAATGCACATTTAGAGGGTTGGTATTTTCTGCCTTAACAGTCAAATCTTTTACAAATAGTACCGGAACTTCTGTATTCCGAATCATCTTCTGGGTAAAATTCCCAAAAAAGAATTCCTTAAGAGTTCTCTTTATGTCTGCCTCCACGATGATCAACTGTGCGTCCTCTTTTTTTGAAAGGGTGATAAGATCTTTAGTGCCATTTAAGGTATCTATAGACTGTTGGCTTAATGCGCTTTCAATCATCCTCAACCTGGACTTTAGCTTTCCAGAAAACTCACGAATGGAGTTCAATAGATTATTGTCTTTCTTATTGAAAAGGGCAATCATTGCTACTTCTGCATCATTTTTGTCAATTATACTTTTCGAAATCCGAAGTTTATTTATAGGGTTTTCCTGGCTAAATGCCAGCAGGATGATCTTCTTGAACCGGCTCACACTTTTACCGGCAGGAACAGTAAGCAAGTGACCGGCGGTTTCCTGTAGAACCTTATATGGCAGACTGTCGTTCAGATAAGTCTGCTCGCTTATATTTGGGTCAATGCCAAGCACAGTAATATCCGCTTGTAAGAGCGCCGAGTGTTTTACAATCACAGCAGGGCGATTACCTGCAACACTATGAAGGCTACAGTTGAGATTATGGCTTTTCATAATGGATGTAGCAAGTTTTTCGAGAAATACTTTGTCTTTCTCCCAAACCTCATCCATCATTGTTGTCACCTTTGCCACTTGCCCCATTCCGGGATAATGTGTTCCGATATCCTTAATATGAAGCAAATGTAGATTAGATTTATGCCGTTTTGCCATTTGAATAGCGGTATTCAATGCATTAATTTTCGCGTCGGATAGGTCAATAGGTATTAATATGTTTTTAATGTTCCTTTTCATAAAAGTTGGTTTTGATGATAAAAAATTAATGAAGTGCAGAAGAACTTACACTTGGAAGTACGATTAATATACGAAAAAAAAAACTTAATTCCAACAAACAACTCAAACTTCGATTAGTTAATTAAGCATATTGGTTTAGTGAGATCGGCAAGTTTTTCTGAAAGATGCGATTCTGCATAATCTTATCTCAGGTTATCGCTACTCATTACACATTTGTTGCACAAACCGCTGGTTAAGGCAGCTCAACGACCAGATTTACGCAAAAGATTCAACAAGGCTTTTATAAGCTTCGTTCGAAAAATGATCATGATAACTAGAGGCTTGAAGGCTTATTTGCGCTCAGATTTTGTTCCGGATCTTCTTTTATAGTGCTATGAACGACAACTGCATAGTTCTTAGGTTTTATTTTTTTGCCAAATTTCGTAGCATAGCATTTTGTGAATACTGCTCCAATATATAATATAATGGCGGAAAAGTAGATCCACAGCATTAAAATTATAATGGAGCCAGCGGTACCATATGCGCTGCCTGGATGGCTTTTGGAAATGTAAAAGCTAATGCCAAATTTACCTGTCATAAAAAGTAATGCAGTTAAGATTGCTCCTACTGCAACATCTCTCCACCGAATCAAAGCATCGGGAAGCACTTTAAAAATTATAGCAAATAGGCTTGAAGTAATAAAAAGTGTGATAACCAAGTTGACAATGTAAATCAAAATAATCCCTACATTAGGAAAAAGCTCCTGCAGCTTGTTCATAAATCCTTCTATTACTCCATTCACTATTAAAGATACCAGCAGCAGAAAAGCCAGACTGACCACCAAAGAAAAAGAAAGCAGGCGGTTTTTAAGGAAATTTAGCCACCCCCTTTTAACTCTTACCTCCAAATTCCATATCGAGTTGATAGTATCCTGTATCTCCGCGAAGACTGTTGTTGCACCTATAATAAGAGCGATAAAGCCTGTGGTTGCAGCCACCATATTATCACCTGTAATTGAGGCATTTTTGATGATCTCCTGAATTTGAAGGGCCGCTTTATTACCAACCAGTGATTTTATTTGCTCGTAGATGATGCCCTCTACCGCTTGTTCTTTTAAGAAGAATGAAGAAAGAAATATAATAACCATCAACATCGGCCCGATGGAGAAAATTGTATAAAAAGCCAGGGAAGCGCTAACCTTAAGCACTTTCTGAGCAATTACATCAGTGCCAATCTGCCTAAGCAAGCCCCATATATTTTTAGCCGTTATTTTGTCCATATTATTTTATTATGCTATAATTTTAGTTATTAGTTCCCTCGTCTGATTGGAGGATTTCTCTAATATTAAAAGTTTATCGTTTGATATCTTTAGGCTCTCCCGTATCATAAATAATATACCAGCTTAAATCGTCATACCTAAACTGGCAATTTTTTAACATTGAATAAAGGAGAATTTGGATCGGTCAGCGAGCCTTTCTTTACAACGCTAAACTGTCCATTTGATTCCATCACGACCGCATAAACATCATCAAGAGCATAAACATTCTGACTTCTCAAAACTGAGCGCACCTCAGCTTCCGTAACACGCTCTTTCATCAATGCTGCATGCAAAAAATCTCCTTTAAAAAATAGGAGTGTTGGGTCGGAGCTGATTATTCTTGAGAATCTCTTTGATCTTACTGAGCTTGCAGCCAAAATGTACTGCAATAAGATGAGTAAGGCAAGTGCGGTAACACCTGATGAAAGCGTAACATCCTTGCTAAGCAAGACTGTAGCTAATGTAGATCCTAAAGCAACAGTAACAATAAAATCAAACTCCTCATTTGTGAGAGCGTCCTCTTGCCTGAAATTCTGAGCATGAGAATTAGTGAAAGGTAGGTTAGTATGCCAATTGTCAAGGTTCTGAAAATGCTATCCCAGTTATCAAAAAACAATTTTTCCATATCTGTATTATTTAGGGTGTAAAAAAAGTGTATGACTAAAAAACATAGAAAGCCGGTAATTGTTAGATCGCATAGTTTTCAGCGGGCAAGTTTGACGATATTGAGCGGTTAGCATAAGAAGATTTAAACAGAACAGCTAATATATTAACTTGCGATGTTGCCAAAACACATTTGCAATTTCTATCGCAAATCCAAAGAAATCATTAGACTTACAGTGCAAAACAATTTTTGCTTATCTGATAGATTAGGTCTTGATAATAGAATAAGTTTCAAATACAGTTCTCTTCTTTAAATACCGGTTCGGAGATGGTGTTCATCAAATTTGATCGAGCAGTATTTATCATATATTAATCGGCGTCCTTACTGTTTTTATTCGGGTGGTATAGATCAGCAGTTTTGATAATATCCATTATGGCGTAAAAAGATGTTCCGCAAGTCGTCTGTCGTGGCCATAAATATCTTTCCTGAAATTCAGTTTACCTGATGAGTCTACCCACGAAGTAAAATAGGTGATGTATACAGGTACTGGACTATCCAAATTGACCCATTTTTCTGAGTTTTCATGCATTGCTTCGTTTATTTTGCTGGAAGTCCATTCTTTCTGGGGTGATAACAGGTTTGAAGCAAGTGCAAATGGATCTTCTACCCTAATGCAGCCATGACTAAATGCCCTGGTTGTCCGTTTAAATAATTGCCTTGATGGGGTGTCATGTAGATAGATGCTGTATTTGTTTGGAAAAATAAATTTAACTCTTCCAAGCGCATTTGCCGGTCCGGGCTTCTGCCTTACTATGGGTAAACCATTCTGTTCGCCCCGGATTTCCATGTTATGATCAGCGATATAATTTTTATTTCGTTCTAATCCGGGCACTACTTCGTTTTTGACAATACTCATGGGGAGATTCCAATAGGGGCTGAACACCACGTGCTTGATCTGATCTGAAAAGATAATTGTTCGCGTAGCTGCTTTTCCAACTACTACATCCATACTCAAAACATCTTCATTACCCTGGTAAACATGCATCCGGAACGATGGTATGTTGACTTCAACCCTTTTAGATTCATCGTGTTGTGGCATCCACCGCATTCTTTCCATATTGATCAGCATTTGTTTAAGTTTTTCCTTAATAGGAATGTTTAAGGTTTCTATAGTTTTGGGGCCAATAACAGCATCTACAGTTAAGCCGTGCCTCGCTTGAAAACTTTCTACGGCACTTACCAAATTCTCGTCATACAATGAGGTTGTATCTGTGGTCGTCAGGTCGCCAAGCCTAATCAATCTGTTTTTAATGGTTTTAATAATTTGTGAAGTATCACCTTGTCTCAATACTTCTCCTTTCATCAAAGTAATTTCAATCCAGTTTTCCTGATGTAGGGATTTTAAGCGTATTACCTGAGCGCTCATTGCGAGATACTCCTTGCTGATTGGTAACCAGGAGTTAACAGTAAGGTCATTAGCAGAAACCAATGTATTCATTATTTCCGCCATTTTAATTTTCTTTCGAGGGATATGCCATTGAAAATTTTCAGGATTTACTTTTCCGGAATAAGCGCGCTTTATAAAACGCATAAAAAAATCAGTTAACTGTAGCTCAAGCTCACCATAGCTTTTAACGGAGTCCAGTTTTATCCCTTCGCTTTGCAGAAGTTCAATCTGGGCGTTCAGTTTTGGATTTCTAAGTGTCGAATCCGCGGAGTAGAACTGATAGTTATCATATAGATTCAAAAATATCTGGGCATGTTCTGAAAGGCCCTCTTCTGTCACCCATGCATGCTGGTAATCCCTACTTTTATAGAATTGCCTGATCTGGTTAGACGCCGTGGGGGTAAACCGTTGATAAAGGATAAAATTCTCTATGCTAGTACTGTCTGTGTGAAAGCCGGTAACCAAGATAGTATCTTTCAAATCCTGATTTAGATAAGATAACGCACCTGCTTTTACAGGCTGGCATAGTATGCATAAAAGGAAAAGGGTGAAAAGGGACCTGATTACATTTCTCATAATTTCACTTCACAACAATACTGCCAGGTAGGAATCTACATTGGTATCCGCTACCCTTGGTTAGTATTTTCTGTTTAATTCTTAAATATCCATCCTAATGATGGTAAGTTGTAGTCTCACAACCGGCAGACTAATTAATGACCTCCGGTTCTGTAATTCACTTTTTTGAATCAATAATGTTTAGCGCTTAATTTTATTGGATTAAGCAGTTTGCCGGCTCGCATTGGTTCAATTAACACTTACCCTTACGTAAATGGCGGGTAGTCAATTTTGTCGGAAAAGAAATCTTTCGCATTGATTATTGGTGCTGAACGTAGCTCATCGTCGTTAAGAGAAATTTTGATACAATTATCGTCCCATGAAATGGAATTAATCTTATTTTTATCAAGTACAACCATTTCTTGATCGGAGGTAAATACATCGTCAAACAGCAAATATTCTATCTTCCAGCTACTTAAATCAATCATTAAATCTTTGGTCCGGCCGACCATACCATTCGAATTGTGTACCTCATAATCGGAAATATGCTTAAAACTACGCAGGTTGAGGTCATAATTGTTGTTATTTTTCAAATTTTGATTGCCAATGTATCTTGAATGATCCGAAACGATAATTCCTCCATATCCGGGCCATGAGTAATGGTTAAACAGGCTTAATTCCTGTTGTCTGGATACAGGCATATCGCTATCAATATTCGGACTTTCCTTGATTTGCATTCTTGTCAAATTAACTGGTAAGATATTCGCAGAGATATCTGTTGTTTCCTGTAAGGCACAAGGTGCAATCAGTACCCGACGTTGAAAAAGCCAGTTTCCTGTTTCAACAATAAGATAGCGAACCTCCCAGGTGTCATCATCAAAATAGATATCTTTTACTTTTCCTATCAGTCCATCAGACGCCTCAAGTGAAATTTCCAGAAGTGTAGTAGCGTATGTTTGCATAATTCTTAATTAATATTAGTACAACATTCCCCTTATGTTTATGTTTGCCCTTTTGGAGTTGAATAGATAAAATGGCAAAACGTCGTTTTCATTTCCTATATAGTGTAAACCAGGGTATATTGACCCCTGATCACCAGAAATGAATTTGCTGTAAAGTTTTGCTTGTCTGCATTTTAGAGAATTGGCGGATAGGCTTCAAATGAATTGGTTTATGCAGTGTATAATGCAAAATCGCAATAATCGCAATTGCTGATAACTGAAGCCTGGTCAGTGGTGTAAACTCAAACTTGTGATGCCATCCTTAATAACATATGATTTTGATTTCAGGACAGATTACTTTAATCAAAATGTTTAAGATACGTTCGTTTTTTTGATACAAATATAATGTTTCGAACTCTTGGCCACTTCAATAAATATTCATTTCCCAAGTCTTTTGTAATGAAGTGTTTAACAAAACTTCAAAAGGCTTACCACAATTTTCAAACTTAATTCCCATAACTTCAAAATTATATCGGTCAGTTATTTCTTAATAGTTCACTGCAGCAATAGATCTTTAACCTGTCTACGCTAGTTGGATCTATAAAATCTTTCAGTGGAATATTCTGGCCAATATATTTTCACCAGTCCTCAGTTTGTTAAAAGGTTCGGGATCTTAGATAAGACCTGCTAAGCTAACATTGCAGATTTTAGCCTTTCAAGCAATTCATTTATATCAAATGGTTTACTGATGAAATTTTCGGGTTCGCAGATTCCTTTAAGGTCACGGATGTTTGCATGTGCACTCATAATGATTACGGGTACATTATCATAGCGATCTTCATTTTTTATTTCCCGACATAAATCTATTCCCGATCCATCAGGCAACATGACATCAAATAAGTATAAATCAGGTATAATGGTAATATCCCTGTTTTTAAATTCCTTAATGCTTGCAAAACATTCAACCACGTAATTTTCTGATGTTAGAAGCATTTCCAGCACTTCCCTAATCCCCTGATCGTCTTCTAACAGAAATATTTTTCTCATTCTATTTTAATAAATACAGAACACAACCAGGGCGTATATGTTTTAAAAATCCTATATTCTTTCCTGTTTAAAGAACTGGCTGATCCTGTGTGGGAAGGCTAAACCAGAACGTACTTCCCTTGTCAATTTCGCTATCAACACCAATTTTTCCACCATGATTTTTTATAATTTCCGAACTTATATATAATCCCAGACCAAGACCGGTAAATTTTTTACCTTCATAATCGGCCCTGTAGTAACGGTCGAAAAGGTGCTTTAACTTTTCCTGTGGAATTCCGGGTCCAAAATCCTTTACACAAACCTTGACATCGCTGTCTCCATTTTGAATGGCGGTTATGATAATTTTATCAGTATCGGGAGCATATTTAATGGCATTCGTTATGAAATTAATAAGCACCTGGCCAATTTGCTGATTATCAGCAAAAAGTTTTAATTTTTTTTCCGCTTCAAACACAATCTGTTTTGTAGTGGTTTGTCTGAGCTGTGAACAGCAGTTTTCAACAAGCTCATATAACGAAAAAGTTGTCCGGTCAATCTTAAGATGCCCCTGTTCCATCCTGGTGGAATCCAATAGATCGTTTAATAATCTTGAAAGGTTGTCCAGACTTCGGATGGATTGATCTATCAGTTTCTGCCTTGATTCATCCGGTAATTTTGTATGTGCCCTTTCCAGTAATTGTAGAGAGGCTTTCAGGGATGTTACCGGGGTTTTAAGCTCGTGGCTGGCGATGTTGATAAAATCCTCTTTGCCCTGTGTAATAAGCCTTCTCGAAGTGACATCCATAAAAGTTCCGATACCACCAGTCAGGTTACCCTGGTCATCAAAAATCGGAGCAGCATTGATGGATATATAAATCCGATTCCCGTTTGGGGGCTGTACGCCAATCTCCACATCGAAAACCTGACGGCCGGTCGACATCATAATTGACATGGGATGCTCCTCATCGGGAAGAGGAGTTCCGTCCAGACGGAGATTTTGCCAGCGGGGGTCATCATATGTACGCTCTTCAATTTCGCTCAAGGTTAACCCCAGTATTTGTTGTGCCATTGGGTTGGCATATATAAGCTGTCCGTTTGTATCAATGATCCCGACCCCTTCAGCCATCGTCTCGAGTATACCCTGCAGCCGCTGTTCATTTTGTTTCAGCGTATCCTCCAATACTGTTTTTTCAGAGATGGTTTTATCCCGATCCCTGATTGCATATATCTGGTCTGATACTTCTAAAGCCATATTGATTACACCAGTCACTTTACCATTTTCTACATATGGCGCATAACTAAAATTAAAATAGCCCTCATTTAGATTTCCATTTCTTAAAAAGTTGACTGGGCTTGCTGATTCGGCTCGGGCAATGCCATCTCTGTAGGTAGCCATTAGTTTTTCAGCGGCCGGCTGGCCCAATAGTTCCGGGATCTCCTCGAACAAGGGTTTGCCAATAATAGTATCATCTTTTCCGATGAGCTCCAACATGGCTGCATTAATCATTGTAACAATAAAATCATTGCCCTTGACCAGCATTATGGCAACAGGTGACTGCGCTACAAGGTTTCTGAATCCCAGCTCGCTATCTTTGAATTGGTTATTGAGAGAATTTATCGCAAGATTGAGGGCAAGAAGCTCACCGTTATCATGGGTGAGTCCTTGATTTATAGCGCTTAAATTATGATTTTCGATATGCAGTTCCCCATTTGAATTATACAGTTTCGCGTTTTGGTCTTCAAGATTCGAATTGATGGTCTTGATGGCTCTATTGTACTCTTCAAGCTTTTCATTGGTTGCAGTATACTCTTCATTCATTGCGGCGAGCTCTTCGTTGGTGCTCTGAAGTTCTTCATTCATAACTGCCAGTTCCTCGATATATCCCTGAAGTTTGTGCTCGCTCTCCTTTAAAGCATTTTTGGCTAAAACCTGCTCGGTTGTATCCTGAACGGTACACATTATCGCATCAACCTTACCCGCAGGGTCGAGCATGGGGATAAGGTCAATATTGATATATTTGGGTTGGGCATTTTCAATTTCTCTTGAAGAGTCCAAAACGTCACTGAGCGAAACTTTTTTTGCAGATAGAAATACATTATCCAGTTCATCATTGAATTTTTGACCTTTTAATAACGGAAAAACTTCCAGCATTGGCCTTCCAATTACTTCTTCTTGCAAGTGGCCCCATATCTTCAGCATTTCGGGATTAGCGCTCTCAATGACCATATCCTTTCCTTTCAGAAGTGCCAGACCGATTGGTGAGAATTTAACCAACTGCTGCATACGGTGCTCAGTAAAAGCAAGTCGCCTGTGGGTCGCAACAAGCTCTTCGTTAACCTGGCTGAGTTCCTCATTGGAAGCCTGATACTCTTCGTTTGCAGCCTGTAATTGCTCAATAATCTGCTGTTCAAGTGCTTCTTTTTCCCTTACCAATTTCCAGGCATTCACACGTTCTGTTACATCAGTAGCTGTATTTATAATACAAAGTTGTGTTCCCGAAGAATCGAAAACCGGTTTATAGACAAAATCAAAATAAGAACTTACCAGCTGACCATTAATTTCCAGGGTTGCCTTGACATCTTTTCCTGTATACTGCTGGCCTGTTTTCCAGACCTCCTTAAGAAGTTGTTTGAAAGGCTGACCTTCCAGCTCAGGCAAAGCATCTTCAAACTTTTTTCCAATGACAGTATTATCTTTCCCCCAAAACTCAAGCATTTCCCTGCTTGCCATTTGGATAATGAGTTCGGGGCCAATGTATATCGCTGTAGCCTGGGTAGACTGATTTAGGATATCGAGCAAAGCGGGATTGCCTATAACAGATAGGAGGTTATGCATTTAAAATTTATTATAATTTTGAATAACTTCAAAGTTAATCAATAGAAGTCCGGTTAACAAGCTAAAATTGGCTCTTTCCTGTCCTGCAATTGTAAGCTCAGATTGATTGTTTGCCACATTACAAGTGTTTTATACATTGTGTTAATTTATTTATGGACTGTAAATATATTTTAAAATACTTTGAAATTAGTGTTGCTAAAGATCTTTTGCATTTGCTTAGCGAGCAGGTGGTAGCTACATTCAATCAAATGTCGATGGGGAAAAAGGATGCCTATCAAGAGCTTTCAGTTCAGCACAAAGAAATCCTGGCAAAAATTATTAGACTCGAAGAACGTTTTGTGGAAGAGGATATTGAAAGAGAATTATATAAGCGTTACAGATTGAAATATGATAATGAAAAGGAAGAAATAGAGAAGAATTTGCTCTTGCTATCTAAACAAGTGTCGGGCCTTGAAAAAGTAACTAATATTGCACTCAAATTCTGCATTGAATTGCCCAAGAAGTGGTTTTTCGCTGATTATCATACCAAGCAACAGCTTCAACAACTCCTGTTCCCTAGTGGCATTTTTTATGATAAGAAAAGTGATAAATGTCGAACTTTGAAAATTAATTCTGTGTTTTTTTATATTACTTATATTCAGCAAGTTATGATGAAAAAAGAAAAGCGGAATACCCGAATTATGTCTCGAATATTCCGCTTTTTCTGCTTTGGTAGCGGGGAGCAGGATCGAACTGCCGACCTCAGGGTTATGAATCCTGCGCTCTAACCATCTGAGCTACCCCGCCGGGCTTCATATTTACGGATAAATGTAAATACTGATGTGGTTATTTTTAAGAGTTGCAAATATAGAATAAATATACATTCTATTAAAAAGAAATGTGAAAAATAGTTTAAGGCGTTGGTAGTCAATAAAATTGATTGCTTTTTTTAAGTTTTCAGCGCTATACCAATCCTTTTACGAACGCTATTTTATACAAAACAAGGCTGACTATGTATAGATTTGAGGTGTGGTCGGTTAAAACTATTCTCTGCGCTTAGCATTTGCAGGTATAGGGTACATCAGATCCTATAAATGGATTCGGGTATTAACGACCCCTTGGAGTGATCATGTTAACTCCAACTGTACCACTTATTCGCTAATCCTTTACCTATTAGGTAATGAATTAGGTAACGCCAGAGTAAAGAATAGGTAAGCAAAAGGTAAAGAATAGGTAAACAAAGGGTAAGCATGGGGTTAACTTGGTGTACAGAACAGGTAAATGTCCTATACTGGAATAAGTTTACAGTAAAAAGTCTTATTACTGATTTGTGTTTACTATCGAATTTGTTTTTACTGTATTGGGTTTACAATGTT
>NZ_FNCH01000041.1 GCF_900100705.1 Pedobacter terrae
GGTGTCAGGATCTTCTACAACACCGGTAATGGTAAATTCGATAATATAAAATCCGGTAAGAATAAATTGAGTAAGGAGGCTACGGTAGAAGGCATGTAAAATGAAAATAGTAAAAAAAACAAAGCTATCTGTTTTAATCCTACTACACAACTTTTGGTATTGATCCCACTTTACTGCTCGAAAATTTTGCGCACCAATAATAGTGTAAGAATCTGTTAATCAAGGTTTTCGAAATCCGAACATCTTGATTGTAAAGAACAACAATCTTATTTTATAACTTTTTAATTATTTTAAAATGAGTGCAAAATTTAGTTTGTATTCTTCCTCAAAAGAAGAGGAGGATATGTTGAAGGCGATCCTGTTTATTTAAGAATTACAGTTGATGGAAAAAGATCCGAATTGGCTATTCAAAGAAAATGTAGTCCTGAAAAATGGAACACAAGAAAAGGATGTATGGTTGGTACAAAGGATTCGGTAAAGGAATTTAACGCTTATCTCTTGGCATTTCAAACAAAGGTTTATGAAATTCAGAGATCTTTACTTACTGAGGGGAACCTTGTTGACCCAGAGCTGATAAAAAGAAATCTGACTGGAAAAGATAGGTCTGCGAAAATGTTTCTGGAAATTTTTGAAGAGCATAATGAAAATATGCATAGGTTGGTTGGTAAGGATTATTCTGCATCAACGCTGACTAAATATGCAACTTGTCTCAAATCATTAAAGTTGTTTGTGCAATTCCAATATAAAACCAGTGATATCAATGTACGCCTTATGGATTTTAAATTCATTACATCGCTGGAGATGTATCTAAAAACGCAAAAAGGAGTCGGACACAACACTACCATGGGCTATATCAAAAAGGTTAAAAAGATAGTCCATTTCTGTATCGCTAATAAATGGCTTAATTCTGATCCGTTTATGGCATTTAAAGTTTCAATAAATAAGACCGCAAGAACCTTTCTGAGCGACATAGAAATGAAGAGATTAACTGAGAAGGATTTGAAATTCGGCGATTGGCGGAAGTTAGGGATATGTTTATTTTTAGTTGCTACACAGGACTTGCATACGTTGATGCTGCAAAACTTACAAAAGATGCGATTATTAAAGATGGTGATGGAACAACATGGATTATGATGGACAGAACGAAAACAGGCGTAATGGCCAATATTCCACTTTTACCTCAAGCTGAAAAAATAATTGATAAATACAACGACCATCCAAAAGTACTTATTACTGGTAGACTGCTTCCATTGATCAGTAATCAGAAAGTAAATGCCTATTTGAAAGAAATATCAGTTCTCTGTGGGATTACAAAAGAACTCACCCACCATTGTGCCCGTCATACATTTGCCACTACAGTCACCTTGTCAAATGGGGCTCCTATAGAAACTGTTTCAAAGATGCTTGGTCATTCCAGCCTCAAGTCTACTCAACATTACGCGAAGGTACTGGACAAAAAAGTTGCATATGATATGAAGAAACTGACTGGTGTTTTGAAATAGATAATATGCATTCTACTATTTGAGAAGGTTGAAATATTAAGATCAAAGTAATTTCTTTAAAAACATATTTTCTAAGACAACTCTATAGAAATCGAAATTTAAAAGTTTATTCAAATTTTGTTGTGCATAATCATTAAAGTAGTCGATTTGATAGGCTAGTTTTTTAACTCGCATTCTAGAAGCGGGATTGTTTTTTCAACCAAGAAGAAAAAGCAAAACCTTTCTTAACCTAGTTTAAGCTTCACGATCGCATTGCTCAGGGAGTCGGCAAAAATGATATGAAAGCTTGAGTACTAATAAATAAAAGCCATACTGTGTAAGTGAAATTTCACGCTCCTCGTTTATTGTTGGTAAGAGAGGTTTTAGTTCTTCTATGGGGTACCAGAATATCCTGTCAAATAACACAATTCTTTCAGCTGTACCAACACCAGTTTTGGGCAGGTAAAATAAATTGGAATAAGTTTGCGCAATCAGATTTTTTTTGAAATTATTTATTTTCTGATCTGTGTAACCTGCGTTTTTCAGATCCTCTAAATAATCATCCAATTTGAGCAGAGGGGCAAACAGACACTGTTTAGGATTAATGTTACGGTTATTCTCAAATGAAATGTCGCAGGTGTTGGTAAGGACAAGCGCATCAGGATAACTTTTCTGATAGGATGCATTATCTTTATCCCAATGGGCACTCCTGATTTCTTTAAGAATGTCACCCTGCATGAAATATTCATATCCATAATCCTTGTAAAAATCATCATACGATATTTCAGTTCGGTTTGCTGGATAGAATTGTTCTAAGGCTTCCTGCAGCCTTCCCTTAGCCTCGTTTGTAAGGTAGGACGGTAGGAGATTGTTCCATTGCTGCTCACCAAATGCCATAAGTTATAAGCGGTTTGATCTAGTTGGTGCTGTTTTAATTGATTTTACGAAAGAATGATTAAGGATGTTCTGCTCAAACATTTCCAGAGCTTTTGTATCTCCAAAAAGATCACCGGCAAGAGATTGAATGTAATCCTGATTCATCATGAAATCTGTTTTTGCACCCTCAAAATAAGTAAAAGTATAATCTGCAACTTTTAAGTCTTCTGAACAGTGGCGGGGAAACTGTGTGACAAAAATATCCAACAGCTCCACTTTTCTTGGTGCTTCCACAGTATGTTCAGTATCTATTTTGATACTTGAAAACATATTATTGCCTTGAGAGACAGGGAGTGGTATGATTGCCGAAAAATCCATTTATAATATTCCTCTGAGTTTGTGTGTAATAATAGATTCGAAAAAATCACGAACCGGTTGACGGACATCCGAAGATATTTTTTGCCAGTCCTTTATGTCTGCCCCTTCCTGCATGGTACCAGTCGCCCCACATTCGAGCATATAAGGAATTAGACCGTCTGTGCCTGCAGGTTGTGGGGTAATCCTTAAATTTAAGATTATCCCATTATGGGTTATGTAGTTTTTGGCCACTTGTACATTTGCTTCCCTACCAAACTGTGTTAGTGGGTTAGAAATCACCATAAAATATTCCGAAAGGTTATCATTTGGTGAAAAGCCAAAGCTGTTTAGGTAAACCAGCTGACAGCTGAAAAGCTTTTCATAAATCCCAAGCTCAATATACTTTTCCATGAAGGGCTTCATCAGTTTTTCATTGAAAACTTCCCAGTTTTTATAAGTGGAAACGATGTGAAAAGAGATAAATTGATTACCCATTGTAATAGCATAGTTCTTTTCTGGATTCCGGAAAATCATCTGAGATTCTCCTTCCTGAACAGTTGATGCTTGATTACCCATAGCAGGATTGAACTGGAAGACAATACCTTTTTTTTCCTGTCGCTCAGTAAATCCGTAGCCAATAATTTTATCGAAGTACTGGCCAAAAAACGCACTGTCCCACTTAACGGAACCTTGTATGAATTTGAAGGTGCAGACCACTTCTTTTAAATGTCTGTTACTATACATTTGTTAATTTAGTAGGCAAAGTTAATAAATTTCAAAAAAAAACAGTTAACCATTCTCCCATTGTTACAATATAGTTATTAATAAAATAATTTAATATTCTTTAACATATATTTAACAATGAATTACTTCATGTGTTTGAAAAAGCTTTATTATTGTCTTCTAAACCTTATCTTTGGAAAGAAAACTTTCCAGATCTTCAGGTGAATCCGACCAGCTCAATGCTGGTCGTGCATAGGGTGCAAAGCGGGCATATTTAGCATATTGTGCATATTTAGCATACTTAACATATTCCATGTAAACAGCATAGGGACAGGTATCTTTAGTGTAGCCTACCCTATATCCGTTAAGATCATAAACTATTCCGTTAATAAACCAGCCCAAATGCCTGCCCCTCCAGCCATAAATAGCATCATCTACGAGATAAGATAATGCATGACCATTCCAATTGTATATCGCATACCCGTGCTGAGGAGAAATGTACATCACTGGATGGCCAAATTTAGTATAAAGGGTTGTCTCCATGTTCTTAATAGCTACTATGCAATATTAGCGAATTTAATCATCAAGCTCGTAGATTCCACGTTAAATTTTATGGCGGAATTAGCTCGAGGCAAATAATTAAAAGCTTTGAATAGATTGAATTTTATAAATCGCAATTTTTGTGATAGTAAGGATTAAAGACAAATTTGTTTCAGTCGGAGATAGTCTTAAATAAGCTTTAATCGAATTTGAAGATTTATGATGCGGGTAAAACTGATGTTGTTCCGTTGAATGTGTTGTAAAGAGGTGATTTGAAAATCATCGATATTATTTGCGTTTTATTTTGAAAGTGCATGAAGGTGTAATAGTTTTCGAAATCTAGATTTTCAATATCCTTCAATAAAGATTTGTAAATATATTATAGGAATATAAAAAGCCTCCAAATATTCCGTTAAGCCAGTTATGAAATAGAAGTTCTTGAATACAAAATGTATTTTGTTTGCTTATGCAATCATTCATTTTGCTATAAATATTCGCCTAACTTGCAAACAGCGAGAGACTTTTGATTAATTCAGATTTTAAAAGGACTAATCACTTTTAATATAAAAAAAGTTTTTCATGCCAATATTGGGCAGATACTTTAGATCTCGCCGGAACTAAAAATAATAGCCATGAAGTATAATAAATTATTAATATATTTGATTATAAAGTCGTTGTTCTTAAAAAGATTTATTGGTGTGCATTTCGAGCGCATTATATTTTGTCATTTTTAACTTATTATTAAATAGGTGTTTACGTGGTGAGGTTCGAGTCCCGTCCATTCCGCGAAAAAGTTTTATTTAATTAAAAGCCCGTAAATTAAATGTTTCCAGGCTTTTTCGTTTTCTATGGATGGCAGGTAGCGGATATCGGTACCTAGCTAACCTGATTAAAGAAGGTAAAGTAAAGCGCGTTTGCGTATCAGAAATTGATTAGGCGCGGTTACGACAAGCTAACGAGGTTCATCCCATTAGCCCATTGCAGTTCGGCAATTCTTTGGCAGACCATTAAAATTTGCAAAAAAAATTGACCGGTTGAAGCCACCAGGGGAAATGCCAGCTAAAAGTATGCTATACGAACCATTAAAATCTTTTACCTGCTTTCTGCTTTCTTTTTTAGCAGTTGCTCGTATGCCTGGCTCTCTTGTCTTTCCATGGCACTAGAAATCTTGATGCCGGCTTTCTCAAACGCAACTAGTAATCTTTTATCGAAATCTGCGATGTATGAAGCAAATGATAAAGAATCTTTTTGTTCAGGAATTGTTTTAAAAGGAATATCCGGTTTTTTAAACTTGTGCAAAACGGCTTGAGTACTATCATTTCCTTCCAAAAGAACGGAGTCACCATAATTTGTAATCTTTGCTACATAATCTTTGGTGAGGTATTTTAAAGAATCATTTTCTATTTTATACGGAAGTTTGAACCGGCCGACTTTCTGGTTATAGAAAACTACATATTTCGAATCAATATCAAATTCGCTATAGCCATTTGCGGTGGAAAACCGATGCCATTTTCCGATTAGTGAGTTTTTATTTCCGTCTACATTTTTAGGACCTGGCGAATCGCAGGCGGAAAGGATAAAAATGAAAAAAGCAATAAAATAAAGGATGGATCTCATGGTAGCTAATGGTTGAAATATTAAAAGTATTTAATTCAGGTAAGTGAATAGAAGCATCTACAATACATACCGCCTGGCTTATGCCCCAGGCAGTATGTTGTGAGTGTTTTAAACAAATATTTACTGTGCCCAAATGGTACAATTAATATTGCCATTCGTATTAGAACCCCATGTTTCTGAAACCATAATAGCTGGAATATTTAACTGGCCAAGAGTATATCCGAAACTTTTCCATTTATTATAGTGGTTGGCAAAAGTAATGGTGTGGTTTTGTCCGGTAGATGTTTTGGTAACCCTGGAGCTATAAATCTGCCTGAAGCCGTCTCCACCGTCGATGTTTTTGCCCGTCATCCATCTGGTCCATACATTGTAGCCTGCACCATCGGTTTCAAATGTGCCCAGGTAAGTACCGGTATGCGGTGATACTGCACCCCATGTTTCATTTACATAATATTCGTAATACGGACTTCTGCTCCATCCATACCAGCCAAAAGTACCGCCTCCAGAGTTTGAATACGTACTCAGGTTATATCCTATCTTATAGGTTGGTGACCCTACCGAATAACCTTTACCGCAGGTAAAATTGCCGTTAAATCCGTTCCAGTTAATGCTGTAGTTTCCACCAGTACCGTTGGCGTAATTAACTGTACCAGTTGCGCCGTCGCTCTTCCAAAGCGACCAAAAAAAGCCGTTATGCGTACCCGATTGGTAGGATTCTACCGTGGCGACTGCCTTGTTAGCGGGAGGAGTAGTAACAATCGTTTCCGGTGCCATCTTTTCATCTTTTTTACAGCCAGTTAAACCTGTAGCGCCTGCAAACACCATGGTTGCAGCTACCGCAAAAGTAACCTTCCTGGTTACGCTTGTGAGTAAGTTTTGTTTTTTCATAATTGATATATAAATTGGTTAGGGAAGCAAATTAAAGGTATTGACTGCCGATAGATGGCTAATAATCAGTAAATTTGTTATACAAATGTTTATACCTGATTTGTATTTTTAATTTTGTCATATTGTAGTTTTTAGTGTTTAACATTGATTCCTGCCGAAGGACATTGGTGCTTGCTAGCAATTACTTTTCTTTGATTCTTCAATTCGCTCATTTACACTTCCCTGTAGCGTTTTAACAAATTGTGTCGTTTTTGATTAAAAATAAATAAACATGAAAAAAATAACGCTAGCATTATTGGTAGGTATCACGCTACTAACCTGTAAAAAAAATAAAGCTACTTCTGATTGTGGGGACAAGATCTGTACTGAGGAATTTGCTTCCATAATGATCAAATTCGTAGATAATAAGGGGGGCGGTGCTGAAGTAAAGGATTTCAACGTAATAAACCAACGCACAGGTAAGAGAATGATCGCTAATTCCAGTATTTCCACCAGCACTACGAGAGGCGTATTTATTATTGTTGATGACCAAAATAAACTTGACTTATCAGAACAGGGAGATGATTTGAAAATTACGGGTACCTCTGCAGATACCCAGCAAACTAAATCTGTTGTTGTTAAAGTGAGTGGAGGTAAATGTGCATGTCACATCGTTAAAATCTCTGGGCCGGGTCAAATTGCTTTCAATTAAGCCTGTTTATTCTATTCACAAATTATAGGCCTTATCATAAATGATCAACCTTAAACTTGATCTGGCATTTCAATACTTCATGAAGCTTAATAAAGTCTAGTCTCACATGTAAAATCCAAAAGAATCATTACTTAATTTTGAATCAAAAAAAAGCTGTACCCATTTTTTTGGGTACAGCTTCATTATAAAGTGTATTTCGAAAAATAGATTAATCCAGCAAGGTCCAGGTTTTTCTGGCTTGTACCTGTTGTACAACCTGCTGTTCGGCTACTACGATATTTTCTTTGCGCTGGCCGATGTATTCTAAGCCGCTCAATTTATTCCAAAGGGCTACCAATACGTTCATAAATTCGCTAACCATTACCATGCTGTTGTTAATCTGTTTGTGATCATAAACCAGTTCGATGGTTTTAGCCAAAAGCTCTTCAAAATTTCCTGGGGTAACATCTTTCCACTCGTAAAAATATTTCAGTAGTTCTTCCCGTTCACGCGGATCAATCAGTTTGATAGCAGTAAAAAAGATATGAGCTAAACTAGAAAAATACCCCGTTAAAACAACGGGCGATTCGCGGTGGGCAATATTTCTGTATTCGTAAAATAAGCCGGCAATATAATCTACAATCTTTTCAGAAATCAGGCGGATATTTTTGCCTAGGGGTGTAATATTATCACGTCCTCCCGTTTTGTCGATAATTTTGAACGCAGCAAGCTGCAAATCGTTTAATAAAACACTGAACGATTCGTAATATCTGATCAATGCCGGATGGCTAGTTATGGTTGAGCTAGGCGGAATATAACTAGCGTTGATAGATAATCTTCCATTTTCATAATAAACCTGTCCGATTGTTAGAAAATAGCTGTCTGCTGTTTGCGAGCTTACTTCACTTTCTGGCAAAACCGTAATAGAATAGTTTTTAGTCAGTTCAGGATAACGGATTGGACTTTCTTCAGGGTTTGGTGTACCTGTAGGCACGCGGTTAAACGGACTCACAACCAATAAAATAACATAGTTGCGAGGTTCTGATTGTCCAAAGTAATGGTTATGGACCAAAGTATCCATATTGTCAGACTGTGTAATATCGATATGGCAGCCCTCGGGTGTAACTGCATTACAGTACCTCACCCTAATTTCGATATGATTGGTTGCTTTTTCGATAATTTCGATGTCGTGAGAGCTTTTATAACCAGCAAAAGGGGGTAGAAATCCGTAATTGCTGTTATTTAACTGTAGCGATACGGCATCTCGTACAAAATCCTGCAAATAGAGATCGCTTACCGTAAAATGATCACTGGAGAGCTTCATGCCATTAATCCAATTAATGGATTTGTATTTAAGCGGCTTTATCATGGGTAAATTTTTTTATAGATTAGATAAAGATAGCACTTTCGCCAACTTCGTTAGGCTTATTTACATTTTCTGATACGCGTTTTGCGTAAATGGTCATTTTCTCTGTTATGCCATTTTCAATAATATCCAGATCGGGATCTATGAAAATATTACGTTTAAAAAAGGAAGTTTTAATAAAGAAAATCCATTTATAGTTCTCATGATCATCGCTCCTGAATTCGACAGGGCTTTTGGCAAATTTCAGATTGTAATCATCAATAAACTTATGAAACCAGATGCCGAAGTTCATGTTTTCTACAGCCTTAACTTTTACCTTTAATGGTTCAGGGTCAGTGCTCCTTTTATAGAGTTCTAACTCCAACACTAAAAGCCTGTTGAAATCTACATGATCCATATTGATGTCTAAAGGGGTATCAGGATACCTCCATATTTTGTAGATTTCGGAAGGAATACTCAATAGGGAAACATAAGCCCACCAGAAAAGAAGCGGAACAAAAAAGCAGGCGATGCTGCCCGCGCCAAACCAGCCGAAATTTACAGCGCTTAACCAATTAAAAGCAAGTTGGTATAGGTATACCGATAAAATAGCCGCAACCAGGGTGGCAAAGAAGATGAATACTTTACGCTCCAGCAAATCTTTAGGGTAATATTTGGTTAGTAAATAAACAAATATGACGCCCATAAGAATGTAAAAAGTACAGCATATAATGTAGCCCCAGGGCATGAAATTAAAATTGAGGAAGCCCAAAAAACCCGGAATAGCTAAAATAATACCGATAATTAGAACACTTACAATAAGTTTTTTGTTGTTTAAAAACTGGTTCTTCTTGTTGATGATAGAGAGTACGGCCGTTGAGACCATAAAGATCAGCGGAAACAGGAGAAAGCGAATAAAAAATGATTTAACGTCCATTAATTTTTATAGATGAGATGTAGTACAAATATAGTATCTTTAGTATTTGATATAATGTCTTATTTTTTCGATAATGGATAAATTTAATCTATAACAAAAATGCAAGCTTAAAGTTTAAATGAAAAAAGAAACTTTTATAAATAACGAACTCTTTACAGATTACAAGGCAGTGGCCCACGCTGCTGATTTGATAGAACGTGATATTATAGCGGCCGATCGTATCGAGATCATCCCGTTAGGGCCAGATAAGCGTGCTTTTGCAAAAGACATTGAAGAAACGAGCGTTTATTATTCTGAAAAAAGAAGGCACGATCGTATCCGTATTCACGTGAATAGGGAAGGCTTATATGATATGCTGCCCGAAGGTCTTTTCCACCGGCCGCCAACAGGTAGTGCTGGTATGGATGAAGAATCGATGATTAAGGATATCAGGGAAAGGAGGGAGGAAGAAAAGCAGGCCCGATTATTTTTTACCCCATTTGATGCCGAAATTAATCACGTAAGAATCATGACCGAGCTATATGAAAATATGCTCGATAAAAAAACAACCTATTCTGATTTAAGCCGGATTTTCGAATTTGGATGGGATGAGTTTAATCTCCTAAACAAAGAGCAGAGTATTATCTGGATGCATTTGTTGCCGGAAATCCAACAGAAAAGAAGCGATATCGATTTTGTATCAAAAGTGCTTACCGCATTGTTTAACTTGCCAATTACGATTGTAGATGCTACCGCTAATGTTAAGCCCATAAAAATTGCAGACGACCTGCAAATACAGTTGGGCTCTGGCTCATTGGGCATTGATACCATTATAGGAGATAGTTTTATGCCAGAACATGAATCTTTCAATATTAACATTGGCCCGACTTCCCCGCAGGAGTTGGTCAATTTTATTCCAGGGCAAAAGAACAGGGCCATTTTGGATATGGCTATAAACTACTTAATGCCTGTAGATACAGAGGTAAATGTTGAACTCCTTACCGCGCCCGATTTACAGGAAACGGTATTGAGTGAAGATGGCGAGCGTGCTTTTCTAGGTTATACGGTTTATCTTTAAAGATTCTATTAACACTGGTCAAGATCGTCATGGCAAGGCATGAAGCAATCCTGCAACCATCGCAAATGCTATCATCTCAATCCGATAGCTCCTAAAATCCGCATGTCTGTCGTAATCTAAATATTTACTAACTTCTAAAGATGAATATTACCTGATTTTATTCCCCGATAATTATATTTTTAG
>NZ_FNCH01000049.1 GCF_900100705.1 Pedobacter terrae
GAAGTTAAGCCCACCAGAGCCGATGGTACTGCGGTAACACGTGGGAGAGTAGGTCGGTGCCAGATCTTAAAAGAAACCCTTCAGCAGAAATGTTGAAGGGTTTTCTTCGTTTATAGGGTTTTGGGCAGAGCGCGAAGGGCAAGGCATGGGAGGTTTCTCCACCATTGAGGAGTTAAGAAAAGTTTAGGGTTTGCTCCCGCAGATCGCGCTGATCTCCGCAGAGACCATTCCATCATCCATTCCCCATCTTACCTTGTTTATTCCTCTTCTGTCCCCGGTTAAATAGCCCTGATGGGAGCGGTATCCCTTTTGGGCAAGACAGAATTGTTTATGGAAACAGAATTTCCCAAAAGGATAAAGCGTACAGCAGGACGGACCAACCTAAGGGTAGGAAATTGCGCTCCAAAACCAGGAGCATTTTCTACCATTGAGGAGTTAAGAAAAGTTTAGGGTTTGCTCCCGCAGATTGCGCTGATCTCCGCAGAGGCCATTCCATCATCCATTCCCCATCTTACTTTGTTTATTCCTCTTCTGTCCCCGGTTAAATAGCCCTGATGGGAGCGGTATCCCTTTTGGGCAAGACAGAATTGTTTAAAAAATAAGTTTCCCAAAAGGATTGCAGCGTACAGCAGGACGGAACCCAGCCTAAGGGCACAGGAAACTGCGCTCCAAAACCAGGAGCATTTTCTACCTTTAAGAAGTTAAGAAGAGTTTAGGGTTTGCTCCCGCAGATTACGCTGATCTCCGCAGAGGCCATCCATCATCCATTTCTATTCTTACCTTGTTTATTCCTCTTCTGTCCCCGGTTAAATAGCCCTGATGGGAGCGGTATCCCTTTTTGGGCAAGACAGAATTGTTTGAAAAATAAGGTTTCCAAAAGAATAAAGCGTACAGGAGGACGGAACCAACCGACAAGCACAGGAAACTGCGCTCCAAAATAGAGTTACTACCTTAATGCAAATAAAACTTATATCATTCGTTCCTTTGCTTTCAGATTTAGGAGAAGTAAATTTATTTATTTCTTTTTCGAACAGTTTTAGTTTGTTAATGTTATAATGCGAGTAAATATTACTTGCTTTTAACTGATTTGGCGAGCATAGCCGCTTCATGTTGTAAGAATTTAATGTTAAATCATTTAAATCTAAAATGGAATTAATATTTTGCAACATTAATAAATTTATATATGGCTTCGGGTTTTTTTGCGATTTTAGATGATATAAGTGCGTTAATGGACGATGTTGCCGTAACGGCAAAAGTGGCAGCTAAGAAAACGGCTGGTATTTTAGGAGATGACCTGGCAGTAAATGCAGAAAAATCAACTGGTTTTCTCTCTTCGAGGGAATTGCCGGTATTATGGGCAATCACTAAAGGTTCATTGGTAAATAAGCTCATTATTGTACCTATTGCCCTATTGCTCAATTTCTTTTTTCCGGTAGCAATCAAGTTGATCCTGGTTCTTGGAGGGTTATATCTGGCATATGAAGGCGTAGAAAAAGTTGTTGAATATCTTTTTCATCGGCCAAAGCCCTCACATGTTGAGGCAAAAGAGGTTATTGAAGATGATAAGGCCGCAGAAAAAACTAAAATTAGATCAGCTATTTTAACAGACTTTATTTTATCAATAGAGATTGTCATTATCGCTTTGGGGAGCGTTTTGGATGAAAAGTTAACCGTCCAAATCCTGACTGTGTCGGTGATTGCATTGTTGGCCACAATTGGCGTTTATGGAATCGTTGCACTTATTGTTAGAATGGATGATGCTGGATACCGCTTGGTGAAAGCTTCTGGTGATAAAGGTATTCTTTCCGCAATTGGGAAAATACTAGTTAAATCGCTACCCGTTATTATTAAAATTTTAAGTATCGTAGGCACAGTTGCATTAATATTGGTATCGGGTGGAATTTTTGCACACAATATTGCATTTCTACATCATGTTTTCCCTTCGTTTCCATCCATATTAAGGGAATTTATATTTGGGTTAATAATTGGACTAGCTTCTGTGCTTGTGGTAATTGCAGTTAAAAAACTTTTGGCGGTTATCAGAAGATAAAATAAGATGTTATTCTATTGCAACTTAAGTTTTTATTTATTAGGAATAAATAAGTATATAGGTGACTCAGAAATGATTTTCAGATACTTAGTCGTTATATAGACTAATTAGTTGTTCTTTTTTCATAATCCAATTGATTGTTTAGGGAAATTTATAGGGGTCAGATAATTTCCAATGGCACTATTCTATTATCTTTTTTCTAGCAAAGCAGGTTTTGTGCTGCTATATAAGTATATTCCCGCTATTTGCTCCAAATCCTCGGCTCGTTCCTCGCCTTCCGGGTTTTCCGCTGCTATCGCCCGCCTGCAACGGGCAAGGGTTTTAGGTGGCACGTGCTTCTGAAGTTTCAACAGGCTGGGCGCAGGGGAACTTAAGAAGTTTAAATGGGTTTATCCAGAAAATTCGTCATCCTGAACCTCCCCCCGGCCAGTCGGACGGGTGTTTCAGGATCTTTTTTCACCAGGTTAAACTATTCCTGTTTTACCATCTGGGATGTTTTTCGGCCTCCTAAACAACTGTCCTTCCAAAAAGTTTTGGTTCAGCCAAAAATATTTCCTGTTGAAAACCATTGACTTACGTTTAACCGTGCAGTATTTAATAAATTCCTTTTGCAGGGAAAGATATTTTTCCTACTTTTGCA
>NZ_FNCH01000036.1 GCF_900100705.1 Pedobacter terrae
ACCAGGGTACATTGGCCTTGAACAGCAATTATACCGTTACTTATGTTGGTGCAGATTTAACGATCGGTGCAAAAACCATCACGGTAACGGCTGCATCGAAGAGCAAAACCTATGGAGATGCCGATCCTGCCTTGACCTATACCTTTGCTCCGGCACTGGTAACGGGCGACAGTTTCAGCGGAAGCCTGACCAGAACACCAGGTGAAAACGTGGGCACTTATGCGATCAACCAGGGTACATTGGCCTTGAACAGCAATTATACCGTTACTTATGTTGGTGCAGATTTAACGATCGGTGCAAAAACCATCACGGTAACGGCTGCAGCGAAGAGCAAAACCTATGGAGATGCCGATCCTGCCTTGACCTACACCTTTGCTCCGGCACTGGTAACGGGCGACAGTTTCAGCGGAAGCCTGACCAGAACACCAGGTGAAAATGTGGGCACTTATGCGATCAACCAGGGTACATTGGCCTTGAACAGCAATTATACCGTTACTTATATTGGTGCAGATTTAACAATTGGTGCCAAAACCATCACGGTAACGGCTGCTGCGAAGAGCAAAACCTATGGAGATGCCGATCCTGCCTTGACCTATACCTTTGCTCCGGCACTGGTAACCGGCGACAGTTTCAGCGGAAGTTTAACCAGAACACCAGGTGAAAACGTGGGTACTTATGCGATCAACCAGGGCACATTGGCCTTGAACAGCAATTATACCGTTACTTATGTTGGTGCAGATTTGACGATCGGTGCAAAAACCATCACGGTAACGGCTGCTGCGAAGAGCAAAACCTATGGAGATGCCGATCCTGCTTTGACCTATACCTTTGCTCCGGCACTGGTAACGGGCGACAGTTTCAGCGGAAGCCTGACCAGAACACCAGGTGAAAACGTGGGTACTTATGCGATCAACCAGGGTACATTGGCCTTGAACAGCAATTATACCGTTACTTATGTTGGTGCAGATTTAACGATCGGTGCAAAAACCATTACGGTAACGGCTGCAGCGAAGAGCAAAACCTATGGAGATGCCGATCCTGCTTTGACCTATACCTTTGCTCCGGCACTGGTAACGGGCGAGAGTTTCAGCGGAAGCCTGACCAGAACACCAGGTGAAAATGTGGGTACTTATGCGATCAACCAGGGTACATTGGCCTTGAACAGCAATTATACCGTTACTTATGTTGGTGCAGATTTAACCATCGGTGCAAAAACCATCACGGTAACGGCTGCATCGAAGAGCAAAACCTATGGAGATGCCGATCCTGCCTTGACCTATACCTTTGCTCCGGCACTGGTAACGGGCGACAGTTTCAGCGGAAGCCTGACCAGAACACCAGGTGAAAACGTGGGTACTTATGCAATCAACCAGGGTACCCTTGTACTGAATAGCAATTATACAATCGCTTACATCAGCAGTAACTTAACCATTACTAAATCAGTACTGACGGTTACTGCTAATAATGCTGTGATGTGTCAGTCAGACGGGTTCCCAACCTTTGGTGTTACTTATACTGGTTTTAAAGCTGGCGATAATGAAAGTTCTTTAAGTACAAAACCTATTGTAAGCACTACTGCCAACAGAAATGTTGCAGGTAATTATGTACTGGTACCATCTGGTGGTGTATCAAACAATTATAGTTTCGTTTACGTAAATGGCACATTAATAATTAATGCCATTCCATCAGTAAGTATTGTAAGCAATAAAGGAACTGAAGTTAGCAAAGGTGAAACAGCGGTATTAACGGCTAGTGGAGGCACAACTTATAGCTGGTCTACAGCGAGTGGTATCATTAGTGGACAAAATACTGCATCACTCAGTGTTCGTCCGTCGCAAACTACAACTTATACGGTGAGGGTAACGAATGCCAGCGGTTGTGTTAGTTCAGCGTCGATCACCATTAAGGTAAATGAGGATTATAAGTTAGTTGCGAATAATATCTTAACACCAAATGGAGATGGTGTAAATGATACCTGGATTGTTCAGAACATTGATCTGTATCCAAGCAATGAAGTCCGGATTTTCGACCGTAATGGCAGGGAAATGTACAGTAAAAAATCATATGATAATAGCTGGAACGGAACTATCGGAGGAAATGACCTTGCAGAAGGAACTTATTATTACATCATCACTTATGGCCCAAATAAACTGGTTCAAAAAGGATTTATCACGATTATCAGAAACCGTTAAGAAAATGAAAAGGATAAAAACAACATTATTGATACTGGCTGCTCTTATCGGTGTTTCGAAGGTAAATGCGCAGACTAATCCATTATTAAATCAATATTTTAATAACACCTATCTTGCTAATCCGGCCATGGCCGGATTAGCAGAAGGTGCAACAGCAGACCTTGCTTTCCGTTCACAATGGAATAATATTCCTGGTGCTCCTATGGTACAAAACCTAAGTGCTACCTATGGATGGGAAAGAGTAGGGGTAGGACTAAACATGAATCTGGATAAAGCTGGCTTGCAAAGGCAAACGAGAATTTTGGCGAGTTATGCCTATCATCTTCCGCTTAATGGATCTGCAAAATTACATTTTGGTTTATCCGCCGGCTTTATAAACCAGCGGGTAGATATGCAAGATTTGATTGGAAACCCGAATGATCCGCAGGTAGGCGTTTATAATACAGATCATAAAACCTATTTTGATGGTGATTTTGGAGTTGGATTAACCTCACAGCACCTGGTTTTAGATTTTGCATTAGTAAACCTTAAAAATTATTTTAATAGGGATAAATTAAAACTAATCAATACGCCTGCTGTTTATGCGGCAGCTGGGTATAAAATTGATCTTGGAGAAAGCTTGTTTCAACCTAAAGTGGCTTATCGCTCTTTTACGGGAATTGCAGATATTGTGGATATTGGCGGGCAACTCGGAGTTGCTAACCAACAGTTACTATTTACAGCTATGTATCATACCAGTAAGTCTGCAAGTTTTGGTGTTGGGTTACATTATAAGAAAAAATACATGATTAATACAGCATATAATACACAAACTGGTAATTTGAGTGGTTATACTGCAGGAAGTTTTGAGATCAACCTCGGTATTAACTGGTAAATTAATGTCAATTAGAACGAGATACCCAAATGATATCTTTAGGATTAAACAAAATTGCTGTCCATTACCTCAAAGTAGCTAATAAGCAATAAACGACAAAAATGTAAAATGGTCACAGCTCAATACTGTGGCCATTTTACGTTTAATCAAAGCAGGTTTAAAACCGACCGGACAGGTTGCTGAAAGCGAAATCGTTTGTGCTGGAGACTGTTTTAATCCTATGCAAACCTGTCTTAATCTAGTCTTAGCTTCTCGCTAAGACACTATCAAAAACAAACTTTTTGGATAAAATATCGGAACGTCATATTGGGAAACTAGGTCGGTATTAGACAATGCTATCCATACTGGCCATCGTTAATAAACCCGCCAGAGTGGGGTAGCCCATGGTGACGAGCAGCGCAACGGGGAAACGAGCGACGGCGGGACTGTTGCAGCCATGAAAAACAGACCTTTCATTTTCAAATAAAAAAGACTTTGCTATGGAGCGGTATTTTCGAAAGATCCTCATTGCGCTTAGGGTTTGAATGCCTTGATTTATAATCTCCCAAAATATTAATTTGTTAAACCTTTCTCATTTTATTATTAAATCACAATAAACTACAGCGCTAAAAAACAAAAACGACTTAATAGCAGTTAACTTCATAAGGTTATGCTACAGGTGGATTTGAAGTTTGTTGATCGCTATCTGATAAAATTGTTTAATGATGTCATGTTCTTTTTGTTTTTCTGTCAAAACTTGTAAATTGCTTTAGTAAAAAGATACATATTGTCAGTTTCTGATGGCTAAGAAATCCTTACAATAAACCGACAATATACTGTCAGCAATAGGATGTTTTTAATAAATGTCCTTTTAAAACCTTTAGAACACTTATTACGTAGATAAATACAAATAAAATAATATTTATCAGAATAGTAATCTTATATTGTATTTGGGGTTCTCAGGCACTTGCAAGCCTCTTTATCCACTCATATGGCGCAATTGTTGATAAAATAAAGAAAACAGTACGTTCGTTTTTATAAAGTTATTTTATAGTTTAGGGACGTAGCTGTTAAGAAAGGTATTATGGAAGCAAAATTTTCACCACAGGTTAAAGATGTAATCTCTTTTAGTAGGGAGGAAGCGCTCCGCTTGGGGCACGATTACATTGGAACCGAGCATTTATTATTGGGCCTCATCCGCGAAGGCGATGGTATGGCTATAAAAATTTTACGATCGTTAGGAGTTGATACTGGTAAATTGCGCCGCTCAATTGAAGATGCTGTTCGCGGTACTTCGAGTGTTACAGTAAACTTGGGCAATATTCCATTAACTAAACAGGCAGAAAAAGTTTTAAAAATTACTTACTTAGAAGCTAAAATATTTAAGAGCGATTTAATTGGTACCGAACATTTGTTGTTATCGGTTTTGAGAGATGATGATAACATTGCCTCACAGATCTTATTGCAATATGGCGTTACTTATGATGTTTTTAAACAGGAGGTTGAAGTGAATAAAAATGGTTTCAGAGATGATATCTCCAACAGCGCTTCTACAGGAGGCGATGATGACTATCGCGAAGAAGAGAGCTTTAGTACACCTAAAAAAGTTTCGGATATAAAATCTAAGACTCCTGTTCTCGATAATTTCGGTCGCGATTTAACAAAAGCTGCTGAAGAAGGTCGTTTAGATCCAATCGTAGGCCGCGAGAAAGAAATTGAGCGTGTATCGCAGATTTTATCACGTAGAAAAAAGAATAATCCAATCTTAATTGGAGAGCCTGGTGTAGGTAAGTCTGCAATTGCAGAGGGTCTTGCCTTACGTATTGTGCAACGCAAAGTTTCACGTGTGCTTTTTGGTAAACGTGTAGTAACTTTGGATTTGGCATCGCTGGTAGCCGGTACAAAATATCGTGGTCAGTTCGAAGAACGTATGAAAGCCGTGATGAACGAGCTTGAAAAATCTACTGATGTAATCCTGTTCATTGATGAGATTCATACCATTGTAGGTGCTGGTGGCGCATCAGGTTCGCTGGATGCATCCAATATGTTTAAACCTGCTTTGGCAAGGGGCGAAATTCAATGTATCGGGGCTACAACATTAGATGAATACCGCCAATACATTGAGAAAGATGGTGCTTTAGACCGTCGTTTCCAGAAAGTAATGGTTGAGCCAGCTACACCAGATGAAACTGTTGAGATTTTAACCCGTATTAAAGATAAATACGAAGAACACCATGGTGTAACGTATACAGATGAAGCAATCTTAGCCTGTGTTACTTTAACCTCGCGTTATATTTCTGATCGTTTCTTACCAGATAAAGCCATTGATGCTTTAGATGAGGCAGGTTCTCGTGTTCACTTAACCAACATCCATGTTCCTCAGAATATTATTGATATCGAAGCTAAAATTGAGGATATCAAATTAGAGAAAAACAAGGTGGTGCGTAGCCAGAAGTATGAAGAAGCTGCAAAACTACGCGATACAGAGAAAAATTTAATTGAAGAATTAGATAAAGCCAAAGCGGAGTGGGAAGCGGAAACCAAAACCAAACGTTACGAAGTTTCAGAAGATAACGTAGCCGAAGTGGTTTCAATGATGACTGGTATTCCGGTACAGCGAGTTGGACAAACAGACAGCGCTAAGCTGTTGAATATGTACGATAAAGTAGCTGAGAAAATTATTGGTCAGAACGATGCGATCAAAAAACTGACTAAAGCCATCCAACGTACAAGAGCAGGCTTAAAAGATCCTAAAAAGCCGATTGGTTCCTTTATTTTCTTAGGTCCAACCGGGGTAGGTAAAACTGAGTTGGCAAAAGAATTAGCCCGTTTCATGTTTGATAGTGATGACTCTTTGATTCAGATCGACATGAGTGAGTACATGGAGAAATTTGCGGTATCACGTTTAGTAGGAGCGCCTCCGGGATATGTAGGTTATGAAGAAGGTGGACAGTTAACCGAAAAAGTTAGAAGAAAACCTTACGCCGTAATTTTATTAGATGAGATTGAAAAAGCGCATCCAGATGTATTTAACATCTTATTACAGGTGCTGGATGAAGGTCAGTTAACGGATAGTTTGGGTCGTAAAGTTGATTTTAGAAATACAATCATCATCATGACTTCAAACATTGGTGCCCGTCAACTTAAAGATTTTGGTCAAGGCGTTGGTTTCTCTACAACAGCTAAAACAAACCAGGCGGATTCTCACAGTCGTGGTGTAATAGAAAGTGCATTAAAACGTGCTTTTGCCCCTGAATTCTTGAACCGTGTTGATGATGTAGTGGTATTTAATAGCTTAGGTAAAGAAGAAATCTTTAGAATTATCGATATTGAGTTAAAAGCTTTATTCGGTCGTGTTCATACCCTTGGTTATGAAATTGCATTGACTGATAATGCGAAAGAATATATTGCTGATAAAGGTTCTGATAGTAATTTTGGTGCGCGTCCGTTAAAAAGAGCCATTCAGAAATATTTAGAAGACCCGATTGCCGAAGAGATCCTTAAAGGCGAACTGGCCGAAGGTGATGTTTTAGAAATTGATTATGATAAAGCTACAGAGCTGGTTTCGATCAATCACAAAAAAGGCGAAAAGAAAAAAGAAGAGCCAAAACAAGAAGAAGATTCTTCAAGTAAATAATTAAAAAAAACTCCCGATGAAAATCGGGAGTTTTTTTGTTTAAGATCAACATACCGAAGGATCTGCATCTCGGCTGGAGCAGCCCCGAACTTTCGAGAGAGCTATTATAGAATTTCTAAGCTTCGTTTCACTTCGCTCGAAATGACGAAAACGCTTAAATCTTATATCAATTCTCCTAATGCCTTATAATAACGTTCATAATTTTTTGGGTCGGTATTTAAAAACAGGAAGGGTTCTATCAGTTCTAACTCCATTAACAAAAATTCTCCATTAACCAACGTACCATCCACTCGTGCATAAAGGCAATTTTTAGCAAATGAATCCACATATTGCTGTGCTAAAGCAATCAGGTCATTACCAGGTTTCTGCGGATGTACAGAACCACCATGTGCTGGCTGTACCCTGAAATCGCCAGGTTTAGCTCTTTTAACTAGTGAGTGGCTATAAATCCCATTGAAGAAAATGAATGACCATTCGCCATCTTCCAGGATTTCAGGAAGAAATGGTTGAATAATAAAGTCTTCTTCCTGGACAAGTAGGTTTAACTTTTGGTTTATTTCATCAACCTGATCAACCGTTACCTTGAAGGTGTTTTTCGCCCCACCGCTAATACATGGTTTTACAATTAATTCATTGCTGTTAAATTTTTCAAAGAAATCTTCGAGTTTCACATTTTCATTTTTGTGGATAAAGACGCTGGGTATAATTTTTAGACCGGCAGTTTCAATCTCTTTTAAATAACGTTTATCCGAATTCCACTTTACCACATCGATTGGGTTAAGCAGTTTAACTTTTTTCGTTGCTAAAAGATCTAACCAGATATAAAAATCGTCAACAAGATCAAAATAATCCCATGACGATTTTAAAATTGCCAGTGAATAATCTTCCCAGTTAATATTTACATCGTTCCAGATTACTTTTTCAATATCCAGTCCTTTTTGTTTCAGGAAAATTAGTAGTTTGTCATCCTCACTTTCAACTGTGGTACTATCATAAGCCCCTTTATCCAGGTAGGTTACTAATGCAATCTTCTTCATGGTTTTAAAACTAAGTTTTTATCAGGTGGATTACAAATTCATGATACGAAGTGGCCGAATCGTAAATAGTAACAGGCCATATTGAGATGGCCGTGATCATAAACCACGGCCTTGAGCGCAAGGGATTTCTCTCCCTAAATATTAAAACATACTCACCTGGTTGCTCGGAACCTTAAACAAAGTATGGTCTAAAATAATATCTTTCACATTCAAGCCATTTAAACGGCAATGCAGTCTGAAATTGTCCCTGATCATTTGTGAAATATTACCATCTCCACGCATGCGGTCGCCAAACCGGCTATCATTCACATTACCGCCATGGCAACTCTGTATCGAATGCCAAACTTTATCAAAACGGTCTGGAAAATTTTTCTGCAGCCAATCTTCAAATATCTGACCGATTGCACCATTAAGCCGTACCACTGTATAACCTGCTTTAATGGCACCCGCATTGGCTACTGCTTTTAGAATTTTCGGGATTTCATGATCACTTAAACCGGGAACAAGAGGGGCAACCATTACACCTACAGGAATTCCATCTTTACTGAGTTCTTCTACTACCTTTAAGCGTTGCCTGGCCGTTGTAGTACGGGGTTCCATGACCTGTCGTAAATCCTCATTCAAACTATTAATAGAAACATAAACCATACAGAGGTTTAACCTGGCCATCTCTTTCAGAATATCCCGATCGCGAAGGATAAGCGAATTTTTGGTAATCATCCCAATAGGCTGTTTATAGGCCAATGCAATTTCTAGCAACTGCCTGGTTAGCTTAAATTTTCTTTCTGCAGGTTGGTAGCAATCAGTATTGCCTGAGAGGGAAATGGTGGTGGCATCCCAGCCTTTTTTCTCCAGAAACTTTTTAAATAGCGTGGGTGCATCTTTTTTAACGATTATTTTCCGCTCAAATTCTATTCCGGCGCTATAGCCCCAATATTGATGAGAATTGCGGGCATAACAATAGGTACAACCATGTTCGCAACCTTGGTAAGGATTTAGAGAATAGGCCATGCCTACATCCGGACTGTCAACTTTGTTTACGATGGTTTTCGAGTTTTCGAAGATAAAAGATGTTTTACGATCACTTTCCTCCCAGTCATCTATCCCTTCGTCATGCTCCTTTACATAAACATCTTTTAAAAATTTGTTATGTGGATTTACCTGAGCACCCCTTCCTTTAAAATACTGTTTATCTGCTTCGCCAATCATAATTTAAAATTACTAATATTTTTAGCAATTTTAAATATCAATAATGATTACTTTTCAACAATTAATTCTAGGTTCCATCAACCATTTTCTATCTCACATCTTCCACGATTCATCATTGCTTATTCGACAGTGGTATATAATCCATTGGCACCATATCAGCCACTTTCTCATAAGCCCAGTAACCTTCGTAAAGCAATGACCGGGAATCGTAAATGCCACCATTTTCATAAAAACGCACGCTTTCACCAGTTAAATTCGCTACTGAAATTTCATTTTCCGGAACATCCAGCGGCCTGAAAATCCAGAAGCCTGTTTTAGAGTAGGCTAGCGATTCTTTTTCTTTGGTATATTGAATCAAAAGCGCATCGGTGTAGCTCAGATATTTTAAATTCTGGTTATAGTAATGTACTAGGGTATCAGTAAGTACCTCAGCCCTCGAAAATTTATCAATAGTTTTGGGCATTTCCTGTTGTTTCGTCCAAAAGGCAAGTAAGGCGGTATCTACTTTTCCCTTTGTTTGTCTGATGCCTGTTTTTTCCGGTACGGCTTTAATTTTCGCTAAATTGGTATTGATTACATACTGCGGGTAACGGTTTGGGTTGGGGATTTTAATCATTTTATTGATGATAAATCCTTCTTCCTTTGTTTTATTGGCATAAAGTGAACGGAAGAAATGTTGTGAGGATCCATAATAAGCTATTTCTCTTGCGGCAATATATTTTTTCTTTTTAGCGGCAGAAGCCTTCAATTCTTCAAAAAACGGATGTCCGGAGTAATAAATAATATGTGTGCGCGAATTATACTCAAAATGATCGAGCATATATTTAAGACGATAACCCAATGCCTTATTTTCTACGATTAAAAATTCTGTAGTAGATACTGTTAAAGTACTTTTGGTAATATCAAAATCTACATTTAAAACCTGTGGATTTAATATTTTACACTGTGCTGCATTTGGTGTTTTACCAATAAAAAACTCTTTAAACTGGTTAATGTATTTCTGGCGATTAGGATCGGCCCTGATCACGACTTCATCCAACTGGGCAACATTTTCATTTAAAATCAATTCTACCTGAACCGATTTGTCGGAAATGATAACACTTTTAGAGTAGGGGAGGTAACCAACCAGCTGTACAAGCAGATCATAACTGCCAGGCTTAAGGTTTGAAAGTTTAAACTTTCCGTCATTATCGGCAACTGTCGCAATTTTATACCCGCTTAGGTAAATACTCGCACCAGGCAATCCATCTTTTTTATCCCTAACCACACCACTGATCGAGAAAGTGTTTTGAGCAATGGCATTAGTACCCAACATGATCAGCATAAAGGCTACTAAAAGGCTTTTAATCATGGAGACGAATGTAACCAAAAGGCGTAATATTTATTAAAAACGAAAAAGAATTTTAACAAATTTAACATTTGATGGTGATCGTTAATAGGTGTTGTCAATCCTGAAGAGTAATTTATGGTATAAAAATCAATAGGAGTGACGAAATAACGTCATAGTAGTGCAGAGAAGGATCTTTAAAAGATAATTTGTTAAATAAGCCTGATTACACAAGAGTCGTTTTTTATTTGAAAACGAAAGTTCTGTTTTCCATGGCTATAGAAGCCCCGCCATCGCTTGTAGTCCTCGTTACGCTGCGCTTCTCTGTGGGCTACACGCTCTGTCAGGTTTATTTAACAGCGGTAGGTGCTGCATAGTTCAAAAACCCTAAATAGTATTACTGGGCCTTGCCAGCTAAACCCGACCGCAGTGAAAAACCCACAGCCCGAAGCATGAGGGCGAGGATTTGTAACAAAGGGCGGGACTGCTGAAACCAAGGAACAGCTGTATTTGCTTTCCTAAAAAAGGAAAATCTTATTTTGATTCTACTCTGGTTGTAGGGTTTCGTAATGATATTCCACATTTAAACCAATAAGCGTTTTTTTTATTAACGTCTTAGCGCGACGCTAAGACCAGATACCCAAATACTGTATTTAATTTTCCTACTTTTTAAGCTCAACATCTGCAGGTGGTAAATAATCCATCGGCACACTATCTGCGATTTTTTCCCAGCCCCAATAGCCGGCATAAAGCATAGCTCGTGGATTATAAATCCCGCCGTTCTCATAAAAATATACTGGTGCTACTTGTAGCGTAATAGTTGATATTTGATAATCGGGCATATCTAAAGGCCTGCTGATGGATAAACCTATCCGGTTGGCAAATAATGGATCCTCCTTTTCTTTAGTGTAAATAATGTATAGTTTATCGCTAAAATTTATGCTTTTGATATTCTGATTGTGAGTATGAACCAAGGTATCTTGTGCAACAGGACTGCGATTTAAAATGGAAATGCCATCGGGGAGGTTTTTCTTTCTGATCCAGTAACTGAGTGAATCTCCATGATTAAGATTTATCGTTTTTCGTAATAAGCCTTCCTGCACTTTTGTTAACCGTTTAATATTTGCTCTTATGGCACTGTCAGACGGTTTATCGCGATTTGGCTGGGTAATTAATTTATTAATGATAAAGCCTTCTTCAGTTGCCTTACCATTATAGAGGGATGTAAAAAAATGCTGTGGCGAACCCAGGTAGGCAGTTAAACGTTTCTTTGCCCAGATCTTTTTTTTCCGGATCGATCCTTTTAAATCTTCATAATAAGGGAAGCCTTCATAATAGATGATTTTTGTTCTGCTACTGTACTCAAAATTATTGACCAGGTATTTTATCCGGTATCCCAGTGCCTGATTTTCGATAATTAAAAATTGATTTGTTTTTACCGTAAGCTTTGACTCCTCATTGTCGTAATCAATCAGTAACACATTCGGATTAATCATTTTACACTGTTCAGCATTTGGTGTTGTACCAATAAAAAAATCGCTGAACATAGCCAGGTAATTGGCTCTGTTCGGATCTGGCTTAATGGTGACTTCGTTTAGTTGGGTAACACTTTCTTCTAAAACCAGATCGATTTTTATAGACTTATCAGAAATAATAATGTTTTTATTTAGTGCCTTATAGCCGATAAGCTGTACTAAAATATCATAATTACCAGGTTTAAGCTGCAGTGCATAATCGCCTTTGTTGTTCGAAACGGTTGCAATTTTATAACCGCTTATATATACACCTGCACCGGGTAAAGCTTCTCCGTGTTTATCTTTAACTGTACCAGAAAGCACGTAATTTTGTTGTGCCAAACAAATATTACCAATAAATAGCAAGAATAAGGTTAATAAGGATTTCATAACCTAAATATAAACTAAATTATTAGTTTATTGCGCATGCAAAAGAATTATTACAATCACCGTGGTCTGTGAGGGCACAGACCACTATTGCAATAAGAATAGAAATGATCTGTCGGAACACAGACCATGGAGCGAGAAAATAATCCTTAACCTAACAACTCCTTCGCATTTTCTATTGCTGATGCGCCAGGATTTTTACCGCTCAACATTTCGGCAATTACACCAATACGTTCTTCCTGTTTAAGTTTACGGATCCCGGTTGTGGTTTTTCCATGGTCTTCATGTTTATGAACAAAATAGTGAGATATGCCTTTAGCTGCAATTTGCGGTAGGTGCGTAATCGAAATTACCTGCATGTTCTGTCCTAAATCTGCAATGACTTCTCCAACTTTTAGTGCGGTTTCACCAGAAATCCCGGTATCGATCTCATCAAAAATAATGGTCGGTAAGGAGGTATGTTTAGCCAATAATGCTTTTATAGCCAACATTAACCTCGATAATTCACCACCAGAGGCTACTTTATTTACAGGTGCTGGTGCCTGACCGGCATTGGCAGTAAAGAGAAGATTTATTTCATCCAAACCATCTTTATTCAGTTCACTCAATACTTTTTGATGTAAAACCAACTTGGCATTTAGCATCCCTACTTTTTTTAAGGTAACACTGGTTTGTTCTTCTACCACTTTAATGGCTTTTTTACGATTGGCACTTAATTGATCGGCCTGTTTATGTAAAGCTTTTTGAAGTTGATCTATTTCTTGCTGTAGATTTTCGATATGTTCATCAGAAGATAACAGTTTGTTCAGATTTTCTTCCAATTGTTTTTGAAGTGCAAGTAACTCCGAATTATCTGTAACCCGATGTTTTTGCTGAAGCGAATAAAAAAGATCCAGTCTTTGGTTAACCAGTTCTAAACGATCTGCACTGTGAACCGTGTTTTCTTCAATGCCAGAAACCTCGTCGGTAATATCTTTTATTTCAATAATTGAGGAGCGTAAACGTTCGTACAATACATTAATTGCAGGATCGAACTTTTCTATGCTCTGCAACTGTAATGATGCTTCTTTTAAAATCTGAAGGGCAGATGGTTCACTTTCGTTAATTAATCCCGAAGTGGTGATTAATGCTCTTTTTATCGTTTCCGCATGCGTTAGTCGTTCTAACTCCTGCTCTAAATCCTCCTGCTCGCCATCCTGTAGTTTTGCCTGTTCCAGCTCGTTAAACAAAAACTGTTCGTAATCCTGTTTATTTCTGGCTTCATCGGCTTCAGCTACCAGTTTCTTTAATAGGGCAGTATCGTGTTTAAGCTTTTTAAATCCGCGACGGTAGTCGGTCAGCAATGATTTATGGTTTGCCAAAGCATCTACAATCAAGAGTTGAAAATCTGAATCGTTAATCTCTTGTGTAGCATGTTGTGAGTGAATATCGATCAGTTTTTCGCCAATTTGTTTTAGGATAGATAAATTGACTGGTGTATCATTAATGAACGACCTGGTTTTACCGTCTATTGATATTTCTCTTCTTAAGATGCTTTCTTTTGAAAAATCGAGATCATTTTCTTCAAAAAGTCCTTTCAGATTTTCATCTGCCAATGTAAAATTACCTTCGATAACACATTTTTTGTCCTGGTTAAAAAAGTATTTGCTTTCTGCCCGCTGACCTAAAATGAGCGATAATGCGCCAAGTATGATTGATTTACCAGCACCAGTTTCACCTGTTATAATATTCAAGCCTTTATCGAATTCGATATCCAGACTGTCGATTAATGCGTAATTACGTATAGAAAGTTTTTGTAGCATGCTAAGCAAAAATATTAAAATTTATTCAACAGGAGTCTACAAAACAAAAACAGCGAAGAATAATCTTCGCCGTTCATGATCTGTTTGGTTGATGTGTTTTTATTTTATAGAAATGTTAATGGCATTATCATTGGCAATTTTTAAGTTGGATGTCTGAAGATAAGTTTTTATGGCCAGTTGATCGGCATTTGTAAAATCTGATTTTTTATAGGTTACTACAGCATTTAAAGTGTTGAGGGCTTTATCGGCATCTGTAAAATCTTGTTTCCGATATAGTATAACTGCCGGATTTATTGTTGAGCTTTTGTTGCCACCTTCAACTTTTTCTTTTTTCTCTTTCTGCTCTATTTTCTCTTTTAGTTCTTTTACCTCGTTGTCAAATTTTTCCTTTAGTTTTTTATACTCTTCCGTTTGTTTAACCTTACTGTTCGGTTCATCATTATATTTTAAAAAGATACCATCTGAAAGCTGATAACCTTTTCCTGATTTTAAGGTCTTCACTTTAAGATTTTCTATTTGAGCTCTAAATTCTGGAGTATTTATCGAAGCAGCCATATCTTCACCTATTTTTTTCCATTGGGCTTGCGCTTCTGGCGATGAGAATTGTTTATTCATATCTTCGCCAAATTTTTTCCACTTGGCCTGCGCTTCTGGCGATGAGAATTGTTTATTCATATCTTCGCCAAATTTTTTCCACTTGGCCTGCGCTTCTGGCGAACTGTATTGTTTGGCCAAATCTTCGCCAAATTTTTCCACTTAGCCTGCGCTTCTGGCGAACTGTATTGTTTGGCCACATCTTCGCCAAACTTTTTCCACTTGGCCTGTGCTTCTGGCGAACTGTATTGTTTGGCCACATCTTCGCCAAACTTTTTCCATTTGGCCTGTGCCTCGGGTGAATTAAATTCTTTATTTATTTTAGCGATTAACAGCGAATCGTTAAATTTAAAATTACTATCGGCATGCAATCTATAGATGTTTTTTCCGGCAAAAAGTTCATCTTTGTAAAAATCTTTTCTTAGGCTATCTGGCATTTCCTTTACCGAGTTGTATTCGGTTTTTTTACCATTGCCGTCAATGGTTACAATTTTAATCTTACGTTTTTTAGTGGTATCAGTATAAACAACAGTTTTCACATCGTTGTGGTTAATCACACTTAACACTTCAATTTTTGGCGTTTTTTTCGTTTCTTTTTTATTTTCTGCAGGGTTGATCCAGGCAATAGAAAACAGACAGGCTACTCCTAAAGTTAAGGCTGCCATTTGTTGTTTGGCGTTTAAATAATTTGTTTTCATGTTGGTTATTCTTTTTATGCGTTGATACAGATTCTGGGTTTTGCCTGTTGCTGCCAGTGCATAAGCCGGACTGTTTTTGTCTTTTAATAGTTCGAGTTTAAGTAGGGCATGGGCATAATTCAATGGTTTTCCTGTAATTTTTAATACCAGATCATCGCAGGCATGTTCGCGCTCAATGTGTATAAACCTACCCGCCATCCATACAAATGGGTTATAAAATAATATGGTTTCTATAGCCGTTTTAATGAGGTTCAGTAAGAAATCATTTCTTCTGATGTGTGATAATTCATGAATCAATATCGCCTCTACCTGATCGTTGTCTAATTGGTTTACCAGGGCCAGTGGAAATAATACCACAGGTTTTAAATAACCGATAACCAAAGGCACATTAACAATAGCAGACAGGTGAAACTGAGTAACTTTGTTGATTTTAAGTTGGGTAGTTACTTGTTCGAAAATAATTTTCCAGCTATCCGGAATAGCACTTAAGCTTTGTTTCTTTAATTTGGAGAGCTGACCATAACCTTTAACAATAACGAATAACTGCAGCACGATACCAATAGCATAAAATATGACTACCAGCGGAAAATACTGTTCTGCCCTGCTGCTAAAACTTGGAGGCAGGTTATTGAAATATTGGTAAACCTGCACATTTTGAGCGTTAATTGGCAGTGACTGTGCATTTGCATTTAATGTTAATTGATGAATGAAATTGTAGCCAAAGCCAATAAACATTAAAATGATGGCACCAAAAGCAAGATTGTGCTTGTATTTTGCTGCCATTTTCGGAATGCCGAGCAAAACAATAAATAGGATGCCATAAATGATGGCACTTTGCCAAAGTGAGTTTACAATACTCCAGCCAAATGCTTTGATGAACTGTTGTAATAAAGTTTCCATAATGGTGGTTTTAATTTTTTATACGGAGATCATCCGAAAATTTATTATTTATCAGGGATCTAAACCCTGCACCTTTCAACCTCAACAATAGCCTCATTTTAGGCTATCTAAATATTTTTTTATTTCGTCAATTTCTGCTGCACTCGCACTGTGGTTACCTAAAGCCTGCATCACCAACCTTGCTGCCGATCCGTTGAATACATTATCGATCATTTTGTTTACCAATTGTTTTTCAGTTTTATCCTGGCTAACAAGTGCTTTATAAATATGCGTTTTTTGGGTAGTATCTCTTTCTACCATTCCTTTCTCATGCAAAATCTGCATCAGTTTTAAAGTGGTGGTATAACCGGAATCTTTTTTATTCAATGCTTCATGAACTTCTCTTACCGTTGCATTCCCCTTTTGCCAAAGCACCTGGAGGATTTCCATTTCACCTTCTGTTGGTTTGATGTTCTGATTATTCATATGTTACAAGTTGTACGAATTATTTCGTATTCAAATGTACGAAGATATTCGTAATATCAAAATCTTTTAATAAATTTAATGGTTAACTGTTCAAACTGGTTAATCGGTTAACTGTTTCATACGAAATGTCTGATAGGAAGTTACCTTATTATTAGGTGTTAAAAAAGAACCTGCCTATGAAAAATGGACTCAGGTTATCTAAATCTGATTAATGTGGGTACATGCCCCGTGTGTAAGGCCGAATGTTATTAATTTAAGCGTTGTCAGTCTGAATATAGTCGAAGACTCCGGGGCTTGAGAAATTGTGATATTCTAAAATGGTATGTTTAATTGGTTACCATTGTACTGATTGACTATGCTATTAAAATTAACTGATTTAAAGAATTAACCACTTCACCAACGCTATTAATTCTTCTTCAGTCCTTCATACTTACCAATATTCGCCGGATCGATTTCTGCCAACATATTGTAGGCTTTCATGCGTTCTTGTCCGTTGAGTTTTGAAAGTACATTGGTTACCTCTTCGGCTTTTGCAGCAAAGTAGACATTAGGGAAAATAGAACCGAGTTTTTGCTTATCCATTTGTTGTAATGCAGGCAAGGCTGCAACAATCTGCATTAAGCCTTTATCATTATCCGTTAGCTGATCCAGTCCGCTTAAATGATAACTGTAAATGAAATTGCGGAGCTCGGCAAAAATGGGGTTTAAAACATTTTCATTAAACCAAAAACGGTTACGTAAGCCATCAGCTGCTCTCCAGCCCGTATTACCCGAGGCTTGTGCCAGGTTAATAATATTCTGTGCTTTTTTATAAAAAGGAGTTCCGGCCATTTTGCTAAAACTATCTTTATCCATCCCGATGATGGTATAGGCATAGTAGGTGAGGAGGGCACTGATATTGGAAATGTAATTTTGATCAGAGAAGTCGATTGTAGCCCCATCATTGAAACTAAAATCGAAATTCTTATCGCTCATATTTAACAAAGTGCTATTGTAAGAACTGTTAAAAACCGGTCGACTGCTTTGAATTTGTGCTTCGGCCATGTAGCCAGAGCCACCATCCCATGAGTTAATGGTGATGACGAAACTACAATCTATCCGTTCCTGCGGTTTATAACTTTCATTGCTGAATTTGTTATTGTTCAAAAAATCGCGGATTGTTTTTTGCAAAGCATCTAAGGTTGGTTTGCTAATGTTCGAAACCTGGGGAGCCAGTAAAGTTACCCTTGCATTTAGCTCCTGCGCGTGTAGCTTTCCAAAACCAAGCAATAGCAATATCAAAACAATCTTTTTTATCATTTCGCAATTTTTAAAATGGCAGTACAAATATCTTTGGCAACATCTGTTTTCGATTTCATTTCAAATACAGTTCGTTCTAAAGCTTTGTTAAAAATAGTAATTTTATTAGTATCTGATTTAAAACCTGCACCCTTATCATTTAATGAATTTAGCACCACCAGGTCTAGATTTTTCTTCTCCAGTTTGCCTTTGGCATAATTCTCTTCATCATTGGTTTCTAAAGCAAAACCCACCAAAATCTGGTGCTGTTTTTTTGCTGTACCTAAAAAAGCCAGTATATCAGTCGTTTTTTCCAACTCCAGAAACAATTCGCTATCCTGTTTTTTAATTTTTTGGGTGGCAACCTGTTTGGGACGATAATCGGCCACAGCTGCGCACATTATGGTAATATCAGTTTCTGCAAATGCAGCAGTACAGGCATCGAACATTTCCTTCGCACTCACTACATCAATTCTTTTTAAACTTTGATTTGCTTTCTGTGCAGTTGGTCCGGCAATTAAAGTTACGTCTGCACCCAGTTTGGCCATCTCATCAGCCAGGGCAAAACCCATTTTACCTGATGAATGATTGCCGATAAAACGTACCGGATCAATAGCCTCGTAAGTAGGACCAGCCGTAACCATTACTTTTTTGCCAAATAGGGGCAACAATTTTTTAATAGCATTACTTAGGAAGGAAACAATTTCTTCCGGTTCAGCCATCCGGCCTTCTCCCCAGAGCCCACTGGCCAGTTCGCCATTTGCAGGAGCAATAACGGTATTCCCAAAACTGATTATACGTTCAATATTATTTTGGGTTGTTTCGTGTTTCCACATATCTAGATCCATAGCCGGGGCTACATAAACCGGACATTTGGCAGAAAGATAAACAGCGGTTAATAAATTATCGCAGATTCCCGTTGCCAGTTTGGCCAGGGTATTCGCACTGATTGGTGCAATGATGATAAAATCAGCCCATAAGCCCAGTTCAACATGATTGCTCCATACGCCTGTTTCCTCTTCGAAATATTGCGTGTAAACCGGATTTTTAGAAAGCGTAGCAAGGGTAAGTGGTGTAATGAAATTAGCACCATCAGGGGTAAGAATAACCTTTACGTTTGCGCCAGCTTTTACGAGCAGCCGAACCAAAAATGCCGACTTATAAGCCGCGATGCTACCGCAAACGCCAAGGATTATATTTTTATTTTTTAGCATAATGCGCAGAGTACATAAGGCATGGAGCATAGAGCGTAGTGCTAAACGCTTTGCCCTAAACGCTATGCGCTATGCAGTTACTTTTGTTCTTTAGCAGGATTTCTGTGATAAACTTTCTCGTTCAAAAATTCATCAATAGCAACCAAAACAGGCTTGGGCATACGTTCGTAATGCTTGCTGATTTCAATCTGCTCACGGTTTTCGAAAATTTCTTCCAAATTATCGTTGCTAGAAGCAAATTCTGCCAATTTACCGTGTAACTCTTCTTTAACGTTGTTCGAAATCTGATTTGCTCTTTTAGCAATTACCACTAATGATTCGTATAGGTTATCAGTAGTTTTATCTAAATCGTGTACGTTTCTGGTTACTGTAGTATTTGGTACAGCAGGTTTGTTAGTATTCATCTATTACTTGTTTTTAATATTCGTATTATCTGCGTTAGTTGGTTTTTGAGAAACGGTATCTTTCAATTTACCGGTTCTGATCAACATCTGCTTGTATTTTTCCTGATCGGCAGCATATAATGCCAGTTCCTGTTTAGTAGCCACAATTCCTGCCTCAACATTACCTTTAAGTGCCTTTGCATCTTTTGTAAATTTACTGTCAGGGTGGTTTTCAGTAAATTCAGTATACAATTCAAGCGCTTCATTATAACGGTCTTCCTGGCGCATGATGTAACTGTTTTTTGCGTATAAATATTGCGCCCTAATCATCAAGAAATCCATTTCCTCAGCATATTTAATATCTGGGTAGTCTCTTTGCGCATTTCTTAAAGCAATAACAGCTGCTCTGTAGTTATCTACATTACTTGGTCCTGTAGTTAAATACATTTTAGCATTTTCAAAGGCTTTATCCTCTAACTTACCCCTTAAGGTAGCAATATATTTGCCGGCAGCTGCAGCACGGTCGCTGGTAGGGTATAAGTTGATGAATAATTGTAATGCATCAATAGCTTTGTAGGTATTTTCCTGGTCTAAAGAGAAACTTGGCGATTCTAAATAATAGCAATAGGCTGACATGTATCTCGCTTCCTCTGCATTTTTACTTGCCGGATAGGTATCTGCAAAACTTTTAAACTGGTATCTCGCAGTGGTGTAATCACTTAATCTATATAGGGTATAAGCATAATAATAGTTCAGATCCTCAGCTTCTGCACGGCCACGATATTTTTGAGAAAGGTCCTCAAAAAGCACCAATGCCTTACTGTAATCGCGTTTATTATACAAACGAAGTGCCTCCTGGTATTTTTTTGCGACATCATTACTCGCTCTCAATTTCTCGAAACGACTTTTACAACCCGCAATACCCAAAGCGGCAATAAATAATAAAATAATTAAGTGTTTAACTTTAAACATTCTGCAAAGATAATTAATAATACGATAACATCAATAAAAACAATTGGCCGCTAAGCTATGGAAAGCAATTCAGTACAAATATACAGTTAACAATTTTTAACATATATAGGTGATCGCGCTTATATACTATATAGTATAGGTTAGTTTTTTCAGTAAAGCAGGTTCAGTGCTACTATATATGTGTGTTCCCGCTATTCGCTCCAAATCCTCGGCTCGTTCCGCCTCCGGGTTTTCCGCTGCTATCAGGTTTAGATGGCGCGGGCGGTGTAAGGCACGCTGTGATGGCGCCTAAAATATAAAAGAGCTTTAAAAACTTAATCTCCTTAATCCCTCAATGGTGGAAAAACGCTCTGCCCCAAGCCGGATCGCCGTGTTAAACAAGTAT
>NZ_FNCH01000054.1 GCF_900100705.1 Pedobacter terrae
TCGTATATGCCGATTTGGGATATGCCTAGCAGTTCCTGCCATATCTGGCAGAGCAGTTCCTGGGTTTTGTCGGTCGGCGGAGCATGTTCCCCCTGTTTCTGCGTGCTGGTTTCCGGGCTGGGCAGTCTGTTTTTGTCTATCTTGCCATTTGGTGTAAGCGGTATCTGCTCAAGTTTGGTGAACGATGCCGGAACCATATATGTGGGTAGCTTTATGCTCAGGGCATCTGTGATGGCCTGTTTGTCCATCTCCTGGCATACCAGGTATGCTGCGAGCCTGTCGCGCTGCTGTGGATCCTTTACCGTTACGACAACAGCCTGCTGGATGCCCTCTATTTCCATTATGGCCTGTTCAATTTCTGCGGGTTCTATTCTGAAGCCCCTGATCTTAACCTGGTCATCTATCCTTCCCAGATACTCCAGCAGACCGTCTGGCTGCATCACAACCATGTCCCCGGTCTGGTATAGTTGTCCCTTTCCCTCTATGTGGTCGGGTATGAACCGCTGTCGAGTAAGTTCCGGTCTGTTGAGATACCCTTCTGCGACCTGTACGCCTGCGATAAAAAGTTCGCCTGGTACCCCGAACGGTACAGGGTTCCGTGCAGCGTCAAGTACATAAAGGTTTATGTTGGGCATTGCCCTGCCTAATAAAATTTTGCTATCTGGAAGTATCTCATGATTTGTCACATCAATTGCAGCCTCTGTCGGTCCGTATAAATTAAAAAGCGAAACTCCTGTAAATTTTTTATGGAAGAGGTCAGCATGGTGTATCCTCAAAGCTTCGCCACTGCACAGTATGCGTTTCAGACTTGGACAATCATCTAATTCAATATCAAAAAGAAAAACTTCAAGCATTGAGGGAACAAAATGAATAGTTGTTATTTGTTCGACGTCAATTATATTTTTAAGGTAAGCTGTATCTTTATGTCCGTCAGGTTCCGCAAAACATAAGCTACTACCTGTCAGCAGTGGCCAAATTAGTTCCCAGACAGATACATCGAAACAGTAGGTTGTCTTCTGGAGTACTTTGTCAGTAGCATCAAGTTTATAAAACTCCTGTGCCCAGTTTAGTCGGTTTAGCAGGCTATCGTGCCTGACCATTACGCCTTTTGGTTTTCCTGTTGATCCGGACGTGTATATTATATAGGCAATGTCCTGTGGTCTTGGTTTGAGACTGTGCTCCTGGTACTGTTTTTTTACGATCTCCGATAGGATTGCCTTTTGGCACCCCTGTTCCTGGAGACTGATCTTTTGTTCTGTATCGATATCTGTTATAAGTATTTTTGCATTGGTGTCCTTTATAATAAAGTCGATCCTTTCTTTTGGGTAGGCCGGATCTATTGGGACATATGC
>NZ_FNCH01000037.1 GCF_900100705.1 Pedobacter terrae
CCTGTGCTGGTAGACATCGGAAGGAAAACAGAATGGTCCGACAAGATTAGAACGGTAAAGGAACAGCTCAGGGAGATACCAGACAAGGGTATCAGTTATGGCGCACTGGCATACCTCAACAGGGACCAAGAAACAAGAAAATCAATCCGAAACGCCAACGCGTTCCAGATCATATTCAATTATCTCGGTCAACTCGATAACGTACTGAAAAACCAGGGAACAATAAAAACAGCAGATGAAAATACCGGACAAACAGTAGAACCTCAGAATGCAGGGAACCGTAAACTTGCGATCACAGTACTAGTATCCCAAGGGCGGTTGAGAATATTTTTCAGCTATGCCGCTGAAATGTATGCAAAAAAAACGGTTCAAACTCTAGCCAAAACTTATCTAAATGCACTTGAAGAGATTGTAAAACATTGTGTTAATCAGCCAAAACGCTCCATTTTACCTAAAGATTTCCATGAAATAACACCAGTACAACGCTATTGGGTAGACGATGAAATAGATAAAAAATTCAAGGAAACGGAAAGAAATCATGGCTCGATATATTCAGCTTTCTCGATAAGAGGAAGCCTAAATCTTGAGTCTTTTGAGAAGGCTATTGCCTATGTACTTAAAAGGCATGAGAGTCTCCGTGCAAGTTTTCAAAAGCTAAACAATAGTTATTATATGAAAACTATACAGTCTTACAAGTTGACCGATTTTTATCGGTTTACAACTAGTTCCCAATTGATGGATTATTCCTATCAAGAAGAATTTGTTCGTTTTCAAGATCATGTTTTTAATATGCAAACGGGGCCCCTATTTCTTACACGGATGATTGAAATTAATAAGAATACGTTCTTATTTTCGATAAAATGGCATCATGTAATTGCTGACAGATGGTCAACACGTGTACTATATCGTGATCTGCTGACAGCTTACTATAGCTATAATGAAGCAAAGGATCCAGACAGGCTACCTCTTGAACTTCAGCTAAGCGATTTTATGTTCCTTCAAAACTCAAATAGAAAAGCAAACGAAATAGACGATAGGCGTTATTGGGAATATAGATATCCTATCAATAATATGTTATGGGAGAAAAAAGTAGAGGAAGTTAATTCAAAGAAAATGAGTATTGGACCTTCGGAAAGGATTGGCTTCTCCTTTCCTCCAATTCATTCGAATTGGATCCATGAATTATCAAGGTCTTTTAACTGTACCTTATTTACAATACTTCAGGCCACCTGGAATATGTATGTAAATAAAACTGAAGGTAAAGAAGATATCATAATTGGGACATATACTTCCGGACGGGAGCTGATTGGCTCAGAAGATCAGATCGGATGTTTTGCAAGTACAGAGATTATCAGAACAATTATTAACCCTGCCGACTCATTAACAGATATAATTGAAAAAGTCAAGAATTCAAACAAGGAAACATCAGACCATAAAGCATACTCTTTAATGAGTTTTATTTTTGACCATTTAAAGAATTGGCCCGAAGGCACTCCTTTCTGGGATACCAATATTGTATACGAATCATTTACTGAAGCAAATGCAGGAGGAGAAGAGACCCTGTTGAATAATAATAATTTAGATATTAAGGAAGCATTTAGTGACGATGACATCAAGCTTAATACAATGCTAATAGATAAACATTTGAACTTTCGAAAAACCAGAGATGGGATAGATCTTTTGATGAACTTCAACAATAATGTACATACCCATGACGAAATTTATGCAATGATCAATGGATACTTTGATTTTCTTGAAAAACTCCAATCAACTGTACTATCCGATAACAACACTTACAGCAGCCAAAATCATTATCATGGAACTATTTAAATTACTACGCCGCCAGTCTGCGAATATTTATTTACTGATTGTACTCTTAGGACTAGTGAACAGTATCTGGACCACGTCACTCTTATTGTTGATCAATAATAAGATAAATGGCGTTGCACTACCATTTTTAAATAATTTTGATTGGTTGATATATTCAGGAATGATCATTACCTCATTTCTTGTAACTCGTTACTTTCAGGGATATCTTATCAATATCAGTCATGAATTTGGAACGAAACTTAGCGTAGAAATCTTTGACAGACTAAGATCTACAGACTACCAGGAGTATCTAGGCATTGGCGAAAACAAAATTCGCACAGCAATGGACGATGTTAACCGTATACAGCGTTTTCCAATTATGTTTATTGAGGCGTTTAATAGCGTGATTATTATTTTCATATCAGTATTGTACCTATTCTGGATTAATTATGTTATAGCAATGATTGTTATTATTCTTTTAGCCACCCTTGCTACCTATTATTACCATCAAAACAAAAAAATCATTGGAGATCTTAACAAGGCGAGAGACCTTGAAAATGTATTTCATGGCAATGTAAATGATTTTCTAAATGGTTTTAAAGAAATCAAAATGAGTTCTCTTAGAAGCGATACTATATTTAATCAGCACATAGTGAGTAATCGGTACAATGCTAAGGAGCTTATTGTAAATAGCTTGAATCGATACCTTAACAATGAGCTTTTTGGAACCTATGCTTTTTATTTTCTAATTGGAACAGTTGTTTTTCTTATTCCAGCAATTTCACAAGTTAATCTGAAAACGATCAGCAGCTTTGTGATCACAATACTTTATCTAATCGGCCCAATTGGTATGGTGATAGGTAAGTTGAGGGAGTTCACCTTATTGAATATTTCAGCAGAACGCCTGGATAGCTTTAGCCAAAAGTTAAAAACTGAAATATCAAAAACTGGACTTATGGACATCCCCATGATTAAAGCTAAACCATTCCAGAAAATCAGATTTGAAAATGTGACTTTTGATTATAAACACGATTCTAAAAGTACTTTCGAATTACTGCCCATATCCTTAGAGGTAAGCAAAGGAGAGTGCATATTTATTACAGGAGGGAACGGAAGTGGTAAAAGTACTTTCATAAATCTTTTTACTGGACTCTATAAACCAGCCTCTGGTACGATTAGTTATAATGATTGTGAGATTCAGGATAGTGGTTACTCAACATATATGGATTCCATATCCGCAGTATTTACGGATTGCTATCTTTTTGAAGAAAATTATAATGAATTTGATCTAAGTAAGGCCAATAAAACCTTAATTAAATTACTTGAATTTATGAAGCTGGACCATGTAATAAAACCCGAACTTAATCAGGATGGCTTTATCTCTAAGTCCTTATCTAAAGGACAACAGAAGCGGCTTGCATTAGTTTATGCGATAATGGAGGAGAAAGAAATTATCGTCCTGGATGAATGGGCGGCGGAACAGGATCCAGGATTTAGAAGATTTTTCTATACTGAAATTATACCATATCTTCTCGAACTTGGAAAAACTGTGATCGCTGTTACCCATGACGATCACTATTTCGATTGTGCTAGCAGAGTTATTGAATTCAGAGGTGGAGCCATATTACAAGACAAAAAACCTTTCCTTCATCAAATAACTTAGCCATGCACAAAACTCTTTTCTTAATCCACTTTGCTGGAGGGAATTGCTTTTCTTACCGATTCCTAGAAAAACATCTTAAAGGATTAAAATTCATGGTATTAGAACTGCCAGGAAGAGGGCGAAGACATAGAGAAAAGCTTATTTACGATTTTAATGATGCAGCCGAAGATCTTTATAACCAAATCATCGACTCATTGGACACCGAAGAATTCATAATTATGGGTCATAGCATGGGAGCGCTGTTGGGATTGAGAGTCACTGCAATGCTCGAACATACGGGGCATAAACCCTCATCTTTAATTGTGGGTGGCAGTTGTGGGCCACTTGAAAGGCAAACCAAGCACCATCTTTTAAGCTCCAAAGAATTACGGTCATATCTGGAAGAAATGGGAGGATTTTCAAACGAAGTATTAAAGAACGACGATCTTTTTGAATACTTCTATCCCATATTAAAGGCAGACTTATGTGTTGCCGAAGTTAACAATCCAAGAGACTTTTCTTCTGTAAACTGTGCTATACACGCGATTATGGGCACGGATGAGAAAGAAACGTTGAATATCAATAACTGGGAACAATATACTAAAGGTCGATTTTCCAAGGACTTGTTTAATGGTGGACATTTTTTCATTCACCAATGGCCTTCTGAAATTGCAAGAATCATAACTACAATAGCACGCAATCCTAAATTCTAAACTAAAACTAAAATACCATGATTAACAACTTATCTCGAAATGAAATTAAACTGGAGTGGATAACCCCTGCACCATTGATTCCAAAAAAAGTCGTGATGTTGATTCCCCAATTTAATGAGCTATCACAATTCAACATTCTGAAGCGATTACGATACTTTCAAGAACTCGCTGACACGCTAACTCAAGATATTGACATTGTCATCATTGATGATGGATCGACCGATGGGAGCTTAGCTCAGATTAAAAAATTTGTACAGAATGAAGAATGCAACTTTTATGTTGTTGCTGTATATCCCAACACGAATAAGGTTGGAGCATTATATCTAACAGCTTTACAGGTCCATCATAGTCTGATCATTCTTTCAGATTTCGATACTGATTTCTATGGACACGAAAATTTATCGCTTGAACTCGACGTAATCTACCAAAACGAAAAATATATGGGTGGTTACTTCCGTATGCTACCCTTTGAAGGCATGGGTAAAACATTTCTTTTTCAACAGATTGAATATTCTCTTGCCCGAAGTATGTACAAATTTCATCAAAGTGATCAAAGTGTTCCGGTCATGCCTGGTGCCGGATCGTGTTACAGAAGGGACATACTAATCTCGATATTTGAACAACATAGTGGACTTCGAAGTGGAGAAGACCGAGAGTCTACATTAATTGGATTAAAATTGGGTTATGAAACAAAGTACATAAAAAACGTGTTAACCTTAACCAGACCACCACTAACTTTAAGAAAACTAATTAAGCAAAGGGTTCGCTGGAATTTGGGCTACATAGAAACTTTTGCCAAAGAAAAAAAGTATTACCTCCAGCAAGTTAAAAAATTGACCAATATTGGAAAGCGAAGCCTATATGACCTAATGGTTGTAATTTTTGTGATGTTTCTACCAATAATCGCACTGACTATTACAATTTCAAATCCAGTTTTTATAATAGCCTTTGGAGGGTTGCTATATTTATCTTACATAATTTGGTGTGTGGGATTAATTATGTTAGCGCCGAGCGAGTCCAAAGAGTTCTTAAAATCAAGAGCACTCTCGGTGCTTATATATCCCGTTTATAAAATTATTCTCGACTACACTTCATGGAGCGGTGCATTATGGCAGTTTTACAAAAAAAACAAATCTAAGAACGGCTATTATAATAGCTTCGTACTCAAAGAATTAAAGGCTGATATCTACATGCCACCCAGGACAATCAGAGAACCACTTTTGTTCACAAAAATTGGTTAAAAAAAATAACTCATTATTTAATGATCAATCTTCACAAAAAATAATCAATGAAAGCATTTATTTTCTGCACCAGTAGTATAGAAAAAAACTCCGAAACCCATGATATGAGTCGTTACAATAGATGGATTAAATTTTATGAGCCGCTTCTCAAAAGATTTAATGCAGAACACTTACAATTGATTGATGATTCGGGCTCAGCCTATGATGCGGATATAGCATATGCTGATAATTTTTTACCTGATGTACATCCAGAATCACCACATATATACCGTTTTGATAAAAAACTGGGACGAACATCACAAATGCAATTTCCTGGATGGTGGCGAAGCTATTTATTTTCGATAGAGTTTGCCCGGAAATATGGCTATCAGAAGATCATCCATATAGAATCTGATTTTTTTATTTTCTCAGATCGACTCATAGACTTTATAGCCCAGTTAGATTCTGGGTGGACCTCACTGTATTCTATTTTTTATGACCATCCCGAGACGGCTATTCAAGTAATATGTCAAGATCAGTTTTCTAATTTTGATGACTTTAAAAAACAAATAGTTACCGAGGATTACATGATTGAATCATTTGCTGAGAAGATTATTCCGTTCACCAATATAGAGACAAGATTTAATGGAGATCGTTTTGGTGAGGAACTTGTACTGGCAGCCTGGATAGACAGATATCGACATCGCATGCAGAAACTGGATTATTTTGGTCAAATTATACTTCCGGCTAAACTTCAGGTTCATTCCAGGTCTTGATCTGTTTTACGTAATTTCATTCACCGCCAAAATATGCGACTTATAGTTATTTTTTTTCCTTCCAAAGAAAGCTTTCGCCATCAGTGAATCAGACAGGTTATCTTCATAGAAATATTCATTGATAATGAAAACATTCTTCCTAATATACTTTGTATTTCTTGTAGCAGGAAATGCATTTAGCCAATCAATCGATGGCCAAATTTCTGGTAGGGTAATCGACAAAAATAAGTTGCCCTTACCTGGAGCGACAGTTGAGCTAAGCGGGGCAAAAGACACTCTTTATAAAAAGGCATCAGATCAGAATGGCTTTTTCATTTTCACGGGGCTTTCAACTGGAATCTATTCCGTTAAAGCGAGCCTGATGAGTTATAAGACTGCCTATTCTGATACCATCAGAATAGATTCAGCAATTCAAAAAATAGAGCTCAAGGAACTGATTTTGATGGGAGATGAAATCTCATTGGCTCAAGTAAACATTAGAGGTAAAAAGCCACTTATTGAAACCAAGATAGATCGTGTAGTCATGAATATTGAGAACAGTATTTTAGCGGCTGGAAACTCGGCTCTCGATATCTTACAACGTGCTCCAGGAGTTTCAGTCGAAAATGGAGGGAATATAAGCCTTGTGGGCAAGCAGAATGTTATTGTTATGATAAATGATAAACCTACATATCTTTCACAATCACAGCTCGCCGCATTACTACGCTCTACCGAAGGCAGTACAATTAAGGAAATTGAAATTATCTCTAATCCGTCTGCGAAATATGATGCTGCAGGTACCGGAGGTATTATTAATATAAAATTAAAAAAGAATTCCGATTCTGGGCTAAACGGTTCATTGACGGGAGGTTTTGGATATGGCGGCTATTATAAGACAAATGGAGGAACTGTTTTAAATTACAAGCGAAATAAAATCAATGTCTTTGGAAATTACTTTTATAACAACAACAAAAGATTTCAAGACTATTTCATAGACAGAGTGAATGAATCCTCTCTACAACGATTATTCTTTAGTGAGTCAAGTCGAGCAATTGCTAAGAATATCAGCAATAATTACAGGGCAGGGATCGACTATAGTATAAGTGACAATCACTTGGTTGGAGCCACATATTCAGGATATACCTTTAACCAGAACGAAGCAGTTTTAACCAATACCCAAATTAGTAATTCATCGGGATTGGTGGATTCCTCAGTTGTCTCTGCAAATAACTCTAAGAACTTTCTTTCCAATAATTCCGTAAACCTAAATTATACCGGTTCGTTAGATACTCTTGGTCAAAAAATAAACGTTGATCTGGATTATTCCCGCTTCACGGGTGATCAGTTTACCGCTTATCAGAATAGTTTCTATCAAGGCAATAGTGGCTCATTAAAATATCAACAATTCTCCAGAAATTTTTCGCCATATTCAATTGATATTAAATCAGCCAAGGCTGACTTTGCGAAACCATTTAGCAAAAATTCAAAATTAGATTTAGGTGCTAAACTAAGTTCTGTTCGAACAGAAAATGACCTGACCTTTGAAAGACTCGAAAATGAGATTTGGAATAAGGATTTTAGATTAAGTAATAAATTTATATACACTGAAAAAATTCTAGCCGCTTATATCAATTACAATTTAAAATTGGGAAGGACATCTTTGCAAGCCGGACTCCGTACAGAGGATACAAGGACAAACGCAAATTCTGTTTCACAAGGGCTGATAACTAACAAGCACTATTTTAATTTCTTTCCAAGCATTTTCATTAACCATGAATTATCCAAATTGTATCAGCTAAACATATCATACAGCAGACGTATAGAGAGACCTAATTATCAGGACCTAAATCCATTTGTATATTACCTAGATCAGTACACTTATGGAAAAGGTAATCCTAACCTGAACCCACAATATACAGACGCATTTGAACTCTCCTTTTTATCTAAAGCCAAAGTGGGTTTATCAGCCAAGATTGGATATAGTGATACCCGTGACGCTATTACAGAAGTAATCCTTGCAGATACCGCTCAAAAATCCTTATATCAGATGTATGAAAACCTAGCCAGAAATAAAAACTATTACTTAAACATTAACATTTCCACAGAAGTTGGCAACTTCTGGACGAGCAATAACTCAATAGGAATATTTAAAAGTTCATTTTCTGCTCCAAATATTATGGATGAATCATTTAATAGTAGCAACACTGCTTTTAACCTAAAGAGTATCAACAACTTCACTATCACTAAAACCACCTCCGCGGAATTATACGGTAATTATCAGACATCAACCATCTATGGCATTGTGAAGATTGCGCCAAGATATACAATCGATATTGGTCTGAAACAGTCTTTTGGGAAAGAAGGTCAGGCAGATCTAAAACTTTCAATATCGGATGTCTTTAATACTTATACCAGAAAAATTTCAAGTATTTTGATGACTAATCCGTATTTTGTGGAATATAAAAATGAGACACAAATTGCTCGTTTAACATTTTCTTACCGTTTTGGGAATAAAAACAATAAGAATAGATCAGATAGAAACGGAGGAGCTGATACTGAGAAAGGAAGAGCTGGAAACAGTAAAAACTGATATAGTAAATAAATTATGAAAATTAGGTTAAAAGAACTTTATTTTATTTCCACTTCATTTTTTGTTATTGGCATAATATTCTGGCAACCTGCCTATCTGGATTTTGACTCGAGATTCAACTGGCAATTGCAGTCACAGGTACTTTTAAATTATGTTCTGCTGTCCATATTAATTATTCCATTCTACATTTATTCATTTAAAAGTAAGTACATTACTGATACATGGAAAACAGTTAGAGTTTATCTGGCTTGTTGTCCTATCTACATTTTTTTATGGGTATTGCTTGGACGCAAAATATATGCAGCATTAGGTGGTACATATGTTTATGGTAACCGACTTAAAAATGATTTCTATAGGAATGATATATATTGTGATATTTACCTGCCATTTCTCATATATGTGCTCTTCTTTATCAGTGCCCATATCTACCATTATTACTTGCAAAAAAAGAAAATCAGGGAAAATGAACGAGCAATCATTCAGAAGGTCACCATGAACGAGATCAGCCTCTTAAAATCCAATATACAACCTTCCTTTTTATCTAACTCACTAAATATAATTGGCAGCTCGATCCCGCTTGAATATAAACACACCCGTTCTCTAATATATCAACTGACACAGCTTATTTCTTTCTCGCTTAAGGTTTCTGGTAAGGAAAAGATCCCATTGTCAGATGAAATAGAATTTATAAAAAACTATCTTACTCTTGAACAAGAAAGATTTGATCCAAAGGTAAACGTTGTGTACGAAATAACCGAAGAAAGTCTCCAGTTTATGATACCTCCCATGCTAATTCAACCGCTGATTGAAAATGCGGTAAAACATGGAATTGAAAAGAATATGAATGAATCAACTATTCGATTAAGAATCTATCTCAATGGAGGTTATATCCATATACTTATTTCAGACACGGGTAAGGGAATTCCAAAAATTAACCATAGCCAATTGTTTAGAAAGGGAACTGGATTAGGAAACACAAGGCAGCGATTGTTACAATTATTTAATGAGAATATTCAACTTGAAGAAAATCTACCAAGCGGATTACGCGTTTTTTATAAAATCCCATATGATTCCAGATTTTAACCAGCAAAATATAGCGATAGAAACATCGAACAAAGTAAATAAGCTCGAGATGCTCATCTGGTTCTATCTCATTCTCGGGATTGTCTATTGGTTAGGATTCTATCTTCAGAATAAGCCAAATTGGATAATGAATATTGAGTTCTTAAAATCCTTTCTATTACGTATCATTATAATACAACCTTTTTATTATTTAACCTTTATCAAAAAAAAATCAAATAACTTGATTGTAACAGGATTAATGCACCTTGTATATTGTTTGATGTTTATTGGAATTTGGATAACAGTAATGAAACTTTCAAATGGATGGTTGCGAGAATTACAAATATTCGGAAACTCTTTTTATTATGACACGGCACTGCTTTATCTATTTGCTTTTGGATTCTTTCATTCCAAAGATTATTTTGAACAATTTGAGGTTCTCCGGATAAAGGAACGCGACTTGTTGTTACTACATCATGAAAGTGAAAAAAATGTGCTCAGCGCACAAATGCATCCACATTTCCTTTTCAATATACTAAATTCGATAAACGCTTCTATTCCAGCCAAATTGGAAGACACCCGGGAATCGATTGCAAAATTGGCACAAACTTATCGGTATATTTTAAATGCCTCAAAAGTTGAAGAAACATTACTGTCATCAGAACTAGAGTTTTTTATCAATTACATCAATCTTCAAAATGACCCCAAAAAAAACATTATAAATTTTGACGTTGCTACCCAACATATCATATTAAATAAGCGAAAGTGTCCACCAATGTTTCTCAATTCGGTTTTTATGAATTTAATAGGAGTATTACAAGAATATGGAAATAGAAAAATTAACATTATTCTGGAGATATCCAGGGTTTCTGAAGTTCTTCGTTTTGAGACGAATATCACTCTTTCAGAACCACTTTCAAGAAAATCATTTATTGAATTGGCAAAATTAAATACGCTATCCATGCACAAAGACTTTGTGAGGGATTTTAACATTTTTCAATCCTCCACCAGTCGTATTTTACTTATTTTTTTTACACCCAATTACAACGTAGTATGATCCAGAAAAGAATATTAATTGCAGAAGATGAAAAACCTGCGTTAAAATTAATCTCAGAATATCTGAAAGCCTACCCATCGCTTGATATTATAGCCACATGTGAAGATGGTAATGAAACAATTTCTTCGATAAACAAATTAAAACCTGATGTAGTATTTTTGGATATACAGATGCCGTTAAAAAGTGGTTTTGAAGTAATTCAAGAAATAGAGCATATTCCGCAAATTATATTTACAACTGCCTATGACGATTTTGCAATACAGGCCTTTGAGGTAAATGCAGTCGACTATATCCTTAAACCATATACGCGGGAGCGGTTAAATCAAGCGGTGCAAAAAATAAATTTACATGATGCTGGGATGACTAAAGCATTACAATTGCTTTCTGATAGTTTAACAATAACCCAATACCCTAAACGAATCTTGGTTGAACAAGGACAAAAACTTGTTAATATTCTCACAGAAAGCATCATTTGCATTGAGGCTAGTGGTGATTACAGCATTATAAGAACAGCCGACCAAACATTCCTCAGTAACAGAGGCATTTCAGAATTGGATAAAAAGCTCGATCCCCAGTTTTTTAGGCGTATTCATCGTTCCAGCATTGTTTCAATGTCCTCAGTGCGGGAGGCAAGAAGAGATCTTTCAGGACTTACTCTTATTTTGGTTAATGGAATGGAAATGCGGGTTAGCCGAAGCTATAGTGAAGAAATCAGAAAGTTAATTTTCTAACCTAGAAACGCCTTAAAAACAGAACATTAAATAATACACTTGAAAATAAATTTAAATTAAAATTACTACAGCCCATGAAAAAGATCATACCTCTGCTATTCATTTTACAAGTTCTTTTTTGCAGTGTAATTGCTGCTCAGGAAAAATATGGAAATTTTGAATCTATAGTCATAGACACCCCTTTCCCAGTAGAAATTTCAATTGGGAGTGAATCATTTGTGGACTTAGCTGCTGTAAAAGATTTAGTTAATGACATTAAAATTTCTCAGCGAGGCGGGACGCTTTTTATCATAGTAAAAAAAACCTTTTCTCCACAAATGAACTTTCAGAACAGAATAATTAAGATAAGCACAAAAACCCTAAACTCCATTCTCAACCGAGGAGCGGGAAGTCTAACTGTTGCCAGTCCAGTCAAAACAAATAGTTTAATAGTAAACAACCAGGCTTCTGGGGCAATTTCTATTACAGCAGAGCTTGATCAGTTTACGGCTAATATATCAGGCTCAGGATCTATAAAAATTTCTGGAAGATCGAATCAGGCTAACATTAGGATTACCGGTTCTGGACAGTTTCTTGGAAAAGGATTTACTGTTAAAAAATCTGATATCTCAATTTCGAGTTCAGGAAGCGTAACTTTTGAAGCAAGCGAAACAATAAGCGCTCGATTATCCGCTTCAGGATCAGTCATTTATACAGGAACAGGAAGAGTTATCAATCAGAAAATAACAGCCTCTGGCCGCATTGTCAAGCAATAACATCATTCCTACAAAATTGAATAAATTTGAATCTACCAAAGGTTTAGAAAAAATGGCTACCGTCAATATTTTCTTAACGAAACTAGATCAGAATTTTAAAAATTCGTCACTGATTTTGAGTAATCTGAATAGGTTTCCAATTTTTTGGCAGGAAAGTATTTTAAAAAAACGCGATTGGATCTCAGCCCTATCCTCAATGGCTGGTCTATTGCTTTTAGAGAAAGCTTTATCAAATATGGGATTGCTTAGATTGATCAACAGTATCAAGATATCAGCCTATGGAAAGCCCTATCTTGATAATGGGCCAGCATTTAATATATCACATTCAGGAAAATATGTTGCCTGCGCTGTTGCTGAAATAAGCTCCATTGGATTAGATGTTGAGGAAATACGTGATATTGAAATTAGTGAGTACAGAGAAGTATTTTCGCCTTCTGAATGGAGGCTCATTAAAGACTCGAAGGACTGGAAAAGTCAGTTCTACAGATATTGGACGACCAAAGAGGCGGTTGTTAAAGCTAATGGAAAAGGGCTCCATATATCTCTTGAAGAAATAAGGGTTGAAAATAATAAAGTAGTTTGTGAAGGAATTTCATATTCAACCTATGAAATTGATGTTGAATTTCCCGACATAATTTTAAATTTAGCATCGCATGAGAAAATAGATCGCTTTAATATTGAGTACATTTCCTTTAAGGAATTGGAAAAAGAAATGGATCTCAAAGAAAAACTATCTAAGCCTAACCTGGATGCATCTTTTTAGAAGTTTTAGTTACAATAAAGATAAATTGAACTTTTTATAAACCCTATTCTTGAGTTTTAATTCTTTTTTCAATGAAAGAGCTTATTAAAAAAACTAGCCCCTACACAATATCAAAATCTATTTTAAAATTGATTAAGGAAAATCCAGCGAAATTTAAAGCTATTCAAAGCCTCGATGAATTTTTCGAGTTTTTATTTGATGGATTAAATAATATTTACGGTGAAAAAGCTTTAAATAATATTCGGACATTCCTTACTCAAATAGCTACTGTAGATAAACTAACGATCTCGGATGTTATTTTATTTATTACCAAAAATGTAGAATTTGAAAACCGTGTTAGAGAGCGAGAAATTGGATGCGGATTCGATAAAAAATTCAACACAACTACTAGCATGATCGTAGATAATTTTGATTTTGAAGAAATTGTTTCAGAGTTTGATATATCCAATTATGTGCGTTATGTTCCAACGTCCATAGACTTAGTCTATAAAATTTTTAGTTTACTTAAAGAAACAGATATTGTTTTTGAAAACTCAACTTTTATAGATGTCGGTTCTGGAATAGGGCGAAACTTACTAATAGCTTCAGAATATCCCTTCAATAAAATCATTGGAATAGAAATTTCGAGGAAGTTGCACGACATCGCAGAAAAAAACATTATACAATACAAAAACAAAATTCAGAAATGCCGAAATATAGAATCAATATGTATAAATATATTGGATTTTGTTTTTACTGATAAAAATAATTTGATCTTATATTTTTATAATCCCTTTTCCGAAAAAGTTTTTGATGTTTTGTTTGAAAAAATATTAAATTCTATTTCACAAAAAGAATGCAAATTTACACTGATGTTTTTGAACGTACTTTACAATCGTATCGAAAAGACAGCATTCTTTAAAAAAGAAAAATCCTTTCAATCGAAGTACGATAATTTTTCAATTTACGTGAGTTGTGTTAACTGACTATTTCTGCTAAAATATCGATTCAATTTTTATAACGTTAGCATGGACTAAAAAAATGAACAGTAATAACTATAGTAGAAAGTCCTTTGACCGCCTGATAAAAACATAATAATACTTTCAATCTGGCACGCCAAAAAGATTCAAGTTTAGCTTCAATTAAAGAAGACTACCCATCTGCTATCAAAGTATTGGACAATGCACTTAAAAAACCTGGAGCCAGGTTTGAGAAATACCAAAATGCAGAAGCACTGATCACTCCGGGCAGAACTGCTAGTTGGTTTGTACCCTGATCTGGAACAGGCTTATAAATTAAGCCAGAGTTTATCCATTATACTTAACGCATCCAAAGATAGGATAGTTGCTTTTAAAAAGCTGGCTATTTGGTACAATCAGGTAGAAGTCACTGGATTCAAATCCTTTAACACAATTTCAAGAACAATCCAGAACAACTACGAAACGATATTGAACTACTTTACAAATAGAAGCACAAATGCATCTGCTGAATCTTTTAATGCTAAGATAAAAGCATTAAGAACCCAATTTAGGGAAGTGAGAAATGTGAAATTCTTCCTATTCCGATTAGCTAAAATTTATGCCTAAAATTAATCCCCATTTTTTGGATCAATGCCAAAAGTTGTGGGATAAATGTTTTAAACATATAATTGCATTAGTCTATAGAGGAAAAACTTAACGCATTTAACACCACGGAACTGAGCCCTGAAAGCTTTGATTTTTGCATTGAAAGATTCTGCCGCTGCATTTGTTGATCTGTTATCAAAATAGTTCAATATTGTTGTGTAATGGTTCTGGATGGACCTTGCAATTGTATTGAACG
>NZ_FNCH01000039.1 GCF_900100705.1 Pedobacter terrae
TCAGCAACAAAAAAAGAAATAATAGCGCCAATATGTTACCTGGTATATCGCCGGGAGGAGATCTCATTGCCATTTTTATGCCCAAAATAGAATTTAGATCCCAGATCTGTTCGCAAGTGCAGATCAAAAATGAAATTGAGGCTAAAATATAATTATCGGGGAATAAAATCAGGTAATATTCATCTTTAGAAGTCAGTAATATTTAGATTATGACAGACATGCGGATTTTAGGAGCTATCGGATGGGCATCTTAATGCCTTGGTATGGACTTATTTAGTTGCTGTTCTATCGCATTAAGATTAGCTTCGCTGAGCACTTCGTGGTTCCCGTTTTCACGGGAATGACGCCCTTTTTTTTATCGGTCGGTGTCACACCGACCGAAATATTTTTCGGTTTGTCACATCGCTGACTCCAGGAAAAACATTTACCATGGTTTGTGCGACACCAACCAGTAGAGATGGATCTAATTCAGATTAAATTTATCGCTCGTAATCTTAACCATATTCGAAGCCGAAACGATGTATACGATCATAATTCCGATCATTATAGCCAGAACAACCTGCAACGTAGAGTAAACTTTCGTTCCCGAAACAAAAATCCTTGAATCCTTAATCAAATCATTACCCACTTTAGATTGTATTTTAATCAGCGCCGATAGCTTGGCCAACGTTAGGTTAATGGCATTTTTTCCAGTCGAAATATAGATTGTTCTTCCTTCTGCAGCACCTGCTCCATTTAACATTTTGGTTTCTAAATGCTGTTGAACAAGTAATGCCTTTTTAAGCTCATTTAAATAGCTTTTTTCCTGCTTTACCAAAAAAGTACGTTCGTATTTACTGATCACCGAATCTATTTTTTGGTTATGTTTGTTCATTTTTACAAGCAAAGTTGAACCCTGCAAAACATCGTTTCCGAGTAATATTTCCTGAAGGATGGCATTTTTATAGTATAGATTTTCAGCAATGAAATATAAGTCTGTAGCCGGAACAAGCCTGTCATTATACATCGAGATAAACGAATTATTGATTTTCTCTACACTTTTATCCTCTAAAAAACGGATCATCAAAGTGCAGCACATGATACAGAAAAGTAAAAAAGCAGTTTTTAACTTATTTTTAAGACTAAAAGCAAATTTCATATATAATTCGGTTATTATGTTCGACCATAATGTTTATCTCATCTTGCTTATTCGCCATAAAGGCATTAAAAAACCAAGAAATAAACGTTACCCTTTTAACCTGATGGTTATTTCATTTGTATACCACTAGAACAAAAAAACTTTGCGCCTTAGTGTTTTTGTAGTTAACTATTAATAATCGGTGTAATCTTTAAATCGTTGTAATCAAGTTCTAATAATAATCCTCTTGTGCGGTCTTCGCGAAAAGCTGTGGCGCAAAATTGACTAAATATAGCTCTTTTTTTGCCCGGGTCACAGCCGTATATAACCAACGGAGAAAATCTAGATCGATCATCTCTTCAGTAAGATAACCCTGATCCGCAAAAACTGCGTCCCACTGTCCACCCTGCGCTTTATGACAGGTTACCGCATAAGCAAACTTAATTTGTAGGGCATTGTAAAAAGGATCGGCCTTTATAGCCAGCATCCGCTGCCTTTTATTGGCAATATGTTCATAATCTTCATTAAGACCATCAAAAAGCTTCTTGTTCTGTTCGTACGGAAGATTTGCACTCTCCAGATTTAAAGTATCTAGCATTACCTTACAGCTGATCTGCCCTGCCGCCGGAAAATCCATAAACTCTAAAGTAGCATCGGCAAAACGGAAACCATAACGTTCTTCTTCCCCCCTTACACGGATTACTTTCGCCATGTCTCCATTGGCAATAAAAGCAGTGTCCTCGTTCTCAGGGAGCCAGAAATAATTATTCCGCACCACCATAATCTGGTCACCACCCGTTAATTCCTCCTCACGGTATAACAACCTTGCTCTAATCTGCTGATTATACACATTGGCCGATTTATTGGAACGGCAAACCACCAGGGTATTTTCCATCCCAAATTTTCGATAAGCATACTCAAGCCCCTCTACTAAACGTGCGCCGGCCATGTTGTAAATATCTGGATAGTTTTTTGTCAGAAATTTTGGTAATGGATTTTCAGGATTTTTGGCAATCTGGTTCCGCAGCATCGTAGCATTGGCCAAAATACCCGATTTCTTACCCTGTCGAACCACTTCTTTTAACTCCACTGATGAAACCGTCAGGGCAAATTTGTCTTTTAAGTATTGTTCATTTAGTGCCGGGCTGTCCAAACTTCCAACAGGAGGCAACTGTGCCGTATCACCCACAAATAGCAGGAAACAGTTTTTGGTATTATACACAAACTCGAGCAGATCACGTAAGATCGAAGATCCTGTCTCATTAAATTCATCAGCAATCATCGAGGCTTCATCGATAATGAAAAGCGTATTTTCGGAAAGATTGGGTGCCAGCTGAAACTGCATTTCGGGCGATGCGGCAGAACGTTTTCGGTAAATCCGTTTATGTATGGTTAAAGCTTTACGAAATGAATATTGGCTCATTACCTTTGCCGCCCTTCCCGTTGGTGCCAGCAGTTCGCTGCGCAGATTAAACTGCCTTAAAACCTTTACCAAAGCCGCTACAGATGTGGTTTTACCTGTACCGGCATAACCTTTCAGCACAAAACAGCGGTACTCATCTTCCTGTTGCAAAAATGCCGACATCCGCTCGCAAAAAAGCATTTGCTCCTTGGTAGGCTGATGTTCGTATGCAGAGGCAATAAGCTGGCTTTTATCGATGATCATCTCTAATGGTTAATTGTTTTAAACGTTAATTGGTTGACTGTTTAGTGTGCATAAAATAGTACCTGAGTTTTTAGCACAGCCCTATTTAACTAAACCGTATTGAAGCGATATCTCCCGATCTCAATGAACATTTGTTTTTTAGCAAAAGTTTGATCGGGAATTTAGCGGAAAGACGGGCTACAGTATCCGATTGGCAGTACAGTACCTTTCCGGACATTGCAATCGCTATTCCTCATGCTTTCTGCGCCTTGCTATTACAAAAGTAAGGTTTCAATTCGATGTGCCATTACCATATTTTGTTTTTTACTATAGCTAAAGATGGTAAAATGGCCGTCTTGCGAGGCTACCAAACCAATAGATTGAGGTTGATCGTTTACAAACTGGGCAACAGAAAAATGGCGGGTACCACCAAGCTGTCCGGGATAAAGGATTTTATCTTCTCCACCAACAATCGGCTCCGAAAACGCAATCTGCTCTACGGTAGGTTTCCCCTTTGCACGTCCTATTTTGGCACCAAATGCAATCAGGTCAAATTCTTCATTGATGATCGTTGCACCATCAACCGCGGTTAAACCTGCCAAATGTTCTACCTCGCGGCGCACAGCCCCTTGCGAGAAAATTTCGCTTTGGTTGCCATTTTGTTTCGCCAGGTTAGATAAGCCACCGAAAGGAGGTTCTACCAAATACTGTATGGGGTGAATAATGGATTCCTCCCATTTTGTATCGCCCTTAGGCACAATTAACAATGCGCCACCCCTGCCATGCGCACGCATCGAAACCGAAAACTGGATTAGAATATTGATCGGATCGTTCCAACTCGCTAAAACAGTTAAATCCAATAAAGCCTGCAAAATTGGCGGACAATCTCTATTGTTACAGCTCCTGTCATCCACAATGCGAATTTGTTCCCCTTTTAAAACAGCTACATTGGTAAACTTGCCAATGCCATAAATTCTGCGGTGTTTAATCACAATTAACCCGGGTTCGGAAACATCCACTACAAAACAAAAATTAGGAATATTAAGGGTTGTGCCCCAGATATAAAGTTCGCCATCCTCTTCCCAAACGCCGAGATGAATCCCGGAACGTTCAATCCCCGGAGCTATTTTGGTTAACGTATTGGCATTTAAGGCCAGTTTTTTGGCAAAACGCAATGGTTTAGAGGTTTGCTCCGGTGGTAAAAAAGCGATCGAAATCCGGGGCGAATGCCCTTCTTCCTTGCGCAAGCTGCTCCAAAAAGCAACATCAATTATCACTTCAATTATTTTCTGATCTGGTTGAGTTGCCAAATCTATTTCGCCTTGTGCAATTGCATTCTCATGCAGTTTAACAAAATGTTGTTCTATTGTTGCCGCAATGGTGTTTGCTGCCTTATAGGTTGGCTTATAACTCATGTTCCGAATTTAAGCCGAATATTTTGATTTTTGAATAGACAAAACGTTTGATTTTGGTAAAAAAATATAGTTCCCTTGTTCATTGGAAAATTGGTTAGCATGGTGTAATTACTATGCTGTGCTAATCTTTCTTTCTGTGGCAAAAAACCAAATCAACTGCAGCAAAATCAAAAATTTAACCTCATTTTACCGTTAATCCTTAAAAAAGTCTATTTTTGTTTCAATGCGTAACAATAGCCTCTTATTGGTCGACCCAAATTTTAAAGCTGATGCATCTGCAAACTGCCATTTATTATTAAAAATAACGAATGATAGTTTTTCTTATGCTGTGATAAGTAAGGACACAGGAGAGATTAAGATCATTTTTGATAAGCAAGGCTGCGATGATGTACAAAAGGAACTAAAGGCTGCCTTTACAACTGATAATTACCTTTCGTTAAATTATGGAGCCGTTAAAGCTGCCATCCATACCGCAAACTTTATTTTTATTCCTGATGAATGGTTTGATGGAGAAAATCTAACTGTTTATGCGCAATACCTTGGTTCTAACACTAAAGTTTATACCAAACACAATGAAAACCTAGGTTTTAACACTGTCTTTTGTTTAAATGATGATTTAAAAGCCAATTTGCCAGAGCAAACCGATCTTTTTCCACAATCTGAGCCATTAATGGTTTTATTTAATGAATTGGCAGATGAATCTTTATTAATCGATTTTACGGCAGTATCTTTTAATGTACTTTATTTAAAAGATAAAAAGGTTGTTTTCCAAAACCACTACGAATCAGAAAATGCAGAGGAATTTAATTATTTTCTGTTGCTAATGATTGAACAATTGGGCTTAAATGATACTATTCCTGTTTATTTACAAGGTATAATAAACGAAGACGATGAGCATTATAATTGCTTATTAAAATACTTTAACCAACTTTATTTTTTCCTTCCCGCTGGAAAAAAACATAGCGAATTATTGGCCGATATGCCTAAACACTATTTCAGCGGTCTCCTTGCTTTAGATTTATGCGGATAATTGGTGGCAAATTAAAGGGCATCCGTTTGCAGCCCCCTGCAAATTTACCCGTACGCCCAACTACGGATATGGCCAAAGAAGCACTCTTTAATATCCTCAATAACAAATATGATTTCGAAACCTGCGCGGTATTGGATTTATTTTGCGGCACCGGAAATTTAACTTTCGAATTTGCTTCACGTGGAGCAGAACGTATTTTAGCGGTTGATATGGATTATGGCTGTGTAAACTGGGTGAAAAATACGGCTAAACAACATCAATTTGATCAGATCGATGTACGTAAAGGCGATGTTTTTAAATTATTGAAACAAATGACCGGCGCTTATCACCTGATTTTTGCCGATCCACCCTACAACATGCCTAACATTCCGCAAATTCCGGTGATGGTAAAGGAGCAACAACTGCTTCAACCCGATGGCTTGTTAATTGTAGAACACCAGAGCAACATGAAATTGAACAGCCAGCCAGGTTACACAGAAACGAGGAAATACGGAAATTCTTCTTTTAGCTTTTTCGAGTTTAGTTAAGTAGTTCATTAGCCATTGGTTTATTGGTCATTGGTTCAAGCTGTTACTAACTACAAATTAAAGATTGGTTTGCAGATAATTGTTATTTGATTATTGGTAACTAACTTATCCAAATAATTCACGCTTTCCAGGGAGGGAATCCCTGTCTGGACGAAGTCTCACACGGAGTGACTCACCTTTGTTTATAAACCCGATCGTCAGCGGTACGAAGGCTTTTTCAGCCGAGTTTAGCAGAGAGCGGGACTGAACCGCACTATAATCTTCCCCCCTTTCATTTCCAAATCCCTTTATTTTCCTAACCTTTTTTGAGCAATTTTCTTCTCCCTTGCATTTTAAACCTTATTCTCTCGTCGTTTTTCCTACCATCTCCATACCCTAACCTTGCGTTTTTTTCTTGCTAGCTTATATAATTTATTTATTGCTGCGTCACTATTTCCCTACTGTGTTTCACTCCTGCCATGTACACTACGTTATCCTCCAAACGCCCGGTGCTAAACTATTCCGCTTTTAACTATAATAATCTATATTTGAACCATGAAGATAGCGCTATTTCCAGGCTCATTTGATCCGATCACCATTGCCCACGTCAATATTTTACAACGTGCCACCCCACTTTTCGATAAAATTATAGTAGGCATTGGACTTAACAGTGCTAAACAGAATTTTTTAAGTGCAGAACAGCGTCTTCAGATCTTGCAGACTGTTTTTAAAGGCTATGAAAACATCGAAATCCAAACTTATGAAGGTTTAACTGTAGATTTCTGCCGGAAAATAAATGCCACCTATATGGTCCGCGGGATCCGCTCAGCTGCCGATTTTGAATATGAACGGGCTATTGCACAAATTAATCAAACCATGATGCCCGAAGTAGAAACCATTCTGCTATTAAGTAAACCCGAATACTCTGCCATCAGTTCGACCATTGTTCGGGATATTTTAAGAAACCATGGCGATGTAAGTCCGTTTGTACCTAAAGAAGCACTTGGCTTTTTATAGTTTTGTTAACCACAGATGTACACCGATAAACACAGATTTAAATCCAGGTTCATCTTAGTCACATTGTCTCCTCTCCCAGAGGGAATAATGTAGCGCGCAGAACGGGGTTTTATATCAGTGCGCAAAGACTGTTGCTGATTGATCAACTAACATTAACCCATACCTACCTCAACCGATCGCCATTTCGAACGGAGTGCAACGCAGCCGAGAACCCGAAGGCTCAGCGAAGCTAAATCTATTTGTAGCGCGCTCTCGCGAAAATTTAGGACTTCACTTCATGCGATAGCTACCTTATCGAGATGGCGGTTTTATTATAAAAATCTTATCTATACCCCATTTTATCTGTGGTTAAATATTATTTTAGATAAACCTGTAACGTTTCTAAAAATCCTTTACCAATTGGGTATACATTAAATGAAAGAAACAGAAAATATATTTCTCACCCTGATCAATCAGCACAAAGCGATTATACATAAAATTTCTAAAATATATATGAACGATGCCGAAGAACAACGAGATCTGTTTCAGGAAATGGTATTACAATTATGGAAAGCTTATCCCTCTTTTAAAGGAAATAGCAAATTTACCACATGGATGTACCGCGTTTGCCTCAACACAGCAATCATATATTTTAAAAAAGACAGCAGAAAAGTAGACAAAACACCGTTGGATGGGAACATCGATGTAATAGATGTAAATGAAAATGAAGGAAAAGAAGAGAAATTAGCCTGTTTGTACGCCGCTGTTCAAGAATTAAATGGAATTGAAAAAGCATTGATCTTCCTTTTTCTCGAAAATCAATCACATCGCGAAATTGCCGAAAACCTGGGCATAAGTGAGGTTAATGCACGTGTAAAACTGAACAGGACCAAAGAAAAATTACAGTTCATTATAAAGAAAAACGGTTATGAATTTTGACGATTTAAAAAACGAATGGAATGCTGAAAATCCTGAAGAAAGTAACATTTCTTCAGACATGCTTAAAATAAAACAGGCGCATACTCCCATCGATAAAATCAGGGCTAAAATGAAACATGAATTTTTCTACCAGCTGTTTTTTTTGGTGCTTATGGCTTTTATCCCTTATATTTTTGGATTTTCAGCTTTAATTAACAGGGTATTTATGATGACCTATTCAATTACCTGCGGCTTTACAGCTTATTATTTTTTCAAGTTTTATATATTTTATAAAAACTCATACAATTTAAGTATGGATACCCGGAAAAATATCCTCTGGTTTTATTACGAAATGAAGCTGAATATAGAGCTGTATAAAGCTTTAACTTACATCGTGGCCTTTATCTCAGTCGGTTTTCTCACCGCTTTTGTGTTTATTGAAAAGGCATCAGTATTTTCGCGGATATTAAATAAATTATCTCCGGTTTACATCCTGCTCAATTGCTTTGTAACCATCTTGGTTATCGGCGCAATAACCGAATTATGGGCCTGGTTTTATTACGGAAAATACCTAAAACAGGTTAAAAAAGTAATTGATGAACTGGACTATGAATAATAATCCGTCTAATTTTTATTTTAATCCATGTCAGATAGAAATATCTGACAACCCAATTAACAGTAACAAAAGATGCTGACCATGTAATAGCTACAAGGCAATCGAAAACGCTGTCGCTACTTGTGAAACAAGTTCAGCAGGGCGATCTGCGGGATAGAACAATTATAGTAATCCACCAGTCTTCAACACATCCATAATAGATGGAAAAGTATTTTTAACAACCGGCGAAATATGGTTTTTATCCAACCAAACCGCCTCTTCAATTCCTTCTTCTTTTTGAGGTACCAATTTAGGTTCGCCTTTAACCTTCATTTTGTACCAATTGGTTTTCTTAATCACCATTTTATTACCCATCGGATAGACATGATAGGTTTTACAAAGCTTTTCTTCGCGTTTAAAAACCCTGATCCCGCATTCCTCTTCTACCTCACGAACGGCAGCCTCCTTCATTTTTTCACCATCTTCCAGCTTCCCTTTTGGCAGGTCCCATTTTTTGTTCCTGAAAATAAACAGGTAATTGCCATTTGCACTTTCTACCAACCCACCTGCAGCTTTAATAATAGTACAATCTTTCTTCAATTTCTGAAAGGTTTCTTTTGGATTTTTAGTCAAGAAAATATAACTCTTTTTAGATCCGTTTTTTAGTTTTTTGTAGAACGTCTCCAGATTAAAATCCTGAAATTCGAGCTGCTGGATTTTCTCTTTCTGTTCTGGTAAAAAATCGGAGATAAACAAAGTGTTATCGTTGATATAAATTCTATAGTTTCTTGGCATATAGTTTAAAGCATATTTAATTGGAGCATAAATGTCCTTCGCAAAATCACTCCTTCTCCTATCATCCCTAAAGGATATTTTTATTTCGGCAAAAAATAAATTTTGCTTACCCTAAAGTAGAAAAATTGTTTAGTTATTTATAAGGTATAAAAAAAGGTTACAACAATTAATGTTGTAACCTTATCTAAATTAACGCTCTCAATCAAAGATTGATGCAAGGCTCTCACCCCTTGCTTGGCACAAATATATAATAATTTATCAACCTGATAAAAAAAATCAAAAAATATTTCGGCTATATCTATATAACAAATTTAAACGACTGAATACGAGCAATTTGCATTTTCTAGAAAAATATTTTTCTATCGAAACCCCAGACAAACTATATCTTAAAAAAATGGTTTATTAGTCATAATGGAATATTTGAAGGGAAAACACCATTTATAATACTTTCAAGGATAAATATTTTTCATAATTTTAGCTTTTTAATCTACTATGCCCATACCTTCATTATCAGAAAAAGATCTGGAAGCATACCGAAATGATCTATCTAATCCGGAAAAGTCAACAGGCGAGCTCTTCATCAAATTAAATGGGCTTTATCAGCATTTTGCCAACAATGAACAGCTTCTGGCAGATTTCGAATATGTTTCGGCACTTAATAGCCTAGAAAGTAGCTATTCCTCCAAAAAAGAGCATTTTAACAAAGAAATTGCGGAGCTTAAAAGGCAGTTTAAACAATTAGATAACCGGATTATAGCTGCAGAACAGAAACTTCGACATGGCATTCCGGAAGACCTGCTGGTGATGGACAAAATTATTGCCGAACAGGAATCTATTGTAGAAGACCAGGAAAAGCTGAACAATGCCGAAACATACATTGTAGAGCAGGTACGCAGAATAGATATCGAACATGGTAAAGCGCTTCAAAAATTAGAACAACAACAAAACAATAGGGAAACTCCATCTCAAGGCAAGTTTTTGGCCTTTAGCGAACAGATCAAGACTGCCGAAAAAGCAATCACTTTAAAAGTCCGGGGATTTTCGCTCCTGGCGATTATCGGTATTCCTTTAATTATAGATTTATTTTTTGGCGCAATAGGCTTCCCTGCTTTCTCCAAGATTACCGATAATATTATTTTCAATCATTACATCTTTCTGATTAGTTTGATACTGATCGAATTATTCCTTGCCGATAAAATCAGAGACAGGATTTCACGAATGTTATCAGTAACTTATCTCAAAGATTCGCTAAATAAGTTGGATAACCTATTAACTGAAAACAAAAGACAGCTGGCGAAAGTAGAGTCAGAACACCGGATTTCTTTCTCTGAGTTTGTAAGAAAAAATCAAGATGCCTGAAGTGATTAGCTATCCTTAAAATAAAAAAGGGATTTAGAAATATGATTGTTTCTAAATCCCTTTCACTTTTGTTGAGATCTGAACTACAATGTAGCCATATCAATCACAAACCTGTAACGTACATCACCTTTTTGCATCCTATCGTAAGCAGTTTGAATATCTTTCATATCAATCATTTCGATATCTGAAACGATATTGTTTTCTGCACAGAAATCCAGCATTTCCTGAGTTTCGGCAATACCGCCAATACCCGATCCTGCTAGACTTTTCCTACCGCCCAACAAACTGAAAGCGGCAATTTCTGCCGGTTTTGGTGGAACACCCACACAGATGTGCGTACCATTTGTCCTTAACAAAGAAAGATACATGTTAAAATCATGCTCAGCAGATACCGTATCCAAAATAAAATCGAATGTACCTTTAGCTGCTTTAACCTGTTCAGGATCGGTAGTTACCACAAAATGGTGTGCACCTAATTTTTTGGCATCTTCTTCTTTTTTAGGCGAAGTACTTAAAACCGTTACTTCAGCGCCAAAAGCTACCCCAAATTTAACAGCCATGTGGCCCAAACCACCTAAGCCCAATACAGCCAGTTTATGTCCTTTTCCTACTTTCCAGTGCCTTAATGGCGAATAAGTAGTAATACCTGCACATAAAAGTGGTGCTACCGCAGCCAGATTTAATTTATCTGATACATGAAGTACAAATTCTTCTCTTACCACAATCGTATCAGAATAACCGCCATAAGTTGGTGTTTTACCATCTCTTTCTAAACCATTGTATGTTTGGGTATTTCCTTCTAAACAATATTGTTCTAAATCTTGCTTACAGTTTTCGCAAACCTGACAAGAATCTACCATACAGCCGGTTCCGGCAAGATCACCCACCTTAAATTTCTTCACGTGATCGCCAACCTTCACCACCCTCCCTACAATTTCGTGGCCGGGAACCATAGGAAATATCCCCTCAAACCAATCGTTTTTTATCTGGTGCAGATCTGAATGACAAACCCCGCAGAAAAGTATTTCGAATTGAACATCATGAGGCCCTACTTCCCGGCGCTCAAAATTCCAGGGTGCAAGATCCGTTTGGGCATTTTGTGCCGCATATCCTTTTGTTGCTATCATAAAAATTTAAATTAATTAGAGGTAACAAATGTAAACAGCTATTTGTTATGGGTAATTACGCAAATCAAATTAATCATTACAAAATTCAAACAATTATCTACACCATCAATCCGTTTAACTGGGCATATTGCAGCAGCATAATTGTTTTACCATCCTTTATCTCACCAGATTTCATCATGTCAAGTGCCTTTTCGAAAGGTAATTCCAGCACTTCAATATTTTCGTTTTCTTCTTCAAGGCCTCCTCCATCATGCAATTTCATATCATTTGAATACACTGCAACAAAAAAGTATAATAGTTCAGTAACTGAGCCGGGTGACATATAGGCCTCGAAAACTTTTTCCACCTGATCAATCCTGAATCCGGTTTCTTCTTCCGTTTCCCTTCTGATACAATCTTCCGCATTATCCTGGTCCAACAATCCGGCGCAACATTCTATCAGGTAACCGGTATCATTTCCATTAATAAAAGCCGGTAACCTGAACTGACGCGTAAGTACAACCGTTTGATTTTCTTTATTATATAACAAAATGGTCGCGCCATTTCCGCGATCATAAGCTTCGCGTTCCAAAGTAGATGTGGTACCATCACTATCGATCATTTCGAAACTGACTTTTTTGAGGGTGTACCAATTATCAGATAAAATTCGAGTATCCAGAATATTGATATTTTTCATAATGATTATTTTTGATTAATTATGATTAAATTTGATCGAATTAACTCATTATATATGACATTTCAAAAAAGAGCGCATAAAATCCTTGAACTTTTAGAAACCTATGGCGAAGTGGAGATCCGCCAGTTAGCCACTAAAATTGGTGTTTCTGAAGTTACCGTAAGAAGAGACCTGACCAGCATGGCTGCCAACGGACTACTTTACCGTACACATGGAGGCGCCATGAAAATAAGTGATGTGATCAAGCCGGTTTCATTTGCCAATAAAGCAGAAGTTAATCTAAAAGCAAAAGATGCAATTTGTAAAAGGGCTGCTGAAGACATAGCTGAAGGAGATGTGATATTTATTGATTGTGGCAGCACTGCCTTTAGATTATGCCAGTTTATTAAAAACAAAAATATTAAGGTAATTACTAATTCGCTACCGATAGTAAATGAATTGCAACACAGTGCAGTAACCATAAACCTGATTGGAGGTGAAGTTGACGCAAGCAGACAAGCCATTCATGGAACTATGGCACTCGAACATATCTCCAGATACCATGCCGATAAAGCATTTTTGGGCGTGGATGGGATTACTGCCGAAGGACTTTATGCCGGTAGTGAATACGAAGCTGCTAATACTTTGGCAATGGCAGCACAAACCAATTGTACTTATATGCTCTGTGATGCCAGTAAAATAGGGAAAACTTCGTATTTGAAATTTAATAACCTATCAATTGTAGATATTTTAGTTACCAACTATAATGGCCCCGAGCTAAACAAATTTCAATCAAAAGGGATATCCTTATCCCCGGTAACCGTTTGATAAATGAGTATGAAGATGGCCGAACGATCAATTGGCAAACTTCGCACGGCTTTCAGCAGATCATCAGTTATTTATAATCTGTTTTTCGAAGAAACTATCTTTATCGTACTGATTTACAGCAGGTGACAAGAAATCGCTTTTAGCATCCATCAAAATTTCCAATATTTGTAGTGTTGAAATGTCGGAATCAAATCCCGATTCTACCATTTTCTTTCCCCAGATACAAAATAATGGGGCTTAATAAACGTTATGACAAACACAAATAAATCTGTAATTTTGAGCCATGTATAATAAAAGTGATATTGAATTAAAGGTAGCGGAATTTTTATTACAGATAAAAGCAATTAAATTACAACCAAATAACCCTTTTACCTGGGCATCTGGCTGGAAATCGCCAATTTATTGCGACAACAGAATTACCCTTTCCCATCCTCAGGTTAGAACTTACATCAGGCAGAAACTGGCGCAGGCGATACAAGAAGAGTTTGGTTCAGTAGATGTTATTGCAGGTGTTGCCACTGCCGGAATTCCGCAAGGCGTTTTAGTAGCTCAGGAACTGGGTTTACCATTTATCTATGTAAGAGCGAAAGCAAAAGAACATGGTACCGGAAGTTTAATTGAAGGCGAAGTGGTAGAAGGACAACGTGTGGTGGTTATCGAAGATTTAATTTCAACCGGAAAAAGCAGCTTACAAGCTGTTGAAGCATTGAGAGCTGCAGGCTTATCGGTAGCTGGCTTAGCGGCTATTTTTACCTACGGTTTCGAAAAAGCAGACGAAAACTTTGCAGCTGCAAAATGTCGTTACTTAACCTTATCAAACTATGGCGCGTTGATTGATTATGCTGCCGAGCACAGCATTATTGCCAAAAGTGATATGGAATTATTAAGCAAATGGCGTTTAAATCCTTCAGGATGGGGACAGGGACAAGCTTTGGGTTCAGAGTCTTAAGTTCGGAGTAAAACAAATCTATACAAATATATAATGACTGTTATCGAGAGCACAGTAGAAGTTAATAAACCGGTTGCTGAGGTTTATGCTTTTCTAACTAATATGAACAATCACCAGCAATTGATGCCAGAAAATATTTATAACTGGGAATCAACAGAAGATGATGCACGGTTTACCATTCAGAATATGGCAAAATTGGCCATCAGAATTTCAAACCGGGTAGAGAACCAGGAAATAATAGCAATTCCGAGTGAAAAAGCACCTTTTGATGTAGAATTAAAGTGGACAGTAGCAGATAACGGTAACGGAACGACTACCGCAAAGCACATCATTTCGGCCGATTTAAATATGATGATGAAAATGTTGGCATCTGGTCCACTTCAAAAACTAGCTGATCATCAGACGGAAAAACTGAAAGAAATCTTAAGTTAAAAATTGATTGCAAAGATTTAATTGATTAACTAGATAAAGAAGACGAATTAAACCTCGTCTTTTTTTTATGCGTAAAAAGCAAAGAATTTGTCGTTCTAAACGCAGTGAAGAATCTTTTCTTAAAGATTAAACATAATATTACATATCACATTGTCATCCTAAGGGATAATTTATTGTATAAAAATCAATATGATTGACAGATAAAATTTAATCAGGTATATCCATCAAGAAATCTTCATTCCCAAATTGATCGGATGGCTCCTATGTTTACAATGTTTAATTTAGTAAGCATAAAGTGAAAAGGATCGAGAGTAGACCGATGGCAAAATAACTCATGAAGTATATTGACCGATAGATACTACCTCT
>NZ_FNCH01000042.1 GCF_900100705.1 Pedobacter terrae
TTTTTCTCAATTTGCGATTGGCTGAACGATCCATCCAGATATTCTAATGCAACCTGGATTCGGAAACTATCAGAATGGATAGATTCACGACCACCTTTACCTTTAAGTGCTTTTGCTCTTATCATAATGTTTTTCTCTTTTGAAAAACTTTCTATGTAAACTTTTTTTAGGAATGGACAGTAATTAAATACGGCCTTTACGCTGGCTCTCCAGATAGGCAGCGAGCAAGTCTTTCACGTAAAAACGATCGCCACCGGGCAGTTTGATGGGTTTTAACGTACCATCTTTCACTTTACGTTTGTAGGTACTTTCGCTAATGTTGAGGTAGTCTTTAACCTGCTGGCGGGTTAACTGCTTTTCAGGATCGCCAAAGAGATCGATAAAGGTAAATTTTAACTGTTCTTTGTTGAGCACGAGGTAAATGTTGTACAAAATCTGTACAAGGGCATCGAGGTTATTCATAGGGCGTAGAGTTTAAAAACAAAACCATATTGCGAAACGCTGATGAGGCATTGCGCAAACATATCCGGAAAATGTTTCTGTGCCGTTATTTAGGCGGTTAACCCATGGTGCTGAAGCGGCTAAAATTGGTTAGAAAATTTGCGTTAATCTTAAAATTTTAGCGTCAAACAGCGCCAAAAGCTGTTTAACATTCCCAGTAATACTGACGTTAATTAACAGGTATGAAATGATCATTAAATGGTGGGGAATAGTTTCCCCAGTGTTTTGGGTGGCCCCTGCTGGGGCAAATAAACCCCAGGTTAAAAATGATGTACGCCACCAGTTGATGGCAGTTCTGCCGTGCATCAACCACATCGCTATGCACTATTATCATTACATCAACTATTAGGGATGAAAAAGCAAACAGTGCTGGTTTTTCCATCATTCGTAAGTTTAATTAGTATTTAGTTACGTATTATTATTACACCTTATTTTTCATGTATAACGACAGCTTATTTCAAATCGTATATCAGATAAGGCCCTGTATTGCAAAACATTACCGTTTGACCTCCATAAAAAAGGAACCTTATTTTTTTCCCCGGCCAGGAAAATGACGTATTGAGGCAAATAAAACAATTTAGCAAATACCCGCTCCCCTGCCCGGAGGTGGCCAAAAATGCATGCCAGTACTTTAAAAAAAAATTTTCCTTCAACTACATCAGGCAGCAAAATATTCAATTTTATCAAAAACACTTCATCCCTAATCTTTGCCGGGTTGCGCGGGGTTGCCAGCCCAGCAACTTGACAAAGGCCCGAAAGCTTATTTCTTTATATAAAAAACATATCATGGAAGAAAACAGCTATTTAAGCACAATCAGAAATTACGTAACACCATCTTACGGATTAACCAGTTATCTGAACGTTATTGTACAAGAACACACATTTAAAAAGAAAGAAACCATTAAGGTTTCCGATCAATACTGTACTGGTCTGCTTTTTATCAGTACGGGCACGTTAAGGTTATATACCGTTAAAGATGAGGAAGAAACAACCATTTTATTCTGGCATCATCACCAGTTCCTGGTACCAATGGCCGCATTGAGCAGTTACATAGAGGGAGAAATATTTATCGAATTCCTGGAAGATTCTATCCTGATGGGATACCATGATAAACACACGGCCAGCCTTTATAAAGTTTTCCCGGAATACCCGAAACTGATCAACACGCTTTACCAGCAGCAGCTTGCGCTGGTTATACAGCATACCACAGGGCTTGCCATGTTGAGCGCAAAGGCCCGTTTCCATCACCTGATGCTCACCAGCCCGCAACTGTTTAACCTCTGCGATTTAAAAACAATTGCAAGTTACCTGGGCATACACCCAAAAGTTTTGAGCCGTTTACGCTCACAGGCGCTAAATAAGTAATATTTGTTACCTCAATTTCACTGCGGGTAAGCCATTTGGCAACCTAAATAGCCTTCGCCCGGGCCGATCTGACCCGAACTTTATACCAGATTTTAACTACAAGAAAGATTCTCCAATAAAACAGCAAGGCCATGAAAGTAAACTTAAGCAAAAATACATACCAAGCCGGCTACATTCTACTCATTATTTTATGGGGTACTACCTCGGCAAGTAAACTTGGCGATATGCACGGATTTAAAACCGAACTGGCCAAACAGGCTTTCTCCGGGCAATTTTCTGCATTCCTGTTAATCGCCGTACCCGCTGCAGAACTAGCAACTGCTACCCTGCTTGCCTTTACCAAAACCAGGTTGTATGGCCTTATCGCATCGCTGCTGTTAATAACGGCTTTTACCGTATACACCGCGCTGGTGCTGGCAGGTTATTTTAACAAGGTACCCTGTAGTTGCGGCGGTGTATTAAAATGGCTCGGTTGGAAAGCACACCTGGTATTTAATCTTGTATTTACCGCAATAACGCTCACTACTTTAATTATCCACTTAAAGCGGGAGGTTGGTGACAAAGAGTAATCAGCATACCGGATACCGGTCATATCCAATACAGCAACAATCAACCGATCGCCAGACCACCGAACCAGATCAAATCATTTATCCTCCTAAACGGAGCAATTTAAAAACTAAATACCATGTTAAACAAATTAAACCTTGGCCTTGCAGCCCTCGTATTGGGGTTCGGCCTAACCATCACCACCAGTGCATTTAAATCAGCCAAAGCAGATATCCAGTGGAATTTTATTGGCACCACGCTATCTCAAGCTACAGACGGCCACCAGTATTCTACTACCATGAGCCCGCCTACCAGCTGTAACTCTGGTACTGCAGCACCTTGTTACCTGCTTACGCCAGAAACGGTTGATACCCAGGAAAAGCTAGACCAGTACATTGAAGATACCTACGGCGACAATGCAGCCGCTGTAAGGGATAATGCTCCTGCCCAACGCGCACTGTAAGTAAATAAGGGCCTGGTTAAATTAACCGGGCCCTTTGTTTTACCGCTCGTTCTGCGGCATACCGGTTAGGGCAATAATATCTTCAGGTATCGGCAACGCATACCGTTTATCATTGGGCGTTAAAGTATAATCAATCCCGCTTATGGTGCGCTTTAACACAATGTTCCCACCTTCGGCATTTAAACGTTTAACATCCATCCACCGCAGCCCCCGCATTACCAACTCTTTCCGTCTTTCGCTTAACACCACGCCCAATGCGGTGGCTTTGTCACCAGCCACCAAGGGCACAAATGTTCCGGTTTTAAACCTGGCCAGCAAAAGCTTGTTCAGGGTTTCCATACCCAGCGCTGTTTTGCCGTTCCTTACCTGGCACTCGGCAAGGGTTAGGTACATTTCATCAGTAGCCAGGCCGAAAAAAAGTGCGGGCTGGAAATAGGTGCCTTTAAAATAAGAAGCGCTGCCGCTCTGCACATAAAATACCTGCTTCCTCAAATCAGCAGCCTGGTAGGCCTGCAAAAGCTCAGGCACCATCTTCGCCCTTGTGTTGCTTAGTATTGTTGGCGGTGGAGAAAACGTGTTAAAAACCACTTCAGGATTAAAAAGTGCTATCGGATAAGGTGCTGCTGCATTGAGCTGATTATAATCCAAAAGCGCGGCATTGTTGCGCAGGCAGGAATCGGCATAATTTTCGGCTGCCTGGTAATCGCCCATATATAAAAAGGCACGCGCCAAAAGCCCATAGGCTGCTGCCTTTGATGGCCTGGTGGCACTCAGGGCTTTTACGGGCAAAAGCGGTACCGCAGCTTTAAGATCAGTTAGCACCTTTTGGTAACCCTCCTGTACGGTAGCCCGGGTAGATGGCGTATTAAAATCGGCACTGGGCCGCAATGGGATACCGAGGTCTGTTGCTGAAGAAACCTGGTAAGCCTTTGCCCAAAGGCCCAGCCCCTGCAAAAAGCATTTGGCCCGGTACACCAGTGCCTGCCCCTTTACATCGTTATATCTGGTATCCCTGGTTATGGTTGAGGCTTCCAGCCCTTCCAGTACGGCATTACAGGAATAAACGGCTTTGTACAGGTATGCCCAATCGTTGCTGCCCGGCTCGAAAATGTTATCCTTTTGCCAGCTGTACATCCTGCGTTCATATTCGCCTGGCAGCGCGGCAAGGTCAGCATCGGTAAGGTAGTAATCATCGGCCGAGATTTCTGCCGACACCAGATCTTTAGCAGTCAGCACCCCGAAATTATCCATCAGCGCCTGAAAATCGGCCAGGGTTGAGGGGATCACCAGGCGCTGATCGGGTTTTTCATCCAAAAGTTTTTGGCAACCTAAAATTGCATTGGCAAAAACAGCCAGTAACAGCCAAAATCCAAAAATATTTCTCTTTTTCATATCCATCAATTTTAAAAGCCCGCCCTTAAGCCGAAAGCCAGGGTTTGCCCAGGGGGTAAGTTAAAGCTACTGGTTACATACTCAGGGTCTAGCTGATGTTTGTTGGCCCGGTAAATAATGCCAACATTGGCCAGGTTAGCAAATACGTTTAGTGTTTTTAAGCCGATCTTTTTTGCAAGTGTTTTTCCGACTGCATAATCAAGGTTGATGTACTGTATGCGGATATGGTCGCCCTTATCAATCAGCTCTTCAGAAAACCTATAAAAAGATTCCCTGCTGCTTGATAAGGGATAGGGCATTGAGGGTACCTGGGTAAATTGTTCATCGCCCGGGTTTTTCCAGCGGCTGCCAAAATCGGCATGGCCACTACCATTGGCAAATAGGTTGGTATAATCAATACCCTTACGCCTGAAATAATAACCGAACTTAAAGCTGAGCGCTACCGAAAGGGTAAAACCTTTAAAGCCAAAATCGTTTACCATATTGCCGAAATAACGGGGCAGCGCCGAACCGTGAAATGCCAGATCTGTAAGTTTGGTACCACTGATAATAGTGCTGTAGGCCTTGCTGGGCTGGCCGTTTAAAAAGCCCATCGGTTCGCCCGTTGCGCCATCAAGGCCCGCCCAGCGGTAAGAGAAAATGGAATACACGGGTAAACCTTCTACACCCGATACCGTGGCATTGGCCTGCAAAAAGTTGCTCCCCTGTACCGAAGGCAGGTAATATTTGGCCACCTTATCTTTATACACCGAAAGGTTGAGCGTGCTGCCCCAGGTAAAGCTGCCCTGCAAAATCAGGCCGTTCAGTTGCAGGTCTAAACCTTTGCCTTTAATTTCGGCCACGTTGCGCAATATGGTGGTGCCTACCCCGGTGGTATAATCGATGGGGTAAATGCCGAACAGATCTGAAGCATGTTTTTGATAATACTCTACACTGCCCGATAGCCTGGCTTTGAACATACTAAAATCAAGCCCCATATTCAGCATCCTTACCGTTTCCCACCGCAGTTCAGGGTTGGCATACTTATCAAAAATGGCATATGGCGTTTGCGTATAGGGCGAGTTAACCTGGTAACGGATGGTATTTACCCCGCTCATAGATGGATCGGCATTGCCGCTAAAACCCAGGGTAGACCTTAATTTCAGCTGGTCTATAAAACCCACTTTAAAAAACGGCATCTTCGTTATATCCCAGCCCAGGCCTGCACTCCATAAAGGTTTCCATTTATCGTTGGTGGCTACCCCGAAAAGGTTAGAGGCATCGGCCCTGGCGCTTGCCGAGAGCGTGTAGGCATCTTTAAAGGTATAGGCCAGGTTTACAAACTGCGAAAAATAATTATTGGCTGTTTGGCTTAAACCGTTACCATCGGGAATGTAAGCGGCACTCCCGGTAACCGAATTGGGGAACGTGCGGGTATAATCAACCGAACCGGTGTTCAGTTTATCGGTATCTACACCGTACATCCGGCCCGATACCCCTGTAGATTGTGCCTTTCGCCACTCTACCCCCACCAAAGCATCAAGCCTGTGCGAAGGCCATACCCGGTTAAAATCAAGCTGGCCCCTGTACTGCTCCGATCGCAACCTGCCCTCGTTCCTATCCATAATGGCACCTATGGGGATTGGATAGCTCACCGCCCCACCCGCACTTACCTGCGCAAAACTGTTAATCAGGTTGCGGGTATAATAGCTCCCTAAGCCTTGTAAAATCTCCCTGTTGGTGCGCTGTTCTTCGATATTGTATTTAAGCGATAGCTTAAAGCCGAGTGGCAATTTATAACCCAAATCGAAACTGGCCATCAGGTCGGTAAGCCGGGTTACATTATCGGTGTACTGGTTATCCAGGAGCGGGTAATACGACCAATCTAAAAGTTGGGTTACCGCTGGCGAAGCCAGATAGGCAGCCCTGTAGTTTTTGGTAATGGGCAAAGGGGTTCCATTGGCGTCGGCAAAGGCCGCATATGGGTAAAGTGAGGTGGTACTGGTTATGCCGCCAATGCCGGGCTGCCCTGCTGTAACTTTGCCGCCCGTATAACTGAATAGGGTATTTAAATTCAGGTTGCGCAGCAGCATAAAATTATTGCTCAGCCTCATGTTCTGCCTCGCATTGGCCCCATCCAGGTTATCTACATTGTGGTTGTAACCCGAAGAAATGAGCCAGGCATGTTTTTCACCCCCGCCCGATAGCGAGAGTGCATACTGCTGGTTTACCCCGGTTTTATAAATGTAACGGTCAAAATCATCATACACATCATGCGCGGCGAAACCTGCCTTAGCCTGTTCCAAATCAGCAGTTGAAAGTTTGCCCGCAGCATTCAAAATCAACAGCTCTACAAAAGGCGTTAAAGCAGGTTTCTGGCTGGAGTTGATCTGGCTGGTATAATAACCCTTGCCAAATAAAAACTGCTCTACATCAAGCGCATCTGCTGATGAAATGCGTTGCTCATACCGCAGGTTAGGCTTTTGTGCAAAACCAATGCTGCCAGAAAAATTTACCGCCAGGGGCGTATTCTTTTTTCCTCTTTTGGTGGTAATTACAATCACGCCGTTCCCGGCACGGGTACCCCAAATAGAAGCTGCAGCGGCATCTTTTAAAACGGTAATGCTCTCTACATCTTCGGGATTAATATTGGCCAGGTCACCCGCATAAGGGAAATCATCTACCACAATCAGTGGATCGCGCGGCCCACGGATGGTACTGGTACCCCGGATAGAAAATTTGCCCGAGGCCGAGGTAGTCCTATCAAAGGTGAGCCCGTTACCTATGGCCTCTAATCTATCGAGTATGTTTTTCCCCACCTGCTGATCGAGCCTGGCCTTATCGAGTTTGTCAAAAGATCCCGTGGCGCGCGTCCTATCCAGCAACTGGTAACCCGTGCTTACCGTAACCTCGTTTAGCTGGTTATCGGCAGGCGGTAACCTGGCCACAAATGCCCGGGTTAAAGGCAGCGTTATGGTAACCGCATAAGTTTTAAAACCCACCGCGGTGGCCACAAAACGGTAAGCACCCGCAGGCAGCCTGAGTAAAAACAACCCCTTTGCATCTGTTTGCATTTTACGCATCAGCCCATCAGCCCCTGTAAGTTCGATGTTCGATAGCACGGCAGTACTATCGGCAGCACTTAAAATTTTGCCGCTAAAGCTTTCCTGCCCAAAGGCGATGAGCGGGCAAAAGCCGATCAATAAGATTAGTATATGTATATTCCTCATTTTAATGGTTTAGTGTTTCGTTTGGCTGGTCGCTGATCAGCATTATGGTTACTTTTTTCTTTGCCGGCCGCAGGCGTAAGCCATATTGGCGAAGCCCGGCATTCACCTCCTGCAGGTTGCCCGTTAAGGGGATGCTGATGGACAGGCGTTGGCTGATCCCCGTTTTGTTAATCACGGGCAGCCTGTTCCAGGCCAGGTTTTCTAAATGATCTACAAGTGCCCCAACCGGAACATTTTTTAAGTTTAAAGCCCCTTGTTGGCCAGCTCCCTGATCTAAAATGCTGCCACCACCATTGTTCATAGCAGTACGTGCGGTGCGGTACCGCTCCAGCACCAGGCAATCGGTTTTTTGAGTTTTTAATGTGCCTACGTAAGGCGAATAGGTATTCAGGTCGGCCAGCATCATGGGGTATAATCGGGCCGATAAACGCTCAGGCACTACAAATTCATAATTGTAACTGTCGTGTAGAAAACCTGCTGAATCGGCACCTGTATACCTGATCTGTTGATCTGAAAAGCGCTGGCCCGCTGCGCGTTGCAACACCCTGCCGATGGTACTGTACAGGCTAAAAAAGTTGGTATTGGTAAAGGCACGCCCCACCAACAGGCCCGATTTTGCTTTACGGAACTGCGTACCGCTGGCCAGGCCAGATACCCGCCCTTTAGTTAGCAGGCTGTACTTTTGTAAAGCCTCGGTAGGGAAATCGGCCGAGCTGAACAAAGGCAAAGCCGGATCGATATTCTTTTTATTAACGAAGCTACTGCCCCCGCCCGCCATAGCCTGCAACAGTTTCGCTTCTTCCAGTTCTTCTTCGCCTGTAATGGCCAGCACCTTTCCGCCTTTACCAATCCATACATAGTGGGGTATGGTGCGGTGCGGGAAGGTGTTGTTCAGCAGCGTATCTGCCACAATAGCGGTAAAGGCTTCGTTATGTTCGTTTTTTCTTTTTTGTAAAAAGCTGCTTGCCCTGGCCACAGGCTCGTTATTTACCAAAATGATCTGCAAATCGTTCCGGTATTTTTGTTGCAGCATCTTCATTTTGGGAAAATTGGCTATGCAGGGCACACAGTAGGTGGCCCAAAAATCGAGCAAAATCAGTTTGCCGCGGTAGCGGTTTAAAGTAACTGAAGTATTTTTGCCTTCATCGGGTGTGCCGCCCGAAAAAACAAAATGGCTGCTTTGCCATATGGCTTCAGGAACAGCCCCGCCAACGGCAACACCGCTGGCTGGCCTGGCTCCCTGTGCGGTAACCCCATTTGCGGCTAGGGCCATAAACAGCAAAAAAACGGTTAATATTTTTAAAAAGCTATGGTAAATATGAAGGCATAGCCTGCCCCCTGAGATAGCCATTGTAGATGGGTTCATAAGTTTTGGTTAAGTTGATCAGGAAAAACATGAACCTGTCTCAAAATAACAGATTCAGAAATAGCAAAAGAATTAAATTTGGCGATGTCGTCATGCTCAGCTTGACCCGATAGATTCTGTGTTAATTTGCAAATAAAATATTTTATTTTTGTTTCATGGGCGGTCAAGAACTAGCCAGTGTAGCGTGCTGATCCTTTAGGT
>NZ_FNCH01000010.1 GCF_900100705.1 Pedobacter terrae
AACTTACAAAATATAATCCTTCTTTATTATAAAGTTTATATTTACGGCTAATTTCTTTAGGTTTTTCGCATTTAACATACCTGTTCTAGTAACTTTTTTGGTTTGTTTTTAGAAAATACGGAATGACTACATTGCACACGCGGCACGCGTGCGCTAGCAAGGAGTCAGATATCAGAAGTTTAAGATAAATTGATACTGAATCAGCAACGCAGATGTTGTTACTTCCTTCTGCTCTTTTTCCTTTTTTGCCACCAGATGATAAAACCTGTTATTGGCAAACTGGCTGCAACCAATGCCGCCAAAAGCGAAAGAATCTTATTCGGAAGACCAAAAAGCCTGCCCGTGTGCAGATCGTAATTGGTGGCCTCAATTAAATCTGCCCCATTATAATCTTTGTATAATTTGGCCCTGATCATTCTACCGGTAGCTTGCTCATAAAAAAAGGTATTTTGCTTGCGCGCCCAACGATAGGGATAAATCATCCTTAACCTTAATTCTCCTTTACCCCGAAGCGAAAAACTAGTGGAAATAGCGCCAGGATATTTGATTTTGGCTTCGGCATATATTTTATTGTATCGCACAGGTATAGGATCTATAGTTGTGGGGTTGGCCGAAATGATGGCTTTCCCCTGCCCCAGTTTAGTCCCGGTAAACAAGCTGGTTGCATTTTTTACTTCTTTAAAAGCAAAGTACAAACCACTTAAAGCGGTTATCAAGAGTATAAACGATGCATAAAACCCCAATACATTATGTAAATCATAATTCAGCCGTTTAAAAGATGCTTTTCTTTTAATGGTGAACGATTGTTTTAACAACCGCATTTGACCAGGAAACCAAAGGATCAGTCCGGTAATCAACATCAGCACAAAAATAACTACCGACCATTCTATAATGAACTTACCGGTGTTACCCAACAATAGCGAGGTGTGGATATGTTCTACAACCTGCAACCAGTCTTCGCCTCCTTTTTTTACCAGAGTAGCATCATAAGGATTGAAATAGTAAACCATCCCCTTTTTACTGGTCATTTCTACTGTTGCATTTGGCAAGGCATCTTCAATTCTGATCAACCTTAATTCATCTTTAGGTGAAAGTTTTTCGAATCCTGAAATCACTTTATCTAAACCTATAAAAGGCTTCTCTTGAAGCCTTACGTACCGAAAATCCTTTTGCGTAAAATCCCTGATCTCTTCTTCAAAGATATACAGCGCACCGGTAACACTGATAATAAATACCACCAGGCCAGTTGCCAGGCCGAGCCAGAGGTGAATGTTCCTGATGGTATTTTTAAATTTCTTGTTTTTCATTGCTTAAAAAGCATAACCCAGCGATAAATTAAATCTACGCCCGTTACCACGCACATAATTTACATTACTGCCATAAAACTGAGAAATAGCAGGATAATAAACTTTATTCAACAGGTTTTCTATACCTAACGATAGTTTTAACGGTTGCATAACCTGGTATACTGCTGCAACATTAAATAAGTTGAAAGCTTTTACCGGTCCCTCTCCAATTAAATACTTGCCGGCAGCGTTTGTTTTAAAACGGTCGCGGTTTCCTACCCGCATCCAGTTTACGTCCAAACTTAATTTTTTAATACCTGAATACTTTAAATAAACTGTAGTTTTTGATGGCGGGATACGCGTTGTATTTAAATACACATCTTTCTCCCCGTTAAAATTACCGTCGTTATCTACATCGCCTTTTCCTTCTACCTGTGCGTAGTTACCACCGATACTCAACTCCTTTAGTAACTGATAATCAGCCTGGATTTCAAATCCATATACGCGCTCAGGGATCCGTTGAGAAATATAGGTACCGTTTACCTCTAAAAGATTGGCGCCCAGTTTAGAAGTGCTGTAATAGTAAGCAGCGCTGAAATTAAGTTTATCTACACTGCTGCTAAAACCTGCTTCGTAATTGTTTACAATGATGGGTTTAGTTTCTAACTGAGATAAAGTATTACTTTTTGCGGCCCTTAATACCCTACCCAACTCAAATACCGAAAACGATTGTGCATAACTGATAAAAGGGTTAAAAAACCTGAATTTCGAGTAACGTGCACCGGCATTAAATACCAAAGCATTGTAATTTAACTTACCGCCCTGTACCGCTATACTTCCAGCACCGTTTGCACCGGTAGCCAGGGTATTAAAATCGTCTACATCAATGTTGATATTTTCTACCCTTAAACCTCCTTTTATGGTTAAGTCATTAATTAAAGTTGCTGAAGCCTGTAAATAAGGTGCAAAATTGACCATATTCATATCAGGCACCCATAACCGACCATCAGTTAAGCTTTGCGCAGTTTTATCGTTCATTAAATCCAAACCATAGTTTAATTGCATGGGTACCTGAGTCGTTAAATTAAATGGTGTATTCAGGTTTACCCTTGCCCCTTTTTTGGTTGAGGTAATAGCCGATTGGCCGCCGCCGAAAAATGATGCTGAGTTAGAATAAATGGTGTAAAAATCCTGGTAGTATACGTTGGCTGTTAAATCAGTTTTACCAAATATCTGTTGATTGGTGTACTGTAAATTGGCATTATGATTAAATCTTGTGCCTTCCTCTTCACCTAATCTTGTACCATAGATACCAATAGCAGGCGACTGACCGTAAACACCTTCTTTAGTAATATATTTTGACTGTTGTCTGGAGCTGAAATAATTATACATAAGCTGCAAACGTTGTTTAGGCGTAAAGTTATAGCCTAACTTCACAAAACCGTTATAAGATCTGGTTTCACCCAAACCATATTCTGGTGATAGAACCAAACCATCAGCATCGCGGAAAACACCGGTTTTTTCGAACATTCCACTCACCAGGTAATCAAATTTATTTGTTTTACCATAAAGCTGTTGCGAAAAACGGTAGCCAATGGTGCTATCGCCTTTCAAGTTTCCTGTAATACCAGCTTGAGAATAACCTCCAAATGATTTTTCCTGGTCGCCTTTTTTAGTAATATAGTTGATTAAACCACCTTCTGCACCATTACCATAAATGGCAGTGGCACCTTTAATCACTTCAACACGCTCAATAACGGAAGGATCTATACTGCGGATATCCCTTCCTCCTGCCCTTAACGGCGTAGATTGTGGAATACCATCAATTAAAACCAAAACGTTTCTACCACGCAAAGTCTGACCGGAGTTACCCGTTTGATTGGTTGAAAAACCTAATCCAGGCACGCTGTAAGAAAGGATATTAGCTAAATTCGGGCTAATGGTTGATTGTGTATTTAATTCTTTCGCGGTAAGCACCGTTACTGATGATGGCGTTTGCGATAATGATTCAGGTCTTCTGCTTGCCGAAACAATTACATCATTTAGTCCTTCGGCCTGTTCTTTTAAAACAAAAGTTACCGAAATGGTATCATTTGCTGTAACCGACACCATCTGTTCAAGCAGATCGTAACCCGTAATTGAAATTTTAATCTGCTGATTGCCGACAGGTACAGCATTTAATTTAAATGCCCCGGTTTTATCAGAAGTGGTTTTAAGGTTCTGTTTTTTAACCTGTATATTGGCGAAAGGTATACTGTTACCTAAGGAGTCTACAATTTTACCGTTAATGGTCCCTTTCTCTGCTTGTGCAAACAAGGTAATTGAAAGTAGCGTAATAATTGCTGTGGCAAAAAATCTTTGGTATAAATGTCTCATGCGAATCTGGAAATTTCGGCAAATCTAACATTATTTAGACTCGTTAAAAATAATAAATCAAAAAAGTTTTTGACTTGGAGTTTAGTGATGCACCTTTTTGAAGTAAATAAGGCGTAATGTTAACTTCATTGATGAACGATTGATTAAGCTTTAGTCCACGAATGAAATGTAATTACAATTTAAAGATTCTTCGTCGCAGTACCATTGAATGATCCACCAGTTCGGTCGTCATTCCCAACTTGATTGGGAATCTTAATGCACATTTTAAGATTCCCATCCGATAGCCATCGGATCAAGTTGGGAATGACGATTTCTTGATGGATATTACCTAATTAAATTTTATCTGTCAATCATATTGATTTTTATATCATAAATTATCCCTCAGGATGACAGCCTAGAAAGGCTATTTCATGAACATTTCAGTTTCACCAGTCAAACGTTTGCGTATGGTTAGAATAAAGAAAGATAAAAGCAGAAATAAAGTCGAAAGTCCGAAAGTCAGGAGTCCGAGGATTAGATGTCCAAACGCCAAGTCTTTTTAAAAAACTTCATTTTGAATATAGCGATCCAGGGATTTGATGCGCCTCTTTTTTATTTCGATCAATTTTCCTGATCATGCCTTCAAATTCAGATTGTTTGGCGATATACTTATTCAGCAAATCGATCTGATTTAATCCCCTCAACAGGTTGTGTTTAGGATAACTCGTTTTATAGTAAATGTCGCCATTTAAGAAATCGGTGATAAATCTTAAGGCCTGCATGTAAATCATAAATTTGCCTGAGTAGATAAAGAACTGCTTTTCGGCCGAAGTCAAAACCTGATCCATTTCTTCCATGTAGCCTGTATATATTTCAGCAAAAACGTCTGCTCTGATGGCAATTTTATTAAAATCCCTTTCTTCTTCATTGGCTTCGGAGAGATAGGTGCGCATCATATCACCCACATCGCTGATCAAGTATCCGGGCATTACCGTATCCAAATCGATTACGCATAAACCTATGCCAGTTTCTGCCTGCAACAAAACATTGCTTATTTTAGTATCATGATGCACCACCCGTAAATGAAGTGCACCATTACTTACCATTTGTGTATACTGCGCTTCTATATTATCATGCCTGATGATCTCCCCTATTGCAGATTTGGCTTCGTTAACCCTATCATTACTGGCTTGTGCTAATGCTTTTTTAAACTGCGCCATGCGTAAGGGCAGGTCATGAAAATCTTCGATGGTGGGTTTTAATTTTTGTACATCGAAGGCATAGAGCATCCTCGTAAACTGACCAAACTGTTTGGCAGCCTGGTAAGCCTGTTCTGGTTGTTGTACAAAATCGATGGAACAAGAATTTTCTACAAAGGGAAAAATCCTGTAAAAATGATCGTCGATAATGACAAAATCATCTCCACCCAAAGTGGTTATTGGTGCTACAAACAGATATTCAGGCGCGGTTTGATTTAGATATTCTTTTATTTCTCTGATATTTTGAGCAATATGCTGGGGCTGACGAAAAACTGCTGTATTTACCTCTTGCAAAATATAGATTGAACCTTCATGCCAAACTTTCCAGGTATGGTTAATTAAACCCGAACCGAAAGGTTCAATTTTAAATTTTTCTGCATGAAGCCCATAAGCGCCTAAAATTGCCTGAAACATAAAACGGTAATATAATGGATGAAAATTATTTTAGAATGAAAGTATGGGCTAAACTACAGGCCACAACCGCAACCAATATTAAAAACCGCTATCATCCAAAGCGAAAGTATTTTTACGTTCTTTCCATTTTCCTTTGGTAAAATCAGGAAATTTCTGTGGCATATTCCCCTCTTTTAACGATTTTGTAGAAAGTGGACTAATTACACTAATGGTTACCGAATCGTATACATCAATCGGTGTTTGTTTTTTCTGTTTTACGGCCTGGATAAATGCATTAAATACAAACCAGTCCATACCTCCATGACCTGCACCTACGGCCTCTGCTTCATATTTTTTCCAAAGCGGGTGATCATATTTGGCAAACCATTCCTGAGCAGGATCCCATACATCATCTTTTTTTGACTTGTGATCGATATAAACTGATTTATTTACATCCATCCAAATTCCTTTTGTGCCCTGCACCCTGAAACCGAGTGAATACGGACGTGGCAAATGCGTATCATGACTTAACAAAACGGTTTCACCATTTGCACAGTTGATCATAGTAGTGGTCACATCGCCATTTTTATAATTGATTTTGGCATTGGGGTGGCCAGGCGACATTTCTTTTACATAAGCAGCTAAACCTTTGGCTTTAGAACTGAACGATACCAGACTGGTAAAACGATTACCCCTATTGATATTGGCATATTGCATGATCGGACCTGCTCCATGCGTTGGATATAAATCGCCATCCTGATCGATGTTGAACTGTGTGCGCCATTGCGCCTCGCTCAAGGCTTTAGGGCCAAACTCTACGCCACCGCCATAATAATCTTTACCATTGTTAAACAGTACGTCTCTCAAGTTGTGCTGGTAACCACCCTCCAGGTGTAACAATTCGCCAAAAAGACCCTGCCTAACCATATTTAAAGCCGCCATTACATCTCTACGGTAACAAACATTCTCTAAAGTCATGTAAGGCATCCCTGTTTTTTCAGAGGTATTTACAATATCCCAATGATCTTTTACCGTTAAACCCGCAATTACTTCGCAGCCCACATATTTACCCGCTTTCATGGCGTCGATCGCCTGGTCGCGGTGAAACTGCCATGGGGTCGCAATAATTACGGCATCAATATCTTTACGGTCTAAAAGTTTTTGATAAGCGTCTAAGCCTCCGGTATATTCTGTTGCCGCAGGTCTGCCTTTTTTGGCTATAAAATTACGACAGATTTTAAGCGAGCTTTCCTGGGTATCGCAAATGGCAACAATTTCTATATCATCTCTTAAAGTACCTTCAGAAATATGGCTCATTCCGCGTGCGCCTACCCCGATATAACCTAATCTTACTTTTCCACTGTCTGATGATGCAAATAAACTTCCGGTTGGCAAAATGGTTAAGCCAGCAGCCGTAAATGCGCCATTTTTAATAAATTCTCTACGTTCCATTTGGTGTTTTTATTGATGGTTTAGGTGATTTGTACTTAAAAGTAAAACAAGCGATTGAGCATTACAAGATAAATAACAGCGCAAACGTTTGACTAATTTTTAATTACTACAATTGATTAGCAAAACCATCTGTTAAGGATTCATGTACAAAGTAAATGGCTATTATCTAAATAAACCTGTCTGTTTAGAAACCGCTTCTTGATCTGATAAAATAAAAAATAATTTATACTGTTAAGAAGCTAAAAATAAATTCAACGGTCTTTCTGGGAATGAATATTATTGTATGCTTAATTATTATTGTACCAATCATTAAATTAATTATTGATTACATAAAAATCGAAAATCATGATACATTTTTTTTTTAAGATCATTCTTAGAATATGATCGATAAGAATAAACAGGTTACTTTAAATGAAGCAACCTGTTTATATTTTAATCCTTATAACTTTCGCGTAAACTCAAATAAGATTGCGGGCTACAAATCATATAATCAATAATTTCGATCTTAAGTTCTTCGCAGGTATTGAAACAACTTTTTAAAAAACGCTCATCAAGCTCGTTCGCGTCAACACGGATAATATCGCAATAATTTAAAATCAGTATCCCATAAGCATTGCAGGCTATAGCTAAACCTCCAATTTGCTTTACATAACTAGGGTTTTGCTTTTGCTTGGTGAGTTCGTACCACGAAAAAACCTGATGATTTTCGTTTACAAACATAATATACCATTCTACCTTATCTTTAGACAATGGCCTGCTCCGCAATTGCTTTAAAAGGTTAAAAGAGGTTTCGGCCTTACTCACATCTAAGGGCCGGTTAAGTGCTTCGTAACTGAACTTCAATTCAGCTAAAGCAATTTGATTTTTCGTTGGTTGCATTTTGAAAAAAAATTAAATAAACGCCCAGGTCACTGCAACCAACGTCGGAAAACCGAAGTGATGCTAGACTTTCACCAGTATGCCTGGGCTTATAATAAATAATTAAAATTGCTGGATTTCTCCAACGTTGGTTGCACTATAAAGATAAGAAAATATTTGAAGAAACTAATAATACACAACAAATACTAGGCTAAGCTGAACTAAAAATATTTAATCAAGTTTCTTAAGCAACCTTCTTTTTGTTCTTTTAAATGCAGTGCCATCCCAGCTAGCGTCGAAGCCTTCCCAGAAAATTCTGATTTCGGTGTATGCATTAATCGTTATCACAAAAGTTAAATCATCGTATGAGAAATATATATTGTTTGAATTCGCATTGTTCTCTAAATACTTAGATTTATCTTTGATCACACTTTCTATTTTATTCATCAATTCAATAGCTTTTGATGCCGGCAAATCCTTAAAGGCATAAGCTTGATAAATTACTCCGGCATCATTCCATCTGCTTCCAAAAAAACCAAGAATCAGCCCTTCCTTTTTCAATTCCTTGCAGTTGTATACAAGGGATGTGACCTCTCCTGAACTTGTTGCCGCTAATGGGTCCATTTCAAATTCGATTACAGAGTTTGTTTTTCCAAATACATTTTTAACAGCGTAGTCCTTTGCCCTATACAGGGCAATATCTTTACTGAACTCCTTTGCTAAAAAATAAGATGCTACAGTTGGCCCACTAGCGACTTGCGAGTGAGTTTTTGTAAAAAAAAGGACGAAAGCAATAACTAAGAGATTTCTTTTCATGATGAGAGCTGTTTTGATAAATATTTTTTCCAAATATACTTCTTGGATCACAATTATATTAAACTAATAACCTGAGTTCGATTATTAATATTGCCTCTCGGTAGCTTATACCATCATTTTTGATTAATCGGCCGTCACCCTGAATTCATTTCAGGGTCTTTCCTGCTAAAAAGATGCTGAAACAAGTTCAGCATGACGAATCGGTCAGGGATGGGGGCGTTGACAAGACAGTATTTTAATTAAATAATTATCGAGTTCAGGTTAATAATTAAAGTTCTCATGTAATTGTATTTTGTAACCAGAAAAGCAAACCAATCAACAGAAGAGCAGAAATCAATTCCTATAATAATCAATGACTTTATTTACTAAACCCTTCCATCCTATCTTTTAGCGACTGCAATTGTTCATAAGTAGCATTTTGCAAGAATAATATAGATTCTTACTTTTTGAGGGCGAGATATCATTACAAGCCTCGTAAAGTCTAAATCGGTAGTAATTAAGTACAATATTTATCATACCTTTAAATCCTAACCAAACTTCAGGATTTCTTCAGAATTGAAACCTACCTTCGCCAACTACTTAACACCCGGCCAGTAAAATTCAAATTTTGGATCCATCATCAACTATGAGCATTAAAGAAAAAACCAATCAATTACTACATCACAGGTTCGGACCAGTTTTTTTAGTTACTGTGCTATTGTGCAGTATTTCACTGCTCACCAGAGTGGCGCTACTACTTTATAGTGCATCTGCGGTTGATTGGTCGGTTTTGAATCTCCTCAAAATTCTGTTTATTGGCTTATTTTATGACCTTGCAGCGGCATCTTTTGCTGTAATCCCGATTGTTATTTACTTATGGCTGCTTCCTTCTAAATGGTATGCCAGCAAATTTAACAGGGTATTGTTACTCATTTATTTTTTCTTCGTCGTTTTTACGCTTATTTTCAATGCTGTTTCAGAATGGTTCTTTTGGGAAGAATTTTCGGTCCGTTACAACTTTATAGCGGTCGATTACCTGGTTTACACCACAGAAGTTATCGGAAATATCCGCCAATCTTACCCGATAAACAGCATTATGGTAGGCTTGGTTATGGTAACATCATTAGTTGTTTATGGGTTAAGAAAACCGATTACCCTTTCTACCAACAATGCAACAGGTTTTGGTAAACGGACAAAAACTGCAGTGATTCTGTTGTGCCTGCCCGTACTTACCTATTTCGGTGTAAGCCATAAATTAAAATATCTAAGCAAAAACCAATATGTAAACGAGCTTTCGGGCAATGGCATGTACGATTTTGGATTTGCTTTTTGGAATAACCAACTAGACTATAATACTTTCTACAAAACATTGCCGATTAAAAAAGCAGAGGCCATTCTCAGCAATTTGCTTCAACAAGATACAACCGTTAAAGGAGCATTTACAAATACGTCCAGAAACATGAGTAGCACAGGCATCGAAAACAAAATGAATGTGGTACTGATTAGTGTAGAAAGTTTAAGCGCTGAATTTTTAGGCTCATTTGGCAATACCCAGCATATTACGCCACAACTCGATTCCCTGACCAAAGAAGGTTTGCTCTTTAATAATCTATATGCATCCGGAACGCGTACCGTTCGTGGTTTAGAGGCCCTTTCGCTGTGTATTCCACCTACCCCAGGCCAATCCATTGTAAAACGGCCTGATAATAAAAACCTGTTTACTTTAGGCAGCATCTTTCGTTCTAAAGGCTACAACAGCAGGTTTATTTATGGTGGTTATGGCTATTTTGATAACATGAACGAATTCTTTTCTAATAACGGCTATCAGGTAACGGATAGAAGTGCGCTTCAGGATGCTGAAATCCACTACTCGAATATCTGGGGTGTTGCTGATGAAGACTTATTTACACTTTCACTGCGCGAACTGGATAAGGATTATCAAAATAAAAAACCTTTTTTCGCACAGATTATGACGGTTTCGAACCACCGCCCTTACACTTATCCTGAAGGCAGAATTGATATTCCCTCGCATACCGGTAGAGAGGGTGCGGTAAAATATACCGATTATGCTATTGGTAAGTTTATAAGGGAAGCAAAACAAAAACCCTGGTTTTCAAATACCTTATTTGTTATCGTTGCCGATCATTGTGCATCAAGCGCGGGTAAAGTAGAATTACCGGTTGATAAATACCATATTCCAATGATTTTTTATAGCCCGGGGCACATTACGCCAGGCAAATTCGAAAAACTCACTGCGCAGATTGATATTGGTCCGACCATTTTGGGTTACCTGAATTTCAGTTATAACAGTAAGTTTTTTGGTCAGGATGTATTTAAAATGAAGGATAGTGATGAGAGGGCTTTCATTAGCACTTACCAAAGTTTGGGCTATATTAAAAATAAAACCCTGGTTATCCTAAATCCGCATAAAAAAGTAGCTACATACAAGCCCGATTTCACCAACGGTGGTGCTGTAGCCGTACCGGCAAACCAGAAATTAATTGATGAAGCGATATCCAACTATCAAATGGCATCGTACCTCTACCAAAATGGTTTGTATGGCTTTAAGTCTAAAAAGTAACCCTAATAATTTTAACCAATAGCATAATATTAGCTGCAGCCTGTTTAATAAAACCAACTAACTGCAGCTTTTATCAGGCCTCTGCTCTTCATTTTTTTGCCAATCCGGCGATATAGCGATACATGCCACGATAGTTTTCTACAAAACAGCAATGGCGTGTCTGGCACTGCTTTCTTCAACATCTCTTCCTGAAAAAAAACTATTTGACGCATTTAAAACTTGTCAGATTAGTTAAAATTGATCATTAAACATCTAACCGAATTTAATTATGAAAAAAACATTATTATGCGCGCTCGCATCAGCGCTATTGTTTGCGGGCTGTTCTAAAAACGAGATCATCAGCCCGGATCCAACATTAACTCAGCAAGCATTGGCCGTTATGAAAACTGACTCATTGGGCGGGGCCGCAGCTGCTTTGGCCGTTCAGGGCATCGCACAAATTGATGCTTCAACTGTTCAACAAACGATCAAGGGTTTTGGCGGCGCCAATATCGTTGCCTGGACCGGCGACCTGACAAGCACCCAAAGAAATACCGCGTTCTCACCCACAAATGGCATCGGCCTTAGTATCGTCCGGGTTAGAGTTCCTAATTCCAGTTCAGAATTTGCCGCTGAGAAAGCGACCATAGATGCCTGCAAGTCGTTCGGTGGCTCAGCAATTGCCTCCGCCTGGTCTGCACCGGCATCAATGAAGACTAACGGAAGTATTGTAGGCGGCAAAATAAAAACAGCATCTTACGCAAATTATGCGGCACATTTAAGTGCATTTAACACCGCAGTCGGCGGACTTGCTGCAATTAGTCCGACAAATGAACCAGATTATAAAGTTAATTATGAATCTATGGAACTCACCGCTCCGGAAGTAGCAGACTTTGTTGCTGCCCAGGGCAGCAATTGTGGTGCCCCGATTATGGCACCTGAACCTTTCCAGATGAATCAAACCTACATCAACACTTACCTAAGCAATGCGACAGCAAAATCTAAAACCAGCTTCGTTTGCGGACATATATATGGTAAGACCCCTTACAATTTGGGTAACATTGGTAAACCCGTATGGATGACAGAGCATTACACAAATTCAAATATCAGTGGAGACGACTGGTCAAATGCCATGACTGCTGCCAAAGAAATACACGACTGTATGAATTCCGGATGGAGTGCCTATGTATGGTGGTACATCAGAAGAAGTTACGGCCCAATCAGTGAAAGCGGCAATATTCAAAAAATTGGCTACATCATGGCGCACTACGCCAGGTATGTCCGTCCAGGATACACTAAAATCAGCTGTACATCAAACCCAAGTACAGGTGTTTATGTTACTGCTTATAAAAGTGGTACAAAACTAGTACTGGTTATTGTAAACCAAAATCCATCAACCACCTTTCAAAATTTCAGTTATTCAGGAATAACAGTGAGCGGGTTTAACCGCTATTTCACAACCAGCGCGACCAATCTGAGCTCAAATAACTTCGCTGTATCAGGCGGTAGTTTTGGCATAAACCTGGCCGCATCCAGCGTTACCACGCTCGTCTCTTATTAAAGTATACCGGTATTGTTGTGATAGCCTTGATGGATGCAGACAGCAGAATTTCATCCCCAAACAAGTGAATTAAAAATGGCCTGTTCGATTTTTTCGGACAGGCTTCTTTCCGTTCATATCCATAACTATTCAAAAATAATAGCAGAGCAGCCATATAACACGTTGTAATTGCGAGGGCTTGGGATTTATCCTAAAAGAGATCTACATCAATAAGAATTGAAAGATTCGGCAATGACGTGAATCAATAACAACTATTTCTTATCACACCGGTAAATCAATGCGGCAACCTGTCTCTGATCAGTCCATAAACCCAGGTACCTGCAATAGCGCTTAAAAGCGTAACAGCAATAACCGTTGCACCGGTACCAATCTGTGCAAAAAGTGGCCCCGGACAGGCTCCGGTAATTGCCCAACCCAGTCCGAATAGCAAGCCGCCATAGATCTGGCCTTGATTGAAAGTCTTCGGATGAAATTCGATACGCTCGCCATAAATGGTCTTAATATTGAATTTTTTGATCAACCAAACAGAGATCATTCCTACCAATACCGCACTTCCAATAATGCCATACATGTGAAACGACTGCAGGCGAAACATCTCCTGGATCCGGAACCAGCTTACCACTTCTGATTTAACGAAGACAATACCAAATAATATACCCACAACCATGTATTTGATGTTATGATACCATTTGTGCGTTAATTCACTGTTATTTACGCACACCGCATCCAAAGTACGGGTTTCAAAATCGGTGTTTTTATGTTGTAACATGATAATTTTTTAGAGGGATAAAATGTGAGGCAAAATTAAATTAGCCATAATGAAACCGCCAATCATAAAACAAATAGTGGATATTAATGATGGCCATTGCAAATTAGACAGGCCCATAATAGCATGCCCACTGGTACAGCCACCAGCATACCGGGTGCCAAAACCCACTAAAAATCCACCAACTACCATAAGCAGAAAACCTTTCAACGTAAGTAATGCTGGCCAATTCATAATTTCCTGTGGTATTAAGTTATCGTAATTGGTAATGCCATAACCTGCTAATTCGGTTGCTAACTTTGGATTAACTTCAATAGGATTTGGATTGGAGAGCAGGGCAATTGCGATGGCGCCACCAACCAAAATTCCGAATACAAAAAACAAATTCCAGGCTTCTTTCTTCCAGTCGTATTTAAAAAAAGGGATGTTTGCAGGTAGGCAGGCCGCACAGATATGTCTTAAGGAAGAGCTGATGCCAAACGACTTGTTTCCAAGTATCAGCAATGCTGGTACGGTTAACCCGATTAGCGGACCGGCTATGTACCAGGGCCAGGGCTGTTTTATAAATTCTATCATTTTTTGCAATTGTTAATTATTAACCTGAATTCGATAATTATTTGTTAAAAATAGTGCTTTAAAAGCGATTGATTTCGATCTATTCTTCACCCTCAGCAGCCAGCCATTCTTTCATACCTCCAGAAAAATTCTTCACGTTTTTGAAACCGTTTTTTGCAAGTATAGAATAAGCTATTGCTGAACGGTCTCCCGCCTGGCAGTGAATAATTACCTGTTTATCTTTACTGATTTTATCCAGATGATCGGGAAGGGTTCCCACAAAAACATGGTCTGCCCCTTCTATGTGTCCTGCTTCATATTCGGTTACCCCACGTACATCTATAAGCTGAACATTTTCATTATTGAGGTGTGTTTTAAACTCATCAACTACAATAACATCAGCCTTTTGCAGTTCTATACCCAAATCATTCACATCCGAAATATACCCATAAATATTATCCAGACCAATACGCATTAATTTTCGGGTTAGGTCTTCTATTTGGTGATCATCACAAACCAACATAAACTGTTCCTGATAATTGAGTAACCACCCTGTCCAGGTTGAAAAAGAATTATTGCCTTGGATGTTCAGACTACCGGGAATAAATCCTCTGGCAAAATCTACTTTATCTCTCGTATCTATGATTTTTAAGCCATTGGTATAGGCATTTAAAAACTGTGCTCCTGATAGTTTTTGATGTTTGGGTACCGCTACCAATAAGGGACGATTGACCCTATTTAGATGTTTCATCATCGCAAAATATTTAGGTGGTTCAGGCTGATCCGCTAAAAGGAGGTCGGTAAATTCTTGTTCATTATCATCATGCTGAAATGCCCAGTTGCGGATTTTTTCATAACCTACGGTTGAACTATGTACTGCTCCCAAAGCTTTTCCACAGGCTGAACCTGCGCCATGACCCGACCAAACCTGAAGATATTCGGGCAAAGCGGCAAACTTTTTCAACGATTGGTACATTTGCTTAGCGCCTGTTTCTTTTGTACCGATTAGCCCTGCTGCTTTTTCCAGTAAATCAGGGCGACCAACATCACCTACAAATACAAAATCACCTGTTAATACCATCGCGGGTTTGCCTGTTGCCGGATGATCTGTGAGCAAAAAACTGATGCTTTCTGGCGTATGGCCGGGTGTATGCATAACCTCTAGAGTCAGGTTCCCTACCCTGATCAAATCGCCATCGCTCAGCCCATTATGCGGAAACTGATATTGCCAGTCTTCGCCTCCCTCATCAGAAAGATAAATTGTTGCCCCTGTAGCGGCACTCAACTCTCTTGAGCCACAAAGAAAATCTGCATGTATATGGGTTTCGGCAATATGTGTGATACGCAGATTATTTTGCGTTGCAATTTCCAGATACACATCAATATCTCTTTTAGCATCTATCACAATGGCTTCGCCGGTAGCCTGGCAACCTATTACGTAACTGCCCTGTGCTAAACTTTTATCATATACGTGTTGAAAAAACATAGTGCTTATTTTTTAATGATTAATATTCTGTTACTTAATTTATCTTATTGATTTTTTATCCGGATACCAATTATTTCAATACTGTTTCTTTAATTATGATGTAAATCCCCATTACCAGCACAAACCAACCGAAAGCGGGTTTGAGTTTTTTACCATCAATTTTTGCAGATAAAAAACTGCCGATCAGAATTCCTATAATGGCAATAAAAGTTACCGTTAACAAGAAATGCCAATGAATAGCCGTATGATCAATTGAAAATAAAAAACCGAGTAAAGAATTTGTGGAAATGATCAATAGTGAAGTTCCAATAGCTACTTTCATGGGAAGTTTCAATAAATTGGCCAGTACAGGAATGATCAAAAAGCCACCGCCTGCCCCGATAAATCCTGTAATTGTTCCTATAAAAACGCCTATCGCAAAAACTAAAGGATAATTAAATTTTTGTTTTTGTAGTGTGTCATTGCTGGCTTGTTTATCTTTCTTGATCATGCTGTATGAAGCAAAAACCATCAGCACGGCAAAAATCAACATCAAAAAAACACTTTTGGTAAGGGTAAAATTTCCGGCACTGAAAATTTCGCCAGGCATAACTGGCATGATATAGGCCCTTGTAAGAAAAACAGAAATGATAGATGGAACACCAAACACCGCCGCCATCTTGATGTTGACTAACCCCTGTTTAAAATAGGAAAAGGAGCCAATTACGCTTGTTGCGCCTACAATAAAAAGGGAATAAGTGGTGGCTAATGTAGTATCAATGCTAAACAAATAAACTAGAACAGGAACGGTAAGAATACTCCCGCCACCACCGATCAGGCCTAAAGAGATACCGATAAAAATTGAAGCGATGTAACCTGCTATGTCCATTGTTTTTAAAATTGATACAACAAAGGTGCATCAACTTAAAAACAAGTACAGCTACTTTAGTTACACAAGGAATATTTTATTTCTGCCAAGTTGAACCATGCCTTCTTCTTCCAATTGTTTCAATAGTCTGGAAACCACTACCCGAGCCGTTCCAAGTTCATTGGCCAGTTGCTCGTGGGTGATTTGAATGGTTTTTGATAGGGTTAACTCAGATTTCTTTTTGAGCAAATTCAATAAGCGCTCGTCTACTTTTTTAAAGGAAATGGCATTCACAATTTCCAACAATTCTTCAAAACGTTTGTGATATAAACGAAAAATATAATCCAGCCACTGCGGATACTCTTTAATGAACAGGGAGACTTTGTCAATCGGCAAAAAAAGAATTTCAGCGTATTCTTCTACCTCTGCCTTTACTTTGCTTGTTTCATTGTGCAGTCCACCCAAAAACGACATGATGCAGCTTTCGCCTGCTTTGATGTAATACAACAAAATTTCCCTGCCATCTTCTTCTGTCCTCATTACTTTCATGGTTCCTTTGGTCACAATTGGAATAGAACGGATATGGGCATTATCATTTACAATAATGCTTCCTGCCTGGTAGGTTTTGAGTATGCTATATTGATATAGTTTTTCAACCAATTCTGGCGAAGACTTAAATTCTGTTATTTGTTGTAAACCATCCATTTTTCAAAAATACGCTTTTGCTTCGTAGCCTCATTGTCATATTGTAAACAGCAAATTATTGCCATCGCTGTAAGCTTAGCTATTTTTCATACTATTTAAAAGTATTTCTTAATTTCCTGTTGTAAAATTGGCCATATACGCATATAGCCTATATAGAAACCATTTATCATTTAAAGAAATGTAACTTAAGCCACAAGCTAAAATTAAATAGGCAACCGACAACCTCAGTTATGCCTTCATTATTTGATCAGGTATCACCACCTCCAACAAAAAAATCGATCCTGTAAAACTTATTTACAGGATCGATTTTGAATTTAGCTTAAAAAGGTAACCCGTTAAGCAGTCTATTTATCCCAAAAAACACGAGTATCCATATTATCTGGCCCGCCATTGTCTGCAACGGCAGCCTGGTAATTGGTTAAATTTGCAGAAAGCTCAAGCGTTGGGTAAACAAACCGCCGGACAAAACCGCCGGTTATGCTTTGTCCCGGGATGGTATTGGGCGATAAGGCCGGAAAACCGCTTCTCCTGAAGTTGGCAAATGCCTCGGTACCATTGCCCCAGGAAGCCACCCAATATTGTGTATTAATAAGATTGAGTGCATTTGCCGAATTATAAGCGTTAACCGGATTATTAATAAATGCATTTTGCGTAGCCAAAGGAATGATGGCTGCCGGGTTATAGGTTGTCCATTGGTCCATTGCCGCACGTATACCATTGGCATAATACACATCTGCTGTACTGCCGCCGGTTATCCAGCCTCTAAAAGCGGCCTCTGCCAAAAGGAATTGCGTTTGAGCGTGAGTGATAAAAAATTGCGGAGCGGTTAAACTACCGAAAATACTATAATTAACCTGCGAATAATTAAAGCCTGAGCCGTTAGCACCTCTAAATCCCGGAGCAGTTGGTAAAGTAGCACTGCTATAGCCTACAGGAAGTCCGAACTGGTTTGCAGATATGGTATCTGGTACGGATGTAGGCGCAGCTAAGGGGTTTGCATATTTACCGGATATAAACTTCAATCGTGGATCACCACTATTTTTGAGCTGATCTACAAAGGGAGCGGCTAAATAATAAGTATTCGCTATTGCTGTAATCGTCTGGCTCACGGGATTCACGTAAGTGGTATTGTATTTCAGGAAACAGTTGTCGGCATTTGAAGTCATAACGCCTCCAGCAACGGCCGCTTGCACAATAGTTTGCGCTTTTGCCGGATCTATTTTACTATACCTCATGCCCAAACGAAGTAACAAAGAGTAACCCAGTTTTTTCCATTGGGCAATATTCCCGCCGTAAAATACATCAGCTTTTACGATATCTTTTGCTGGATCGAGCGCTGCTGTAGCCTCCGTAACTTCTTTAATCAGGTCGGTGTAAATCACTGCCTGGTTATCGTATTTAGGCGTAAGTATATTTGATAAATAGGCTTGTCCGGCTTCAGTATAAGGCACGTTTCCGTAAGAGTCTACCAACATCATAAATTGATAAGCTTTCCAGATTCTGGCTTCGTTATATAAATTTGTTCTTGCCGGATTGCCTTTGATTTGGCTTAATATCTGCACCAATAATTGAACAGGGCCTGAAGAACTTGTTGCGCCAGTATTTGTTCCCGTATACTCAGCATTCCATTTTGACGAAGTATAAGTTTGATTCAGCTGATTAAAATTAAATGCCGAGGTAACTCCCGAAAACGGATTTACAAATTGCTGTACAATGGTTGGCTCAGTTTCCATCGTAGCGCCGTGTGTTCCAAATTGTGCACTCGTAAATAAGAATGCTGCGTCGAGCTCTGTTGGATTATTTGGATTAATATTCAGTTTATCAAAGCCTTTATTGCAACTGGAAATGATTAAAGCACAGGTGACGATGGCTATAATTCTAATTAAATTTTTCATATTGTATATAGCGTTAGAATTTGATGTTTAAGTTAAATCCGTATGTACGTGTTGTGGGTAGCGATGCCTGCTCGTAGCCGGTTAGGTTATCGCCGCTTGAGGCTATTGCTTCGGGATCAATATTTGGCGTATATTTCTTGATGATTAATACATTACGACATACGGCAGATAGTACTAAGCTTTTCACATATTTTTTATTGATAAATTTAGACAAGTCGTATCCCAACGAAAGGTTTCTTAACTTCACAAAGCTCGAGCTGTAAATAAAGGGATCCAGGATATTTGTTGAACGATAATTTGCGTAAAAATCTTCTGCGTTTACAGCGGTGGTGTTTGGTAATCCGTCAGTAGCATTTACGCCAGGAAAAATAACGCCACCTTCACGTCCAGGTAATGATTCTTTTGATAAACCTTCTCTTAACAAGTTTAAACTTGTGCTCGAGAGCACTTTACCACCTGCTTTATAATCAATATGGGCAATAAAGGTAAAGCCTTTGTAATTCAATGTATTCAACCACCCTCCTGTTGCTGTAGGAAGGCCACTACCAAAATTAACTGGTTTATCACTTGCTACGGGTTTGCCTCCCGATAATACAATGTTTCCGGAAGCATCACGCTTGTAAGTTGAACCTACAATTTGGTTAAGGGGTAAGCCTACCATGTGAACAATAGACCCAAAAAACTCAGGACTTCCTACTACCAATTGCGATTGGTTGTTCGCTAATGATAATACTTTTGAAGAGTTGAAAGCAGAGTTAAAAGCCGTTTTCCAGGTAAAGTTTTTGTTTTGGATAGGTATTAATTCCAGGTTAAATTCTAATCCTTTATTGGCCAAACCACCTAAATTAACAAGCGTTGTGGCATATCCGGTTGCTGCAGACAGGCTTATCGGAACGGCTTGATTAGTCGTTTTTTTATCGTAAGCAGCTACGTCCAGGTTTACCCTGTTGTTGAACATGCGTAACTCGATACCAATTTCTTTTTCATTTACACCAAAAGGCTTAATTTGGGTATTTGGCGAAGCTGTTCCGTTTATACTGCCTAAGGGAAGCCCGTTGAATGAATTCTGAGCAAGCAAAAATGTTAATGCATTGTAGGCACCAACGCCCTGGGCGCTTCCCGTTTCTGCAATAGCAACTCTCAACTTTCCAAAATTTAACCATGTTGTTTTTGGAAGTAACTCTGAAAAAACGAAACTTCCGCTAATGGAAGGGTAAAAATAATGATCTATATCTCTGGCGAGTACAGAATACCAGTCTGTACGGCCGGTAACATTCAGGTATAATAAATCTTTGTAGGAAAATTCTGCAGTACCATACAATGAATTTACGGTTTGTTTAGTGAGGTTATAACTCGAATTTGCCGTCACACCATTTCCAATTGTATATAGATCTCTGATGTAAAAGTTGGTTACTGCCTCGTTAAATGTCGACGTAATTAAAGGAAAGTTATTACCACCTACCGTTGCATTAAATGAAAAATCTTTCCACTTATGCCCTCCACCCAGCAGGAAGTCAAAATTATTTTGGCGTGTGTTTGATGTACTTATCCCGTAACTACCGTTGTATAGCCCTGTTGGTGCTGCAGATACAGCCAGCGTACCCGTTGGCGTGTTAGATTCATAGGTTGTTTGCAAAAGATCCATATTGGCCCTGCCCTGCAAATACAACCAATCGAAAAACTGGTAACGCACCACAGCAGTACCCAACAAATGATCTTTGGTTTGTCTTTGAAATTGGTTGGCCAGGATCCAGTATGGGTTGGTAATGGTAGCAAACCTCGACGTAGGGGTTTCATTTCCATTGGCATCTATGGCGCCGGCCTTCAGTACATCGAAAGAGATGGAGTTGGCCAACCTGTAAATTGATGTTGGAATTGAATTGCCCTGTACACCTACAAGTGGCGGATTGTTATTAAACTGGTGATCGTAGTTCACATAAAACTGTGCAGATAATTTTTCAGTAAGTTTATAATTAATACCCACGTTAAAAATCTTCTTGTGAAAATCGTTGTTTGGCACGATACCCTGAGCATCCTGATTAGCAAGCGATACGCGGAAACTTCCTTTATCATTACCACCAGAAATGGCCACGGTATTACTCCATGATGGTGCAAGTCTAAAAAAAGTTTTTATCCGGTCTTTAACAGGCGCATACGGACGCTGAACGCCGTCGAACTGATAGGTTGGTACATTATCAAATGGCACACCAAAACTCCAGGCACCAGAACTTTGCGCCGTGCCTTGTGATGAAGGACGAATGTTATTCTCCCCTTGCCCGTATTCGTATTGAAAATCTGTAAAATCCAGTGCCTGGTTTATGGTAAAGTTAGAATTAAACTCAATCCCTATTCCGGTATTTGTGGATCCCGATTTTGTGGTGATAATAATCGCGCCGTTAACCGCACGCGAACCATACAAGGCTGCAGCAGTAGATCCTTTGAGCACAGTCATCGATTCGATATCATCCTGATTGATCCCTTGTAAATTATCGCCCTGATCTACATTTTGTGTGTAACCATTACTGCTGCTTGCACCCTGCGACATGGGCAAACCATTGATTACAATGAGCGGCGAATTATCTGCAGTGAAAGACGATTGGCCACGCAAACGGATCTTGGTGCTTCCGCCTGGCCCGGCAGCGGGTGGCGATACGTCCAATCCGGCCACCTGGCCTTCAAGCGCATTGGCCAGGTTAGTGGTGCGGTTGGTTTGTAAGGCCTGTACATCGGCTTTCTGAGCGGCATAACCTAAGCTTTTCGCTTCCCGCTTGATACCGAGGGCAGTTACAATCACCTCATTTAAAGCATTGGTAACCGCCACCATTGAAACATTAACAACGGTTTTTGCATTTACCGTTATTTCTACTGGCTTATAACCCACAGATGTGAACACCAATACGGCATTGTTATTGACCACATTTATAGTATAACCGCCCGATGAATTGGTCACAACAGCATTCCGCGTTCCCTTTTCAGCAACGCTAACACCGGGTAAACCAACGCCATTTTCATCGGTAACTTTACCTGTAATTCCGATATAAGCAACGTTTAACGTTTTGTCTGTTACCGTTTTACTAAAAACCGCGGTGCTTAACCCACCAGCTGATGCCATTATGGGCTCGAAAAGCAGGAATAACGTTAACACGGTATAGACAAATACCAGTGGAAGTAATTTTTTTTTCATAATTTATAGTTTGGTTAGAATTGGTTTTTTAATAAGCAGCTTATCTATCGCCGAAAACATTATATCATCAGTGCAGAACACAAGCAGTATGAGCAAGGGGCCGAGGTTGGGACTTTAAGTAAATCTATCTCATATAAAATATTGGTTAGTTAATAATCGCTGTTTAGATAATTTGAGGCTAATATGATTAGGAAAATATCTTGTTTGAAGAAATAGTAGTAAGCGTATAAGCATTACATTCTTTTATATTTGGTTGTGAAACAGTTCTGTTACTGAAGCAAATAAAGAGAACTTTAATGAAAAGCAATTTCAGTATTACCGCAAAAAATTGTAACATATTAACATAGATACTTCTTTTCGGTATTGGTTGCCGCCTGATAAAACATCATAAATCTATCTGTTTATCAATTGCTTACGAGATTATTTTGATATAAAACCAATCTGATGCCCAAATAATAGGACCTGGCGTTGTTAATATAACCAACTAATAATAGCTTTTAGATGTGCTTTATATTGCACATAATTTTTAATTTCATGTTATAGATAACCAATTATAAACATGAAGGCTACATTAAAAAAGACTACTCCAAACCCGGAGCATTCTTTTAATATCCATAAAGATATCGGACATGCGATATTAAGCGCCTGGCATTATCATCCCGAGTGCGAACTGTTAGTGGTTAAAAGAACCTACGGCACCTGCCTCATCGGCGATTACGTTGGTCCTTTTAAAAATGGTGATGTATTTTTATTTGGATCAAACCTGCCGCATACTTTCCGGTGCGAACAGGAATATCTGGAAAAGGATACCGATAAAATTGGAGAAACCATCGTGGTTCTTTTTCAAAACAATATCTGGGGCGATACATTTTTGAGTCTTCCTGAAATTAGTCCGATTGTTAAACTGCTAAACACCAGCAAACTGGGTTTGCGTTTAAGCGGCGTAACCAAACGAAAAGTTGGCAAAATAGCAGAGGAAATGCTTAACGAATCGCCTGCCCGTAAATTGATCAGTTTATTGTCTGCTTTAGAAATCATAGCGGCTACGAAAGAATATGAAATCATATCATCCAATGGTTTTAACCTGGAAGTAAACAGCATCGACCAAAGCCGCATTAATACCATTTTTGAATATACTTTTAATAATTACCACCAAAAGGTAGCATTAGAAGATGTAGCGGCACTAATTAACATGGGAAAACACTCTTTTTGCCGATACTTTAAATCCAAAACCAAAAAAACATATATCCAGTTTTTAATGGAAGTAAGAATTGGAAATGCCTGCAGATTATTGGTGGAAGAAGAATTTAACATGACTGAGGTGGGTTATGCCTGTGGTTACAACAATATCTCTCACTTTTACCATCAGTTTAAAGCACTTACCAAAAAAAATCCAATGGATTACCGGTCAAATTATATTAAAACGGAAGAGAAGAAATTTGCTGAGTAGCCTCAGTTAGATTTTAATATTCATTTAAGCGATTTAATATTGCCGTCTGCGCTCATTGTGTTACACATCTAAATTAATTAGTATTTGTTTTAGCAAACATACCTGGGCAATCGTCATGCTGAATTTATTTCAGCATCTTTCCTGCAATAACAAACTTTGATCTTGAAACTATAGTTTGGAGATAAATGTTTATTTTTTTCCGCTCTATGCCGCGGCGGCATGGTAGTTTTTCGCAGAGGCAGTTGTTTTTCATTTGTGCTCAAGAATGCTACGCATTTTGGAGCGCCAAAGTACCCAAAGCGCTCTATCATCCGATAGCTATCGGATCCATCAATGGGCCATTTACACCATCCTATACACATCAAAAAAACAGCGGCACTCGTTTTGTGTTCAATACTTCTTTAAAACTTTAGATGATCATTGATGAACACAAAACCACTGCGTTTTAGGTTTGGCAATGCCATTTGCCTCATTCTGCACCTGTTTTTTTGATTTTTCCGGCCCTTGGGATTGACGGTGTTCTTCGGTTAAAACAATGTGTTATTTGAGGAAGCTGGCAAAACGCCTAAAAACTTAACCTCGAAAGATGTGCCAACAAGATAAGCCTAAGCGGGAAAGACGACAGCTTAAGCTCACGCTCGTTTCCAAACGAGCGTTGAATAATAATGTGTTTTAAACACAAAATGATAAAATCGTTAACTACTTCCGCACTCGTTAAAAACGAGCGCATGCCTAAACATTATGTTTGCCACGGAAGCACGGAAAATTTTAATTTCCTCCGTGACTTATGTGTTTCCGTGGCTAATTAATTTTTTCACCAATTTTAAAAGCAATTTAACTGTTAACGTAACTGCAAATCGTTTAGTTTAAGGCGAATTAACGGCCAAAAATTAGTTTTAATTATGGCTAATCTCTAACCAATTAAACCATACAAACCCCTAATTTCACTATCGCCGCATTTTATTGTATTATATTAACATTATGCCGTAAATATGCTTTAAAAGCACTTATTTGCTTTAGCGTTTACCGCCTGGATACGTAAATCAAGTTTAATCTAATTTTCTATCCAAAAACTTAACCAAATCATTATTATGAGAATCTATAATACCTTAAGCGGGATTATTATCAACCACAATAATCAATATTTTTTAAGCGAAGAAAAAAACTGGGATACATTTGTTAACAGGAGTAACCTATTTAATGTAGTGAATAACGAGTTGCAAAATCTCCAACCTAACGAAGATTTACAAGCGCTTACCCATTCTGCTATTTTAACCCCCATCGGTAGCCAGGAAGTATGGGCATCGGGTGTAACTTATTTCCGGAGCCGGGAAGCCAGGATAGAAGAATCGAAAGATGCGAAAGGTGGCGATTTTTATGCCCGGGTATATGATGCAGACCGGCCCGAACTTTTTTTTAAATCACCAGCTTACCGCACAGTCGGCCCCGGAGAAAAGATCCGCATCAGGGCGGATTCTAAATGGAATGTACCTGAACCCGAACTGACCTTGTTTATTTGCTCAGCAGGCAGTATAGAAGGATATACGATAGGTAATGATGTATCATCAAGAGCTATTGAGGGCGAAAACCCGCTTTACCTACCACAGGCAAAATCATACAATGGCGCTACCGCTTTAGGTCCTTGCCTCTTGGTGGCAGAAAAACCGATAGATCCGGACGCCCATATCGGTATCGAAATATCCAGAGATGATACTGTTATCTTTAAAGAGGAAATATCCATTAATCAGATGAAACGCAAGCACACCGAATTGGTAGATTACCTGTTTCGTGAACTGGATTTCCCGCATGGAACTTATTTAATGACCGGTACCGGAATCATCCCTGCAGATGATTTTACGCTACAAAGCGGAGATACGGTAAAAATCACCATTTCGGAGATTGGCTCCCTGATCAATGTAGTTGCCTGATAATATGGACAAACAAATGTTAGGCTCCTCACCCCTCCCAGCGCGAGCGAGACCATTGGATTAATCCGTCCGCTAGCCAAAAAACTAAATAAAGAATTAAAAATAATACCACTAGTATATTCTGGATATGACACCATATAGAAGTTCAACCTGGTTTGGAAAAAAAGATAAAATGGGCCTCATCTACCGCAGCTGGATGAAAAACCAGGGCATGCCCGAAGATATGTTCGACGGCAGGCCGGTTATAGGCATCTGTAACACCTGGTCTGAACTGACGCCCTGTAATGCCCACCTGCGCGATATTGCCGAAAGTGTTCGTCGCGGGGTATTGGAGGCTGGTGGCTTTCCGTTGGAATTCCCCATCATGTCGTTAGGTGAAACGCTCTTAAAACCCACCGCGATGTTGTTCCGCAACCTGGCCAGTATGGATGCTGAGGAATCAATAAGAGGCAACCCTATTGATGGTGTAGTATTGCTTACGGGCTGCGATAAAACCACCCCTTCTACCCTAATGGGCGCAGCCAGTGTAGATCTGCCAACCATTGTAGTGCCTGGCGGCCCCATGTTAAACGGAAAATACCATGGCCAGGACATTGGCTCCGGAACCAGTGTATGGAAACTGACAGAAGACTTAAAAAGAGGCGAAATTACTTATGATGAATATGCAGAAGTAGAAAGTTGCATGTCGCGTAGTCCGGGCCATTGCATGACGATGGGGACGGCCTCGACTATGGCCTGCATGGTAGAAGCGCTGGGCATGAGCCTTACCGGTGGTGCATCAATCCCTGCAGTTGATTCCCGGCGCAAGCGGCTTGCCCAGCTATCGGGAAGGAGAATAGTTGAAATGGTTAAAGAGGATTTGAAAATGTCTAAAATACTCACCCGCGATGCTTTTGAAAATGCCATTAAGGTAAATGCAGCCGTGGGCGGTTCCTCCAACTTTATTATCCACCTCACCGCTATTGCCGGGCGTATGGGGGTAGCACTCAATTTAGACGATTTTGATGATATTGGCAGCAAAATGCCGCTTCTCGTGAATCTGATGCCATCAGGAAAATTTTTGATGGAGGATTTTTACTATGCCGGGGGTATACCTGCTGTTTTAAAACAAATGCAATCGGTGTTAAAAATGGATACCCTAACCGTAAGTGGTAAAACGCACGCAGAAAATATTGGTAATGGAGGCATCAACTACAATAAAGAAGTGATTTATGAATTTGAGCAGCCTATTATTCCCGAAGCCGGAATCACCGTATTGAAAGGTAACCTTGCCATCAACGGAGCCGTAATCAAGCCATCTGCAGCAACGCCAGCATTAATGCAACACCGGGGCCGGGCCGTCGTGTTTAAAGATATTGAAGATTACCATGCAAGAGTAGACGACCCTGATCTGGATATCGACGAAACCTGTGTAATGGTTTTGCAAACCGTTGGTCCGGTTGGCTATCCTGGTATGCCCGAGGTAGGCAACATGACCCTACCCAAAAAGCTGCTCGACAAGGGCATCACCGATATGGTCAGGATCTCAGACGGTAGGATGAGTGGTACCGCTTATGGCACAGTTGTACTGCACGTATCGCCAGAGTCGGCCATTGGTGGCAATTTAGCCTTGGTAGAAAATGGTGATATCATAGAACTGGATGTAGCCAACAAACGGATCCACCTGGAAGTAAGTGATGACGAATTGGCCATCAGGCGGAGCAATTGGGTACAGCCTCCTCTCCTTGCCACACGTGGCTATGCAAACTTATACATCAAGCATGTGCAGCAGGCAGATAAAGGTGCTGATTTAGACTTTTTAGTAGGCGGATCAGGTTCTACCGTAACCAGAGATTCCCATTAACAGCAACATGGACGTACTAATTCTTTTGGGCTGTATCGTGATGCTGGTACTATTAATTGCCTGGGCAAAGGTGAATACTTTCCTGGCATTTTTAATCGTATCGGTAACGGCCGCTTTATTGTTAGGTATGCCCGCCACGCATATTCCGCAAACAGTTAATAAAGGATTGGGAGACACCTTAGGATCGCTGGCCATCATCATTGTTTTGGGCGCTATGCTCGGCAAACTCGTTGCTTTTAGTGGTGCCGCGCAAAAAATAGCCTCGGTATTAAAAAACACATTCGGTTATAGATACATCACCTGGGCCATGTCGTTAACCGGTTTTATAGTAGGCATCCCCTTATTTTACAATGTTGGCTTTGTATTGCTCATACCCATTATTTTTTCGGTAGCCTATAACTACAGGTTACCACTCGTATATGTAGGTTTGCCTATGCTGGCTTCGCTATCTGTGATGCATGGTTTTTTACCACCACATCCATCGCCCATGGCTTTGGTAACCCAGTTTCATGCAGATCTGGTGAAGACCTTTATTTATGGTTTAATCGTGGCTGTACCGGCTATCGTTATTGCAGGACCTATTTTCGCAAAAGCATTGATCAAAATGCAATCTAAGCCAACGGTTACGCTACAGGCCAATGACTTGCCCGATCATGAATTGCCTGGGATTGCCAATAGTATAATCTCCGCGTTGTTACCGGTACTGATCATTTTAGGCACCACCCTGATCAGCAGACTATGTAGCGGCCACGTGGCTATTGTAAATTTTGCCAGGTTTATTGGTGATCCAACCATGGCCATGATATTAACCATTTGTATTGCCACCTACACCCTCGGGACGAGGTTAGGTAAAAAGCTAACCGACATTATGGTTATTTATGTTGACGCAGCAAAAGATATCGCCATGATCCTCTTCATCATCGGTAGCGCAGGGATTTTGAAACAGGTTTTTGTAGAAACTGGTGTAAGCAACAGCCTTGCAGCCATTTTGCAAGGGTTAACGCTACCGCCTTTGTTACTGGCCTGGTTAATCACCGCGGTGTTGAGGCTTTGCCTGGGTTCGGCTACCGTAGCTGGCCTCACCGCTGCTGGTATCGTTTTTCCGCTTATTGGGCCTCATGGTGCCGACCCCAATTTAATGGTACTCGCCGTTGGATCAGGAAGCCTGTTTTGTTCTCACGTAAATGACTCTTCTTTTTGGCTCTTCAAAGAATATTTGGGATTATCCATCAAACAAACATTTTTATCCTGGTCGCTGATGGAAACACTGGTTTCCGTTATCGGACTTATTGGGATATTGATTTTGGATCAGGTAAAGTGAAATTTGGGGATTGAGGGGTGTATACATTATGATTGAGTTATTTTGGATATGATTGTAATTTTATAGCTTAGGCCTTTATCAGGTTGTTTTTGTAACCAGCCGTTGAGGATTGCATGAATAACCATTTTTTGTCTGTATGGAACATATTAAAAAACAACTTGAAGAAATTTATCCATTGAGTGATCAGGACTGGCAATCCTTTTATGCCAAATTAACAAAACAGGAATTTTCGAAAGGTAGTCTAATCTTAAAAGAAGGGCAACAAGAAAATTATCTTTCGTTTATTGACCGGGGCATGATTCGTTTTTACATCCCAGGAATTGATAATGATTTGACCTTTGGTTTCAGTTTTGAAGGCGAGTTTACAAGTGGATATGATTCCTTTCTAACGAGAACAGGTTCTCTATATGCAATTGAAGCGCTAACAAATACAACACTATGGCGCATTACCTATGATGATTTGCAGACCATTTATAACACCACGAGCATGGGCAATGTAATTGGTAGATTTTTCAGCGAGCGATTATTTTTATTAAAATTTAAACGGGAATTATCGTTGCTACGTGATACTGCAGAACAGCGATATATGAAATTGTTCGAAGAGCGTCCGAACCTAATCCAATATATACCATTAAAATATATTTGTTCTTACATCGGAATTACTCCACAGGCATTGAGCAGGATACGAAAGCGTATTTCTTAACCTGGGTTCATTGTTTCGTTTTTGTTCTGCTTGCATCTTTGTAGAAAAAAAAGAAAATGAAACCATTACTTGTTCTTCTTATCGTATTTATTATATCAATTATTATTAATAAAGTTGCTTTTGGAAATTACAACTTCGCTTTATCAGGAAGAATTTCCTTATCAGCAATGCTGATTTTTACAGCAGTTGGTCATTTCGCATTCAATAAAGGGATGACTTTAATGATACCTGATTTTATACCTTTTAAAGCTGCTCTTATTTATCTGACAGGAGTTATAGAAATCTTGTTTGCTATGGCACTTTTCTTTCCAGCCTATCGGATACCAGCTGGTTGGTTGATTATTGTTTTTTTATTATTGTTACTGCCCTTCAATATCTATGCCTCTATAAAGCATATCGATTATCAGAAAGCAACATTCGATGGCAGTGGAATAGGCTATCTTTGGTTTAGGATACCGTTACAAATCGTATTTATTTTATGGACTTATTTTTCCACTATAAAACATTGAGCCACGTACTGGCAATGCTTGGTCTTTATTAAACAACTTTTAAGTCGCTTATTTTTATATAATTCCGCTGGGATTGGCTTAGTCTTTCTTCGCCCGAACGCAGTTCCTGGTCTTTTCCGCATCGAACCAACACGCATAACATGTTGATATTTTGAACTATATAATGTACAATTTTAATCACCATCCTTTACCCGCTCCCTGATCAGCCACGTAGCCTCGAACAGTTTAACCAATTGCTCGTAAACGGTAATGACTTCAAATTTAGAAAGTCTTTCTTCCATGAAGGAGGTGTTAAGCGCATCATGAAGCCAGGTGTGCAGGATTTTTTTGTACCCATCCGGTTGATAGATGCTGAACATTTTCTTTAGTACAGATGAAGGCTTTACGATCTCGCGAATGCTAAGGTTTTGAGGATAGTTCCGTAGCTTCTTCTTTTCCGTTTTGATGTAGCATTTTGCGGGTTCCCTTTCCTGTTTGTGATCGAAGTCAAGCCGGCCAAGCTTTCGGCCTTTTAAGAGCCACGCGGCTTCGATCAGCTTTATGGTTAGTTCGTAATTGTAAACAAGGAAGGCTGGGCTACACCTTTTTGGTTCTTCAGATTCAAACGCAACATCGTTTCGCCAGCGTTTTAGCATCTTCAAATGATTGGGCAGCCATGCGTGACTGAAAAACTCGTGTACCACTTTTATCGGATCCACTGTTTCATCATGGTTAAGATAAACGATCCTATTAGCTGAGGTATTTTTTGTTTGCTTCTTCATCGCCTTTACCTATTGATCTGTAATATTTTTTCGATCTGTACCTGATCGGTGTTTTTTAAGGCTGCATCATCTGATGCCGATTTAGCCAGCAGTGCTATTTTTTCGTTGCACATCGTATTGGCCAGCAAAATAAAAGAAGCAACCCGTTGATAAAGAGATTCCGCATCGTGCCTGGAAACTCTAAAATCATCTTTATAGCGTGAGCCGGAATAACTTTTAGCCATGATATCAAATAGCTTTTCATCTTCGGGAGTAGACAGGAAAAGTTGAAAAGGCTTTTCAGAAAAGCAGGTACACAAACGGAGCAGGCGGTAAAGGTTATGGAACTCCGAACGGTAAGCAATATGAACCCTCAATAGGCAGATGCAAGTTTGTTCTACAGCCTGATGAAGCATAAAGGCACAAATCCCAAACTGTTCCTTCTCCAGGCATTCGGATGCGCACATCAGAAATCCATCAGCCAGCGGTATACGGTGTTCGTAATGTTTGAGTGCCTTGATTGCACCTTTTGTGGGAATAAATGCAGCTATTGGATCGTGGTCTAACAATCCATCCTTACTATAGAGCAGTTTTCCATAGGTAAGCACGCTGATAAAAAAGCGGCTGTTTTGCTGTACCGCTTCCACAACCGATTGCCTGCTATGACCGATTAGGGTTATCGTTCCATGCTGATAATAGGTGTTGGCAAAATCCTGCATTTCGTAATCTATTCGGGTTGCCGTTTCGGTAATTACCAACAGGCAATAATCACATTTAAAATGATTTTGATTATCGGTAAAACAGCCTTGTGAATGATGCGTATAACTATTCTGCAAAAAGCTGAAGATCTGTAACGGTTCGAACTTTTGGGCAAGCCGCTGGATAAACGCCCTGAAATGGACAGCCTGTTCGGCTTCTGCTGATAATTTTGGTTCCATATTGATCTCATTTAAATTTCTTTTAAATGAGTCTTAGGATTAACAGAATCATAAATGTGGGATCTGCCAACCATGGTTACATAAAAGTTTCTGAAGCCTTACGTCAACATGGATTTACAGCAGATCCCACATCTATGCGGATATACAAATATAGCACATCCAGCCATAGATATGGTATTTTTCTGCTGTCTTGCGTTGACGGCTTCAGATTTTGTAACCGCAAGACTCTTATAATTACTATTATTATTTCGACACTAATATAAACAAAAAACAATTACCACGCTATAGCACGGCAAATATTTTTTATTTATTGCTTACTTAGCCATCAAATGGCGCAACTTACCGAAATAGAACAATATGTTATTGATAAAGTCAAGGAGAAAAGAATTCAAGCTGGATTAACGCAAGCTGTACTGTCGGTAGCCATGGATCTAAATCCTAAGTTTGTGGGTAATGTCGAACGTTCTAAGACTGATGATAAATATAACATCAATCACCTAAAAAAGATTGCAGAAATTTTGGGCTGTTCAATAAGGGAATTCTTTCCAGAGTAAATCCCCCTCTGTTCGTAGAGTTAAGCATAGCGTCTCTACGGATATAGAGAACTTATAAACTCAAATAAAATCGAGTCATGGACTCTTTTCTATTTACTAAGCCATAGAACCCTGCGAAACTCTTAGGACAGGTATTGAACATCACTTTATCAAAAAATTACTTTGCCCTTTGAGTAACCATAAGTAGACTCTATTTTCAAAACAACTTCTTCGCCTGTAGCATATTCATAACAGTACTTTGTTTCTATGTAGATGTTTTTACCATCAATTTTATAAAGGTCTTTGCCTTTTTTTGTTAGAGAGACCACATATTTTCCAACATCTAATTTGATAGGAGTTAACAATACACTCACTTCTTTCACGCCGTCTTCGGTGAGGGCTTTTGTATTAGCATTTAAGTCGGTAGATTGATATAAATCTGCAATGTCATACTCTGATGTTTTTGATATATTAAAGGATGCTAGCATTATAATTCCAATTATGCCTAAGGAGATTGTTGAGATGGTTCGTTTCATACAGGTTAATTTTAGATTACTTAAAGTCGAAATGTAAGAAATTCTTTTGAATGATAATAGAGTATTAATCATGATGCATGGTACCGTCTACTTTAAACAAAAAAATATAGATTTCTTTACTTCCCCTCTCTCCGTAGTCTATAATATAAATAAAAGAGTCATATTTTTAATATCAGCACTTATATGACTAATAAAATAGATTTCAAAGTTGAGCAAAGCTAATTCAAATTTCGTAAACGAAGAACTGGAGAACCATACAGATGTTGTTAGAGAAAGGATATTTCAAATGATCTCTTAAAATCTTATACATAAAATTGGCATTTTAGAACCAATTTTGGACCTTAAAACTTAACGTAAATACTTAAAGATCATCGGGTTTATATCCAATCCGTTTTCTGGGAGGATTAGGGTGCTCCTGTTTTTCAAGGAGTACATCAAGATAACGAAATACGATTTCCATATTTTTATCCTGATTGTCGAGCTTGTTCTTGATCTTTTCAATCTCCAAACGGATTTCCATGTTATCCATAAACATATGACGGATACGGGTGAATATGCGCATGATCTGAATGTTAACCGCTATCGCCCTGTCGCTATTAAGTATGCCTGAAAGCATAGCTACACCTTGTTCGGTAAATACTTTGGGGGCTTTTCGTGTTCCGCCCCAACTTGATGTTCCATTTTGGAACATCAAGTTTTTAAATTCTTCATCGGTTAATTGAAACATAAAGTCTTCATCTGGGAAGCGCTTTAGGTTTCTGCTGACCGCTTTATTAAGATTACGGGTTTGTACCTCATATAGTTCAGCAAGATCGCTGTCAATCATCACTTTCATACCTCTGATATGATAGATTTTATTCATTACGATCTCATCAGGGACTAACAATCCATTAGTTTCTCCACTCATATCTTTTGATTTTTATGGTAAATAATAAACTCAATATTCTTGTGGATGACTAACTTAAATTTATGTCTAATATCAAATAATTGCTAATTTATTTTTCAACAAGATCATATCTTTGCTCACCCTGATATCCAAAATCTTCTTTCAATGCTAGGTAGTCTGATGCTCGAGTGCCCGGGTCATCAATTGATAATTTCTCCTTTATTATTGGCTAACTTCTCCCGCCATTGCTGTATTTGTTCAGGTGTTTGTTTTAACCAATCTGTTACCTCACCAGTAATTTTCAGGGGCGCCTGGGTACGGTAAGAACGCGTTAAATTACCGGGAAACTTTTTGTTGGTCACATTCGGATCATCCTCAAAACTGCCTGTGGGTTCAACGATGTAAACCCGTTCAGCACCTTCGCCACGAGCCAGCGCAGCAGCAAGTCCGGCGCCGTTAACCAATGCCGTAAAGTAAATGTGATTCATCACCAGTTCTGACTGATAGTTGGAAGTGCGGCCTGCGGTCAACAAATCACCAACTTGTAAATCGGCTCTTGTTCCATGATAAAAAGGTCCTTTATCAATGGGTTGGCTTATGGAGGCTAAAGCTAAACCATCATACCTTTCTGCCTTTTCTATATCGCCGAGGAGTTTATAATTTTCAGCAATGGCCGAATATAAGTTCGTTATAAACGAACCTTTTGTTGATTCATTATCAGACTCAAGAGCATGTCCCAATGCAGTTTCATACCATTTAATTTTATCAGGAATAGCTGTTTGCTGCCTCGCGATGTACCAGGCTGAAATAGACTTTTCAAAATCGTCTGCTGCTTCATTCCAGGCCTGAAGAAACGTTTCAGCAGCTTCATCCACATGGCCTGTTTCATTCAGGTGCATGCCTTTCATTAACAATTTGATGACCGGATTATTGGGATTGAACTCCATTTTTAAAATTTTTTTCATAAAAATAACGTAAAAAACCCGATTACGATGCCCACTCCTGTTTTGTAGGGCATAATCACAGGGAAATCGCTTTCGGTTTTATTAGTAAACCATATAGAGATTTTGTCGGCAAATAAATTATTGTACATTTGTATTGACTGACTAAACAGTCACTAAAATAAAATATGATAACAAAGGAAATAGCAGAAAAATATTTCAATGCAATGGTTGCTGCAAACTTCGATGAAATGAATAATTTAAAAACGCCTCAGTGTGTTTATTGGCTAAGTGGTGAGGGATCGTGGCCATTCGGAGGTTTACAATCAATGGAAAATCAGGCGAAGTTATGGAGCATCGTAGCAGAACGATTCCCTGAGGGAATGAAAATGACACTCCAATCTATTACGGCAGACGAAGAGCGGGCAGCGCTTCATGTTCATATCCGTGGAAAGCGAAAGGATGGCCGTATTTACGAAAACGATGTGATGTTGCTTTTAACGTTTAAGGAAGGCTTAATCAGCGGGCTTTACGAATATTTGGATACCATTATGGTCAATGAATTATTCTGTGGCCCGATGGATGATGTAAATTAATTAGTCAGTAACACCAGGAATGTGATCGGGTATATGATACGCTCCGATTGCTTTCCAAAAATTACCTTAGCATGGATAAAAGAGAAAAACTACTCCAAACCGCATTGGAATTATTTGTATCACAAGGATTTAATGATACACCAACAAGTAAAATTGCAAAAGAGGCAGGCATCGCCACCGGGACTTTGTTTTATTTTTTCCCGACTAAAGATGAGCTCATCATTTCACTTTATTTAAAATTAAAAGGGCAGGCGGCAGAAAGTATAAGTGTTGCACTGGCAGAAGTTAAATCAACAGAGGAAGTCATCAAAACTTACTATGAAGAATCGCTGAAATGGTCGCTTCGTAATCCAAACGAATTTTCATTTCTTGCGCAGTTCTCCAATTCGCCCTATCTGAAAAGAATTGGTGCTGATGAAATTTCGGCGCAGACAGCCCCTGTATTACAACTTTTGGCTGAGGCTATTGAGGAGCAACAAGTGGTTGATATGGATGTGAAATTATTATATGCTTTGATCAGTAACCAGGTATTTGGTGTAAACCAATACTTGTCTTCAAATAAATTCACCAAAAAAGAACAACAAAACATCATTGCAGATACATTCCTGCTATTTTGGAAAATGATTGAACGCTGATAAGCAAGGTAATAGAAATGAAAATAATAGTAACAGGCGCCACAGGAATGATTGGCGAAGGCGTTTTGATGGCCACTCTCGAGAATCCAAATATTACCGCGGTATTGATGGTAAATAGAAGGGCTTCTCCATTAAAGCACCCTAAACTTGCTGAACTGATTGTAAAAGATTTTACAAATCTAAGTGCACATAGCACTCTACTGACTGGCTACGATGGCTGTTTTTACTGTGCAGGAATAAGTTCTTTTGGTATGGGTGAACAGCAATACAACCACATCACTTTTTATACCACAATCGTGTTTGCAAAGGAACTTGCGCGTCTTAATCCAGATATGGTTTTCTTCTACTTATCTGGAGTTTATGCAGATAGTTCGGAAAATGGAAAAATAATGTGGGCGAGAATAAAAGGCAAAACAGAAAATGCATTAAATGAGCTGAGTTTTAAAGCCGTTTACAGCTTCAGGCCAGGTTTTATTATGCCGTTGAAAGCACAAAAAAACGTCAGGTTGATTTATAAGGGACTGAGGTTAATCTACCCTTTTGTTTTTCCAAATAAAACCTTAACCTATGAAGAAATCTTAACTGCATTAATTCGAATATTGATAGTTGGATACGACAAAAATATTTTAGAAATAAAAGATTTGAAATTAGTCGCGAAGCAGGTTGAGATGGATGACTAAAATTTGCGGTGATCAAAGTTGTTTGCAGGTACCGAAAAATAAGTTGATATGCATTGTCTGAACCTTCCAGAATTGAGGCCAGGCCTCCCCTTCTTTTTGAACCAAAAAGGCATAAAATTAAAATAGGCTGTATTAAAAAGATTTACGCTGGCTTACTAAAAAAAATATTTTGGGACCTCGTCATTCCCAATTTAATTGGGAATCCTAATGCTATTGCAAAGTGCATTAGATTAGCTTCGCTCAGCACTTTGTGGTTCCCGCCTGCGCGGGTATGAAACAAAGTTATCATGCCCACTATTTGATGAGAAGTGCTTTTTATCAAAATTTGTATATTTACTAAACTAAAAAACGTCAAATCCCGCCATTCAGCAATAACTGCCCCGTTATGGGCAATTTTAAAGAAGATGCTATGAGAAGAACATTTTTACTGATCACCATTGGGCTGTTGTTATCCAATCTCACATTTGGTCAATCCGTACGATATAAGCAGCTTGACAGCTTATTCAACACTCTTTTTGAGCAGAAAATGTTCAATGGAAATGTGCTGATTGCAGATAAAGGGAAAATCCTATTTGAAAAGAGTTATGGCTTTGCTAACGAGAAAACCGGGCAAAAAATCAATAACCAAACCATATTTGAGCTGGCATCTGTTTCCAAACAATTTACGGCCATGGGAATTGTTTTATTGGAAAAACGCGGAAAACTTAACTATGATGATAAAATTTCCAAATATGTCCCCGAATTGGGTTTCTACGGAAATATCAGCATCAGAAACTTACTTAATCATACTGGCGGGCTTCCTGACTATATGGAGATTTTTGAAGAAAAATGGGACAAAACAAAAATTGCTACCAATCAGGATATTGTAAATATCTTCGCTAAATACAGACCAAAAGTTATTTTTCAACCAGGCGAAAAATACGAGTACAGCGATACAGGTTACACTTTATTAGCTTTGATAATAGAAAGAGTATCAAAGACGACCTTTGGAAAATTTTTAAGTGAAAACATTTTTCAACCATTAAAAATGAAAAATACGTTTATCTACAGGAGCAGGTTTGAACCAAAGGAAATAAAGAATTATGCGCTTGGCTATGTTACAGATAGTTTAGGTCGCCAAGTGCTACCCGATAGTTTTGGAAAAAAATTTTATACTTATTATCTGGATGGAATTGTGGGCGACGGGACAGTAAATTCTACCACGGCGGATCTATTAAAATGGGACAGCGCACTTTATGGCGATCAGTTCATATCTTCAAAAGATAAAGAACTGATATTTAATGCTGTAAAAACAAAGGATGGAAAAGAAACTCATTATGGATTTGGGTGGTTTGTAGGGAATTCGAAAAAGTATGGCAAAATCGTGTATCATTCTGGTGGCTGGCCAGGATATTCCACGTATATAGAAAGGCATTTGGACAATGATAAAACGATCATCATCTTACAAAACCGTTCAGAAGCCAAAATAAATTCATTTTTGCAAAAAGTAAGAGCAATATTGTATAATTAAAGAGAATGTAAGCTTCTTAAAGGGAGCCCCGGATCGTTGATTTAGCTAAATTTTAGGCCGGCATTGGCTCAGGCGCTTTAGGCCCGGACGCCTGGCCCGAGCCTTCCAGAATCGAGCCCCGCCTACCCTTCTTTTCGAACCACAGCAATGATAAAAACACAAAAGCCTCACATTTCTGTGAGGCTTTTGTGATCTCGCTGGGATTTGCACCTAATGCAAAAATCATCGTTTGCAACATTTTAGAGTGGTTTTGAAATTCGAACTCCCCGAATGACGCACCTTTTATTTAATAGAAAATAGCTGCAAATGCTATGTCTAAATATACTTGTTTTATGTGAATTTCAAAAAAAATAGATCAATTTTAAATGGTAATTCTATTTTTGAAATACCTTTTTCTAAGGCAAAAAGCAAGGTTGACCAGTGCTATGAGGGCAGGGTATCATATTAGAAAAGTAGCCCCCTAAGGGATAATTTTGTCGAATCTCTAGAAAGCTGCCATTGGAATAGTTAGGAAGTACCCTATTTCTGATTAACAACGGTTTTGTTACATTTTATTCTCTTGCTTTTTTATATTTATCCGGAATTTAGCACCAATATATTTAGGTTGTTAAAATTGAAGGATGTGAAAATTAAGCAGATGCCCAATTGCTCTATAATCGGAGTTGTTTTACTGTACCTGATTATATCTTTGGGCAACATCTTTTTTTTATCCAACCTTTCGCTTTTGGAGTCCTCCCGCGGAATAAAATCAGCTGGGCAGTGCAACAGCGGCTTTTCTCCGTTTGGAAAGGATTCAAAAATTACCAGACAGTTTAAGTGCATTCTTGATGAACGGAAAAAAACCGTGCTTCCCGTTCTGGAGGCTATTATTATCAGGATCATTTTGCTTTTTGGACTTGGGCTTTTAGCCACAAACCTTAACAGGTATTTTCTTGAAATCAGATACAGGATTGCCGGATCAGTCCCAATTTATATTTCCAACCAGGTCTTTCGGATCTGAGATTTATCTCCATTTTTTTATTGACAAGTCCTTCATATGATGAGGTGACGACGGACGGTTAATTACCTGGTTTCCTGTCACTAAATCCGTCAAATCTTTTTCCTTAAATTTTAATTTAAAGACATGATCCGTATTAAACAGATTTTCTGTTTGTTCCCACTTTTATATATGGGGCTGGAAAGCCATGCCCAAACTTCCCCAAAACCCATCGGGATCGTCGATCTGATCGATCACGTGACCGCTTTTTCACCCTCACTGGCCGCTGATTCAGCAGCAGTTGACATACGTGCTGCTCAGTTAAGAGAGACCGCGGCGAATGCCCTTCCTAACCTGAAACTTAACTATCAGGCAGATCTGGGCTCCAACAATAATGTTGCAGGGCCCTATATGGCCTTTGGTATCGTTCCTTCCAATTCCAGGGGTGTTAGGACCGAAAGCACTACCAAAGCTGCACTTATTAATCTTGGCATTGTTTCCCTAGATTGGGAAGTTTATAACTTTGGTGCCTATAAGGCCCAGAATGCGGTAGCCAAGTCAGAACTCCTCGCTGAGCATTCCAGGTTTGTCCAGCGCCGCTACCAGACCAAAGCTATTGCCATTGATGATTACCTTAGCCTTTTGAAGCTTCAGGATATGTTATCTATTCAGCAGCAGAACATCAGGCGCAATGAGCAGATTAACCGTTCGATTCTTTCCCTTGCCAGAAGCGGTGTCCGTCCAGGCGTGGATACCAGCATCGCAGGTGCTGAACTTTCCAAATCAAGGCTGAACTATATCGAAATGGACAATACCTATAAACAGGTTCAGCTCGATATTGCAGCAATCAGCGGGCTAAGCCCACAAAGAATTGTCGCCGACAGTACGATCCTCGACCGGCTAAAATCGCTTGAAGTAAACCTATCTGTAAACCTGACCGACAGTTCAAACCATCCGCTGCTTGATTTTTACAAAAGTAATTACCTCAGCAGTATACAGAAGGAAAACCTGGTTAGAAAAGCCTATAATCCGAAGGTGAGCCTTCAAGCTGCGGCCTGGTCAAGGGGCTCGAGCATTGATGCCAATGACAACTTCAACAGTCTCTCTAGTGGACTGGAGTGGCAACGTGAAAATTACCTCGTGGGCGTGGGTATCAGCTATAACCTGTTTGACCTGCGTAGGCGCCAGTTGAAGCTCAGGACCCAAAAGGCCAGCAGTAATTTTTACTTAAAGGAACTGGAGCAGGAGCGGCTAATGTTATCAAATGCCGCCCTTCAGGCAAACTTAGAGATCGGTACCGCTCATAAAAGACTGGATGAAATACCCAATCAGTTAAAGGCAGCGGCTGCAGGATATCGCCAAAAGCTTTCTCTTTACAAGAACGGACTGACCGATATCATTGAGCTCAATGCAGCCCTGACCATACTTTACCGCGCAGAAACTGATTTTGTGAATGCTAAGTACCTGTATATCCGGGCGCTTTTTCAAAAGGCTATTGCCACCAATCAAGTAGATTCCCTGTTAAACGCATTAAAATAATAAAGATATGTCAATGGTTACCTCGGCCCTGAAAAAGCCGATTACAACAGTAGTGATCATAGCGAGTTTACTGCTCTTTGCAGTGCTCAGTGCGCTGAAGATCCCAATAGATATTTTTCCCCAGCTTAATTCTCCAACTATATATGTTATCGAATCCTACGGGGGCATGTCCCCCCAACAGATGGAGGGTTTTTTCTCTACCCGTCTGCAGGATCAATTCCTTTATGTTAATGGTGTCAAGAATATTACCGCCAAGAACATTCAGGGTTTGACGATGCTCAAGCTGAGTTTTTATGAAAGTACAAATATGGCCGAAGCCTCAGCCCAGGTCGCCCTTCAGGTCAACCGGGCTATGAAGTTCTTTCCACCCGGAGCACTACCTCCGCAAGTAGTCCGCTTTGATGCCTCCTCACTTCCCGTAGGCCAGCTTGTGCTCTCAGCCAAATCCAGGAGCCTGAAGGAAATCTATGATATGGCGGCAACGCGTATCCGGCCCATGTTTTCCTCGGTTGCCGGACTTTCGGCACCACCGCCGTTCGGGGCCAATTCACGCTCCATCACCATCAGCGTAGATCCAAGCAAGCTCAGGAGCTACAACCTGACCCCTGACGAGGTGGTAGGAGCTTTATCCAAGTTCAATGTGATGTCGCCTTCGGGAAACCTAAGGTTGGATAATACCATGATGGTGACCTCAATGAACTCGCTGGTTAAGACCGTGGATGAATTCAACAACATCCCCATAGCCACAAAAAACGGCATTTCGATATTGGTCAGGGATGTGGCAAGAGTTGCCGATGCAGCAGATGTTACAGTGGACTATGCACTGATCAACGGAAAACGGTCGGTTTATATACCTGTAGTAAAAACCGCAGACGCATCGACCTGGTCGGTGGTTAAATCCTTAAAGGCCAAAATCCCGGAAATGCAGAGCCTCTTGCCGGACGATGTCCACATCTCATATGAATTTGACCAGTCTGTAGCGGTTATCAACTCGGTGAAAAGCCTGATCACTGAAGGTGGTCTGGGTGCACTTCTGACCGGCCTCATGGTATTGCTGTTCCTGCGTGACCTGCGCAGCAGCCTGATCGTAGTAATCACCATCCCGGTATCGATTTTAATTGGCGTGCTTTTACTTGGCATGTTCGGTCAGACAATCAATATTATGACCCTCAGCGGTCTTGCGCTTGCGATCGGGATCCTGGTCGATCAGGCAACAGTGACGATAGAAAATATCCATCAGCACCTGGAAATGGGCAAGCCCAAACGTGAGGCCATCTACGATGCCTGTGAGGAAATTGCTTTCCCGCTGCTCCTTATCCTGCTGTGTATCCTTGCCGTTTTTGCGCCATCCTTTATGATGAATGGGATACCAAAGGCGATGTTCCTGCCGCTATCCCTTTCAATTGGCTTTACCATGATTGTCTCTTTCATCGTAGCCCAGACATTGGTCCCAATTCTATCCAACTGGATGATCAAGGAAGAACGTTACCAGCACTATGATCATGCCAAGATCCATGCCCATGCTGGGGAGGCACTTGGCTCGCGGGAGGCAGAACAGGTTGAAAAGCACCTGGAAAACGAAAAGGACGAGCCGGAGAAAAACGATTTCTTTGAACGGGTAAAGGTGAGATTTATGGCGATCATCCAGCGGTGGATGCCGATGAAAAAAGGCATTGTCGGAATTTATTTATTTTTGGTTATTGTCCTTGCTGGACTGGGCTTTGTTTTTATTGGAAAGGATATGATGCCAAAGCTCAATAACGGGCAGTTCCAGATCCGCATCAAAGCGCCTGATGGTACCAGGTTAGAACGTACCGAAGAGAAGTTTAAGCAGGTACTCTCCATTATCAATCAAACGGTGGATAACCATGTGGCGGTCAGTTCGGGATATGTGGGGCTTATCCCAAGCAGTTACGGAACCAGTAACTTGTATATATTCAATACCGGAACCCATGAAGCCGTGCTGCAGGTGAACCTCGATGAAGATTACAAGGTGAATATGGATGAGCTCAAAGATGCCCTGAGAAAGAATATAGCATATAAACTTCCTGATCTGCGCATTACTTTTGAGCCGATAGACATGACCGAGAAGATCATGAGCCAAGGTGCTGCCACGCCGATCGAGATCAGGGTGGCGGGAAAAGATATGGACCAGATCGAATCCTACTCTAATAAGGTGTTAGCAAAACTTAAAGAAATAGATTACCTCCGTGATATCCAGATTGCTCAGCCCCTGCATATCCCCGTGGTATCCATTACCCTTGACAGGCTAAAAGCAGCGCAGTTTGGGCTAAACGTCGTGGATATCGCTAGGTCTGTTACCGCAAGTACCTCTTCTAGCCGTTTTACTGAAAAGAACCAGTGGCTTGATGAAAAAACTGCCTATACCTATCAGGTACAGGTGCAGGTTCCCGAATATGTAATGAATACGATGGATGAGCTCAAGGAAATTCCTTTGGTCAAAGGGCAGAGCAGTCCGGTACTTGGCGATATTGCAACATTCAATACCAGTTATCATCCCGGAGAATATGACCGCTCAGGACCCAGACGCTTTCTGACCGTGAGTGCCAACATTAATAAAAAGGACCTTGGAACGGCGACGGCTGATGTAGAAAAGGCATTAAAGTCGGTAGGTACTCCTCCAAAGGGACTGACAGCGGAAGTGAAAGGTATGTCGAGCCTATTGACCGAGACACTATCTTCACTCCAGGGTGGACTTGCCTTTGCGATATTGGTGATATTCCTTCTGCTTGCAGCCAATTACCAATCTTTTAAGCTTTCGCTGACGGTGCTTTCGACCGTTCCGGCTGTAATTCTTGGGTCGCTTACCGCATTATTGCTTACAGGTTCTACGCTTAACCTGCAGAGTTATATGGGAATGATCATGTCCACCGGGGTATCAGTGGCAAATGCGATATTGATCGTGACAAACGCCGAAAAACTCAGGCTGGAATACAAGGATTCTACCCGGGCGGCAGTGGTGAGTGCGGGGATCCGTTTAAGACCGATCCTGATGACCAGTTTTGCGATGATCGCGGGGATGATCCCAATGGCCTCAGGGCTGGGCGAATCCGGGGAACAGACCGCACCGCTCGGAAGGGCCGTTATCGGGGGGCTATTCTTTTCTACCCTTGCAGCGCTCTTCATTCTTCCGCAGGTTTTCGCCTGGGTACAGAAGAAAAGCAGTCTGAAAGAACCCAACCTAATGCCTAGAAAAACAAGAATTTAAATAAGATAAACAACATGAAAACCAGATTCATTCCAATTATAATTTTGATTAGTACCCTGGCAGCTTGCAGCGGAAACCAGGAGCCCGTGGACATCAGTCCCGCAAAAAACGGCAAGGAAGCCAAATATGAAACCGCCAAGGTTGAAGAGCAGGCCCTTTCCAGTTATACCCGTATTCCGGGAATGCTCAAGCCTTTCAATCAGGTAAACATTTTTCCGAAAGCCAACGGGTTTGTGAAGGCCATATTGGTCGACTTAGGGTCGAAGGTGACCAAAGGCCAGCTGCTTATGACCCTGGAAGCGCCAGAACTCGAATCGCAATTACAATCTGCAAATTCCCGCTACCTGCAGGCACGTGAGACTGCATCAGCAAGCAGTGAGAAATACAGGCGGTTAAAAGAAGCCGCAAAGGAGGAAGGTTCGGTATCGCCTTTAGAACTTGACAATGCGCTTTCCAGGATGAGAGGCGATAAGGCCATTGCCGAGGCCGAACGGTCAAACGTTGCTTCTGTACGCACCATGCAGGATTACTTAAAAGTATATGCGCCTTTTGATGGGGTGATCGTGGACAGAAATGTTTCGCCGGGAGCACTGGTATCAGCAGGGAAATCTTCAGATCTGCCCATGCTGGTATTGCAGGACCTGACCCACATGAGGCTTGAGGTATCCATTCCAGAAGATTATGTGGACAAGGTGGACCTAAGCCAGATGGTCAAGTTCCGCTTCAATGCACTGCCGGGAGAACAGCACCAGGCAAAGATCAGCCGATCTGCAAATTCCCTTGGCAATATGCGCCAGGAAGTTGTGGAGGTTGACGTGGACAATAAAGACAACCGTTTAAAGGCCGGAATGTATGCAGAGGTTGAAATTCCGCTTAAATCCGGTGCCACCTCGCTTCTTGTGCCAAATTCGGCTATTGTCCGGTCTACAGAGCGGAAATATGTAGTGGAGGTGGAAAACGGTAAAGCCCTGCTCGTTGACATCAAGGAAGGGATGAAGGGAACGGACATGACCGAGATTTTCGGTGCAATCAAAGCAGGGGCAGAGATTGTCTCGCCTGCGAACGATGAGATCAAAAGCGGTCAAGCGCTTTAATACTTTGCCAGGCGGAGCGCAATCCGCCTGGCAAATCTTTTTATTAGTCAGATAAGAAAAAAGGAAAATATGAAAAATTTAGAATTCAACCATGAGTTTGAAATGGATGGTATGCACGTTTGTATAGATATACCGAAGAAAAAATGCAACCAGATCTACATTGAGGGAGAACTCCTTGGGACGGTTTGGGAATGCAGAAAACAGGGAGCTACGTCCTTCATCTCCAGGGATTTTAAACTTGCTCCATATCTGGAGCGCATAATAAACGAGTTGAACCTTTTTACCAGGGTTTCCTTATGAGTACTTCGGGCAAATGGACATCGAAGTTTTGTTTGATAGCGGTCTTTTTACTAGTGGCCGCAATGGTACAGGCGCAGGGTAACGCTGCCTTCTCTAAAATATCCATGGGTTTTGTCATGGGCTTTCCAACAGGAAAAACAGCCAAGGTGTATGTCAATGGTTACGGTGCTTCGGTTAAGGCGGAATATAATATTGCAAGCGCTATTAATCTTACTGGTTCTGCCGGTTATATGGTTTTTCGTTATAGGGATGATGTCAAAAAACGCCTTGATTATAACGGAGAGGAGACCCGTGCAAATGGTGTACTACCCATAAAACTGGGGGCTAAATATTATTTCGCAGGGATTTACTATGCCGCAATTGAGGTGGGCACTGCCAATACCCTAGGGGATAGGATCAGTTCATCCTTTTCCTACGGCCCGACCCTTGGCGTTTATCTGCCTTTTTCGAAAAGTTATGGAGCAGATCTTGGTCTGCGTTATGAAGGATGGAAAGGTAGCGGTGGGCAGGTTTCTTTTTTTGGCCTGCGTCTGGCTTTTGCAATAGGTAAAAACAGATGATCTGGAAACTTAATTCAATTTAAATTATTATGGTAAAAGTGAAAGAAAACAGGTGCATTGATGAGTCGGTCGGAAAAATTATTTTGAAAAACCCTTGGTTGGGCGGAGATATGGCATCTGCAGACCTGGAATCAAGGCAAAGATTTCTAAAAAGGCTTTTGGAATGCCTAAATGAACAAACGGGATTTTCTAAAAAGAAATGAATTACTATAAACACCGCAGATGAGAAAAAAGGTTGTATTGCTGGAAGATAATGAGAGTATCAGGGACATGCTGAAATTCCTGCTTGAAGATGAAAATTTTCAGGTCATGGAATATGCATCAATAGCGTCATTTATGGCCGCAGCTGCCAATAGCCCGACGGATCTTTTTTTATTGGATGTTATTGGGGGACGGAAACGGTTTAGAGCTATGCAATAAGTTGAAGTCAGACGAAAAAACTTGGCATATACCTGTTATCATGATGAGTGCCCATGAGGATATTTATATGATGAAGAAAATGTGTGCTGCCGATGATTTTGTTTCAAAGCCTTCAATATCTTTGAACTAATATTAAAAATCAGGAGCCTGCTTAAAGAAAGGGAATGATGAGCAGGCTATTACTATGCAATTGCTTTTATTAAATAGACGAGCAGGGCTATGCTTGAGACAAATATCAATACCGTCATTACTTTTATAAATAATGTTGAGTGATAGTAATGCCCACTATTCAGTTGTGCCTTCGTTTTTAAGTAACGGACAAAGGAGAATATGATGGTTAACGTCCCAAGCGCGACCAGTAATATGCCAATCCGTTGGGAATTACCAGTCTGGTGCACAGAAGCCTTTGTACCTAGTGCAAGTGCAATCTGTCTGATAAAAAGTGAAAACTTAACCACTACAAAACCAAAGCCCATTACGGCAATACTTGTCCTGATCCAGGCCAGGAAAGTTCGCTCATTGGCCAGATGGTCTCCAGGCGTACCCGCGTTATGTATATCCTTCATTATTTTGTGTTTGTAACTGAACACCCATTTATCAAAAATGGTTTTCTTTCTATGGTTTAATAACCCACATCGACCTCTTGATTTGCCTTTCCATTATCCTGATTAGATCAACGTTAAGCTGATTTATGTTGGTCTGAGAAAATGCTCAGTAATTGTGTCCAAGCATTTTAGATACACTTTCGATAGTTACACCGTTCAATAAAGTTTCCGTAGTCCCAAAAGTCCGTTTGGCTATCTTGTTGCCCAATGTTTTATTTACCCCTGAAAGTGCCGCAATTTCAACCAAGTATTCGTTCATTTTCTGATTGCTAGAGATTGGTAACGCCCTGTTGTTATGGAGGCAATAAGGGTGATCTTTATATTTATCAAGGATACTGGCCGCTATTGGAAGCAAGGGTATTGCTACTCGTGTATCTGTTTTTTCGGTAGGTAAATATCCACCTTTCACCATCAACCCCAATACTTAAGTCGGCTAGTTTAAGTTTTTGAACATCCGCATAGGAAAGTCTGGTATAGCAACTGAAAAGAAAAAAGTCCCGTACCTGCGATAACCTGTCAGTAGTAAACTGTTTTTGGGTAATCTTCTGCAATTCGTCAGCGGTTAAAAACTCCCTGTGAACAGGCTTGGATTTTAGCATATGGCCAAAGAAGGGGTCGGTACTGATCCATTTATATTTCCGGCAGATGCTTACGATCTTTTTGAGATTTTTAATATGCTTGTTTGCGGTATTGGTATCGTTTTCCTTCACCGTATGCAGGTAGAAGTCAAAACCATCAATAAACTCGTGAAAAATAGCTTTGCAGTTTCATTCATACAAGATGTTTATCTATTAAACTAGTTGAATATCAATTTTTTAACACGAATTAGGGGAGTTTGATATTATAAGAACGACGCTCCGAATTACGCAAATTTTATATGCGATTTCGTGCATATTTTGGTATAACCCCTAAAAGCAAAACCCTGCAATCATTTGATTTGCAGGGTTTTATTTCTCTTTGATATTGTTTCTTGTGATCCCGCTGGGATTCGAACCCAGGACCACTACATTAAAAGTGTAATGCTCTACCAGCTGAGCTACGGAATCATTTTGTCCCTTTCGAGGCTGCGAAGTTAGGAATTAAATTCAATCTTGCAAAAGGTAAATGCAAAATATTTAATAGAAAGTTAACATGAACATCATAAAATGAGGTTAAATATTTAGAAATCATTTGATTAAACATCAACAAAAAAAATCAATCTATTTCATTTTTAGAAGGTGGTTTAACCAGAAATCAATAAAATTATTTAAGAAAAATATTTTCTTAGCCTAAACACCATAATTACCTATAAAACCAGCTTAAAGTTAGGCCATCCCCCCCTATTCATTATTATATATTTTTTATAAATTTGTAGTGGTCGGCAACATTCCTATGGGTGTAAATAAAATATGGGATTTTTTTATTTTCGTACTTATTTTCACTTTTAAATACAAACCCGCTTTTTTCTAATGAATATTGAAAATATTTATGGCGAAGATAAATGGGCTGCGCTTGGTGGTTTTTCTCCACTTATTTCAGTCTTTCGGTCTTACCATGCGCTTACTCCAGAAATGGAAGATATCATTAACCGCGACACATTCCCAGTTCGTTTTGCTAAAAACAAACATATTGCATCGCCATTAAAACGCAATCGTTACATTTTTCTGATTTTAGAAGGCGCCGTACATGGCTACCTTAAAATGGGAAATAAAAAAATTACCACCTGGATTGCTGCAGAAAATGAATTGGCCGGAACCATCAGGAATTTATGGGAGAATGAAAGCTCTGATGAATATGTTGAAACGATAGATCCTGTATTTGCAATTGCCATTCCACATGAAATGACGAAACAGCTTTACAATAATTTCCAAATAGCCAACTATATCGGCAGAAAAATGACCGAAAGTTATTTTCAGGGGGCATCTGAAAGGGCCTTTATCTGCAGGCTTCCTACCGCATTAAAACGTTACCAAAGGTTTTTGGTCACCTATCCGCACCTGATTAACCGTGTGCCATTGAAGTATGTAGCTTCGTTTGTAGGTATGAGATTAGAAACATTAAGCAGAATCAGGAACAAATCTTAACTGGATGAGCCGGAAAAAATTTAAACTGCCATTCTAAACGCAGTGAAGAATCTATCAATTGAAAGATCCTTGGTACCTAACATTGGGAGAATCCACTTACAAAATCTACTAGTCCGCGGGATATTACCTGATAAACTTATCTGTCAATCATATTGATTTTTTTGCAATAAAGTTTTCCTCAGGATAACTTCCAAAAAAAGCCATTACGCTTTCATTTTACGTAATGGCTTTTATTATCCTGAAAAGACGAGATACTATTTACTTTTCAACTCATTTAAAATCGGCTTAGCTAAGCTATTTAATGTATTTTGCTTTGGTTTAAGCATTTCAAAAACTGCAATTTCATTCTTTCCTTTTTTCAGCCACTCTGCCGGCAGATATATGGTTTGCTGTGGCCCAATACCCCAGTATTTACCTAAATTATGTCCGTTAACCCAAACCAGTCCCTTGCCCCATTGGCGCATATCTAAATACGTATCGGCAACCTTTGTTAAATTAAACGAACCCGATTTAAGTACCGCTGCAGATTGGCTGTTTACTTTAGCCGGTAGTTTTTGGGTATCTATTTTATCAAATGGTAACGGGTACATTTTCCACGATTTAATTTCCTGACCATTAAAAGTTACATTTTTGGTAATCCCCTTGTTGTTTTTAAGCAGATAAGGGCCAAAGTTGATCCTCCCCAGGTTTTCTACCAAAATATCCAGTTGTACATTGCCTGCAGGCAGATTAACTGCTAAACTATCCTGATCAAGTCTTCTGTCTAAAACACCAACGAGTTTTTTATTGATATATACCAATCCGTAATCGCGGAGTTCGTTGATTTTAATTACACCTTTACGTCCGCCTTTTATGGTACTGCTGTACAACACAAAACCATAAGGCTGGTTAAGGGCTTCGAAAGTTAACGGATGTTCGCTTAATTTTGGCTTTCCGATCAGGCTAAAGATGTTTGTAGATTTGGTTAAGGTTATGGCAGGCAATGCTGCTGAAGGCTTAGCAACAGGTACATCAGGAAGAACCTGGCTGGCAGGCAAATTCTTTTTAATCGCCTCGCGGAAAAGCATAAACTTCGGTGTGGCATTACCTGCCTCATCTAAAGGTGCATCGTAATCATAACTGCTCGTCTGTGGTTCGTAAGCAGTAGAATCGTTATAGTTTGCACCATTCATAAAACCCCGGGTGGTACCGCCGTGAAACATATACATGTTGATGGAAATGCCTCCTTTAAGTGCAGTATCTAGTTTATTGGCATATGTTTTTGGATCTACCTCATGATGTTTCGTTCCCCACCAATCGAACCAGGCCGGATACCATTCTGGCACAAAGTAAGGACCTTTACCATTGTTATATTTGTTGATCAGTGCTTTGATCTGAGTTGGATTATCAATTCCGTTAACGCCTGGAAGCAAACCTGCCAGGTGTCCACCTTCTAACGCGGGAACCGGATCGCAGGTAGAAAGTACACCATCAAACCCGGCATCTTTAAACAGCTGTTCATTAATTTTCAGGTATTCTTTGTCATTTCCATAAGAACCATATTCATTTTCTACCTGCACCATTAAAATGTTGCCACCATGGTTGATCTGCAATGGAGCTAAACGTTTACCAATCTCTGTAATATATTCCTTATACTCTTTTAAATATTGTGCTTCTTTACTTCTTACCTGTAAACCTTTAATGTTCTGCAACCAAAACGGATAACCGCCAAATTCCCATTCTGCACATACATACGGACTAGGGCGAAGCAATACCCACAAACCTTCTTCTTTTGCAATACGAACAAATTCGGCAATGTCATTATTACCAGAAAAATCGAACTGATCTTTCTGCGGCTCGTGCACATTCCAAAACACATAGGTACCAATGGTATTTAAGCCCATCGCTTTAGCCATTTTCATTCTATCGCGCCAGGCCGCTCTCGGTATGCGGGGATAATGCATTTCTCCGGAAATGATCTGAAAGGGTTTGTTATCGAGCAGAAAAACAGCGTCTGCCAGTTTAAAAGTATGCTTAACTTGTGCAAATGCACCAAAGCTGGCAAAACAAGTAATTAAAATTACTTTAATCCATACGTGTTTTAAGGTAGGTTTCATTAAAAGAGGTATTATTATTTAAAAATCAAAAGCATAGTTTTTCCATATCATCTTACCAAATGCTTTACAGCACAAATTAAATGTTATGAACTTAAAAAATGAGGAACGTGATCATTTCAAATTAATCCGTTAATTACTGATGACAGTGGTAACAGATTTAGCAGGAATACGTACATGTTTGGTATCCCGATATTGTTTGTAGGGCGATAAACTATATTGATCTGATGTAACGTAGGTTTGTATAAAACTTTGATTATTTCCCTTTACCTGCATGTTGAGATCAAGATCGTTTTCGGTAGGATTAACCACTACGGTTACGATTTTTCTATTTTGCTGAAAGGATGATACATCAACCTGAGGTACATCTGTACCCAGGGTTTTAACCTGAAGCCGCTTACTGCCAGGGTTAACAAAACGGCTATAGTTACCCAGGGCCCACAACAGTTTACTATCATAAACCTGTCCATCTGTTTTATTTTTGTCGATATACACCAAACCGTCCTTATAATCACCTGCTGATACGGCCAGCCACCACTGCCAAGAGGTAGCGTTGGATATCACCAGATCATGATGGATCAACCTGGCAATAAAAAGGGCAGTTACCATGCCCAGATCGCGTTTTTCGCCTTTAAGCACTTCATCACCCAGCACACAATATTCAGACATCCAGTATCTTAAACCTCTTATTTGCGCTACGGCTTCAGCTGTTTTTTTACGGACCGAAATAAATTTTTCTACCGGACTGGTGGTAAAATAACTATGGCCGGAAATAGATTGGTCTATATTAGAAAGGTTGCCGACATAATTGGGCGATGACGAATTAAAGAACTGTTGTACCTGGTTTCCCTTAGTAGGGTTTCCTTTATCGTATAAATAATCGAGCTGACCAGCCTCTCCTATCTGTATTTTGGTTTTTAGCCGGTTTTTAACCAAAGCTTCATTCACACCTTTATAAAGTTGAGCAAGTTCGGTATTGTTGTACGGACAGCCTTCCTGATTGTGCTCATTCCATTTCCACTGTGGCTCGTTTGCCGGGCTAAGGTAATTTAATTCTATTCCGGTTGTTTTTTTTATTCCTTTAATGGTATTAGCCAGATCATCGGCAAATTGAGGAAGTTTATCAAAATTCAGGTTACAATTGCCATCTGTAGAATAGGCTTTTCCGTTTTTGGTAAATAGTACATGCGGACTATTTACGAAACCGATAAACTGTTTTACACCACGGTTTTGGGCTGCTTTTAAAAACCAGGTTTGTCCGGGCATGGCGTTCCAGTCATAAGTGCCATCTGGCTGCAAAAAAGCGTATTGACGACGCCATTCGTCGCCAATATCGCTTGCCTTACCTTGGGCGGCACTACCGCCACCAATGCTAAAACGCCACATGTTAAGCCCAATGCCCAAGGGTTGCCCCGTTTTTGTAGTTTGGGTACTAAACAGTAAATCGGCCATCCTATCCCTTTTTTCTGCCGGCCAAAGGCCAGCAAACTGACAAGTCCAGGCATCAGAAGCACCAAAGCCTTCTATGGTCTGGAATGTGATGGCAGGATCTATTTCTACTTTTAAAACAGTTTCCTGTGCAAGCGTTGTTCCTGCAGATAAAAACAATGCCAGACAGATAAAAAAACGGTTGAGATGTGGGAATGACTTTAACATGCAAACAATTATTTCTATTGATTAATAACCAGGGTTTTGCTGCAATTTACCACCTGATGCTAAAATTTCGGCTCTAGGTATAGGTAACCAGTAATGTTTGGTTTCAAACTTACGTCCGTCTAAAGCCACTTTAGGCGTATAAGTAAAACCTGTAGCTGTCTTCGTAATAATCATTCCGCCAGCAGGTTTGTTTTCGGTTACGTCTGCAATTTTCCATCTTCTCACATCATAATAACGATGTTCCTCAAAAGCAAGTTCTACCCGACGTTCATAGCGAACGGCATCGCGCATTTGTGTCTGCGTAAGACCTACAGCCAATTCTGGCATATTAACACCCGGCCTTGCCCTTACCATATTGATGGCTTGTCTGGCCGACATTGTAGATCCGGCTGGAACAGCGTCAGGTCCGTAAGCTTCGTTAGCCGCTTCAGCATAGTTAAGCAAAATTTCTGCATATCTAAAATAAATCCATGGCTGGAAACCTGCGTTGCCCCAAGGGTTTTGCAATGGATAGGCATCATTCATATATTTTTTAAGGTAATAGCCGGTTTTACTGGTATTCCAGTTATCATTTCCATCTTTACTGTCTTTTCCTCCCGGAACAAAAGTTTCAATATTACGCTCGCGGTATGCTGCGCCATTATATAAAATGGTTGCTGCAAAACGTGGATCACGACCTTTGTAAGGCTCATTGCTATCATAACCAGAAGTAGGATCGGTAATCGGTTTACCATTGGCCATTTCATAATCATCAACCAGGTTCTGCATTGGTAAATTGCCTCCCCAGCCGCCATAACCGTTTGGTCCGTTGGCAATTTCTAAATGAGTATGGTTGGCATTTTTGGTAAACAACCTTGCAAAAATAACTTCATTGCTTTGGTCAGTTAAAAACAAGTTTGCGTATCCACCGGTATAAATTCCATATTTATTCAAAGAAATAACGTCCTGAGCTGCCGAAACAGCTGCCTGCCAGGTCCCTGCATTATATAACGGACTTGCAGCATACAACAATAAACGAGATTTAAGTGCAAGTGCTGCGCCTTTAGTGGCCCTGCCAGCTAACCAGCTGCCACTATTATCCAAAGGTAAATCTGCAGCAGCCTGATCTAGCTGAGCAGCTACATAATCTATAGATTCTTTAATCGAAGCACGCTGAAACAATGCCGGATCTTGTAGATTGTCCGAAAGTTCGGTGATCTTATCGCCCATTAAAACGATACCGCCATAGTTTCTGATTAAATCCTGATAACGAAAAGCCCTGATAAATTTAATTTCGGCTACCAATTGTTTTTTATGTGTTGCACTCATTGCAATTTTGGACAGTACTGATAGTGCATAATTACATTCTCTAATACCGCGATAACTCCTACCCCAATATACACCAGCACTTCCTAAATTTTCAGGTGCCAACTGTCCTCTCTGGATCAACCAGGTTGCATCATCATTATTATAAACAGATTCGTCGGTAAAAGAACTCCACATACTATATTCAAAACCTCTGCCGAAACCTGGCACAGATCCGTCACCTTCTTTATCCTGCAAACGTGTACCCAGGTATCGGTTGGTTATATAAGCCTCTAATGCTGTTGTATCACTTTCAATGGTAGCAGGCAAAAGAATATCGGTTGGTTCTACGTTTAAAATTTCTTTTTTACAGCCCACCATAGTCCCTGAGATAAGGGACAGGCCTAAAAGTGTTATATATATTGATTTGTTTTTCATGATGATTAAAATTTAATGTTGGCACCCAGGTTAATAATGCGTTGTTGTGGATAAAACTGTCCGCTACCGCTGTTTCCTTCTGGATCGTAATCTTTAACTTTAGAAATGGTAAATAGGTTAAAGGCACTGGCATAAACCCTTACTCCAGAAACATTGATGCGATCTAAGAAACTGGCTTTGATGTTATAGGCAAGTTCTACGTTTTTAAGCCTTAAAAATGAGGCATCATTTAACCAGAAAGTATTATTAAACTGCCCACCGCTAATGGCATTAGAAGAGCGGTCGGTTACCCTAGGGTAAGTTCCGTTCGGGTTTGCTGCACTAAACCTGTTATCTGCCCAACTGCTGTAAAAGTTACCCACACTACCCGCTTCTGGTAAAACATACTGGCTTACCTGTGTTTGTCCAGCCAATAAGATTGATAAATCAAAGTTTTTATAAGAAGCACCAAGCGTAAATCCATAAGTAATTTGAGGCGTATTGCTATATGGCGTTCTGGTTTGGTCATCGGCATTTATTACTCCATCATTATTGTAATCCAGGTATTTAAGATCGCCTATTTTAGCCCCACTAACATGCGGATAAGCGTCTAACTCCTGTTGCGTTCTAAATATACCTATGGCATTGTAAAGCAGACTAGTATTTAGTGGCCCACCTGTTTGGCGCTGATAATCTAGCGTGCCACTGGCTTCATCAATAAAGATTACTTTACTTTTAGCATAAGTAATGTTGCCCGATGCATTCCATTTAAAGTTTTCGCCGTTGTGGTTGTAACCTAAAGTAGCTTCGAAACCTGTATTATTTACTTTACCGATATTTTCTGAAGGTACTAATGGCGTATAGTTGGCGCTGTTATCATTAAATGGATTTACGATACCTGAAGAACCTGGCAATGATGCATTACGTGTGGTTAAGATATCAGATCTTTTTTGTTGGAAATAAATGGCCTCAATACTAAAGTTTTTAAACACCGTCGCATTAATACCAATATCAAGCTTTTTAGCTACCTCCCAGGTAATGTTTGGATTTGCCAATTTAACCAGGTTAACGCCTGGTTGTATGGTTGATGATGTGGCGCCCGGACTTTGAGCTACAAATCCATTTCCAACCAATACATAATTATCAAAATACTGGAAACCTTTCACATTATCGTTACCCAATGCACCGTATGAGGCCCTGATTTTTAGATTATCAACAAATTTAACATTATCGCTGAACCATTTTTCTTTTGACATCACCCATCCCACAGATGCAGAAGGAAAATAACCATATCGTTTACCATCCGGGAATATAGATGATCCATCAATACGTAATTGTCCTTCAAACAGGTATTTATCGTCATAACTATAAGCTAAACGGCTAATTACACTCTTGCGGTTATAGTTTGTGCTGTAACCAGAGTTTAGATAATCGGTAGCAGCAGCTCCACCCTGCGAAAGTTCGGGCAAATTGGTAGACAGGAAGTTAAAACGTTGTGCATCGAAATATTCTAAAAGGTTTTCGCTTTGCTCATATCCCACAAATGCATTGATATCGTGCAGATTAAAACGACGTGCATAGTTCAACTTAATATTTGAAGTAAGCAACGACTCATTTTTTTGGCTCTCAGTCAGGGTAGCTCTTTGGTTATTACCGCCTGTAATTACACTGTTATAAGTTTTAGAGGTAGCATCGTATTGGTACAACAGATAGGGTTTGTTGAAACTTTTGGTAAATACATTAGATTTATCAGCCGAGAAGAAACCATCAACAGAAAGGCCTTCTACACCTGGAACAATAAAAGTAGCTCTTAAAATACCATTTAAAACCTGTGTTGGCGATTTACTGGTTCCACCAATATCGGTAACCTGCACCGCAGGATTTGAATTTTCTATACCTGTTGTAGGTAAACCGTTTGGATAATAAGCAGCTACAATAGGTTTTGCCCTGTAAATAGATCTAAAAATATCGCCGGCTGCAACCTGAGGATACACGCGATTTTCTTGTCTGCCCGACACCGATAAACCAACTTTAAGGTATTTAGAAACGTTCGCATCTACATTAGTACGGAAATTGTATTGGTTGAATTTGGTTGCACCATTTTTATACAAGCCATCTTGTGAAACCGTTCCTAACGACATGTAATACTTCACATCCTGACCACCACCATTAATAGAAAGACTATGCTGACTCTGTAAAGCTGTTTTTTCTAATGTTTGATCGATCCAATTGGTATTAGGGTATAATAAAGGATCAGAACCGTTACGGAATTTTTCGATCTGATCTGCCGTGTAAGCCTGATTAAGTCCGCCTGAAGGGTTAGAATCGAAGTTGATCTCGTTCATAATTTGCGCATAAGTTGCAGCATCTGCCATTTTAGGCAATCTGGTTGGCGAGCTAAAACCCTGGTTGAAACTATAATTAATAGTTGGTTTGCCTGTTTTACCCTTTTTTGTAGTGACTAAAATTACCCCGTTAGCTGCTCTGTTACCATAAATAGCGGCAGAGGCATCTTTTAATACAGAAACACTTTCAATATCATTGGGATCTAAACGCTCCAGTCCACCAATTTGTCCGGGAATTCCATCTACAACGATTAACACGTTATTGCTTCCCGTAGTAGCTAAGCCCCTAATGGTGATGTTCGAACCATCAAAACCAGGCTCGCCACCTCTATTATTAATTACTACGCCAGAAAAACGTCCAGCTAATGAGTTGGATAAGTTAGGTTGAGGGCTTTTTACAAGATCCGCCCCTTTTACCTGCGATATTGATCCGGTAAGGGTTGCTTTCTTCTGGGTTCCATAACCCACCACAACCAACTCGTTCAGTGTTTTGGTATCGGAAACAAGTTGCACATTAATGGTTGTTCTATTGCCAACGGTCTGTTCCTGACTGTTGTAGCCGACGTAAGAAAAAACAAGTACGTCTGTTGTGGCTGCCACACTAATGCTAAATTTGCCTTTCGCGTCGGTTTGAACTGCTTTTTCGGTCCCTTTAATTTTAACCGCTACTCCCGGAAATGGCGCTCCGTCACTTGTAACAGTACCCGTTACCACAATTTCGCGCGCCACTTTCATTTTTTCTGTCCATACAGAAAAAGAAGAAGCGGTTACAGGTAAACTAATTGATAAGATAATTAGAAAAGCCAATGCTTTAATTTTAAAGAATTTTAAAGGTGAAAATTCCTTCAGATTTTTTTTTCTCATTTTGGTTTGCACATTAATATTTGGTTAGCAGATCAGATCTATAATTTAGATAACAGATTTGTTATTAGATTTTATAGTTATAGAACCGCTTAGTAGGCGGCTAAAGTAGTGCTAACCAGCCATATTAAAAGGGTACAAACAATCCAAATTTAAGGGGTAAACAGACCGGATTACGGCCCAAATGAGGTTTTAAGGCATATTTTGGAAAACCGATAAACGAGCAGGGTTATGGTTTGCCTTTTTTGCCTGCTGAATTTATTTGGATATGATTGGAAAACGGTTTCCTGAATTTTTTAATGTACTGTGATGGATTTATATTAAACAATTTATAAAACTGCTCTCTAAAATATTTGGGATCGGTAATGCCTACCAGGTAAGATGTTTCCTGAATGGTTTTATCTGTACTGATAAAAATTTCGGCCGCTTTCCTTAACCTGATGAAACGGATAAACCCATTGGCAGACTGACCTGAAATGGATTTTATTTTACGGTATAAATTAGATCGCGACATCCCCAATACGGTTGATAAGGTATCGATATTAAAATCAGGATCGGTAAGATGTTCTTCTACAATGCGGATACAATTATCTAAAAACTCTTTGTATTCGGCAGAGATTTTGGTGCTGTTCGAGTTGAGTGTAATTTCATTATAAAAATACTTTTGAAGCGCATTTTTACTCTTTAATATACTGGCTACCCGTGCCTTTAAAAAATCCTTATCGAAAGGTTTGCTAATGTAATCGTCGGCACCACCCTCTATTCCTTTAAGCTTAACCTCTGGTGCAGATATGGCCGTCAGTAAAATAATCGGTATATGAGAAATGGAAACATCTTCTTTTATCTTGCTGCAAAGTTCTATGCCTGTTATACCATCCATCATCACATCGCAGATCACGATATCCGGTAAGAGCTCTTTCGTCATTTCGTAACCTTTTTCGCCATTACTGGCTTCGTAAAGATGGTAATCCATTTTAAAAACCTGTTTAAGGTATGCTCTGATCTCTACATTATCATCAATAATAAGCATGCTTTTTGATTCGATGGTAAGCTGGTTATCTATCACACGACCTTCGGCTGCTTCGACAACTTTGTTGGCGCTGATCTCGTCTTCTATCAGTTCTTTGAACAATGAAGATTCGCTATCTACTAATGCTTCCTGCAATATCACGGCGTCTTTAAAATGACTGATCCCCCGTAACAAAGCAATATTAAAGGTGGTACCCTTATTTTCTACACTGGTATAGTTTATAGTACCTCCATGCATTTTAATAAAAGTTTTAGCAAGATATAGACCAATGCCAAAACCACCTTTAGCCGATTTATTACCGGGATCCTGATAAAACTTTTCGTAAAGTTTCTCTCCTGCTACTTCTCCAATACCACAGCCGGAATCTTCCACAATGATGATTACATTTTCCTGGCTATTATCAACGATCATTTTAACATGACCACCATCTGGTGTAAATTTTATTGCATTGGAAAGCAAGTTAAAAAACACGATTTCCATTTTCTCACGATCAGCATAAAGCGTAATCATCTCATCGGCACAGCTAAACTCCAGCGTTATATTTTTTGACCGGGCCTGGTGTATAAAACAAAGAAATACCTCCCTGCACAAATTCACCAGATTTATTGGTGCTACTTTTAACTTTTCGCCATATGTATCTGCTTTTCTAAATAACAACAGCTGATCTACCAAACTTAGCAGTCGCTTGGCATTCCTGTACACAATATTTAAATCAGTAGTATCAACATTATTGTCATTTTTATACAAAAGTTCTTTAACCGGATTGATAATCAAGGTAAGCGGTGTACGGAACTCGTGTGATACGTTGGTAAAAAAGGATAGTTTCTTCTCGCTCAGCTCCTTTTCTTTTTCACTTTCTATATGAGCCAGTTTAATCTGAAATTTTAAGTTAGATTGGCGTTCTCGATATTTAAGATAGGCATATACCAGACCAAAGAAAGCCAAACCATACAAAGCAAACGCCCACCAGGTACGGTACCAAGGTGGCGTAATGATGATCTGGATCGAATTTCCGGTCATATTCCAAATGCCATCGTTATTTGATGCCCTGATCCTTAAAGTATATTTACCGGGATTTAAGTTGGTATAGGTTACTTTATGTTCGCTACCGCTATAATTCCATTTTTTATCAAAACCTTCCAGAAAATAAGCATACTGGTTTTTTTCTGAGAGTGTATAGTTCAGGGCTACAAAACCGAATGAAAGCACACTCTGATCGTAAGGCAGGGTGATACTTTTCGTCATATAAACAGGCGATTTTAAAGGAGAATCCTTTCCTGGGAGAATTAGTTTGTTAAAAATAGAAAAATCAGAAAAGTAAACTGCAGGCGCTTCTTTATTGTATTTGAGTTGTTGTGGATTAAAATAAACGATGCCTTTATTACCCGCCACAAAAATTTCTCCCTTTGCATTTTTGCAAATGGCCTCATTGGCATAAACACCGTCCTTTTCGTCATAATTTCTAACCGTTTTGGATACCGGATCGAAAAGCGAAATGCCTTGCTCGGTAGTTACCCATAGCTTGCCATTATTGTCTTCTACCAAATCAGTAAAAACATTACTGGCAAAACCATTTTGTTTTGAATATACCTCGAAAGTATTTGTTTTGGCTACATATTTATTTAATCCATCGCGGGTACAGATCCAAATATTTTGATGCGAATCCAGATAAAGGTTTATTACAATATTATTGCTAATACCACCTCTTTTTGAATTATCGATTCTATAATTCGTAAACTTTTTGGTTTTTGGATTAAAGCGGCTCAAGCCACTTCCATAGGTTCCAATCCAGATATTTCCCTGCGCATCTTTTAACAGGCAGTTTAAATGGTTATTACTTAATGAGCCTAAATTTTTAGGATCGTTATAATAATGCGTATAAGCTTTGGTTTGATCGTTATAGATTTTTAAACCTGCATCCGTAGCTAAATAATATTCGCCATCGTTTACTTCTATCAGATCTCTAAAAACATCTTCGTTAAAAAAACTGCCGAGTGCCGAACGATGGTGGTGATGTACAAACTTGTTCTCCTTTTCATTATAATAGTCAAACCCATTCTCGCTCATTACCCATAAATCACCTTTTAAATCGACAGACAGGTTAATAATATCGTTACTGGATAAACTATTTGAGTTACTACTGTGCGAAAGCCTGGTAATGGAGCGGTTATCCGGATGATATTGATAAAGGCCTTTGTTGGTACCCAGCCAAAAATTGCCCTTATCACTAATGATTGATTTGATTTCTGCCTGTCCGAAAGGGAGTGAGATGAAATTAAATTTGTACTGATTAAAATCGATTTTACTGAGACCATTTTTACCACAGAGCCAGATCATCCCTGTTTTATCGCGGTAAAAGCTGCCATTGGCAAAAAATTCGAGGTTATCTATTTTCTCCCATTTATTGAGCTTTGTGTTTACCCAGAATATCCCCGCACTTCCTCCTACCAGTAATTTTCCGGCACCTAAACTCAAAACATTAAATACTGCAGAATTACCTGTTTTCCCACTATTATAAGTGGTAAACATTTCCCTTTTCGGATCAAAACGGAACAGATCGCCTTTCCAATAACACCCGATCCATATCATGCCCTCATTGTCGATACAGAGGGTCCAGATGTCGTTTGGATTTTTTTGACTGGCGATTTCCTTTTGCATATAACTGGTAAACCGCTTTGTTTTTTGATCGAATTTGTTCAGTCCATTGCTCCAGTTGCCCAGCCATAAATTACCAGATCCATCCTCTGCAATGGCATTGACCGATTTTCCTTTAATGGCATATGTATTTTTTGCATCGGGCTGATAAACCGTAAATGTTTTTGATTTCTTGTTGTAAAGATTAAACCCATCATCGGTACCTACCCATAATTTATTTGTTTTGTCAATCAATAGAGACCATACCTTATTATTGCTGAGCGAAGTTTTATCGTTTTCTTTATGATAAAAGCGTTCAAATTTCTCGGTAACCGGGTCAAATCTGTTTAGTCCATTCATGGTAGCCACCCAAAAAACCCCGTGGTTATCCTCAGCTATTGCGTTGATGTAGTTATTGGTTAAGGAAGTGCTATCGCCGGCAATGTTTACATAAATTTTAAAAGAATAACCATCAAATTTACAGAGCCCATTTTCTGTACCTATCCATACAAAACCTCTTTTATCTTTTAAAGCAACAGTGGTATTTTTAGAAGGGAGACCATCGTTAATGCCATATGTTTTTAGCACATAATGTTCTGGAATAGCAGTTTGATCAACTACCTGTGCATTAACGCCGTTAAAAAACAGCAAGCATTGCACAATAAGACCAAATGCTTTGATAAATTTCATCATTAGTAAGGCAAACCGACAGGATAGCAAAAAATCAGTTTACGGGTGTAAAGATACGATTTGCTAAAGTATTGTTCAATTCCTGTACGCGTCATCCCCGCAATCGTCATCCTGAACTTCCGCCCGGCCAGTCGGACGGGTGTTTCAGGATCCTTGTAGCTGCTCATTTTGCCACACCTGCCCGACCATTCAGGCGGGGAAGCACAGATTTACACGGAGTGAAGAAATTAAGATTTCCAGTCAAGCCACGCAGTCGTCATCCTGAGGATAACTTATTGCAAAGCAATATGAGCGACGGCATTTAAATGAATAATCTGGCAAAAAGATCTCTCCACTTCGCGTTGCTCCGGTCGAGATGACGATCTTTCAATTGGAGTCTGTCAATGGTAAGTTGTTCCAGGATCTTTATAGTTGCACTAATTTGCCACGCCTGCCCGACCATTCAGGCGGGGAAGCACATATTTGCACGGAATTAAGAAAATTAAGATTTCCAGTCAAGCCACGCAGTCGTCATCCTGAGGATAACTTATTGCAAAGCAATATGAGTGACGGCATTTAAATGAATAATCTGGCAAAAAGATCTCTCCACTTCGCGTTGCTCCGGTCGAGATGACGATCTTTCAATTGGAGTCTGTCAATGGTAAGTTGTTCCAGGATCTTTATAGTTGCCATTATCTTTGGCTATGGAATCACAGATTTCCATGGCATGTAGTTTACCTTTAAGCTTTAGTCTTTAAGCTTTTGCCTTCCTTAAAAATCAGAATAGTCTGTTGGGTAAACAAATTTGGTATCGTTTTTAGAAACATTGTGCTGATACTCTGGCATAGCCGATAGTTTTTTCCAGTATTCATCAGCCGAAAAGACCTTCCAATGCGCATCTCTATCGGTTTTATTTTCGAAAGTGGTTAAATACATGAGGTTAGGCATGCGGCTTCCGGCAATGACCTCTCCATAAAATACGGCATTAAAATTTAATCTTTTAAATAAACCGATCTCATCGCCTTTATTAAACATTTGAACTTTGTTCTGAAAGTATTGCTCCGTCGGTGCTTCATAACTTCTTAATTCATACACCCTTTCTTTCATTGGTGCTTTTAGATTGGGCAACATAAAATGGGGCGCATTTTCGAAAGCTTTTAATACAATAGATTCCAGCCGCTCGAAAGGGGCATCGGTATAGGCTGCATCCAGATAGGCTTTACCATCAACCGCGTATTGCTGATCTTTGGCCAACTTTTTATCCAATTCCAAAACTCCATTAAGCGATTTTAACGGAATAAATACATAAATCAGTTTCTCGTTAACTCCGGTCTGATCACTTACAATTGGTTTAAATACACCAACTTTGGCTATTCCATTGCGATGTAATGCAGGCAAATATGCCTTTTGCAAATAATCATCTACTGTTTTTTCCTGAGCATCGGTTTTCAGGTGATAAATTTTGATCTGATAGAAATCTATTGAGGCATGAGCCGCAAATGCGCCCGATAACAGTACAAATAAAAACAGACAAGATATTTTGATTTTTGGCAACATGTTAGGATAATTAAGATGGAAAATTAATAAAGTTTTCGGTTAAAACTGAAAAAATCTTTTTTTAACTGACCATTTTTATCCTTTTCTTCCAGCACCACAGTTAATTTATTTTTAGCAATCAATTGATAACTTAGCCGCACCGATTTATCTTTCATTTCAAAAACAGCAAGTTTTCCTTTTAAGGTTACCAGCGGAAAAAGCAGCGGCTTTTCTTTGTCCTCCCAGGCAACATTTCCGCGGTTAAAATGCCGCATCTTCATCACCGGGAAACCTTCTTCCAGTTCAATGACTACAAATTCGTAAAATAAGGCTTTCCCATTTTTAACACACCTAAAGCTGCTCATCATGCTCTCACCATTTGGTTCACTCCAAAATTCTTCCAAATCTCCCCAGTCACTTTTCTGTACCCATGTTCCGGACATAAATGCCAAATCTTTTACTGTAGCTTTCTTTAACTGCGCAAAAGCAGGAACAGAAAAGCATAAGAAAGCCAAAATCAAAAAGTTATTTTTCATAGCGTAATTTATTACAGCTAAAATAACCAATTATCTTCAATTATTAAGTTATCAGTTTGCAGTTGACAATTAACAATTGGCAGTTTGCAATGACGAATCAACCAATGACCAATAAACTAACGACCAAAGCTACTTTGAAATATTCGGGTTTGGTGCTTCGGCATTTAATAAATGTTTCACGAAGAAATCACGCTTACGTCTACGTCCATAAACACCACCATCGCTGTGTCCCATGCCTGGAATGCTTAAAATATCGAAATTTTTATTGGCTTTGATCAAGGCATCGGCCAGTCGATAGGTCGATTCTGGTGGTACATTTTCGTCTGCTTCACCCACAATTAAAAATAGATCGCCCTGTAATTTACCCGCATTGGTAATGTTAGATTGTTCGCCATAATGCGGTCCTACCGGATAACCCATCCATTGTTCGTTCCACCATTGTTTATCAATGCGGTTATCATGACAGCCACAGGCAGAAACGGCGGCCTTATAAAACTCAGGATGCGATAATAGTGCACCAGTAGAGCTTTGTCCACCAGCCGAAGTGCCATAAATCCCTACCCTGGTGATATCAGCATTTGGGTATTTAACCGCCATCGCTTTCATCCATAATATCCGGTCAGGAAATCCGGAATCAGCTATATTTTTCCAACAGACATCATGAAAAGCTTTGGAGCGATTAGCTGTACCCATTCCATCAATCTGCACCACGATAAAACCCAATTCGGCAATGCTCTGCATTTCACTGGCCGGCAGGAAACTTTTTGGCACAAAACTATCATGCGGACCTGCATAAATATTTTCGATTACAGGATAAGTTTTGTTCGGATCCATTTTCGAAGGGAAGCAAGCAATGCCCCAAATATCGGTTTTATTATCTCTTCCTTTGGCTACAAACACTTCGGGCAGTTTAACCCCTGTCGCTAAATAAGCATCTGTTTTTCCATGTTCTATTTCGCTTACCTTTTTTGTGCTTTCCGTAAGCCTTAATTCGCTCACTGAAGGTACATTTACCTGAGAGTAGGTATCGATATAATATTTGCGATCTGGAGAAAAGCTGAGGTTATGGTTGCCTTTTTCGGGTGTGAGGTTAACCAGACCTTTTCCATCAAAGCCAATCCTATAATAATGCATAAAATAAGGATCTTCGCCAGCATGCATGCCATTTGCCCTGAACCATACCTGGCGTTTTACGATATCTACACTATCAATATCACGAACTACATAATTTCCTTTCGTAATTAACTGCTGCTTTCCGGTTAAGGCATTTACCAGATAAAGGTGCTGCCAGCCATCTTGCTCGCTCGTCCACAATATTTCATTTGTTTTAGGTAAGTATCTGGTATAAATCCGACTTTCATAAATGAAGGTTTTGGTTTTCTCATCAATAATGTTTTTGGTTTTCCCTGTTAAAACATCCACTTCAATGACTCTGAAACGCTGGTGCCCCCTATCCACTTTCTCATAAGTATAATATCTGCTGTTATTGCCGCGCCAATGCAGTTGGGGTGCATCAAAGAAATCAATCGGATCTGCATCTACTTTAATGGCCGTTTTATTGGCTACATTAAAAACATAGGGCTGATAAGCAGTAAAGTCATCACCGGGCTGCGCATATTCTCTCGTTTTTAACACGCCACGTGTAGTGCCGGGAACAGAACTTAATACATAATGAACGTTTTTAATTTCTTTAGGATCAATTTTATAGCCAACAATGTTTTTACCATCAGGCGCCCATTCAAAGTCTCCATAAGGTTTATCGGCATTACCATCAGTGCTTAACTGGGTTTCTGCCTTTGTTGCTAAATCAATTACAAAAAGGTTACCACCGCGGATCAGGATTTCACTTTTGCCATCAGGCGATTTTTCGATCTCGCGGTTTCCTTGCCAGCGCGATCTGCGTTGTTGTAAAGGCCGCCTGGCATTGTACCGATAAATATTGCTATCGTTTGTATGGGTTAAACTATAATCGTTCAGGTTTAACTGATACCATTTATCCGAAAATTTTAATTTTGCGTGATTACCATGATCGGCAAAATATAGCGCTGCAAGCTCAATTTTTAATGGATTCTGTTTTTTACCAGTAACCTTCTCTATATTTTGTGCCAGTTTATCATGATCAAATGCAACCTGGCGCTTACCCGTTGCCGCATTCACATAATAATATTCCCATGTTTTGTTAGGGAGATTCTTTTTATACCAAAATGCGGTACCATCTTTTTTCCAGAAAGGAATAATGTCATTATTGGTTGGAATATTACGTAAAGTAGTATCCATTTTTAAAGATAACTGGTAAGCAGCTGCCACTTCATTAGCATTAGGCGCATAAGGTTGCAACTTTACTTGCTGTGCCAGCAATTGAACGGCAACAAAACTTAATAAAATAAAGGCTATTGATTTTTTAGGGTTGGCGTAAATGCTCATTACAGATTTTTTGTGGTAAATATAGTATTGCTGTTTCGCAGGTCTTTTTTAAATTTTGATGAATACCGTTAATATTTTAACCCTTTACATCTACCCGATCTTTCGTTTTCAATTCCTGACGCACGATACCTCCTTTAATGAGGTAATAAACCGGAATTCCCATTAAAGTGATGATTAATCCTGGCCAGGTAAATTTGGGCTTAAAAATGATCAGCAGTATGCAAAAGGCAAGTCCCATTAAGATATAAATGATCGGTAGCACCGGGTAACCAAAAGCTTTATAAGGTCTGTTTGCATCGGGGCGTTTTTTACGGAGGATAAAAATTCCGAAAATGGTAAGCATGTAAAACATCACCACCACAAAAGAGATCATATCCAGCAGGTCGCCATATTTTCCGCTAATGCACCACAAACAAGCAAAAATGCACTGGATCCATAATCCAAATCCAGGGACTGCATTTTTGTTAAGTGTACCCACTTTTTTAAAGAATAGCCCGTCTTTGGCCATGGAGTAGTACACCCTCGCACCAGCCATAATTAAACCGTTATTACAACCGAAGGTTGAAATCATAATCATTAGGGCAATGATGATGGTACCTGCTGTACCGAAAATATGGTTGGCAGCAGAAACCGCCACCCGATCTTTATCAGCATGGGCAATTTCATTTAATGAAAGTACTCCGGTATACATCACATTAGTAAGGATGTAGAGTACCGTTACAATGATGGTTCCTAAGGCTAAACTTAAACCAATATTGCGTGCGGGGTTTTTAATTTCTCCGGCAATAAAGGTAACGTTATGCCAGGAATCGCTACTGAATATGGAACCTACCATTGCGGCAGCAATAGCTCCAAAGGCCGCAAAAGTAGTGTAAGAACCTATACTTCCATCGGAAGATAGTGGTCCCAAAGCCCACATATTTTCCCAATTGGTTTTCCAGATTCCTTTATCAAGGAAGAAAAGTCCAAAAGCGATCAGACCAAATAAACTTAACAACTTAGCCACTGTAAAGCTAGTTTGGATTATTTTACCGCCATTTACTCCCCTATTGTTAATATAGGTAAGTAAAATAATTACGCCAATGGCCAACAGTTGGGCGGGTGAGATGGTGAAAAAGCCTAAATCAATGGCCACCAAATCTTCACTTAAGGCAGGTACCAGATAAGCGGTAAATTTGGCAAATGCTACACCTACTGCGGCAATGGTTGCCGTTTGGATTACCGTGAAAAAACTCCAGCCATAAAGAAAACTAATCAGCGGGTTGTATGCTTCCTTTAAATATATATACTGTCCGCCCGCTTTTGGGAACATGGCACTTAATTCACCATAACTCAATGCAGCCGTTAGCGTCATAAAGCCTGTAAGCAGCCAAACCACCAATAGCCAGCCCGAGCTGCCTACATTGCGGGTAATATCTGCACTGACAATAAAAATACCCGAGCCGATCATACTTCCGGCTACAAGCATCGTTGCATCCATCAGCTTAAGCGAAGGTTTAAATTGTGTGGTTTCGTTTTCAGTCATGTTTTTTTGCTTGGTGGTTCGAAGGTGTTTATTTACTTAAGCTGATCGTAAAAATGCCATGAGGTTTTAAAATCGCGGGTTAAAGGCTGATTGGTTAATGTAGCCCTGATCATTTCTACCGGAATTAGGTTTTGTTTTATCACGGCATCATGAAAATCCTTAAAGCTCATTTTACCACTGTCTACCAGTTCTTTTTTCAGCGCAAAAAGCTGGAGACCCCCGGTGAGGTAGGCTACCTGGTATAACGGACTGTAATCGCCTTTGAAAGATCTGCGTACTTCGCCTTCTGCATTGGCCCTTTCGTGTCCTACACGGTCTACCAGGAAATCGACACACTGCTGAGGGGTCCATTTTCCCAGGTGAAAGTTCAGCGAAAACAAAATTCTGGCACAGCGGTGCATCCGCCAGAAGAGCATGCCCATTTTTTCTTCAGGCGTTTTGGCAAAACCTTTATCGTAGAGCAAAAGTTCCCAATATAATGGCCAGCCTTCTACGCTGAAAGGGGTTTTAAAAGGATCGCGATAGCTTTTATAACGGCTATTCATAAAATACTGATAGTGATGACCAGGTAAAAGTTCGTGCTGTACCGTTCCCCTTGAAAAATAAGGATTGTTACCCCGCATACTCATTAACTTATCGTCTTCCTCCATCGCATTGGTTGGATAGGAAATACTGATTTCGCGCCCGCCTGTAAAAAACGGATTCACCAACTGGCGTTCGGCCGACATCATGACCATGCCCCAGGTTTCTTCAGCAAGTGCCGGAATATTGATCAGATCATTGGCTTTGATAAAATTTAAGGCATCATCCTGTAATTTTACGATCAATTCTGGTTGTTTACCTAAAGGTACATAGCTGTTTTTGATTTTTTCCTGAGCTTTTTTCCAATCATTACCAAAACCCATAGCCGCTGATGCCCTCAGAAGCTCTTCATCGCAAAACTTAAATTCTTTTTCGGCAAGTTTGATCAGTTCTTCTGGTGTGTAAGGAATAAGCTCTGCATTTAGTTGCCTGATCAGTTCTTCCCTTCCAATAGGTGTTCCTTTAATTTCTGGTTTATTTGATTTTACGATAAGTTCAGTACCGTCACTACCGTTAAAAAGTTTAGCATAATTGGTTAACGCAAGATCCAACTTTTCGTAAGGTTTAGGTACCCACCAGGTAAAACCAGGCTCATAATCCATATAAAATTGGTAGAAGCCCTTTAAACGGTCTTTCAAACTCAAGCTGATGGCCCTTGCCATTTTAAGCTGATCGGGTTTTAGTATCCCTTTTTTAAAACCTAGATTTAGGGTATCAACCTGCTTTGTTATTCCGTCTATCTCAACTGCCAGCAAAGCACCATCTTTATAGGCACCTCTTCTTCTGAGGTTTTCGAGTGCATAAATGGCATCGGCAAAGGTAAAATACTTCGAAAGGGCCTTATAGTCTGCTTCTTCTTTACTTAAAAGCCAAACCGAAGATTCTATATCCTTTTTAAGGAGAATATAATCTACCTTTCCATAAATGCTAAAGCTTTCAAAATTGGCCGTCTTTAACTTGCTTAAATAATCATGATCAATATCCTGCAGGCGTTTTCTCTGTGTCGGACTTTTAAAGGTTTCTTTCGGATAAGAATAAGTACCCCCTGCGGAATACGGGTAGTAGAAATCGTTAATGGCATCAACATCCCTCTGGTAACTTACAATCAACGTCCCCAGTTCGCTGGTTTGTTCGTATAAACTTTCTTTTGAAGTTTGGGCAGATGCAAAAGGGCCGGAGAACAGACCCAAGATTAAAAAAATGGCGAAAAAGTTTAATTTGTTTTGCATTCGGTTTGGTTAAAACAGGCAAATAGCATTTGCCTCCATTTAAAAAAATGGTGAACTTAATTAATATAAAAAATGTTTCTTTTGGATTAAGCGCCTATATAACTTACTCTGCTTACACTATTATAAGTATCGATATATGCTCTTGGCGATTGCCCGATAATGCTTTTAAATACCCGGTTAAAATTGGTGATACTATTAAAACCGGCTTTATAAGCCACACCAGAAATACAATCGGCTTTTTCTCCTGATATCAGACTTTTGCAGGCATCGTTAATCCTCACTTCATTTAAAAATGATACGAACGTATGGCCGGTATGTTTTTTGAAATACCGGCAAAAGGCCTGTGGTGTCATAAACGCAGCATTGGCCACATCTTCTAATGAAATCTGACTATTGTAGTTTTCTGTGATGAAGTTAATGATCTTGCTCAGACGCATACCTTCATTTTCGGTTACGTTAGAAGAATACATATCAGAGCATAATGGCTCTACATTTTCATTTAAATCCTGAAGACTGTTAACCAATTTTAGAAAGTTGAACAATACGTCAACTCCTGCTGCCTGGTGCACATTGAGCATTTTGTTTACGATGCTTTTAGCAAACGCAGCCGGAACTTTGAAACCATGTTTGTTTTTAGCCAAAAACGCACTGGCCAGTTTCATTTCGGGAAGATTAAATAGCGCAGCCAAAATACCGTTTGGATTAAAGTAAATGGAACAGGCCTTAATGGTTTTATTGCTATCGGAGGCGAAATATTCGGGATTGCTTTTAAACAGATGTGGAAGTTTTGCCCCGATTAAAAAAATATCACCCGACCGGAAAGCATGCATATCATTGCCTGCAATTAATGTCCCCTCTCCTTTTTCGATATACGTGATCTGCCATTCATCGTGGCGGTGCAGATACTGATAAAAATAAGGCAACTCAATATGTTCCGATATCACACTCTTGTCGTCAGGAACAAGCATGGTAAATGGTAATACTTTCATAATCCGGTTAGTTAGGTTTGGTTGTTGATTATGAATTGAATATATAAATATTAACTCAAATAAACCAATAAAACCCAGATAAGGTTAAAATACTGCTACAATTTGATAAAATATGACGGATTTCATGATGAATTCGGTAGTTCGAAAATCACTACAGGTTTAGTTAACCTACTGTAAAGCACCATTTAAAACGAATAAAGTTTGCTATTTTTTGGTTTAGCAATCTATTTCGGCGTTTTTTTGTTGGGAAATTGTTCTTTATTTTGAAGATGGGGTTAGAAATCCCGACTAACAGATAGATGAGTAAAGAAGGTGAACGGCCTCGAAGTATCGTCATTTCGACCGCAGTGGAGAAATCTTTTTCATAGTTCAAAGATTTCTCCATTGCGCTGCGCTTCAGTCGAAATGACGGCGAATTTTTTAAATCTGTTCTATTATCGCACTACTCTGTATGGCTCCATTTTCAGATCAGTAGCTATGCCAGAAACAATCTGGCTAACCAACAAGCCTGTTGCTGGTCCTAAACTTAATCCCATCATGCCGTGGCCAGTTGCAATAATCAGGTTTTCTCTTTTTTTGCATCGGCCAATATATGGCAAACCATCAGGTGATGATGGACGGAAACCATACCAGATATCTTTTTCTACAGGAACGGCAGGTTTTAAATCGGGGAAATATGCCGGAACGGATTCTACAATCCCTTTAACCCTTTGCATATTAATACGGGTGTTAATCTTATCTAACTCCATTGTACCGCCGTATCTCAGCTGACCGTTCATTGGTGTGATGGCCACCCTGGCTTCGCATAACAATGCCGGGATCGTTACACGCTGCTTAGGTTCAGGTTCCATAAAAGAATAACCTTTACCTGGCATCAAAGATATTTTAGCATCAGCCATTTTAGCCACCGCAGGCGACCACGAACCGGCCGCTAAAATATACTCATCTGCTTCCCAGGCGGTGCTGCCCGTAAAAACCTTCGTAATGCGGTTACCTGAAGTCTCAATTTTGTCAACTTCTTTATGACGAACTATATTAACGCCATTGTTTGATAGATACTTGAGTAAGGCATTCATCAATTTTGTTGGATAAAGATGCGCATCGCAGCGATAGTGTACCGCTCCCAAAACATCTAATTTTAAATCTGGCTGTAAAGCCCGACATTCATCAGCGGTTAGTACAGCCATATCTAAGCCAAGTTCTATTGCTCTTGCCGCTAAATGCGCTTCTTCTTCTGCTGCTTTTTCCGTTTTATAAAATGCCAGAATACCATTTTTGGTTAATTCGAAATCGAAATCAGGTTCTTTGGCGAGGCCTTCATATAGTTTTTTGCTTAGTAAAGATAAATCGCGTAATGGCACCGCCGCCTCGCTTACATGTTTGGCCGTGGCATGTTTCATAAATTTCAAGCCCCAGCTGACAAGGTTTGCATTTAAAGAAGGGCGTACATAAAAAGGACTTTTGCTGTCGAACATCCAACGGATCCCCTGCTGTATCATCCCTGGTGCAGCCAAAGGAACGAAATGGCTTGGCACAATCATCCCTGCATTACCAAATGAGCAGTTGTCGGCAATATCTCCCTTATCCAAAATTGTTACTTCATAACCCCTTTTCTGCAAATAATATGCTGAGGTCAGACCGACTATTCCACCACCTATAATTAATACTTTCGACATGCTTTTAACTTATACTGCTGATATTCTTTTTTAAACTCTTTAAATCACCTGAAAACCATATGCATATGGATCATCTTCGGGATCTATTTTTATGGTATTATAACCATAAACTTTTGCCCAGCCTTCTACACTTGGTATAATGGCCTCAATTCCATTCAGGTTTACCACTTCTTCTACTTTACCGATAAACTTGCTGCCAATAAAACTTTCATGGATAAAATCCTCTCCCTGTTTTAGTTTTCCTTTAGCAAACCACTGTGCCAAACGGGCTGAAGTACCGGTACCGCATGGTGAACGATCAATAGCTTTATCGCCATAAAAAACCGCATTCCTGGCAGTTGATGTTGGATCTATAGTTTTTCCTGTCCATAATATATGGCTACAGCCATTTATAGTAGGATCTTGTGGATGAATAAAGCTGTAAAGTTCATTGATGCGTTTTCGAATGATCTGGCTCCAGCTAATCAACTGCGAAGCACTATAGTTTTCTAATCCCGGAAAATTCTCCTGTGGATCCACAATGGCGTAGAAATTCCCGCCATAAGCCACATCAAAAGTAAGCATGCCTAAATCAGGACAATCTACCTGAAGATTTTCAGCAGCCAGGTAAGATGCCACATTCCGCAACTTAACAGACTTTACTTTTTTTCCTTCCTGCTTATATTCAATCAAAACCAATCCGGCTGGCGCTTCCATTCTGATCAGTCCAGGTATTTTCGGTTGAATAAGCCCTTCTTCGATAGCAATGGTAATGGTGCCAATGGTACCGTGCCCACACATTGGAAGGCAGCCACTGGTCTCGATAAAAAGTACCGCTACATCATTAGCCGGATCGTGAGGTGGATAAAGAATGCTGCCCGACATCATATCATGGCCACGTGGTTCAAACATTAAACCCTTTCTGATCCAATCAAATTCTTTTAGAAAATGCTGGCGCTTTTCGCTCATGTTCGAGCCAATAAGCTGAGGTCCTCCACCTGCAACTAACCTCACCGGATTGCCGCAGGTATGTGCATCTACACAAAAAAAAGTTTTACTCATGAGATTGCGTTAATTTTTGATTGACCATTCTGAAAATACCCAATGGATTACCATCTTTCAACTCGTCTGGCAATAATTCCTGCTCCCAGTCCTGGTATGCCAACGGCCTAACAAAACGATTGATGGCAGTAGAACCGACAGAAGTAAAACGGCTATCGTTGGTAGCCGGGAATGGTCCACCATGTTGCATGGCGGCACAAACTTCTACACCGGTAGGCACACCATTTAGTATAATTCTTCCGGCTTTATCCGTCAACTTATTTACTAAAGCCTGGTATTGCTTAAGTTCCTGTTTTTCGGCCATTAAGGTAACGGTAAGTTGGCCTTCCAGCACCTCAATAACCTGTTCCAGTTCAGCGCTATCCCGGGCAACAACCAATAACGAATATGGGCCGAAAATTTCTTCGCGGAGTTTTGGATTTTTAATAAAATCGGCCGCACTTACCTGAGCAACTTTCGCCTCTGATTGATTTTGAAGCTCCGTATTTTTCACCGTTGATGCCGATAAAAGTACAACGCCATCTTCGTTTACCACTTGAGCAGAAAGTTTACCGTAATTATTGGCAATGCCTTCGGTAAGCATGGTTGCAGATGGAATAGTTAAAATGGCCTCTTTTAAAGCTGCTTTAAAATTTTCTAATGCAGGCGACTGTACCGCTAGCAATAAACCCGGGTTGGTACAAAACTGACCCGCGCCCAGGGTAATAGATCCAGCATATTTTTTAGCCAGTTCTTCTGCCTGATTTTCTATCGCTGACGGCAGAAAAATTACCGGATTAATACTGCCCATTTCGGCAAAAACCGGAATCGGTTGTTCGCGCTGTTGAGCAAGATTAACTAAGGCCATACCGCCTTTAAAAGAACCTGTAAAAGTTACCGCTTTAGTTAAAGGATGCTGCACCAGACCAGCACCAATAGCATAACCATCATCATACAACAAAGAGAAAACACCTTTGGGCATTCCCGTTTTTTCTGCGGCTTTAATAATGGCACCACCTACCAAAGCACTGGTTCCGTAATGTGCGGGATGCGCTTTAACCACCACCGGGCAACCAGAAGCTAGTGCCGACGCGGTATCGCCACCAGCAACAGAGAAAGCAAGCGGAAAGTTGCTTGCTCCGAAAACCACTACTGGTCCGATTGGGATTAACATTCGTCTGATATCAGGTCGCGGTAAAGGCTGTCTGTCAGGTAATGCCGTATCAATAATGGCATCAACCCAGGAGCCTTCTGCAACCAAATTCGCAAATAACCTTAACTGTCCGGTGGTTCTGCCCAACTCACCCTGTAAACGAGCCAAAGGTAAACCACTTTCTGCCGAAGCCCTGTTTACAAGTTCCTCTCCAAGATTAGCGATTTCATCTGCAATGGCATTTAAAAAAGCGGCTTTAAGATCTTTGTTTAAGTTTCTATAGCTTTGGAAAGCCGATGTTGCTGCTGTTAAGGCATCATCAACCAGTTTTTCGTTAGCTTTAAAAAATTCACCGTCAAGCGTTAATCCCGTTGCAGGATTAACAGCTTTAAGGCTCTTTTCATTAACTTCAATATAAGTGCTGGCTACAATATTTTTTCCGTTCATATTTGGTTTTTAAACTATTTACCCCAACTACCTGCAGGTAATTCCGGGCGAACAGCTAATGCATCGTTAATAATTTTTAATACTTTCTCTCTTTCCGCACCACTTAATGGTAAACGCGGGGCACGAACAGCTTCAGTGCCTAGTCCTGTGGCAACTTCTGCTAATTTAATATATTGTACCAATTTTGCATGAATATCTAACTCCAGCACTGGCAAAAACCAGCGGTAAATTTTTAGTGCTTCAGCAATGCGGTTTTCTTTAACCAATCTGAAAATGGCAACAGTTTCTCTTGGGAAAGCATCAACTAAACCTGCAACCCATCCATGTGCGCCCATTACGATACTTTCCATCGCCAATGGATCTACTCCCGTAAAGATTTTAAAACGGTCGCCAAAACGGTTGATTAACCGGGTTACGTTAGATACATCTCTTGTTGATTCTTTGATCGCCTGGATGTTATCGTATTTAGTTAAAACCTCAAACATATCTAAGGTTACCTCGATTTTATAATCAACAGGATTGTTATAAATCATGATAGGCAGGCTTGTGCTTTCAGCAATAGCACCAAAAAAGGCTAAAGTTTCATCTGGAGCAGCATTGTAGCGCATTGGCGGTAATAACATTAAACCTTGCGCACCAAGAGATTCTGCTTTTTTAGCGACTTCGATTGCTTTTTTTGTAGTTGATTCTGCAATGTTCAATAAAACCGGAACGCGACCATTTACCACGCTTAAGGTATGTGATAACAAACCAAATTTTTCTTCATCGGTTAATACACTGGCTTCTCCAAGCGATCCGCCTAATATAATCCCTTCAGCACCTGCTTCCAATTGTGCTTCGATATTTAAATCGAAAGCCGGAAAATCTAATTCATCGTTCGCTGTAAATTTAGTCGTTACAGCAGGGAAAACCCCAGTCCATTTGATACTCATTGTAATGTTATGTTTTTATAAAATATTTTCAAAAATTAACCTGTCCTTCACCAAAAAGCCAATGGACAGGTTTCATTTAATCAGATTGGTAAGCTAAATCATGATATTCAAAGTTAGGAAATTGCCCTGCGGCGTTATTGTTGTATTTTAACCGATAATGGTCGTAAATACGCCAATCAATCAGACAGGTTTGATTAGAAAAAGCCTTAAGTAATTGTAAAAGAAATTAGCCATCAAAAAAAAAGCATTCCCCAAAACAAGAATGCCTTTAAAATCAACAAGATAGAAAAATCTTCCTACGGTTTCTGTTTTACCATAATTTATTTTGTGTTTTTCACCTGAAGGTAATACATAAATTCGATACCCGATTTTGTAAAAAGTGCATCCTGCCCTTTGGCCAATGTAACCTGCTGCCAGTTTTGAGCAGGAATAATTTTCAGTGTTTTAACACCTTCTTTTTTTAAGCTTAAGGGCAGATTGAATCCTTTAACACAGTTGCTATATTTGTAAAAAGCTTTACCATCTTTAAGGTAATACTCAAATACCGGAACCTGCACCGTACGTAGATACTGATCAAAAACCTTTGAAAAATTGTAACCCGCTTTTTTAGAGATATAATTTTCAATCTGCGCAGTGGTTACCGTTTGATGGTAAAAAGTTTGGTTAAGTCCACGTAATATGGTTCTAAAAAGCTGGTCGTTATTTAAACTATGCCTGATGGCATGCAGCATATTGCCTCCTTTAGGATACATATCGCCACTGCCTTGCGCATTTACACCATAATCGGGAATAATAGGAGTATCATTTTTGATGCCTTTTCTTATGCCGAAATTGTATTCGTTACCTTCCTTTGTACCAAAAGTATAGTCTACAAAAAGGGTTTCGCTATAGTTTGTAAATCCTTCGTGCACCCACATGTCGGCCAGATCATTGCTGGTAATGTTGTTACCAAACCATTCGTGTCCGCTTTCGTGGATAATGATAAAATCCCATTTCAAGCCCCAGCCATTGCCAGACATATCTCTACCTCTGTAGCCAAACTTGTAGCCATTGCCATAAGAAACTGCCGATTGATGTTCCATACCCGTATGCGAAGCATCTATTAACTGATAACCATCTTCATAAAAAGGATAAGGCCCAAACCAATGCTCCATACTTTTCATCATTTTATGTACCTGATCGGGCATATAGGTTTTCGCCTTTGGGTAATTGTAATCAAGTACCCAATAATTCACATCAAGTGCCCCCTTTTCGCCTGCGTATTTCTCCTTAAAATTTACATACTTGCCTATGTAGGGGATAATGCAATAATTACTGATTGGATTTTTAACATTATACTGATAAGTCGTGGTACCATCGTGGTTATCTTTTTTGAATATCAGGCGACCGTTGCCCACGGCTACCAATGTATCTGGAACCGTCATGGTTAAAGATGCACCTAAATTAGGTTCGTCGCTTTGATGATCTTTATTTGGATACCAAACCGAAGCACCTAGACCCTGACAGGCAACTGTCATCCATGGACGCGAAAGCGAATCGGTAGTAAAAATAAAGCCTCCATCCCAGGGAGCTCTTTCGGCCTGGTGTACCTTTCCATGGTAGAAAATATGGACATTATTTAATGCCGATAACTTTTGTGCAGGCACGTGTACATACCACACACTGCCAACATGTTCGAATTTTAACCTTTGGCCACCATGATATAAAACACTATCAATAATTAGGGGCTCCTGCAAATCAATCTGCATGCGGGTATGGCCATTATTGGGCTGCACTACTTTATAAACGATCTTATTGGAGCCGGTTATGCTCTTATCATTGTAATCTGGCTTAACAGCAAGTTCGTAACGTTGCACATCCCACCAGGTCCGTTCGGCATTTAAGCTTCCCCTTAAGGTGTCGGCAAGGGTATAAACCTTTGTTGGTAACTGTGCAAAAAGCAGGGTACTAAACGTTAAGAAAAGTAGCGTTAAGGAGGTTATTTTTTTCATATCTTTTTGCTGGTTATTATGTTGCAATAGCGTGTTATTAATTTGAAAAGCAGTTTCAGTTTTTCATTGGTTATGGCAGTCCTGCTATCCCTCCTGTTTCGATGAAACCTGTGAAACAAGCAAGCACACCGTTAAACAAACAAAGCAAGTGCTTAAATCGGGAGCATCTATTCTATCATTTGCCCGTTGCAGGCGGGGGGGATTTAACCCGGGTTCTGCGCTGCTGTCCAACGTATCTAGCCCTGACAGTAGCGGGCATTCCGATCCTTCATCGGAATAAAGCGGATGGCAGGATCTTCCTTTAAAAAAAGCGAAAAACCCTGCGCTCCAAAACGAAATATTAATTGAAAAGCTGCAATATTCCTGATAACTGAACATCTTTAATAGCAAGCTTTTAATGATCTCCAGTGGTGATTTTCCAGTCAGAAAGATGCTGAAACACCCGTCCGACCGGCCGGGCGGAAGTTCAGCATGACGATCCTATCAGAAAATGAAACTAAAATGGATCACAACGGTTAAACCTTATTATTAATAAGCTTCGCTTCTAACCGTCTCTATTTCATCCGTAGTGATGGCCAAATGTTTTCCCAACATCCGGCTTCCGTTTTCGGTAACTAGAAAATCGTCTTCTACCCTGATGCCAGTAAAGTTTCTAAACTGCTCCAATTTTTCATAGTTAATAAATTCGGCAAACTGATTAGCGGCCTTCCAACGATCAATGAGTTCCGGAATGATGTATACACCTGGTTCTACCGTTAACACATATCCTGTTTCCAGTGCTTTGCCCAACCTTAACGATTTTAATCCGAACTGGGTAGTGTTTTTAGTCAGCTCATCAGTATAACCTACGTATTGCTCACCTAAATCTTCCATATCGTGTACATCTAAGCCCATCATATGCCCTGTTCCACACTGAAAAAACATGGCATGTGCACCAGCTTGCACGGCATCATCTATATTGCCTTTCATCAGGCCAATATCCTTTAAACCTTGGGCGAGCATTTTACACGAAGCCAAATGCACATCTAAATACCTTACACCTGGCGCCAGCATATCTTTGGCATGCGTATAAGCATTCAACACAATATCATAAACATCTTTTTGCTCGGCGGTAAATTTCTTGCCTACAGGAAAAGTACGCGTAAGATCTCCGGCATAACCTAAAGCGGTTTCTACACCAGAATCGTTTAAAACCAATTGTCCTTCCTGAAGCTGATTGCCATGGTAATGGTTATGCAAAATTTCGCCACGAACGGTTAAAATTACCGGGTAGGCCAAATTACCACCTGAAGCCAATGCAGCACCTTGAATTTTAGCGGCAAGGTCGCGTTCATACATACCTGGTTTTGCCTGCTGCATCACCATTAAATGAATATCGGCAGATCTGGCCGCAGCAAGATCTAACTCTTCAATTTCTTCAACTGATTTAATTGAGCGTTGTGCTACTACTGCCCTGATCAAGCTGACTGATGCTTTTTCTTTAAGCTGATCGATAGGCAGGTTGAGCCAGTTGGCCAATTTAATTTTATTCTCAGAACGGTAGGGAGGTAAGAAATGAACCGCCCTGCTTTTGTCTAAGTATTGTTTAAGATAAGTATTTAGCTGTACGTAAGGCAGCACTTTGGTTAGGCCAGCATCCAGACTTTTTTCTTCAAGTGTTTTTTTCCTGCCCATCCATACAATATCATCAATTCCCATTTCATCACCGAAAAGAATTACCTGATCTTCATCCAGGTCTATAATAGCACCTAAAGATGGTTCGCTGATACCAAAGTAATATAAAAAAGTACTATCCTGTCTAAAATGGTAGGTATTGTCCTTATAATTCATCGGGCTTTCTTCATTACCTAAAAAGAGTAATATTCCCGAATTTATCTTTGATTTTAATGCTGCTCTTCTTTGGAGGTAAACTTTCTTTTCAAACATTTTTTTTTTGTTAAAGCAAATATCCCAAAACCGAATTTTATTCAATAATAATTAAACACAATGGCTAAAATACGGTGGGTATTTGCAAATTATAAGCTATTAATCAGAAGTAAAAGTCACAATAAATTTCATTTTAACGAAATAGAAATAAAAATCTTGTTTAATATCCTTAGGCTATCAATACATGTTCGCTAGAATCTAAATAATACCGCATATATTTTTGTAAATTAGATTAATATATAATCTAGTTAAAGTATTTATACATATAACAAATGAACTGTAAAATACATTTAATCAATAAAAAATATTTATAAATAAATTGATTTACATACCAATAAGTAAAAAATTTAAATTAATATTTACAATAAATGTTATAATGTACTGTTTAACAGTAACTAAAGAATACAAATAAGATTTTCTTATTTAAGAAATGTTGCATTCGATTGAAGAATTACTTCAGTGGTATGCGCTTTTGAAAGTGGAAATTCATATCCCCTCCTTTTCTCTGTCCCTTTACTTTTTAATGAATAAATACCAGTGCCTTTAGCTTTTGCAGGTTGCGATAACCTCAGTAAGGCATTAGGTGAATATTCGTTTGCTTTAGCGAGTTTTAAGCTAATTTCACCATTCAAAGTATTATAATCTACTTCATCAATGGTTCCGGCGTCTAGACTAATCCAAAGTCCGGCAGGTGCAATGTAAACGGATGACTTTGCTGCCGTAGTTAATTTAACGTGGACAGTATGGCCAGTTTTATTCAGATTGCCGCCAAAAGCTAACCAACCAAATTCCGGATGCTTTAAAATGTAAGTAGCCGTATTAACCGCATAGCCAAAAAAGCCAGATCCATAATCGCCGGTAATACCATCGTTTTTTAAAGTTGATGGATAAGCATGAAATGCTGCAGGCGCAAAACCTTCCTGAGTGATGTTAGAGATTCCACCCAATAGACCACCATAACCAGCACGTAAAAGATAAAAATCGGCGGGGTTTTTACGGTAATCCATTAATACTGGAATGGCATTAAGTGCTGAACCGTAATGGTGGATCATCCGCTCAATACGTGAAAGTTTACCGCCATAAAGAAAATCCCAATACCTGCGGACATTACCGTTATAAGCCCAGTGTGGTATCACGGGCATGTAAGCCAGAATGGCATCAAGCGTAACATCCGCTTTATCCTGGTAACCAAAATAACTCGACCACACATAAACTTCTTCTTGACCTGTAGAATCCCAAGGCATCTCACTACCAAATGGATATTGTAAAGATCGCCAGTGATTCGCCCGCTTTTTCATTTCATTTTCTAACCGTGTTGCCTCTGCGGTTAAGCCTTCATTTTTAAGATCATTTAAGATGAGAAAGAACACTGTCCCCTCCATTTGACCGAATTCTGAATAATAAGGCGCAATGTTAACCATAGCCATGCCTGTTTCAGCAGCATCAATTAGGTGTTGTTTCCAGCTCTGCTCGTCTACAAGTCCACGGTAATTACGTGCCAACCGGTACATTACCCAATGCGCTGCAGCAACATGCGGGTAGTTATAAGATCTACCCAGGTTGTCAGCCTCCTTTTTCGGCCATGCGGACCATACTTTAAAATTGATATTTGCATCGTAAGTACCTTTAGGTAGCGAATCTGGTGCGTAATAAAATAGACTCTTTTTTACGCCATACTTCTGAGGTCCGCTTTTAAGCTGAATCCTCCCAAACATCACGCTATCTACAAATTGTTTCAGCTTATCTACTTCGTCTTTTTTGGGTTGAACCAGTTGTTTCATCATGGCACCCAACCACGAACCTGCACCGCCCTCATCACTTAAACCCGAAATCCAGGCGCGGTTATCCTGGATGACCTGCTGTTGTTTTTCATTGTCATAGGTAATGACCGACGGATTTCTGTTAAAGACAGGATCAGGCTGGTTAAACCATTGTTTGGTGGTTAAAAAATTACCATAGCTCACAATTACATCGGGCTCGGCTTCAATTACTTTATAATTTATGGTCTGCTCCAGGCCATCTTCATACGTAACGGATAATCTCGCCCTTCCCCAGGTATTCCCTTTTACCATATAGCTTTTCCAACCGTTTTTGGTTGAACCTGCTGAAACTACACTCAAAGCATTCTCAGGCTGAACCTGAAGGGCTTTAATCTTTTTGGGATAGTTAATAAACAGTTTTCCTTCCACATCTTTAGGCAATACATAGCCCGGAACCGATACGGCCACTGGTCTCTTGTTTTCAATCAGTTTCGTTTCAGTATCTTTTGCCGTGCCTGAAAGGATAAACTGCAGAGCATAACTTCTGCTTTCACCAGGCTTTAAAACGGTTGAAGTTGGCGTATTCCATTGCTCGGCATTCTTCCACTCATTTTCAGCATAGGCTTTACTATATACCATCCATTCGTAAAAACCTTCAAACGCAATTCCTCTCGGTGTCCAGTCGTCATTAAGTGGGTTATAAGCTTCAAAAGGTGTATGTCCAAATGGTACAACCAGCAATGAAGGTGCATGTCCGCTTAATCGCGTAACCTGCAAATAACCCGCATCTTTCCCGATGTATGGATCATAAAAAACATTCTTGGCGTGAGTTTGCTCCAATGTGCGGCCTTCTAAAATATTATCGAAAATCATCGGGATACCGAGCGCACCAATTTCTACTTTTTTATCAGTTTTGTTTTTCAGCTCAAAGCACAATACGAGCTTACCGTTAACGATTTCCCAGATCCGTTTTACCTCAAGCGGAATATCAGCTGGCAGTGTTGCGGCAAGATCGGCAGCAGCGAGTGCTTTTTTAATTAAGGGAATATTTTTTACAGGACTTCGCTTTGCTGCAGTGCTGTAACTTTTCCAGGCGCCTTCTCCAATGTAACGTAATTTTAAATTGATATCGCCCAAATGGTACAAACCATCAGAACTACGCACTTTTAAGCTATCGCTGGGTACAAAATCGAAATCTTTAACCATTTTGGGTTGAAGGCCAGCCACGGTTTGTGATGACTTAACGAGCTTTAGATTAAATGCCCCGGCATCATAGGTTGAAAAACCATTTTCCAAACCCAAAGTGGATGGCTTTTTACCTAGCGCAATCCATGGCGATTGAGCCTGAGTTACCTCAATGTTTAATAAAGTTAAAATAAAGCAAATTACTGCTTTAAAGTTTATTATGGAAAATATTATTTTTTTATTTGGCTCGATTATCATAACGACAAAGCAGATTTTAAGAATGCTAGTTAAACCAAAAATAAAATTTAAAAGTTAAAGCGGGCATGGAAGTTTAAAATAGCGCAAAATCGGTAAAGAATTGGCGTATTTACAAGAAGTTAGGCGTGAATGATGATGATCAGTTTTTGTGATCCCATAGATTAAGCAAGCACTCAGATTTACATGAGGGAAATCCACAGCCTATTGGCAATTTATTGGATACCTGATCCAACCATCAAATTATTGACCATGTAATTGATGCAGTGTAGTTTAACAACATATATTATAAGCCTGAACCGATAAATTATTTGGTTAGCGTACTGTCTTATAAACGCCCCATCCCTGACCGATTCGTCATGCTGAACTTATTTTACAATTAGAAATGATATTTTCAATGGACTTGCAGCTACTTCCTGGTCAGCATCTTTTTAGCAGGAAAGACCCTGAAATGAATTACCTTCGGTGAGCTCGCTAAGGCTCGGTTCAGGGTGACGGCCAGGTTCAGGATAGCAATGATTAAACAGGCTGACATTTCATTTCTAACCACTTGGCTTCTTCTTCAGTTAACATGGGTTGAAGCTTCTTAAACACCGTTTGATTGTATTGATTTAGCCATGCGATCTGATCTGGCGCTAATAGTGTTTTATTGATAATAGTGGTATCGATAAAACATAAGGTCAAGGTTTCGAAAGTGAGAAATTCGCCAAATTCACTATTGTTTTTAGGTACACATAAAACCAGATTTTCAATACGTACACCGTGCTTTCCCGGGCGATAAATTCCAGGCTCTATGGAGGTTACCATACCTGTTTTAAAGGCTACATCTACATTAGCCGGACTAATATTCTGAGGGCCTTCATGTACATTCAGAAAAAAGCCGATCCCATGCCCTGTTCCATGACCAAAATTTATAGCATGCTCCCAAAGGGGTTTTCTACAGATGGAATCGATTTGATAACCTTTGGTACCTTCTGGAAAAATCAGTTTAGAACCTTCAATCAGGCCTTTTAATACTAAAGTATAATCATCTGACTGAATTGCAGAACAATTACCGATGGGCATTACCCTGGTAATATCGGTTGTACCATACAAATACTGACCACCTGAATCGACAAGAAACAAACCATTGCCTACAATTTCCTGATTGCTTTCGGCTGTTACGCTATAATGTGGCAACGCACCATTTGCATTATAACCCGCTATGGTATTAAAACTTAAACCCGCGAATGATGCTTGTTCTGCTCTAAATGCCACCAGTTTCTCTGCTGCAGACCATTCTGTTATCTCTTCTCGGCCCAAATGTTCTTCCATCCACTTAAAGAATCTGGTTAATGCTACTCCATCATGTAGCATCGCTTTTCGGATATGGCTAATTTCAGTATCGTTCTTTAAACTCTTTAAATGGGTACTCGGATTAATACCAAAAATTATTTTAGCACTTTTTGGCAAACATTCAAACAAGCCAAAACAGGTGCGTTTTGGATCAATAAAAATCTGTATGTCTTCTGGTAGATTTTTCAATTCATTGGCCACCTCTTCGTAAGGATATAATGTTACACCCTGTTGATTTAAGGTATGAACATCAGTTCGCGACAGCTTTTGTTTATCGATAAAAAGTTTTACAGCTGTAGGTGTTATTAAAGCAAAACTTAAAGTTACCGGATTATACGCTACATCTTTACCCCTTAAATTGAACAGCCAGGCAATGTCGTCCAGCGAAGAAATAAAATGATAATCAGCTTTATTTATGTTTAAAGCTGCTCTTAGCTGGCTTATTTTAGCAGAAATGCTAAGTCCCGCAGCTTTTTCATCAATTAAAAAAGCATTTTCTACCGGTAGCCCTACCCTATCCAGCCAAACGGTGCTAATCAAATCCACATCGGTTATTTCTATTGCACACTGCACTAAACTATACTGCATTTCCTGTGCCAATGCCACTGTAATGAGTTTGTGGTTAAAACCCACTTTTGCTCCCCCCGGCAGTACTTTAGATAGCCAACTGATATACTCTGGTGTGTGCGGCACTTTCAGCTTTACCAACTCGTACCCTGTACCAATCAATTGCGCTTCTGCCTGTGTAAAATATCGCGAATCTGTCCACAAGCCTGCAAAATCTTGCGTAATAACCAATGTACCGGCTGAACCTGTAAATCCGCAAGCGAAGGGAATGGCCTTATAATGTTCAGGTAAATATTCGCTGATGTGAGGATCTGCGGCGGTGATGATATAAGCATCTACTTGTTGAGCAAACATTAATTGGCGTAGGGCCTGCAATTTTTCGGCAAAGGTCATGTTAACGATTGTTTTATCGAGCAAATTTAAATATTACATCGATATCTTAAAACAAACAAGGATTAATACAACCTATCTTTAGCCTACTTTTTATGGAAAGCAGACTCAACAAAGCATAATGCTACCGGAGCGGTTACTGCTTTAGAAATTATTATCCTTCAGTTGCAATACAATGAGATGTTAAACATAACGGTCAATTGCAGGATCTTTAATGACCTCATATGAATCTGATTTTTGAAAACAACGTATTTTGAAAACAAGAGCTGATTCCCGCTCAGCCAATGCATGGATCCCCAACGTGAAGCGTTGTTTAAAACGTTTGGTACATGCTTCCTGATGGCAAATTATTTCGTAACGCTGCAAATTTTCTACAACTACATCAAGTACATATTTTGGCCATTGTTTTTTAATCAGATCTGGCAACCAGCTAAACTGCTGCTTATTAATCAAATTCCCCATCCCCTCAATAGCGAGTGGCGGAATATCCTCGCCAACAATTTGGGTCCAGGAACCTTCAACCTGATCAATAATACCCAACACCTTACATCCAGATAATACCAACCAGGGGTCTCGCATACCTGCACGCATCAATTGATACGATATATTTCCTAAAAATTCCTGTTCAAAGCGATAAGTCAGTTCGATCATAAGCAATTTCAATTGTTTATCGACAGATTATTAAGTTGTATCAGTTTATTGATGGCACCTGCAAATCGTTTGATTGAGATCGGTTTACCCAGATAACACTCAAAGTTAGCATCTATTCCCCTGATCTCATTTTCAAGGTGGGAAGAAGCGTAGATCACAAACCTCGCTTTAGAACGGAGATGTTTAGATAACTCAGTACCCTTCATTCCATCCATATCAATATCTAAAAAAAGAAAATCGATTGTATCACCCGCACTAATCGTTTTTAATGCATCAATGGGATTGTTGAAAGTGCTGGATAGTTTTAAAAAACGATTGTCTTCAATATAATCATGAAGTACATCAATGGCATGTTGTTCATCGTCAACAATTGCACAACTATAATACATAGGCGGTTAGGATAGGCTTTATCAAACTTAACATATCTTAACCCTAATTTATACAGAAAGACAAAAAAAGGGTAAAATTACGGTAATACCCAGTGTAGTAATTAGACGGTATTTCTAATTTATGATTTTTTCATAACCATAAAGAGCAAGTCTATAATTCGGAAATAACACATTCCTCCATATTTATTAATAAAAACCCGCTTCCTAATATTCCAGGTATTGCTCTTCAAAACTCCCATCCTCATACAAATCGATCAAACCGTAACCTGGTGCAGTCTCTCTTCTGTTACCTTCCCACCATGCACCAGATACCGCGCCATTGCAAAGATAGGTCACATTATTGTACACAACTTTATCACGCATGTGCAAATGCCCGCTTAAACACAGTTTTACATTGGGATGCTGGTAAAAAAGATTAATAATCTTTGCAGTATCGGTATGCATATCGCCGCCCAGCATGGTCCATTTGTTAACAATATTATCTTCTATCATTAATAGTGCAGTAAGGATCGGAATGTGAGACATCACCATCACCGGCGTCGTTTTAGGCGTGTTTTCCAATTCATTTTTTAGCCAGTTAAATTGCTCATCTCCCAATTTGCCAATATACCAGGTACTGTCGATATCCAAATGGGTACTATCCAGCACGATGATTTTCCAACCATTCTGTATCAGGCTGTAATAAGGTTTAACCAGTCCCAATTTATCCATGGCGTATTTTTTTCCATAAAACACATCGCCTTTGCTATCCTCATTCCACCAGATATCGTGGTTACCCAAACAATAACGTACAGGGATGCTGCATTCGTTTTTCATCGTTTCCTGTACCAGTTTCCATTGCTCGTTAATGGTACTTATGTTTTCTTTGTTCATATCGAAAACAATATCGCCACCATTTAAAACCAGATCTACTTTTGGCGATTGTGCCTGTAAATGATGCAAACATTTGGCAAATCTTGCTGGTGCATTAAATTGGTTTTTCAGGTGTACATCGGTTATGTGCGCAACTCTTAAAACGGGCTTTTTATCTATAGCTATCGAAACTTTCGATAAGGTTGGCAGCAAAAAAAGGCCACCGATATTTTTAAGTGCAGATCTTCTTTCCATCAGGTTTTCTTTAATTTAATCTACGTTACATTTTTGCGTTATCAAGAAGAAAAAAGCGGCGCTGTAGTAGGAACAGGCACCGCTATAAAGGCATATCCGCCTTATTTTACTTATTTAGCTTTTGCCAGGCGATAAGCCCTGATGATTTTATGAAAAATTTGATTGTTGGGATAAACACCGCTGAAATTTTGTGCGCCTGGGCCATAGGCGAAAACCGGAACCATGATCCCGGTATGATCGTTGGTGCTAAATTCACCCCTTACCATTCCTTTTTCAGCATCACCGTCTAAAAGGGTTAATCCACCCGTTTCATGATCGGCAGTTACAATAACCAATGTTTCCCCGTCCTCATCAGCAAAGCGCAGTGCTTCGGCAATGGTACGATCGAAATCATGCAATTCGGAAACAAGATAAGGCAGATCGTTGGTATGTCCACCGTAATCAATCTGTGCACCTTCGGCCATGATAAAGAAACCAGGTTTGTTTTTCGATAAAATCTGCATGGTGTGCGATAGGGATTTTTTGAGCATATCGCCCCGACCTTTCATAATGGGTCGGGTAGCCGAATCATCCAACAAAACCAATTGTTTACCTTCTTGCTGCTTTTCAAAATCAGTTAAGCTATTGGTTACCTGAAAACCTTTAGTTTTTAGATCTGCCAAAAGCCTGCTGTTTTTATTCTGCTCGAAAGCTTTGCGGTTAGAACCGACTAAAACTTCGGCCTTGCTGTTTAACAGATCATTCGCGATTGCGCCGTTGTAAGAACGATCAAGCTGATGTGCATAAAATACGGCTGGTGTGGCATCAGTAAGATCGCCTGCGGTGATGATACCACTTTTGATCCCAAACAGAGATAAAGTATCAACCAAATTAATTTTATTCTGATCATCAGGTCCCATTCCAATGTAACGGTTATTGGTTTTATAACCAATGGCCATCGCACTTCCACCCGCGGCCGAATCAGTATTTCCGGCATCAGCAGCGGCGGTTTCAGAAAAGCCAATGTAATGGAACCTGGCCATGTTCAGATCGCCATGATTGGCAATCAAACCAGCATGGATGGCAGCCAGTCCCATTCCATCACCGATTAACAAAATGACTTTTTTTGGCGCCCTGTTTTGTCCGTCGGTTTTGTATGTTGGTGTATAAGGTGTATACGGTTGGGGATTGGTATAAGTCAATTTATCCTGATGTAGATAAAAATCTCTCAGTTTAGTTGGTTTATCGGTATTTATCCAGTCTACGCCAAGCCTTTCGAGTACAATCCAGGTATTCGGACTATCCTGTGAGGCCCAGAAGCGGAAAGGTTTGCCCTTTTGATGCGCCTGTGTGATAATCGCTCTCATCCTTGCTTCATCCGTTTTGGTCGGGTTGCCCTTTCCATTCCATACGGTATGATTTTTCAAATCATCGCTGATCATCGCCACCCTGGCCAATTGCGCATCGGTATAAGGGATTGTGGGCCTGCCATCAAAAGATAATTTCTCATCATAATTTTTAAAATCAGCTGGGGCAGGCATATCGCCACTAATTACCACTTTGATCGCATTGGCATTCTTTTTTGCATCGAATACCTCGGCATAACTTTCAAGTTCTTTTAGCAATACCGGAAGCACGTGCTGGTAATTTTCTTTTACATCAACCACCAGCTGCAGTTTTAGGGCTGCATTAGTGTAAGGATGATTCCCTTTTGCTTTAAAAAACCGGGCCAGCGGATCGAGGTATATTTTTTTAAGTGTAAAACCTGGCTTAATTTCTGCAGCTTCGTGTGCAACATATAATTCATCATCTTTTAAAAACACATCTGCCTCAATAGATCCCATTTCAGCATAATATGCCGTTAGAAGCGGAATTTCCTGCTTATAATCATTATGGCTATGTCCACGGTTGGCGTTTAGCCTCACCTGGGCAGAGGCACTTTGCAGCCCCAGCATAAAGGCCAGCACTGCAAAGTTTATCCCTATTTTTTTTACCATCCTGGATTTTGTTTAATTACGCCAGCACTATTATCAATTTCTCTCTGTGGTACCGCCCAAACATCGTGTACCTGTGGGTTAAAAGTTCTTGCCGGCCAGATTGCAGTTCCATCGTAATCATGCAAGGGTTTAGCATATGTAGCTTGCGCATCGCCCCATCTTACTAAATCGCGGTGACGATCTGCCCATTCTCCGGCAAGCTCATTACGGCGTTCGCGTTTAAGGTCTTCCATAGTCATTCCTGTTTTGGCACCTAAACCTGCACGAAGCCTGATTTTGTTTAGTTCGGTATCTCCCGCTCCTGCACCGCTCAGGTTAATTGCAGCTTCAGCTTTGATCAGCAGTACCTCAGCATAACGCATTAGAGGCACATTTAAATCCTTGGTTCCATTATCGCCGTTAGGGTTAACGTGTGTTGGAATCGGGTTAGCGTAAGAAAACGGCTCCATATATTTTTTAAACTGGTAATTTGACGTTGCGCCACCATCTTTGGTAAAACTACGCTCGGCACCAAAAAACATAAATTTATCGCCGGGTTTCAAAATGGTCGCTTCCCTGCGTTGATCGCCGGCTTCGTAAGAATCGTAAAGTTCTTTGGTTGGCAGATAATAACCCCATCCGTTATAAATGCCCCATGCTTTGTTGGTTAACATTACACCAGGTAACTTGCTTCCCCAGCCTGTTCCGCCACCGCTTGGTGTACAAACTACCGACCAGATATATTCTTTGGACCAATTGTTTGACGCCTTAAAAACATCAGCAAAACCCGTATTAATTAAATCATGCTGACCTGAAGTAATAACCATATCGGCATATTTAGCGGCATTGGCATAATCTTTTTTAAACAGGTAAACCTTAGATAGGTAAGCCCATGCAGCTGTCTTATGTGCTTTGCCATAATCAGCAGGTTTCATTGCCGAAAAAAATGGAAGGTTATCGGCAGCTTTTAAAAGAAGCGAAATAATATAATCATAGTTTTCATTTACATTGCTGGCGCGGGGAATTGGCTGAGATGCGTCTGTTTCGGGTTTAACAATTGGTACACCTGCTTTATCATTTCCATAATTTGCGGCCAGCTGGAAATAAACTAGACCTGCATTAAAATAAGCATCGCCAACAATCTGCTTCTTTAAACTTTCATCCATACTGATGTTAGGTACATTGTTGATGATATCATTGGCACGTTTGATAATGGCATAACGCATACTCCACTGCGTTTCGGTATAACCACCGCCTACATAAGTGCGGTTAAAGTTTTTAATGTTATCGGCCTCGGGCTTGTTACGGCCGGTAACCATATCATCGCTGGCATTGATAAACCAGAACATCCCGCGGCCGTAAAAATCTTCCGCATTATAAAGTTCGTACATTCCGCCTTCAGCTTTCAATGCATCCTCTTTAGTTTTCCAGAAATTTTGTGCAGATGGAGAACCCTCTGGTGTAATGTCAAGCTGTTTTGTGCACGAAGAGAAAACAGCAAGGGCGGCAAATGCCATGTATTTTAAATTCTTTTTCATTGTTGTTATGATTATAAATTTACGCTTAAACCCAGGATAAAACTTCTGGCTTGAGGATAACGACCAACATCTACTCCGTTGTTGTCCATTCCGATTTCGGGATCAAAACCTGAATATTTGGTAATAGTGAAAAGATTATTTGCCGTAGCATAAATTCTTACACCGCCTGTTTTTAATTTACCAGCGATCGATTTCGGCAAACTATAACCCAAGGTTACGTTGCGGATACGCAGGTAAGAGCCATCTTCTACATAAAAATCAGAAGCTGCAAAGTTTCCGTTGGCATCGCTGGTTGAAATTATCGGCACTTTGCCACCTGGATGCTCTGGCGACCAGGCATCTAAAATACCTATCAATTTGTTATAGGAAGGTCCGGAAGCACTATAAGTAGTACGTTTTACCGCATTAAACAACTTATTACCCTGAACACCCTGAGCAAAAATATTGAAATCGAAGTTTTTATAACTTGCATTAAAACTCAATCCGTAAGAGAAATCAGGATAGGCACTGCCTGCAAAATAACGGTCTTTGCTATCAATAGATCCATCGCCGTTGATGTCTACAAATTTAAAATCACCCGCTTTTGCATTCGGCTGAATTTTTTGACCTTTCGCATTTTTATAGTTATCAGCTTCTGCCTGGCTTTGAAAAATACCATCGGTTTTTAACACATAGTAACTGTAGAGTGCCTGTCCAACCCTATTGGTCAACGGTGCAACCTCGTTACGGAAATTGGTGGATACCACCTGGTTTTCTATACCCGGTATAAGTTCTTCTATTTTGTTATTTACTTTCGTTAAAGTTGCGTTTACCGAGTAAGTGAAGGCTGCATTTTTATCGCTGTTATAAGTTAATCCTAGTTCAATGCCTTTATCTCTTACCTTACCTGCGTTAATGATCTGCGTATTTAAACCTGCCGTCCCAGGCAATGTCCTGGTCAGGATCATTTTATCAATTTCTTTAATAAAATAATCTGCAGTAAGATTTAAACGTCCCAATACCGCTACATCAACACCAAAATTGGTTTGTTTAGATTCTGCCCACGCTATGTTAGGATTGGCCAAAACTGTTTGAACATAACCATTTTGTAAAGTTGGCGTTTGTCCGAAATAACTTTGCGTTGGCATTAATAATGGATTAACCGCATCAGAGGTAAGTGCTCCTAAATTACCAAGAAAACCATAGCTACCTCTTAATTTCAGTTCATTTAGCCAACTTACATCTTTAAGAAAATCTTCTTTGCTCATTACCCATCCAACCGAAGCCGAACCATAATTTCTGGTTCTGTTATTTTTAGAGAGCAAAGATGATCCATCACGGCGACCGATTAACGAGACCAGGTATTTTTCGCGATAATTGTAGTTTGCCCTTAAAAAAAGCGACGAAAGCGCCTGTGCAGTATAACCGCTCGAAGAAGGCTGTATAACCGTGGCATTCATCAAATATCTGTATTGTACTGATTCATCGTCAAAACCAGACCCAGAGGCATATAAACTACGGAGCTGTGTTTTTTGAAATGAATAACCGCCTGTAAAATCAATTTGATGATTACCAAAAGCACCTTTATAGTTTAACACCTGCTCTGCTAAGAAATCGCTGTTACGGTTACTGCTTTCTACCAAACTATTGCTTAATACCGGCTTTCCTACTTCAGGTCTTTTAGGTGTAAAGCTTTTAAATGATGCGTCTGTTTTGGTAATGCTTAAATTAGACCTGAAAGTTAAACCTTTAGCCAGTTTAACATTGGCATAAGGATTAATTACCAACACATTTACAGGGTTGTTAATATCAATTCGCATTAAATCGGCAACAGGATTAACAATATCACCATAATCCCCTGCATAAGGGCCTGGCAAACCTGCGAAACTACCGTCAGCATTGTACGGTGTAGCATTTGTAGGATAATAAATGGCTGAAAGTAAAGCACCTGTATAATCGCTGCTGGTATTGGCACCATTTCCGTTGGTACTGCTATACGACAGGTTTTCGCCCACTTTTAACCAATTGGTCACCTCATGTTCGGTATTTATCCTGAAATTGTAACGTTTGCTTTTAGTATTTAACACAATACCTTCGGCATTACGGTAATTAAAACTGAGGTAATAGTTAGATTTTTCGCTACCGCCATTAATTGCTGCGTTGTAATCCTGTAACAATCCAGTTCTAAAAACCTCATCCATCCAGTTGGTGCGGGTAATTTGTCCATCAGGATATTTTGCCGGATCAAAAGAAGGTAAAAGATTGCTACCTCCATTTTTAGCGGCTGTTGCTGCTACTTGTGCACGTTGTTGTGCATTTAAAGGCTCCAGTTTTTTCCAGGCACGCTGTTGGCCTACTTTAGCATCAAAACTGATCTGCATTTTTCCGCTTTTGCCTCTTTTGGTCGTAATTAATACCACACCGCCCGAAGCCCTCGCGCCGTAAATGGCAGCAGATGCATCTTTGAGAACGGATATCGACTCGATATCGTTAGGGTTAAGCTGTGGCGTACCCGAAAATATAGATCCGTCAATTACATACAACACATTTTCTCCGTTAATACCACCCGCGCCGCGGATATTGATACGTGGTGCAGAAGTTGGGTCGCCGCCTTCATTGGTTACGATCACACCCGGTGATTTTCCGGCCAATACCTCACCAACGCTGTTTAATGAACGCGAAGAAAGTTTATCAAGGCTAACAATACTAATTGCCCCGGTTAAGGTTTCTTTTTTCTGTGTACCGTAACCCACAACTACTACTTCAGCAAGTGTAGAATGTTCTTCCTTCAAAACCATGTTGATTACCTGTTCATTGCCTACTTTTGCTTCTTTGGTTTGGTAACCGATCATGGAGAATGATAAAACCGCATCAGCACCAACGGCAATGCGATAAGCACCGTTTCCATCAGTAATGGTACCACTTTGTGTGCCCAATACTTTAACTGAAACGCCTGGAAGTGCCAAACCTGTTGTATCGCGTACTATACCTGTCACAATCCGATCTGGTTTATTCATCACGGCGTTGTTTAAAATCACATATCCGCCTTTTTCTAAAACCTGCAAACCAAGTCTGTCTAAAAGTGATCTTACAGGCTCGGTGGTAAAATCGCCGCTTACCAACATATTTTTTTGTTGCAGCTGATCTGGATCATATACAAAACTAAGCCCGGTACGGGATTCGATTTCTTTGATGATCTCGGTCATCTTACGGCCTTTATTGATAGTGAGGCTAACGGTAGTTTTCTCTAGCTTTTGTGCCATACCTGCCGAAGCAAGGATTGAGCTGCAAAAAATGCAGAGGATGGTAAATGTTAAACATGAGTATTTCATGATCTTGTAAAGAGCTGGTGTCCGCTTAGCGGAGGTTGTTTTCATTGCTTAATTTGTTTGATTTTATTTTTTAAAGCTTTAATTATACTGGCGTTTTGCCAGGAAGAAAGATTGCAGTAATCCGGTCTGACCGGTAACCGTACATAGTTCTATATCATATCCCTATCTCATCTGTATATATTAAATGTTTTATGATTTTTTGATGCATTGAATTTGAGGTGATGCAGACTGCAGATAATATCCAAAATCTCTTCGGGCGATTGTTTGCTACTGAAAGAGGCAGTAGTTTTAAGTTTCCCCAAACCGCTATCGCTCAACAAAATTTTAATGCTATAAACATATTGGAGCTTGGCAATCACCTGATCGAGACTGGCACCGTCAAAAGCAAATCCGATAAAAGCAGGCGCTTTGATTTTACTGATGGCAGCACAACCGTTATTTTTATTACAAGTTAAAAACTCATCTTTAACCAGCGTACCCAAGGCACCTTTTAGATTGCTTACCGCAACTTTACCGGTAATAACGGCAACCTCAAGCTGTTTACTGGCCTGATAAGATTTAACTTTAAAAGAGGTTCCTAAAACTTTAATGTTTACCCCAGCGCTTGTATGTACGGTGAAAGGTCTTTTTTCCTGATGAGCAATATCAAAAAAAGCTTCACCTTCCTTTAGCTCAATCTGACGGCTGTTTGATGCGAATGTTTTAGGGTAACAGAGTTTTGCTGACGGACCTAACAAAACTACCGAACCATCTGACAAAGTAATTCGCTTCTGCTGCTTACTTCTGTTAAATACGGTTACCTGATTTTCAGATGGCACTTTAGTATTCAATTTCCAAACACTTATTCCTATGGTGAGGATAAGGAATACGGCGGCGGCGATCCTAATGAAAGATTGGAGTTTGAATACTTTGCCAGTTTTCGAGTCATCGCGCATAGCAAGCTGAAGTTGGGCAAACATTTGCGCGCCTATCGCCGCTTTCCGGTCGGCAGGTACTACCACATCTTTTACATGGAGCGTGGCATACCATTCTTCAACCTTTTTTTGCTCTTGCGGACTTGCCTGCTGATCGAGATATTTCTGCAGCAGTTCCTTTGCCTGTTCTTCTGTCATTTAAATACATGTCAGTTGAAAAGCAGATGGGTACTAACCAAAAATGTTATCTATAGATTAACTTTATGTTAAGCCGATCAAAGCAGCCATTAAAAGAATATAGGATAGGCTTTTTTTAAGAAGTTTTAATGCTGCTGAGATCTGATTTTTTACCGTCTGCACAGAAACGCCGAGTTCGGCAGCGATTTCTTTGATGGATTTCTCCTGTTTTCGGCTCATGGAGAATACCAATTGCATTTTTTCGGGCAATAATGCAACGGCGGTATCTACCGCTAAGTGCAGCTCTTTTAAAATGAGTTTATCATCGGCGGCAGCAGTATGCTGCTCATGCATTAAGGCTGTAAGTGCAGTTTGGTGCTGTTCTTTAATACCGCCCGACCTGAAATAATTAATCACTTTATATTTTACAGCTCCATGTAGATAAGCACCGAGGCTTCCGGAGATGTTAATCGTTTTGCGGTTTTCCCAGAGCGAAATAAAAATCTCCTGGGTAATATCTTGTGCAAGAGCTTCATCACCCGTTTTTTTCAGCGCAGCATCAAAAATATCTTCCCAATAAAACTGATAGATTTTTTCCATGGCCTGGTGGCTTCCGCGCTGTAAAGATGAAAGTAAAGTTTCGCTCAAGGGATACCGCTTTTTTCGCAGCAAAGCTACCAGCTCAATATTCCCTTATTATTAACAAATCTTAAAGTGTAAGTGATGATGGAAAATTTAAAATGGACAGGATTCTGTGCGCATTAGCGATATTTGTGGGACATTAAGCGATTAGTTCCCGCAGATTTAAGAAGACTACCGCGAAAATTGTATCTCAATAACTTTGTGTCCTCTGTGATTTTTTCTCTGTAAACTCGGTGGTTAAATGTAAGATGGAAAATGAACATGGTTCCACGCACATCGTCGATATCTGCGGGAACATTAACTATTAGCCCCGGAGATTTAAGAAGATTGCCGTGGAACTTGTATCGGACTAACTTTGTGTCCTCTGTGATCTTCCTCTATGAACGCTGTGGTGAACGATGGAAAATGGACTGGATTCTGTGCGCATCGGCGATATCTGCGGGAACATTAACCTATTAGCCCAGGAGATTTAAGAAGATTGCCGTGGAACTTGTATCGGACTAACTTTGTGTCCTCTGTGATCTTCCTCTATGAACGCTGTGGTGAACGATGGAAAATGGACTGGATTCTGTGCGCATCGGCGATATCTGCGGGAACATTAACCTATTAGCCCAGGAGATTTAAGAAGATTGCCGTGGAACTTGTATCGGACTGACTTTGTGTCCTCTGTGATCTTCCTCTATGAACGCTGTAGTGAATGATGGAAAATGGACTGGATTCTGCGCGCATCGGCGATATCTGCGGGAACATTAACCTATTAGCCCAGGAGATTTAAGAAGATTGCCGTGGCACTTGTATCGGACTAACTTTTTGTCCTCTGTGATCTTTCTCTGTGAACGCTGTAGTGAATGATGAAAAATGGACTGGATTCTGTGCGCATCGGCGATATCTGCGGGAACATTAACCTATTAGCCCAGGAGATTTAAGAAGATTGCCGTGGCACTTGTATCGGACTAACTTTGTGTCCTCTGTGATCTTTCTCTATGAACTCTGTGGTGAACGATGGAAAATGGACTGGATTCTGTGCGCATCGGCGATATCTGCGGGAACATTAACCTATTAGCCCAGGAGATTTAAGAAGATTGCCGTGGCACTTGTATCGGACTAACTTTGTGTCCTCTGTGATCTTTCTCTATGAACTCTGTGGTGAACGATGGAAAATGGACTGGATTCTGCGCAAATTTTCGACATCCCCAATAAAACCAGCTCAACTGGAGTGCAACGGAATGGAGAGATCTACCTAGATAGATTTCCCGATGAGGCTGCACTCCCCTCGAAATGACGATCAATCTTTTACCCAAACAACCCCGCAAAAATTTTATTCGAATGCAATTTTGCCTGATGATCGTAAATATGCGAAGTGCTCATGATCTCGTTTACACCATATTTGGTAACAAATGCTTCTAAATTTTCTTTAATGGTTTGGGCACTACCAATAAAAGAATAATACAACATCTGCTCTACTGCTTCTTTTTCCATACGATCCCAATACATATTAATATCGTCAACAGCTGGTTTGAGCAATTCTCGCTTACCTGTAATCACGCCAAGGAACATCCGTTTTACCGAACTTGATAACCGCTCTGCTTCTTCATCGGTATCCGCAGCAACTACATTTACACAGGCCATTACATAAGGTTCGTGCAAAAATTGCGATGGTTTAAAGTTATTTTTATAAATGGAAACTGCCTGTTCGAAATAGGTTGGCGCAAAATGACTGGCAAAAGCATAAGGAAGTCCTTTTTCTGCAGCTAAGCGTGCGCTATCCGTACTCGAACCTAAAATCCAGATTGGAATATCCAAACCCTCTCCTGGCATGGCCCTCACACTTGCCCGGTTATTACCGGCAGAGAAAAATTGTTGTAATTTCTCAATATCTCTCGGAAAACTATGAACAGCATTAAAGTTTTCGCCACGGATAGCCATTGCCGTAACCTGATCGGTTCCAGGTGCCCTGCCCAATCCCAGATCAATGCGATTAGGGTAAAGCGAAGCCAATGTTCCAAATTGCTCTGCCACAATTAAGGGCGCATGGTTGGGTAGCATAATACCACCAGAGCCTACGCGGATGCTAGTGGTATTACCAGCAATATAACCAATAAGTACTGCCGGTGCGGAACTGGCTACTCCCGCCATATTATGATGTTCTGCAAACCAGTAACGTGTATAGCCTAAAGTTTCAGATTGCTTAGCTACATCAAGACTTGTTTTAAAGGTATCTGCAGCAGTAAAACCATCTAAAACGGTTGCAAGATCGAGAACGGAATAAGGTATATTTTTCAATAAGTGATCAGCCATAAATTAAAAGGATAAATCTGTGTCTGCAAAAATATCGTTATTAAAACCAAGTTTGGCTTAAACGAATTACATATGACGTTTATCCAACATAACACTAATAAACATAACAAACGTCATTCAAAAACGAAATGGCTTAATCAGACAGCACCAATTACAGCGGTGTAGGACTTTGTATATTCTGGTAACAAACAGATGGGCATACGCTCTTAATTTAATTAAACTTGTTATATTGATTAGAAAATCAATTAAAGTCGTTATACCCTTATTCTAGAATATTTATGGATTGTAGCTATTGCAAGCATCAGGTAACTTAATTAACAGTATTCATGTTAAATTAACAAAAAGGGGTAAAATTTAAAATAATTGCGTACAGACAGTACCATTTTCGTTACAAAAAGGCGTAATTTCGTTATAAGAGAACCAGATATTTGAAGATGATTAAGTGCATAGCCATAGACGACCAGTATAGTTCCTTAGCCGGGCTACAAAAATATATAGAAGATACACCAAACATGCGGCTAGTACAGCAATTTACAGATCCAGTTACTGCTTTAAGGGAGCTGGCCAGCTCAGAAACGGTAGATGTGATTTTTATGGATGTAGAAATGCCCCAAATTTCTGGGCTCGAACTGGCCAAAGCCATCCGCTTTAGAACCAGGAAACTCATTTTCACCACCTCACACGAACAGTATGCTTTTGATGCTTTTGAAGCCGCAGGAGATGCATATTTGCTTAAACCATATAGCTATGCTAAATTTGCCACTACCATTACCCGGCTTTTTGGGCATGAAATGATGGGCGGTACCAATGAAGAATATTTTCTGGTTAAAAATAAGGAAGAAGAACACCGTGCAGTAATGGTTAAATATGAGGACATTATAGCCTTCGAAAGTTTTCATAATTACATTAAATTACACACGGTAACTAAAGTAATTATTGCTTATTTGAGTTTGAAAGACGTTCGGGAACAGCTTAGTATAAAAAAAGGTTTTATACAGCTACACCGTGGTTATATTGTGGCCATTGATAAAATTTTGTACATAGATGGTACTAGGATAACCATGAATAACCACATTAGCTTTACTGTAGGGGATATTTATCATCATGAATTTAAAAGTTTTATTTCCGAAAAGTTAATCATCAGTAGCCGTAAAAAATAACGGCTACCGATAAAACATTCCATCATAAATGGAGACCCGTACTTGTAGTAAGCGATACAGTAGTTGGATCAGATATCGTTGTTGGAAGATTAATCTTTCTACTTGGTTTTTTTTTAAATACAAAAAGTGTTTTTTTAGCTAGTTTTTGAGTTTTCATAATTATTTTTTTTTCGAAAACTAGCAGCGATAGCGCCCTATAACTTTAGTTGTTACACAGATAGTAAATAAGTCTTTATGAATAGATTAAAAAGGACCATGAAAATGTTACAAAGCTGGCTAGGTACCCACCGGATACATTTAATTGCATGGTCTGTATTTATAATCTGGGAAACCGTGGTGGTTATTTACTGGGCAGGTATGGCCGGTACCTTTGGTAACTATGCTATTCATTACACAATTAATATCACCTTGTTTTACACCTATGCTCTACTGCTGGAAAAAGCAACAGCATTTCATAACGGAGCAATTTGGAAAGTTCCTCTGGTTGTGATATCTACTATCTTGATTTATTTAGGTATAGTTACAGGTGTCGATATTCTGCTAAATACCTATACCAATATTTTACCTGGAGAACTACCAAGTCTTAGAATCAGAATAGCGAAGGTGCTTTACAGAGGCTCATTTTTCCTTCTTTTTTCTACAGGTTATTATTTCTTAAAGCGGTTCATTAAAGAAAAAACCGAAAAATCACGCATCGAGAAACAACGTTTTCAAATGCTTATCGAGAAAGAGAAAATGGAGAAAGAACTTGCCATGTCTAAAAATGCTTTTATGAAAGCACAGATTAATCCACATCTGCTTTTTAACACATTTGAGTTCGTACATCAAAAACTAAGTGCTCACTCTCCTGAAGATGCCAAAGTGATGCTCTACCTTTCTGATATGATGCGTTTTGCCGCCAACACACAACATAATGAGGGTTTTGTATATCTAAGTGATGAAATTTCGCAATGCGAAAACCTAATCGCTTTGCACCACATTACACAAGGTGCAGTTTATGTTGAACTAGCCAGCGGACCTGATCTGGATGAAATCAAACTCATTCCACTGGTTTTGCTTACCATTTTAGAAAATATGTTTAAGCACGGAAACCTTAATGATGTAGAAAATAAGGCTACCATAGCTGTTTACACTTATGATGGCAAGCTGCATATCGAAAGCCGTAATTTACCGAGATTGATAAAAAGCAAAGTAGGATTTGGCTCAGGAATGGACAATATCAGCAACCGGTTAAAATATGCCTATCATCAAAATGCCGAAATGATTGCGGGAATTGACGAAGAAGGTTTTTATACACTAAGCATCAGTATTTCTTTAAATGTACTAAACATAGTGCCTAAAACTACAAAAGCTGAGCAAATCCATGCTTAACAATTTAATGATTAGAAATTAAAATTACTTTTAAACTTACATAGATACCAACCTAATTCATAATTACCATTTTTGAATAGCATAATAACTGGGCTTTTCATTTCTAAGGTGGAGTTGCTTTACAAAATCCTCTTCAAAATTGTGACTATAAACTTTAAAATTGATTGCCCATTCTTCCTTTATCATACCTGGTACAAATTCTTCAAACATTTTTTCGAACGATCTGAATTTGCAAAAGGTTTGCAGATTACTATATATTCAACATCTGAGTTTACGATAACTTCTTCAATAAGCGCTGGCCACCTCCATTTGATTTGATCTGGTAAATACTGATGCTGCTGTTCATCAATAAACAATCCCATGCGATGCATCAGTTCTTCAGGTAATACATTGCCTGAAAGTTGTTTCCACCCCTCCCTTTCTTTTATTATCCTTCCCAGTTCCTGATCATGCACGAACACAGTCAGGGTTCAGTCTCCTTAAACTTTAAGCTGAAAATGTTTGATATCTCCACTAGGCAAATTGAAGAAAAAGTCGAGTTCGATCATCATTATGGTGTGATTACAAATATCACAAAAGCAAAATATCGAACGACTTCCAAAGCAAAAAATGTACGATTTGGTTCCAATCTACAAGAAATTTAGCTCACAAAATTTTAAACTGTTAAGCCATATACGATGCATATATTTTAAATGTTAAGCAATAATTAATAAAATTGATTTTTATCAACTAAAAAATGTTAAAAAGACATTAAAAACGTAATATTAAATATACACAAAAAATAATTTACGGAATAAGTTCGTACTTTTGCGCCATGAAAATTATGAAACCACTCTCTCTTGCATTTTTTCTAATCACCTCATTATCTGGCTCATCGATTGTTCTTGCTCAAAATAAGCAAACCACCATACAATCAAATATCAACGGGCAAATCGAAAAAGTAAACGGTAATGAGATACTGGAGCGACTAGCTGATCAGCGCATTGCATTTAATAAAAACCGTTCAAACAACAATTTTCCAAAGGCAGAATACATCATCAATAGAAGTAATCCAAGTATCATTAATTTTAATGGTTTAGATTATCATATAAAAAACAATAGGTTAACAGGTATCGAGGGCTTAAATCTTTCAGATTCAGTATTGAACCAAATCACAGCAAAACTGGTTCTTTTAGACAGCATCCAATTCGAACAAAGTGAGCGTTTAAATCACGAATACATTGATCCAAAAACTAATACTCAAAAGATCTGGTATATCGACCGTCAATTCATGTTAACACTTAAAATGTTCTCAAGCACGGTGAGGGACATAGCCGCACTTACCAAAAACGAAAACCCATCATTAGCCGTTGAAGCAAATGTGGCTAAAATGCGTTTACCAAACATTGATAAAGCTGCAAAAAATTTAAACATGCAATCGCTGCTATCATTAACGAAATAATGCCAGGGCTATATCTATAACAGACGGCGCATCATCAATTTGTTATCTTTCTGAATATACTGCTGCAATCTGAGCAGAAAGATATTCGAAAGCAAGCGGTATTTCATTATCCGCATTTTTGATGCTGCCTTCTATGAAAATAAATCCTTTATAATTTATTTTGTGCAACGCCCGTAAATAAGGTTTAAAATCATCGCCCATCACACCAGGTAATGATCTGTTTTGTTTTTCGGCAACTTCTGAAAATGCAATCCATTTACCGGCCTCAATAATTTCATTCGGAGACTCCCCTTCACGCATCATATGAAATATATCAGCGTTAAGTCTGAAATTGGGGTGATTAACCCGGGTTACCATCTCCGCTGCTGACTTTAACGAGGTGATGAAGTTCGTTTCAGTAGTTTCGAGGTTTTCCAGCAAAATGGTAACCTTATGTTTACCTGCAATTTGAGCCAGTTTTTTACATAGACCAACAAAATCAGATTTTGCCTTAACAACATCATAATCTACCGGAATACGCCTCGCGCCAGAACTGCCCAACACGATAAATTTAACACCTGCCCGTCCGGCTCTTGAAAGAACAGTTTCGGTATAAGCTAACACTTTCTCCTCATCTACATCGGGGCCAGCAATTTTCATACCCGACGGAAAGAAAAGATTACAGCTCAACACTTTACATTTGGCTGAGCTGATCTTTTTCAAATTAGCCTTAAACTGCTCATCTGTTAATGCAGGTGAAAGCAGCTTCGGAACCGATTCTCCAATCATTTTAAAACCTGAAGCATAAGCTAAACTATCATGCGCCAAACCAGACACAATGCCTAAACGCGGATAAACCTGTTTATCTGAAATATAGCCACAAAAAATGGCATAAATCAGGCAAATAAAAAGAACTGGAAAAGTATAATTTGCTATTCTCATATTATTCAATCATTTGGTCAAAAAAAGTAAATCTCAAGATTTCCCCTTGTCTGATTTATTAATAAATACACCAGCATTTTTAGAATTCCTGCTTAAAGATATCATTAGAAATTGTAATTACGAGCATAATTCATCCTATAAAACGTGGTAGGCTTTTAATTTCGACCACAGCATAGAACCTGAAGGCTCTGCGAAGCAAAATCTCTTAACATAGTTAACCAGTTCGAAGATTTCTCCATTTCGCTGCGCTTCAGTCGAAATGACGGAGATTTTTTAAATCTGTCAATGATAGCGTAAAAACCAATTCCTCCCCTATTTAAAATCCGGTACAGGTAATAAATATCCGCCAAATAAAATATACGACCATAAAAGGGTCCAAAATATATTGAATATTTGTGCTGTAACGAAAGTAAAGGCGGGTTTACCTCCCTGAAGTTTTACCAATGATGAAAATTTAGCTTCCATCCCAATGGAAATAAACGCGATGGCGAACCAAACAGTACGCAGACCATTTAAAGTTGGCCCCACACTTTTTGCAGTTGCAGGAGATAATAGAAAAGAAAATACTAAAGATGCTGCAACAAAGCCCAATACAAATTTCGGAAATCGCTCCCACACAATTTTCAATCCCGGCCGTTCTGCTTTAAGCGCTACTCCATCCTCACTTTTAGGATTTTTATAAGCCCACCATATTGCAATAAAAAAAGCAGCAACACCAATAAAAACATTTTGCGAAAACTTAGCAATAACACCTGCTTTAACCGCTATGGGCCCAACCAAATCTCCTGCTGCAGTTACGGTTGCTGTCGTATCTAAAGTTCCACCCAGCCATGCGCCTCCAATTACTTCAGGTATATGAAAATACTTTACCGCCCAAGGCAAAATGATCATCATCGGGATAGCCATAATCAATACCAAAGTAGTTACGTAAGATAATTTACGTTTATCGCCATTAATGGCTCCTGCAGCAACAATTGCTGCAGATACCCCGCAGATGGATACCGCTGAGGCTAATATCACACCAAATTCATCATCAACTTTTAACTTTCGGCTTAACCACATCGAAAAAAACCAAACTACTGTAACCACAATAACCGCTTGTATGATACCAGGTAAACCAGCCTTGATGAGATCAGCCGATAAAATAGTTGTTCCCAATATTACCAAACCTGTTTTAATATAAAACTCAGATCGTACCGCTTCTTTTAGCCAGGAAGGCAATTTGATTAGATTACCTAATGCGATACCAATAAGCAATGCAAATACCACATACTCCAGCCCAAAATAGGACACACTTTTATTACCTCCGATAATAAAGGATACGATGGCTAACAGATAAATAAGTGCAAAGCCACCAGCAAACCGACCGACATTCCCTCCTGATAAACCTATAGCTACTGAAGCTAAGGCCAGAAAAATCAAGCCCATTTCAGCAATCAACAATAAATTAGCTGCCGATAATATCTTCGCTAAAAGGTCTTCACTGTTTGCCCATTTAAATGTAGGTAAACTGATTACGATTCCATTGCTGGTTAAATAAAGTACGGTAGCGATAATAATTGATCCCAATATAACTGCCCACCAATCTTCGGTAAGTAATTGTAAAAACGTCTTCTTATCAACGCTTATTCCGGCATCTGTTAAGGCTCCACTGCTATCGGCTGCATGGTTTCTGCTCGACATAATATGATGTTAATTTGATTTCAGTTATAAAAATACTTATTGCATTCGGCAGCCTGTACCAAGCTATATGATTTTATTGCGATAAACCGTTACCCAATATCCAACTAAAATACTTATTCAACAGGATTTTATCCGTAACAAATCTGTTTATAAAGCTGCATCGCCATTTTTGCCCGATAATAACCAACATGTTCGATATCGGGCAATATTAAACCTAAAACAAAACATAAGTTACTAATAAACAATTATTTAACACTGGCACCCCTATTGTAAAGCCTGATGTAAATTATTTAAATGGACAAAGTCATTGAAGGCGAAGTTTCTTTGAAAAGGAAAAAGAAAACTTACCTCATCGTTTTTATCATCCTCGTTACACTGGCAATTATTACCTGGTTCCTACGGTTTTACTTTAAGCCATCGCTAACCATTGCTGATATTACCATAGCCAGAGTAGAGACCGGAATAATTGAAAACACCATTAATGCTACCGGAGAGGTACTACCCGAATTCGAAGAGGTTTTAACAAGTCCCATAAACGCATCAATTAAAAATGTATTAATGGATGCCGGTAAAAAAGTAAATAAAGGTCAATCGATTTTATTGCTTGATAAGTCGGTTAGCCAAACGGATTATGGAAAACTTCAGTTTCAAATGGAATCAAAAGAAAATGAGATCCGTAAGCTGAGATTGGATCTGGAGAAAAGTTTTTTCGATATCAAATCCAATAACAGCATTAAGCAATTACGGATCAGTAATCTTAAAGATGCAGTTTCTTCAGCTAAAAGATTATTAAAAGCCGGTGGAGGTACAAAGGAAGATGTAGAACACGCAGAACTTGATCTGAAAGTTGCTGAACTTGAAAAACTTCAACTGGAAAATGAGATCAAGAGCAAACAGCAGACCATGAAAATCGAAATCAGGGAAGCTGAAATTGCTTTAGCTATCCAGAGGAATGATCTTGATGCGCTAAAAAGGAAACTCGATTTGGCTGATGTAACTGCAACCAGGCCAGGAGTAATTACCTGGGTAAATAAAAATATAGGCTCAAGCGTACATGAGGGTGATGCTTTGGTCAAAATTGCCGATTTAAGTGGTTTTAAAGTTGCCGGAAGCATGTCTGATAACCTGCTGGATAAAATCCACAACAATATGGCCGCTATTATCCGCATTGGCAGTACACAGTTACGCGGTTCCATTGTAAACATCTCTCCTTCAGTAAGCAATGCCATCGTTTCATTCGATATTCAATTAAACCAAAAAGACAGTAAAGAACTTCGTCCAAACCAAAAAGTTGATGTTTTTTTGGTTACGGCTACCAGAAACGGTGTATTAAGAATTGCCAATGGCCCGGCATTTAATGGTTCCAACGTACAGGAAGTTTTTGTACTTAAAAACGGGATTGCCGAACGCAGAACCGTTAAAACCGGGTTGAGCAATTTCGATTATGTAGAAATTTTAAGCGGATTAAAAGCTGGAGACGAGGTGATTACCTCTGATATGGGTGATTATAAAAATGCAAAAACCATAACCATCAGTAATTAAGATTATGCGAAGAAAATTTTTATTTATGGTTTTATTGATCCTGCTTACTTTGAAAGGCTTCGCATTTCCAAAAACCGACACCTTAAATTTAACCTTACAACAGGTTGTGGAAATGGCGAAGGCCAATTCTATAGCTGCCAAACAGGCTATTACGGTAAAGGAAACCAAATATTGGGAATGGCGCACATTTAAATCCAATTACCAACCTCAACTCGCATTAGAAGGAATTTTGCCGGGATATACCAAAACCTACACACAGGTTCAACAGCCCAACGGAAGTATCCTCTTTCAACCTGTACATTACGATAACTCCTCATTAACATTAAATTTTAGTCAGCGCATAGCCGCCACCGGAGGAACCATTTACGGAACCACACAGCTACAACGTTTTGATGATTTCGACAGGAAAAGTGTGCTCTATAACGGAATTCCGTACGGCATTGGTTATACACAACCTTTATTACAGTTTAACAGTTTAAAATGGGACAGGAAAATAGCACCATTAAAATTCAATGAAAGCAAACAGGTCTTTATAGAAACACAGGAAAAAATTGCCATTACGGTTACCGAGTATTTTTTCGATCTGTTACTGGCGCAGGTTAACCTGAACATTGCCGATTTAAACTATGGAAACACCAAACGTATTCTAACCATTGCCGGTACAAAATTCGAATTGGGCAAAATCTCCAAAAATGAAATATTGCAGCTTCAGTTAGAGGTTTTAAACGCACAGAAAGCAGTAGGAACTGCAAAGCGAGACGTAGAAATTGCTACTTTAAATTTGAGGAGTTACATTGGCATGGAGGGTGATGACAGGGTTAAACTGCATATGCCTAAAGTAGTGGCCCAAATGACCGTAATCACAGAGAAAGTTCTGGCCGAAGCTTTTGAAAACCGTTCGGATGCCATTGGCTTTATCCGCCGTTTAGCTGAAGCAAAAAGAGATGTAGCAAAAGCAAAGGGCGAAAATGGCTTAACCGCAACATTGAGAGCTAATCTGGGATTCTCTAATGCAGCAAACAGCGCTTTCGACATTTACCGTTCGCCAAAAAATCAGCAATCGGTAGAACTACAGCTCTCTATCCCAGTATTGGATTGGGGAAGATCTAAATCTCGTACCAAAACTGCTCAGGCCAACGAACAATTTACCACCTATGCGGTAGAACAGGATAAACAAACGTTTAAACAACAGATTGTAACGCAGGTAACACTGTTTAACATGATGAAAGAGCAGATACTGCTTACTGATGAAGCCGAAAAAATTGCTGCTGAGAAATACAAAATTGCGAGCGAACGCTATGTTTTGGGCAACCTAAGCATAACGGATCTCAGTATTGCCTTTCAGGAAAACGACAGGGCCAGGCGCGATTATGTTTCATCGCTACGTGATTTCTGGGGGGCTTATTACCAACTCCGTTACCTATCGCTCTACGATTTTGAAAAAAACAGAAAAATAACCTATTAATAAATCTTAATTACTAATTATACATTATGATTCGCTTACAAAACATTGAAAAAGTTTACCGGACAGATACGGTAGAAACACTTGCCATCAACGGAATTAGCCTTGATGTTGCCAAAGGTGAGTTTCTTTCAATCATGGGACCATCAGGCTGTGGAAAAAGTACACTACTAAATATTATGGGTTTGTTAGATGAGCCATCAAAAGGGAATATTAAAATCGATGAACAGGACATCAGCAGGTTTTCCGATCAAAAACTGGCAAAATTCAGAAACCAAAAACTGGGTTTTATCTTTCAAAGTTACCACCTTATCAACGACCTGAGGGTACTAGATAATGTAGAATTACCGCTATTATACCGTAATTCATCAGCCAAAGAAAGAAAAATACTGGCTACTGCAGCTTTAGAAAAAGTTGGATTGAGCAATCGGTTAAAACATTTCCCCACACAACTATCAGGAGGTCAGCGGCAGCGTGTGGCCATTGCAAGGGCCATTGTTGGCAATCCGCAGATTATTTTAGCCGATGAACCAACAGGAAATCTTGATAGTGCGATGGGAAATGAGATTATGGATATCCTGATCAACCTGAATAAAAATGAAGGCACCACCATTGTGATGGTAACACATGATGAAAGCATGGCACATAAAACACACCGGCTGGTGCGTCTATTCGATGGATCACAGTTCAATAATCAGAAATTATGCTAAAAAACTACTTTAAAATAGCCCTGGCTGTATTAAAAAGAAGAAAATTCTTCACCTTCATCAGCCTGTTCGGGATCAGCTTTACACTTACCATTTTAATGGTAGCCACCGCTTTTATGGATAAAATTTTAAGTCCTGATTACCCGGACTATAAAAGAGCCCGCTCACTTTACGTTTCCACAATGGAATATAAAAACACCAAAGAAGGTTGGATGAACAGAAGCGATGTTTCTTTTTATTTTTTCGAACATTATGTTTCTACCCTTAAAACGGTGCAAAAGATGGCCATTTCCTCCAATGCAAAAGCATCAAACGCTTATGTAAACAATAAAAAACTGGTAATCGAATATAAATATACCAATGCCGATTACTGGAATGTACTGGAATACCGGTTTTTAGAGGGCAAAGCTTTTCAACAGAGAGAAATAGACAATGCAGAATTGGTTGCGGTAATTTCTGAAGAAACAAAAAAAGCTTATTTCGGTGATGCTAAAACCGTAATTGGCAAATATATTTCAGCCGATAACATTAACTACAGGGTAATTGGAGTGGTAGAAAATGTGTCGAAAACGCTTTATAATTTTAGTGGTGATATGTACCTGCCCTACACGATTTCAAAAGATTATAAAGACATTGATTTAATGGGGGGATACAATGCCATATTGCTGGCCAAAAGTGAGGCTGATGTACCTAAAATAAAAAAGGAATTTGATCAGATGGTCAAAAAATTACCATTACCAAAAGATTTCGACAAAATATATTGTAACGCCGATCCGTTTTTTGCCAATATCACCAGAAGAATTGCAGGTGGTGGAACGTCGAACGGCTTAACAAAAGTGGTTTCGATCATCAGTATTTTTACACTACTGTTTTTATTGCTGCCTACCATAAACTTAGTCAATATCAACATTACAAGAATTATGGAGCGTTCTTCTGAAATTGGCGTACGCAAAGCATTCGGAGCATCTTCTAAAACCTTAGTATACCAGTTTATTGTCGAAAATCTGGTTCTTACTTTTTTAGGCGGCATGATCGGGATTATTTTATCACTTATCGCTATTCATTTGATCAATGGTGCCAATCTTATCTCTAACATGCACCTCAGCATAAATTTTACCGTATTGTTTTACAGCTTAATTGCCTGCATATTTTTTGGTTTATTTTCGGGTGTTTACCCCGCATGGAGAATGTCTAAATTAAATGTTGTAAAAGCCCTTAAAGCACAATAAACCATTAAAATATACGATTATGTTTAAACATTTATTTAAATTGATATGGAATAAACGGAGACAGAATTTCCTGTTTCTTTCCGAAATACTAGTTTCTTTTCTGGTTATATTTGCGGTGTTTTCATTTCTCACTTACTATTACCAGAACTACAGCAAACCACTGGGGTTTGATTATAAAAGAGTTTGGTGTATTAATTACGACAATGGAGAGCTGACTAAAAATAATGATTCGTTGAAAATTTTCTACGATAACCTTCAAAAAGCTTTAAAATCAATGCCTCAGATAGAAGAAGTTGCATATTCTGGCGCTAACTACCCCTACTCAGATTCTTTTTCGAGCACAGGTTTAACTCAAAATGGGAAAAAATTCGATTATATTGCCAATTATACAGTTGGTACCGATTACAAAAAAGTATGGAATGTGCCATTATTGGAAGGCAGATGGTTTTTACCAGAAGATGCAGTTAGCAACAATAAAAATATTGTTATCAATGAAACACTTAAGAAACAGCTTTTTGGCCATGCACAAGCAACCGGGAAATTGATTGGCAATTACGATGAAAAAGAGAAGTTAAAGGTAATTGGAGTGGTGCAGGACATTAAAGCAAGTGGTGATTTTTTGCCTGCTGGCAGCGCTATTTTTAATCCCATTGATACCGCTTTTCATAAATACACACATAATATTTTAATAAAAGTGCGCGAGGGTGCAGATGCTACTTTTGAAAGCCAGTTGTATAAGTTTATGGCCAATACAGTAAAAAATGCAGTGGAAATACAGCACCTGAATGAAATGCGCGATTCGAAAAATAAGCAAACCATTATTCCAATGGTTATTTTTATCATTATTGCCAGTTTTTTGGTTATCAATGTAGCCTTGGGTTTATTCGGCGTTTTGTGGTATAATATTAATAAAAGAAAGGGAGAAATAGGCTTGCGCAGGGCTATTGGTGCAAGCGGCCGGTCGGTTTCTTATCAGCTGGTAATGGAAGCAGTAATATTAGCCACTATTTCATTAATGGTTGGTTGTTTTTTTGCTATTCAATTTCCATTACTGGGTGTATTTAACATCCCAACAAGCGCTTATATCATTGCGATGCTATTATCGGTGGCATTTATTTATGTACTGGTGCTATTATGTTCATTTTACCCTGGTAAACAAGCGGCTGGCATCCATCCTGCTGTTGCATTGCACGAAGAATAATACTTATCTTAACTTTGCATATGATATTAATCATTGATGACGATATAGCGGTAAGAACTTCACTTTCACTCCTTCTAAAAAGTATTGAAAATGAAATCGTTATCATCGATAATCCGACTCAGGCTTTTGAGGTGGTAAAACTCAAAAGGCCTGAGCTGGTTATTTTAGACCTAAACTTTTCTATCGATACTTCCGGGAAAGAAGGCATGACGCTTCTTCAAAAAATCAGGGCCTTTGATGCCAAGCTACCCATTATCCTGATTACCGGTTGGGCAAGTATTGAACTTGCGGTACAAGGAATGAAACTGGGTGCAAACGATTTTATCAATAAACCATGGAATAATGAATACGTATTACAGTCGGTAGAAACGTTACTGGCATTAAACGGAAAAAAAGTAATTTCAAGAAGCCGAAAAGAAATTGATAAAAAATATAATTTTAAGCAGATTATTGGCGAAGATCCGAGTCTACTGGCCATTCTCGAAACCATTGGCCGTGTAGCATCTACAAATGCCGCAGTTCTGATTACCGGAGAAAGTGGGACGGGAAAAGAATTGATTGCAGAAGCCATACACGAAAACAGCAACCGCATCAGTAAACCTTTTGTAAAAGTAAACCTGGGTGGCATTTCTTCCTCTTTATTTGAGAGTGAAATGTTTGGCCATGTTCGGGGTGCATTTACTGATGCCCGTTTTGACAGAACCGGGCGCTTTGAAATGGCAAATAAAGGTACAATATTTCTAGATGAGATTGGCGATTTGGAAGCTTCGAGCCAGGTAAAACTATTAAGGGTACTACAAGATAGAACTTATGAAGTATTAGGTAGCAGCCGAACTAAAACAGTTGATACGAGGGTAGTTTGCGCCACCAATAAAAACCTGAACGAAATGGTAGCTTCAGGTCTGTTCAGAGAAGATTTACTGTACCGGATCAACTTAATAACCATTCATTTGCCTGCGCTAAGAGAGCGGCCATCAGATATTCCCTTACTTGTAAATTTCTTCATTAACAACATGAAAGTGATTTATAAACGTCCTGATTTATCTATTTCTCCTGCTGCCATGCGATGGTTGCAAAAACTGGCCTTGCCAGGCAACATCAGGCAGTTAAAAAATCTCGTTGAGCGAACGATATTGATCAGCCAGAAAGACGAATTGGGAATTGATGAATTTCAATCTCAATTGAATTTATCGCCTTTGAGAAATGAAAAAGTAAGATTACCAGGCGTTGGCGTGATGACTTTAGACCAGATGGAAGCAGAAATGGTTAAGCAAGCCATGAATTTCCATAAAAACAGGATTACAAAAGCAGCCGCATCTTTGGGTATTACCCGAAATGCACTATACCGCCGATTGGAAAAACATCAAATTCCTTTTAATGAAACTGAAGACTAAATATATATTTTTTTTAGTGTTGCTCCACCTGATCTGTCTGGTGATGAGCTATTTCATTTTTAAAGAAAACAAGCTTGTTTTCTTAATTGCCGAAGTATTTATTATCATTTCGATATTGATTTCGCTGAGTTTATACAAACAGTTAATTGCACCGCTTACCTATTTGAGACAGGGCGTTGCGGCAATAAAGGATAAAGATTTTAATGTTAAATTTTTATCTACCGGCAAAAAAGAAGTAGATGAACTGGTGGATGTTTATAACCGGATGATAGATGAACTTAGAACGGAACGGACTAAACAACAAGAACAGCACTTTTTCCTTGAAAAACTAATTCAGACCTCTCCTACAGGCATTATTATATTAGATTATGATAAGCAAATTAAACAGATCAACCCAAAAGCGACCGAAATTTTAACCGACAACCAACACCTGCTTGAAAACCAAATGCATGAAATAAAAGCAGGCAGCGCTAAAGTAGTACGTGGTAATGGACTGCGTACCTACAAGATACAGAAATCAAGATTTATTGATCGGGGTTTTGAGCGCATTTTCATCATGATGGAAGAGGTAACGGCCGAAATTTTTGCCGCAGAAAAAGAGGTGTACAGTAAAGTGATTCGAATGATGGCACATGAAGTAAATAATACTGTAGGACCGGTAAATTCAATCATCAATACCGCCTTATCGCAACAAAGTCTGTGGCTAAACGAAAAAGACTATTTTTTAAAAAATGCGTTAAAGGTTGCTGTTGACAGGAATCAGAACCTGAATATCTTTATGCGCAACTTTGCAGATTTGGTTAAACTACCAGCGGCAAACAGAAAAAAAATAAACCTGGTTGAGCTGGTAAAATCGGTTACTGAACTGATGTATTTCTCCTCGAATGAAAAAAACATCAAAATTTATTTCGAAGCGAAACAAGAAAGCTATTTTATATCAGCCGATGTTGAACAAATGGAACAGGCACTGATCAATATTGTTAAAAATGCAATTGACGCCATTGAAAGTACTGGAAAAATCACATTAACGCTAGATCGATCTAAGCACTTGCTCATCATTTCAGATACCGGAAAGGGAATTTCTCAACAAGATACAGCGCAGCTATTCAGACCATTTTTCAGCACTAAAAAAGATGGACAGGGAATTGGATTGACCTTAGTACGCGAAATACTGCTGAACCATGGCTTCGAGTTCTCCCTAAAAACAATACAACCCAGGGAAACACAGTTTTCAATTGTATTTACATAGTTCGATGGATCGAGATTACCGAAATAAATATAGTTTACATCCTAAACAGGCAGCGCAGTTTCGCGTTTTGCCTGCGTAATAACGAGCGAACTATTGAGTGTACCAATATTTGCAAGCTGCCCGAATTTGTTGATTAGAAAATCATTATATGCGATCATATTTTTTGCAACAACCTTTAGCATAAAATCAAATCCTCCTGTTGTATGGTAGCATTCCAGTACTTCCTGGAATTTGCTTACCTCCTGCTGAAATAACTTAAAGTTGTGCACTGAATGGTTAGTAAGCTGAACCTGCAAATAGCAGATCATACAATTATCGAATTTATTTGGGTCAATTAATGCCACAATAGCGGAAATAAACCCTAAACGCTCTAAGCGTTTTACACGTTCCTGAATAGGAGATTTTGAAAGATGCAGTATGGCAGCAAGTTCTTTGTAGGTTAGCGTGGCATCTTTTTGCAATAGTGTTAAAATATCTCTATCTGTTTGGTCAGGGCTGTATAATTCCATTATAGTTATTAGTCTATTTATTTTTTAGGCTTAGTTTATAATGAATAGCCAAATATACAAATACTCTTTCTCACAATCATCAGGAATAAATTAAAAAACAATAAAATTTCGATAAAAAGTACAATTAAAACTACAAGCAAAATTAAATTTCGCCAACACTTATTTAACAGGACATTTTCCGTATTTAAGAGACGTATTCGTTTTAATTCTCAGTGCTATAGATATTTGTTTAACGAATGAAGCAACTGCCAAAAGCGGTATGTCGATTTAGTTTAGTTAATGATAATAAGAGCGCCAGCGCGATGCTGGCGCTTTTACTTTTTATAAACGTCTTGCCTAATTATATCTCATAATATCAAAACCTATCAGAAAAGCTGAATCATCCACTTAAAAGGTCAACATGTATTACCGCTGACAACCACATTTGTATTGCTATGCAAGCGGTTTAATGAGCATTAAAATTGGTTAGGCTGGTTACCCTAATTTCGTTAATCACCATTAATACTAAAACTGTCCGCAGTCGCACATCCACTGTTCGAAAATGAACAGATCTGTATAAGCGACAAGCAAAAAAGCCTATTTAAAAGCGACTAAGGGCACATTTTCAAATTGGCACCAGCTTGGCTAAGCAAGTAACATAACAATATTGGTGCAAACTGATTCAGATTAGTAAACACCGTGACTTAAAAAAATTAACATTTAATTTAATAAAAACAGACAATGAAAACCTCAATTAAAACGCTAATCATGGTATTTACCCTAATAACTTTAATGGGTACTCAATCAAAAAATTTAAGGGCCGCAGAAAAAACAAAAACCGGAATTGATAAGATTGCAAATTTTAGAAAGTTAGTAATCACAGGCAATGTAGAAGTGATACTGGTTCAACGACCAACCGTTGGCGTATCTTATGCAGATGATAACATGGGAAATGCGAAAGTTACCCAACAGGGCGAGGTACTTAGTATTACCAACCCCAATAAAGAAAAGTGCAAACTTGTTATTTTTGTTAATGACATTTACCGTATTGAGGCAAATGAAAATGCAGTAGTAAAAACAGAAGCGAAGCTCTCCACCAAATTTCTCCAGATCATCCTCAGAGATCACGCCTTTGCAGACATCAACACCAGTTGTGAAGGATTATATACGGAAATTCTTGGTAGCAGTACACTAAAATTAAAAGGTAATACGAATCATCATGCTTTGGTTATGGGGAAAGCACCTAATTTAACCATGGATAGTTTTGCAGCAGTCCAAACAGATGTTAGACGTGTAGAAATATCCGAAGAGGAAATTGCTGCGTTAGTTCCTTAACTTAAGCAATTTTGTATACGGTCAAAAATCTGATATTAAATTTATTCACATAATGACGTATCAAAACGCCATCATTTTAAAAGAGGTTCTTCGACAAGTTCCCATTATCAGAATCTAGTTGTCCCGATCGACATCCGATAGTTTATCGGATCTCGCGCATGCGGGAATCCTAAGACGCTAACATTAAGATTATCTTCGATGATCGCCGTGGTTCCCGTCCGATAGCCATCAATCAAGTTGGGAATGACGATCTCTTGAGGGATATCACCTGATAAAAATTTATCTGTCAATCATATTGATTTAAATTCAACTTAAAAATTCGATAAAAAAAGCAGTTCTTTTCAGAACTGCTTTCAAATTTTAATATTGGAAAACGCTGTTAGCTTTGCTCGATTTCCTTCAAACTGTTCATTTTTTTATAGGCTAAGAACCCTTTTATATCTTCAAAGTGCTCACGAACCCTTTTATTGCCGAATTCAAATACTTTTTGTACCAATCCATCTAAGAAATCACGATCGTGTGATACCAAAATCAATGTACCATCGAAATCTTTCAGTGCATCCTTAATAATGTCTTTGGTTTTCATATCCAAATGGTTGGTAGGCTCATCGAGGATTAATACGTTTACAGGTTCTAACAACAATTTAATCATAGCTAAACGTGTTTTCTCGCCGCCAGAAAGCACTTTAACCTTTTTGGTCGTATCATCCCCACTAAACATAAAGGCACCTAAAAGATCTTTGATTTTTATGGAGCCGTCACTTAACGGAATCTGATCAATGGTTTCGAATACCGTAAGGTTCTCATCAAGCAAAGCAGCCTGATTTTGTGCAAAGTACCCTATTTTAGCATTATGACCAACCTTTAAACTCCCTTCAAAATCGATCTCACCCATAATAGCTTTAATCATCGTCGATTTACCTTCGCCGTTTTTACCAACAAAAGCCACTTTTTCTCCCCGCTCGATGACCATAGATGCTTTTTCGAAAACAACATGATCGCCATAAGTTTTAGTAAGCTCTTCTACCATGACCGGATACTGACCTGAACGTGGTGAGGGCGGAAACTTTAACCTTAATGCCGATGTATCCACTTCATCAATTTCGATTACTTCCAGCTTCTCGAGCATTTTTACACGCGATTGCACCTGTAAGGTTTTAGAATAGGTTCCCCTAAAACGATCAATAAATTCCTGGTTATCGGCAATAAAACGTTGTTGTTCTTCGTAAGCCTTTAATTGGTGGATACGACGGTCAGCACGCAGCTGCAGGTAATGGGTATATTTAGCTTTATAATCATAAATTCTACCCATGGTTACCTCAATGGTACGATTGGTGATATTATCAACAAAAGTACGGTCGTGTGAGATGACCATTACAGCCTTTGCAGAATTGATCAGAAAATCTTCCAGCCATTGAATACTTTCGATATCCATGTGGTTAGTAGGCTCATCCAGTAAAATCAGATCGGGTTTCTTTAATAAAATTTTGGCCAACTCAATTCGCATACGCCATCCACCCGAAAACTCTGAAGTTTGACGGGTAAAGTCTTTGCGTTCGAAACCCAAACCTTTTAGCACTTTTTCTACTTCTGCATCGTAATTGATTTCTTCAATCGAGTAAAATTTTTCACTCAGTTCCGATACACGCTCAATAAGCTTCATGTAATCATCGCTCTCGTAATCGGTACGGATAGTCAGCTGTTCGTTCAGCTCATCAAGCTCTTTTTGCATCTGATTTACCTCTGCAAAAGCTTTCATGGTTTCCTCAAAAACAGTTACATGATCTTGAGTGAGTAAATGCTGTGGCAAATAGGCAATTACAGCTTCTTTCGGACCTGTTACGCTACCAGAGGTAGGCTTGGCTACGTCAGCAATTATTTTTAGTATGGTCGACTTGCCTGCGCCATTTTTACCCATAAGGGCGATTTTATCGTTCTCATTAATCGAAAAGGTTACATCGCTAAAAAGGGTAGTTCCGCCAAATGAAACGGAGATATTATTTACATTAATCACGAAGTGGGAATATTAAGTTGGTGGCAAAGATAAAGGATAGCAGTTAAATTTTAGTTAGAATAAACTACATAAAGAATAGCAGTACGTCGCACTTCATTTTTGATTTGACATTTGAAACAAAAAATGACCTTCTCAACAAAGCAAATTGACATGCTTAACAAAATCTGCCTATAGTTATCCACCTAAATTTGTCCTATACATTTAATTAAATCAATAATGGAAAATAATAATTATCAAGGCGCATTACAGCAGCCACTGGCTTCAGGTTTTAGCGCAACCACAACAGTAACAGAAGTGATAGCAGGGATTGACCTTAAAGGAAAAATTGCCATTGTAACCGGTGGTAATGCTGGTATTGGTCTGGAAACCACAAAAACACTGGCCGCAGCGGGAGCAACCGTGATTGTACCAGCCAGGGATATTGAAAAAGCAAGAAAAAACCTGGAAGGTGTTTCAAACGTAGAAATAGAGGCAATGGACCTTGCAAAACCCGAAACCATTGATGCATTTGCTGAAAAATTCCTGGCAACACGCAGACCGCTGCATATTTTAATCAATAATGCAGGAATCATGTGGGTGCCTTTGCAAAGGGATAGCCGTGGATTTGAAGCTCAGCTGTCAACAAATTACTTTGGACAGTTCCAACTGGTGGCCAAACTATGGCCAGCACTTAAGAATGCAAATGGCGCACGTGTTGTCAATGTTTCCTCGCTAGGGCATCACATGGCAGCTTTTAATTTCGATGATCCTAATTTCGAACACAGGGAATATCAAACGCTGCTTGGATATGGACAGTCGAAAACAGCCAGTAACCTTTTTGCGCTGGAATTGGATCAACGTGCAAAGGCACATCAGGTAAGGGCCTATTCGCTACATCCTGGATCGATTGCCGGAACAGAACTAGCCAGAGATGCTGACATAGAATTGTTTAAACAAATGGGCTTTTTTGATGAAAGCGGAAACATGCGTCCGGAAATATTAGCCGGCCTTAAAACTATCCCGCAGGGTGCTGCAACTTCGGTATGGGCGGCTACCAGCCCATTGCTTAATCAGATTGGCGGCGTTTATTGTGAAGATGCCAATATTGCTGAACTGCTATCAGACGATCCTTCCCTTCAAACCCAGGCTAAATTACATCAATGTGGTGTAATGGATTATTCGCTGGATGAAAGTAATGCTAAAAAGCTATGGGCATTAACCGAGAAAATGACAGGTATTGAATTTAAATTATAAGCCTGAAAAACTTAGCCGGAAATGTCTCCCTAAATACAGGTGGCAACAGTGGTATTGACTATGCCGCAGCCAAACAGCCCAAAGAAGACAGTGCACACAGATAATCATCACAGAGAAAGAAAGAAGTTTGTTTTGCAGGTTTATTGCAGACCAATCCAATTTAACAGCTATCTGGTGGCGGCCAGTGCATATAATGGAAATGACACAAAAACCATAACTTTATCACAATGGAACATATATCTAAATACCTTACTAAGGAAATTAAACTTTCCTGTTATGAAGATAAGCTGTTTAAATCTGACCTGATGTTCGACGACCACATGCTGGTATGGTTCATTTCAGGAGAAACCAAAATCATTCAGGCGGAGTCTACTTTCATTTTTAAAACGGGTGATATTTTCCTGATTCCAAGAAACGAACTGGCAACCATCATTAACTACCCGAAAAATCGCTTACCGCATAAAACTGTGGTGATGCACCTATCGACCGAGCGATTGAAAAAGTTCTATGAAAAAACCGAGCAGAAAAAGAATATAGAGCCGCAGCAGAAAATTTATCATTTTAACAATCATCCTTTATTGGAAAGCTGCCTGGCTTCGTTGATTCCCTATTTTGATGTGAAGGGTGAATTCCCGGAGAATCTGGCTACCCTTAAAATTGAAGAGGCCATAAATATCCTGCGATTGATCGACCCTACTATAGACAGTGTCCTGGCCAATTTTGATGTTCCCGGTAAAATTGACCTGATCGATTTTATGCAGCGCAATTTCATGTTCAATATGTCATTGGAAAAACTAGGCTACCTAACCGGCCGAAGTTTATCAACATTCAACAGGGATTTTAAAAAGCTGTTTCATACCACACCTCAAAAATGGCTAACGGATAAAAGATTGGAACTGGCCTATTATCATTTAGCAGAGAGAAAGAAAAAACCGACAGAGATTTATCTCGAAGTCGGTTTTGAAGACCTTTCCCACTTTTCCTTTGTCTTTAAAAAGAAATACGGTGTCTCTCCAAATCAAATTTCAATCAATAAGTAAAAACAAATGGTATGCTCAATTATAACCCTAAACTATATTGGTAAAGTAAACCTGAAACCACTTGCATTGAATATACATCACCAGGTGTTTAATTTCAGCTGCTAATGAACATCAATCGCCTTTATCAGAAATAACTGCCTGTAGTTTGGAGCGTAGAATGAAAAACCATTGGGTGAATGATAAAAAGCAGGATGATAAAGTTCAGCGGAAGATCCAGCTTCCCAAACCTGGTATAAATGTGGTTTGTATCCATTGTGCTTCTCTTTCTCTACCACCAGTTCAGGAACCATAAACTCAAAATTCCTGCCTGCAATACCGGTTTCAAAAAATCCCTGCCCGCGCCAGTTATAAGTACTAAATCCACCATTCCCACCGCCAATGATGTGGTAATATTTCATTTTTTCCTGAGGATAAAAATACAAGAGTTTAACATTCTCAGGTATTTCAAAACTTACTTTTCCACTGCGAAAAACATCTTTACGAAACCTATTGCTACTTTCCTCATCCGGTACATTCGTATAACCCTGCATTTTTTGCCATAACAACTGCCATTTTTGATCAGTATAAAAATAGGCTTGTCTGTACCAAACGCCGTCATTTGCAACAGAACTGAAAAACCAATATTTAGCGCTTGCTTTTATTTTACTAATCATGGCTTCCACTTTTTCATCCGACCAGCTCGAATCAGCATTCAGCTCAACCACTTTATGCCTGGTGGTGTCACCATTAAGCGGCCAGGTATTATAATATGCATTGTTGTCACTGGTATAAACCATAAAGCCATCTATGAATTGTGTCCAATAACTATTACCAGCCGCATAAATAGAGTCAGTAATTGATCCTGTTTTATCTATTTTATAATAACGGTTATCATACTTTGTATCTTCATCAACCGTTGCGTCGCAATCTATAATCAGTTGATCATTTACTGATGTAAAAATACGAATGGGATTAGGAGAAGCCGCGCTTGAAACCACTACCTGGGCAACCAGACTTACCTCAAAAACATTTGATCTGTAATGCTCATTGATTTCTTGAAAAGCAGCATATTTGGAAGCTAAAGGTTTACTATTTCGTCCTACAATTAATTTATCAATTGGATAAAAAATATAGATTCCCAGAGCAACAATTAAAATTATACAGATCCATATCCACATTTTTTTCATCTCTTTAATACTTATTCATGTAGTGCATGCTTTCCAAAAAGTTTCATTTTGATTTTTCCCGTCTGAAAATTAACAGCAATATCATTTCCCAACTTTCTATTAATCCGAAATCTACTAAAAATACGCCATTTTAAAAAAAAGCAGCTCTTTTTAGAACTGCTTTTGGTCTTCCTTCTTATTTTCCCAATTGGATGGGCAGGTGCAAAGCTTTTTTTCATAGCAAAACTAAGAATCATTTAACCTACATTTAGGTTATTCGTATTTAGTTCGAAATTAAATCTAAAACAATCAACCGTTTTTATGTTGTTGGTAAAGCACCACCGTCTACAGCATAATTTGTTCCGGTGATATACCTGGCTTCAGCAGAAACCAAAAAAGCCACCAGGCTGGCAATTTCATCAGGCTCGGCCATTCTGCCTAAAGGAACCCCAACTTTGTCCATAACAACTTTAAAAGCATCATCAACCGTAATATTTGAAGAATTTGCGATATTCTCTATGAAATCCATCATTAACGGCGTTTTTACAACCCCAGGAGAAACGACATTGACACGTATTCCTTTTGAGCCCAGTTCATTTGCCAACGCTTTGCTATACGCGTTCAACGCGGCTTTTGCTGAGGAATATGACATGGTCATCTCCCAGATTGGCAATTTTGCGGCTCCGGTAGATATATTAATGATTACACCACTATTTTGTTTGATCATTGCAGGTAATAATAACTTATTAATTCGCACTACCGATAAAAAGTTCAATTGCCAGTCATTATACCAGTGTTCATCTGTAAGTGCATCAAAACCACCGCCCGGACTTAAATTGGCACCTGCATTATTAACAATAATATCTATTTTGCCATATTTTGTAAGAATTTCTTTAGCAATAACTGCAGCACTTTGTGGCTGGGTAAGGTCTGCTGCGATAAAGTAATGTTCATTTAAGTTTTCTTCTGGTGCTGTTCGTGCAGTTACTACCACCTGAGCACCTTTGCTGCTGAGTTTATCGGCAATAGCTTTACCAATGCCTTTCGTTCCGCCGGTTACCAAAGCAACCTGCCCTTTTAATATTGTTTCCATATGATTTATTTTAAATGAGTTGTAAAGTAAATTACAATACTTTACTTTTGAAAGTAGGAACACCTATGTATAGTAATACCATAAAGTAAAGCTTAACTCCAGATCAGATACTTATGAACGAAAAAAAAAATAAAAAAAACGAAGAACGCTGCGCACTTCAGGAAATTTTAGCCATAATAGGTGGAAAATGGTCAATGTCAATTATATATGCATTGTTTCATGGTAAGAAGCGTTTTAGCGAATTAGAGCGGATGATACCTAAAATTAACACCCGGATGTTGGTAAAGGAATTGAAGAATATGGAGGCAACGGAATTGTTACCAGAACCGTTTTTGCAACTGTGCCGCCAACAGTAGAATATGTATTAACTTTAAAAGGGGAAAGATTAGAACCTTCTATCAGCGAACTTTATAAATGGGGCCTTGAGTATGTAAATTGAGGTTGAGGTTAAAAAACGTATTGAGCTAAATGATGAAAATTTACTCCAAGATTTTATTTCCATGCAGCAGCAAATATTAGAAAACCACGTAAGTCAAAATCAACTACATCAGATCGATAATCGGGCATATAACGCAAGCTAAGCACAATACCAAAACATCCATCGGTATATTAATCAAAAATATCCAATGCCACGATAGTTTAACCAATCATATAACCTCCAACAAGCGGACCCAAAAACTGGCCCATGAGTGCAGGTATAATTGCAAAATCAGAAACCACTTACCGGCATAAATACCGCAAGTGTTAATACATAACCGATAATGGCATTTTGCATGTTTAATGAAGTATTGATGAAGATCCTTTGCAATTGCCGGCAGCGATGTTTTGAGTATGGTCGAATCGAGCATCTGCATAAAAATAGCAGTAGCCAATATCATTGGCAGGAAACGTCTCGTAGCCTCTATATTTCTGGGGGTAAATGTTGTGGCATAGCTAAATTTATCTGTTTTGATGATATAACGTTCGGTATTTTTAAGCTTCCAGATTTATCTTGCCCAGGCACTATATTAAATGGTTGTATTTATAACATCTCACATACAAATTTGCTTGTTTAAATCTTAAACTTCACTACAGATATGTCAGACAGATGAATGGATGATTCGTCTAAAAGTCAGGTTTACCCTTGGCCCAATATGTTGGGAGGTCTTGGCAATCCGGTGTTCCCATTTGGCCTGCAGATCCCCTTTCATGACTAAAAGAGATCCATGTTCCAGCCTGACGGCATATTTCTCCCGGTGATTTTCTTTTTTCCTAATATCAAAACTACGTACCGCACCAAAAGAAACGGAGGCGATAACCGGGTGCGATCCCATTACGGTTTCCTTATCGCTATGCCAGGCCACCGAATCATTACCGTTACGATAATAATTAAGCAGTACACTGTTAAAGGTAATTCCAGAAATGGGCTCTACCAATCTTTTAAGTTCTAAAAGTGATGTTGTCCACTCCATCGGCGGGGATTTGCCAAGGGCTCCATAGTCAATGCCCGCAACATCTCCATACCAGGCGGTAAGCCTTGGTGTAAGTACTTCCCTATCGTACATCTTCACGAGCCTTTGCTGCCAGGGAGTGTTTTGAACAAGTTTTGTAAGCAACAGGTCGCTTTGATCCTGATCGATAAAACCTGCATGGTATTCGAGCACATCCTGTGGTAGTCCCGCAGATTGCCCGCTAGGAGCAAAAAAACTCAATTGTTCCATTACCTGTTTACCTCTTCCCATCCAAATGATTCTTTTTTATAAACCAGAGGCTTTGCACGTAATGAGAAATCATCTGAAAAATCATGGTTGAATACCTGGAAATTTACGGCCCACTCATCTTTGAGCAGCCCAGGGACAAACCTGGAGAATATTCGCTGAAAGCTTTTAAAGCTAATCCCCTCTTTACAGATGATCATATAAGCTGTATCAGATCTTAACACCACCTTTTCGACCAGATTTGGCCAGCGCGAACAGATCTCCTTCGGAAGGCAATTAAAATACTGTGCATCAATATGCTTTGTTATACCGATTAGTAGATCTTCGTTCAATTCGTCACCGCTTTGTTGCCTCCAGGTGCCTTGCCATTTTTCCATACAGCCAATCAGTTCACCATCCAGCACAATCTTCCAAGGCTCTCCAGCTCCAAAGCAGATCAGCTGATAAACTGCTGATATTCCATTTTCACCCTCAAAAAAATATTCCAACTCCGTCATAAAAACGATTCTTTTTTATCTTTCAAAGATCAAATATAATTATTTTTACTAAATAAATTAGTATTTATTAACATTTATTATGACTTAAAACCAGTTCATGACACATTTAAAACCATTATCAATTATTTTTGTTAACAATTCATAATACTAATATTTTTAGTATTAATTTTACCTTAAGGTGTTTGTATTATTTTATCATTCACCAGGAAAAAAGTGGATATGGCTATAGTTAAAAAGGAGATCATTAGCAAACTTCAGGAACAGATCCTGAATCTTCAGGGCTTTAAGCGTGAAAGGAATGCTGATGCGATAGACTTTGGACTGGGCATAATTTCTACGGCTTTCCCGGGCAATGTATTTCCATTGGCTGCCCTTCATGAATTTTTAGCCACAAACCTGGAAGATGCTGCTGCGAGTGGGGGTTTTATCTCGGCACTTCTTTCTGCCCTGATGAAAAAAGGTGGCCTTTGCCTTTGGATTAGTACCCAACGAAAAATCTTTCCCGCTTCGCTCATCACTTTTGGCTTGTCGCCCGAACGCATCATTTTTATTGACCTACAAAGTGAAAGAGATGTTTTATGGGCCAGTGAGGAGGCCCTAAAGTGCGAAAGCCTGGCTGCAGTGGTTACAGAACTGGATGAAATCAGTTTTGCGCAAAGCAGGAGACTTCAACTGGTGATTGAAAAAAGCAGGGTTACCGCTTTTGTGATCCGAAAAAATGCTGAAAAGCTCAGTTCTACCCTGGCGGCCTCCAGGTGGCGCATATCAGCTATGCCGAGTGCAGCCATTGATGGACTACCCGGACTAGGTTTCGCCAGGTGGCACGTTGAGCTGCTTAAAGTTAAAAACGGCATACCGGGCAACTGGATGATCGAATATGCATCAGGAGCTTTCAGACCGGTAACCCAGGTACCTTTTGATGGTTTGAAAATCAGGAGGGCGGTGTAATGCAGAAAAGATACATGTCCATATGGTTTTCTACGCTGCTCACCGACTGGATCCGCATTAAGTGCCCACGATTAAAAGATCTGCCGCTTGTTTTTTCAGATAAGGCCGGTAACCGAATGGTTATTACCGCTGCCAGTAAAGAAGCTACTTTGCTCGGTATCCATTTAGGAATGCCGCTGGCTGATGCCAGGGCGATTGCTCCTGATTTGGAAGTTATTGAAAACCAATGCCACAAATCCAAAAAACTATTAGAAGCGCTTGGCAGGTGGTGTATCCGTTACACACCATTGGTGGCTGTGGAGGAAGATCAGGGCCTGATTTTGGATATCAGTGGCTGTTCCCATCTATGGGGCGGCGAAAGCGCATATCTGCGCGAAATCGTTAACCGCCTACGTGGGCTTGGCTATGCCGCCAGGGCTGCTATTTCAGATACCATGGGCACCTCCTGGGCCATATCTCGTTATGGAAAGGTTTCTCCCATTATTAAAAGTGGTGAAGAGCTAACAGCACTTCTGCCTTTACCTCCAATGGCGCTCCGCATTTCGATCATAGCCAGTCAAAAATTGATCAAGCTTGGACTGAAGACCATTGGCAGTTTTATTTCCATGCCCCGATCGGTACTGCGCAGACGGATCGGAGAAGACAGTATGGAAAGAATTGAGCAGGTATTAGGGCAAAAGGAAGATTATTTTTCACCGATTACGATCCCCGAAGTTTATAGCGAAAGATTGGCCAGTATGGAGCCGATCAGAACCCGGAAAGGGATTGAAATCGCCATAGAAAAACTGTTGTCTAACCTTTGTGCCAGCTTGCAAAGGGATGGAATGGGCATACGTTCGGCCCTGTTACAAAGCTACCGGATAGACGGCCGGGTAATTAAAACCCAAATAGGCACCAATAGTCCTAGTATCAATACGAGCCATCTTTTCAAGCTGTTTTCACTCCAGATCGATAATATCGAGCCCAAAATGGGTATTGAGCTTTTCACCATGGATGCGGTTAGGTTTGATCAGCTGGATCCGGGTCAGGAAGCTTTATGGATGACAGAGAAAAGTATGGGCAACCAAAAGGTCATTGAACTTTTGGATAGGCTGGCTGGAAAACTGGGTGCCCAGGTTATTCAGCGCTATTTACCACAGCCTCATCACTGGCCGGAACGATCCATTAAAAAAGTGGATTCCATTACTGAACCTCTTTCTTTACCCTGGCGTACCGACCGCTTACGCCCGGTACAGTTACTCAAAGTACCAGAGCCTGTTCAGGTTACGGCACCTATCCCGGATTATCCGCCAATGCTGTTTCGCTATCAGGGCGTTACCCATCAGGTGAAAAAGGCAGACGGGCCGGAGCGCATTGAACGCGAATGGTGGCTGGAAAAAGGCGAACATCGCGATTACTATCAACTGGAAGATGCAGATGGAAAACGCTACTGGCTTTTCAGGTCGGGGGCATTATAGTTCAGAGAAAGCCTCCCAATGGTTTATACACGGTTTTTTTGCTTAATAAAATGGAATATATAGAACTTCAGGTAACCAGTAATTTTAGTTTTCTCAGGGGGGCTTCACACCCGGAAGAACTGATCGACCAGGCGGCAGCCATGGGTTACCGCAAGCTCGCCATCACCGATCGCAACACCCTGGCAGGAATTGTGCGTGCACATGTAGCAGCCAGAAACCACGCTATCAAGTTGATTCCAGCCTGCAGGCTTGATATACTGGATGGCCCGTCGTTATTGGCTTACCCAACAGACAAGGCGGCCTATTGTCGTCTTTCTGCCCTGCTGAGCCTAGGCAATAGCCGGGCAGAAAAAGGCAGCTGCCACCTTTATCAGGCTGATGTGTTTGAACATTGTGAGGGAATAAAGTTTATCGTAATTCCTCCAGATGAAATGAATTCAATGTTCGATTATCAGGAGAACTTTAAAGCTCAACTGGCAGATTTCAGAAAAAAACTGGCTAATAACCTGTTCTTAGCGGCAACAATGGGTTATACCGGAGATGACCACAAAAGACTGTTCAGGCTAAACCAGTTATCGCAGGTGCTGGATATTCCACTCATTGCCACTAACGATGTACATTACCATCATCCTGATCGGCGCGAACTGCAGGATATACTAACCTGTACCCGCGAAAAATGCACAGTTCAGAACGCCGGATTGCTGCTCCACCAGAATGCAGAGCGGCATTTAAAAGACCAGGCAGAAATGGCCAGGCTCTTCCGGCAGTATCCGCAGGCGATAGCCAACAGTGTATTACTGGCAGAGTGCTGCCATTTTTCACTCGACAGCCTGGAATATGTTTATCCGGAAGAAACTACGACCGATGGAAGATCCCCGCAGGAGGAGCTCATCTATCTTTCGTGGAAAGGCGCCAGGGAGATGTTCGGGGAAGAAATTCCGGAAAAAATTGCGGCCAACATTCGGTATGAGCTTAAATTCATGGAGGAAATGAACTATGCCTCCTATTTTCTTACCGTATATGATATCGTCAGGTTTGCCCGTTCAAAAGGCATATTATGTCAGGGCCGTGGGTCTGCGGCCAATTCTACTGTTTGTTACTGCCTGGGCATTACTTCGGTCAACCCCACCAAGTTCGACCTTCTTTTTGAGCGCTTTATCTCTTCAGCAAGAAATGAACCGCCGGATATTGATGTGGATTTTGAGCATGAACGCAGGGAAGAGGTGATCCAGTATATTTATCAGAAATACGGCCGCGACCGGGCGGCCATAGTGGCCACCGTAACCCAGCAGCATCAAAAAGGTGCGATACGCGATGTGGGTAAGGCCATGGGACTTTCAGCAGATACCGTAGCTAAGCTATCTGGGGCAATATGGGAATTTACCGATGAGTGGTTTGAAGAGGCGCGGATACTGGAAGCCGGACTTAACCCCAAAGATCCGCTTTTAAAAAAGGTATTGCAGCTCACCGGGCAAATGATGGGCTTTCCACGCCAACTCGGCCAGCATACGGGTGGATTTGTGATTACACAAGGAAAACTGACCGACCTCTGCCCCATTATTAATGCGCGTATGGCAGAGCGTACCAATATAGAATGGAACAAAGACGACATTGATGCGTTGGGTTTTTTGAAGATCGATGTGCTTGGGCTAGGCATGCTCACCTGCATCCGCAAAGGATTTGATCTGGCTAAAAAGCATTACAATCTTGATTTAACCCTGGCCAATATTAACGAAAAGGAAGATCCTAAGGTATATGAGATGATCAGCAATGCAGATACGATTGGTGTTTTTCAGATCGAAAGCCGGGCACAGCAGTCTATGCTGCCACGTTTACGCCCCAAGTGTTTTTATGACCTGGTAATCGAGGTGGCCATTGTACGCCCGGGACCCATTCAGGGAGATATGGTACATCCCTATTTGAGAAGAAGGAATAAGGAAGAGGCTGTTGAATACCCCTCACCAGAACTGGAAGAAATATTAAAAAGAACGGAGGGTGTGCCTTTGTTCCAGGAGCAGGCGATGAAAATTGCCATAGTAGCGGCAGGTTTTTCCCCGGCCGAGGCAGATGCTTTAAGGCGCAGCATGGCCACTTTCAAGTTTAAGGGCCTGGTCAACCAGTTTGAAAAAAAACTCGTCGACGGGATGCTGGAACGCGGCTATAGTGAGGATTTTGCCAAACGCATCTTCAAACAGCTGGAAGGTTTTGGAAGTTACGGTTTCCCAGAGAGCCATGCTGCGAGCTTTGCGCTTTTGGTATATGTATCCTGCTGGCTGAAATGTTTTTATCCTGATGTTTTTGCGGCGGCACTGCTCAACAGTATGCCCATGGGGTTTTACCAACCGGCACAGATTGTGATTGATGCCAGGAACCACGGTGTGGAGGTTCGTGCGATAGATGTTAATTATTCGGCCTGGGACAATCTATTAGAGGAAAAAAGTGGAGAATACCATGCCATTCGCCTGGGCTTTCGCCAGATTAAGGGGATTGCCACAGAAGAAATGGAATTGCTGATTAAAGGAAGAACTTCCTCTTATAGCAGAATACATGAAATTATGGATGCCGGAGTATCACAGCATACGCTGGAAATACTGGCTGATGCAGATGCCTTCCGTTCGCTGGGAGTAGACAGGCGACAGGCACTTTGGGAGGTTTCGGCACTGGCAGACCGCCCTGTTGGTTTATTCGAAAAACAAACCTCTGAAAGTGAAAAAGAGCCACAGTTATCACTGCCACTGATGCGTAGCGCTGAGCATGTAGTACAGGATTATGCCACTACAGCACTATCTCTCAAAGCACATCCCCTGAGTTTTGTACGTGAAAAGCTGAATTTGCTAAATATCTTTTCTACCAAAGAAACCGCAGCATCCTGGGATGGAAGGTTGGTAAAAGTTGCCGGGCTTGTACTGGTACGCCAGCGGCCTGGAACTGCTGGTGGAGTCTGTTTTATCACTGTGGAAGACGAAACAGGCGTAGCTAACCTGGTTGTTTTCCAACATCTTTTTGAAAAATACCGAAAGGAAATCCTGGGCGCCAGGCTTCTGATGGTTGAAGGAAAACTGCAGCGTGAGGGTGAGGTGGTACACGTCATCGTTAAACGCTGTTTCGATCTAACGAAGCTGTTGAAAGGGCTAACTGATGCAGGACAGGAAGAACTCCCTTTGCTAACACTTTCAAGGTCGGATGAACGCGCCCCTTTTCCAGCCGAAAACAAACGTACACAGAAAAGAGAGCAGGCAGATGGAACAGTTTTCCCTCCGGCCAGGAATTTTAAATAGTTTCCGTTTTGATAGCCTTAAAGGAAAATCTTCGTCAGGGTTTAACTGCCGCCATGCGAAGATTTTGTTAAAAAAGGTTTTCAGTTCTACCCCACCTAAAAGCCTAAAATTACACCTGATATTTTTTGATTTTAATGTAATTTTGATGATGTTTAATAAATCGTTTTACTAATATCTTTAAAACTTTATTCGATCCATCATTAATAATACATTCAGAAGCGGGAACGAATCCCTTATCTTTTTCAAAAAATATTAAGTTTGCCTCCTCTACGGAAATTTCAAATATGAAAAAATACCTTTACAGTTTAATACTTTCGGTTTTACTGGTTACCATATGTAGTAATCTTGCAGATGCACAGATGGGAAAACAACCTGTAGATTATGTTAACCCATACATCGGAAACATCAGCCATTTACTGGTTCCAACCTACCCCACCGTTCATCTGCCTAATAGCATGCTCCGGGTTTATCCTGAACGTGATAATTTTACGTCCAACACCATAAATGGCTTACCAATAGTGGTTACCAGCCACAGGGGCAGTTCAGCTTTTAACCTGAGTCCTTTCCAGGGCGATTTAAAAAACGCCAAAAGTACCGTTCCTTACGGATATGACAATGAAGTAATCAAACCTTATTATTATGCGGTAGATCTGGATGATTATGGCATTAATGTACAGTTTGCCCCTTCGCACCAGTCTGGAATTTACGCGATAAATTTTACAGATACCAATCGTCCCGCCTACCTTATCCTGAATACAGGAGACGGATCACTGCAAGTAAACGGAAATGTGGTGAGCGGATTTCAAAAACTCGGCAATAACACCAAAGTTTACATTTACCTCGAAACTGATTTACAACCAAGTGCCTCTGGTACACATCAGGATGATGGAATAAATGTTAAAATGCAAAGTACCTCTGGCCGAAATGCTTATCTGATTTTAAAATATGCTGCAAAAATCAAACAGGTAAAAGCACGTTATGGGGTATCATTTATCAGTATAGAACAAGCCAAAAAAAACCTGCAACGCGAAATCAGGGATTATAATCTCGAACAGGTAGCACAGACCGGAAAAAATATCTGGAATGCTGCACTTGGAAAGATTATGGTACAGGGTACAGATGAAACGGCAAAAACGATTTTTTATACCTCGCTTTACCGGACTTACGAACGCATGATCAGTTTATCAGAAGATGGAAAATATTTCAGCGCATTTGATGGAAAAGTGCACAGCGACAATGGCGTACCGTTTTTTACTGATGACTGGATCTGGGATACTTACAGAGCCACACATCCGCTGCGCGTAATTATTGAGCCAAAAATGGAGGGTGATATGATTAATTCCTATCTGCGCATGGCAGAACAAATGGACGATCACTGGATGCCAACTTTCCCTGAAGTTACGGGAGACAGCCGCAGAATGAACAGCAACCATGGTGTAGCCACTATCATTGATGCTTATAACAAAGGACTAAAAACCTTTAATCTGGATGAGGCTTACCGATACTGTAAGGCAGGCATTACCGAAAAAACCCTGTCGCCATGGTCGTCTAAAAAAGCGGGGGTACTGGATCAGTTTTTTAAAGACAATGGCTATTTCCCGGCTTTACGTGCAGGTGAAAAAGAGACCGCGCCAGAAGTACATGGCTTTGAAAAACGTCAACCCATAGCGGTAACCCTGGGCACAGTTTATGACGAATGGTGTTTGGGAAATATCGCCCAACAGCTGGGTAAAACTGATGAGGCAAATTACTTTCTGGATAAAAGCAAAAGCTACCATACCGTATTCAATCCGGATACCCGTTTTTTCCACCCAAAGGATGCCAATGGCAAATTTATCGAAAACCTGGATTACCGCTTTTCGGGCGGACTTGGCGCACGCGAAACTTATGATGAAAACAATGGCTGGCTTTACAGATGGGATGTTTTGCATAATATCGGCGATCTGGTAAACATGATCGGCGGCAAACAGACTTTTGTTGACGAACTTGAAAAAATGTACAATACCCCACTTGGCAAAAGCAGATTTGATTTTTATCACCAGTTGCCAGACCATACGGGCAACGTCGGACAGTTTTCGATGGGCAATGAGCCTGCCATGCATATCCCCTATTTATATAACTATGCAGGCCAGCCCTGGCGCACACAAAAAAGAGTACGCAGTTTATTAACGCAGTGGTTCCGCAACGATCTAATGGGCATTCCCGGCGATGAAGACGGCGGCGGTTTAACTTCCTTTGTCGTTTTTTCTCAAATGGGGTTTTATCCCATTACACCCGGGCTTCCGATGTATGTAATTGGCAGTCCGACATTTGCCAACGTAAAAATCGATATCGGAAAGGGCAAAAAATTTGAAGTGGCCTGCTTAAATTATGCTCCGGAAAACAAATACATCCAATCGGCAAAATTAAACGGCATACCATGGAACAAATCCTGGTTTAGCCATGCAGATCTGATGAAAGGTGGTAAACTGGAACTGGTGATGGGAAAACGCCCAAATAAATTATGGGCTGCTGACGACAGCGCTATTCCTCCATCATTTAAAATGCCTGCGAAATAGAAGATTAAGGGCCTTAAAGCCAGATAAAAATAGCAAATCAATGTCTCGCGAGGAAATAATTAAGATAACCTGGGGACAAGCCCCAGGATTATCGCAATGTGCGCCAACCAGCCCTATGAGAGGGGGCTGAGTAGTACCAAATACAGCACACAAAACTTTACTTTTCCAAAAGAGCGAAAGTACACCATAAGTATGGAGACTGTCCGTGCATATCGCCTATGCTCCTCGGGCGATCGTAATAATACTGTTTATCATTTTTCTTGTTTGTACCTACACATACTTCAGTAACATCACCCTTCTCATTGATATAAGGTACCAATGCCAACCAGGCTTTACGGGCCACAGCTGCATATTCCTGTTTATCCAGCCAACCCTGTTTCACTCCGCTAATCAGCGCATAGGTAAACATGGCTGATCCTGATGTTTCGGCCCAACAATCTGGCTCATCAATCAACTGGTTCCACATACCACCTGGCCTTTGGTAATCTTTCAAACTTTTCATCATTGTTTTATAACCTTTCAGGATCCGCGGGCGGTCCTTGTTGTCTTTCGGTAGTAAACGCAACAACTCTGTCATGCCTGCGGCCATCCAGCCATTGCCACGCCCCCAGTAAAACGGCACATCGGGTGCATGGTAGAAAAGGCCGTTAGGGCGTTGTAATTCATCCAGATAAAGTACCATTTCACGAGCAGCACGATCGATGTATTTCCGGTTGCCGGTGGCTTTATAGGCCTGAGCCTGCACGATGGTAATCATATACATATCATCGATCCATAGGCGGGTTTGCCAGGAAAACCCTTTGTCTGCCCATTCTTTCTGCTTTTGATCAGCATTTTGCGGAAGCGTCCACTGCGTATCTGCATAGGGTATGCCGAGGTCAAAATAACGCTTGTCTTTAGTGATCAGATAGAGTTCTAAAGGCAGGCTGCCAAACATATTTAAATCAACGTGGTTCATAACCGGTAAAAGCTGTTTTTCCTGCGAAGTGAGTTTCTCAAACCTTTCTTCCAAAAGAGATAAGAGCTTGGTGTCCTTTGTTAATCTGGCATATCGAAGCGCCCCTGTCCAATTAAAGGTTTCGGGATAGCTGATCCATTTACCAGCATGGAGCATATGTTTTCTATCAGGAAAGCGGTACGCTAAGCGTTTTCCCACTTCCTCTGGTCCAAATCCTTCCGGAAAATCCTTTAATAGATTGTGCTGGGCAAACAGGAATTTACTGGTAATTAAGAGTAAAAATAAGGCAATTGATTTTCTACACATATACGTTTATATTTTGGTCATCATTTTTTTTAGTGGAAAATTTTTTCTTTTAAAAAAATATAATCAGCTATTACGTTCAGCATGGTCTGATAATAAATATTTTTTTTTGGTCCAGCGTCGCCAAAGCATATCGCATGGCCTGCGCCTCCTTCAATTTCAGAAAAAACGAATTTAAAATCAGGTGAATAAAGCCAGGAATACAGTGTGGCATCGAAATGAACAATGTGGCATTCGATACTGTAAGCCCTGGTTGGTAAACTGAAAAATTCAAGGCAATAGGCTACTTTCAATTCTACAATGCCATAACCGAACAGATCAACCAGGACTTGTATTTTTTCAACCGCTTTTTCCATTTTTTTTAGCTTCACGTTTTGCAGGTAAGCCTATTATTAATAGCCAGGATTCTGTTCCAGTCTTGCCCCATTGTTGCGCTCAATTTCTGAAGCAGGAACAGGCCACAGGTTATAAGTGGTAAGTACATCGTTATAATAAGGATTACATTTCTTTACACGATCGTAAACCAGACCGAGCCTCATCAGGGTGATCCTTCTTTTCTCTTCCGATCCCAGCTCACGCATCCGTTCATCTAAAATATAATCAATGTTTACATTGGCAGGCAATACGGGAGATGCATTTGACCTGGCGCGTACCACATTAATATCAGCCGCAGCTTTATCAGGCTGGCTTAAACCTAAATAGGCTTCGGCCCTGAGCAGGTAGGTTTCTGCCAACCTGAACATATACTGATCAGCATAGGTTCCACCTGCACTCGCTTTAAGCAGCAGCTGCGATTTATCCTGAAACATCCCGTCAGGATGATCGCCGGGGGTGGTTACTTTTGATTGAAAAGCATAAAAATCTCTTCGCGGTACTGTAATCCCCGCTGGCGGGTTGATAGTGGATATGGTTTGCCCAAAGCGTGGATGTGCCGGATTAGTTACCTTAAATTCGCGCACAAAGTTGAATGGTGCATTTCTAAAGTCGTTGTTAAAATCGCTCTGCCAGATCACGTCCGAAAAATATCTGGTGGGTATTGCCCAACCGATTCCTCTACCACCGCTATAATCGCTAATGGGGTATAAAAATGGCTGAATACTACTTCCGGCAAGCCTGAAAGTGAGAAACTGTGGGGCAAAATGCCTTTCCATCTGGTAAGAGCCGCCAATACCTGTAGAAACGGTCCCACCGCCGGGTACATCGGTTTCAAACTGGATTACCCAAAGGCTTTCCCTGTTGGTTCCGTTTTTTCGGTTTTGGTTACCGCGCTGAAAAAGATCCCAATACACATTTTTTGTAGCGTCTGAAGCTTTCACCCCGAACCTGGTCGTCATCAGGCCAACATTGGGGTTACTGATTACGGTAGAAGCTGCATCTACCGCATTTTGAAACTGCCCGGCCGCCAGGTAAACTTCTGACAGGAGATGGTAAGCCGCAAGATTGTTGATTTCCCCATCCTGTACCAGGTTGATGGCAGGCAAATTCGATGAAGCAAATTTAAGGTCGCTGATGGCCTGCTCCAATACCGCGGCTTTAGGTGCACGTACATAATCTGTTTTAGGAGATACCACCTCAGTGGTATTTAAAGGTACACCACCGTACAAATAAGCGAGGGTACGGAAAGCCAAGCCCCTGAAAAATTTCGCTTTGGCTTCCATTATGTTTTTGTCTGCAGGAGACAAAGCCGAAGCAGGAATACGATCGATAATGGTGTTAGACTCCGCAACAATCTTGTAAAGGGATGTCCAATGAATCAAAGGAATTTCGGTACTCAATGGCGAATAAGCTGCAACCATATTGGTATGCCTTGTTATAGACGGCTGACCATCAAAAACAAGATCACAGCCAAAAACATAATCGAAAGGCCGTTGCTCACCACTGTTATAAAACTCGCTTCTTACCCGACTATATAAATTGTTCACGGCAGCATCAAAATCCTTAACATTATTGTAGGCATTTGAGGTACTTAGAAAATCCAGCGGTTCTTCGTCCAAAAAAGATTTTTTGCAAGAGAAAAACGTTATGATGAGGGCAGCAGCTATAATTGTAAAAGTTATCTTTTTCATCGCTTTTTTTTTAAAATGTAACATTAAGACCTAAAGAATAGCCTTTAAACACAGGCCTCCCATCATTGGTCAATCCCTGGTTGGTTTCAGGATCCCAACCGTCCCACTTGGTCCAGGTAGCCAGGTTGCTTCCACTTACAAATACATTCAGGTTTTGCAGTTTCATATGTTCAATCAGTTTTCCGCTGAATTTATAAGAGAGCGAAACATCCTGTAGCCTTACAAAACTGCGGTTCTGAAAAAGTGGTGGGTTTAAAGTTGCGGAAACAATAGAACGGGGATATTTGCCATTGGGATGATCTGGCGACCAGAAATCAATGCCGCTGAGGTAATTATTTCTGATGGAATTATCATCTCTGATCAGCCGCGCGGTATTGCCGGCAAGGTAAGACTTGTCTCCTCCCTGAACTGAATTTAAGAATATACTTAAGGTAAAGTTCCTGTACTGAAAATTGTTCAGCAAACTGATCCTGTAGGCCGGGGCTGATGATCCCAATACCGCTCTATCGCTCGCATTGATTACCCCGTCGCCGTTTTGATCTACAATGCGGTAAGTGCCCGGAGAATAACCGGTGGGAATTTTTTCGCCTACCTGCCAGATTCCGTTTACCTGGTAATCGTAAATTACAGCAGTGGGCCGACCGATAAAAAGACCACTTTGTGGAAGATCATCTTCAACACCATCGCCGTTAAGATCGCCCAATAGCTTAACCACTTTGTTTATGTTCCTTGCAAAATTTAAGGAAGATGTCCATTTAAATTCATTGCTGTTAATATTTTTCGAGTTTAGGGAAAGCTCGATACCTTTATTGTTCAATTGCCCAATATTCGTCAGGATGTTACCAAAACCCGTAATTACCGGAATATTAACCGAGTAAAGGAGATCGGTTGTTTTGGTATCGTAATAATCGATTACACCCGATAACCTGTTTTTAAACAGAGTAAATTCAAGACCTAAATTGGCGCCCGTGGTACGCTCCCACTTTAAATCCGGATTGGATAAGGAATTTACCTGCTGACCAAATTGTGTAGAACCGCCATCACCAAAAACATAGGAGGCACTTACGCCCACGTTGGCAAGAGATGAATATCTTGTGGTCTGATTTCCGGCAACGCCGTAGCCTACCCTAAATTTGAGGATATCTACCCAGCTAACCTTAAAAAAAGGTTCCTTAGAAATATCCCAACCAGCTGATATGGATGGAAAAATACCGTATTTGTTGTTTTCTGCAAAACCCGAAAAGCCATCTCTCCTAACGGTACCGGTAAACAGGTACTTACTGTCGTAATTGTAATTGAGGCGGAACATCTGGTAGTTCAGCGTTTCCTTCCATGCATTGGATATGGCAAAGCGGTTGGTACCCTGTTGCAGGTTATCATAACCAAGGGTTAACCTCGAAAAACCTGTTGAGTAAGCCCTGGTATAACTGTTATCACGTTCTATGGCACCGTATAGCAAAGTCCCGGTAAAGCTGTGTTTACCAACCGCTTTATTATAGGTTAAAAGGTTATCAAAGGTATAATCATAATAGGTGGTATTTTCTTTTGAGGCCTGCCCGGTAAGGTTGGCATCGTACATGTTCGAAATATTTTTAAAATCGAGGCGGTAATTATTACCAAAACTGATTTTATAACTCAGGCCTTTAACGGGCAGTTGTACATTACCATAAACATTGGCAAAAAAATAATTGTGCCGGTCGTAATCTTTAGCCTGGTAATTCAGTAACGGATTAACCACATTGGTATTGAAAGGATTGATTTTAAAGTTCCCGTTGTTATCCCAGGGCAGAATTAATGGCGACATGAGATTAATATCCACAAAATTTGGCTCTACGCCATCTTCATTTACAAAAGTACCAAACGATTGCAGGCCGATGGTCAGCCAGTCTGTCGCTTTGGTCTCGATGTTCGCCCTGATGGTTTTCCGTTTGAAAACATCGTTATTAATAAAACCGGAATTCCGCGTTAAACTGCCTGATAAAAGGTAATTAATTTTATCCGTTCCACCTGATACGCTGAGTTGGTTATCCACTATTGAACCTGTTTTAGTGGCTTCATCATACCAACTGAAATCGTTAGGCAGCAGATTGCCCTGTGCATCTTTCATGGAAGCATCTACTTTGCTTACCAGATTAAATGCAGGATTAGGCCTGGTAAAATCGGGCGCAAGAAAGGCTTCATCGTAATATAGATATTTAATATGATCTAAATATTCATCCCTCGCCATTGGCTTTAAATCAATATTAGGTTTTTGGGTGGCGTATTGGGTAGAAAATGAAATTCTGGTCCGGCCGATGGCACCTTTTCTGCTGGTGATGAGGATTACACCATTCGCCGCCTGTGCACCATAAACTGCAGTGGCACTCGCATCTTTCAAGATGTCAATAGAAGCGATATCATCCGGATTAATCGAAGTCAAGGATCCGTTATATTGTACCCCATCCAGAATAATCAGCACGTTCTGGTTGCCGCCCAATGTATTTTGCCCACGTATGCTGATGCCTGGTGTGGCACCTGCACGGTTAACCTGCCCCACGTTTAACCCTGGTACCGTTCCCTGTAAAAGATTGGCCACATTGGTGGTGGGTGCATTTCTAAAATCATCAAGATTTGCCCGCACGACTGATCCGGTCACATCTGCTTTTTTCTGTGTTCCATAACCCACCACCACCACCTCATCCAGGTTGGCCTGTGCCGACTTTAACACCACATTGATATTCTTCAGATTACCGACCGTTACCTCCTGTACATCATAACCGATATAAGAAAATACCAGCACCGTTTGCGCATCAGGTACACTGATTTTGTACACCCCGTTTTCATCTGTTACAGCAGTGGTGGCTCCATTTTTTACCTTAACCGAAACGCCGGGTATCGGTGATTTTGTTTTTTCGTCTGTTACCTTACCGGTGATGCTGATATCAGCCGGGCTGAGGACAGCAAATCCAGGTTTTATATTCAGCTCCACAGCAGCCATACCATTATTGCTGGCGTTTGCTGTAGTGAAAATGGCCAATATCATGACAGGCAAAAAAGTGATGACTATAATTCTTTTAGGTAGAATTCTATATCTCATATTTGGTTAAAATTATTGAATGCGCGAAACCTCATAAATGGGCATTACTGGCTTAGCGAAATAAATAAAGCAGTGATGCAGGTTTTTTATATCTGGTTTCCTGGTATCAAAGTAAAAAAATGCTGTTTACAAAAAATGTTCATTTCTTTGTCGTTTTATCTCAAAATGATACGGGTGGTTGAGCATGATGTGGATCGCTCAACCCTTCTTATTCGCCTGCAGGAACCGGAATATTCACGCCGGTTGCCGTGGCCGTTCCAAAATTGGGTGAGCCATCTGCATTCCAGGTCAGCCTTTGCATCCTTGGCGTTCTTGATCCATTGCTGGTATTGGCCACGCTGCGGGCATGGTAAATAAACCAGTTTTCGCTATGCAGCACGCCATTCGGATCGGTATAACTACTGGTAAAAAAACCATTGTGGCCAGGTCCATAAACCCCATTGGCATCGCTTTTAACAAATACCTGCTTTTTATTAATCCAATCGGCTGCTACCATCGGGTTGCCCCCATCTTTTAGCTGAATCTGCGCCAAACAATAATTATCGCTGCTGTAGCGGCTGGCAGAATAAATAATAAATACCGGACTGCTGGCATCTTTTCTAAGCATAATAGGGCCCTCGTTAACACCCGTCCCCAAAGAGCCACTCGGTTCATATTTTTCCCAATTATTGGTGGGCGATGATATTTTTACCCTGTCGCTGTTTATTGTCCATGGGTTGGACATCTGAGCGATGTAGATGTATTGTTTGTATTTAGTAGCCACATTTTCCCATCCCGACCAAATGAAATAATTTGAAGTGCCAACAGTTAAAACAGATCCGTCAATTGCCCATTGATCGCTGGGATCGCTGATTTTACCTTTAAATGTCCAGGTACCTGTAGTAGGATCGGCATTGGCATTCTCAAGCACATACATGCGGTGGGTAACATCGCCTCCATCATTCGCGGCAAAGTAGAGGTACCATTTCCCAGAAAGGAAATGCAATTCGGGTGCCCAGATATTAGACGAATAAGCTGCACCAGCCGGAGGTGTCCATACCACTGTTTCTGCTGCTGTAGAAAGCAGAGACATCGTTTTGGTTTTCCTCAACCCGATATTACTCCCCCGCGTATACATAAAATAATAATAACCATCCTTTTGGGCAACATAAGGATCGGCCCGGCTTGCATTAATCAGCGGATTCTGGAAATTGGTATCGTGAAAATTAAACATACCCTGTGTACCGGTTAAGGTGGTTTTCTGCCTGATTTTAGCACCAGGTGTACTGCTTTCGGGATCAACAGCCATTTTCATCCCAGTGGCTTTGTTGGTAAGGGTATATACATTATTACTGCCGGTATAATCAATAGCCCATTGTTGTGCATCGCTGCCATCATCGGTACCCTGTTGCAAAATAGCGCCTGATGTAGCTGATGGTGATTTAAGGCACTTATTGCTGGTCATATTAACCAGTTTGTAATAAGTGGCGTCAGTTTTTACCAGCTTCCATTTTTGGCCATTGTTCGGAAACCACGACCATTGCTGGATTTCGGCATTTTCTGCCGTAGAGTTACCGGTAACTTCTACTACGGGGCCATTGGGTAAAGATGAAGTTCCACGGATGCGGTATACTGCCCCATCAATTAAGGTTCCCAATGGAGGTGCTGCGGCAATTACATTTAAGGCCGCCAGTTTTCCGATTTTGTTTGCGTCAATACCTTCGGTTGATGGTCCTTTCTGACAGGAACCTGTTAAAACCACCAGAGCGGTTGCCAGATGAATGAATACTTTGTTTCTCATAAGAAAATACTAAAACTGCAAAGGCGCGGGTAAGCTGGTTGAAGGATTTGCAGCAAGGTTATTAATTTGGTTAAATCAGATCAAAGTAAAGGAATGATACCTGTAAAATTTGTTCATCTTTTTGTCGATATGTCTCAAATCACCATCTCAAACCTACACAAACAACTGATAATCAACACCTAAAAAACCGCTTATTTAAAATCCGGCCAGAAGGTGCCAAAACATAGATTACACCACAAGCGATTTATATATATTTGATATGAACTTGAATATGCGTTTTGTATTATTTTTCCTGTTACTGAGCTCATTCTTTGCAGTTTCTACCTGCGAAGGGCAATCTCATTATTTTAAGCAGTACCAGGCGGATGATGGTTTGGCGCATAATTCAGTCAATACGGTAATACAAGATAAAAAAGGCATGATCTGGGTGGGCACCCGTGGTGGTTTAAACCGCTTTGATGGTTATACTTTTAAAACCTTTAAAGATGACAAAAGCAGGTTCGGAAACATTGGCAATAACATTATTGTTAGCCTAGCTGAAGATAAAAACGGCATATTATGGGTAGGAACCGGTCGTGGTATTTTTAAATATGACCCCGTTAAAGAGCTGTTTACACCGCTAAAAACTGACTTTAAAAAATATATCAATGCTATTCTGCTCGATTATGAAAACAACCTTTATTTTTTAGCGAACCGGGTACTTTTTAAATATGTACAGCGGGATCACAAGATAATAGACTTAAAAATAAGTGCAGCCTGCATAGCCATTGATGAACATCGGAACATTTTGGTTGGCAATGATAATGGCGAACTGGTTACCTACAATCCGGAGGATGGATCAAAAAAGATTGTTAGAATTATTGGTGAACATGTACCATCAAACCTGCGGTCGATCAGCAAAATATATCCAACGGGCAACCATAATATACTGGTAGGATGTTTTAAGCGGGGATTGAAAAGTTATAATACCAAAACCGGCCTGATCAAATCGCTAATCTTTAAAAACAGCGACAACACGGATATTTACGTACGCGATATTACCCCAGGTGAAAAAGATGAGTATTGGATTGCCACAGAATCCGGTATTTATGTGTATAACCTGGCCACAAATACCAATGTGAACCTGCGTAAACAGCCTGGCGATCCTTATTCCCTTCCTGATAATGCAGTATACACAGTTTGCAGGGATAATGATGGTGGCATGTGGGCCGGTACTTATTTTGGGGGATTGGGTTATTTCTCCAGGAATAATGCACGATTTGAAAAATATTATCCGCTATTAGGTAATAATTCTATTTCCGGCAATGCAGTGAGGGAAATCTGCCCTGATGATAAAGGCAATTTGTGGATCGGTACTGAAGATGCCGGTGTAAACAAATTCAACCCTAAAACCGGCCTGTTTACCAATTACAAAGCCAACGGCAAAGCAGGCCATTTATCTTACCCTAATATCCATGGCCTGCTCGCTTTGGGAAATCAATTGCTGGTGGGACCGTTTTTACATGGCATGGAAATTATGGATATAGATAAGGAAAAAGTGACTGACCGTTTTAAGACCATTGGCGAAGAAAACGAGGAAACCAGCGACTTTGTACTTTCGATCCACCGCGCTAAAGACGGTACCATTTATGTGGGTACGGGTTATAACATGGGTTCGGGGTTATTTATCTTTAACCAAAAGAAAAGAACATTTAAACGGATTAAAGAGATTCCGGTAAATTCATATGTTTACGATATCTGGGAGGATCGGTTTGGCAATATCTGGACCGGAAGCGTATCGCGTGGGGCATTTTATTTTCACCCCAAAACGGGTAAACATGGCAACATTTCTTTTGGCGAAAAGGTTAACAATAAAATTATCCATGATTTTCCGGTCTGCGGCATTATAGAAGATAGTAACCATGCCATGTGGTTTACTACGGAAGGCGGTGGCCTGATCAGGTTGAGTGCAGACCGGAAAGTACTGAAAAAATTTACAACCGAAAACGGACTGCCCACCAACATCCTGTTCCGGGCATTAGAAGACAACTCAAAACATTTATGGATCAGCTCGCTTAAAGGGTTGATCTGTTTCGATCTGCAGACCGAAAAATTTAAAATCTACACCAAATCAAATGGCCTGATTACCGATCAGTTTAACTTCAGTTCGGCGTATAAAGCGCCAAACGGCAGAATGTATTTTGGATCGGTAAGGGGAATGATTTCTTTTGATCCAAAAGATTTTGAACACAAAGACCCTGCCCCCCCTACTTTTATTACCGGCTTTCAGATCAACAACAAGGAAGTTCTTCCTAATGTTGAAATTAGTCCGCTGGGCAAATCCATTTCTTATACAGATACGATTGTATTGGCGCACAACCAGAACAACTTCAGTATTGAATTTGCTGCGCTCAATTATTCTTCTCCTGAAGTAACCAGGTATGAATATTTAATGAAAGGTATAGACCAGGCCACCACTTACCTCAACAATAACCGAAAAGCCTATTTTACAGATTTATCGCCGGGCAATTACACTTTTTTGGTCAGGGCGAAAAGCAATGTAGACAGCTGGACAGGCAAGGAGCGTCGTCTTTTTATTCAAATCCTCCCGCCATTCTGGAAAAGCACTACGGCTTATATTTGCTATCTGCTGATGATTGCTATAGGCCTGTTTATAGCCATTCGTTATTATCACCGCTATATTGAGCGAAAAAACCTGAATAAATTACAACTGTTCGAACACGAAAAGGAAAAAGAGATTTATCAGGCCAAGATTGAATTTTTCACCAATATTGCCCATGAAATACAAACGCCACTTACACTGATTTTAGGTCCGGTGGAAATGATGCTGGAAGAAGCACCGGCACAGCCCCTGAAAAGCAGCTTGCTGATGGTTGAAAAAAATGCAAACCGCCTAGCAAAACTAACCAATCAACTGCTCGATTTCCGCAAGACCGAGATGCACCAGTTCGGCTTAAACTTCGTGAATACCGATATCAACAACCTCTTGAAAGAACAGGTAAATGCTTTTAAACAGGAAGCGCTGAAAAGTAACATTTCACTTGATCTCGAAATGCCCAAAAACCATATCATTGCATTTGCCGATCGGGAAGCATTGATCAAGATTTGCAACAATTTAATCTCCAATGCCATCAAATATGGAACAAGCCAGGTCATGGTACGTCTCAGTATATCTGGCGAAACTGATGGTCACTTTAGCATTACCTTCACCAATGATGGCAAGGGAATTCCCCTGCAATACCGCTCACAGATTTTCGAACCATTTTTCAGGTTATACGGCAAAGATAAACCTGGTACAGGTATCGGGCTCTCACTGGCAAAGTCGTTGGCAGAACTGCACAACGGTTCCCTACGGCTTTTGGAAAGCGATATGGATAAAGTGGTTTTTGAATTGATTTTGCCTATACACCAAAAATTTGAATTTAAATTGAGCAGCTGGAAAAAGATAAAATAGCATGATGGAAAGCATTTTAATTATTGACGACAATGAAGATATCCTCGAGTTTTTAACGCAGGTATTCGGAAACACGTATAAATTGCATTTGGCCATTAACGGGGAGCTTGCTCAGGAAATTCTGGACAATGAAATCGTTGATCTGATTATTTCGGATATTATGATGCCTGGTATTGACGGATTTGAACTTTGCAGGCTCATCAAATCGAACGTAGAATACTGCCACATCCCCATTATCTTGTTAACCTCCAAAAATACGTATAAAGCTCATATTGAAGGGTTGGAAGTGGGTGCTGATCTGTACATTAAAAAACCATTTTCACCACAGCTGTTACGGGTACAAGTGGCTAACCTACTCCAGAACCGGTTAAAAATAAAGGCCCATTTTGCCAGTTCACCTTTTGAAGATGTGCGGGTGGTGGCCAACTCTAAAATTGAAGAGGCCTTTTTAAAAAGACTGGATGAATATGTCCGTAAGAATATTCAGGATCCTTATCTGGATATCGACCAATTGGCCGAACACATGCATATGAGCCGTCCAACCCTCTACCGTAAAATAAAAGCCATTTCTGCACTATCACCAAAAGAACTGATTGATGTAACCCGTCTTAAAAAAGCAACCAAACTGATTGCCCAAAACGAATTCACTTTTTTTGAAATTGCAAAATTGGTCGGTTACAGTTCACAAAGTTTATTTAATAAAAATTTTCTCAGGTATTTTAAGGTTACGCCGCAAGAGTATATGAATTCGCTTAGCAAGGATACTGACGGCCAAAATCCGGCACCTTATTAGCTTTATAAACATCAAGTTTTATGCGAAAAGTCTGTGAGGACACAGACCCTGGCAACTTAGTGAGCTTAGGTATGATAAAAAAATGCTTTTTATCAATAGCATTGAAGACAGATCTCTGTATGCAATTGCAACATGTAAGAAACATCAGAACATACAAGCTTATGTGTCCGTTAAACGTCTGATATGTTAAAAAAACAAAAGACAAATAGTTTAATCAAGGTCTGTGAGAACACAGACCTTGGCACTTTGTTATTGAGCTGTTAATATTTAAAAACTTTTCCTTCTACCATTACTTCCTGACGGGTGGCATCAAAAGTGGCCTTTCCGCCGGTGCGTACCGCGGCATTGGTCATTATATTTGCAACAGAATGTTGATAACCTGCCTCTACCGGGGCGTTAGGTTCTTTCCTGCTACGGATACATTCCAGCCAGTTGCGCATGTGATTGGAGCTTAATACATCGGCACCTGTATTGGCCGATGCTGCCGCAGCAGATGGGGCTGCAAGTTTAATTTCAGGCAATAGGTTCGGCTTCATTTTCATGGCGGCTGCCGCTCTTTCACTCAAGCCCCCATGCGGTGAGATGGTATTGGTAATCAGGTTGAGTTCCCCTCCGTTCGAATAATAGATCTCCGCCGGTTTTTCATCACCATTGTGCATCCTCGAGCTAAATACCACCTGAAAACCTTTGGTAAGGTCATCAAATGGTCCGTAATCAAAAACAGCCGTAGTGGTATCCCAATTGCGGCGACCATCTTTCCATTGATAAATGCCGCCGTTGGCAGTTACGCTGCGCGGATGGGATAAACCCGTAAACCAATGTACCGTATCAATCTGATGGCTCATCCATTGGCCGGGCATACCAGATGAATAAGGCCAGAAAAGACGATACTCCAGGTAAATCCTCGGATCAAAGGCTTCGTAAGGGCGGTTTAACAAAAACCGTTTCCAATCCGTGTCTTCTTCTTTCAGTTTGGCCACCAGATCAGGACGGCGCCATCGGCCAGGCTGGTTCACATTCCAGCTGAGTTCTACCATGGTAATGTCGCCAAACTTACCCTCTTTAATAAAATCGGCAGCGGCTTTGTAATTTTGTCCACTGCGTCGTTGTGAGCCGATCTGCAGAATCTGTTTAGAAGACCTTACTGCTTTTAACACCGCACGGGCATCTTCCATAGTTTCGGCAAAAGGTTTTTCGCAATACACGTCCTTTTTATTTTTTACCGCTTCAATGGCATGCAATGCATGTGCAAAATCAGGTGTACTAATGATCACAGCATCGAGATCTTTCAGGGCGTAAAGTTCATCGTTATTTTTACAGGAGGTGATGTCATGGCCAATTTTACTTTTGATATGCGCAGCTCCTAAAGCACGGCGATAATTCCAGAGGTCGGAAAGGGCAACAATATCAAAGTTTAGTTCTTTATGGTGGTTTAAAAAGCATGGAAAAAGCGTATCCTTAAAGCGGTCGGAAAAACCGACTACTCCAACCCTCACGCGATCGTTAGCACCGATAATATTCGCATAACTCTTAGCCGACATCCCAAAGGTGCCCACATAGGTGCCCGCCGCAGCAATTGCAGCCTTTTTTATAAACTTTCTTCTTGATTCTTCCATCATGCCTGGTTATTTAAGTATTTTTATTTTGAGGTTCCGGTAAGAAACCTTGTTTCCATGATCCTGTATCAGGATATGGCCTTTTTTAGCCTCTCCAAAATTTTTCCATGTTTTGTATTTACTTCCAGCCACCAATTTTCTAAAATCTTCCGATCCACGCTCATATTCCACTACTTTTACCCCATTTAGCCAATGCTCGACATGATTGTCCGGGTAGACCCGCACTTCGCCACTGTTCCACTCACCAATCGGTTTAATTACCGAAGCAGGTTTGTTGGATGGAATAAGATCGTATAAAGAAGCCAGTTTGCGGTTACCGTTTTTGCCCAGTTTTGCATCCGGATGTTTTTCGTCATCCAATACCTGAAATTCGAGACCAATGCCTGATAGATTTGTTTTTTCTTCTTCGGTTACAAAATATTTTATACCGCTGTTTGCACCTGGAGTAAGTTTGAAATCGAACTTTAAAATAAAGGCCGAAAATTCATCCTGGGTTACAATATCGCCCCCAGAGCCCTGCTCCTGTCCGTTTGATGCCAATACCGTTAAAACCCCATCTTTCATTTCCCAGCCTTTAGCCGGAAACTGTCCTTTGAATATGGCACGCCAACCGGTTGCGTCCCTGCCGTTCCAAAGCAGTTTAAACCCCTCTTTTTTCTCGCTTTTGCTCAGTATATTTTGAGCATAACTTAGGTTTATGGCAAAAGTGCCCAGCAATAGCATGTAAATTAACCTGTAGTTTTTCATTGAATTTAGTTTATTGTATTTGTTTATGTGTTTAGAGAACCTGGTTTTTAGGCTGTGCGCCAGGTGCTTCAGCCTACCATAACCAAACAGGAAAAGCCTGATTTAATCGATGCCGCCATACTGATGTCCATCACGTCTGCACTTAATACGCTTTACTGGTTTATAATTGGTTCTCCTGCCAAAGTAAGCCAATGGACTTTGTAAAATATGTTCAATTTATTGTTGATTTGTCTCATTTTACCTGATCAAAAAGGAGGAATGAAGCCATATGCCCGGTTTAACAATGAATGATATAAAATATAATCAAACGCGCATAAACAAAATCAAAACACTATAAATCAACAACTTAAAATTAAACACATCACTAAAATAGAAACTAAAATACAGCAAAAAATGTGGTATTCAACATTAGTAAATACTGCATTTAAGCTTACCAGCTGGCCTTGGCTGTCATCTTCCCTGTATTTAATTGTTTATTTTCGGGCAAATAACCAACTCGCAAAAAAGAATTAATATCTGCAAATACATGCTCAATTTTCGATTATCTACATCTTTTAAACAACCTCTAAATGGCTTTAAGTGCACACAAAAGCAAGGAGATTTAGTCGCACAAACACCTCATCATTTTAATATGCAGCCTTTGGTCATTTGCCTGGTTGCTTTGCTGATTAGTTTTTGCCTCTTTTCCTGCGGGTTAAAAAAAGTACGATCAGTTAGTTCGTATACCAGAACTCAACAACCTGCATTGATAAATCCCGCCTTACCCGGCGATAATCCGGATCCTTCTATCATTAGGGTCGGAAAGGTATATTATGCCACCTCGACCACAAATGAATGGGCGCCTTATTTTACCATTTATAAGTCCACCGATCTTAAAAACTGGAAACTGATCAATCATGTTTTTCCAGATGGCTATAAGGATATGAAAAACCAATGGGGAGAAAATAATTTTTGGGCATCTGAACTGGTTTACGATCAAAAACAAAACCGGATTTACGCCTACTATACCGCGCATAACCGCGAAACAAAAGGTAACCCAGGTTTACAATGCGGCACCGCATGGATAGATGCGGACAAAATTGAAACCGGTAAATTTACCGATAATGGCCCTGTGATTATTGAAGATGAATGCGGTGCCATAGATGCCTTTGAATTACAGCAAAACGGCAAAATTTACGCTTTCTGGAAAAACGATGGTAATGGTTGTGGTAAAGAAAGCTGGATCTGGAAGCAGGAAATTAACGATAGCCGTACCAAACTGCTGGGACAGAAAAGCAAGGTATTTACCAACAGTCAGCCATGGGAAACGGGATTGGTGGAAGGCGCCTGCTTTTTTACATTGGGAGAATATGTGTACAGCCTGTATTCGGTTGGCGGCTGCTGCGATGCCAAATGCAATTACAAAACCGGCATCGCCAGAACAAAAGACCTGAACAGCGGCATATGGGAAAAATATAGCCGTAACCCGGTTATGGTGAGCAATGATAAGTGGAATTGTCCCGGCCACGGCACGGTGGTAAAAACTGCCGATGACAGGCTATTTATGCTCTACCACGCTTTTAATAAAAACTATGATGTTTTTGTAGGTCGCGAAGGCATTATAGAAGAACTGATTGTTGGGGCTGATGGCTGGCCTGTACTGCACAACGCTACCCTCCCCAACCGACCAAAAGCTGATCTTGATTTTATTGACAATTTCGAAAAGGATCAAAAACTGGATCTGGCCTGGCAGTGGCCTTCCAAATCGCAAAGACCAGCAATGGTTTTTAATGAGGGCCTAAAGCTGTCGGCATCTAATGAAAACCATGGGCTTGGTACCTTTTTGGGACAATACATTAAAACTGTGAATTTTAGTATCAGCGCAGAAGTGAATCCTGGGGATGCGAAAACCGGCATTTGCCTGGGTGGAGCAATTTTTAAAAGTAAATGGCCGGGAGAACTTGGCGGAATAGGCATTACGGTATCGAAAGATAGCGTGGTCGTTTTCGACAATTTTGAGGGGAATTACACCATTCTTAAAGCATCAGCCGAACATTTAACTAACCCGGTGCAGCTGAAAATGCAGATTAGTCATGATGGCAGACAGATCGAATTTTTCTATAAAAAACAAGCAGCAGAATGGCTTAGTTTTTATCGTACGGATTTTCTAGCCGACAAATATGTGCCCTGGGGAATGGGCTACCGGGCTGGCATTCTGGTAAAGGGAAATCCATCCCAAACCGGCACTTTTAGTAGCTTTAACCTAACCAATAATTAGTTTATGCTTTCTATTGGTTGGTGTTTCACCAACCAGTCAGTTTCCCGCTGACCAAATATTCATTATTGCGATAACTATTTTATAATACTGGTCGGTAAGACACCGACCAGTAGATGTACCTAATCATAGTAGTTACCATTGAATTTGCTGATCTTCATCCGGTATCAGCGTATTCAGGTCACGCTGCATGGATAAAGTTCCCTCTACTTTATATTTCAGCCTTTGGCCAGGAACAGTGGTGTAATCTTCAAACTCATAAGACAGGTAAAGGGTGGTATAAATATGTTTTAGATAAGGAAGTTTCGGATCCATAGCCTCATCCCTGGTATAGTAAGATGGTGTTGCCCCGATCTTGAATTTATTATTCCCGGTATTGTCGCTCCAGATTTCCAGTTTCTTCTTTTGAATATCAATTTTCTCGTCGGTAAATTTTATAAATACCTTATACTTCTTACGGTCCAGGTAATCGATATCCCTGATCCCTGCATAGAGAAAAATAGTTTTGTCATCCACCACATAAGTTCTGTGGGTGTTTAAGGTTAAAGGTTCGGTATCTCCTTCCAAAAATATTTTGTACAAGGTGCCGCCGTATTCACCTGAGTAATCATTAAAAGGCGTAATGCGTAACATGGTTCTGCGGTAATATTTATTTGGATTCGCCTGGTAATCGTACGAAGGATCGCTTAAAATCTGTAAGGGCAATACCCATTTATCTGCCTGATCAAGGTTACCCAGGGTAAAATCAATTGGTATGGTAACCGTACTTACGCCTGCAGGCGCCGTTATGCTTTGCGGCATGCTATAATAATTTTTATCCAGCTGCCTGAAATACAGTTCCTGGCGATGGCCATATTGTTCCTGGTTCAGTTTGGCAAGGGTATCAGGATCCAAACCGATATGGATCGTACGGTCTTTAACGTTTGGGGTAGAGCCGCTGATAATAACCGGTAAGTTAAATCTTAATTTCCCCTGGGCATTGTAACGGATGTAACACCAGGTTACGCCCTGGGCAGTTGGGTTTGATTTAAATGATGCCATTTGGACGAATTGCTCTTCTTTCCACTCATCACGGCATGATACACAGCATATCACTGTTGTTACCATGAAAATTAGTTGATATATACGTTTCATTTTTATAAAGGCTAACGGGTTATTCAGGATTTGTCCAACCAGGGTTTTGGGTAAGGTATTTATTACGTTTTAATTCATCATAGTGAATTGGCCAGAACCACATTTTAAGCGTAAAGATGGAAGGCAGAGATGGCGTTTCTACCACGGTATGAAAAAGGTCTGCCTGTGCTTTGGTAGCATAAGCATTGTATCCGTAAACCGGTGCAGATTCTTCTGATGGAGCATCCGTCCAGCGACGCAGATCGAAATAACGTTGCCCTTCTGCAAAAAGCTCAATCTGACGTTCTCTTTTTAATTTGATACGGAACCGGTTCGGATCAGCATATACATCGCCTGCATAATCAGACAGTCCGGCACGGATGCGGATGGGCTGGATTCCCCTTTTCATTTCTGAAATGTTACGTGATATCGCGTGTGTCCGGCTTCCATCCCACGAAGGGATATTGTATGAACCATTTAGTTCATTTAAAGCCTCCGCGTAAATGAGCAATACTTCTGCATAACGGATGGAAGGATCAACTTTTTGCTTCATCCTGCTTTGATCATAAGCCGTAACAGCTACATTACTAATGTCGTCGGGATGGATGTATTTTTTGATTCCCACACCTGTTCTGGGCCAGTAAGAAGTATTTTTGTAGCCGTTAGGGTCGCCTCTGTAATAAAAAATCTGCATGTTACTTTTTTCATCTTTTACGCTTTCGGCATTCAATAAATTCCAGGTAGAACCGTTGTAAGAAACCGAAGCATAAAAGCGGGGTTCGCGACGGGCAAACTGTTTGTTTACCCCAACACCCAGTGGTCCAAGTTCGGGATAGCTGGCCAGCTCTTCCTGTTTTACATAACCTGTTGCACGAGGTGCCGAATTGTAACGGCCTTCATAACCCTGCCTACCGGCGTACATGCTGTTCATCCCTGGTATATCATTTCCATCGTTCGTATAATAGGCGTCTACCTGTTTCTGCGTCATGCCATGCGAGTTGTAACCTTTTCCTTCCAGGCGCGGCAACTGGTGCAATACCAGCACATTAATCCCTTCCCCACCCTGGTTTTGACCATGGGTAAAAATCAGTTCCGGATTTTGGTAAGCCGGAACCGTTCCGTTAAACAAAGAGCGATAAGATTCGAAAGGATCAATATCGCTCCAGCCAGAAGGCCAGGCACTGTTAGAAAAGTTGCTGTCGAAAGGTGGCGTTACCGTTGCCGGATAAGCGGCATCACCTGTTGCCTTTTTATAGGCTACGTATAAGCGGTACTGCCCTAAATCTATCACATCTTTTGCCGCGGCGGCTGCCCTCGCCCATTTTGATTCATCATACGTACGCGAAAGTAAGGGCTTACCATCTTTGGTTACCATTGCTGCCGCTACTTCTGCTGGTGCTTTTCCGTTAGCCAACGGACTTGCAGCATATAACAATATTCTGGCCCGCAGTGCCAAAGCGGCGCCTCGGGTAGGCCTGGCAACCTGTTGTATACCCTGTTGAGCAGAAAGGCCTCTGGCAGCTTCCGCAAGTTCATTAGCGAGGTAAACGGCACATTCTTCATAAGAATTTCGCGGTTGGGCAATATCATCATATTCTTTGGTGTAATCGATACCTTCGCCGGCTATAATGGGTACAGGACCATAGGTACGTAACAATACCCAATAAAAGTAAGCCCTTAAAAAGCGGGCCTGCCCTTTTAAATCAGCAATTTCTTTTGCTGTAAACTTGGTATTGATATCGATGTTATTAATGAAAATGGAAGCTTGCCTGATTCCTTTATAAGCTGTATTCCATATTTCTTTGCTTTCACCGTTCAGCCCGTTCTCAGTATACTGCCCGTTTTTCCATCTTTTATATCCATCACTTTCATCACCATAATACATGTCATCAGCAAAATTAAAGGGTACTGTTTTTTTGCTGCTTACATCCTGCATATAGTTGCTGCCTAAAAAAGAGTATGCCTGTGCAAGCCATCTGTTGGCATAATCGGGGTTAGTAAAAACCTCTTCCGTGGTTAGCCTTTCATTAAAAAGGTAATCGGAGTCGAGAAATTTCTTACACCCACTCATAGTGACAACAGCGATCAATAGGCCCGATACCACCATTTTTTTTTTCAAATTTTTCATTGCTTATAAATTAACTGATACGCCTAATGATAATGTTTTGCTCAATGGATAAACTTTGCCGGTTGAGCTTCCTAACTCCGGATACCAAAGTTTAAACTTGCTGAAAGTAAGCAGGTTGGTACCGATTAAAAAGAAACGGACATTGTTTAAATGCGCCCTGTTAACCAGGGTTTTGGGCAATGAATAACCAATATCTAATGTTTTTAAACGCAGGTAAGAACCATCCCTGAGCCAGAATGTTGATGCCCTGTAATTATTGGCATTTGGGCCATACGTTAAACGCGGATAATCGGCATTGGGATCTTCATTAACGCCTAAGGTCCAACGGTTACTATCGGCAATATCGTTTAAAATATTTCCCCAGTTCTGACCTAAACTGAACATGTAAACCGAAGAGCCATTGATAAAATAAGTCGATTTGCCTACCCCCTGAAAATGCACATTGATATCCAGGCCTTTCCAGCTGGTTGAAATACCAAAACCATAGGTAAAGTTAGGGCGGGTGGTTGCGCCAATGGCTACAATGTCATTGTCGTCAATCATGCCATCCCCGTTGATATCCTTATATTTGATATCGCCAGGCATTACCTCGCCAAAGCTTTGCCTCGGACTGTTACGGATATCATTATAATCGGTGAACAGGCCTAAATCGATCAATCCCCTCGCCTGGTCCACCCGGTGGCCTTCCTGAAGTTTGTAGCTGTAAATGGTGTTTTCTTCATCCCTTTCAATAATTTCATTTTTGCTATAAGTGGCGTTGCCACGCAGCGTAAAATCAACGTTATTGAGCTTTTGTTTAAAGGTAAAACTCCCATCAAATCCGTGGGCTTTTACCTTACCTACATTGGCTGATGGATTATTTTCCAATCCTACAAATCCCGGAAGGAAATTCCGGCTCATGTAAATGCCGTCACGCCTTTCCCTAAAATAATCTACTGCTCCGCTGATCTTGTCGTGAAATAAAGCATAATCTATCCCCAAATCTTGTTTCGTCGCCACTTCCCAGGTTACATTTGGGGAGGCTACTGATGAATAACGGATGCCGGTCCAAGGATTTGAAGAATCGAAATCTCCAAAATTATAACCACCTGCCGCCATCTGTTCTAAGCTGTAGAGATAAGGAAACCGGATATTACCTAAATTATCATTCCCTGTTTTTCCGTATGAATAGCGGATTTTAAACATATCTACCCAGCCCAATTTCTTTACCAGTGGCTCCTCGCCCACATTCCATGCACCAGAAATGGCCGGAAAAAACCCAAACCTGTAATCTTTATGAAAATTTTCAGAACCAGTGTAGCCGAAATTGAAGTCCACATAGTAGCGTGAATTCCAGTTGTAGTTCACCCGCCCTGCAAGGCCCTGGTTGCGGCGGGCAATTGCGTTTTTTAGATCCGTACCAATATTTTGGGTAAAGACCCTTGAGGCCTGGCTATATTTGATTACAGCGCCAAAATTATGCGATGCAATATTGCGGTTGTAATGGGTTTCCCATTCGAAAAATTCATTTTTATTGCCATCCGAACCAGCCGACTGCGTCATTTTTTGTTCTTCTTTAATCCGTTTGAACACCAGTTCGCCTGCAGTATTCCGGTAACGGTTTGCGCTCCACAACTCCGGGAATTTATAACGCTTGATGTAATTATTGTTATAGGTATCGTACCCGAAACGACCTATAAAACGGAGTCCCCTGGTAATGAAATCTAGACTTTGGTTCAGGTTTAGCGTGGTTTGGATATTGTTGCTCCAGCTTTCGTTATAACCGGTCATAGTACCCTGTACCCAGGGGTTAAACCGATCCATATCATTATCCGGATTCGTGTCGCCATCATCACTGGCGGGAATTTTCCCGTCAGAGTACCTCATCGGCGAGGTGATGGCATTATAGCCCATAAGCGCTGTCCAGATGGCATCGCTACCTACCCCGGGGTCGTTTTGTTTACGCAACGAGCCCGATACCCCTACGGTTAACAGGGTAGTTTTGGTAATGTCCATGTCTACGCTTAAACGGTAGGTATATTTATTAAAACTGGCGTTGGTATTATAATCTTTTAAGGCATCGTCTACCTTGTACATCCCCTGCTGGTTCTGGTAACTACCCGACAAATAATAGCGGGCTGTTTTTCCGCCCCCGCTCAGGTTAAGCATACTGCGTTGGCTCTTGGCTGCGTCCCGCAGCACAACATCCATCCAGTTTACATTTGGAAAGAGGTCCGGATCGAGTCCCAAACGCAGAATTTCAAGCTCCGAACGGGAGAAAAGTGGTTCCTGATTACGTACAATTTTGGCTTCGTTGGCCATTGAGGCATATGTATAACCATCAACAAACTGCGGAAGTTTAGTAAGCGTGTTATAAAAGCCTTCTACTTTTGCATTGATATTCACCTTACCCTCTTTTCCCCTTTTGGTTTTAATCAATATTACTCCATTTGCACCTCTACTACCATACATAGCGGTTGCTGAGGCATCTTTTAATACCGAAAAAGATTCTACATCTTCTACATTGATTTCGTTCATATCGCGTTCAAAACCATCAATCAATACCAAAGCTGCATTGCTGGCACCAAAGGTAGATATACTCCGCACCCAAAATTCGGAAATGCTGCCCGGCCGCCCTGAAGTTTGCATGGCCTGGATCCCTGGTACCACGCCGGCAAGGGCATCGGCCATTGAAGTGGAAGGATTGGATTTCAGCTGGTCGACGTTTACTGTGGTAATGGCGCCTGTAATGGCAATCTTTTTTTCGGCACCGGTAGCCGTTACCACCACTTCGTTGAGTACACTCGCATCCGATTCTTTTAAGATAACATTCACCACACGCTGTTCTTTTACCAGCACCTCCTTCTTCTCATAACCTACGTAAGAAAATACAAGGGTCTGGTAGGCAGGCATTTTAATACTGAATTTACCTTCTCCATCAGTAATGGCTCCCAAACCAGGCAGGTTACTCACAGAGATGCTTACCCCTGGAATAGGCAGTTTTTTTTCATCAGTTACCGTTCCTTTAACAATAACCTCCTGTGCCTGGATGGTAAAGGAAATTCCAAGCATCAAAAGGCAGGTTAACAAAATAAATCTCATCATTATATCTGGTGTATTTTAAAATTATTCTTCTTTAGCTATTTTGCGGATCAGCCAGTTTCCGGTGTCGCCGATATAAAAGCATTTCCTGGTTTCATCATAGGTAATGGCCTGAGGATTATTGAAACGGGCCTCTGTACGTAAGTCGCCGTCAGCGTAACCACTTGTTCCATTATTGCCACGTCCGGCAAAGGTGCTTACCCTTCCCTGTGGTGTTAAGGTGCGGATGGCATGGTTGGCTTTATCGCAGAAATAGAAATCGTATTGATCTCCTCCAGCAGCTTCATAATCGGGGTTTTCCACAAATACCCCTTGCACAGGGCTGTTTAACCGCGCATTTGTACCTATTCCATCGGCATAACCGGCAGTACCCGCCGCTCCGCAAATGGTATATGGTATTTTAAAAGTCTTGGTAGCGCGATCATAATCGGTACGCATAATGAAATGTTTATCATATTCAACCAGATAGGCATAATCTCCCGACGGGTGCATCACCATATAAACGGCTACAGCACTGTAAGGATTGGAGAACACCGGTTTATCCTCTTTGGTATTAAAATCATACCTGCGAATATCGCCGGCCCTAAACCTTGAATAATAAAGTTCACCATTCTGAGGGTGTATCATGGTTCCATTTACCCCGCGGGCATAAACTTCGATCGCTTTCTTTTGTAGAAAATTAGATTCGCGACTAAAGATATAATTGCCATATTTCGTGTCGCTGGAATGGTTATGCGAAACAATCATGTCCTGGTTGCCATCAATTCGCCAATTGATAATAGATACCCTATCAAGATCCGTCCTGAAATAACTCACATATTTCTTATCGAAATCGATAAGGCGACAACTGTTCACATCTGCTGAAAAGTACAGGCGGTTTGGGTTTTTCGGATCAAGGGTGAGCCAGGTGATTCCTTTAAATGCGCCACAATCATTAAATGGTCCTTCTTTTTCTTCAAAGTTAGAAGCTACCTGGTAGTATTTACCTAAAAAGGTAGATACCAGCAATTTTCGGGCGTAAGCAAACACCTCTTTTGATATCACCTGGGCAAGCTGCTGGTTGTTGCCATCAAGTAGGGTTACTTTGATATCGCCATCATAAGCCTCTTCGGGAATAACACAATAAATACTATTGTTTTTTACCCCGATCACTTTAGCCACTTTTCCGCCAATGGAAACTTTTATTTTCGAAACATCATTCCCGAAATTACTGCCATAAATAACCAGATTATTCCCTACCCCACCTTGTTTGGGGTAGAAATCGGTAATCAGCACTTCTTTTGACGGATCATAGGCGTCCTCCTGCTGCAATTTTTCGTGTTTACACTGTGTTAAAGAAAGTGCAATCAGCCCGAGCAATATCCATCGGATCTGCCAGCGCATGGTTTTGACATTTGTTTTTGTTTTCATATACACTTATCGCTTTTTCCGGCTCAAACCGGCTTGCGTAATTTTAATTGTTAACCAATTGCGGTATGTTGGTCGCCTACCGTGAGGTATGCCATGATATATCCTTTTCCAGGGGTAATTTTAAGGAAGTGTTTGTCGATATTAATTGAGCGGTTTACCAAACAGCGATATAAAGCATGTCTAAATTTCGGGCAAAGAAATTCCTTTCGGCCTTAACTATAGCGCCAATAGTAGATATAGCCCGGGCCTACCGATCTTGCCTAAATAAGATTGCTCTTTGCCAAATACGATTGCTTTAAGACAGGCATGAACACTGAAACGTTTTTACAAAACATAACCAGCCACGTTACTAAACGCGGGTTATCATTTGATAATAATTAAAAAAGTTAATATCGACTTACGTTAAGCAACAATTTCAGCTTGATTTGTTCAGGCCGTAAACTGGCTGCATTAGTAGTCAGGCCTTTCTGTTATCATAAAAAGCCACTCGGCAGCGTTTTACTGAACAATAAACGTATTTAGGATAGGTAGGTAATTGTGGAGCATCATATCAATTTAGTTTTCTTTTTCCCTGGTTAGTAATACATTAAGAAATTGAAGATCAGCTGTCTGAAATAAATATCTGTTTTCTCATAATACATTTTGAAACTGCAAAAAGCATGGTGTTGCCTATTGAAGATTTGCAGTAAGGTTTGCTATTTGGTTAATTGAATCAAAGTAAAGGAATAGCGATTTTATTATCTGTTCAATATTTTGTCGATTTGTCTCAACTTTGGCAAACTGATCTTACGATCTTCATCATAGGCGTAACCGGCGTTGATCGATGTTTTTGTTCATCAGGTGAGTGAACGTTATGCAGGTTTTATCATAGAAAGCTGAAAAGTCGTCTATATCCGCTTTGCAAAGCCTATAAAATGAGTTTCGAATACATGTCTTTTATTACGGAGATCTGCGAAAGACTGTTTAAACAGGTATTCTGCAGCTGTAGGATAAAAACTGACGGCAAACATGCGTGATTTGGGAAAAGCAGGTTTCCGGATCGGCTCATCACAAATCCCACTAATAAAAATTTCAAAATGATCTTGCTCATCTAGAAATAGGAATAAATCTATTTTTCCATCCGGAAGAATAATCCCGTCTATACTTTGCTCGGCATCATTTGTCACCATCCATATGCTTTCAATAAGAGGATTTAAACGCGCTAGAGGCCGCTTTGAAAGGTATGAAATTTGATATTTCGACATACACGCTTAAAATGGAACTGGTATATATTGCAAACTATCATTTTTATTTATTATTACTAATCATCGGTAATAGCGATCAGCACTTTGGTAAACCAATAGCAAAAAGCACTGTTGTTATAAGATGAAAATACATGAAAAGTTTATGGCTAAAGCCATTGCATTATCCGAACAGAATCTGCGGACGTTAAAAGGAGGACCATTTGGAGCTTTAATTGTGCGTGACGGTAAGATTCTGAGTGCTGAAGCCAATTCAGTTACCCAGGACTGTGATCCGACTGCTCATGCAGAAATAAATGCAATCAGGCAAGCATCAAAAAAAATCGGAAAAGCCGACCTGTCAGGTTGTACGATCTATACCAGTGCCGAACCCTGTCCGATGTGCCTAAGTGCCATTTATTGGTCCAATATTAAGCAGGTATACTATGGAAATACCAGAACTGATGCAGAGTGGGCAGGCTTTGGTGATCAATTTATTTTGGATGCCTTAAAGCAACCGATAGAAAAACAACCGATAGCATTTGAAAGGATTATGCCCGGAGAAGCAATAAAAGCATTTGAACAATGGCGCGCGGGAGGCCAAATGCTTGAAGACAAAGTTAAAGATGGATCGTTATAATTTATTTAATCATGTCGCCGTTAAGATGCTAAAAATTATTCCTTATCAAATGATCAGCTGTTATAAAACAGCATGTAAAACCAATTAACCAGACCATGCTACGGGTTCCCCTCCTTAATTAGGAGGGGAGTAAACTACCGCATGCTGTAACCTGATTTATGTCTTAAGTTAATGTGAGAAATGCGCTATGTTCGGATTATTCAATCCGCTTTCAGGGTATAAACCGACACGGAGCCTGCTTCGCAGTAAAATTCTGCCCACCCATCCTGATCTATGGTAATTTCTCTGTCGCAATGCCCCAGATAATCGCTGAAAATCTTGCCTGCAAACTCAACACCCATTTCCATCCGCTTATTTCCAGCTTCACCGTTTGATAAAACCACCGCAAGGCCCGAACCCTGATGTTCCTCATCTCCAGAACGTGTCCAGCCAATGCAACTTGGATAATCAAAATAATCGCGTTGAAAACCATAGGCAAATGTTTTTCTCAACTGTAGTAATGCCTCCAGCTGAGGAAGTGCCTCCATCGTTACCTCATGATCTTTTCCATCGTTCCCTTTGTCGGTATATTCTGATCCGTATACATCTGCATAAAAAACACAAGGATATCCTGCTTCCCGAAGTAAGATTATTGCATAAGCATGTGCCCTGAACCATGGCTCTACCGTCTGTTCTAAAGATTGGAGTGGTTGGGTATCGTGGTTTTCAACCAAGGTTACGGCTAACTCTGGTCTTACCGAAACCAGCGATCCATTCAATATGGTGCTCAGGTCATATTGTTCGCCTTCCTTGCTGGCACGGGAGAAATTAGCCTGAAGACTGGCATCGAATAACGACATCCGGCCCTGGGTAGCATCAATATAATCCAACATGGCCTGCGGATCGTATGGCGACCAATATTCACCCACTGTAAACAGTTCTTTGCCTGTTTCGGCCCGAAGATAGTCCAGCCATTCATTATAAAAACCAGCAGGCATATGTTTAATCGCATCTAAACGCATTCCATCAAAACCTGTGGTTTGGTAAAACCACATCCCCCATCGCTTTAACTCCTCTCTTACAGCAGGATTACGAAAATCAATATCGGTCAGCATCAGGTAATCATAATTTCCATTTTCAGTATCAAGCACATCTTCCCATCCTGATCCATATTGGTTTTGAATACTGTACACCGCTGACTCCTGGGTACGCGCATCGTAATCTACCCCCGTAAAACATTGAAAATCCCATTTAAATTCGGAATATTTTCCACCACGGCCTGGATAGGTAAATTTGGTATAAGCATCGATCTCAAAAGGTTCAGAGATGAATTCATTTCTGTTTTCCGGGTTTACCTTGCGCACCATTACCGGCTCATGGTCATCTGCTCCGCCAAGGTGGTTCAGCACAATATCTACGTAAACATTTATACCGGCCTCCTGCGCAGATTTGATCGCCAGAAGATATTCTTCTTTAGTTCCGTATTTTGTGGCAATGCTCCCTTTTTGGTCAAATTCGCCAAGATCATATAAGTCGTAAGAATCATAACCAGTTGAATCTTTGCCATCCATCCCTTTGTGCGCCGGAGGCAGCCAAATAGTGTCTATCCCCATTTCTTTTAATTTAGCAGCATCTTGTTGTACCTTTTTCCAAAGGCTGCCATCGTTGGGATAGTACCATTCAAAGTACTGCAACATCGTATGATTTTCCATCTTTAAATAAATTTAGTAGTGCATATACCTTGTAAATGGTGTTATTGTTTTGAAATTCACCAATACCTGATTAATTTGTTTTATAATAGGCAGTTTTGAGATACAGATGACTAACCGCCATACCTTTTCAGCGTGGAAACAGAATGGTGCAATACCAAACGGCCACACCATTTGCCTGTTGTTTTGTAATACACTTAAACAGACCGTCCAAGCTGAAAGAAAAAATACAATAAGCGTCTTGGTTAGTGATACTAAATTAAATAGAATTGGCCATTTATTTAATATACCAACGAGGTAATTACTGCCTGTTTCATGAAATTTGTCAATTTTTGGGTAACTTAGCAACAAGTTACTAGTTGATTTTGGGAAATAACCAATAATGGGTAAGATAATTCAGCAATTACATAATGAGACCGAACTTTTTGCAAAACTTGCTACGGGTGATGAGCAATCTTTCGACATTATTTATCGCCATTATGTAAAAAGGTTATATCCGTATATTGAAAAGCTGGTAAAAATTCCCGAGCTGGCCGAAGAATTGGTCCAGGAGATTTTTGTTCAGATATGGATCAACCGACTTGCATTTTCAAACGTACAGCACCCCACGGCCTACCTCTTCAGTATCGCAAACAGACAGGCCCTGAAATACCTTAAAAAGATTGCAAATGATGAGCGGATTTTACAGCGCATCACGAGCCATATTGAGCCTTCCAGAAACGAAACCGAAGAACAAATGGTATTACGTGAAAGCGTGGAAGTGATTAAAGAAGCCGTTGCACAACTTCCGGATCAACGCCGTTTGATATGGGAATTGAGCAGAAATGAGGGGCTTAGTCATGAGCAGATTGCAGCAAAGCTTAACATCTCTAAAAATACGGTCAAAAATCAAATGGTCCATTCCCTCAGGTACGTACGGGAATTCCTCAGTAAACGTGATATCTCGTTGCCAATTTTAATAATTATCTTTCTGATTAACAGGAAAATATAAGTTTTTCATCATTTCGAATAGTCCTATATAAGCTATTATCGTACTTATCAATTAAACAGCGTAAAATAAATCACGGGCTACATTGATATCAAATGCAGAAAGAATCATCCTCTATTGAAGTACTATTTACGAAATATACCCGTGGCGAGGCTACCACTGAAGAAACCCTTCAGCTTTTTAAGCTCATTGGTTCAGGTTGCCATGATGTTGACATTAGCGAACGTTTAGCCTCCGAACTAGACCATACCGACCCAGCCGATAGATACGAAACTGCCTGGGAAACATCTTTAGCTCGTATTAAAGCGCAAGCTTTTGAACCTAAGCAAAGCGCCTTAAAACGAAAGTACATTAGACTGTGGCCCCGGATTTTAACAGCTGGCGCAGCACTCTTAATCCTTGCCTTTGGAATCAATCATTTCATGTCCAGAGAGACTGCCCATAGTTACGAACATTTAACGCAAAATGATATTGCACCCGGTAAAATTGGTGCAACCTTAACACTGGCCAACGGCAAAACCATCAATTTGGGGACTATAGCCAGTGGAGAATCGATCAAGGAAAATGGCATTGTTATTTCTAAAACTTCTGATGGACAATTGCTATACCAAAGCCATCAAAACAAAAATGATACGCAAGATCTGCACACCTTATCAACTGCGTTGGGGCAAACCTATGCCCTTACCCTGCCAGATCAAACCAAAGTGTGGTTAAATGCCGCCTCAAGTTTAACCTATCACAGTACGCTCAAAGGGAAGGGCGTACGGAGCGTTCAGCTTAAAGGAGAAGCCTATTTTGAGGTAGCCAAAGATAAAACCCGCCCTTTCTTAGTAGAAAGTGGAACACAAATAGTTGAAGTATTAGGTACACATTTTAATGTCAATGCCTACGCGGATGAAAAAACGTATAGAACAACTTTGCTCGAAGGTAGCGTCAAAATTACAGATCACGCTCAAAGCAGTATAATACTTCCTGGATACCAGGCTGCTACGTCAAACGGAGAGATCAAATTAAGCCAGGTGGATACAGACTTTGCCGTAGCCTGGAAAAGCAATAATTTTACATTCGATCGCCTCGACATTAAGGAAATTATGCGAATGATAGCCCGATGGTACGATGTTGAGGTCATCTACAAAGAAGAAATTCCTTCTGGTAAATTCTGGGGATCTGTATCACGATTCGACCGTATTTCTCAAGTATTGATTCCGCTAGAAGCCACCGGAAATGTGCATTTTAAAATCGAAGGCAGAAAGGTGTATGTCTATCGATAATCGCGCTGGTGTAACAGCTGCTGCAGATAACAGACAATTCATTTCCAATACCCATTAAAAACCAGACCGCAAACAACAAATTTCCGGACAGAAATAATCAATCAATTAACCACCAAACAAACCAAACTAATGAAAGAAATGATACGAAAGCCATACTAAACAACATTTAACTGGAGGTAACCATACCCTGATTGCAGTCAGGATATGGTAGATACTGGCCTCGAAATAATTATCAACGATTTGCAGATGTTATAGTCTACCTGACAACGGCATCATGCATTAACCAGACAACCAAACTTAGACAATAATGCGCACTAAAGCAATATTGACGGTATTCCATTGTACCGTTTAAGTCCTTGTCGCAACCTAAATAATGTGTTAAAAAAACTAAAAATTAAACAGGATATACGCAGGTGTATTCATAAAATTTGGCTGATGATGCGATTAACCACCGTAATTTTAATAGCCCTGCTGGTACAGGTAAGTGCCGCCGGCTTTGCTCAAAAAATCAGCTTAGACAAGTCGAAGGCCTCGCTGGAAGAGGTAATTAAAACCCTTCGTGTACAGAGTGGATATAACTTTGTAGTGCCTGGCGATTTACTGGACGATGCAAAAGCGGTTACCATAAGGGTTCGAAATGCAGACTTCAAAAAGGTGCTGGAACAGATTTTCGAAAATCAACCCATTGCATACGAAATCAATAACAACACAGTAACATTAAAATCCAAACCAAAAACTATTTTTGAAAACATCTTTGAGCGATTACGATCCATCACCGTAACCGGAAAAGTAGTGGACGAACTTACAGGGAGTCCGCTGGCTGGTGCCAACATTATGGTAAAGGGCCAAAAGCAATTTACGCGTGCTGGAGCTGATGGTCATTTTGTGCTTCAAAACGTTAATGAAGATGCCATTCTGCTTATCAGTTATATTGGTTACACGACCAAAGATGTTAAAGCTGCAAAAGATCTTGGGGTGATCAGACTGGGTGTTGATGTCGGCAAATTAGAAGACGTAGCGGTTACAGTGAACACCGGTTACCAGAGGATAAAACCAGAACAGAGTACCGGTTCAGTTGCTCAACTCGGCACAAAAGAATATGAATCGAGGGTAAGCTCCAATTTCCTGGACGGATTGGTAAACAGATTGCCTGGATTGCTAATTAATAACGACGTACAGTTTACAAGTACGGTACCAGGCAGCGGACAATCGACACGGCCGCTATTTAATATCCGCGGCATTTCTACCATGTCGGCGAACCAAAGTCCGCTAATTGTTGTAGACGGTTATCCAACCGAATTAACCCTGGAAATGATCGACCCCAATGAGATCAAATCTGTAACCATCCTTAAAGATGCAGCTTCAGCAACCATATATGGCGTAAGGGCATCAAATGGTGTGATTGTTATAGAAAGAAAACAGGCCAATCCCGGCGCTGCACAGTTCAATTTCAGGACGACACTGGGTTTAAGACCCGAAGAAAATTATAGCCGTTACCGTTGGGATCCACAGGCATCAGCCATTAATGCCAGCTACCTGCGGGAAAGGCAAGCACTAATTATCACACCAACGAGCTGGTCCTCTTTATATGGAACGGCATCGGGTGTAGGTGGAAATGTCAGGCGCTCTACCCCTTATTACATCCAGGCGCAGCTTGCTGCTGGAATTATTACCGCTGAACAGGCCGAAAGTTCATTTGCAGAACTGGCAAATTATGACAACCTGGATGATTACAGCCGCCTGTTCCTAAGAACTGCGGCGACACAAACCAATACATTAAATGTTTCTGGTGGTACGCCTAATGCACTGTATTACATTACAGCGAATTACACCAATAACCGGGACAATAAAATTTTAAACGACAACAACAGATTTTTACTAACCGGCCGTACCACACTGAAGTTGAGCCGAAAATTGACCCTTGAGCTCACCACCGAGTATCAGGAACAGCGCACGAATGGTGCACCAGTGCCTGGTCCGGCCGATTTTGCAGGTTACGAACGTTATGAAGATGTGAACGGTAACCCTGCTCCCATCATCTCTAAAAGTTATGCGCCGGTTTTCAATACCGTACTTTTGTCACAAGGTTTGTTAGACCAGAACTATTATCCACTGGTTGATGCGCAGTTAGTGAATGATAAAACGCAAACACTGAACAGTAAAACCATTGCCAACTTTAATTATGACCTTGGAAAGGGCTTTAATCTTCTGTTTGGGGGAGTATATGAAACCTCCAGGTCCGAAATCAGGCATTTAGCCGGACGCGGTTCTTCAGAAGTGAATGCCTGGGTGAATAACTATACGGTTACGCCTACAACTGCCAATCCCTCGCTGGCTTTCAAAAGAAACCTGCCTGACGGCGACTTCCTTCGGCAGCAGAACGCCAGCAATACCGGATATACTGCCCGTACCCAGTTAAATTTTAATAAAGTAATTGGGAATCATTCATTTAATGCCATAGCCGGGGGCGAATTGCGAAATATCATCAGCAAAGGTAATTTGGCTTCCTACTTTGGTTACAATGATCAAAGTTTGTTGCAACAACCGGTAGATTATGCTTCCATTTTTGGTGGCTTAGCCGCCGTACGCGGCACGCTGGTTACCAGCAATACACTTGGACAACTGACTGACTTTTTTAATCAATCGTATAACGAGGATCGGTTTTTATCTGCTTTCTCCAACGTGGTTTATTCTTTTAAAAATAAATATTCATTATCAGGAAGTATCCGTATCGATCAATCCAACTTGTTTGGTAGCGACCCTAAATATAAATACAAGCCCTTATGGTCGGTCGGTGCAGCCTGGAACATAGACCGGGAGCACTTTCTGAGTAAGCTTAACTGGCTTCACCAATTAAAGTTGCGGAGTGCTTTTGGCTTTAATGGAAATGTGGCCAAACTTTCGCTTCCACAGGTTATTGCGCAGGCTCAAAATAATATACAAAACACCCCGACACTAAGCTCCCTGATATTGGTTTCAAATGCCAATACCGGCCTGCGTTGGGAACAGACTGCAAACTTTAACCTGGGTCTTGATTTCAATATTTTTAAAAATATTAGTGGCAACATAGATTATTATACCAAGAAAACAACTGATGTGATGGGCAACTCGTCCATCGATCCAACTTTAGGTGCCCCTTCAGCCTTGGTCAACTATGCCAGTATCAGAAATAATGGATTGGAATTCAGTCTGAAAGCGGACTGGATAGCTAACAAAAACTTTAACTGGAACACGGGCGTGGTGATTGCCAAAAATAGCAGCAAAGTACTTGATGTTTATCGAACCGGACGCTACGACCCACAAATAATAGATGTATTAGGTTTTGTAAGTGGTTATCCCGTAGGTGCAATATTCTCTTATAATACCAAAGGTCTAAATAGCGAAGGACATCCCATTATTTTAGATCCAAAAGGCAATGAATATGTAGTCAATACTAGTAACTCAACCAATCCGCTGGCGATTGCCATGTCGAGCAAAGATTCCGGATTGGTACAATATTCGGGAACTACGGTTCCAAGTATTAACGCCGGACTGAGTAACCGTATAGATGTGGGTAATTTCTACTTCTTCGCCATGGTAAATTACTATGGGGGATTTAAAGTGCGGGTACCCAGACCTAATCCGGCAGATGTGAGGCCTTTGGAAGGCTCCAATAACTTTTGGCGGGCTGCAGGTGATGAGTTGAAAACAGACATTCCCAATCTGGTTGACTTAAACAGTCCAAACCCATCATGGGCTTACCGGTACAATAGTAATTACCTGGTACATGGCGATTACCTGACCATTGGAGATATTACTGCTTCTTATCGTTTGAATGACCTCAATTTTATAAAAAAGGCAGGCTTCAAAAATTTCGAAATAAAGGCTCAGGTTTCGAATCTCTACACGGTTGGATTTAACCGTTACAACTATAGCCCTGGTACCGGAAGTTACGCTAAATCATATGTAACCCCTACCTATACGCTGGGCTTATTCACTAACTTCTAAAATTATACTGATGAAGATCATTAAATATATAGGCGTATTGTTGCTTATTTCAGGACTGCTGCTAAGCGGTTGCGATAAATACCTGGATGTTGAACCGAAGGGGAAACAATTACTAAAAACAGCAAATGACTATGACCTTTGGTTAAATAGCCCCGTTTTCACCACCGAAACAGAAACGAACATTCTAAACTACATGACAGATAATATTGATCTGCTAAATGTTGGTAATCCGCCCACCTCTCTGGCAGATTTGATTTATACCTGGGCACCTCAGTTCACCACAGATATCACTGCTGTCACCTATCTTTGGGGCGAACACTACCGAAGAATTAGCCTATACAATACGGTATTGATTGGTATAGACGCCGCTCAGGGTGGTACCGAATCACAAAAGAACACCCTAAAAGCGGAAGCATTACTCGGCCGTGCGCATTCATACTTTTATCTTGTAAACGAGTATGCTAAACCTTACGATGCCGCAACTGCTGCTACTGATTTGGCCGTGCCTTACGTAACCTCGGATAATGTTAGTCAAAAAGCACCGCCAAGAAGCACCTCTGCTGAAATTTATCAACATATCATCAACGATATTAATGAAGCTATTCCGAACCTGCCGGCCGATAACAGCAATGCCAGGTTTCGGGGTTCTAAGGCTGCGGCTTACAGTGTGTTGGCCAGGGTTTACCTCTATAGAAGAGAATATGCCGAAGCGCAACGTGATGCAGAGCTGGCTTTGGCAAACACCCGCGCAACAATGATCGATTTAACTACCCCATCAAGTTTTCCAACCACCTTAAATGTCGTATCGCATCCTGATGTCATCTACGGTAAAGGTACAAATGCCGCTGGATTGCCGCTGGCTCAGGAATTAAAAAGCACGTTCGCTGCGAATGATGCGAGAAAGACCGTGCTATACTCGAATTGGGCAAGCACTGTTAGAGGATCAACTCAGTTTTACGCTGCCGCAGTTACCCCGGCTTTTCAACTCACCAATACGGGAACCACGGTGCAGGAAATGCATTTAATTGCTGCTGAATGTGCAGCAAGAGCCAACAATTTGACGGTTGCACTCAGCCACCTGAATGAAGTTCGTAGAAATCGCCTCACCGGCACACCAATCTCCAGCAGAGATTTCAGCTCAACAAATCAAACGGCGATACTGGATGAAGTACTGGCAGAACGCAGAAGGGAATTACCTTTTCACGGCCTCCGCTGGTTCGATATGCGCAGATTAGACATGGAAAACAGAATGACTTCTATAACCAGAATTAATGCGCAAAACGTTGTTATTGCCACGCTCGAACCGCACAGCAGTAAATATACACTTCAAATACCAGTGCAGGTATTAGCGTATAACCCAGACATGGTACAGAATCCATAATCACTAAAACTCAGAAAATGAAGATATCTAAATTTTATATACTGGCAATCTGCTCAATCTTAATGCTTTACTTATCATGTAAAAAAGACAAAGTGGCACGGGAGATACTCCCAGACGGAAGCGTTACCTTTGATCTGCCGGCAGCGTCAGACGTTGTGACAAGAGCGCTGGACATCAAAAATATTGCTGTAGTTAGCATAGAAATAAAAGCTATTTTAAAAGTCAACAGCTCCGCTGATGTACACTATGTTACCTTCGCACCTGACACCAGTAAAATTGGTGATTATAGAGCGAAGTATGGCAGCAATGCACTACTGCTGCCTACCACAACTTATCTGTTTTACAAACCAACTGTAGCTATAGCCGCTGGAACAAATGTTTCGGAAACTGCTGTACTAAATCTGGGTTTCCAAACTAACCTGAAAAAGTTTAGCACCTATGTGCTTCCACTTACCATTACCGCTATAGATGGACAAAATCAAGATCCAAAGAAAAGTAAGGTGGTTTATTATGTATTTAACACTGGTGATGCACTTTATGTAGACCATACTGGTTTTACGCTTACCGCAGCAGCTTCTTCAACCGGGGGCGTAAACGTTGCTGGAAGAGCTGTAGATGCCAATACCACCGGAACCTATTGGTTAAGTGCCACTACAGCTTCCCTGCCCCAATTTGTAACCGCAGACTTTGCCAGGGATGTTACTTTCTCAGGATTAGATTACTTTATTCCGACGGCTGTAACACCAACAACCGGGGGCTATACCACCTCTGCTAAGATAGAAACAAGCAGTAATGGCACTACCTGGACAGATAAAGGCACCTACGCGGTTGATGTAACCAATGCGGCCAGAAAACAGACCATTAATTTACCTGCACCAACCACCGCGAGGTATTTGCGTTTCACCATTTTAACCGCAACTCCATTTGTGCAATCAGGCACCAGCTATAGTGTTGGTTTTGTGGGCGGAATTGTTTTGAGGAACTAAAAGAAATTTTTTATTTTAAAATAATTAAACATGAAAAAATTAATGATTCCAATCTTTATGCTGTTACCTTTTGTGGTAGCCGCTCAAAAAAATTATACCATTAAGGGAAATGTGCCTGCACTAAAAGAACCGGCAAAGGCTTACCTGGTGACGCTTCAGGCAGATAAATGGAAAGAAACCGATTCTGTTGAAATTAAAAACGGGAAATTTGAGTTTACAGGCCATGTTATCGAACCGCAACCGGCCCTTATCGCCATTAAGCCGCTCCGCGCTAGACCAGGCGCCACGCTTGACGATACTAAAGATTTTTTCCTGGAAAATGCTGCGATTACTTTTGATGGGGCAGACTCCATTAAAAATGCAAAAGTGAGCGGTTCTGTAGCTGATCGCGAAAATAGCGAGCGGGAGGCTATGATTAGTAAGGTTACGGCAAAAATAATGATCCTACAAAAGGAATATGGTAAAAAAGCTCCTGATGGAACTTACCTAAAATCTGTTTCAGATCGCAAATTGGCAGCTGATAGCATACAAAAACTCGTCGCTCAAAACAGAGCAATAAATATGAAGTTTGCCGAAGACCATCTGAATTCATTTGCAGGCTTATATGCGTACAACATGTATGTGCTTGACAGTAAATTTGAAGCGGCAAAAGTAGAGCCTTTATTTCATAAATTCTCTCCTGAGTTAAAATCATCGCCGTTAGGCAAAAAAACGGCAGAAAAAATTGAAATTGGAAAAAGACGTCAAACTGGCGCTAAAGTGACCGATTTTACTCAAAATGACATCAACGGAAAACCATTCAAACTTTCTTCGTTAAAAGGAAAATATGTATTGGTAGATTTTTGGGCAAGCTGGTGCCTTCCCTGCCGTGCAGAAAATCCAAACGTGGTAAAAGCCTATACTGCACTCAAGGATAAAAACTTCGAGATTGTTAGTGTATCACTCGATTACCCTGGAGGACAAAAGGTATGGGAAGATGCAGTGAAAAACGATGGCATGCCATGGATCCACGTCAGCGATTTAAAAGGCTGGAAAAACGAAGTTGCCATGATGTATGGAATCAATTCTGTACCACAAAATGTTTTGGTTGATCCTCAGGGCGTAATTGTAGCGAAAAACCTTCGTGGCGAAAACTTATTGGATCAGCTGAAAAAATTTATCAATTAACCTAAAAAATAGATTTCAAAAAATTATGAAAACCAATCTAATGAACATCCTTGCGCTGTTCACATGCCTGATTACCGGCAGAACAATGGCACAAGATAAATTTACCATTACGGGTACATTGCCGAAAGCAGGAACGGAGAAAATGGTATCGTTAACTTTTGTCAATGCTGATGGAAAAAGCGTAGTAGACAGCACGATTTTAACCAACGGAAAATTTGTGTTTAAGGGTACCACCGCTTTTGGAAATAAAGCTTATCTCGAATTAAAGGCGATTAAGAAAGATCCTTCAAAAAGAACAAATCCTGATTTTATAGATTTCTATCTTGAAAAGGGAACAACAACAGCAAAGGGTGTTGATAGCATAGCCAGGGCTAGCATTACAGGCACAAAAGTACAGAACGAATATAATCAGTATAATGCACAAACAGCCGGGTTAATTGCTCAATTTAAAGAAATCAGCGCGCGATTTACAAAGGTTTATTACGCAAAAGTGAAAGATTCGGTAGAAATAAAAAAGATACAGGCAGAAGCAAAGCCTGTACATGCCAAAATTGAAGCTGCCCTGGATTCATTTATTTTTAATCATCCGGATTCTTATGTGACTGCAGATCTGATTCACCAAAATAAAATGGCGGTAATTGATGTGGTTAAATTTGATCCTTATTATCAAATCTTAACGCCCCGGATACTCGCCAGCTTTACGGGAAAAAAAATTACCGGTAAGTATGAAAAGGCAAAACAATTTGCAGTAGGCAGATCGATTGATTTTACCTTGCCAGACAAAGATGGTAAAGAATTCAAATTATCTTCACTCAAAGGAAAGTATGTACTTGTTGACTTTTGGGCCAGCTGGTGTGTACCCTGCCGTGCGGAGAATCCGTTTTTAATGAAAGCCTACCATGAACTGAAAGATAAAAATTTCGAAATTGTAGGGGTTTCGCTGGATGATACAAAGGCGGCTTGGATGAGAGCTGTTGAGCAGGATAAATTACCCTGGACGCAAGTGAGCGACGTGAAGGGTTTTAAAACAGAGGTAGCTGTCCGCTTCGGTATTACTGCTATTCCCCAAAACGTACTGATTGATCCGGCCGGAAAAGTAATTGCAAAAGATTTAAGGGGTGAAGATGTAAATAAAAAGATAGCAAACTTTATCAAATAGTGATAAATACCTGTTTATAGATTTGTAAACGGGGCCAGAGGCCTATAACCTGACCTCAAAACTACTTAAGTGCAAAGACCTGGTCAAACTGAAATTACTTTAATAAGCAGATGACCAGGTCTTACATTGGCCAGGTAATATTGCGCTAAAAATTCAGAATACCATAAAAAAATTTACTGAGTCCTCTGCTATGGCAGATTACATAAGGGAAAAAAAAAGAACTCATCGTCATCCCCACCATTCCCTGTTTAAGTTGAGTTAACCTTTGTCCCCGAAGGGGTGGTAACAAGCCAAAAAACTTCCTAACAAAAATGAAGTCTACGCAAACATTCGTCTTTTAAAGACAGTTAGGTAGATATGGAACTGGATCAAAATAAAAAAACAACCATGAGAACCGTCGTTATTACCGGCGCGTCGAGCGGAGCCGGACGGGCCATTGCACTGGCCTTTGCGGCAAACGGTGACCATGTGGTAATTTCTGCGAGAAATATTGATGCGCTGAAAGAGCTTGCTGCCGAATGCGAAAGTCTTGGTGGATCGGCAAAATGTGTCGCCTGCGACGTCTCTGATTATCATCAGGTACTCAACCTGGCGGCAGAGGCTGCAAATATCGGCAGCACTATTGATGTATGGGTTAATAATGCAGGTGTGCTCGCTATTGGTAGTTTCGACCAGACGCCCATGGAAGTAAGTGAACAGGTAATCAAAACCAACCTTTTGGGTTATATGTATAGTGCCCACGCGGTTATGCCGTATTTTAAAAAACAGGGCTTCGGAATCCTGATTAACAATATATCTATCGGCGGGTTCCTGCCCGTCCCCTTCGGTACTGGTTATTCTGCTGCTAAGTTCGGACTCCGCGGCTTCTCTGCCTCATTAAAATCTGAGCTTCGGAAATACCCTAACATTCATGTCTGCGATGCTTTCCCTGGCTTTCTTGATACGCCCGGCATGCAGCATGCAGCCAATTATACGGGCAAAGTGCTCAAACCTGGCCCGGTAGTTTACGACCCTAACCGCCTGGCCCATGAAATATTCAAACTCTCGCTCAACCCGAAATCAGAAAAAATGGTGGGCAGCTTTTCCATATTCATGCGCTTATCCCGTGCCTTGTTCCCAACTCTGACCACTGCAATTGCAGGAGGTGTAATCCGTACCTACCTCAAACATGCCCAGGCCATTGCACCTACAAATGGAAATATTTTCAGTCCGGTAGCCTATGGCAATTCGGTACACGGAGGATGGGGAATTCCCGGAAAACCCAAAGCGCACCGTAAATATGTGGCCCTGGGTGCAGGGCTACTGCTCAGTGCATTACTCATTAAAAGGAAATGGTAAATGGAGAACAAAATTGTTTTCTTTGGCGATAGCCTAATGGCAGGTTACGGACTAAAAGATCCTTCTTCAGCATCCATCCCAGCCCTCATTAAAGTAAGACTAAAAAAACTCGGACTAAACTACAGCGTCATTAATGCAGGCGTAAGTGGCGATACGACCGCGTCTGCCCTATCCAGACTTGACCAGGCCCTGAATGAAAAACCCGCGATTTTCATCCTTGAACTTGGCGCCAATGACTTTCTGCGTGGCATTAGCCCGGTAGTAATCTTATCCAACCTGCAGCTCATTATCAGCAGAGTTAAATCTACGAGTCCCTCAGCATCCATATTGCTATTGGGCATCGAACTTCCAGACTGGGCAACCGGCTGGCATCATGGTGATTATTCTGGTATATTTTCGGCATTGGCTGAAAAAAACAGCATTTCGCTGGTTCCGTCATTCTTAAAAAATGTGGCAGGCATCCGTGCATTGAATATGTACGATGGTGTTCACCCACTTAAAGAGGGATACCAGATTGCGGCGGAAAATATCTGGCCAGAATTGTACAGGATTATTCAGGAGCGGCAGGGTCTTAATATTCAATAGCGGGTATTTGCCATATCATTAATTGGTACGAGCAGTTTTTCTATTTCCCAATAAAAGCTGATAATGGGTTGCCCTCGCAAGAGCAATCCATTATCTTAAAACTTCTATTTATTTAAAAACTTACCTCGGCAATTATTCCAGTGAAAAAGTTTCCCAGCCAGAAATAGTAGACCTGTTGCATTTCATGGCCGATTGGCCGTTTTCTGAAGAAATGTATTTGCCATTATTTCCTTTAAGGGAAATTTTTCCGTTAGTGTTTACCACCCAGTCAAATTTTTCCCAATCGCTAATGGTTGTGCGGGTGCAGGTGATCCCGGTTGCAGCACCATTTTCTGAAGATACATATTTGTTCATACTTTTTAACGCGATTTTTCCGGCACCAGCATCAACAATGGTAAAGCTTTCCCAGTCAGAGGCACTCGCACGGTTACATCTTAGGGCGACTTCACCGTTTTCACCGGAAACAAACAGGTTGTTAGAACCTTTTAGTTTAATTGTCTGCCCAATTGGTGGTTCGGCCTGTACCTGCAGATTACCCAATTCCAACCAGCCGTTTTTAAAAGTTCCTGTTACGGCCAGTGCAATGCCTGGTTTGTTGGCATTTGTTTTATCAATGATGGCCACCCCCCATTTATAATTCCCAGCCGGCAGGTTAATTGCCGTTGTGGTAAAATTGTAACTCATAGGATTATCTTTCAGCCACTTAGAGGGTTCACCATTTTCATCTATAAAAAGTTTTTTAACCACACCTGCAGTGTCCAGAATGGCAAAAGCCACTTTATATTTATAATTCCACTGCGGAATGTTATTTGGGCAGTAACCCCAACCCATATTTCTCCAGCGATGGCTTAGTGTAGCGGTGGCCCCATTGGCAATTTCATTGGGTAATGATACCTGATCAGGATATAGCCGGTAGCCTCCTTCAGCATTGAAGCGCTGTACCAACGGAAAACTGGTTTGAAACCAGGAAGCCACTTCGCCAACCCTGAAATCCATCATATTTACAGCTGCTTCCGCTGATCTTTCAAATTCAGCTTTTCTTACGTCTTCAGGATGCCCTTCGCGATATTGGCCGCTTGAATCAATCCAATAGCGGTGTGTACCCGTTACAATCCATCCCCCTTCCATAATAATCGGGCGTTTATGTTTCCAGGTTGCTGCAAAGTTTTTCTCCCAGCTTTGGTAATAATCGGTCATGGCAAAAGCATCATGCCTTAGGCTATATCCTTGATTTATCGCTTTCACCAGTAACTGGTTGCTGTTCGGGTTTGCTGCACCCCAGCTCGTTGGATGGCCTATTAACCGGTGGTAATTGATCACCAGCGGTACTTTGGTGAAGGTCCTGTTGTAGAGCGCCATGATCCAATCCAGGACCTCTTCCTTTACGGTTTCCGTTTGTGCGGCCGTTAATACCCCTGGAGCGGCATACACAGTATTATGGGCTTCACCCCATTTGCCTAAACCATAGGCATCAATAAAAGAGGTGCGAACCGGATCGTTAAAGTCTTTGGCAAGCTCTTCAATAAATGTGGCGTAATATTGCCTGAAAATTGGATCCTGTGGAAATGGTGTTTTCTGCGCTGGTACTGCAGGATTTGATAACCAATATTGAGCACCTGCCGTGAATACAAAGGAAGGGGTATTTTCTCCCTGGTCGCGTCCATCTACCACAATCCGGAAAGCAATAGGCAAGCCTCTGGTTTTAACACCGTTGATGAGTTTACCAATCTGCGAGTTGGAATCTCTCCAGGCATAAACGCCAGGGCTTGGATTAAGCGATCTCCAGCTGGTTCGGATGTAACAGGCTGATGCATAATCTATCGCCTTTACATTGGTACCCAGTTCGGGCACAAAAAACTGTGTGTCCCAATAGGTTTCGGTAGCATCACGTTTGCCATACATTACCCATCCATTTAATGGATTTCGTAACACCGCAGTACCATTATATACAGGGTTGATCAGCACATTATTGGCAATAACAGCCAATTTTTGTGGTCCCTTATCAAAGGTTTGTGAAAGATTTTCTTCCACTATTTTGGAACAGGAAAGCGAATGCAGACCTAAAAGCGCAAGTAGTGTTACCTTTCCAGTCCACCCGAAAATGATTTTTTTCATAGTAATAAATATTAAATTTTAGATTAGAGGTTTTGCTATTATTCGGTACCTATTTTGAACCTGAGACTAAATTTTCTTTACACTAAATCTTTCTTTACATATCGCAATTGGAGAAAAATGCCAATCAATAATTTTAATAAGAAGTTAAGCGTAAACCTTAAAGATTAAAATGAAGATTGGCAAATCGGATAAAATTTGTCCAATCATAAACATTGAGGTCGTGTTTTCCTGCCCTGAAATGGTAACCTATATCCGAATGAATGATTGGCCTGTTCACACCAGGCATATTCGCAGGAAGCGTCACTTTCCTGCCGTATAAATCGTAAACAGGTTTGGCGTGTATCAATGACAAAAAAGAACCATAAGGGTCTGCCCAGCGATCTTCAGTAGCGTTGGTGGTATAAACCGGCCTTGGCGCAATCAAACCAATGAGCATGTGCTGATCAACAGGCAAGCTGTTTACATCATTGCTGTATTTCTTGTAATTATTGTTAAACCAGTAACCAAACTGTTTATTAATCAGGCTTATGGTTTCTCCATATTTGCGCCTGGCCAGCGATGCACCCGTACTGCCTGAGCAACTGCTAAACACCATGGCGAAGCGTTGATCCTGGGCTGCCGACCATAGGGCCGTTTTACCACCCCTTGAATGGCCTACCAGCGCAACCTTGTTAAAATCAATATCTGTATCAGTTTTAAAATAATCCATTACCCTGCTTGCCGCCCAGGCCCACACACCAACGGCTTTCATGCCATTATCTTTTTCCAGCTCGGCAGGAAACAATTGTTTTAATACGCCGTTCTGGTAGCTATCCTTACGATCAGGCGCTACATCTGAATGATGAAAGGCAGCTATGGCATAACCGCTATCGATGACCATTTCGGCCGGCCAAAAAGTACTTTTTTCTATTCTCTTCGGATCCGTATTTCTGCTACTCCGGTTGTTGATCAGTAAAAATACCGGAGCGGGTTTTGTTCGCTTGTTGGGAATAAAGAGCACTAAAGGAAAAGATACTGAACGACCATCATTCCACGCTGTAATTGTTATCTCTTTCAAATGTGCTTTTCCAGACATGGCAACCTTGTTTTCGTGGGTCACTATAAACTTTAAACTATCAAAATGAGCTGGTGTTTTTCCGTACACGTGTTCTTCAAACAGGGCTAAAATTTCTGGTCTGCGCTGCTTCTCCCAGGCGGAGACATTTTTAATTTTTTTACCCTTTGCAGTTAGCAGTATATTGGGCAAAGTATAAGTTGGCACGGTACTTTCGTCATAATTAACGATTTCTCCCATAAACCGGTCTGTTTTCTGCGCATACACTCCAGCCGATAAAAAAACCGGACCAATTAAGCAGATCAAAGCTTTTTTTATCAGATTGCCGGCGCGCCAACTGCCTTGATGAGCAAAGGATTTTAGTCTGTTCATCATACTCAATACCCTGGGTTTTGAATCAGTTTATTGGCCTTATTGATTTCTGATTGTTGAAACGGATACCAATAGTTTTTACTGGTAAAGGTCCGGTTTTCAATTACAAATGGGCTATAAGTTAGCGCAGTACCCACCTTCGTGATTTTCATCCCCCTAATTGCTCCGTTAAAATTACTTTCCCCGTCCTTCCAGCGGCGGACATCAAAAAAACGTTGTTCTTCAAAACACAATTCCACCCTGCGTTCATTTTTAATCCTGTCGCGCATTTGCGATTGTGTTAATCCGGCCAGTGCAGGCATTCCGGCACGGTTACGCACCGCATTTATCGCGTTATAAACTTCTACGTTCGGCCCTCCAAATTCATTCAGGGCCTCTGCATAGATCAGTAAAATTTCTGCATAGCGAAACAATACCCAGGGTCTTCTTACGCTCGTGGTACCTGTAATGTTGTAAGTAGCGTTACCACTTAAAAATTTCCGCAGGTAATACCCTGATTTTGTACTATTTACGTTGGAAGGCACATTATCACGTCCACCTTCATAAGTCTCTACAGCCCGGGTTAAGCTTCCTGTTTTAAAATTTGCGCCGTTAACAACGATAAACTGGTTTAAACGCGGGTCTCTGTTCGCATACGGATTTTGCGGATCGTAGCCTGATGCAGGATCGGTTATGGGTCTGCCATTGGTCATTTCAAATGCGTCTACCAAATTCTGTGTCGGGTTTGTTCTGCCCAACCCACCGGTAAAGCTAATGGGCGCATTATTGGCTTCTATAGCATTGGTATTGCTTGCCGGCGTAGCGAAGATCACCTCATTATTATAGGAGGTTGCAGTGTTGGTGTAATCCCATAAGTTTGGAAACAAAGCCGTACTTAATAAGCTGTGTTTATTTAAGTCGATTAAATCCTTTGCTGCATTGGCCGCATTTTGCCAGCGTTGCAGATCATTGCCTGTGTTGTATAAAGGACTTGCATAAACCAGTAGCGTTTTGGCTTTTAGCGCCATCCCTGCAGCCTTGGTGGCACGTCCGTAATTTGCAGCATCCCAATCTTTTGTGGAGGCTGCAGGAATCTGACTGATGGCCGAGTCGCAATCCTTAACAATTTGTTTGACTACCTCATCAACTGAATTGCGTGGAATGTTCAGGTCTTCAACCGGCGAAAAGGAACGGGTGGCGAGAACAATGCCCCCATATCTTTTAAACAATTCATAATGTAATAAACCCCTCAGAAAAAATGCTTCTCCCCGTAATCCGCGAAGATCACTTGCCGGAAAAATCACTGCCGTGGGCGATCGTTCCAAAAACGTATTGACCACCCACAAGCCATTATACAGATTGGTATACTGTTCATCAAAAGTTCTTAAACTGCTCCAGTTGCCATTATTGAAAATATTTACATTACTGTTTAAGTTTGAATTTACCGCTTCATCACTTCCGCTGGCCATCAATGCACCTGAGCCATCAACATTGTACCTGGCCAGCATATAATTATAACCATTGTTTAAATACTCGCGCACACGTCTGTCAGTATTCCAGATCGCTTCCTCGTTAACAGGGCCTTCACTGTACGAAGGTTCAAAAAATTCATCCTTACAAGCGCTAATGCTCATGAGCAAAACTGCCAGAACGATATACATATTATATAAATTCTTTTTCATCTTCATATTGAATTAAAATTTAACATTTAAGCCGATTGCAAAGGTTTTTACGTAAGGGTAAGACGAAAAACGACCTGCATTGGGTGTTTCGGGATCAATACCCAGTTCACCGAGTTTGGAAATGGAGAAGATGTTATTGCCACTTACGAAAATCCTCGCGCCTTTAAATCGTAAGCGTTGGTTAAAGCTTTGTGGGGTACTATAGCCAATCTCGGCAGATCTGAGTTTTAAAAAATCTCCTGAATACAACCAAAAGGTGGAGTTGGCCGTGTTGTTTCCATTGTCTGAGATTCCGATACGGGGATATTTTGCCGTGGCCGCTGTGGCCGGGGTCCAGGTATCTAAACTCAGCTGGTTTAACCCGTTCGGACCCGCATATACAATATCAGAAACATCTACAGTCCTGCCACCAACGCCTTGAAACTGTGCGCCTAAATCAAACTGTTTATACCGGATATTAAAACCAAAGCCATAATATATTTTCGGAATATCGGTATAGTCGCTTGAAATGGCGTCGTTTGCATCGATGATTTTATCATTGTTGACATCTCTGTATTTAAGATCGCCCGGCACAACCAGGCTCGAAAGCGTTTGTTTTGGACTGGCATTAATTTCTGCCTGACTCTGAAAAATACCTTCAGCGATGTAATAATTTCCACCATTTACATACCGGCCTATGGTAGACTGGTTAGGCAGTACATTTTCCGTTCTTTCCAAAATAATATTTTTAGCATAGGTAAAGTTGGCGTTGGTACTGATCAGCACTTCGCCAATTTTTTTATGGAAAGTTCCGCTGGCATCGAATCCTTTGCTGCTTACCTTGCCCGAATTTACCTGAGCGATGGCTATGCCAACAATGCCCGGTAAGTTTGCAGGCCCAAGGATATCTGTTCGTTTTTCATCAAAATAATCTACAGAGAAAGAAAGTGCGCCTTTAAGAAAGTCTACATCTGTACCCAGATTCAAACGGTCAATTTTTTCCCAGGTGGTTAAAGGATTACCTGCAGGGCTTACCAGCCTGGCTGTGGTTGACGTAGAAAAAGTAGAACCTAGAAATGGACCTGCATCTCGGGTAAACAGTGTACGGTATGGCAATCTGACCACATTACCACTGGCATCATAAGTTGGACCGATATTACCCGAGCGACCATAAGATCCGCGCAATTTCAGGTAACTGATCACGGAAGCGCCTTTCATAAAATCTTCTTTAGATATTAACCAGCCGGCTGATACTGCCGGAAAAAAGCCAAAACGTCTTCCAGGCGCATAGTTTTCAGATCCGGAGTAACTTCCTGTAAATCCCAATCGGTAACGTTGTTTAAAACTGTAATCTGCCCGCCCTACAATCATCCTGGAACGATAATCCAGCCGGTCTACCGCAGCACTTACATATTGCTGCGCCCGTACATTTGCCTTTATCTGATGATCTGTAGCAAAGGTTCTGTTATAATCCAAGCCAAACCAGAGTTCATTATTTTTGGTATTGGTTTGGAAAGCTGCAGTACGGTAAGCAATAACTGCCGGCGTACGATAAGTTTGTACAGGTGTTACGGTTTGATTAAAAACTGCATAATTCTGAGATAAGCCGTCACCATAATTACCATAGCCATCATAAGAAAAGAATAAGTTAGCCGAAAGGCCTTTGGTGATAAAATCCATTTTCTGATCGGCCATGATACTGGCGAGCAAAATATTAGTGGTGGTTCTCGAAAATCCTGTAGACTGTAACTGGCCCAGGGGATTACTTTGAAAGAGTGAGGTTCCACCATAAGATCCATCTGCATTTAAAATCGGAAAGGCATTTGGCGGCAAGTTATATAGATTACTCAAAACCGTGCTGGTGCCATCGCCAACATCATTACGCACTTCACTCCTCACCCCCGCCAAAAGCGTAAGTGTAAGTGTTTTGGTTACATCATAATCTAAATTGATGCGGAAATTATAACGTTTATAGCCATAATTAGAATCGTAATTAGGCGTTTCCGTTTCCTTCAAAAGACCTTGCTGGTTAAAGTAACTCACGGAGCTGAAATATCGCACCCTGTTACTCCCTCCGCTAAAGGTAAGCGCATACCTTTGGGTGGCTGCCCTTTTGCTCAGAAAACGGTCTAAGTAGTTATTATCTGGATAAAGGTAAGGGTTGGTATGGTTTTTATAACCTTCCAGGGCCGCATCATTATAAGCTGGTGCCTGCCCCACATTGGTTAAGCCCCGATTGTATAAAGTAGCAAAATCAAATGAATTTAAGGGTTTGATCAGGTTGCTGGCAGATTGAAAACCGCCCTGAGCATCAAAAGAAATCAGGTTTTCTCCTATCTTACCTCTTTTTGTGGTGACCAGAATTGCGCCATTGCCTCCATTCAGGCCATACCAGTTTAAACCAGCAGCATCTTTCAACACCGTTACACTTTCAATTTCGCTGATATCCATATCTTCGAAATCACGTTCAATTCCGTCGACCAAAAAAGCTGGCGTAGCGCCTTGCGCATAAGATGATTTTCCGCGGATTTGATAGGATACGTTTCCTCCCCCTGGCTGATTACCTGTCCACCTGAATAAAAAGCCACTTAACCTCCCGGCCAGTAACCCAGACAGGTTACTGATCGGTACTTGCGTAAGCTGATTGTAGCGAAGCGAGCTCTGGGCATAATTTAATTCTGCTCTGCTGCGTGTAGCAAACGGAATTTCTATTAATTTATCTGTCGAGTCTTTGCGGTTGGCTTTCATAATCCTAACGGTATCTTGCTTGTTGTTAGTTTGTGCAAAGGCCGTGCAGGTTAACAGATAGCTGATGATGCACAGCATAACGCCCGAACATTTAATATATCTTGTCATTTCGTATCTTTTAAATTAATGTACATCCAATAACTACCATCCCGGATTCTGTTTCAATGCACCACTGGTTTTATTCATTTCTGTCCGTGGAATAGGGTACAAATACATATTGGTATTGAATACTTTTTTAAATGCGGGTAATTCGATCACGTTATAGCTGAAAGAACCATTGGCATTTTTGATCACTTTCATGGCCTTCATTGGCTGGGCCACAATTTCAGGCCCTTTTTTCCAGCGAAGGATATCCCACCAGCGCATATCTTCGAAAGCGAACTCAACGGCTCTTTCGTTTCTGATGCGTTCGCGCATTTCAGCCTGACTGAGACCAGCTGGTAAAACAGGCATCTTAGCCCGCAAACGAATGGCATTCACCGCATTGTACACTTCGGCAGTCGGTCCTGATTCTTCATTTAAAGCTTCGGCATAGTTGATCAGGACTTCTGCATATCTGTAAAAAACATAATTTAGCAAGGCGGATGCGGTTGAGCCGGAACGTGAAGCCTCAGGCCAGAGCCTTTTCAGGTAATAACTGGTTTTAGTTATTGAAGTGGCTGTACTGATATCGGTTCCATAGGTGATAATACCCTGGGCATTGGGTTCAGATTGCCAGGTTTGCACCGCCCTTCCCTGCCAGGTAGCATTATTATAAAGGATGTTCACATAAAACCGTGGATCTCTGTTGAGGTAAGGATTTTGCGGATTGTATCCCGAAGTACCATCGGTAATGGTTTTGCCATTGGCCATTTCATATAGATCAACATGATTCTGAACAGGCGAAAGGTTAGATTGTGCTCCTCCATAACTTGTAGGAATCAAAAAATCGCTCAGATAAGTACCAATAAATCCACGGCCGCCACGGGGCCAGATCCGGATATATTCATTAGAGTTGGCTACCGTGAGCACGTTGGCATAGTTTGGCTCCAATGAAAATTTATTCAGGTCCATAATTGCCTTTGATGCATCTGCGGCTTTTTTCCATTTTGCCAAATCATTGCCCGGATTATTTAACGGGCTGGCATCAAAAAGTAAGGCTCTCGCTTTAAGGGCCATTACTGCAGCAGCCGTGGCCCTATTAGCCTGTGCTGCAGGATTGGGCCAGTCGGAATTGGTTAATGGCAACAACGTAAGTGCCTGTTCTAGATCGCTTAAAATCAATGCAAATGTTTCTGCATAACTGCTGCGAGGAAGATCTGTAGAGGCTTCTGTAAAGTCTTGAGGCTGGGTTAATATCACTACTCCTCCAAACCGCCTTAACAGCTCGAAATAGAAATAAGCCCGTAGATAAAGTTGCTCACCTTTAATGTAACCAGGATTATAAAGATCGGTCCAGGGAACTTTATCCATATTGGTCAGCATCAGGTTTGCATTTCTGATTCCCCGGTACATTTGAGCGTAAATGCCTGTTACATCAGCAGCTCCCGGATCTAAAAACTGACCGCTGTTCATCGCCGCCACCTCTATCTGACCATTATTGGCAATAGACTCATCTGTAAATTGTGAGGTCATTCCCTTATAGCCGCTCAAGCGGCCATAATCCGAAATGGAAAAAGTGTAGGTAAAATCGCCAAAACGGGAAGCCGTTAATGGGTCTTTAAAAACTTCTTCAAGGTCGCTCTGGATGCCTACATCACGTTGTAAAAAATCCTTTTTGCAGGAATAAGCAATACAGATAACAAATGAAAACAAAAGATATATGATTTTTTTCATGATGATAACCTTTGATTAGAGTGATAAATTGAGGCCAAAATTGAAAACCTTAGTGGTAGGAATAGTGGCAATGGAAGAGGCATAGGCATTTCCCGACAAGCTGTTTTCAGGATCTATGCCATAAAAATTTGTCCAGGTAATTAAGTTCTGACCGCTAACAAATACGGTAAGGCCATTCAGGCGAATTCTATTGACCCATTTTTTAGGCAAACTGTAACTGAACTGCACATTTCGCAATTTGATGTAAGAAGCATCTTGCAATGTGAAGTCGTTTAGGCTTTCGTTAGGATTTGCATTGAGTCCCGGACGAATTACCGGCCAGCTTGCATTGGTATTACCTGGTGTCCATCTATTTAACATTGGTGCATAATACTGGTTGAGGCCGCTGCTTTGAAACACCACGTTTGAACTCACATTTGTTACCGCATTAAAAAGTGCCGATAATTGAAATCCCTTATACCCAAATTGCATGTTAAGGCTTGCATTATATTCCGGGATATTAGGATGCCCAATGGCGATTACATCCTGGTTATTAATGATTCCGTCGCCGTTAACATCCTGATATTTAAAATCGCCGGGTATAGAAGGATAAGCTGTAATTTTGTTCAGCGGACTGCTATCGATATCTTTTTGATCTGCATAAAAGCCGAGCACATGGTATCCAAAATAGGTACCGATCGGCTTGCCTGTTACCCGCAGGTTTTCGGCAAGACCAGGTGCTTCATCCAGTACCCTGCGCTCGTTTCTGGCATAACTCAGGTTGCCCGTAAAGGAATAGGTAAAATCTTTAATCCTATCACGGTAAGTTGCGGAGATTTCATATCCATGGTTGTAATTAACGCCATAATTGGTACTTGGCACGGTGGCGCCGTAAGTTGCAAAACTGGTTGCCGAACGGGTAGTTAAAATATCCGAACGCTCATCATCAAAAAGATCTGCAGTGATATTTAGCTTATCCTTGAATAAAGAAAGATCAAGTCCGATATTTCGCTTTAAAGACACCTCAAAAGTGATAAATGGATTACCGTATTGTAATTGGGTATAGGTTGGCGCACTAAAGTTGCTGTTCGGGTTGCCAAACACTACGTTTGATCCGGCGCCGAACCGGTTCTGGTAATAGAACCGACTTGTACCGGGACTGGGAATCCCTACCCTTCCAATCGAGCCACGGAATTTAAACATGCTGATCCAGGTAAATTTTTTCATCCATTCCTCGTTGGCCAGATTATAACCCAAAGTTGCTGCCGGAAAAAATCCGTAGCGATAACCTTTGGCATAGTTTTCCGAACCATTATAAGTGGCACTGGCAGTTATAAAGTATTTATTTCCATAGTTATAAGTAGCCTCTGAAATGATGCCCTGGTTGGCATAAGGAGCAGCAGCGGCAGCCGAGCCCTGAAGTTCGCGCTGACCGATTAAATTGGCACTCAAATTATGCTTGCCAAATGATCTGCCATAGGTTAAAAACAACTGGAGATTCGTTTTGGTAAAACCACTCCTTGAATAGGCAGGTGCCCCAAAAAAATCATTATAGGTACCACCAACAGGTGTTAGTGCCAGGCTGGCCCTGTTGAGTTCAAGGTATCCTGTGCTTCCTCTTTGCAGTTTTCCTGATAATTGGGTGGCATCGTAACCGAACTGTGCTTTTAAGCTTAGCCCTTTAGTTATAAAATCAAGTTTTTGGCTTACCGTAAAAATTGATTCTGCAATATTATTATCGGTAAAAGCATAGCCTCCATACGTTAATAAAGCGTAGGGATTGACGGAATTTATTCCACCAAGTCCATAATTTACGATGTGGTTATAGTTTCCATCCAACGCAATCACTTTAGGATCATCAGCGTTAAGGTATTCTTTAAAAAACGGCGCTGCCCATGAAGGCATTTTCAACGCCCGGCCCACAAGTCCTTCAATCCCATTACTTACAACCCCTGCAGGATCATTATATTCGCTCATACCTGCCGGACTGTAACGGTGTTCGTTCCTACCCGCAAGGTTCACTTGAAAGTTGGTGGTTCTGGTCAGGTCTATGCCTACCCTGGCCCTGAAATTGTAACGGCCGTAGCTCGGGGAAGTAGAATAATCTAAAGGTGTTTTAAATTCCTTAAAATTTCCTTCCTCGCGCATATGGCTAAATGAGGTAAAGTATTTTACCTTTTCACTACCGCCAGATATGGTTAAGTTCTGTTGGTTCTGCATCCAATGATCTTTAACCAGTTCATCGTACCACATCACATCCGGATAAAGTAATGGATTCCCGTTGCCGGCCTTAAAAATGGCTAAATCCTCATCGGTAAAGGCTCGGGGTTCGCCCACGTTGCGCTGCCCCTCGCTTAACAGCATAGCACTTTCATAAGCGCCCAAAATTTCAGGACGGGAGGTTGCACTGATGATGCCCAGATTACCGGAAAATGTCACTTTTGCTGGCCCCTCCACTCCTTTCTTGGTAGTAACCACAAATACACCGTTTGCACCTTTCAAACCATATAAGGCAGTAGATGAGGCATCTTTCAGCACATTTATACTTTCAATTTCGTTAGGATCAATATCACCGAAAGATGTACGCTCCACACCATCCACAATAATAAGCGCTGTGGCCGAGGGAGAAACCTGTCCTCGGATATACAAAGCGGCTCCGTTAATCCCCGGACGTCCGGAAGTTTGCTGTACCACCAGGCCAGGTACACGACCGGCCAAAGCATTGTTCACATTGGTTACGGGCGCCTTTAATAAATCCTGACCAGAAACGGTACTGATGGCAGCAGTAACAGCTGATCTTCTTTGTGTAGAATAACCGTTTACCACGACTTCACTAAGCGAGCTGCTTGCGGAGATCAGTGTGATGTTGATTACACCTGTAGCCCCTATCGTTACCTCTTTGCTTTCAAAACCAATGGTCGAAAAAACAAGCACCTGGCCAGGGTTAACATTGATTTTATATTTTCCATCCAGATCGGTCTGGACGCCGGTAGTGGTACCTTTTATTCTGATGGTTGCCCCGGGAATAGGTTGATTTTTATCATCTTTAACGGTTCCGGTTATTTCCTGAAACCGCATTGCGGGGCGTTTGGCAACAAAGCCACTGGCCATTTTTATGGGCATGGCTGGCAATGCCTGGGCCTTACACCAAAATGCAGCAACCAAAATAAGCCAGCCTTTGGACCTTAGGTTTATATTTTTTATCATCTATCTGGAATATGGTTAGAATTATATTTTTTAGAAATTTCCGCTTTTTGCGCATAACAGATCTCCAGGGCAGCGCGCAGGCGTCCTCATCAATTCCCCTAAAAGGGTGCAGTTTTTATCTGTTGAATTAAAAACGGAGATTGCAAAGCATTAAAAAAGTCTATTGATTCAAGCTTTACGCTAAACCTGATGCCGGGAAATATCAATGATGTTGAAAGGCATTTTTAATGTTATCGCCCGTAATTCAGGTTTTGTGTTTTCCTCATTTAGAATAAGGGGGACAGTTAAGAAATAGGTTGTCATCATATTTTGGTTTATTATTTGGTTAACACAAATCTATATGCTTATCTATTTCAGAGGGTTCACTTTTGTACGGAAATGGTTTGTTTTTGTACGGATGGCTGATATTTTCAGTTTGTTTCCAGAAAGTTTGCGTTTTATAAGCCAATGGCTGCCATTGAAAGATTCTAATAAAGTCCGGTCGTCATTCAATAGCGATCTGATCGAGTTGGGAATGATGATCTTTCGAGTGATATACCTAGTAGTCTGAACTCGTAATTACTTAATTAAAATACCCTTTATAAACACCCCATCCCTGACCAATTCGTCATGCTGAACTTGTTTTACTAGTGGAAAATAATTTTTCAATCGCTTTATAGCCACTTCGTGGTTAGCATCTTTTCAGCAGGAAAGGAGACTATGTAAAAATAACAGATTCAGAGCTGGCAAAAGAATTAAATTTGGCAATGTCGTCATGCTCAGCTTGACTGGGCATCTTAATGCTTTGATAGGGACTTATTTAGTTGTCGGTCTCTCGTATTAAGATTCCCGTTTTCACGGGAATGACGACCTTTCAAAATATTATTCTGCCTAAATCTCCAAAATCATTTCTGAGATAGCCTCGACTGCCACTCTGCAATTATTTTATCAATTCGTTTTTAATATAATACGGTCTGCCACTTTACGAAGATATTGCACAAACTCTTCAGATACATTTCCAGGCTTAAATCTGATATTTTTAATTGAATCATTAAACAAAATACCATACCAGATTAATCCGCCCAGGTATTTACCGGCATCATTGGCATGGTTCGGATCAAATACGACCTCGTTTTTATTCCAGTAGTAACCGATATTGATCGAATGGGTCTGATCTGGCAGATTTGGGGCTGTGGGATGTTCATAATTAAATGAAAGATCAGGTTTAAAACCATATTTCCTGTCTTCGGCTACAATTTGGAAAGCATCACCCACTGGTAAAATCCGGGCATTGATCCGCTTAGCCAGGAGATGATAAGCCGCACGGGATTTCTGCCACATTTCCTGCTGGCTCATCGCAGTTTTGCCTTCTGCTATACGCCCAAACTTCTTTGCATCGGTACGGTATGCCCAGGTTTGATGGATGACCACACGCGCCTGGGGTTGCAATGCTTTAACATAGTCGACTAATTTGTTGGCATATGGATAGTAGCTTGAAGAATCTGCTGAAAGGTAAGAATACTGTTGAATGGTAACCATGTCCCATTTCCCTTGCCCCAACAACATTTTTAATGATTTTCCCCCGTAAGGTTTTCCCTTGGGATCATCAGCATTTGCTTCTGCTTTTTCTACATAACCCCAATGCTGCTCAAGAGAATGCCCACCAAGTTCAGCGCGACCGATGATGAGCGTTTTCCCTCTTTCTTTTGCCAGTTGCGGCAAAAAGGCTGATGCGTTTTGAGAAAAACTGTTCCCTATAATAAATAAACGTAACGTATCTTGCCGGCTTTGAGCAAAAACATTTGCGGCCAGGCAAACCAGCAAAAGGGAATACATGCTCAACTTAATTAAAGTCGAGAACTGTAGTTTCATATTAATCTTCATAATCGTCTATTTTAGTTTCTTAAGGTATTCATACAATTGTGTTCCTGCCAGCAAAAATGCACCAACGCCATATACCTCGGTACTATTGGCATTTACGGCATCCGGACTTGCACCGATGGGCTGAACATAACCCAGCATACCATCTTCATGCATGGCAGAAACCATGGCTTTCCATGATTTTTCTACCACGGGAAGGTATTGTTGCTTTTCTAAAATACCGTGATTTAAACCCCAGGCCATGGAATAGCAAAAAAAGCCGGTTCCGCTCATCTCCTTAACCGAAAAACTTGCAGGATCTAATAGCGAAGCATGCCAGCTGCCATCAGATTGCTGTAATCCAGCCACCCTGGTTACCATATCCTGATAAAGCGAAATCAGTTTCTTTCTATCAGGGTGATTTTTCGGCATATTCTCCAACACCCTTACCAGGCCGGCCAACACCCATCCATTGCCTCTTGACCAGAATATTTTTTGTCCGTTTTTCTCTCTTTTATTAAAGAAACTCTCATCTCTAAAAAACAGTTTCTCTGATGGGTCATATAAAAATTCGGTTGTCTTCCACCACAATTTAACAGCTGTATTCAGGTACTTATCATCTCGGGTAGCCGTGCTCAGATAAGCCAGGGATGGAGGCCCCATAAAAAGTGCATCGCACCAGGCCCACTCTCTTTTTTGGATATTGTTTTTCCAGTTCAAAGGTTCGTTATGGGCTTGACTGATGATACTATCTGCCTGCAGCATAAAAGGAGCAATCATCTTTTTCTTTTTGAACTTACTGTAGAGTTGGGCATAAGTTTGTCCTACACAATAGTCATCTGCATAAAAGCGCAAATGTCCGGTATTCCAACCCAACTCATCTCCAATATCGACCAGCGTTTGCAGATACCGTTCGTTGCCCCGCAAGTTGCCAAAAGCAAAAATACCGGTATAGCAGGCACCGTTCGTCCAATCAGCCTTCCGATGATTAAACCCTTTGTTCTTCCAGGTATTTAATTGCCAGTCTGCAACCCGCTGCATCGTTTTAAAAATGTTTGCGGTTTCCAGAGTAGAGTCCCTTTTTAAAGATGTTTCACCTGAAAAAGCGCTAAGTCCGCCAAAATAGCTAAATACTAAAATCAGAAGCAGTCGTTTTAAATTCATATCTTTCATTTCTTAATTGATTATTTTTGATAAACCCTGATATAATCTACTTCAAACCTGGCCGGGAAGGTAGTTTTGGAAGGATCTCCACCCTGTTTACCGCCTATTGCCAAATCGAGCAGCATATAATGCGGTTGTTTAAAAGGATTAATATTGGTACCATCCTGGTTGACCAGTTGGCTTAAGGGCACTTGATTTAAAAGCTGGTTATCCACATAAAGTGCGATGCTGTTTTCATCCCAATCCATTCGCCAGATGTGAAATTGATCTGCCCATGCCTGACCGCCAAGGGAATCGATATTTTTCTCGGTGCTAAACCAGGCATCTTTTCGATCTGCACCCATGAAGGCGATATTGGCGAGCAGTTTTTTCCGGTAATATTCCATGATATCGATTTCACCTGTTGCCGGCCAGGATCCTTTTGTTCCCAATGTCCACCAGGCTGGCCAAATGCCATCTCGGATATCTATTTTACCGCGCATCACAAACCTGCCGTAAAGCCAGCTGTGCAATCCTTGTGTTTTGATGCTGGCTGAAGTATAATCAGCTTCTCTCCTATTTTTTTTCCAGTCGCTGCTTCCTTCCTTAAAATTAGGGTTTGTTTTTTTCTCTCTTTTGGCCTCCAGAATTAGTTTTCCGTTTTCACACCTCGCATTATCTTTTTGGTACCATTGATATTCTTCATTGCGTTCAAATCCGAGTTCGTAAGTCCAGTTAGCCGGATCGGGTGCACCGTTCTTATTAAATTCTTCGGCCCATACCAGTTTGTAACCGCCTGATTGGAGCGCTGGCGGCTTAGGTTTTTTTGTTTGTTGGGCCACTCCGGATAAGCTGATACATAAAGCACAAGCCGGCAATAATAAATTGACTAGATATTTTTTCATGGGTAATAATTTATTGGTATCCGTTTAATCGTAAAGGCATAAGGGTTGGAAATGTCCAGGCATAATCATGTGTGGGATACATGATGGGACGATATGGTGCGAGATATTCATCAAATTGCGGTGAAGGGTAAATGCCATTCATCGCCTCCAGTAAGTTGGCCGGCCAGAAACCTGTTGCGGTATGAACAGAACCCGTATCCGGATTTTTGAAAAATTTCCACTCTTCAGGATGCTGATTGTAGTAAAATAAATAATCAAGCGCCTTTTTGAATGATGCCCCATCCCGCGATGCATTAAAGAGGTTTTCGCCTGTTTGATTATAAATGATCCAACTGGATGCGGTAAGCGGTGCCAAAGAGAAATAGGTATACCAAATACCCTTTCCCTGGCGCTTTACTTCCTCCACCAGATGTCCATCTGCTGCAATCTTATCAAAAAGGTCCTTTTTAATCAAGGCAATGTTTTGCTGCATATCTTCCCGGTCTTCCAGATAGGTATCGGCCAGGATAGAGGCCAAACGAGACCAATCGCCTGAGTTATTGTTCCGGTATCTGATGCTGTTCGCTGCAGCACGAAACACATTTTTTGTCCACCATTTAAATTGTGTTACATCCCTGGACTTCCATCTTTTATAATCCTTGAGCAGGTCTGCACTGATCAACAAAGCGGTACCAGAATACGACATCACCAGTGAGCCGTCCAGTTGCGAATATTTTTTATTGACCGATGACCAGGCATTCAGGAAATAAATGGCTTTGTCTGCATATTTTTTTTTACCACTCAGCTGATAAGCCAAAGCACAACTGTACGCCGAAAAACCATCCACCTGGAGCGCCCGTGAAGTTCGGCGGTGGGTTTCCTTATCAACGTAAAAACCTGGAATACTGAAATCTTCTACCGCATGTTGCGTGACCAGCAAAGCCGAATCTGCTTTAACCAGCAATGCCTTATAGGCTGATAAATAAGGTTCTTTTTTGGCTTTGAGCTGTTTTTTAACAAAATCAATCTGCTGTTGCGGATGCATCCCCTTTAGCCGATGTTGCGCAAAAACTTGCTGCCCCGGCAGTATGCTTAAGAGCGTGGTTATAGATAAAATAAGGAGAAAAAATTTCAGGTGCTTCATAGGTTTTATTTGGTTAATGAGTGTGCTTTAACGGTGCAATTGTCTACATGCTTGGCAATAATTTCTTAAACGGCATTATTCTCTGAACTATAGCGCTTTTTATATTCAGACGGACTGGTTTCAAATTGTTTTTTAAAGCATACACTAAAATATTTGGCGTTATTAAATCCGGTTTGGTAAGCAACTTCTGCTACAGTTAAATCTGCATGTTCCAATAAGTAGGCACTTCTTTTCAGGCGGATGTTCAGAATAAATTCTTTGATAGACATGCCCACAATGTCATTGATCTTTTGATACAGGATCGTCCTTCCGGTATTCATGTCCGACACAAAATCGTCTACCGAGTAATTGGGATTGGCCATATGCTGCTCAATAAACTTCATGGCCTTAATCAGCAATTCCTCATCCATAGAAGTAATGGTTACATTAGCGGGATCTACGACCAGCCGCTTGCTGTACATTTCCCTCATTTCCTGCTGGTTTTTCAAAATGGTATCTATCTGCTGAATCAGGTATTCCACTTCAAAAGGTTTATCAATAAAAACGGTTGCGCCATGTTCCAGCGCCTTGGTTTTATTCTGATTTACATCGCCCATGCCCGAAATCATGATGATGGGAATGTGGCTGGTTTTAAAGTTCTGCCGCAGGTGGTTGCATACCTCAAACCCATTGGTATTGGGCATCATCAGGTCGGTAATCATCAGTTGCGGGTATATTTTTTCAGCTTTGATAATGCCCTCCTGACCATCGCTGGCCAAATAGACATTGTACTTTTCAGACAAGCGGCGTTCCAGATAGTTACGCAGGTTAGGATCATCGTCAATCAACAAAATGCTGGTCGATTTCCTGGCATGCTTGGGAGATAGATCGGGTTCTACGGCTTCTAAAAGGATTTCATCAATTTCGGAGATGGTATAATCGTATACGTTCGACTGCATATCGCCTGATCCTGCTTCTTTTTTAAGCGGGAGCATCATGGTAAAAGAAACTTTATTGGTTTTATTTACCATCCAGATTTTGCCTTCAATGGCATCTACCAGTTCCTTTACAATGGCAAGGCCAAGACCTGAACTTTCTTCAAAAGTAGGGCGATAAGACGATAAGCGGTTAAAGGATGTAAATAGTGTGGCAATCTGCTCTTCTGAAAAACCTATACTGGTATTTAACACTTCAACAGAAATGTATTCCCTTTCAAGGTGATCCGGCTCCATAGCTAACCTCGACTGTTCCTCGGCTGTAGATTGATAAATCCTGACGCCTACATAACCTTTGTTAGAGGTATACTTTAAGGCATTCGAGAAAAGATTAGTTAGTATTTTTTCAATAATATCGTAATCGAAAGCCACAAATAATTGATCTGCATGAGCATTAAAACTGGTTTCTATTTCCTTTTTGTTCGCGTAGAGTTCAAAAAGTCCAAAAACATCATGCACAAAACCGATAAAATCGCCAACCTGTGGATTTAGGGTTATTTTCTGACTTTCTATTTCCCTAAAGCGAAGCAATTGACTAATTGAACGCTGTATGCGCGCCACATTTTTCTCAATTAATTGCATATAGCCCGCCGCATGGTCATTTTTCTGAACGGTTTCTTTTAACTGCTTCAGTGGTTCGAGCACCAGGGTAAGCGGGGTTTTAAGATCGTGTGAAATATTGGTGAAAAAATCAGTTCTCGCCTGGTTCAAATCCCGCATATTCTGTTCTTTGAGCGCCTCTAATGCCAACCGTTCTTTAAAAACCTTTTTATTGGTATAATACCGCATGATGAAAAACAAGAGACCAAGTACAATTAAAGTGTAAATGGCGTAGGCCCACCAGGATAGGAAAAACGGGGGATTGACATGAAAATAAAGCCTTGAAATTTCGTTGCCCCAAAGCCCGTCGTTGTTGGAGGCTTTGATCTCAAAAATATAATCTCCCCCCGGTAAATTAAAAAACTGAACAGCGTGTTGATTAGGATTCATCTTCAGCCATTTATCGCTTAAGCCAACCATGCGGTAAGAAAATTGATTTTGATCTGCCGATAAGTAGCTGTTTGATGAAAAACGGATTTCTATATTCGACTGCTTATTGGAAAGTGTAAACTTACCCTCATCGTGATTGCTTAAGGTAGAAATATCTTTGGTTAAAGGTGAATCTTCCGTTGTATTGCTTACCAGTTGGTTGTTAATTAATAAGCTGGTGAAAAACACCTTCGGTTTCTGGATGTTTTTGTTGAGGTATTGCGGATCAAAAAGTACAAACCCATTTGTGCCCCCAAATAATAGCTCTCCTTTTTTAGTTCTATAGGCCGACCTTAAATAGAACGAACCGCAACTATTTGCTTTATAAAATCTGGCTTTTTCAAACTTCTGCGTTTTCTGATCGAAAAAATACAGTCCATCGTTTGTGCTAAACCAAATATTTCCTGAGATATCGTCTTCCAAAATACCAAAAACGATTTTAGGAGGAAAACCATTGGTGCTATTGAAATTAAGATAGCGACCGTCTTTCTTTAAAAGATTAATACCTCTCCCCGAAGTACCCAGCCAGAGGTCGCCATTTGATGCTTCATAGTAGCAACCCAGGTGATTCACCGCGTAAGGACCATCTTTGATGACATAGTGACGCAACACTTTAAGCGTTTGGGGATCCGCAATATAAAGCCCCTGATGAGTAACCAGACGAAGATGCTGCTGCTGATCAAGTGAAATGGCCTCAATCTCTACATCCAGTGCCTGTCCGTTTGCAGCGATCAATTTAACGATCTCCGTTTCTGTTGCCTCGTTTTTCTTGCGGTGGAAGAAATTTTTATCCGGATCGGTCATCCACCAGGTTCCCCCGGCATCCCGTACAAAATCATACACCGTTAAAGGCTGTTTGCTTCCGGGAAAAAGGATGTTAAGGTTACTAAAACGCTTTGTAGCCATTTCATAAGCAGAAATACCGCCGTTGAAAGAAGAAATAAAGAGGTTTTTTCGGTCAGGATCAAATTTTAAGCGCTTAACCATATTAGAATTGATGGAATTGGCTTCGGCCTTGGTAAAATGGCGGAAGCTGTCATCTTTCCGGTTCCAATAGTTAAGCCCACCGCCCTCTGTAGCAATCCAGATATTGCCCATATCATCTTCCTGAAAACCGCTTACTATCGGGTGGTTAAGTCCGCCAGGGCTGGTTGTAAAATAGCGGACATAAGCATCATAAGGTGAACAATAAGCGATTTTACCACCATAAGTACCAATCCAGGCGCCTTGGTCAGGGTCGCCATAAATGGTCCATATCGAATTATTGGGCAATGAAAAAGCATCGTTCGGGTTCATTTTGAGCAGCTTGCTGATCTGCGTCTGTGGATCATAAAGCAACAGTCCAGACTGTGTGGCTATCCACATGATGCCCGTTTGATCAATAAAGATTTTTTTGGACATCGTAGTTTGGAAGCCCGGGCCGGTAATCGGTATATTTTTTTTAATTACACCTTTGGTATCGGTCACGAAAATGCCACCCCGCTGGGTTAGGAAATAATAATCGCCCTGATAGGCCACAGCATCGTTCACCACAAAGGATGTTTGACCCAGATTGGTAAAAACTGAAAAGTGCGCCGTTCTGGTATCGAACCTGTAAAGTAAATTTTCCTGAGAGAGATAAATATTTCCTTTCAGGCTAATTACACTATCAAAATAACTGTTGCTAGGAAGTTTAATTTTCTTAAAATCCTTTTTCCCCCGACCAGATATATATAAGCTGTCGCCAGAGAGCATGTATAGATTGCCATCGTTATGGAGGCAGATGGAGCGGATTTTTCCAGGGAGAACCAGTTCAAAATTAAATTGCCCATAGTTAAACTTCAATAAACCATGATTAGTGCCCAAAAATAATCCACCTTTTTTATCTGTCACCAAAGAACCGTAAGCCCATTTTACTTTGGGGTCGCTCTTCGAGGCCAATTCATTTAACTGATAAAAACTGTTCCCGTCATACATAAAAACAGCGTCGGGACCAGTATACCACATGCGTCCTAAGCTATCTTTGGTGATGCTCTGAATACCACTGTAATACGATGTTTCGGGCATGACATGGAACCGATACCTGGAAATATCAATTGCCGCCGCACTTTTTAGCAAAAAAGCACAACAAAAGAACAGCAAATAAGCGATTTTCCGGATATCCATAAAGTTAAAATGCATAATCAGGTATTCTATCGGACTTTCTAATGATTATTTAATTTTTTCATCTTTCCATTATTCCATTTCCATCTGATTGATATCGATAGCAACTGGGATGCAGCTAAAATAAGTGTTATAATCGCCATGGTTAAGTGTGGATATCATAAATTGTAATTCATTTCGGATTTGTTACGTTGAGTTTAGCTTGTCGCTATCAATGACAGATTTAAAGAATCGCCGTCATCCGATAGCTATCGGATCTCGCGCATGCGGGAATCTTAAGGCGGTTGCATTAAGATTCCCATCCGATAGCTATCGGATCAAGTTGGGGATGACGATCTCCCGGGGATGTATTCCTTAAAATTGATCCGTCATTCCTATTGATTTTTATACCGTAAATTATCCCTCAAGATGCCCATTCTATATTTTATGATATCCCATCCTACAATCTTCTCTTCAAACGACTAAGCGCCTCCAGATAATAATAATCTGCATAGGTTAAGGGCACATTTACTTCAGATTTAAAGGGAAATGCTCCCGTGCTGTGCATCAGGATAAAATTTCCGTTTTCGCCCAACTTTGCCGTATATTCATCAGAAGCGAGTGTCCGGATTTGCTTTTCTACCACTTCCATATATTTCTTTTTCGTATCGGCATTTACAAAATCGCTCAATTCGGTCAGTGCAGATGCCGTAATACAGGCCGCTGAGGCATCTCTTGGCGTACCGGCCCGCACCGGAGCATCGTAGTCCCAATAAGGAATGAAATTTTTTGGCATTTTAGGATGATTGATCAGAAAGTTTGCGATATGCATGGCCTGATCCAGGTAGCGTTTTTCCCTGGTTTCCCGATAGAGATAAGTATAACCATAAAGGCCCCAGGCCTGTCCACGGCTCCATGCAGAACTATCGGCATAACCCTGATGTGTTTGCTTTTTATGTGGAAGACCAGTCTGTCGGTTATATGAAACCACATGGTAAGAGCTGAAATCGGACCTAAAATGGTGTTCCATGGTTTTATCTGCGTGTGAAAGTGCGATTTTCTTTAGCTGTGCATTCCCTGATTGCTTGCTGGCCCACAACAACAATTCGAGATTCATGATATTATCGATAATGACTGGATATTGCCAAGCGGTTTTGTTATGGTCCCACGACCTGATGAGGCCAACCTTTGGATCATAGCGGGTAGCCAGCGACTGCGCTCCTCTAAGCAAAACAGCCTTATAAGATGTATCGCCGGTTAATCGAAAACCATTGCCAAAACTGCAATACAGCATAAAACCTACATCGTGGTTATCGGTGGTAAATTTTTCGCGTTCTACCCTGGCCGTATACAATTTGGCGAATGCTAACAGTGCTGGATTTTTGCTATGCTCATAAACATACCATAGAGACCCAGGAAAAAATCCGCTGCACCACCAACGTGAATCAGAGATGGTGTTTTTGCCCGCTTCGAACGACCTTGGTAATACACCTACCTGATGCTCGTATTTTCTGGCCATTAACAGGCTTTGCTGTTCAGCAAAAGACAGGGCTTGATCGACAATGGTTTTCAAGTTTTGCGCATTTGCAAGGTTGCTCCATAATAACCCTGATAACAACAGCACTAAAAAATATCTCCTCATAAATTTCATTTGATGTTTCTGTAATAATCTGCAATAACATACCAGGCTTTTTTACGAAATCCCTGATCAGAAACCAGTCCTTTTCTGTTCCAGCCATCCTGATAAGTGGGGTGAAAGCGAAATGGCGACCGAAAATCGAATAATACCCAGGGTGATATTCCATTGAGATTTGGAATATTTTTAAACATTTCCAGGTTATCCTTATAAAGTTGGGCCTGGTAGTCTTCGCTCCATGAACTTGCTATATCAGCGTCACCGGTTTTCCCATACAATGCCTCAGCACCAAATTCTGAAATAATCAGAGGTTTGTTGCTGGCCACGTCCCAAATGGCCTTTTTTGGTGTAACTGGCCAGGGATGATACCAACCCATATATTTATTAACAGCCACCACATCAATTTCATTTATAAAAGGGTCGTCCATCACAAAGCGTTGTTTATCCGGATTAAACCGGACCAGATCGAATGCAGCCGTAATTAAACGGGTGCTATCAATATCTTTCGTACATTTGATCAGGTATTTTAGAAATTCATTCCGGGCAGCAGATGGCTGGGTTTCATTGGCCATGCCCCAGAAAGATATGGCGCATCGGTTTTTATCCCGCATCACCATCTCGCTGATCATTTTTCCGGCTTTCTTTTTGGTTTCCTGATTTTCAAAATTAATCCCTTGCCATATTGGGGTTTCCTCCCACAACAAAAAACCCATTTTTTCGGCTGCACGTACCGTATATTCATTTTGCGGATAATGTGCCAAACGAATCATATTACAGCCTAAAGCTTTCGCTTCAGATAAAAGCATCATGGCATCTGCCTCAGAGAAAGCTCTACCTTTACGCTGTGGAATTTCCTCATGAAAACTAATGGATTTGAGAAAAACCGGCTTGTCATTCAGGTAAATCTGTGTTCCTTTTACCGCCAGGTTTCTAAAACCGATCCGCTCTTCTACCCTATCTTGGCTGGTAGATATCACCACCTGATAAAGTTTAGGCGCATCAGGCGACCAGCGCTGTATTTTTTTTACACCAGTGATTGATACGCTAGCAGTCCCGTCTTGATCGGTAACCAGCTTTTGTTTGATATTCAGTTCAGGAATCTCAACGGTTAGCGCTACATTTTTCTGGTTATCGACAACTTTAACCTTCGCATTAATTTGATCAGCACGATGTTTGTCCAGCTGAACAAAATAATCCTGAATAAATATCTTTGGGGTTGATACCAGCATCACATCACGGGTGATGCCTCCATAATTCCACCAATCGAATGATTTCGCGGGAATAGCATCAGCTGTCCGGGTATTGTTTACCTCCAGGGCTAAAAAGTTGTCTGATGGTTTCACCAGATCTGTTATTTCCACCTGAAAAGGCGTGAAACCACCTTCATGTTCGGCAATTTCCTTTCCATTCAGATAAACCTTACAACGATAACTTACCGCAGCAAAGTAAATAAACAGGCGTTCGTGATCTGCTTTGGGCGCATCAAAATGCCTGGCGTACCAAACCGTACCTTCATAATATTTGAGTTCTGGCAGTTGACTGTTCCAGTCTGAAGGCACATTTAATTCTAAGCCACCATCAAAGGCATATTCATAGAAATCTGTCTTTCCGGCTGGTTTTTTATTAAGGTAAATTTTGTTTTTCCGTCCCTGATCGTACTGGTCTATAATCGCTTCCCATTTCCCGTTAAGGGATTGTGTTGTTCTGCCGTATACATTAACCAGGGTCTCCTGGGCAGAAAGCTTAGAAAAAAAGCAACACAATAGTAGGAGTAGATTAAAAATGGTTCTGGTTGGTTTCATAAAATTACGGTGTTTATTTTTCAAAAATCTTCATCGCGAAACCACCGCCCTGAGCCATGCTAATGGATAATTTTCGATCGGTAGGGATCTCCATCCGCTGCTTTTTGTAGTCTGTAGCGATTTTATTGGCGTTAATCCCATCCTGATAAATTTCTGCGACATAATCTCCGCTACCAAGAAAACTGAGGTCAAGATCAAGTTTGCGCGCTTCCCAATTGGTTAAAGCACCCAGGTACCAGTTATTGCCCTTTTGGCGGGCAGTAGTAATGTATTGCCCGATCTCCCCATTAAGTACGATGGTACGATCCCAAACCGTAGGGATAGCACTAATGAAATCGGTACATTCCTGCTCCTTCGCATAATTGTCCGGGCTATCACAAAGCATATTTAAGGGCGATTCAAAAACCACATATTCTGCCAGTTGCCTGCAGCGTGTTCCCTGACTCATGGGTTCATCATTTATTCCCCTATGGCTACTTTTAGTTGCATTACGCATGGCACCCTGCGTGTAATCTACCGGGCCAGCGATCATCCTGATAAAAGGCATAGTCACATCGTAGGTAACCATATCCATCTCTGGTCCGGTCCATTTCATCTGCTCCAGACCATTTACGGCTTCATAATTAATTACATTCGGAAAAGTCCGGTTCAGCCCGGTAGGTTTATAAGTACCGTGAAAATCGACCATCAACTTATATTTGGCGGCTGTTTCTGCGGCCCGGTAATGAAAATCAACCATTTCCTGATCATCGCGGTCCATAAAATCGATCTTAAAACCTTTTATCCCCAACTGCGCATAATGTTTGCAAACCTGTTCCAGATCGCGGGCAAAGGCATAGTACCCTGCCCATAAAATAAGGTCTACATTTTTAGATTTGCCATAAGTAACCAGTTCTTTCAGATTAATTTCAGGTACAACCTCAAACAAGCTTGCCTTAAGATTTACGGCCCAGCCTTCATCCAGAATCACATATTCAATTTTATTTTTGGCGGCAAAATCTATATAAGCCTTATAAGTTTCGGTATTAACACCCGAAACAAAGTCTACCTTACTCAAGCCCCAGTTATTCCACCACTCCCAGGCCACTTTTCCGGGTTTTATCCACGAAATATCCTTTAAACGGCTGGGTTCGGCCAACTTGTAAACCATATCATTATCCGCCAGGGCTTTATCGCTGGTGCTTACAATGGCAATGCGCCAGGGAAATTTGGTTTGTGCCCTACTTTTAGCAAGGTAAGGCTGGCGTGAGGTGACGATTTGTTGCAGTTGGTTATGTCCGCCCTGCCCGGTAGATTTTGGATAAGCAGCAAAGTTGGCTTCCAGAACATTTCCTCCGGCAGGATTAAAAAGAAACATACCCGGATAACTTTGCAAATCAGCTTCGGCCAAACATACTTTCTTTCCCTCATCCAATTCTACAACCAAAGGAGAAAATGCAAGCTTACGCTTATCCATTGTGCTCAAATGGCTGTAGGTATAAGTATTTTCAAACGAATTGAAATATTGGCCCTCAATGGTTTTCTCTTTGGTTTTTACATAAGGAATGTAGGCTTTGTAATCTTTTGGAAAATGAAAAGCGGCCAATTCCTCATTCACGAGAAAATCCTGCTTAGCCATAGATACAAACCGGTAAGCCATTCCTTCATTGTAAAGTCGGAAAATCAGTTTGTAATCTTCCTTAAATTCCAGCGTCAATTCTGCATATTCATCATTGATACGGTCTCTTTTATAAAAATAGGCAGGGATTTCCTGTTTAACGGTAATGGTTTTGCTTTGTTTCAAGTGAGATTTGATACCGAAGGTTTTCCCATTTCCTAGTTTCATGGCTATGGCGCCAGAATTCAGTACGTGTTCACCATCATGCGCCAACTGAAAACGGATACTATCCGCAATGCTTACATCCACCTGCAACCTCCCGTCGGGAGAATTAAGACTAACCCTCTTTTGGGCGATTGCGGGGATGCTAAGGAACGTTAAAAGGAAAAGGTTTAATATGTTTTTCATTGGTTATTTTAAAATGGTATAGCTGTACATCACAAAATCATTTATCGCAGGCAAGGCTACTTTCAAGGCTCCTTTTCTACCAGCGGTTTGAATCATCGCCTTCCCTCGTCCAAGTAGCGGTTTTAATTGTATTTTAACCTTTTCGGGTAACCAGGTCTCCAGTATGCCCGTTTCATCAGGCGTGTTTTCCCTGAACACGATAAAATAGCCCCTATCTTTTTGAATCGATTGAAAACCAGTCCATGATTTGCCTGAAGGTTCGTCACCAATCGGTAAAATGGTTCCCTGATGAAAATCGTGCTGCACCTTTTTATACTTCGCAATCGATTCTCCTAATTGCAACGCTTCTTTGGGCAGGCCCGTACCTTCAAACCAGGCGAGCGGCTGGGCGGCCATGGTAATGGCGAATAGATATTCGAAAGTATAGCTGGAAGGAGCGAAAGGATCCTGGCCATACTTGTCGGCATTTCTCCATTTATTTAAAAATTCGATCTGCAACTTCTCTGGTGCTACATATTTAGAAAGTTGCCATAAATTGCGGAGTGTCCAGTAAGGATAGTAATTTTGCCAGTCGGTATAACGGTTCTCCAGAAAAATATTGCCGTATTCGGTAAAAAGATGATAACCGCCCCTCCGACCCGCAGTGGCATCGAGATTGAAAACAGCCTGGTTTTCTGTTTCGCTCAACACCATATTAAACATTTTGGTTAGATTAATTTCCGATTGTTTGTTGGGAATAGAGAGCCCATCAATTTTAAATGTCCTGATTCCGTACATCCGGTACAGTCCGACCATCGCCGAAGCGTCTTTTTCCCAGTCTGCATAGTCTTGCTGAATACTGGGGTTAAACCATAAGCAAATCTCTATACCCAGCGTTTTACCTCTTTTTACGACTGGACTAAGTCCATTCGGATATTTTGCCATATCAGGTTTCCAATAATTGGGGTTGTCCCAAATGTTTTTAAAAGATCCTTTGGCTAAGGCAGAATTTGGACTTTTCCCTTGCTGCCATCCGTCATCGATCTGAAAATGGGTGATACCCAGTTTGGCTGCAGCTTCCAGTTCTAACAGGCTAAATTTTTCATTAACTTTAGCATCCTGGCTCCTATCGCCCCAGGTATTCATCATCACCATTTCGTCTCGCTGTGGTTCATTTCTACGGATGGTTTTCTGATAGCCACGTAACGCTTGTAACTGGTTAAACTCCTTTCCGCTATAAACGCCCAATACCACTGTATAAGCTTTGCGCCACTCATCTACTCGGATATCCCTGGCAATTAGCCCCAATCCGTTTACCGCAAAATGCCCAAACTCAGTCGTAAAATCCTGACCGCCATAGGCCAGCTGTACACTGGAAGCTGGCGCTTCTTTTAAGAAGAAAAAACCAGCCTCTTTTTCCTGGTTGTGTGCAAAAAGCAAGTTGCCCCGGTAACCTTTTTTTCTATAGGGAATAAACTTATTTTCCAGTACCAGGTTGTTGTTCCAGTCGGTTACGTCAAGAAATTCGACCGCTTTAACCTGCCAATGGAAACCGTCCAGCTTTAACTGATCTAAAACGGTGGCAGAACTATTGACCTTCATATCATCGGCAAATTCAATGTTTTTCTGATCGGCGGCATTGGCCGGTTGCCCGCCTGCTATACCCGATAGTTGTCCTTTCAAATAGGTTTCGCAGGCGATTGAAGCACTTAGCGCATTAATCCGGTAAATTCGTTTGATATCAAGACTACCAATAGAAAAAGAAATAATGGTTTCCTGTGAAGAGATGTGAATGGCATTGTCTTTTCTCACGGATACTTCGTAATGCCCATTTTGAGTTGCATTGCCAACTTGAATGTAAAAATCAGGACTCTTAAGCCTGTTCAGCCAAACTTTCCTGCCTTTTTTGTCGCTTAAGCTATACGTAATCACATTTCCCTTGTTCCAGATAAACTTACGCTCTATAAATTGATTGCCTATCGTCAGGGTATCTTGATCCAGGCGGCTGTAACATCCATCCTGTGCAGAGCACGACATACCGGCCGCCAAAAGTAAAAGCAGCAGTAAAAAGGTATAAACTTTCCCTGTTAAATAGCTTTTCCTCTTTGCAAATATTGGTATCGTTATCACCTGCGGGGGAAGATGAACGAAACTTTGCGGAAGGCACCGCCTGTTGATCTCATAATTTGTAACTGTCATATTTGGAGATTCCAAAACTAGCTACTTACGCCTAAGGATGGGTTCAGTTTTGTACGGAAATGGTTCATTTTTGTACAATTAAGCATCATTTACCTCTTTTTAACGCAGGCGTTGACAGCAAGCATCTAGATTCGCGATGATGAGTGGGCGAATAATTATCGAAATCAGATCGCTAATTCGCAGTGTTTTGATCCTTTGCTGTTCTCTAATGTAAGGTGCATAATAAGTTGGCTAAAGCGATTTAGGCCTAAATACCAAAATCTATTTGGATTTATTCTAAATAAATATACCTTTGCAAAAAAAATGCCACAGCGGATCTGAACTCCGTGTGGCATTACCGGATTTAAGCCCGGATCCCTTTAACGTCTAATTAAAAGTAAATGCAATTTAAGAAAATTTTACTCTTAGGCGTGTGCTGCACAGGAATATTTGCAGCTCATGCCAGTTCTGGTACTTCGCTGACAGGAAGTTATTCAAATCTTACAGATAGTCTTGCTCAAACCCGCAATGATGAACAAACGGGTGTAGTGAGAGGAAGAGTCACCACTGCCGATGGTAGCGTGGCTGCTAATGTAAGCGTAGTCCTGAAAGGCACCCGCTATGGCTCTGTAACCGACGAAGATGGCTTTTACCAGATCAGGCGTGTGCCGGTTGGTGATTATACACTGGTGGTTTCGGCGATTGGGCTTTTTCCAAAAGAAAAGCAGATACAGGTTTCAGCACGTGCTACTGTGATTGCTGATTTTTCTCTGAAAGAAAACCGTTCGGAGCTAGACGAGGTGCAGATCAGCACGAATAAGAAAAGATATAAAGTGGATAAAGTATCTCCTTCATTACGTTTACAATCTCCTCTAATCGAAGTACCGCAGAATATCCAGGTGGTAACCAGTAAGATACTGGCAGACCAGCAGGTATTTGATATTGTTGATGGGGTAACCAGAAATGTGAGCGGTACCTTACGCGTAGGCCATTGGGATGCCCAATATGCCAATATATTTATGCGTGGCACCAGTATTCCGGCCTTCCGGAATGGTATGAATCAAAAAATGCCCTGGGGACCATTAGCTGACGATGCAGCTACTATAGACCGCATTGAATTTGTAAAAGGTCCCTCTGGTTTTATGATGGCCAACGGCGAACCCGGCGGCATTTATAATGTGGTAACCAAAAAACCTACCGGTCAAAACCGTAGTTCGGTAAGTGTAGTGGGTGGAGGTTATAACCTGGGCCGCGTAGCTGCTGATCTGGATGGTAAATTAAGCCGCGATGGCCGGTTACTGTTCCGCTTAAACGTAGCCGCACAAACCAAAGATAGTTACAACAAATACAATTACACCGATAAATACATTATTGCTCCCGTAATTAGTTACCAGGTGGATAGCAATACACTGATTACTGCTGAATATACTACGCAGCATGTGGAAGCACAGGCACTGGGTTCGTACGGTTTTTCGCCGAAAGGATTTGGCGATACAGACCCGAGTTTCTTTCTTGGCGATCCGGCGCTCGACCCTGCAAAGCTTTATGACCACAATGCCACGGTTTATGTGAGCCACCGTTTAAATAATGACTGGAAAATTAATGCCCAGGCAGCTTACCTTCGCTATGGTCTAGATGGTGGTACCCCGTGGCCGTCGAAAATAGCACCAAATGGCGATATGCGCCGCTACCTGAATATCAGTGAAGAACTGGCTATTAATAAAAATATCCAGGTAAGCCTGATGGGCGACCTGACTACGGGAGCTGTTGTACACCGCATTTTAGGTGGTTTGGATATGGGTAACCTGAAAACCTGGGGCGACTTTTCCAGCAAACAGGAGCCCGATCTGCAATTGGCAAACAATGCTACCTTTAATATTTATAACCCGGTTTATGGTATTCCTTTTGACAAGATTCCTGTCTTCGATCGTTCGCGCAGCATTCAGAACCGTTCGGGATCAAATGTGTATGCCACTAACCTGACCTATACCGGTGCCTACCTGCAAGATGAGCTTCGCATGCTGGATGGACGGGTTCGTTTAACCTTAGCTGGCCGTTTTACACATGCCGTAACCGTGGGTAAAACAAACCTGACGCAGCTTTCTGATAATGTTTTAAGCCCAAGGGCCGGTTTAAGCGTAACCCTGGCGAAAGATTTTAGTGCCTACACGCTATACGACCAAAGCTTTCTGCCTGTTGCCGGCCAGGATTATGCCGGAAACCCATTCAAGCCAATCCGTGGCAATAATATCGAACTGGGCCTTAAAAAAGATTTCTTTGACGGTAAATGGAACGTAACCGCTGCTGCCTTCCGCATTAAGAAGAAAAATGTATTAACTGCCGACCTGGATCCGGCACACCTGGCGATGAACCCAAATGCCCAGATCCAATTGGGCGGTATCATCTCCAAAGGTATTGAACTGGATATCAATGGGGAAATTATCACTGGACTAAACGTTGTGTTAAATTATGCGCTAACTGATGCGAAGGTAAGTGAAGATGCTAAACCAGAACTGGTAGGCAGGCATACCCCTAACTCGGCTAAACACATCACCAACGGCTGGTTATCCTACCGCTACCAGAAACAAGGATCTTTATTGAATGGTTTCGGATTGAGTGCCGGGTATCAGATCCAATTGGGCCGTTATGCCGGATCTACTACTGTTCCATTAATGCTACCAGCTTATTATCGTTTTGATGCAGGCGTTTCCTATGAAAAAGGTAAAATAACCATTGCTGCGCTGGTGAATAACCTGTTGGACCGCAGGCTGCTTACACAGGGATCATATACCAAGCTGGCCACTGAAACGGCAACATCCGTTTCGTACTATACTTATATCTATGAGGTTCCGCGCAACGCAAGATTGAGTATTACCTACCGGTTTAAATAATCATCTCCGATCAATAAAACAGGCACTATGACCAAGACGCGAAATCAAGGAAAGAAGAAGCAAAAAGATCCGCTTTTTAAGCGCATAAACAATTGGCTGCACTTGTGGCTGGGTTTAATATCTGGCATTATTGTACTCATCGTATGCCTCACTGGTTGTATATGGGTATTTAATGAAGAAATTACCGGGCTACTGGAGCCAGATACGAAAGTAGCCTGGCAGGATAAGCCTGTAGTTAAACCCTCTGATTTGATGCAGATTGCGGCAAAGCTTCACCCGGAGAAAGTACCATCTTATGCCAATTACCAGCAAGGCAGGGCCATTAACTTAAACTTACGGGCTGCCAATGCCGGTCCGAAGGATCGCCGTACAGGTAATACCATCCTGAAAGTGAACCCTTATACAGGCGAAGTAATTAGTACCGAAGTGCATCAGCCTGGTGAATCAGACTTCTTCAGGTTTATTTTAAACGGACACCGTTTTCTTTGGATGCCTCCTCAAATAGGCCGCGCAATTGTTAACTATGGTACCCTGATTTTTGTTGTTTTGCTGATTACCGGGCTGATCTGGTGGTATCCTAAAAAATGGAATCAATCCACACGTAATAAAAGTTTTAAGATCAAATGGGGTGCATCTTTTAAACGGTTAAATCTCGACCTGCACAACGTAATGGGCTTTTACGCTTTATTATTCTTGCTGGCCATAGCCCTTACCGGAATGGTATATGGTATTAAATGGTATAGTGAAGGTATATATTGGGTTACATCAGGTGGCGATAAGCTGGCAGAATACAAACGCCTGGATTCAGACTCCACACTAAAAGGAAAAGGCTACGAGCCGGAAAAAGCGATGGACATGGCCTGGAACCGGGTAATCACGCGCCACCCTAAATCAATGGGTTTTTATTATAGTTTTGCCGATACTGCAGATGCCAAGGCCGCGATCAACATCACGGTTTATCCAAATAAAGGACAGTTTTATAACAGCCAGGGCTACACGTTTGACCAGCACACCCTGAAAGAACTAAAGCGACATGATGCTTATTCAATAACCTATGCGCAAGCCTCTTTTGGAGAGAAACTACGGAAGATGAATTACGATATCCACGTAGGCAGTATTTTAGGGTTCCCTGGCAAAGTGCTGGCCTTTCTGGCCTCACTTATTGGCGCCAGTTTACCGATTACCGGATTCCTGGTTTGGTATGGCCGGAAGTTTAAGAAAAAGAAACCGGGGAAAATTTTAGCAAAACAGCCTGCCAATAGCTCTCCGGAACCTGCGGAACAATTACTGGTTAAAATATAAAGAAGAAACCCCGGTTGTAAAAAGCCGGGGTTTTGCTTTTTAAACGCAAAAAAAGATACAAGTAAATACATCACTGTATTTACTTGTAAACTTATTGCTATTGAGAGATTTCTCTGCTATGACCTGGTCATCAAAAAGCCTTTTATTTTCAAGGTTTTTTGCCAGTAATGCTGCGTATTCGAACTATTTATGGACTAGTTGATAGAAATTGTTTTCTTTCAAAAATTTTGAAACATCGAAATACTCATTGAATAAGAAATTTATCAAACAGAACAACTGTCTCCCTTAAATAACTTTTCATTAGGCCTAAATGTATTATTGCAGCAATTACAATAATTTATTTCTCAATTAATTTAAAAACCATTTCAATAGCTTCATCTCCACTGTTAATATTTCTTTTCAATTTTCTTATAAACACATTTTCATTGTGAGAATAGTTTATTTTTTTATTTGGAGGAATCCCTATGCTTTCGTAACAAGTTCCATTAATATCTTGGTAAACTTCATTAGAGAGGTTTATTGTCCAACCATTAGGCATTTTTTTTTCTAGGATATCAGAAAATATGCCTTCAGTATCTGACCCTATACGAGTAATGTTCTTAACTGCCACTGAGCCAAGTGCTAGTACTTCAGGGGCACTAGCAGTTTGGTGGCTTATGAGCAAAAAAACAGGTTTACTATATGTTGTGTCGACTGGTAAAATAGAAAATAACTGCGGTTCAGTATACCCGGTTAATATCTTGGCTTTTTTAGAATATATTTTAGTCTCTTCAGTAATAAGATGCCTTAGAATTTCTAATGACACCAGATCATACCCCCCCGAATTGAAACGCAGGTCTATAATTACAGCATCTGTTCCCTGTAATTTTCTGACGATTTCCTCCATTAGCCGGCTAATTCCTCTTTTTTCATCTTCAAAATGGTTAGGATTGCCTGCGGATGCGTTCAGGTAATCGAATAAATAATCATAGCCTGACAAACCGCCAGGATTTTTGTATTTGTCAGAAAAAAACAGCATATTATTTATCTGTATATACCCGACATTATTTTCAGTAATTCCGTAGTTTAACAGACCGTTGCCCTTAATACTTTCTCCATATCTTATTGGGTTTTTAACATAACGTTCTAAAATTTTGTCTTCTAAAACAGCAGTTTTCTTGCTCGTTCTGTAATGAGGAACCAAGCCATTTTTTTTAGGTATAATCAAGGTAGTATGCCCATCATTTAACTGTTTGATTATATTTTTTAAAATATGACGCAGTTGATTTTTATTTTTGATCCTTTTGCCTCCATAGTTTTCTTTAATGCTTAGCCAGTCTATTTTCCGCTCTTTAAAAAATGGATAATTTTCATCCATCATGTTCCAGAAAACGTCAAAATTATAATTCGAATCCTCAGATTTCAGCAAATTATGTTCAAAGCTGTTTGGTAATTTGCCTATTTTATCTAGCGTGTAGGTTTTAATACCCTCAGTAATCGTAAGTAAATTTTGATCTACCCTCTTAATAGTGCCCATCTGCAAAATACTATCTCTTTTCAATCGAGAATTTAGGGTACAGGAGATAGCAGTTGTGTCATAACTGCTTACTAAAGCATCATCAATAGCTATAATTTTTCCATATCCTCTCATTTTCCAGACGCCTTTTAGTGCATCTTCAGCTACTGTTTGAGCAACTAGGCTTTTGGCTGAAAATAAGGTTAAGAAATAAAAAAGAATCTTTATCGTTTTAATCATTTTATATGAATTATGAACTCCCAATAACAGTTCGAGGCTTTGCATTCGCAGAGGAAATCGAAGCAAAAAAAATGGTTTTTAGTACTAAGGTTTATTTGATAACCTAGTGTTGAGTGTTTCACTTCAACCCGCTTGACGCCACACTTTTGGCAGTAGTGCTTTATTTTATCGTTTTTTCTTTAAGTTTCGTTTTCCAAGTCTCGTTCCATTCATTTTTTAAGATGCTCAGAATTACCGCATCTATCCTGTTCCCGTTTTGGTCAAAACTTCGGCTTCTTAAAATCCCTTCTTCTGTGCACCCAACTCCTTTCATTGCGTTTATGCTTCTTTGATTTTTGCTGTTTGCCCCAAGTCCAATTCGTTCAACCCCTAACTTGTCAAATGCAAAGTCGAACATTAAATATTTGCAATTTTTGTTAATTCCTGTCCCCTGGTATTTTTTCCCATACCAAGTATAGCCGACTTCAATGGTCTTCATTCCTAAGTCTATATTGTAAAACCTGGTACTTCCGGCATATTCATTGGTTTTTTTGTCGAAAATAATGAACGGATATTGTCTTTCGCTTTGTCTTTGGTTTATGGCATTATCGATATATTTCAACAGATTCTCTTCACCGTTGGCACCACCGATATTAAATTCCCAAATTTCGGGCTCATTTATTGAGAATTTTAAAAGATGTTTAAAATCACCCCTTTCCAAAGGTCTTAGAAAAATCGTTTCGTCTTGTAAAATATAGTCCGTTTTATAATTAAAATTTACTTCGTTCATTTATAATTTATCTTATTTCACGTCAATAGATGTATAGGTTATAGGCAGATTAGCTGCTAGATCTCGGACGATTCTACTTATGTCAACATTTTAGGCAGTAATTATAACAGAAACAAAAAACATCAAAAACAACATTTTAAATTAAGTTTTGACCAAGAATTTAGACATAGATTTGGATTTATTAGATTTTTACACCATATCAAATATAAAAAAGATAGATCATACCAATTTCCCTTAAAGTGTTAAAACATGTTAAAGACAAAAAGGCACAAGTTTATATAAGATCCATCACGACGCAAAAAGTAATCGACTACTTCGAGAAACAAGGAGAAGAACTTACAGAAGAAGCCGCTGAAGAAACTTTAGATTTTATGTATTTCCTAAGCGGGCATATTGTAAAGAGACTTAAATCCATTTTAAGAAAAAAAGAAATAATTAGAAGTAGGCTAAAAAGATATTTTTATTTCAGAAAAAATTGGCTAGTAGGCAACTCAATGACGGTGCTCGAACCTCAAAATCAATGTTCCTCGACTAAAAAGGACATTTTTAAACATGTATCCATTTTTACATCAAAACATCGAACCACTTTTTAATGGATCAACACCAAAAGTTGTGGAGTAGGATTAAAACATATAGCTTTGTTTTTTTTTACTATTTTCATTTTACATGCCTTCTACCGTAGCCTCCTTACTCAATTTATTCTTACCGGATTTTATATTATCGAATTTTACCATTACCGGTGTTGTAGAAGATCCTGACACCTTTCATATCCATCTTGAGGAAATCAACAATCTCCAGTCCGAGCTTACCTCTGTCAAAGTGCATTCAAAGGGTTTCTTTCCTGAAATTACCGTTCAGGATTTCCCTATACGTGGCCATAATGTTTTTTATCATATCAAGCGGCGCAGGTGGATTGATACCCAGAGCAATGAGGTGATTTACCGGAACTGGACTTTGGTAGAAAAAGGAACGCGGATGACAGGGGAATTCGCGGCTTTTTTAAAAGAAATCAGTCGATACAGCCCCGAATGATATCTATACGGTCAGTAAGTTTTATGGCGTGGATGGAAGAAAACTTCTGCGGCATTACCGTGACTATTTGAGCGAATTCAAATCCTGGGAGCAGAAAAGCCATGCAGATAAATGGCTGCTGTATCCAGAGAACCTCGGCCGGCACCTTTCCATTGATGAAACAAGCCTGTCGCATGGCGAACTCTACACCATCATCGCCAATAAGGCCGCCAAGGGTAAAAAAGGGTCTATTGTGGCCATTGTTGCAGGTACCAAAGCTGAAGCGGT
>NZ_FNCH01000044.1:0-1839 GCF_900100705.1 Pedobacter terrae
AACAAACAGGATTGAAACAGACGGAAACATGTTTAAGACGAACAAGACTTGAACAGACTGAAATCTGCAGATATATAAAGACGGGCCGCGAGGCAACAACAGTCGATAAGTTCTTAAAAGAGATGTCAATGTAGCGTAGCGAGGTAATGGAGTACCGATCAAAGTACATGATTACGTAGCTTTATTTTAAAGGTGTCTGTCTGACAGACAACATAACAAAAGAAGACTATTTTTAACAATAGTTAAAACTGGTCAGTATTGAACAACACATTTTACAATGGAGAGTTTGATCCTGGCTCAGGATGAACGCTAGCGGCAGGCCTAATACATGCAAGTCGAACGATATTTTCCAGCTTGCTGGAAGAGAAAGTGGCGCACGGGTGCGTAACGCGTATGCAACCTACCTTCATCAGGGGGATAGCCCGGAGAAATCCGGATTAATACCGCATAAAATCACAGGATGGCATTATCCAATGATCAAACATTTATGGGATGGAGATGGGCATGCGTGTCATTAGCTAGTTGGCGGGGTAACGGCCCACCAAGGCGACGATGACTAGGGGATCTGAGAGGATGGCCCCCCACACTGGTACTGAGACACGGACCAGACTCCTACGGGAGGCAGCAGTAAGGAATATTGGTCAATGGAGGCAACTCTGAACCAGCCATGCCGCGTGCAGGAAGACTGCCCTATGGGTTGTAAACTGCTTTTATCCGGGAATAAACCTAAATACGTGTATTTAGCTGAATGTACCGGAAGAATAAGGATCGGCTAACTCCGTGCCAGCAGCCGCGGTAATACGGAGGATCCAAGCGTTATCCGGATTTATTGGGTTTAAAGGGTGCGTAGGCGGCCTGTTAAGTCAGGGGTGAAAGACGGTAGCTCAACTATCGCAGTGCCCTTGATACTGATGGGCTTGAATGGACTAGAGGTAGGCGGAATGAGACAAGTAGCGGTGAAATGCATAGATATGTCTCAGAACACCGATTGCGAAGGCAGCTTACTATGGTCTTATTGACGCTGAGGCACGAAAGCGTGGGGATCAAACAGGATTAGATACCCTGGTAGTCCACGCCCTAAACGATGAACACTCGCTGTTGGCGATACACAGTCAGCGGCTAAGCGAAAGCGTTAAGTGTTCCACCTGGGGAGTACGCCCGCAAGGGTGAAACTCAAAGGAATTGACGGGGGCCCGCACAAGCGGAGGAGCATGTGGTTTAATTCGATGATACGCGAGGAACCTTACCCGGGCTTGAAAGTTAGTGAATGATCCAGAGATGGATCAGTCCGCAAGGACACGAAACTAGGTGCTGCATGGCTGTCGTCAGCTCGTGCCGTGAGGTGTTGGGTTAAGTCCCGCAACGAGCGCAACCCCTATGTTTAGTTGCCAGCACGTTATGGTGGGGACTCTAAACAGACTGCCTGTGCAAACAGAGAGGAAGGAGGGGACGACGTCAAGTCATCATGGCCCTTACGTCCGGGGCTACACACGTGCTACAATGGACGGTACAGAGGGCAGCTACATAGCAATATGATGCGAATCTCACAAAGCCGTTCACAGTTCGGATTGGGGTCTGCAACTCGACCCCATGAAGTTGGATTCGCTAGTAATCGCGTATCAGCAATGACGCGGTGAATACGTTCCCGGGCCTTGTACACACCGCCCGTCAAGCCATGGAAGTTGGGGGTACCTAAAGTATGTAACCGCAAGGAGCGTCCTAGGGTAAAACCGATAACTGGGGCTAAGTCGTAACAAGGTAGCCGTACCGGAAGGTGCGGCTGGAATACCTCCTTTCTGGAGTAGACACACCTACTCGCCACGCAACATGATATTTCTA
>NZ_FNCH01000044.1:2687-5999 GCF_900100705.1 Pedobacter terrae
AATAAAGTTCTTTGACATATTGGAAGAAGTTAAAAAAGAAGAGCAAACAACAATAGGCGACTGTTGTGTTTGTGCTCTCCCGACGTAAAGTCGGGAATGAGACATCATAACAAGAGCAAAAAAAGCATACCATATGGCGCAAAAGGCATATGAGTAGAAGAAAGTAATAAAGAGTACACGGGGGATGCCTTGGCTCTCAGAGGCGATGAAGGACGTGATAAGCTGCGATAAGCTTCGGGTATTTGCAAATAGGAATAGATCCGAAGATTTCCGAATGGGGCAACCCGGCATGTTGAAGACATGTCACATATAATGAGCAAACCTGCCGAACTGAAACATCTAAGTAAGCAGAGGAAGAGAAAATAACAATGATTTCCTGAGTAGTGGCGAGCGAAAGGGAAAGAGCCCAAACCTACCTTGTTACGGCAAAGTGGGGGTTGTAGGACTGCAACATGGCATTAGCAAACAGAAGTGGAATGGGATGGGAAGCCCAGCGGTACACGGTGATAGCCCGGTACACGTATAGAATGCTAGCTTAGCAGTATCCTGAGTACCGCGAGGTCGGAGACGCCTTGTGGGAATCTGCCGGCACCATCCGGTAAGGCTAAATACTCCTGAGAGACCGATAGTGAACCAGTACCGTGAGGGAAAGGTGAAAAGAACCCCGAACAGGGGAGTGAAATAGAACCTGAAACCGTGTACTTACAAGCGGTCGGAGCATCCAAGTGGTGTGACGGCGTGCCTTTTGCATAATGAGCCTACGAGTTACTCTTCTCTGGCAAGGTTAAGTGCTTCAGGCACGGATCCGAAGCGAAAGCGAGTCTGAACAGGGCGTATAGTCAGAGGAGGTAGACGCGAAACCTTGTGATCTACCCATGGACAGGTTGAAGGTGCGGTAACACGTACTGGAGGACCGAACCGATAAACGTTGAAAAGTTTCCGGATGATCTGTGGGTAGGGGTGAAAGGCTAATCAAACTGGGAAATAGCTCGTACTCCCCGAAATGTTTTTAGGAACAGCGTCGGTGTAGAGTTATATAGAGGTAGAGCTACTGATTGGGTGCGGGGGAGTCAAATCCTACCAAATCCAGACAAACTCCGAATGCTATATAATATAACCGGCAGTGAGGCGCGGGGTGCTAAGGTCACGCGCCGAGAGGGAAAGAACCCAGACCATCAGCTAAGGTCCCCAAGTTACGGTTAAGTTGAACTAACGAGGTCCGATTGCACAGACAGCTAGGATGTTGGCTTGGAAGCAGCCATTCATTTAAAGAGTGCGTAACAGCTCACTAGTCGAGCGATCGGGCATGGATAATAAACGGGCATTAAACCGTACACCGAAGCTATGGGATTGAAATATATCGGTAGGGGAGCATTCTATGTGCAGTGAAGGTATCTGGTAATGGGTGCTGGAGCGCATAGAAAAGCAAATGTAGGCATAAGTAACGATAAGGCGGGCGAGAAACCCGCCCACCGAAAGGATAAGGTTTCCTGATCAACGCTAATCGGATCAGGGTCAGTCGGGACCTAAGGAGAACCCGAAGGGGAAATTCGATGGACAACTGGTTAATATTCCAGTACTTTTTATAACTGCGATGTGGGGACGGAGTAGTGACACTGCCGCGATCTGACGGAATAGATCGTTGAAGGCTGTAGGTATACCGACGGTAGGCAAATCCGCCGACGGTGCTGAACGCTGATAGTACCGCGAGGCTTCGGCTGAGTGGATAGTGCAGGTAATCAGACTTCCAAGAAAAACCGCTAAGCTTCAGGTTATAAAAACCCGTACCGCAAACCGACACAGGTATCCGGGAAGAGGATTCTAAGGTGCTCGAGTGAATCATGGCTAAGGAACTCGGCAAAATGGCCCTGTAACTTCGGGAGAAGGGGCGCTTGCAGCAATGTAAGCCGCAGTGAAAAGGCCCAGGCGACTGTTTAACAAAAACACATGGCTTTGCAAAATCGAAAGATGAGGTATAAGGCCTGACACCTGCCCGGTGCTGGAAGGTTAAGAGGGGATGTCATCGTAAGAGAAGCATTGAATCGAAGCCCCAGTAAACGGCGGCCGTAACTATAACGGTCCTAAGGTAGCGAAATTCCTTGTCGGGTAAGTTCCGACCTGCACGAATGGTGTAACGATCTGGGCGCTGTCTCAGCCATGAGCTCGGTGAAATTGTGGTCCCGGTGAAGACGCCGGGTACCCGCAACGGGACGGAAAGACCCCATGCACCTTCACTACAATTTAACATTGACATTGGATACAGGATGTGTAGGATAGGTGGGAGGCTTTGAAGCGGCGTCGCTAGGCGTCGTGGAGCCAACGTTGAAATACCACCCTTTCTGTATTCGGTGTCTAATCCCTCTAAGGGGGAGACATTGTTTGATGGGTAGTTTGACTGGGGTGGTCGCCTCCAAAAAGGTAACGGAGGCTTTCAAAGGTAAGCTCAGTACGCTTGGTAACCGTACGCGGAGTGCAATAGCATAAGCTTGCTTGACTGTGAGACATACAGGTCGATCAGGGTCGAAAGACGGATATAGTGATCCGGTGGTTCTGCATGGAAGGGCCATCGCTCAAAGGATAAAAGGTACGCTGGGGATAACAGGCTGATCTCCCCCAAGAGCTCATATCGACGGGGAGGTTTGGCACCTCGATGTCGGCTCGTCACATCCTGGGGCTGGAGAAGGTCCCAAGGGTTCGGCTGTTCGCCGATTAAAGTGGCACGCGAGCTGGGTTCAGAACGTCGCGAGACAGTTCGGTCCCTATCTGTTGTGGGCGTAGGAATTTTGAGTGGGGCTGACCTTAGTACGAGAGGACCGGGTTGGACCAGCCTCTAGTGAATCTGTTGTTCCGCCAGGGGCATTGCAGAGTAGCTACGCTGGGAATAGATAAGCGCTGAAAGCATCTAAGTGCGAAACTAGCCACGAGATGAGAATTCCATATAGGACCGTAGCAGACTACTACGTTGATAGGCTATAGATGTAAAGCTGGTGACAGCACAGTCGAGTAGTACTAATCATCCGAAGCTTTCAAAGCAAACAGACTGTTGTTTGTTCTTCAAACTAACTTCTTTCAATAATATGTCATTTGAGGCCGGAAGGCGGAAGGCATAAAGGCTGAAGGTTTACCCTCTGCCTTAAAACCCTCCCTCCCTCAACCTTAAATAAAAATATTCAGGTGCCTATATCGGTGGTGTCCACCTCTTCCCATTCCGAACAGAGAAGTTAAGCCCACCAGAGCCGATGGTACTGCGGTAACACGTGGGAGAGTAGGTCGGTGCCAGATCTTAAAAGAAACCCTTCAGCAGAAATGTTG
>NZ_FNCH01000051.1 GCF_900100705.1 Pedobacter terrae
GATAACCCCCGGCATCAGGACCGGGCGCATCCCTCTATCCTATTCGCAGGAGAGCCTTTGGGTGATAGACAAGGTCTGGGGAAGCCTTCAGTACCACATGCCCGCAGTACTCGAGATAAACGGCACGCTCAACATCCCCGCCCTACGGTCCGCAATAGGACAGCTTGTGGAAAGACATGAAGTACTCAGGACAGTTATCTCCGAAGAGGATGGAAAGGCTTTCCAGACTATACTCTCCGAAACGGTATGGGACCTTGATACGGCAACATGCCGGTTCGACACCTTGCAGGCAAAGCAAAAATACATAGATGAGTTCATGAGGATACCTTTTCAAATGGATAAGGAACCCCTGTTCAGGACCAGACTGATCACAACCGCCACCCAATCACACCTCCTCCTTGTACTCATGCACCACATCGTCTCCGATGGATGGTCAGCATCAATATTCATCAAAGAACTCTCTGCATTATATACAGCTGCATGTACAGAAACCCCGCACACGCTCCAGCCCCTGCCCGTGCAGTATGCAGACTTTGCAATATGGCAGAGAAAATACATCTCGGGACAGCAGCTCGAACAGCAGACCCAGTTTTGGAAGAACAGGCTGCAGGGCGTTCAACCAATACAGCTACAGACCGACTTTCCAAGACCGCCCGTACAGAGCACTAACGGACAGAGGATAGAGCATATGATCGATCCCCAGCTATCAGCAGATATTATGGATGCATGCCGCAGGCAGGGGGTCACCCTGTACATGTTCCTGCTATGCGCGTTCAAAACCCTCCTGATGAGGTATACCGCACAGCAGGACATCTGTGTCGGAACCTCTACAGCAGGAAGGCTCCACGGGGAACTGGAGGGACTGATAGGATACTTCGTGAATACCTTAGCCATCAGATCACAGGTAGACCCCCAGAACTCTTTCAGTGAACAGCTCGCCCTCATCAGGGAAAACCTGCTCGAATGTTATGCACACCAGGAAGTACCTTTTGAAAAAGTCGTGGACGCAGTCGAACATACCAGGGACCTTGCACAAAACCCAATATTCCAGGTCATGTTCGTACTGCTAAATACACCCGAAGAAGGCGAACTCTCCCTGGGAGAAGCATCGGTGAAACCAATAAGCATACGTACGGACCAGACAAAGTTCGACCTTACATTGAAGGCAGAGGCGACAGGAGAATCCATCAGCCTTTCTATGGAATACTGTGCCGATCTGTTTACCGCTGAGCGGATCTCGGCCATGACACAGCATCTGGTGCAGCTCCTCGGGGAAGTAACGCACAACCCCGCACAAAAACTGCAGGATATCCGGATAATGGGCACACAGGAAAGAGAGCAGGTCCTGGCCGCATCAAAAGGACCGGTTGTCCGGTTCCCAAAAGACAAAACGGTAATAGACCTCTTCAGGAACCAGGTGGACAAAAACCCGGAAAACACAGCCGTATCTTTCCGTGGAAAAAAATTAACCTACAGAGACCTTCAGCAACAGGTATCAAAAGCAGCTGCATTTCTAAACACCAAAGGAATAACAAACGGCGACATCGTGGCAATATGCATGGAAAGATCAGAGGAAATGATAACCGCAATACTTGCAATAATGAGCGCGGGAGCAGCATATGTCCCAATAGATCCGGCCTACCCAAAAGAAAGGATCGACTTTATTATAAAGGACACCAATGCAAAAATACTTATAACAGATATCGATAC
>NZ_FNCH01000017.1 GCF_900100705.1 Pedobacter terrae
CAGTTCCGTGGTGTTAAATGCGTTAAGTTTTTCCTCTATAGACTAACGCAATTATATGCTTAATACGTTTATCACACAACTTTTGGTATTGATCCCTATTGTGCTTCTCATTTTTAGTCCAAAATGGACTTTAAATAAAAAAACCCACAACTTTCGTTGCGGGTTTAAGCTCCCTCTGCTGGGCTCGAACCAGCGACCCTCTGATTAACAGTCAGATGCTCTAACCAGCTGAGCTAAGAAGGAGTGCTGGTCGTTTCCTAAAACGAGGTTCTTTGTACTTTGCAGCACAAGCACCCTTGTTCGTTTTGGGAATGCAATATTAGGGCTTTTAAATTATTTATGCAATATTTGCAGTGAAAAAATTTTAAAAAAATTTAATACATATATATGAGCCTGATAATCATAGGTACTGTAGCTTTTGATGCTATTGAAACTCCTTTCGGAAAAACAGATAAAATTGTAGGTGGTGCAGCAACTTACGCAAGTTTAGCCGCTTCTTACTTTTATAGTAAAGCAAAAATTGTAGCTGTGGTGGGTGATGACTTTCATCAATCAGACATCGACACTTTCACCAAACACGGTATTGATACTGAGGGATTGCAGATCAAAGCTGGTGAAAAATCATTTTTCTGGTCAGGTAAATACCATAACGACATGAACAGCCGTGATACTTTGATTACCGAATTGAATGTGTTGGAAAATTTCGACCCGATTATCCCAGAGAGTTATCAGGACTGCGAATATCTGATGTTAGGAAACCTTACACCACAAGTACAGCAAACGGTAATCAAACGTCTTAAAAACCGCCCTAAATTAATCGTAATGGACACCATGAACTTCTGGATGGATATTATGATGGATGATTTATTGGAAACCATTAAAATGGTAGATGTATTAACCATTAATGATGCTGAAGCACGTCAGCTATCTGGCGAATATTCATTGGTAAAAGCAGCTAAAAAAATACTTACCATGGGTCCGAAATATTTGATCATTAAAAAAGGCGAACATGGCGCATTGTTATTCCACGAAGATCAGATTTTCTCTGCTCCGGCCCTGCCTTTAGCAGAAGTATTCGACCCGACAGGTGCTGGAGATACATTTGCAGGGGGTTTTATTGGTTACTTGGCTAAAGTGGGTACCATTAACTTTAACAACATGAAAAATGCAATTATTTACGGCTCTGCACTGGCTTCTTTCTGTGTAGAAAAATTTGGAACAGAAAAGTTATTGAATTTAACAGATGAAGACGTTGCCGGAAGAATTCAGGAATTTGTGAGCTTAAGTTCTTTTACAATAGAAGCGTAATCAGTTAACAGTTTTTAGTAGCCAGTTCCCAGTTTCATCATACCAATCAATTAAGCCGCATTATTTAAGCGTAGTGCTTAAATAATGCGGCTTTTTATGGGGTTAAATCTTTACGCCGCAAAGGCAGCTACCAAAATTAATTGGGCTGAACGAGTATAGCTATCGGTACAAACTTTTCAAAAACAGCTTCGGTGTGTGGTGCATCTGGCAGTTCATCAGTCAAATCCTGCCCTGCCCAATGCTCATAATGTTTCCCATTCCTCCACAATCTGCTATCTGTCATATCATAGATTAAACCTTTATAAGCTACCCAGATCTGAGGTTTATCCTGCCCATTCCGCAAAGCAAGTTGTTGTTTGGTATAGCTTGGTAAATCCATTTAAATAATGTACTTTTTCTAGGTTTCTAAGTATTAATCTGCAAAAATAAAACGGTTTTACCTATATTTCTAAATAAAACTATTTTTTAAGGAGAGCAGTAGCCTTTTTTGGGTGCTTGTCGCAACCCCCTCGTTGCTAACCACGCAGGATGCAGAAACCATTGTGCTTAAACCCGACAAAAGCGACAGCCTCCGATTCTTCTATCGGAGCTACAGCGAATGGCGGGACTGAGAACCGCCAAGAAACACAGCACGTTCGTTTCCTAATAAAAAAATCGATATTTATCTTTTACGCCTGGTTTTTACCTGCCCTGCTTTTGAAAAGCTCATACAGAAAAACGTTCATTAATAACAAACTCATTAAATAAAAATGATCTTCGAAAGGTATCGTGCCTACCCTAAAACCTATGTTTTCTTTATTATTATACATTACCACCGGAATAGCAGTTAAAAAACCGTTCACGATATAAAAAGGAATGAGTGAAACCAGGTAAGCCCTGTAAAACCTGTACATAAACCGGAGTTTCACGTTCACATATTCTACATAAGCCAGCACGATTAACAAAAAGCCAAAATTAATGAGCGTGTACCACCTGTTATAACCGAAAAATAAAATGGCTATACTAATCCCAAGGAAAAGATTACTCAATGCCAGGCTATATTTTTGCAGATGATTCTTTGGGAAATAAGCATTTAAACACTCGTAAATAAACACACAGGCATAGGGGACTGTTAAAAAGAACAGAATCTCTTCTAGAGGTAGGCCCAAAAGATTTATCCCGACCAGGTAATCGGGATTAAAAGACCATACATTGAGCTTGGTGAATAAGATGTCCCATATTAAGAAAACAATACCGGTAAGTAATATGGCGGGAAATATAAACTTCCATTTGCTAAAAAAATGAACCTTTTTATCGAATGATAAAACCAGCGGAAAAAATATTACGGCGATATTAATAAGCAGATAGGTATAATTCATCCTAAAGGTATTTTGTTAAAATTTTAACTTCAGCAGTATTGCATTTTTTACTGTCGATCATAAATTTAGCTACGTTTTTAACCAGCTCTGCATCGGCCAGGCCAAAATTGCCGTTTTGATAATGTTTAACGATCTCTTTTTTATCCTTCGCCAAATCTTTACTCAAACCTAGAAAGGATGGCGTATAAAATTCGATCGAAAACCGCATAAACCGGATTTCCATATTTTCCTTATCCATGTCTATTGCCTTTTGCATCGTTTTAAGCGACTGGCCCACATATTTGATCTTATTATATGGATTCCAGGCGTGCTTGGCTTTAAGTGCTTCTAAAGTACCTATGTAACCAGTAACCAATGCCGTTTTATTAGGCAGTTGGGTCAGCTTGGTAAACAAGGAATCGGTAAGCTTAGCATTTTCTACCGCCTTAACCAAATTGGCTTTCAATACCGCAAATTCTGGGGTGGAGAGTTGTGCATAGGTAACGTTGACTGCCGTAAAAAGCAGAAAAAATATAATACTTAGTTTAATCATATGTTGTTGGCAAATGTAATAAAAGCTGAGCGCATTTGTTTGCTTTGTATTTCTGAGTGCAGCATTCAGAATACCAAATCCCCCAATATCAATCCTGAGGAATAAATTAGGTATAAAACCAATATGAGTGATGTAATTGATTTCTTGTTTTCATACAGCCCGGTCTTGGCCCGGCTCGCCGCCGAGAGGGCTTTTACTTTTGGCTTGATCCAAAGGTAACAAAAGATCAAGGCTTGCATCCTTCCTTGTAAAAAGCTACGGAAATCTTGATTGCGGCAGCATCGAAGCGCTTATCCTGCTTAACCTACCACTCCCGCTTTGATCCTGCCTTAGGCAATGGGGCATGAAAGAAACTGCAAAGATTCCCGTGCTTTTTTCGGTGGAAATCTGTCAGGCCAGTTAGCAGGGAGCAGATCGCATGAAGTAGAAGAATTTCCCGTTAGATTTTCATGGATACCAAATCCGTCAATAGTAGCGCAGCAAAGAATCTTTAACTGAAGAAACGTTATACCTCAAACTACTGATCAACTAAACTGATTATGCGATCAACAACAAAAGATTCTTCATTGCATTCAGAATGACAGACGCAGAATGAGAAAAAACCAAAACAAAACGCAATAAAATTCCTTTATTTACACCATGGAGAAAAAACCCGCGGTTACCATTATCGGTGCCGGTTTTGCAGGCATGGCTGCAGCAGCCTTATTGGCCAAAGATGGCTGTGATGTTACGGTTATCGAAAAAAATGAAATGGCTGGTGGCAGGGCCAGAACCTGGCAAAAAGATGGCTTTCTTTTCGATATGGGCCCCAGTTGGTACTGGATGCCAGATGTATTCGAAAACTATTATAATCTATTTGGCAAAACTGCTTCTGATTTCTATTCCTTAAAAAGACTAAACCCCTCTTACCGCATTTATTTTGGCAAAAAAGATACTGTTGATGTTCCGTCAACATTGCATGATTTATATGCTTTATTTGAAAAACTTGAGCCGGGCAGCAGCGGCAACCTAAAATATTTTCTTGATCAGGCCAAGTATAAATATGATGTAGGCATGAACGAGTATGTTTTTAAGCCTTCACACAGCGTAATGGAATATTTCGACCCGAGATTAGCTATTAGCGGCATTAAACTACAGCTCCTGGGCAACATGCGAAAACATGTGCACAAGCTGTTTAAAAACGAGCGGCTGCGGAAGCTTTTGGAATTCCCCGTTTTATTTTTAGGTGCCACGCCACAAAACACACCTGCATTATACAGCCTAATGAACTATGCTGACCTTGTTTTAGGTACCTGGTACCCCATGGGCGGCATGCACCAAATTGTGGCCGCTATGCAAAACATTGCAGAAAGCGAAGGAGTAAAATTTATTTTCGACACGGAGGTCACCAAAATTGAAGTAAAAAACAACCTTGCAGAGTACGTAATTACGAATCAGGGAAATTTTAAAAGCGACTTTGTAGTGGGTAATGCAGATTATCACCACATCGATCAACATCTCTTCGACCCGCCGTACCGTAATTACGACAAAAAGTATTGGGATAACAGAACAATGGCGCCTTCCTGCCTTTTATTTTATATCGGCCTAAATAAAAAACTAGACAATATATTACACCATAACTTATTCTTCGACGAGAATTTTGATCAACATGCCAAAGAAATATACAGCAACCCACAATGGCCATCAAAGCCTTTGTTTTATGCCTGCTGCCCTTCTGTAACGGATAAAAGCGTGGCACCAGAAGGTTGTGAAAATCTTTTCTTTTTAATTCCGCTTGCACCCGATTTGGAAGATAACGAAAGCAAAAGAGAAGAATACTTTAACGTATTGATAGAACGCTTTAAAAATTTAACAGGAAACGACATTAGCGGCAGCATTTTATTTAAACGAAGTTATGCGATGAAAGATTTTGTAGAAGACTACCACGCTTTTAAAGGAAATGCATACGGATTAGCAAACACTTTGAAACAGACCGCTTTTCTAAAACCTAAAATGAAAAGTAAAGTAACAAATTTTTTATATACCGGACAATTAACCGTTCCGGGGCCTGGTGTGCCACCTGCAATCATCTCCGGACAAGTGGTAGCAAAAGAAATAAAAAAAAAGTTAAAAAAAGCTTGACAAATTTAAAATTTCCCCTATCTTTATAACCACAAAACAAAAACATTGCAATAATACTACAAAACACACAATTGTTTGAGGTTTGCATTTGTTTCGAAATAAGAGAGAAGGCGAATTGTTGAAAGAAAACATAAGAATCAACTAACCAAATATATGATAAGCAAAAAGGCCTGGATTTTCCGGGCCTTTTGCTTTTTAGTGTTTTTGGAAATAACCCGCCTCAATATCAAGCCGTCATTTCGGATTAGCGTAAAAGTCGGAGATAATTCCAGGCATAAATTTAGTTAATCTGGGTAAGAAGATTTTACATTTTATTTCGACCGAAGGAACACGGAATGGAGAAATCTGGTTTTCTTAACGGACAGCATAATATCAATCACGCCACTTTTAAAAGATGCTGACCACACAGTAGCTACAAGGCAATTGAAAAATGCTAGCGCTACTTGCAAATAAATCCGATAGCCACCGGATCAGCATGACGACCAAGAACAAAAAAGGCCCAGATAAATCTGAGCCCGTAATTCTATAATAGATGTATTTTAAACCAATTCTGAAACGGCAATCTCTTTTGAGTACGTTTTAAGGTATTTTTTCAAAATTCCTCTTGCTACGTGGATACGTGTTTTCACTGTTCCAATTGGAATTTCTAACATATCAGCAATTTCATGGTATTTATAACCTTCGAAATAACGGATAAACGGCACATAATACTCTTCAGGTAATTGAGATAGTGCTTTATCAATATCACCTAACACAAATTTACTTTCTGCCTGGTTTTTGGTTGCACTATATGATAGGTTCGCAGAAGAAATATCCTCGCTCTGTGTAATTAAAGTATTTGTTTTAACCAATCGGCGATAATTGTTAATAAAGGTATTTTTCATGATGGTAAACAACCAACCTTTTAAATTAGTACCCTCTTTAAATTTATTATAATAAGTGATTGCTTTCAGCATAGTATCCTGAACCAGATCATTTGCGTCTTCTGCGTCTTTTGTAAAATTTAAAGCATAAGATCTAAGTGATACCGAGTGATGATTAACCAGATGATTGAATTCAAATTTTGTCATGATATTTAGCTTTAGGAGATTAAAAACAAATCAATTATTGTTCATTCGTTTAAACTCAAACAAACTTAATACCAAAATTTTGTGGCACGGCACTAAAAGTGCATAACTACCTCATAGTCAACTTTCGTCACAGAATATTTACTTCTCTTTCTAAAGTGACTCCAAAAGTAGACTTCACACTGTCTATTATTTGTTCAGAAAAATTATACACTTCTGTACCGGTTGCATGTCCGTGATTCACTAAAACCAACGCCTGGTTTTTCCATGTACCCGTTTGTCCAACCACTTTACCTTTCCAGCCACATTGCTCAATTAACCAGCCGGCTGCTAATTTAATTTTACCATCAGCTGTAGGATAATGTACCACATCGGGATGCTTTGCTACAATATCTGCAAATTCATGTTTGTCGATCACCGGATTTTTGAAGAAGCTACCTGCATTTCCGATAGTCGACGGATCAGGCAGTTTGCTCACGCGGATATGAGATACCGCAGCTGAAACATCTGCAATGTTTGGATTTTCGATTCCCCTGTTCAATAGTTCAGTTTCAATTGCACCATAAGATGTATTAATTTTAGCCGCTGATGATAAACGGAAAGTAACAGATGTAATGATATACTGTCCCTTTAGCGCTCTTTTAAAAATACTTTCACGATAGCCAAACTGACAATCATTAAAGGTAAAAGTTTTAATTTCTCCGCTTTGAATTTCAAATGCTGTGCAGCTATCGAAAACATCTTTCAGCTCTACGCCATATGCGCCAATGTTCTGTATGGGCGAAGCGCCTACCGTTCCCGGAATCAGGCTTAAATTTTCTACACCCGCAAAATGGTGTTCAACACAATAATTTACAAAATCGTTCCAAACCTCACCCGCACCTGCAGTTACTAAAACCTTATCATCGATCTCTTTAGACTGAATGCCCTTGATGCTGATTTTAACAACCAATCCGCCATAATCTTCTGTAAATAAAACATTACTCCCCCCACCTATTACGAGAAGCCGCTTAGATTTTACGATCTCGTTCTTAAATAAACTGGTCAGATCTGCTTCAGAAAATACTTCAGCAAAGTAACTGGCCTTAACATCTATACCAAAAGAGTTGTATGGTTTTAGTGAAATATTTTCCTGAATTTGAAGCATAGTGATTTTGTATGATGCTGCAAAAGTAAAATAAAAAATAGTTAAGGAACGATTTTGGTAATCTCCTGATCAAAATTAAAGCTTAGAACTTTTTGCTTATTACCTCTTACGGACACACCAGAAAGTTTCCAACCGATAAATTGTGGTTTAATTTTCTTAAGGTTCAAAAGGCGGTACCTTTCTTTAGTGAGTTTAGCACTAATCAATCCTACACTGTCCGATTCTGCCTGACTCAAATGTTTAATCTGGCTCTCCAGCTCAGCCAGGGTAATATCTAACTCATTCCCTTTTTTAACACTATCGATATAGGCCTGCGGCGAAATATTGTATAAAGTATCCAATTTTGCTTCATTGAAATTCAAATCCCGACTACTGCTTTCATATTCCGATTCAACGAGTGCAATGGCCCGGTCTTTATCAGTTGTTTTGCCACATGAATATAAGGTTAAAGAAATAATTCCAATCAAAAATACCAGGTAATAATTTTTCATATCGTGCGATTTAGCTTTTTAATACTGCTTTCGCACAAACAACAAACCAAAAGCTCTCCCTTTTTCCTTTCCCCTGTTTTTATGGTGGATTTTATGCGCTTTCCGTACTGCCTGCAGATAAGAATTATTGCTTTTAAAGGTTTTAAACCTGCGGTGCACAAACCAATCGTGTACCACAAAATAAATCAGGCCGTATAGGGAAATACCTAAACCTATAAAAAAGCGGTAACCAAAGCCATTGCGGTCAACGTACATTAAATACAGGGAGATTCCCGCAAACAGTAACGCAAACAGATCGTTCCATTCAAAAAATGATTTTGCTTTCTGGTGATGGCTTTTATGCATAAACCAAAGTGGCCCATGGAATAGGTATTTGTGTATAATCCAAGACAAACACTCCATAGCAATAATGGTAGATAGTACAATGAGGATGTTGATAGATACTGACAAATTTTCTAAATAATTGGTTTGTAAAGATATATAAACATCTTAAGAAGTAAAATTATGTCATAAAATTGTAAGCTTAATGCTGTTTCAAACCAACTCTTTACGACAAATCATTTTTTAGCACTATTTTTGACTAAAATATTAAAAAAGTCAGAAAGTAGAAAAGTAAAATGATTGTAGCTGATAAAAAGAGAGAGCAAATTATTGATGGTGCTATAAAACGCTTTATTCATTTTGGTATTGGTAAAACCACGATGAATGATATTGCCGAAGATCTATCCGTATCCAAACCATCTCTTTATTATTATTTCCCCGATAAAAAACATTTAATTTTAGGCGTAATAGAAAAAGTGTTTAATGACTTCTTTGAACTGATCAAAAAGAAACATAACCCTGATTTACCGGTACAGGAAATTCTTTTTAACACCATTGATGTACGGAACACATTTTTCCAGAAATATTACATGCTCCGCATTACCGAAGGCATTCCGGACTTGCTGAACGACGAAGTGATTAAAGGTAAATTGCATACGCTAAAAGAATCAGAAAAAGATTTTTTCGCAGAAATTTTTAGTCAGGCTAAAGCAAAAGGAGAAATTGAACATGATGACACCACGCATGTTGCCGAGTTATACCTGGAAAGTTTGATGGGCCTTTGTACCATGTGTATTATGGAAACTGGCAAAGACCTTTTCCCGGATAAAAAATCATTAAATAAAATGACGGTAAAGCAAAAAAACCTGACTTCGATATTTGTAAGAGGCTTAAGGTGTACAGACTAAAAGTTTAACGTTGGCATAAATAAACAGGCCTCAACTTTACAGGCTAAATAAACAGAGAAGAACCCAAAAACAAAAAACAATACATTATGCTTAGAATAAAAATGGTAAAATTAATGCTCATTGTGATTATCGGCTCGGTTTTACCGCAGCTGGCAATTGCACAGCAGCAAATTACCTTGAAAGAGGCGCTCACCTTTGCGCTCCAAAACAACACTAAAGTACGCAATGCTAAATTAGACATTGAGGGTGGAAGATACAAGGTACAGGAAGTAAGGGCACAGGCTTTACCACAACTTACCGGAAATGTAGGTTTAACTTACAACCCTATTATTGGCCAGTTAGTTGCAAATTTCGGCGGACAAACACAGGCAATTAAACTAGGTCAGAACTGGAATTCGACCGCAGGTGTTCAGCTTTCACAACAGTTATTCAACCAACAGGTTTTTACCGGTTTGCAGGCTGCAAAATCGAGTGAAGAATATTACAATCTTACTTCGCAGTTAACTGAGGAACAGATTATTGAACTGGTAGCTAACAATTACTACCAGGTTTTGGTAAACAGGCAACAACTTAACGTGATCGATACCAACATTAAAAATGTTAAGATAGTTGAAAAAATTGTGGGTACCCAGTATAAAAATGGTTTGGCCAGAAAAATCGATGTAGACCGGATCAGTGTAAACTTAACCAACCTGAACACGCAACGCGAGCAGGTCATCAATGCCATTACCCAATTGGAAAACCAGTTGAAATATTCGATGGGAATGCCGGTTGCTACCCCAATTAGCCTACCTCCTACCGAATTAACGGAAGTAACCACATTACCTATGTTTACAGATTCTATCGATCTGGCCAACAGAACAGAAGTTAAACTGTTAAATAACCAGGATAAACTTTTATCTCTACAAAGAAAAGCTTATGTGGCGGAATATTACCCTAGTTTGGCTTTAACAGGTAACTATACCTATTCGAGCCAGAGCGACAGTTTTGATTTTCTTAAATCAAATGCTGCTGCTATCGGATATGGTGCATCGGCAATCGGTTTAACTTTAAGAGTACCCATTTTTAACGGTTTCTTAACCCGCTCTAAAATCCGCCAGGCTGATGTAGAGATTAAAAAAGCTCAGGAAAGCAGAAAAGAAACCAACAATGCACTAAATCTCGCTTACGAAAATGCAAAAATACAGTTGCGCAATAACTTAAACACCATTAAGGCACAACGCAAAAATGCCGATTTAGCGCAAGAGATTTACAGCAGCACCCAAAATAATTATAATAACGGTTTAGCTTCGTTAACCGATCTTTTAGATACTGAAAACGCACTTACTTCGGCACAAAACAGTTATACCCAGGCTTTATTAAATTATAAAATAGCCGAAATACAATTAATCAAATCAAACGGAAATATTAAATCGCTAGTACAATAGAAATGAAAAGAGTAATTACCATAATCATCGTAGTTGTTGTTGCCGTTGGTGCAATAGCTTATGTTTTAAGCAACAATAAAAAGAAGAACGAAGAAAAAACTGCTTTCATTGCTAAAGGTGGTGGTGCTGTTGCCGTTCGGGTTTCACAAGTGGAGCGGAAAGCTGTGGATTTAGATTTCAGTGCGAACGGAAACTTTATACCTAAACAGGAACTTAACTTCTTATCTGAAAATGCTGGTCGGGTTAAAGCTATTTATGTAGATGAAGGTGACCGGGTAAGCAAGGGACAGATTTTGGCCCGGGTTGATGCCGAAATCATTAATACAGACAGGGAAACCGCTGAAGCGACCTACCAGAATGCGGTAAGAGATGAAGCCAGATATCAAAGCTCATTCCAAACCGGTGGCGTTACACAACAACAGTTAGACCAGGCTAAATTGGCCACAAAAAATGCGAAACTGCGTTTACAGGCTTCGCAAAGAAGGTTAAGCGATGCGAACATTAAATCGCCAATTAACGGTATTGTAAACAAAAGATACATCGAAGTTGGTGCATTTGTAACGGCTCAGGGTACACAGTTATTCGAATTGGTTGATGTTTCCAAATTAAAGCTTAAGGTAAATGTTAACGAATCACAGGTGGCCAACCTTAAAATAGGCGATAAAATCGAGATCAAATCTTCGGTTTTCCCGACTGATAATTTTTCTGGAAAAGTAACCTTCATCGCAGCTAAAGCTGACGGAACTTTGAACTTCCCTATCGAAATAGAAGTGGAAAACAGCCATAAAAACACTTTAAAAGCCGGCATGTATGGAACTGCAGTATTTAAGTTCCCTAAACAGGCGCCAAGCATCCTTATTCCACGTACCTCATTTGTGGGTAGTGTAAGCAGCAACCAGGTTTTTGTATTGGATAAAGCCAGCAATACTGCTAAAACCCGTAATGTGGTAGCAGGCCGTATTTTAGGAGATAATGTTGAAATTCTTGATGGCTTAAAAGAGGGTGAAACTGTGATTACCAGTGGACAGATTAACTTAACTGAAGGTACTCCGGTTAGTATCGTGAAGTAAGTTATCGGAATTTTCAGCTTTTAGAAACGCGATATGCCAATCGCAAAAACGCAATACGAATTAAAATGAAGATAACAGACATATCTATAAAAAGGCCTTCGCTGGTTATTGTGGTATTTACCGCACTTACCTTGCTTGGCTTATTAAGTTACTTTTCGTTGGGTTATGAATTACTTCCAAAATTCTCCAACAACGTAGTATCTATTTCGACCATCTACCCTGGCGCTTCGCCAAATGAGGTTGAAAATACCGTAACCAAAAAAATCGAGGATGCGGTATCATCGATGGAAAACATCAAAAAAATCAACTCTGTATCATTTGAGAGTTTATCTACCGTAACCATTACGCTAACAGATGCCGCGAATATCGATATCTCGTTAAATGATGCGCAAAGAAAGGTTAACGCCGTTCTTTCTGAATTACCGGAAGATGTAAAAACACCATCATTGAGTAAATTCTCGCTTGATGATTTACCGGTAATTACCATGACGGCCTCTGCCAATATGGACGACGTAAGCTTTTACGATTTAATTGACAAACGTATTGCCCCGGTAATTTCGAGGGTAAGTGGTATTGCACAGGTAAACTTAGTGGGTGGCTCTGAACGCGAAATTCAGGTTTCGCTTGATGCCGATAAATTACAGGGCTATGGTCTTGCGGTCCCTCAGGTACAACAGATGATTCTTTCTTCGAACCTGGATTTCCCTACCGGAAGTGTAAAAACGCAGAACCAGGATGTATTAATTCGTTTATCGGGTAAATACAGAAGCATTGATGAATTGAGAAACCTGGTTTTAACCACAAGCAAAGATGGCGCACAGATCCGCTTAGGCGATGTGGCAGATGTTCAGGATTCGCAAAAAGAAACGGAGAAACTGGCTCGTATCGATCGTAAAGCATCTATTGCCATCCAGATCATTAAACAAAGTGATGCAAATGCCGTAGAGGTGAGTAAAGGTGTACACGCCATTATTGCCAAACTTAAAACAGAATACGCAGACAATAAGCTGGATATGAGGATCGTAAACGATAGTTCGATCTTTACCTTAGAATCTGCTGATGCGGTAATCCACGATTTAATCTTGGCGGTTATCTTAGTGGCCTTCGTGATGCTTTTCTTCCTGCACAGTTTACGTAATGCGTTAATTGTAATGGTATCCATTCCGGTTTCATTAATCGCTACATTTATTGGCATCAGCTTATTTGGCTTTACTTTAAACCTAATGTCGCTGCTCGGACTATCACTCGTGGTAGGTATCCTGGTAGATGATGCGATTGTGGTACTGGAAAATATCCAGCGGCACATGGAGATGGGTAAAAATAAAGTGCGGGCAGCTTCTGATGCAACAAGAGAGATTGGTTTTACGGTAGTATCCATTACTTTCGTAATTGTGGTGGTGTTCTTCCCAATCGCAGTAAGTACCGGTTTAGTATCTAATATTTTACGCCAGTTCTGTATCGTGGTAATTATTGCAACATTGCTATCATTGTTAGCTTCATTTACCATTGTACCGCTTATCTTCTCCCGTTTCGGTAAGTTAGAACACATTGAAGGCAAAAATATATTTGGCCGTTTTATCCTCTGGTTCGAAAAACAGTTGAAGAAATTTACACTTTGGATTACCAGCATTTTAACATGGTCTTTAAATCATAAAGCATTAACTTTAGTTGCCGTGGTGGTGATGTTCTTAAGTTCATGTGGATTATTGGCTGGAGGTTTTATCGGATCGGAATTCTTCCCTAAATCAGATAAAGGTGAGTTCTTGGTGCAATTAGAATTACCAAAAGATGCTTCTTTAGAGCAAACGAACTTCCTCACTCAAAAAGCAGAAGCTTTCTTAGATAAACAACCTGAAATTACGCAGTTAATTACTACTGTTGGACAATCGACCGGTGATTTTGGTGGTACACAGGCAACTGCTTACAAATCAGAAATTAACGTTAAACTGGTTGAACGCGATGAGCGTAAAGGCGTTTCTTCAGATATCTTCGCAACCAAAATGAGCCGTGCACTGGCTAAAGAATTAATTGGTGCAAAAGTAAAAACCGTTCCAATCAGTATTCTGGGTATTGCAGAAAATGCACCGATCCAGTTGGTGGTAATGGGTTCTGATTTAGATAGTGCCTTGAAATATGCTGAAGGTGCACAAAAAGTGCTCGCTTCTATTCCTGGTGCTACGGAGATTAAATTATCGGTAGAGAAAGGTACACCGGAGATTAACGTTCAGGTAGACCGCGATAAGATGTCGGCAGTAGGCTTAACCTTACAAACCGTAGGTTCGACCATGCAGACTGCTTTTGCAGGTAATACCGATGGTAAATACCGTAAAGGGGAGTACGAGTATGATATTAACATCCAGTATCAAAACTTTAACCGCCAGAACATTGACGACGTACGTAACCTTATTTTTGTAAATAATGATGGCAAACAGATCAAATTATCGCAGTTTGCAACTATTACTGAAGGTTCAGGTCCAAGTCAGTTAGAGCGTTTAAATAAATCGACTTCCGTATCCGTTAAGGCACAATCTATCGGTAGACCAACAGGAACCGTGGTTGCAGAGTTCCAGGCAAAACTGGAAGAACTGCAAAAAAACGGCAAACTCAAAGCACCGGTTGGTGTAAGTTATAGCTGGGCGGGTGATCAGGAGAATCAGAGCGAAGGTTTTGGTACTTTAGGTATTGCTTTATTAGCCTCAATTATTTTGGTTTACCTAATTATGGTTGCCCTTTACGATAGTTTTATTTATCCATTAGTGGTAATGTTTTCACTTCCGCTAGCGGTAATCGGAGCCCTGTTGGCACTCGCATTAACCAATAACTCAATCGGTATCTTCACCATTTTAGGTTTAATTATGTTAATGGGTCTGGTAGCGAAAAACGCGATCATCCTGGTCGATTTTACCAACCATTTAAAGGCTGAAGGTAAAGAAACCAAAGAAGCGCTTGTATTGGCCAACCATGCACGTTTACGACCAATCTTAATGACAACCATTGCCATGGTATTCGGGATGCTTCCAATTGCTTTGGCAAGTGGTGCAGGTGCAGAGTGGAAAAATGGCTTGGCATGGGTAATTGTAGGTGGATTAACCAGTTCCTTATTCTTAACCTTAATTGTAGTACCGGTGGTATACTTGATGTTCGACAGAATGTTAGAACGCTTTGGTTTCAATAAAAAAGGAAAAACTATAGATGAGTTAATGGTTGAACCATATGACCATAAAGATGTAAATGAATACGATTTAGATCACGGACATTAATCTCTCCAAATTAACAATCAATTAGCCCCGACCCCAAATCGGGGCTTTTTTTGTGAAGTTTAAACTCATGATCATGATTTTTGTATTCACTATAAGAAATCTCAAATACCATGGTTTGTATCACCACGAACCATTAGCCCCTTAATTTCACGAGAAGATAATTCTACTATACTGTATTCAAACAAATTGTTAATCACATTGTATATTAGTGATTATGTTCAAAATTTTCTTTAGTCTGTCCTTAATCTGTTCTACATTTCTGGTAAAAGCTCAACATCCACCCGTTTTTGCGGCTATGCGTACGGATTCGAGCTTCGTTAAACTCTGCGATCTGAATATCACATTGGTAAAATACAGTTACAAACCCAATGGCGTAAAGTTTTTAGTGGTACATGACAATGAAGATACCGGTGTAAAAGCTGGTTTTGATTATATCCGCTGGTATGGTGGTGAGCTGATCGATAGTCAATATGGAGCGGTGAGGGATTATTATTTCACTTATATGGACGACCAATACCGTATAGATCCAAATGCGATATACACCGAAGTGGGGGTTAATACCAGATTGAAGAAAAACCCATTCAGCTCTAACGAAGTGGAAAAAGCCATATTAAAAACAGGGAAACAAATTGTAGATTTTTACGACCCAAAAACTACGGGTTATTTTTTAACCCTTCATAACAATGCCGATGGCGGTTTTGGTATTTCTTCTTATTTACCAGGTTACGATTTAGCCAGCACTGCCGATTCGGTCCACATTAACTTCCAAATGGATGGCGACGATCTGATTTATGTAACCGAGCCAAGATTGTTTAGCAGTTTAAAAAAGGCCAATGTAAATGTTATTCTTCAATCTAAATTTGCTTCGAACGATGGCTCCCTTTCGGTTTATGCCATGCAAAATAACATTCCATATATCAACGTAGAAGTACAGCATGGGCACCTGGAAGAAAACCTAAGGTTGATTGAGCTTGCGGTAGCAGCCTTAAAGGAGCATGGATTGGTAAAGAAAGAGTGACATGTTAAATTTAGCAGAGGCTCAGCTCTACTAATCGTCACCCTGAACTTGTTTCAGGGTCTTTATAGCAAGGTGGTTTAACGGGAAAGATGCTTAAATAAATCCGAGCTATCGGATCAGCATGACGAAACGGCTAGCCAAGTCTTCCTAATAAAGTGCATTAATTTTTTATCCTATTGGTTGGTGTCTTAACCACCGAAATAAGACACATTTAGTATCTTAAGGCTTGAAAATGAGCAGACTGTTATTCTTGGCGGTTTGCAGACCCGCTTTTTTGCTTTACTTCGTTGCACTTCGTGTTCGCTTCAATCGGGTTTAGGAATGATGGTTTGTGCGCCTTGCCACCCCAAAAATGAAAAGCTGGTTTGGCCAATTTGCCCCTGTTCTTTGCGGGTGAGCGGTTTGCAGCGGCACCCTGCAGCAACGTGGCATGAGGATGCGAAGTACAAGCAAAAAACGGGAAGAAACGCTATTTTTCCCATAGACACTGCACTACAAATAACCGATATATTTCTATATGAAATGCACCCTAATTTATCTCTTTAATTTTCGCAACCAAAAAAATAATCAGCATACCGAACACAGAAATAATCCCGAAAGAATAGCGAAGGCTGGACAATTGCGAAACATAACCGATTAACGGTGGGCCGAACAAAAAAGCAAAATAACCGATGCTCGAAACCATGGTTATGGCTTTACCGGCTGGTACTTTCTTATTGTTTCCCGCTATGCTATATACCATGGGCACAATACTCGAAACACCCAAACCAATAAGCATAAAACCAACAATAGCAATAAACAGGTTCGGGAATATCACCGCAAGCGCCATACCTACAGATATAATAGCACCGCTAATCTGTAACAGATTTTTTCGCCCGAATTTACCGATCAAAAATACGCCCATAAACCTTCCGCTGGCCATCATAAACATGAATGATGCATAACCAATAATGGCCTTATTGTGCGGCAATTTTACTACATCTTCGAAGTAAATAGCACTCCAATCGAACATGGTACCTTCGGTAGCCATACTACAAAATGCAATAACGCCCAATAACACCAAAATACCCTGAGGCATGGTAAAAAATTTCGTTTTCTCCACTACGGTATCTGGTTTATTGTAACTGAGTAGTTTTTTGGAATTAAATAACACATTGGTTAGAGATATGCAGGCAATAATCCAGAAATGGGTATACATACCTAATTTTAGGTTAACCAAACCAAGCGCAATTAATGCACCTGTTAAATTCCCGATACTCCAGGCGCCATGAAATGAACTCATAATGGGTTTGCCATAATAGTTTTCACCAGCAACACCCTGAGTATTTAAAGCGATATTACATAAATTACCTGTAATACCAAACAAAACCAAAAAAGCCGCCAATTGCCAACCTGTGTTAGCTAATGCTAAAAAAGTTAATGCAATAGCATAAAGTGGCGCTGTTGCCCTTAACATTTTCTTACTGCCAAAATGTGTGGTCAGTTTTGCAGAAAAAAACATGGTTATAATCTGTCCTGCCGGCAATGCAAAAAGTATAGAACCTAATTCTGCATCATTTAAACCCATGGAGGCCTTAAAAGTTGGGATCCTGCTGGCCCAACTGGCAAAGCAGACCCCTTGCATAAAGTAAAAGGCAGATATAGCTAAACGTACTTGTTTTGGAGAACTTTGCGCTAATGGAGGTTTATCTTCTGGTTTAATTAAAAATTCCTGTTCTTGCGTGCGCTCTTCCAATGTGATGTTTTAAAATGATAAAACGACAAAGTTCTTTAAATCTATTGGAAATATCGACAGGTTTTTAACATTTTATCAAAATATTTTGCCGTCTATGAGGTTAAAATATTAGATTTTCCATTTTTCCAATTCATAGGCACTATCCCAGAACATCCACTCTAAGCGGGTAGCCATTTCAAAAGCATCCAGCATTTTTTGTTGAGTTACAGCATTTGTTTGTGCTGCCAGTTCATCTGTAATATCAATGGCTTTTTCTACTGCAGTTGCAAATTCTACACCTGCATACATATCAATCCACCTTTTGTAAGGATTTTCGTTTCCATTTTGCTGAGTAAAAATATGATCGCCTACAGCCTTATAAATCCAAAAACAGGGCAAAACAGCCGCTACCGCTACTTCTACATTGGCATAGGCTGCTTGACTAAGGATATAACTGGTATACAAAAGTGTAGATGGAGTGGCCCGCACTTCGCTTGCTAAACCAAATTCTACAAAATAGCTTTGGTGCAGACTGCGCTCGGCAAAAATAGCCCCTGTAGAAAACCCCGCAAAAGTCATCACCAAATCTGCATTTTGCATCCGTCCACTAATCGTGCTTAGTGTCCGCCCGAATTCTAAAAGGTAATAGGCATCCTGTGCTAAATAGAAGATAAATTTTTCTTTTGGCAAGGTGCCATTGCTCAGCTCCGTATTAAAGGGCATGGTTAAAATTTTATTATAGATGGGTTTAACCCGTTCCCAGGCATTGTCGCTCCACTTCATTGGATAATTAATTTTAAAGGTTCGAAAAAGTGGTTTAGCGGTCCGTTACCTTCCCCTGTTTTTACTTCGCTACCTGCCTGTAAGGCCCGGCTGATGTAGTTTTTTGCATTTTTTATTGCAGATAATAAATTGTTGCCCTTTGCCATTTCGGCGGCTATAGCCGATGAGAGTGTGCAACCCGTTCCGTGCAAATTTTTAGAAGCAATAAAGACACTTTCTAAAACCAAAGGAATTTCGGCACCAGAAATGAGTACATCGTAAATAATCGGTCCAGCCAAATGGCCACCTTTAACCAAGACTGCTTTTGCACCTTTTTCGATGATTTTCTTCCCTGCGGCGACCATATCATAAAGGTTATTGATTTCTTGTCCCGAAAGGATTATGGCCTCATCTATATTTGGTGTAACCAAACTAACGATGGGAAATAATTTTTCTACCAATTGATTAACGGTATCGGATTCGATTAAGCGGTGCCCACTGGTAGCAACCATTACAGGATCTAAAATAACAGGAACATTCACAGCGTAATTTTTAAGTTCTGTTTCAATTACATCAACCACTTCTGCCCGGTTAATCATGCCGATTTTAATCGCCAATGGTGTTATATCATCCAACACGGCCTGTAACTGATCTTTAATTATCGTAACTGGAATTCCATGAACGGACCGCACCCCTAGTGTATTTTGTGCTGTTACTGCCGTAATTACCGAGGTACCAAAACAGCCCAGAGCTGAAAAGGTCTTCAAATCTGCCTGAATGCCCGCACCGCCGCCGCTATCTGAGCCAGCTATTGTTAATACCTGAATATAATTCATGGTTAAAGACTTCATTTTGTTGTACAACTTCAGGAGTCTTCAAATGCCGAAGGCATTTTATGCAATTATTGCAGACAAACTAATTTCCTACGCCGGCATGATCCGGATCAGGTCCATTTGAGGTTGATGGCTGGAGGGTTTTACGGCTGAAGGAAACTAAACCTCTACCTTTTCATCTTCTACCGTTAACCTCAAAAAGGGTATATTCTCAGCCAACTTATTTGAAGGCACCCCTAAAGTTTTATTGCATGCAATATAGGGCTTAATTTTAATTCTTTGTTTATCGAAATGAATTAAATAAGAACCGAGTCGATTAATATTATGTATTTTGATTAGATTCAGCCTCCTTTTTTCAGTGCTATCGTCATGCTGAATTTATTTCAGCATCTTTACTGCTAGATAGGAGAACTTTCAAAGAATATTAATAATCGAAGGTTAAGAAGAGTGGTCAACTAATAGTGAAATACCTATTTAAATTGACAACTCTGAAAGAATGATATATGCAATTTACCGATCAGATACTGAATTTGTTTCAGTATCTGATCGGATAATAATTAAATGTGTATCGCTCTGTTATCAGTTGCAGCAAGTGCCGCCTCTTTTAGCGCTTCTGTATAGGTTGGATGCGCATGGCAGGTACGTGCAATATCTTCAGCAGATGCGCGGAATTCCATTGCAATAACGGCTTCAGCAATCATATCTGCAGCACGCGGACCAATCATGTGTACACCTAAAACCTCATCAGTTGCAGCATCGGCCAAAACTTTAATAAAACCATCGGTATCCATACTCGCTTTCGCACGTCCGCTGGCTTTGAAAGGGAATGAACCTGCTTTATATTTCACACCTTTTTCTTTTAACTGCTCTTCAGTTAAACCTACAGAAGCAACTTCTGGCCAGGTATAAACTACCCCTGGAATTAAGTTATAATTGATATGTGGTTTCTGACCGGCAATGGTTTCGGCAACGTAAGTACCTTCATCTTCTGCTTTGTGTGCCAGCATCGCACCGGTAATTACATCTCCAATGGCGTAAACACCAGCAACCGAAGTTTCTAAATGCTCATTTACAGGGACTTTTTTTCCTCTTTCTTCAACAGTAATACCGATTTTATCTAAACCCAGACCTTCGGTATAAGCCGTACGACCAACAGCTACGATGCAATAATCAGCGTCGAAATTTACGGCTTCACCCTTCGCATTTTCGGCAGTAACCGTTACCGTTTCACCATTATTTGTAGCACCGGTAACTTTATGATTCATAAAGAATTCCATGCCCAGGTTTTTCTTCAGTACGCGTTGAAGTTCTTTTCCTAAACTTGCATCCATTGTTGCAATGATGGATGGTAAAAACTCAATTACTGAAACTTTTGTGCCTAAACGGGCGTAAACAGAACCTAACTCCAAACCGATAACACCGCCCCCAATTACAACCATCGACTTTGGAACTTCTTTAATATTTAAAGCCTCTGTTGAGGTAATAATGCGTTTTTTATCGATTGGCAAAAATGGCAGAACTGTAGGCTTAGAGCCCGTAGCAATGATAACATTTTTAGCGGTTAAGGTCTCGGTAGAACCATCAGCCTTTGTGATTAAAACTGTGTTTTTATCTACAAATGAACCAACACCTTCGTAAGAATCGATTTTATTTTTCTTGAACAAATAAGTAATACCAGCCGTATTTTGCGCAACAACATCGTCTTTACGGGCGATCATTTGTGGCATATTTACTTTAAGGTTCTTTAAATCGATACCGTGAGTAGTAAATGTATGGGCAGCGTTGTGAAAATGCTCTGATGAATCTAACAAAGCTTTTGATGGAATACAACCTACGTTTAAGCAAGTACCTCCAAAAGTTTTATATTTTTCTATTACTGCAGTTTTTAAACCTAACTGAGCACAACGGATTGCGCCTACATAACCGCCCGGACCTGAACCGATAACAACGACATCGTATTGCATAATTTCTTAAGTATTTTAATTAGCCAAATGTATGGAAAAAAGGCGGAAAGCTAAAAGTAGAATGGGCAATAGTCTTGCAATCTTTTAGGCGTTAGACCACAAATTAATAGCCTATAGGGCATAACTGACGCTTCATTACTGAGGTCAAACAGGATAATCCCACAAAGTTCAATGTGTATAAGTCTATGAGCATAACAATATTTTACTTTAAGACTATAAAATATTTGGTTTATCCCGATACATAAAGTAAATAAGCTGGGGCTAAGTATTTGACATTTAACCCTAATTCACTATACACCTCCTAAACCATAAACTATTCACCAATCAACCATTGACTAATGAACTATTGACAAATGCCCTCTTAAACCGATTGCCCGAAAGTAAGTAAATTGTTATCCGGATCCAGCATGGAAAACTCTTTCTGCCCCCATGGTTTTGATTGCAAATGCCCATTTGGGTGGATGCTTTGTTTAGTTTCCAGCATCGAATTGTACAAACCCTCTATATCATCTGTACGGATGTAAACCTGTCCGTAGTTTTCTTTCGGATCAAGTGCTTCAAATAAAAAAAAGTGAATCTGAATATGGTCTTGTTTGACCATTAGATAATCCTTAAAATTGTCTGCGCCAATGTCTTTAAATCCTAATTTATTTACATAAAAATCTTTGGTGATTTCTTTATCACGCATTGGAAGTTTTGGGTTAATCTCTGTCAGCATATTTTTTTATTTCAAAAATGAGCAATTTTCTCAAAAGCAGCACTTGATCGAAATCAGGAAATTCGATAGTTTGCCCTAACTCTGCTTAATGTTTCGGGGGTTATTTTAAGATACGAAGCGATAAGTTTAACTGGAAAAACCTGTACAATAAGGGGTTTAACATTTTTAATATAATCATATTTTTGTGCGGGACTTAATGCATTATCGAAAAGGTAAGTCCGGTGATTCGCTTGACCAAAAATTCTTCCCAGGTTTAAGAAAGATTGCGAATTGCCAATTAACTCGTGCAGGTTAATTAAACTCAATTCGATTACCTCCGCATCCTTAAATGCTTTAATGGTTGTACCCGAAGGTATTTGATCAATCAAACTTGGGTGATTAAACATCCATTCTTTGGGTAGATGCAGGTCGATGATGGTTTCAGTTTCTTAATCAGACTGAAATTGAACGAAAGACCCAGAAAGAATGAAATAAACAGATTGGCAAACCTCACCCTGGCGCAAGACCTTATCATTTTTCTTAACTATTTTTCGCAGCGCTTTTTCTTCAAACAACAGCAGATCGTGGGGTGAAAATGTTCCTACGCCGGCTAAAATTTCCTGAGCAGACATCATAAACTATATTATTCGGAAGATAGAGTATCAAGCAATTATTGATGCGCTATTTTTCTCGTGATTAAATAAGCAACAACTATGTTCGGGAGCCAGCATAACCAGGCAACAAGCAGGTACGCTTTTATAAAATCGCCATACATTATTGTCAGAATCGGTAGCCAAATCCTCAATGTTACGGCAGCAAAACAGGCAGCATAACTATAAACCATCATTTTTTGATGTGCTGCAATTTCTCCGTGTTTAATGTGTAAATAAGCTTTTAAAGTAGTGTAAAACCAAATGATGCCCAAACAAATAAATCCTGCGGAAGAAATCCACCCGCCGGTCGCAAAAAAACCAATACAAATACCCGCTAGTGCACTGAGCAGTACAGCAACCACATAAACTTTACCTAGTTTTCGGTGTAATGTCATGCGCCTATTCCTCATCTGCGGACTAAATTGTGTCCAACCGATAAATAAAGCAATTCCTCCAAAAATGATATGCGTATAAAAACCAATGTTCCAGCAAGTGTTGCTTAACAACGATACCGACTTCGAACCTAACAATCCAAATTTTCTATCGATTAAAAAGTAAATCATTGGATAAAGCCCAATCAGCAATGCGAAAGTTGCCAATAAAATCCATAATCCTTTTTTTACCATACTGAGCGTCATGTTACTTCATACTAAGCTAATTAATTTTCAATAACTAAATCAGTTCTTTTTGTAACATAAATGTTTTGGCATTGGCAAAACTGAGGAACAGCTCATCAGCAATTTTCAGTTTTTGATGTGCCCGCACATTGCTCTGAATAGCGTAACAGGTAATACCAGCAGCCAGTGCCGATTTAACCCCATTTAAGGTATCTTCAAAAACGATGCATTCTTCTTTGGATAAGCCCAGGCGTTCTATACAAAGGTTATAACTCTCCGGATCGGGTTTAGATTTGCTTACATCTGTACGGGTGATAAACAAACTGAAATATTTAGCTAAACCATTGCGTTCAAAAACAGCTTCAACATCAATTTTCGGACTGGCTGTAACCACTGCTAGTGTAAGTCCTTTTTCGTAAGCAAATTGTACAAATTCTAAGGCATACGGCATTAGTGCTATATCAGTAGTTCTAAAACCTTCAAAAGTTATCTTTTCTCTTCTATCAATAAAGTCTGCTAAATCTTCATCAATTTTATAGCGGTCTATAATGGTTTTTGCATTTATTGGCAGCGGAATGCCTGCATAATTAATTAGCCAATCTTTAAATTCGATATGCACATTGTAGGGTTGCAAGAAAGTATTCCAACAATCGAAATGAAATTTTTCAGAATCAATCAATGTACCATCTAAATCGAAAAGCAGGGCTTTTATTTTACTCATTATAAATTTTTAACTGAATTGGTTTATGGGATTATCTCGAAAAGAAAAAACTGTTGCACCTGAGATTTACCGAAATTATTATCTACACAAAATATTAAAGAATGGTGCCCGTTGGCAAGTTTTGGTCCAAAAGTTACGCCTTCAAAATTATCGATGTGCCTGTTTAAGGTATCAAAGTCGAAAAGTAGTTTTTTGCTGAGGGGCTTAGGTGGGTTTTTCGTAAAAGATGCATTATTGATTTCATTTTCTGCACCATTCAGATCAACCAGGTAAAGTTTTAAAAAAGTATGGTCATCATGACCTTTCGCCCAGGCCCGCTCCATTACCAGAAGCAGGTGATCGTCAACGGCCAATATTTCTGAAATTCCATTTACATTCCAGTCATTATCTACAGTAGGTTTAACCGGTAAGGCGCCAAGGTGATAAGCATATTGTGCCACATTCTTTTTAGTGGCCACATCAAACTTTAAAATCCGTGTTAAAGCTTTATCATATTCAAAAGCTGCTTGCGGACCATCCTGGTAAAGTGGTTCTTCTAAACCGGCATATAAAGTTTTGTAATTATCAGCATAAGTTAATCCCTCAAACAATGCATTTTTCCGTGGACCGTTCTCTGTTTTGGTAAAGTGAAAACCTTTTGGCAGCGGAATGGTATCTAAAAATTTTCCAGTTGTAGATATAAAAGTTAAACTGGGTTGAACAATGGTCGTATCGCCATTTTTAAACAACCTTTCGCCTTCGCTGCTCCAGATCAGTTGATTGGTAATTGGATTATAACGAACGGACTCTCCATCCGGCTTCACACTTTTATCGGTTCCATATTTGGGATATTGTTTTCCATTTTCCTGTATAAGAAAATTAACTCCGGTAATCCGGATGGTATCGATTTTATTTTCTTTAAGCACAATCTTTGCGGTGTAAATCCTTGCCGGGCTAAATTGCGAAGGATCATCACTGATTATATAATACTGGTTCTGTTTTACATCATAATCAATCCCCGATAAACCACCAACAACCGTATTCTGAAAAACAGGGTTTAAGGGCATAACGTATTCATCTAGAAACCTGATAGCTGAAACACTGGTCTCATCCTGCTTAACCGCAGCATATTTAGCTACTGAACACGAGGAGAAAACAATAGCCAAGAGCGCATAAATAATGAAAAATGGGCTTACGGATTTCACATCGAAATATTTAGGTGGCAAAAATATGTTTTTTTAATGCAACAATATAGTTTTTGTCGCGGAGGCTGAGATGAGCACGGAATAATCTATTTTGTGGTGTTAGATGTTATCATCTGACACACATCAATATAACTTTAGAAACCTTACAATTAAGCAATCTTTTCAAGATAAAAATAGTCGGATGGTAACATCCGACTACACGCTAAACCCAAATAACTAAAACAGTTTACCAATAACACGGTAAGTAATATTCGTTCCGTCAACTACCTCTTCATAATAAACATCATCAGGAGAAACAAAATACTTTTCGTTTTTAATGGTCACTTCTCTGCATCCTTCAGGTAACTGGTTAATGATATCACCAATGTTATGCGTATCAGCTAAGCCATCTGTTGTATTTAAAACGCCGTCCTTTCCAGCCACTACATAGACCGTTTTACCATCAGGATTTTCTTTTTGGGTGTAATAAACACCTTTATATTCGTAATAATCAACGCCGTTAATCGTTACCCGGTTTGCATCTGATGGTAATTTTGGAACTTCAGCGCCAACTGGTGGTGTTACCACTTCATATTGATCATTATTTTGTTGATAAAACAATCCGCCAGAATAATAAAATTGTGTTGGGCCGTACCAGAATGGATAATAGCCAAATGGCAGCACATTAATCCTGACACCTAAAAATGGTCTGTAAAAACTGTAATAACTATAGTATGGTCTGTGATAAGGCCTTCCAAAACCAAATCTGTTGCCATAAGGCCTGCCATATGCCGTCCTGTAGCCTGGCCTGTAATAATTGTAGCTTGATCTGCTAGAACGGACACTGGTAGAAAAACTACTTCTGCCTGGTCCACGCATAGTCGGCTGATGGGAAAATCCACCACCTCTTGATGCACCAATTGAGCCTGATCTGCCTCCACCACCTCCACTCCTACTTGGCCGTTGTGCAGAAACACTTTCTATACTCAAGGTTGCCATCATCGCTGCTGCAGCGAAAACAACCAATGCTTTATTTATTAACCTGTTCATTGTTTTTGTGTTTAAGTCAATTATCTATCAGACGGTAAAAACGCTTAAAAGATTACCCCTTAACGCTATTTAACTAAATTTTGATAAAATGATGACGAATAGCGGATTAAGCTGCTTGAAAATACGTATAGTAAAAACACAATGTCTCATCCGTTTAGATTATCGACCACAAAGGCGCATTTTTTCATACCAGACCGCTGACCCCGGTTTTCCGACTTTCGGTTCTTCCATTTTCCACCATATATCTTCGATCGCCCCGTCATTCCTCATGCTAACAAACCTTTTACCCGCTATATTTTTCTTATCAATCATTAATCACCTATATTTAAATTTTATTCCTAAAACCAGCTTAAATGAACCTTAACAGAATTTTCAGCCTTCTATTTTGTCTGTTTCTTTCTAATGAATTAATGGCTCAACAAACCGACTCGGCTTATGTGAGAGAAAACTACACCAAAATAGAACGGCAGATTCCCATGCGCGATGGGATTAAGTTATTCACTTCCATTTACATACCGAAAAATCAATCCAAAAAATATCCATTTTTAATTAACCGTACGCCTTACACTGTTGCCCCTTACGGTGAAGATAAATACAAGCTTAGCCTGGGCAATTTCCCCGCCATGATGCGCGAAGGATTTATTTTTGTTTATCAGGATGTGCGCGGTCGTTGGATGAGTGAAGGTACATTTACTGATATCCGCCCACAACTGACTGGTAAAAAATCTAAAACAGCAATTGATGAAAGTACGGATACTTATGATACTATCGATTGGTTGGTTAAAAACGTAAAAGGAAACAATGGAAATGCTGGTATTTATGGTATTTCTTATCCGGGTTTTTATTCTACCACCTCATTGCCAAATGCTCACCCGGCATTAAAGGCTGTTTCTCCTCAGGCACCCGTTACCGATTGGTTTATGGGTGACGATTTCCACCACCGCGGCACATTATTTCTGATGGATGCCTTCAGTTTTATGAGCAGTTTTGGTGTACCGAGACCTAAACCGATTACACCAGATAAAGGGCCTAAAGGTTTTCAGTTTCCTATTCAGGATAATTATCGTTTTTATTTAGAAGCCGGATCAGTTAAAAATTTAAAAGACCGTTATTTTGCTGATAGTATTAAATTCTGGAACGATTTATTTAAACATCCAAATTTAGATACTTTCTGGAAAGCACGTTTAATTACCCCTCATTTAACCAATGTAAAACCTGCTGTAATGGTGGTGGGTGGCTTTTTCGATGCCGAAGATGCCTATGGAACTTTCGACACCTACAAAGCTATTGAAAAACAAAATCCCGGTGCCAACAATATCCTGGTTGCAGGGCCCTGGTTTCATGGCGGCTGGGTACGCAGTGATGGTTCTTTTCTCGGGGATATCAACTTTGGTAAAACTACCAGTATCGATTATCAACAGCAATACGAGCTTCCTTTCTTTAAACATTATTTAAAAGGCGAAGGAGATTTTAATGCCGCTGAGGCCAATATTTTTGTAACCGGGAGTAATGAATGGAAAAAATTCAGCAACTGGCCACCACAAGAGGTAGAAAGTAAAAATCTGTATTTACAACCTAACGGAAAGCTCAGTTTCGATAAAGTTGGCAGAACCGATAGCTGGGATGAATATGTTAGCGACCCGAATAATCCTGTACCTTATCAGGACGGTGTTCAGGCCAGACGTACCCGCGAGTACATGATAGACGATCAGCGTTTTGCAGCCCGCCGCCCGGATGTTAAAACTTATCAGACTGATGCCTTAACTGAAGATATCACCCTAACCGGACCCGTGCTGGCCAATCTGGTAGTTTCTACCACCGGAACAGATGCTGATTATGTAGTTAAATTGATTGATGTTTACCCTGAAGATGCACCAAACCCGGTACCAAATCCAAAAGATTTAATGATGGGCGGTTACGAAATGTTGGTGCGCGGAGAAATTATGCGCGGAAAATACCGCAACAGTTTCGAAAAACCCGAAGCGTTTGTTCCCGGTGCCATTACCAAAGTAAATTATCCACTCCCAGATATAGCGCATACTTTTAAAAAAGGGCATAAAATCATGATCCAGATTCAAAATTCATGGTTTCCTTTAGCCGATCGTAACCCACAAAAATTTATGGATATCTATCAGGCAGAACCACAGGATTTTCAAAAAGCAACGCATAGAATTTATCATGATGTAAATAACAGTTCGTTCCTTTCCGTTTCGGTATTGAAATAAACCCTTCCACCCCGGTTCGTGTCGCCACGAACCGAATACATAAATAACTTGCTTATTCTTAAAAATGAAATACTTTAAATTCATCATCATCCTGCTTTCAGCCTCTTCAGCTTTTGCGCAAAGCGATACAGGATATCCAAAAACAAATTACATAAAAAAAGAAGTGTACATCCCCATGCGTGATGGCACCAAACTTTTTACGGCCATTTATACTCCAAAAGATGCCTCAAAAGATAAAAAATATCCGATGATGATGCAGCGTACCTGTTATAGTGTTGCCCCTTATGGTGAAAATCAATTTCCGGCACGTTTAGGCCCATCCGAACTGATGATGAAAGAAGGGTATATCGTGGTAATGCAGGATGTTCGCGGCCGCTGGAAAAGCGAAGGTACCTGGACTAATATGACTCCCGTAATCGACAATAAAAAATCGAAGAAGGATGTTGATGAAGGCTCTGACACTTATGATACCATCGATTGGTTAGTAAAAAATGTAGCCAATAATAATGGTAAAATTGGGCAGTGGGGAATTTCTTATCCAGGCTTTTATACCGCAGCCGGGATTTTAAGCAATCACCCTGCACTAAAAGCATCCTCTCCGCAGGCACCAATTTCTGATTTCTTTTTTGATGATTTCCATCACAACGGATCATTTTTGCAAAGTTATTTCATGACCTTTCCAGTATTTGGCGTGCAGAAAACCGATACAACTTCTAAAGCCTGGTATAACAACCAAATGATTTTGCCAAAAACAAAAGATGGTTATCAGTTTGCTTTAGACTTAGGTCCTTTAAGCAATGCCGACAAATATTACAAGAATAATTTCTTCTGGCAGGAAACCGTTAACCATCCCAATTACGATGAGTTTTGGCAAAAACGTGGATTGCTGAAACATTATAACACTGTCAAACCAGCAGTAATGGTAGTAGGTGGGTGGTACGATGCAGAAGATTTATCCGGACCGTTGAATATTTACAAAACCATCGAAAAGAAAAATCCCAATGCTTATAACACCATCGTTATGGGGCCATTCGGACATGGCAGATGGAGTCGCGAAACCGGCCATACCATGCACAGTAATGTTTATTTCGGTGATAGCATTGCCACTTTTTATCAAAAAGAAATTGAAGCTAAATTTTTTAACCATTTCTTAAAGGGCAATGGAGATAAAAACTCAGGCTTGCCCGAAGCGTATATGTTCGATACCGGTAAAAAACAATGGGAAACCTTTAGCAAATGGCCAACGGAAAAAGCAAGCAAACAAAAATTATATTTAGGAGCAGATGGTAAATTAAGCATGACCGCCCCATCAGCACCTGGCTCAGCAAATTACATCAGCGATCCCTTAAAACCGGTTCCCTATACAGAAGATTTAACTACTACACTGGGTTTTACCCCGCATAATTACATGAGTGAAGATCAGCGTTTTGCAGGCAGAAGACCAGATGTTTTGGTGTACCAAACTGATGTATTGGATAACGACATTACATTAGGTGGCGAAATCATGTCGCACCTTAAAATTGCCACTACCGGCACCGATGCCGATTTTATTATAAAACTAATCGATGTATATCCAGCCGATGAGCCGAACAATCCTTACATGCCAAACAAGAACATTACCCTGAGCAATTACTGGCAAATGGTGCGTTCGGAAGTAATGCCGGCCCGTTTCCGCAATAGTTTTGAAAAACCGGAGGCTTTGGTGGCCAATCAAAAAACAGCTGTAAACTTCCAGTTGCAGGATGTATTGCACACCTTTAAAAAAGGCCACAGGATTATGATCCAGGTGCAGAGCACAGCTTTCCCCTTATTTGCCCGTAACCCACAAAAATTTGTAGAAAACCCCTATAAAGCAACTGAAGCAGATTACATTAAAGCTACACAAACGGTTTTTAATGATAGTTTTATCGAAGTTGACGTGATAAAATAAGCTCATGCTCGTTTCCAACGAGCGTGTAATAATTAGTCGTTTTTAACAATTCAATAAATAACCCTAAAACCTCGGTTCGTGTCTCCATGAACCGAAAGCGTCGGTCAATCAATAAACAAATGAAAAAATTATTCATCCTCTTTGCACTTGCTTTCAGCATTCCGGCTGCACAGGCACAGATGCTTGGCAAAAACCAGATGAACTCCCGGGCCGATAGCCTACGTGGAACCCTCACTCCATTACGTACCTGTTACGACATTAACTATTACCATTTAGACGTAAAAATCGATATTGATCAGAAATCCATCGTTGGATGCAACGAATTTGTATTTACGGCTACCCAAGATTTCACTAAACTACAATTTGATCTTTTCGATAACCTTAAAGTAGAGAAAGTGGTGTATAAGGGCGCTGATTTACCTTTTACCAGAGCAAATAATGCTGTTTTTGTAACCTTCCCTAAAGCCATAAAAAGAGGAAGCAAAGATAAATTTACCGTTTTCTATTCCGGTAATCCTTTAGTAGCAAAAACACCACCCTGGGATGGCGGTTTTATCTTTAAAAAAGATGCCGCAGGCAATCCTTTTGTTTCTGTGGCCTGCCAGGGTTTAGGAGCCAGTGTTTGGTGGCCCAATAAAGATCATCAGAGCGATGAAGTAGACAGTATGTTAATCAGCATTACTGTTCCTAAAACTTTACAGGAAATATCGAATGGTAGATTGAGAAATACGGTAGATAAACCTGATGGTTACAAACAATACAATTGGTTTGTTGCTAATCCCATCAACAACTATGATGTTACTTTTTATATCGGCAAATATGCTCACTGGCAGGATAGTTATAATGGCGAAAACGGCAAACTGAGCATCGATTACTGGGCTTTACAAACCGACAGTGCCAAAGCCCGTCCACATTGGGAAGCCGATGTTAAACCCATGTTAAAATGTTTCGAATATTGGTTTGGCCCATACCCATGGTACAAAGACGGTTATAAACTGGTTCAGGCACCACATTTAGGGATGGAACATCAAAGTGCAGTAGCTTACGGCAATCAGTTTAAGCCAGGTTATTTAGGTAAAGATTTAAGTGGCACCGGCCATGGCTTAAAATGGGATTTTATCACCATCCACGAGAGTGGCCACGAATGGTTCGGCAATAGCATTACCGCAAAAGATATCGCCGATATGTGGATCCACGAAGGTTTTACCAATTATTCGGAGGTCCTTTTTACCGAATGTACTGAGGGTAAAGCAGCCGCTGATGAGTATGTAATTGGATTACAGCAAATCATCCGTAACGACGTGCCTGTAATTGGTCCTTATGGGGTAAACAAAGAAGGCTCTGGCGATATGTATCCAAAGGGTGCAAATCTGGTTAATATCATTCGTCAACTTATTAATAACGATGAAAAATTCAGGCAGATTCTACGTGGATTAGGCAAAACATTCTATCATAAAACCGTAACCACCGCCGAAATCGAAAACTACATAACCAAACAAAGTGGGCTAAAATTAGATAAAGTTTTTGATCAGTATCTCCGTTATTCCAAGCCGCCGGTTCTGGAATATAAGATCAACAACGGCATCCTATCCTATCGTTGGTTAACGGATGCTAAAGGATTTGATATGCCCGTACGCGTAACCTTAAAAACCGGCGCTTATACTTTGATCAAACCGACAAATGATTGGAAAACCATTGCTGTAGATGCCAGCATAAATGCTGATAACTTTAAACACGATCCATTGTTTTACATCCTTACAAAAAGGTTACAGTAGAAAATTAATAATAAAGAAAATTAAATTTTATGATACGCAACTTTTTGAAAAAACCAACGTCTTATAGAAAAAGCTCATTATTTATCTAAAAAAACAAAATCTATAACCATGAAAAAAGTATTTGCCATATTATTAGCCTCCCTAACCTTAAGCTTTAGCATTAATGCCGTTGCAAAAGATCAGATCAACATCGCCACTTCTAAAAATAATGGGGATGACAGAGAGGTAAAAAATTTCAACGGCGTTGCAGCCGCAGGCCCTATCAATGTAATTGTAACACTCGGGAATAGCGAAAGCTGTCGTTTAGAAGGTGATGCAGAGGCAATTGCTTCAATCGTTACTGAAGTAAAAGGCCGTGTTCTGGTCATCCGTCCGCAAACCAGCATTACCAGCTGGTCCAGAAAATACGAAGGTAAAAAAATTACAGCCTATGTATCGGCAAAAGAATTAGCGAGTTTAACGGTTAGCGGTGATGGAAGCTTAACCGTAAACGGAAAAATCAGCACAGGGAACCTTACCACAACTGTGAGCGGTTCAGGAAATATTAAAGCTACAGCAGATGTAGATAATTATAGCGGTGTAATCAGCGGATCAGGCGCGATTAACATTACTGGAGGTGCAGACCATGCGAAAGTAGTGATCAGCAGCTCAGGCACTTTTGCAGGTAAATCTTTTTCTACAAAAACGTTAACCAGCACCATTAGCGGTTCAGGAACGGTGAACATTGCCGTAAGCGATAGTATTAAAGCAGTCATCAGCGGATCAGGAAACGTAAATTATTCAGGCAATCCAACTGTTGATAAAACGGTTATTGGCTCAGGTGGCGTAAGAAAAGTATAAGATCAGATTCATCATCTTGAAGGAACGCCCCGGAGAAATTCGGGGCATTTTTTTGTCTCTTTAATCTCTTCCATGGTTCGTATCTTCTCGAACCACAATTGCGAACCTTAAAAATGAATTACCGCCCTGCCCACCTAACTCAGGTTGAAGTGATACCTGTAATGACCGAGGAAGTGAAGCGTGCAAGCGTAAAACGGAAACAGAAATAATGTTGTACACAAGCCCTGTGCTCAGCAACCTATCTTATTTTTTCGGAAATCAAATACAGAAGCCCTTGGGTTTATAGCAGTCCCGCCATTTGCTTTAGCCCTGATGAAGAATGAGGAACTGCCGCTGCTATCGGGTTCAGGATAGAAAGGTCTGCCCAAGTAATTTAAACCTGACAGGAGCGGGCACGAACGCAGTGAAGTAAAGCGGATGGCAGGACTTTCGGAACCGATGCCCCCAGGAACCTGCTTTTCAAAAAAAGAAAATTGTATTTCAACAAAACAACTGTTGGTACTCCATACAAAAAAGATTTATTATGATGCAAAAACACAGGATACGAAACGGTATTCAGATCAAAAAATTATATTTGCTTAACAAGCTCCATCTAATGAAAAAAATATTTTTAGCCTTTTTATTAATCTGCACAAATTACCTTGTAAATGCGCAGGATCAAACACTCGACAAAAAATACCGCCCGGTAGTTACCAGCTTTATCAAAGTTGTTAAAAGCGGAAATATAGAAAAGCTGAGCAGTAAAATTAAATATCCTTTAAACAGGACCTATCCTATCCCACCCATTAAAAATAAACAGGAATTTGTTAAACGGTACAAAGAAGTTTTTGATGATAATTTAACCAAAAAGATCATTAACTCCAAGGTTGAAACCGATTGGGACGCCGTTGGTTGGCGCGGGATCATGTTGTTAAACGGCGAGTTATGGCTTGATACCGACGGGAAATTAATTGCCGTTAATCACCAATCGAGGTTAGAAGCCAAAGAACAGGCCAGGTTGATAAATGTTGATAAAAATAGCCTTCACTCCTCAATCAGCAATTTTGCGCAACCGGTTCTCGTTTTCGAAACCGCTCAGTACCGGATCAGGATTGATGATCTTGGCAATAACAATTACCGCTATGCCTCATGGCCGATAAAAAGCAAAATGAGCGATAAGCCTAAATTAATTTTAACCAATGGTAAATTTACACCTGATGGTAGCGGAGGCAACCACAATTACCAATTTAAAAGCGGCGACAATTTATATACCTGCTTCATCATTGTAATAGGCGAGAAAGATGCTCCACCCGCACAATTGGTAATTAGTAAGGCCGGAAAAGAAATATTATCTCAACCTGCGAAAAAAATCAATCTTTAATTATTGAAAGATGCTTACCGAAACACTAAAAAAACTTTTTAACCGAGATCTGAGCAAGCTGAAATCCGAAATTGAAGCTTACCAGAAAGAAGAGAATCTATGGCGGATAGACCATGGCATTGCAAATCCGGCCGGGAACCTTTGCCTGCACCTTGTGGGTAACCTGAATACTTACATCGGCGCTGTTTTAGGTGGCACCGATTATATCCGGAACCGCGAACTGGAATTCTCCTTAAAAGATATTCCAAAGCAAGAGCTGATCAATATGATTGAAGCAACCATAAATGTTGTTAGCAAAACTTTAGATCAGGTAAGCCAGGAGCAGATGGATAACGAGTATCCGATAATGGTATTGGAAGAAAAAACGACTACCGAATTTTTCCTCGTTCACCTCAGTACACATTTAGCTTACCACCTGGGGCAGATTAATTATCACCGGAGGTTATTGGATAAATAATTTAATACGTGATTGCGAACAGCAGCTTGGGACTAAGCGCAAGCGTGAAGCAATCCTTTTTTTAAAGACGGCAACAAAAATCACCGTTAATAATTGGACTGATTATCATTATAAGCCAATTTTTATTTGATGAAATAATCTTTGCAATATCAACATTAGCCAAGTGAATTCTCCGCGCCTTTTGTGTTTCCGCGGCCGTATTAAATGGCACCTCAAAAAAAAGAGAATAAGCCTCCTTTACATGTTTTAAAACTGAACGCCGATCAGCCACATATTTTCAATATAGTTAATTTTCTGACTGGCGTGATCAAATTCATCCCAACCTGTGGTATGTACGTTTGTTAAATTAGTGGCACCAAATTTTGTGGTATTCTGCAGATAAACATTTTTCCAAACATAAAACTTAAGTCCGATTTTAGCCGAAACACCATAACCAGAAATATTCCAGTGGTTGTTTCTACCTAGGCCAAACAAACGTACATCAGAACGCGGCACCATAATTCCACCGCCTAAACCGGTTTCTAAAGTTAATGAAGTATTTCCACCGGGCGCCACCCAAATATCATCATAACGTTCTACTTCGATATTGGCATAATTAAAACCATCGGTATGCTCATAAGTGAGCATGCTTTCTTTAACATTTACAAGTTGCCCATGATAATCGCCTGCCAATGTGCCAGTAGCCACATTTTCAGGTGTAATATTTGTTCCGATATGTCCGGTAATGGCAACAGTTTGTGGAATATCCATTACATATTTCATGTGGTCCCAGCCAATAGAAATACTGTAATTATCTTTAATGAAATACCCCACACGAATATTATATTGAGGTACTGTAATTAAACCAGGATTTAAGTAGGCCCAGCTTAATTTTGATTGACGATCATGTGCAACTACATCTTTCATGGTAAAATCGTAGTTCGGTCCCTGAAACCTGATATCACTTTTACCGTACCACGAACTGTTATAACCCCAGTGGAAAAAGAAATCGCCTTTACGCGAAAAATTTCTTTTGTGTTCAGGATTGAATAAGCTTTTAGAAGTTGGTGTATTATTGGTTGAAGAGGTTTTAATCTCTTGTGCCTGCATCCGCCTGCCAAACAAGAGTGCTAAAAATAGAATGGTAAATCTTTTCACGCGGCAAATTGAGCAAAAAGACCAATCATTTACAACAGGTTTAACATTTCGTAAGAGTTGTTATACAAAAAATGACTTTAAAACATTAAAACCTGGTATAAACAGCAAGTTGAATAATGTTATTTACCGTATTATTTGAAACACCATGTGTAACTTGGTTCATGTACCCGGCTTCCAGGTCAAACTGCTTTGAAAAACGATAACCCGCAGCAAGGTATAACCTGTTCTGATCAAAGACACTATTATTAATTTTGGCCTTATTCTGAAGATTTAAAAACACCTCGTTCTGTAAAGCCACAAATGCCCCCTTTGTAAACTTTGGCTGAGTTTTTTGCAATGGCTGGATTAACCTTACAAAATAACGGAAACGCTGCGAAAACACATCTTCATCTGTACGTCCGATAAAACGTTGTTCTAACCTAACCCTGTGACTGGCAAATACCGAGCTGATTTTATGATTGTAGATATACTGTTCAAAAATGCGGTGTTCGTGAAGGGTAAGATCGTTGCTTCCCATCACTTCGGTTGTTGTGGTCTGCCACAGATAACCCAGGGCAACATTACTTTTGTTATTAATGAAATATTGAACCGCAGGCCTCACCAAAGTATTCCGCACATAACCCCAATCATCAGCTGAACGAGCCTGAAAATCAAACTGTAATCCCCATTTATCGTTAAATTTGGTGTTATTTAAAAACATAAACCAACCAGAATTTTGATGTTGGGTTTGTGCATATAGCTTTCCAGCGGCCATGATGAGTACCATCACGGCAGATAATAATATTTTTTTCATAATAGATAAACCGGTTTTACCTGTGTGGCGCTAAATTAGCAGAAATATATTAAAGTCGGAAGTCAGGGGTCGGAGGTCAGCGGTTTAATCGCCCAAACTATAGTTCAACTCTGCACTTTTTGCGAAAATCTATGCGTTCTTTGCGGTTAAAAAGTCGGAGGCCAGAGGGTCAGAATTGGATATCTAATCGCCCAAACAATATCTACTTCCCTGTTCTAAAGTGTGCATTAAAAAAGTAAATGCTTTGTGTACTCAGTGCAAAACTCTGCGTACTCGGTGGTTAAAAAAGTCGGAGGTAAGGGGACGGAGGTCAGCGGTTTAACCGCCCAAACTATAGTTCAGCTTTGCATTTTTTGCGAAAATCTATGCGTTCTTTGCGGTTAAAAAGTCGGAGGCCAGAGGGTCAGAATTGGATATCTAATCGCCCAAACAATATCTACTTCCCTGTTCTAAAGTGTGCATTAAAAAAGTAAATGCTTTGTGTACTCAGTGCAAAACTCTGCGTACTCGGTGGTTAAAAAAGTCGGAGGTAAGGGGACGGAGGTCAGAAGTTTGATCGGCTAAGCCATACCTCCAGCTTTGCGTGCTCCGCGAAAACCTTTGCCCACTTTGAGTTAAAAACAAATTTCATTTAATGTTAAACAATTAAAAATATATCTTCGTTAAAGATTTGGACATGAAGGCATTTTCAAAAACCTTAAAACTGTGCTTATTTTAATATTACAAACGTAAAAAAGAACAAAAATGATTATCGAACCTAGAATGAGGGGCTTTATCTGTTTAACTGCACATCCAGATGGTTGCGCACAAAACGTAAAGAATCAAATTGAATATGTAAAATCTAAAGGTGCTATAAACGGTCCTAAAAAAGTATTGGTGATCGGCGCATCAACAGGTTTCGGTTTAGCTTCGCGTATTGCTGCTGCTTACGGCTCCGGTGCTTCTACCATTGGCGTATTTTTTGAAAAAGCACCTTCAGAAGGCAAAACAGCATCTCCAGGCTGGTACAATACCGCAGCTTTTGAAAAAGAAGCCCATGCTGCCGGTTTATATGCAAAAAGTATAAATGGCGATGCATTCTCTAAAGAAATTAAAGAAAAAACCATTGAACTGATCAAAGCTGACCTTGGTCAGGTAGATCTGGTCATCTATAGCCTGGCTTCTCCGGTTAGGAAACACCCTGATACCGAGGTATTGCACCGCTCTACCTTAAAACCTATCGGTGGCACTTACACCAATAAAACTGTCGATTTCCACACCGGTAATGTAAGTGAAATATCCATTGAGCAAGCTACTGAAGAAGATATTGCCAACACCGTTGCTGTAATGGGTGGCGAGGATTGGTCTATGTGGATCGACGCCTTAAAAGCAGAGAATCTGCTTGCTGAAGGCGCAACAACTGTAGCTTATTCATACATAGGCCCAGCTTTAACCGAACCAGTATACCGCAAAGGAACTATTGGAAGAGCTAAAGACGATCTGGAAGCCACTGCTTTTAAAATTGCTGATAAATTAAAAGATATTGATGGCAAAGCTTATGTATCGGTTAACAAAGCACTGGTAACACAGGCCAGTTCTGCCATTCCGGTAATTCCTTTATACATCTCTTTATTATATAAAGTGATGAAAGCAGAAGGTGTTCATGAGGGCACTATCGAGCAGATCCAAAGGTTATATGCTGATCGCTTATATACCGGCAACGCTGTTCCTGTTGATGAGAAAGGAAGAATCAGGATAGACGATTGGGAAATGCGTGAGGATATCCAGACTAAAGTTGCCAAACTTTGGGAAGAAGCTACAACTGAAACCTTGCCTGCAATAGGCGATTTACCAGGCTACAGAGCTGATTTCTTAAGCTTATTTGGCTTTGAAATTGATAAAGTTGATTATCAGAAAGATGCTCAGGAAGTGGTAGAAATTGAAGGCTTAGTAAAGTAACTCATCACGTCATTTCGACTGAAGTGCAACGGAATGGAGAAATCTATTACCTTGCCTGAATAATGCAATCACAATAAACGGCTGGCCTTAAACCGGCCGTTTTCATTACAAATAATATGAATTTCAATTTACAACCTACGTTAGCAAACGATTTAATTACGGTAGTTCCCTTAAAAGAAGAAGATTTTGAAGCCCTTTTTGCAGTAGCTTCCGATCCTTTAATCTGGGAGCAGCACCCCAATAAAGACCGCTATAAAAGAGCGGTTTTCGAAAATTTCTTTAAAGGTGCAATCGAATCTAAGGGTGCTTTTATCGTTTATGAAAATGAAACTAAAAAGATTGTGGGCAGTTCAAGGTATTATGATTTGGATGAAAGTGACTCCTCAGTTACCGTAGGCTACACTTTTATTGCACGTGAGTTTTGGGGCAAGGGACATAATCAGGCCTTAAAAACCTTAATGTTTAATCATGCTTTTCAATTTGTAGATAAAGTGATTTTACATATTGGCACTACTAACTTTCGTTCGCAAAAAGCAATCGACAAATTGGGGGCGGTTAAAATTGCTGAATTAGAGGTTGCCTATTATGGTGAACCATTAAAATGGAATTTTGTGTACCAGATTGATAAAGTAAACTGGAAAAAATTGCATTAAAGTTTAGCTATGGGCACACAGTTGTTATTTATGATAATAGTGAAAAGTTATAGCGGAGTTGATACCCAGTAAGTCTACCGGCAAAAACATCTTGCCATAGTTATTTGTTATTAACCATAATGAAAGAGCGCGTGACCGAATAAAATCGTGTTTATGCTTAAGTATTGTTATCTTTGTATAATTCTCCATTCCACTCATCTTTCAAAAACAAAACAATTAAATAAAATATGGCTAAATCTCAGGCAACATACAGTAAAAAAGAGAACGAAAAAAAACGATTAAAAAAACAAAAAGATAAACAAGAGAAAAAAGAAGAGCGTCAGGCTAATGCCAAAAAAGGTTTAGCACTTGAAGATATGATGGCTTACGTTGATGAAAACGGAAACATCTCTTCTACTCCACCAGATCCGAAGAAAAAGAAAGTTATCAATACAGAAGATATTCAGATCGGTATTTCAAGACAAGAGGACATCATTGATGAAAACCCTGTTAAAAAAGGAACAGTTACTTTCTTCAACGATAGTAAGGGTTACGGTTTTATTAAAAACACTGAAACACAAGACAGTATTTTCGTTCACGCAAACGGTTTAATCACCCAGATTAAAGAAGGTGATAAAGTTACGTTTGAAGTAGAAATGGGTCAAAAAGGACCAACGGCAGTTAAAGTATCAAAGGTTTAACAACCGCCATTCTATTTTTTGCAATTCCCAATTGCAAAACATGATTAAAATTCTGCAGAGAATTCTGCTGCGCTAGGTTTTATAACCATATATAATTCCGTCTATTTAAGCATAAAACCTTGCGCATAATTTTATTCATCTGGTATTCTTCCTAGGAAGTATAAAGTAATTTTGAAGGAATTTAGCTTCAAAAGAACAGGACGTCTAAATTATTCGGGCATTTATTCATCCAAAAATGCATGCTATCTAATTTTTCCTCACCAATCAGGGAATAATTTATCATACTGTAAATAAATCATATAGGACTATTAAAGGGAAAAGTTGTAGCCTTTAACTCCTAATAATCGTTTATGAGTTAAAAAAAATAAAATCTCGGTGTGGAATTTGCATATCGTTTACATCATTACAGTACACACAAAGAAAAATAGATATGAAACCTGCATAAGCAAACAAAAGCTAAATATAAAAAAGCTTATGCAAGCTTCATAACAATTAAAAACACTACAGATTATGAAAAAGTTAATAGCACTAGCACTGGTTGCATTTTTAGGTTTATCGTCAGCGATGGCTCAACAAGTAGATTTGCGCAGAAAAATTAGCGTAAGCGGCACCGCAGAAACAGAAGTTACTCCTGATATCATTTACATCGGCATTTCGCTTAAAGAATACCTGAACGGAAAGAAAAAAGTAGACATCACAGAATTGGAAAAACAATTGTATGCCGCTGTACAAAAAGCAGGTATTGCGAAAGAAAACTTAACCATCAGCAACTTGAGCAGCTGGAATTATGAAACAGAGAAAAAGAAAAACCCCGATTTTTTAGCCAGCAAACAATATCGTTTAAAAGTTAGCGATCTGAACAAATTCAACGCTATACTAGAATCGATAGATGCCAAAGGAATCGCCAATACAAATATCGAAAGCTATGATTATTCTAAAATCGAAAGCTTAAAAAAAGAGCTTAAAGTTAAAGCTTTATTATCGGCAAAAGAGAAAGCAGCATATATGGTAGAAGCACTAGGTGATAAACTAGGAAGTGTGATCGAGATACAAGATGGCGGAGACAATGTAATGCAGCCTGTTTACAGAAATTTTGCGATGAAAGCTGAAATGGCTGATGCTTCTACTGCACCTGAAATTGATTTTAAAAAAATTAAACTGAATTTCACAGTAAATGCCATTTTCGAAATCAAATAAGAATTTTAACAGTAAATTAATGCTTTTCAAACCTACCAGAACATTTTGGTAGGTTTTTTGTTACATAGAGATCGAACACTAAAAAATAGAAATTATGAAAAAATTCATTTACACACTAGCGCTGGTTTTCTCTTTAGGCATTAGTTTTAATTCTGTTCAGGCAGCTGATAAACCTGCGAAAAATCCAACGGAATTAACTGCAGAACAAGCAGTAAAACTGGAAAGAATTAAAACCCGTGTTGAAGAAATCAGAGACATGGACAAATCTAACTTAACGAGAGCAGAACGTAAAGCTTTACGTAGCGAGTTAAGAGAATTAAAAGGTCAGGCCCGTGCAGTTTCTGGAGGTGTTTACCTTTCAGTTGGTGCAATCATCATCATCATTTTATTATTGATCCTGATTTTATAATTGCAAAAAACACATCTATCTATAAAAACAAAAAGCTTTGCAATGTTGCAAAGCTTTTTTTATGCCCGTCTCGCGAAGTTTGCTCATCATTGTGCGGAAGAGAACTTCGCAAGTCTCCACACGGCCTAGCAAACTAACGCAGTTCACTGCACAGGCCCATTGAAACTTCATTAATTTCCCTGATTAATCAATCATATCAAACCCAGTATACTTCACCAAAGCTTCTGGAATTTTAATTCCATTCTCGGTCTGATAGTTTTCTAAAATCGAAGCCACGATACGCGGTAAGGCCAATGCGCTTCCATTTAAAGAGTGCGCAAGCTGTGCCTTCCCTTCTTTTCCTTTAAAGCGTAATTTCAAACGGTTACTTTGGTAGGTTTCGAAGTTTGAAACAGAAGAAACTTCCAACCAGCGCTCCTGGGCGGCACTCCATACTTCCATATCATAAGTCATGGCAGAAGTAAAGCCCATATCGCCACCACATAAACGCAATACGCGATAGTGTAACCCCAATTCTTTCAGTAAAGACTGTACATACTGGCTCATCTCTTCTAAAGTTTCGTAAGATTTATCCGGATGTGTAATCTGAACAACCTCAACCTTATCAAACTGGTGTAAGCGGTTTAAACCACGCACATGGGCTCCATATGAACCTGCTTCCCTCCGGAAACATGGGGTATAAGCGGTATTTTTAATCGGGAGATCTTCTTCCTTAACAATAACATCGCGGTATAAATTGGTTACCGGAACTTCCGCTGTTGGGATTAAATACAAATCATCAACAGTTGAATGATACATCTGTCCTTCTTTATCAGGTAATTGGCCGGTACCAAAACCCGAAGCCGCATTAACCAAATGGGGCACCTGCATTTCTTTATAACCTGCTGCAGTAGCATGATCTAAAAAGAAATTGATCAGGGCACGCTGTAACCTTGCTCCTTTTCCTTTATACACCGGGAAACCGGCACCGGTAATTTTTACCCCCAGCTCAAAATCAATGATATCATATTTAGCAGCAAGCTCCCAATGTGGTAAAGCTTTACTTGGTAATTGAACAGGCTCGCCATGCGTTAAAACAACTTCATTTTCTTCTGCAGTAGACCCCTGTTTTACCAGATGATAAGGCAAATTAGGCAATTGAACAATTAAATTGTGCTGAGCAGTTTCCAGTTCATTCAATTTATCACTCAGGTTTTTGATATTTTCTTTGTGAGAAGCCGTTTGGGCCTTAATGGCTTCAGCTTCTTCTTTTTTACCGGTACGCATTAAATCGCCAATCTGTTTGGCAGCTGCATTAGCCTCAGCAGAAATATTATCCAGGGAAGTTTGGGTAGAACGGCGGTCTTCATCAATTTTAATGATTTCATCTACCAGTTCCGGCTGTTTAAAATTACGGATACTTAAACGTTCTAAAACTTTCTCTCTATTTTCGCGGATATAGTTAACTTGCAGCATTATTTAATTTTTTAGCAAAGATAACAAGAGTTTGGAGTTTGGGGTAAGGAGTTTGGAAAAAACTGCAAACCGTTAACTTTAAACTGAAAACTGAAATATGGATGGCAAACTCTTTCTCGTACCAACGCCCATAGGCAATTTGGAGGATATGACCTTTAGGGCAATCCGTATATTAAAAGAATGCGATCTGATCCTCGCTGAAGACACTCGTACCAGTGCCCCGATGCTCAAACATTTTGGGATTGATAAAAGAGTTTTCTCACACCACCAGCACAATGAGCACAAGGCTACGTCAGAAATTATCAGGTTTTTAAACGAAGGGCAAAAAATTGCCCTGATATCTGATGCCGGAACACCTGCTATTTCCGATCCGGGTTTTTTCCTGGTACGCGAAGCCATTAAAAATGATATTGCTGTAGAATGTCTACCTGGCGCAACAGCTTTTGTACCTGCTTTGGTTAATTCGGGCTTACCTGCTGATGCATTCTGTTTTGAAGGTTTTTTGCCGGTTAAAAAAGGCAGACAAACCAAATTTAAAAAATTGGCTGAAGAAGACCGCACCATTATACTTTACGAAAGTCCGCACCGTTTATTAAAAACTTTAGAAGAGTTTGCACAGTATTTGGGTGCAGACAGGCAGGCGTCAGTAAGTAGAGAGCTCACGAAGATGTTCGAAGAAACTGTTCGCGGAACTTTGGCAGAAATAAAATCACATTTTGAGAACAATACTTTAAAAGGAGAATTTGTAATTTGCATAGCGGGAAAACCGAGTATTAAAAGCAAAAACAAGTATAACGATGCTGAAGAGTAGCATCAAAAACATAACCAACACCACAATTTTAAAATATTATGATGAGTATAGATAGATTTCTAAGTGACGAACAAGACCCAAAAGCGGTTGAAAAAGTTATTGGAAAATTAAACGACCTTTTAACCACAGGTGAAGAACTCTTATATTTAGCTGTACAGAAAAAACCAGCGGTAAATTTGTTACCAGATAGCATCGCGATTTCGAACAAGCGCATTTTTTATTGCGAGCCTGGTAATTTAGGCTTAACGATGAATTTTAAAGATATTTCCTGGAAAAGCATCAAGGAGGTTTCATTTAAAGAAGAATTTTTTGGTTCTAAATTTATTTGTGTTCCTCAACATGGCGAAAATATCGTAACCGAGTTTATTCCGAAAGTACAGGCTCGTAAACTACACCAGGCAGCAAACCAACAATTAGAAGAGTACAAAGAGATGTTACGCCAGCAAAAACTGGAAGAAAACCGGGCAACAGCCTCTCCCATTAATTTACATGAGCAGCCTCTTACTGAAATACCTGCTTACGAACCAGTTTCAGAGCCGGCACAACCAGTTATCCAAATTGCAGAAGTAGTAGAAGAACCGGAAGATGAAACCACTTTAAAATTACGCAAACTTAAAACACTATACGATAAACACCTGATCACCCAGGAAGAATACGAAGCTAAAAAAGCAAATATTTTAGATAGTATGTAGACGAAATCCTTCACCTGAATTTATTTCAGGGTCTTAATTGACTGTTAAAGATGGAAAGAGCGGATGTGTTTATATATTAACCAATTTTAAACATATGGTTTTTTATTTTGGTGTGACATCAGAATTGTAGTTTAGAATTAAAGAATATAAATATCGTCCAATTCGTTTTTCCGCAAGATATAACTGTAATCCGTTGGTGTTTTTTAAACAGTTTGACAGTATTGAAAAAGCGATAATAAGAGAAAAACAGTTAAAGAACTGGAAAAAGGCATCGAAAATAAACTTAATAAATGAATTAAATCCTAATTGGGATGATTTATCCTTAACGTTCGAATAAATGCTTCTCTCCTTGAAATCCTTAAAAGAAAACAGCATTTAAGATGCTGAAATAAATTCAGCACGACGATTTTACAGCTTAGTAATGAAATCTAAACAAACCTACCTTCTCGCCCTCGTAAGTGCATTCTTACTTTGGCTGGCCTGGCCACCAATGCCTTTTACTACACCTTTGTTATTGATCGGTTTGGTGCCTTTGTTTATTGCGCTCGATTCGATTTCAACCAATCCCGAAAAAAAACAGGGCAAAAGAATTTTCCTGACGGCAGGTTTAACTTTTTTAGTTTGGAATACGGGATCGATTTATTGGGTGTATAATGCAATAAGTGCTTATAATGGTGCAGCAGTAGCGCTACCAGTTTCTCTTATCCCTTACGGCTTAGGTGCATTGTTAATGACCTTTGCTTTTTGGTTATACTATAGATTAGGCAAGTATGTAAATAAAAAGATCGCTTATCTGGGCTTGATTTCCTTTTACATTGCTTTAGAATATCTGCAACAAACCTGGGATTTAGCTTTCCCCTGGATGACCTTGGGAAATGGTTTAGCAGGAATGCATCAGCTGGCACAATGGTATGATTATACCGGTATTTATGGTGGTTCGCTTTGGATTTTAGGGAGTAATATCCTGGCTTTTGAAGCTTATCAAAAATTTAAATCACAAAAGGGTTATTTAAGGTTTAGAACAGCAGGGATCTGGGCTTTGGTAGTCATTATTCCCATCAGCATTTCATTAACCAAATACTTTACGGCAGAACAAAAGGGCACACCAAGTAATGTGGTGGTGGTTCAACCCAATATTGATCCTTACCAAAAACTGGAGAATATTCCACCAGCCGAACAGATCAGGATATTGACTCACTTATCAGATTCCATTGGACAAACCAATACCGAGTATTTTATCTGGCCTGAAACTGCCATTCCAAATTACGCAGATGAAGATAGGATCAGAAGCAACAATGATTTCATCACGCTGCAAAGCTTTTTATCAAAATACAAAAACGGAACATTGATTACAGGTATAGAAAGCATTAAAATTTATCAGGATAAAAGAACAATAACCTCAAAACTTGATAATCAGCGAGGTATTTATTTTGATAATTTTAACACCGCCATGCAGGTAGAAAATTCTGCCAATGTTCAGTTTTACCATAAATCCAAATTGGTTCCCGGGGTAGAAAAAATGCCTTTTCCAAAAGTATTTTCGTTTTTAGATGGTGTTTTTGCTCAATTAGGCGGAACCGTTGGCGGATGGGGCTGGCAAGATAAGCCAAGTGTACTGTATGCTCAAAGCGGTATCGGGGTTGCTCCTGTGGTTTGTTATGAAAGCTTGTGGGGCGATTGGATTGGTGAACAGGTTAAAGAGGGAGCACAATTTATTGCGATTATCACAAACGATGGCTGGTGGGGAAATACTTCAGGGAAAGACCAGCATATGATGTATGCTAAACTGAGAGCCATTGAAACCCGTCGCGATGTAGCGCGCTCGGCTAATACCGGGATATCCTGCTTCATCAATCAACGCGGCGATGTCACACAAAAAACCAAATGGTGGACCAGAACTGCATTAAAGGCCAATATCAATCTGAATGATGAGATTACCTTTTATGTAAAAAGTGGAGATATTATTGCAAAATTATTAAGCATTACTGCCATTCTTTTAGCTTTGATTATTCCTTTTAGAAAATGGATCAGGAAACAAAACCATGCTTAAACAACAATACGATTTCGTTTTATCTTCCAGAAATACCCTTTTAACCTATATCGAATCTGTTTCAAAGGAGGATTTCTTAACCGATAACAGTTCATTCGGCAGAGGCTCTATCAAAAATTTGTTGGTTCATATTTGCCAAACCTATTGTGCATGGATTGGCGAAAGGGCCTTAGGCATTGAACAGATTTTTTTACCTTTAGAAACTTACCAGACCTTCCAAGAATGCCAAACCTATTTTAACCAGGTGGATGAATATATTGGCTTATTTACCGAAAAATTTAAAGGAAATGAGCTGCATGAAATGGAATTGGATAGAAACGGCTCAATTTTAACCGTAAATCCATTACAGTTATTTACTCATGTTATTACCCACGAGTTTCATCACAAGGGGCAAATCATGTCATTAAGCAGGCATTTAGGCTATACACCGGTTGATGCCGATATTATCAGATAAAATCATGCAAAAAATAAAAAATCTCCGCTGGTCGGTATTGCTCTTATTATTAACCCTAAATTTTGGCTGCGATCAGATCTCTAAAAGAATTGTGCGTACCGAAATCAGTGATTATGAACATATCAGCATTATAAAAGATCGTTTCACTTTAACAAAAGTAGAAAACAGTGGTGCATTTTTAAGTCTGGGCGATAACATGCCCTATATTTTCAGGCTCATTATTTTAACGGGTTTACCCTTATTATTTTTGGTTTACGGGCTATATTTTCTATTTGCCAAACGTAATTTAACCATGACAATGCAAATTGCGCTGTGTTTTCTGATTGGTGGTGGTATTGGCAATTTATATGACCGGATTGTACATGGATCGGTTACCGATTTTATGCATATGGATTTTTACTTCTTTCAAACAGGTGTTTTTAACTTCGCCGATATTTCAATTATGATCGGTGTAGGTACATTGCTGTTACAATCAATCAGAAGTAATCAGTTAAAACAGGATATAAATTAGGGAAAAAGGCTAGACCCGATAAGACTAATTAAGACTACAAAATGATAGCCGTAAAAATACAAAATCATATTTTTATGACTATATTTAACTATGCAATACTTAATTACGATCTAACTAAAAACCTAAACAATGAAAAACTTATTAAAAAAAGCTGCTTTGATTGCCATGCTATCAACAGTTATCCTCTCGTGTACCAAAAAAAATGATATCCCTGCTGAAGCGGAAATTCAAACTAATCAAAATCAAAAAGTGCTGGCTTATATTAAAAATCTCGGGTTTACAGATGCGCAGATCGTAGATAACGGCGATAATTATGTAGTTGATGGAGATATTGTATTTAGTAAAAAAATGGAAGTTCCGGCTGATTATGGAAAAGCGATTACAGAACAATATTATAACGGTTATATCGTAACCAACAGCACAAACATCCGCGTAAAAATTGATCCTTCGATAACCAGCATGACCAGCGAAATCAATTCTGCAATTAACCAATGGAATACGGTACCCAATTCTAAGCTAAAATTTGTAATCACAACCGGAACGGTATATGATATCCTGATTAAAGTGGATAATACAATTGGAAGTTCTACCTGTGGACAAGCATATCTGTCAACATCAAATGGTAAAGCTGGTAATACCGTTTGGATCAACCAGGCCCTTATCCAAAATAATTCTTTTGCGCAGCGTACCAGAACCATTACCCATGAGTTTGGTCATACCATTTCATTTAAGCATACGAACCAATCTACCACAACCAATGTTCCTGGCGTTGGAGGAACAGATGCACAATCGTTAATGAATGGCGGGCAATGCGGAAGTGGTGCTACTGTTTTATCTACTAAAGATAAACAAGCTACTGCAGTATTGTATCCTTTATAATTTAAAAATCAGATAAATAACCTAAAAAGATCGTAATGAAAGAGGAGCTGTTCTGTGAAACAGCTCCTCTTTTTTTTAAAGTGCTTATTAAAAAAGATTGGGAAATAATTTTTAGAACAAGGATTTCTTAACAAAGAATTGGCAGCTTTACACAAACATATTTTTATCTTTAGGTGTTAAACAATCTAAAAATAAGATCCGATCATGAAAAGAAATGCAACAGCCGTATGGCAAGGTTCTATCAAAGAAGGTAGTGGTAATATTACTACACAAAGCACTACTTTAAATAACACTCAATATTCTTTCAACACTCGCTTTGCAGATGGTGTGGGTACAAATCCAGAGGAATTAATTGCTGCTGCACATGCGGGTTGTTTTACCATGAAATTATCTGCTAACTTAACTGAGGCAGGATTTACAGCTGATAAACTGGAAACTAAATGTGAAATTAACCTTGATCCATCAAAAGGTGAAATTGTAGAATCGCATTTAACTTTAACAGCTTCTGTACCTGATTTAACACAGGAAAAATTTGATGAACTGGTAGCAGATGCAGAAAAAAACTGCCCGATCTCTAAATTATTGAATACAAGCATTACCGTTGATGCTACTTTAGCTTAATAAATTTTAAACCTCACAGGTTTTAAAAACCTGTGAGGTTTATAGCTGCTGTTAAACAAGTTAACTAACGACTAAACTAATCAAAAAAACTTTCGAACCTCCAACATTACAATTTTAGAAACAACCTAAGCCATATATTTTCCTACAATTGGCATCCTTCTTCCCATACCAAAAGCCTTAGGCGATACCCTTAAAATAGGTGGTGTTTGGTAACGTTTAAACTCGGCTATATTGACCATCTTTAAAATTCGCAATACTAATGCTTCATCAAAACCCTGCGAAATAATGGCTTTTGAGCCTTGTTTTTTTTCGATGTGCTGGTATAATATTTTATCGAGGATTTCATATTCAGGCAAAGAATCTGAATCTTTCTGATCAGGTCTCAATTCTGCCGAAGGTGGTTTAACAATCGTATTAATGGGTATGATCTCGCATTCCTTATTAATGTACTTGGCCAGCTCAAAAACCTGCATTTTATATACATCACCGATAACGCCAATTGCACCGCACATATCGCCATAAAGCGTACCATAGCCTACCGCACATTCGCTTTTGTTAGAGGTATTTAATAAAATATAGCCAAATTTATTACTCATCGCCATGTTTATGATGCCGCGAATCCGAGCCTGGATATTTTCTTCTGTCAGGTTAAAAGGCAAACCTTTAAAAGCGGGTGCCAGCATATGATCAAAAGCCTCGGTAACGTCTTTAATTGGCACAATTTCGTGCATGCAACCAATATTATTAACCAGATCTAAAGCATCTTGTACAGAATGGTCGGATGAAAATTTAGATGGCATTAAAACAGCCATTACATTCTCTGCACCTAATGCGCGGCAGGCCAGTGCACAAACCACAGCCGAATCAATTCCGCCAGACAGGCCTAAAACAGCTTTACTAAAACCAGATTTCTTAAAATAATCTTTTATCCCTAAAACCAGCGCATCATGAATTTGTTCAATATCCGTTAATCTTTCCGATTGTGGATGTTTATTCCGCACATTTTCAACCTCTTCCAGATCAAATACCTGAAGATCTTCTTCAAAATATTTCATTTCCGCTTTCATGGTTCCATCAGCGTCGAAGACCAAAGAACCGCCATCAAAAATAATCTCAGTCTGCGCACCAACCTGGTTTACATAAAATACAGGCAGGTGATATTTTTTTGCATTATCAGCCAATACTTTTATACGTTCATCATCATGGGTATAAGAGAAAGGTGATGCTGCAATATTAATCATTACATCGGGCTGCTCTTTAATCAGCTCGTCCATTGGATTTGAAACATATAATGGATTATCATTAATATTCCAAAGGTCTTCGCAAATGGTTAAAGCAATTTTTTTACCCTTAAAATCAATACAGTTAAATTGTGTGGCAGGTTCGAAATAGCGATATTCATCAAACACATCGTAGGTTGGCAATAAGGCTTTTTTAACAATTGCCTTAATTTTTCCTTCCTCCATAAAATAAGCGGCATTATACAGGTCTTTTCCCTGTAATACTTCATTTTTAATCGGCAAGCCAACAATGCAGGCAATATCCGTACAGTGCTTTGCTATTTCCTGAGCTGCGCCTTCGCACAAGGCTATAAACTCATCAAATTCCAGAAAATCTCTTGGGGGATAACCACAGATAGCTAATTCTGCAAAAACAACCAGATCAGCTCCTTTGTCTTTCGCCAATTGAATATTTTCGGTTATTTTTTTAGTGTTGGCCTCAAAGTTCCCGATGTGGTAATTAAGTTGTGCTAAAGCTATTTTCATGTTTAATGTATCAAGTAGTGAGTATCAAGTATCAAGACAGCTATCCAGATTAAAAGAATACGCCGAAATTAAGCGCTAAATAATGACTCCTAACATCTCTGGCTTTATCTGTTACAATATTAGTAAAACCATTATTAAAAGTTAAACCGGCAACAATACTGGTATTGCCAGAAATATCAAATTCCCCGCCTCCACCAATAATTAACCCGGCACGGTAAAGTTTGATGTGGTCAGATACGTTTAAATTATCGCCAACAACTGTCCCGCCTGTAACTGCATCTTGTTTTGCGCTAATGTTGATTGAATTAGACAAGCCGAACTGGCCATACCAACGTTTTCCATCAGTTTTTACAGTTTTTAATTTAATGGTTAAAGGCAGGTCTATGTATTGTAATTTATATTTTAAATCGTAAGCTTTAGGTGCAGAACCGGGTGCATAATAAGGTAAAACATTGGCCTCTGTACTTTTACCATTAATAGAAGTAATGGTCAGCGCTGTAGAAAAACTATAATTTGGCGCAAAATTAAAATCACCAATTAATCCATAAGAAAAGCCCAAACCTATTCCGTTTGTTTTTCCCTGCTCGGGTTTAATCCAACCAAATGTTGGGGTAGCAGTTAAACCTAACCTGAACCCGTAACTGGTTAAAGGTGAATTTTGCGCCCAGGCGCCAAAACTTAAAACAGATAAAATTAAAATGGTTGATATTCTTTTCATGCTATAGGTGTTTATATATATTTGTGATACATGATGTATAACGTAAAACACTGGCAAATTTATCTAATTTTTCTTTTTGCCATCACATTTATTTCCTGCAGACATCGCAACCGTCCAGATGTAAGCAATATACAGGTAAACATCAAAGTTGAAAGATTTGATCAGGAGCTCTTTAATGGAAAAAACAAAGATGTGATTGATATAGATAAACAACTTGCTTTAAAATATGGCGTGTTTTATGATGATTTTATCCATCGGATTTTAGACAGTAAATATTCCAACACCGAATCATTGACTAATTTATACCACGATCAGGCCTACATCGATTTAAGCAAGGAAGTTGATAGTGTTTTTCCAAATTTAAAAGCACAGGAAGAGGGTTTAAACGAGACTTTTAAATACATTAAATATTATTACCCAAAGGCAAAGATTCCAAAATTCATTTCCTTTACCTCAGGTTTTGCTTACCAGATGCCAGTAGGCGATAACTATCTGGGAATTGGTTTAGACATGTTTCTGGGCAAAGACAGCAAATTTTACCGGGCTATTGTGCAAAGTGTGCCGTTATATCTTTCCAGGAGATTTACACCAGAATATATTGTGCCCCGTGTAACTGAAACCTATGCACATGAAGAGCTTTTCGCAGAGCCTGATGATAATAGAACTTTGTTAGCTAAAATGATTTTTCAGGGAAAGATTTTATACTTTCTTGACCAGGTTTTGCCCGAAAATGTAGGCGATTCTACCAAAATCGGATATACCCAACAGCAGTTAGACTGGGCACAAAACTTTGAAGGGGATATTTGGGCATATTTTTTAGAGAACAATTATCTGTATGAAACCGACTATCAAAAAATCCAGGTATTTTTATCTGAAGGGCCTTTTACGCCAGGTTTAGGCGAAAATAGAGATTCGGCACCAAAATTGGGCGTATGGATGGGGTGGCAGATCGTTAAAAAATATATGAAAACGAATCCTGATATTACTTTGCAACAGTTAATGGCAGATCATGATGCGCAGAAAATTTTAGATCAATCGAAGTATAAACCGAAACAACAGAAGTAGTTTTCAGTTAGCAATATCAGTTAACCGATTAAACAGTTCGAACAATTAACCCATAAAAAATGAAAGTTGGCATTGTATTATCAGGCGGAGGTATTAGGGGGATAGCGCATTTAGGCGTTTTAAAGGCCTTTAGTAATTTAGGCATTACCTTTAGTCATATTAGCGGAACAAGTGCAGGAGCCATTGCCGGAGCCTTTTTTGCGGCAGGTATAGATCCGGAAGAAGGGTTAAGTATTTTCCTTAAAACAAAACTTTGGCGTTTTGTACGTCCGGCAGTGGGTTCGCTGGGCTTAATTAATATTGAAAATACTGCTTTAATTTTAAAAGAATATTTCCCTGAAGATTCAATTGATAAGCTAAAAATACCTTTAACCATTGCTGCTGTAAATTTTAGCGAAGGCCGGTTGGTTTACTTTACAAAAGGACCACTAATCAGGGCTATTCATGCCTCAAGTTGTATCCCTGGCATTTTTAAACCCATTATGATCGATGGTCAGATGTATGTGGATGGCGGCATTTTAAATAATTTTCCGGTTGAACCTTTAATGGACGACTGCGATTTTATTATAGGCTCATCCTGTAACCACCTTAAACCAGTTGATAAAATAACAGGTATCACCAATCTAATGGGCCGTGCAGGTATCATGTCTATCAATCATGATATGGAGAGAAAAGCGAGATTTTGCAATGTATTGATCGAACCTAAAGGTTTAGGGGCCATTAGTACATTCGACATGAAACGGGCAGAAGACATTTACTGGCTGGCACACGAAGAAGCCCTAATTACCATTAAAAACAGTCCAACCATTTCTGAATTAATTACAAAATAAGAAATTGATTTTCCTAATATTTTTTTTCTAAAAAGTCTATCGTCCCCCGTTTGTAACGGGAATGAGGAGAATTGCGATTTTATCGCGAACAATAACTATACTACAGAGAATTTAATTTTTTAAGGCCACCAAACGTTCGCCTTCCAATACCGGAATTGTTTTGCACAGATTTAGCTGTAAACAAAAAACAACATCATCTTCTATATTTAACTGAGCCAGGCGATGGCTATGCGATGATTTGTAAAGGTATTTCCTCAGATCTCCTTTAGCCAAGCCATATAAATCTTCGGCAGCCACACTAGAATCATCAAAATGTTCAAAATTCTGGCGAAGATTGCCGACCACCGCACCTGCAAAAAGCGTATCTTCTAAATTGAATTGATCTTTCCAGCCTGCACAAAGTAAAAGCACATTTCTATCCTGGCTTTTCAAATAATGACAAAGAGAATCTAAGTTCAAGAATGATCCTATCACTACCTGATAGGCCCTTTTCTGTGCCAAATGCAAAGCCTTAGTACCGTTTGTAGTGGTTAGAACAACCGTTTTTCCATTTACTTTTTCTCGCGTATAAGAGAATGGCGAATTACCGAAATCATAACCTGCTACAACTTCTCCATTTCGTTCTGCGGCCAATAAAAATCCGCTGTCGCGATAGTTTAAACAATCTTCAACCTGGGCTACCGGAATAATTGCTTCAGCACCATTATCTATCCCATAGGTAATAGAAGAAGTAGCCCTTAAAATATCGATCACTACCACAATGCTCTGCTCAATATCGTATAAATCGATCAAGGCTGGCGTTAAACAAACTTCTATTTTTTTTGACATTTGACGAGATTATTTATTAATTATTTCTTTTACCTTTTCTTCCAGAAGTTTTTGATCAGGTAAATAGAGTTGATATTTGGAGACGAATATTTTATTAGAAAGTCCTCCTGTAGCATATTTAACCAAAAATTCATTTTTATCTGCAGCAATAATAATCCCGATCGGGTCATTATCACCTTCAACATTTTCTTCTTCCTTAAAATAGTTAAGGTAAAAATTCATTTGCCCAATATCCTGATGCTTAACCTTTTTTGTCTTCAGGTCGATAAGTACGAAACATTTTAATATTCTGTGATAAAATACAATATCAACAAACATGTGCTCGTTATCTACTGTTATTTTAAACTGCCTGGCAACAAATGAAAAACCTTTACCAAGCTCCAGCAAAAATTTCTGTAAATTATCAATAAGTTTTTTTTCTAGTCCAGATTCTTTAATGATACCTCCCACCGGGATGTTTAAGAATTCGAACACATAGGGGTCTCGTACCAAATCGTCAGTACTATTGAGTATATGTCCTTTTTTAGCCAAAGTAAGTACACCGCTTTTATCTTTACTGAGCGCAAGCCTTTGAAATAAAGCTGAATCAATCTGGCGTTTCATCTCCCTAAAACTCCAATTTTCTTTTATGGCCTGGGTTTCATAGAAATTTCTGGCGAGTTCATCAGAAACCGTTAGAAGTTCTGCATAATGACTCCAGCTTAGTAAAACGCCAGACGGTGTTTGGCGTTTTGAGAATTCGCCAGACGGTGTCTGGCGAATTAAATCTTCATCTGCTAAGGGTTGAAATTTGGGATAGTTTATATAGAACAACCGCATAAGCTGCAAACTTGACCGGCTAAATCCTTTGCCAAATTTCAACTTCAAATCTGCAGAAAGCGTTACCAACAATTCTTTACCGTACTCGGCTCTCTGTTTGCCGTGTTGTTCAAAATCAACAATATATCTTCCAATTTTCCAATTGGCAATAATTAGTTCAAAATTAATTGCTTTTATCGCATTCTGCCTCGCCGTTTTTAAAGTTGATCCAATTTGGTAAAGCAGCTCATTATATTTATTTTCTTCCAGTTCCATTACTTCAAAAAATATTGCTGCTTTAACTTATAGTTCTTACTTATAAAAAGGAAACTTAACCACTTTAGCTTTAATTGGCGTATTACGGATTAAAATAAAAACTTCGGTTCCTTCTTTAGCGAAATCTTTTGCAACGTAGCCCATCCCGATTGCTTTTTGCAAAGAAGGGGCCTGCGTACCAGAAGTTACTTTACCGATAATATTTCCGTCGGCATCAGCAATTTCATAATCATGGCGCGGAATGCCACGATCGATCATTTCAAAGCCCACTAGTTTCTTTTGAATACCCGCTTCTTTTTGTGCTAACAAAGCTTCTGAATTAGTAAAAGATTTGGAAAATTTAGTAATCCAACCTAAACCGGCCTCAATTGGCGAAGTCGTATCATCAATATCATTTCCGTATAAACAGAAACCCATTTCTAAACGTAAAGTATCGCGTGCACCTAAACCAATTGGCTTAATGTTATATGGCGCACCAGCTTCAAAAATGGCATCCCAGATCTGATCAGCATATTGGTTTTCGAAATAAATCTCAAAGCCACCTGCACCGGTATAGCCAGTTGCAGAAATCACCACATTATCAATACCAGCAAAAGTGCCTTTCACAAAAGTATAATACTCCATCGAAGCCAGATCAACCTCGGTTAGGCTTTGTAAAGCATCCGCCGCCTTTGGTCCTTGAATGGCTAAAAGAGAAGTTTGATCGGAAATATTGTGCATTTCTACACCCTCTGTATTAAATTGCTGTATCCAGCTCCAATCTTTTTCGATATTTGATGCATTTACCACCAACATATAGGTTTTATCGTCTATCTTATAAACCAGAAGATCATCAACAATACCACCATCTTTATTTGGCAAACAAGAGTACTGCACTTTTCCATCATACAACTTGGCAGCATCGTTACTGGTCACGCTTTGAATCAGGTCTAATGCATTTTCGCCTTTAAGAATAAATTCACCCATGTGACTCACATCAAAAACACCTACTCCATTACGAACTGTTGCATGTTCGGCATTAATACCTTCGTAAGTAACAGGCATATTGTAACCTGCAAATGGAACCATTTTAGCGCCTAAAGCGATGTGTTTTTCTGTTAATGCGGTGTTTTTCATCCGTAAATTTTATTTTTTTTATGAATAATGAAGTGATTATAATTTAAACCACGATTATGGTGATTTCATTCTTATGCTCCGTGGGCAAAACTACTAAGAAAAAGACAAAATTTTGAGGTTAATTTTAAGGGCGTTTCAAGGTGATTTTTCTATTCATCCGTAAGGCTGAACTCGTTTCAGCATCTATTAAAAAGATTCCCAGATTTGGCAACTTTCATTCTTGATGCTTATTAAAAGTTGTCAACTCAATAAATCTACCTATGCACTCACCAATTCCTCATAAATCTTCAGCATTTTACTAGAGATTAAATGCACGCCATGATCATTTTCGACTGTTTTCCTGGCGTTCTCTCCTATTTCTGCCCAACGTTTAGGATTGATGACACATTGTAAGATTGACCGGTAAAATTCATCTGCAGAATCAGCAATTAAGATATCATGTCCATGCCTGTAATTAATTCCCTCAGCTGCAGTGGTTGTAGCAATGATACATTTTTTCATCGCCATGCCTTCAATAATCTTCACCCGCATTCCGGTACCAGAAATTAAGGGCACAATCATAATTGCTTTAGAATTCATAAACTCTACGGCATCAAACACCTCTCCTTCTACGATCAGGTTCTCTGAATCATATTCGAAAAAATGTTTCTGCATATTTTTCCCCGCAATATAAAACCGGAGATCTTTATTTAACTTTTCAATGTCCGGCCAGATATCATCTAAAAACCACTCTAAACCTTCCTGATTGGGTCGCCAATCCATTGCACCCAAATGAAAAAGCGTAGGAAAACTGGTTTTGGTCTTGTCTACCTTATATTTTTCCAAATCGATGGCAACGGGAAAAACCGACATCGGAATTTCGCAACCAAACCTTAATATACTTTGACGATCGGGTTCGGAAATGGCAAAAATGTGGTGAAAGCGGTTAATCTGATCCGTTTCGTAAGCTTTAAGCCGTTGTGCCAAAAAAGCCAAGTATTTGCGCCGAATGAGAAACTTTTCTGAAAGCGAAAGACGTTCCCACAATGTAAATTCGATATTATGTGCCCGGTAAATCAGCTTTGCATTACTATTTGCTTTAACCACATCTAAATAGGGCACCACAAAAAGACCTTCGAACTGGATAATATCGAATACATTTTCCCGTAAGAGATTTTCCAGCTGCCGCGCAGCATCTTCGCTGTAGTACCGGGAAACATTGTACGATTCATTAGTGAAAATATTAAAAAAAGCCGACCACACATTTACATCAGTATCTAAATCATAGGTATGGTATTTAATCTGTTCAAAAATAGGGTCATAAATATCTTCTATATCGATACGGCCTTTTGTTGGGTTAAGGCTAAACAATGTAATATCTGCACCAAGTTGCAGCAAACCTTTTATGGTGTTATATACCACAATCGGATAACCACTATTTGGCGGAAAGGGAACCCGCTTAGTAATCAACAAAATTTTCACAACGTGGTGAAAATACGAAATTTTAGGCGTTTTTTGAAAACAGTTCTAATTGAGGTGCGCTCACATTAAAAGTTTTGCGGTGAAAAGGCGATAAGCCTATTTCGAGTACAGCTTTACGGTGTGCAATGGTTGGGTATCCTTTATTCTGCTGCCAATTGTAATGAGGATAACCTATATGTAGGTTGGTCATATATTCATCACGATGCGTTTTCGCTAATATGGAAGCTGCTGCAATGTTGAGGTATTTACCGTCGCCTTTTACAATACAACTATGTGGAATCTGAGGATAGGTTTTAAAACGGTTTCCATCAATAACCAGGTATTGCGGCTGTGTTTGTAATTTTTCAATGGCTCTGTGCATAGCCAAAAATGAGGCATTTAAAATATTAATGCGATCGATTTCTTCGTGATCGCAAGAGGCTACCGCCCAGGCAAGAGCCTCTTGTTCAATAATTGGTCTTAACAACGCTCTTTGCTCATGAGAGAGTTGTTTGGAATCGTTTAAGCCCTCGAGTACAAAACCTTTGGGCAATATTACTGCCGCTGCAAAAACAGGCCCGGCAAGACAACCTCTTCCCGCTTCATCACACCCGGCTTCTAATAATTCTTCCTGATAGCAGTTTAACAACATGTTGCAAATTTAATTAATTTATTTTTTTGCGAATGGAAAGTTAAAGATTAAATTGTTTCTGTTTATCCAATGCCGTAGTATAACCTATGAGAACATATAACGAAACCCTGGCCCTCCGTGTGGCCGAACGATTAATGCATTTACCTGACGTGGATGAAAAATTAATGTTCTCAGGATTGGTGTTTATGGTGAACGGTAAAATGTGTATTGGTATTTCCAGAGAAAGTATGATGGTAAGACTTGATCCAAATACTTTAGAAAACTTATCTCATAAAGATGGATGGCACCAAATGATCATGGGTGGCAGACCGATGAAGGGTTATATTTCGGTATCAGAAGATGTTTTAGTCAGAAATGATGAACTTGATTTCTGGGTTAAACTTGCCCTCGACTTTAACCCCTTTGCAAAAGCATCAAAAAAGAAATAACTGACACCAATGTCAAAACAGGCCAATACTGGTCAGAACCATATTTTTTGATTAATTTTACTTTTCTAACCAAATTTTATGAAAAAAGGAGCTGCTTTAGCAATCTTTCCACTATTTATTTCATTAACTATTCTGGCTCAAGTTAAAGGAACTGCTATACAACCGGCAACCAAAGAAACAAATACGCAACAATTAAGGAAGCAGGCACCTGAAGGGCATTACTGTGATTATTGCAAACTAAATTATCCGGAATCACATTTCCCCTGTATCATGAAATCCATCAAAGGCAAACTAGATGTAACTACTGGAGAGGTGAGTTTTGTGTCCGGACAACCTATTGGCGGAATTGTAGTAAAAGCGGACAAGAATCCTGGAGGCAATATGGTTACGCTGGTAACCAACCAAAATGGCGAGATAGAATTTAACAATGCCGGCTCCGGGAATTATAAATTTATCATTTTGGTCCCTTCCACCAATCCCAAATCACGGGTAGCAGGATCACCAATTGGAGGAATAGTTATTAAAGGTGGTAAAAATCCTGGCGGAAATTTAATCACCTTAATTACAAATGAAAATGGTGAAATAGAACTGAATAACCTATCTGCAGGCAAGTATAAATTCACAGCCATGGGCGCTTCCGAAACGGAGAAAAATAATCCATTATACAAATCGGGTTATTCGGAAAAGATAAACCCTTAATTAAAAACAAAAAACGTTTTATTTACGTTACGTTTCATTTTTGGCACTATTATGGAATCTTTCAAATCTGTGCATCTTTAAATTGTTACACATTTAAAACACACATTATGAAATACTTAAATTTAATATTGAGCCTTACATTCCTTTCAATCGGATTTCAATCTTCTGCCCAAACCGATAAGGAAACCACCATAAAAATTGTAGCGGACAAAAACTATACTTTTGTGGCCAATACAGCTACTCCAATGGCCAACAATGATATTAACAGAATACTGGCAGCGATGCCAGGCAGTCAGGCAGGCTCTTCGATAAACCTAACCGGCTCGCAATATGATGTAAAGGTTACCAAAGACAGTATTGTGGCTTATCTACCTTATTTTGGAAGATCTTTTTCTGCTCCGATGGATCCGACACAAGGGGGAATTAAATTTACTTCGAAAAAGTTCGCCTACAAGGAATCGAAGAATAAAAAAGGAATGTACACCATCCAAATTGAAACAAAAGATGTGATAAGAGAAAATTATCGGTTCACGATAAACATTTCAACCAACGGTTATGCTTCGTTAACGGCCAGCAGTATAAATAAACAGCCCATTATTTTTAATGGATATTTAGAAGAGCCTAAGAAAAAGGATTAAGAGTCTATCGGATAAATTCTATTAGGTAATATTCCTTGAGAATCGTCATTCCCCACTTGATTGGGAATCTTAAAGCGCTTGCATTAAGATTCCCGCATGCGCGAGATCCGATAGCTATCGGATGAAGACCGCACTACTGGATTCTGTCAATTGTAGCCTGTCGAACGACTTATTTAAGGTATTTCGATAAGCTCAAGTGAGATATGATTGAAATAGTTATTTCTTCACCAACTCGATCTGAAATATATGCGGCCATTTCTTGCCGGCTACAAAAAGCCTTTTACCAGCCTTATCGTACGCAATTCCGTTTAATACATTATTGGCTTTTTCATCTTCAGTTTTGAAATAATCTGCTGGCAACAGTCCTGACAAATCGATCTTACTTTCAACAGCTCCCGTTTGTGGATTAATGATCATGATCTCATTCGTAGTATAGACGTTTGCATAAATTTTACCATCAATCACTTCAAGTTCATTCAGATTTTGGATCGGCCCCTTATTATCAAAAACATCGATCGAACCAATTTTTTGATAAGTATCCTTATTCAGAAAAAAGATCGTGTTTGAACCATCGGTATTCAACACTTTTTCTCCATCAAAAGCCAAACCCCAGCCTTCTCTTCCAGTGGTATAAGAAAATTCTGATATTTTTTTGAAAGTAGCTTTATCGTAAACAAAACCTACTTTTTCGCGATACGTTAATTGAATAATTTTATTTCCGATTACGGTCATGCCTTCGCCAAAATATTGCTTATCTAAATCTGCTTTTTGAAGAATTTTTCCTGTTGCCGGGTCTACCTTTCGTAGGCTCGAATGACCATAATCACCGGCACTTTCGTAAAAGAAGCCGTCATGATATTCTAAACCCTCTACATACGAAGCAGTATCATGAGGCAAGCTCTTAATTACCTTATAGGTATATTCTGTAGGCGCCTGAGCTGCCAATACATTAATATTTGAAGTGATATCTTCTGATTTTCCTTCACCAAATACTTTTGCAGTTAACAGGTGATTACCAAGCTTTAGACCTTCGGTTTTAAGTTTAAGCGCCAAAGTATCGGTTTTTGAAGCAACTTTGATCGTGTCGATTAAATATACTACTGAATCTACCTTTTGATCGTCGCCGAACTGCACTTTCACATCAAATTCATTTCCTGATGGTACATTAAGACCAGTTAAGGGAGAAACAAAGTTACGATAGGTTGTGGTAGTAATTTCTTTACATGCAGTTACAAATGTAAGTGCTGTTCCGATAAATATGAATTTTTTAATATGTTTAATCTTCAGGCCAAAACGCATCTTCTATATGGTTTAAATTATAAGTTTTATTTTTGGTAAAGGTAATCGCAATAATATCAAAACGGATATCATTTTGATGATTCATGATTTCAATATAGGCATTAGCTGCCAATTCCATCTGAATTTGTTTTGATTTTTGCACAAATTCTTCTGGCTCGCCAAAAGCAACCGAACTGCGGGACTTAACTTCAACAAAAACCATAATACCATTTTTATATACAATTAAATCTACCTCAGCCTTACCGTGAGTCCAGTTTTCATCTAAAACCTCATATCCCTTATCCTCCAGGTATTGCTTCGCAATCCGTTCACCTGCTCTGCCTAAATCGTTGTGAAACGCCATCCTTTGTGATTATTGAATGAGTGAGTGTTTTAATTATTGAATTTATAGTCCTTTTTAAGCAAATCGTCATGCTGATCCGATAGCTATCGGATTTATTTTACAAGTAGCTAGTGATTTCAATTGTCTTGTAGCTACTACGTGGTCAGCATCTTTCCCGCTATAAAGACCCTGAAATAAATCCGATAGCTATCGGATCAGGGCGACGAATATTGTTAATTTCTTCGAGTGAAGTTTAATTTATTTAACAATAACAGAACCCAAAAATTTCGAAATTTCCCTTTCTACACCTTTAATCACGCCATAACGTTGCATTAAGATCATTTGGTTATCTTCGTTCTTTTCTTCCTTTATCTCTTTTAACAGGTTCATCAATATTTTTTCAACTTTACGTTTTTTAAGGTGAAAAATGCCGCCTAAAATGGTTGCCTTTAAATTCATTGATTCATCTTTAACATAGATAAGATGTTTATTCAACCAGTTTTCACTTAGCGCGTATTCAGAGGTAGAAAGCGTAATGGCAAGATCGGCAATGTCCCGGTCTTCATGTTTAACAAAGTGGTTCGAAGTTGGTAATCTGCCGTTGTCAATTTCAGATTTATAATAATCAATAATTCTCTTACAAAGCGGGTCATCAAATTCTACATCACTCAGATTCTGCATGATAAATGGGCCAATGTACATATCATCAATTTTATCCCAGTTAACAAATTCGTGTCCATAGGCCAATAATAAACGTACAATTTCCTTTTCCTGATGCTCATTTTCCTCTACAGGCTGTTCGTAACCCATTGGGCCGGCACTATCATCCCATAAATCATCTGGTGGACCAAGCGGTTCTGGCGGGCCTGAATTGTATGGTTTCGGATTTGAGGAAGGGGTTGCCCGCTGGTTATTATCAAAACTCTTTTTGAGCTTTGCCGAACGCATTTTATTGAGTTCGCTCAGTAGAATATGCTCTTCAATTTCGAGCAGGCTGCTACACTCCCGGATAAAAACCGAAGCTTTAATCGGATCAGGAATTTTAGCAATACTCTCTACAATATCCCGGATAATACCTGCACGTTTGATCGGATCATTACCGGCATCCTTAAGCAGTACATTTGCTTTGTAAAGAATAAAATCTTTTCTATTCTGCTCCAGGTAGGTTTTAAATGCGCCAGCTCCCACATGATGCATATAAGAATCAGGGTCGTGACCATCGGGGAAGGAAACAATTTTCACGTTCAGACCTTCTTCCAAAATCATATCCAAACCACGGAGAGAAGCTTTAATACCAGCAGCATCGCCATCAAAAAGAATGGTAATATTCTGGGTAAACCGTCCGATTAGTTTAATTTGCTCTACCGTTAACGAAGTACCTGAAGAAGCCACTACGTTTTCTATGCCAGCCTGATGGACGGAAAGTACATCAGCATAACCTTCGGCCAGATAGCAGTTATCTAAATCGCGGATGGCTTTTTTGGCATGAAACAAGCCATAAAGCACGTTCGACTTGTGGTAAATTTCGCTTTCAGGAGAATTTACATATTTAGGTACATTTTTATCTGTTTTTAAGGTCCTGCCTCCAAAACCAATAATCCGACCGGTAAAATTGTGAATGGGAAACATCACACGTCCGCGAAAACGGTCGTAAATTTTCCCATTATCATTTTTGATTGATAAGCCGGTGGCTTCTAAAAATTCTAATTTATGCCCCGCATTAGTTGCGCTTTGTGTCATCGCATCCCAAACATCGGGAGAATAACCAACCTCGAATTTTTTTAGAATATCTTCTCTAAAACCGCGTTCTTTAAAATAACTCAGACCTATACCCCTACCCTCGTCTGTTTCCCAAAGCTGTTTAACGAAGAAGGTAGCAGCATATTGCGATACGATGTAAAGGCTTTCTTTGGCACTCTGTGCTTCGGCAGCCTCGGGCGAAAGTTCGGCCTCCTCTACTTCTATGTTGTATTTATTGGCTAAAAACTTAAGTGCTTCCGGATATGAATATTTTTCATGATCCATAATAAAGCGCACTGAATCGCCTCCTTTACCGCAGCCAAAACATTTGTAAATCCCTTTGGTTACGGATACGTGGAAGGAAGGCGTTTTTTCGCCATGGAAAGGGCAATTACCAATTAAACTGGTTCCGCGTTTTTTTAAGTGCACAAAATCCCCAACTACCTCCTCAATACGGGCGGTATCCATTATCTTATCTATCGTTTCGCGGTTTATCATAACCCCAAACCCCTTAAGGGGCTTTTACCTTTCTTTTAATGTAAAATATATTTATTCGGTTCGCAATGAAGAATCGGCTTGTTTAACCACAAAGATAACAGAGAAAATTTCTTTGTGTGCTTTGCGGAATACTTAGCGAACTTTGCGGTTTAAAACCTATTATTTAACCAAAGGCAATAGCTGATCAGCCACCAATTTATTTCCCGTTTCGTTTAAGTGTACCCGATCAACGGTTAAAATACCTTTTTCCTTATCCTCCGGATTATTTTTTGCTTCATATTCCGAAAAAATCTTCCTTAAATCGCATACAGGAAGATTGTTTTTTGCCGCCAGCGCTCTAATTCCCTCTGCATATTTATTCAGATCGGCATCTAACTCATTGGTACCATCTTTTTTCTCGCCAACAACCGATGGGGTAACCAATACTACTTTACTGCCCACACCCTGAATTTTATTAATTAAAGCCTGATAAAACTTTAAATATTTATCATAATCGGTTCCGGTATGAGATGATTGTTTATGCCACACATCATTAATGCCCACATAAATCACCACTAAATCTGGCTTCTTGTTTAATACATCATCTTCTAAACGCAGGTAAAGATCATAAACCTTATTACCACCAATACCTGCGCCAATGATATCGTATTTAGTAGAATCGAGCGATTTTTTGATCAGGGTTACATATCCGTTTTTTGAAACACCCTGTTGGGTAATGGAATCACCAAAAAAGATAATCCGTTTGGGTTTAAATGTCATTGAGGTTAATGCAATTAAGCAAAAGCTTAGTAAAATACTCGTTTTTATAACTGTTTTCATCATGTATAATTGGTTAGGTTATTTTAAGCTGTGTTATTTTGATCAAAGAAAATAAATCTAAGGATTTTTTATAAACATAGTTCAAAGATTTCTCTCTGGAATATTCGGGACTGCGCTCCCGTCGGAGTAACGCTCGATTTTAAACAAGTGGTGGAACCTGTTTCCTAAATCCTACAATTGGAAAGATCCTGAGTTCGATATCTTAAATAGCTTATCTTAAGTGATTACTTAGCTTTTTCCAATTTATAATCTTTATGTACGATTAGAAAACTTGCTCTTTCCTCCTTCTTGAAAGGATAATCCCAGTTACCCTGATAAGTAATTTTGGTCGGTAATTTATCGTCTCCGAAATAACCCATTTCTATATTCATCTGCACATCAAAATCAAACAACATATTGCTGTATTTCATGTCGACATAACGGCCAAGGATATTGAAATTCCGCTTGTCAAAAATCGTAACCAGTTCTTTGATCATGATACCATCTTTTGTCCAGCTGCTTAAATCAGGCTTAACGGAAACCTTAAAACGGTACACGGGGATAGAATCAAGATAAGTACCGCTGGTAAAGCCATAATCATAATACTGGCGCATATTGGCCGAGAATATTTCAGTTTTATTTCCAATAAAAGGCACTTTTACCGGACGGCCAGGATTAAAGATTAACGTTTTAAGCTTATCCTTATAACTTTCATTTGTTCCGCCTTTCCCATCAGGTTTGGGTGCATTAGGTACAAAATCAGTATTATAAGCGTTCATAAAAATATAATCGAACATTTCTACAGTATACAACTGGTATTTTCCGTTTCTTTTATAAATTTTTCCGGTATCTTGTTTTACCAGATACTCCATTTTATATGGACCACTATTGTTATGGCGAATTTTGCGATAAATTTTTCCATCCACCTTATTCTTTTTATCGTAGCTGTAAATCCTGTTTTCGGCAATGAAAGTATAACGTTTCATATCTCTAAACGACTGATAAAAGGAAGTATCATACATCACCTTTCTGATAAACGTTTCTACATTCAACTTTTCGGCCTTAATATTTACAGCAGAATCGAGTACAATCGTTTTAATGGTATCCGGATTAAAGCGGTTGATTTCTTGCGTAAAACCTTGACGAAAGAATGGAATTAATAATAAAAGCAGAAATATTTTTTTCATTTAAGATGGATATGTGTAATGGATGATTTAAGTTGGAGAACGTAAAACGGATGATAGAAGATAGATGATGAAATTGTAACGTCTCCGTCACCCATCTTACCTATTTACATCTTCCCTCTTAATTACCTAATTGTTTTAAAGCAATATAAGCCATTAATCCGGTTGATATTTTCAAAGCATCTTCATCGACATCAAATCTTGGCGTATGCACCGAGTATTGCGTATCTTTTGCTACGTTACCAGTACCTAAACGATAAAAACAGGCATCTGTTACCTGCGAGTAGAAAGAAAAATCTTCGGCAGCCATCCAAATATCTAAATCAACCACGTTTTCTTTACCTAAAAAATCTTCTGCAAAGCCTCTTGCATTTGCGGTTAGTTTTTCTTCGTTGATTAAAAATGGATATCCTCGGTGGATATCAAAATCGCAGCTTCCGCCCATACTTTCGGCAATACCTTCTGCCATTTTTTTCATGCGTTTGTGTGCTTCGTCTCGCCAGTTTTCATCTAAGGTTCTAAATGTACCTTCAATTTTTACCTCGTTAGGGATAATATTGGTTGCACCGTTGGCCGTTACTTTACCAAAAGACAGAACCGATGGAATACGCGGATCTGCATTGCGACTTACAATCTGCTGCAATGCAATAATGATATGTGAAGCAATTACAACAGGATCAATATTTTGATGAGGTTGTGCACCATGACCGCCTTTTCCGGTTACGGTAACATAAAGTTCGTCTGTAGAGGCCATGTAAATACCCGAACGGAAACCTACTTTACCGGCATCAATTAAGGGCATTACATGCTGGCCAACAATATGATGCGGTTTTGGATTTTCAAGTACACCTTCTTTAATCATAATACTTGCTCCACCTGGTAAAAGTTCTTCAGCAGGCTGAAAAATCAGTTTAATGGTTCCACCGAAATCATCTTTCATTTGATTTAGGATATAAGCTGTTCCTAAAAGTGAAGAGGTATGCACATCATGTCCGCAGGCATGCATTACACCATGATTTTTGGAACGATAGGGCTTGTCGTTAGCTTCATGAATGGGTAATGCATCCATATCAGCACGTAGAGCAATAACTTTATCGGACGGCTTGTTGCCCTTAATTAAACCCACCACACCCGTATTGGCACAGTCGGTATATTCAATCCCCCATTTTTTTAATTTATCCTTGATAAACAGTGAAGTTTCGAATTCTTTGAAAGACAATTCGGGATTGGCATGAATATGTTGACGATAACCTACTACATCTTTAAAAATGTGAGCGGCCAGTTCCTGTACTTTATTTTTGATCATTGGTTGTTGTGGTATCTAAAGTTGGTGCATTTATTTTTTCCCTAAAAATAAAAAGTGTAGGGAAGGTTGGTCGGAGTTCGTTAATCAGGCGCTGAGCCTCTAATCGGCTCCTAAAATCGCCCACACGAACATAATAGTTGGGCTCTTTATAAGTAAGGTAAGTATTTAACTGAGGATACATTCCTTTAAAACGTGCCTGTTGGTTAAAAACCTCGCGCCGGTCTGAGCCATAAAAAATCTGTACGCGGTAACCGTAGGATGAAACAATCGGCTTGCCTGGTTTTACCTCACCTGAAGATTTGTAAACCTCCAGCCGCTTGGCAATTAAACTATCTATTAAAGGGTCTTTTATAACAGTTACTTCGCCTTTCTGTGCAAAAGCAGTTATAGTAAGAAGCAGGCAGGATATAAAAGTTAATGTTGTTTTCATGGGCAAAATAATTGGCATTTGATAAGCGGATGTATCTTCTCCATCTTCTTAACAACAAGAATGCCGAAATCGTTGCAAAAATCGGCATTCTTTATGGGTTAAGCAAATGGTTATGATTTGGGAGAAAATCTTAAAAATTCCGAAACTCAAAAATTTATGCTTTTTTAATAAAATAGTTATTACAGGGGTTCAGTTCTGTAAAAAGAATTTGGGGTGACAGGCTACAATTATTCATTTTTAGCTAGAGTCTCCTCGTAACGTCATTTCGAGCGGAGTGCAATTTAGCCGAGAAATCTGTCTCGAAATAGATCTCTCCATTTCGTTACACTTCAGTCGAGATGACGACCGGTTTATAAAAAATTGGAGGTATTTATTCCCATTCGTTTCTAATACTATTTAACTGATCATCTACATCCGAGATTGGTTGTTTTTGCATTGAGCCCTTATATTTTGAAATCAGATCGTTAATGGAGATATCCTGAGCACTAGAATCTTTTCTCAAACGAATGACTTTAAGTAACTCCAAATCTCTTAAAAGATCTAATGCTTTGTCATTTAAAATATCCAATGTTATAGTTCTCATACTCAAAAATACTATATATATATTGATGTCAAGACGTAAAGACGTCAGCATGTAAAAAGCCAGATTCCTTACGGAAATCTGGCCTTAAGAATTATGACCATTAGGCAATTGATTAATTCGCTTTCTTAGGTTCTAACGTAAATTCGTAAACTTTTGGGTCGTATTTCATCATTGCACCTGTAGCAGCATCAATAATAAAACCTGGTAGAAATAGAAAATTTACCACAGATACTGCATTAAATGTGGTTTCCGGTTGGAATGTTTTGGTTTCGTAACCATCCAATTTTAAACTGATGGTTTGTCCGGTAAATCCTTTTTTTAAGGATACAGCCATTGGTGTAACGCCTGCTTTAATGCCGTCTACTTCGATGGTAGCGGCTGGAGGATTGGAATTGATTTGAACGGTTTGTTTTGTACCCGTAAAAATAGTGGCGCAGCTAGATAGCAGCAGTGTCGCTGAAACAGCGGCAATGTTTAAAACTCTTTTCATTTGTGTGTTTTGTGTGTGTGTGTTTCCTACTCTTATGGCCTTTCGGTTACGCCCCGTTTTTAATGGTTGCCGGACTCCATTTTTAAGTTTATTGATCAGTAAAAAATTGCCTACCAATTTCAAATTGACCGTCCATAAATATAACTGTTAATTTGAGAATTAAAAATTTAGTTACAAAAAAAGCCTCAACATTTGTTGAGGCTTAGTAAAACACTGTAGATCTTGATTATAAATTAGCTCCGTGACAGTTTTTGTATTTTTTACCGCTACCGCATGGGCAAGGTTCGTTTCTACCAACCGTTGCTTCCTTGCGGATAGGTTGTAGCGGAACAGCTTCACGTGTATCGCCAAACTCAATTCCTGGCTCTTCCCTACCAAACTCTTGTTTAGTAGTTTGCAGCTTTGGCTGTTTAACCGGAGCCGGTGCTTCTCTTACCTGATCTGGTTCTTGTTGTACCGGGATACCACCTTTATATAAGAAACTCACTACTTCTTTATTCACTGCGTTAAGCATGTTTTTAAATAAGTTGAAAGCTTCCATTTTATAAATTACCAACGGATCTTTTTGCTCGTAAACCGCATTTTGTACCGATTGCTTCAAATCGTCCATTTCGCGTAAATGCTCTTTCCAGCTATCATCAATTAAAGCTAGAACGATGGTTTTTTCGAATGAACGAACCACCTCTTTTCCTTTATTATCAATAGCTTTCTTTAAATCAACAGCTACCTGAATACCGCGGATGCCATCAGTAAACGGAACCACAATCTGTTCGATATGCTCTCCGCGCTCTTCGTACACCTGGGTTAATACGGGCAGTGATTGCTGAATAATGGCTTCTGATTTACGTGCATAAAATGCCTCTGCTTCTTCAAATAACTTTTCTGTTAACTGAGGAATACTGGTTGAAGAGAATTCTTTTTCGGTGATCTCCGTATCTAAAGAGAAGTTTTTAATTACTTCCAGTTTAAATCCGTCGTAATTTGCTTCTTGTTTATATTCGCTCACGATATCTTCAGCAACATCGAAAACCATATTGTTCATATCCACATCTAAACGTTCGCCAAATAAAGCATTTTTACGTTTAGCATAAATTACGGTACGTTGCGAGTTCATCACATCATCGTACTCCAATAAACGTTTACGGATACCAAAGTTGTTTTCTTCTACTTTTTTCTGTGCACGCTCGATAGATTTGGTGATCATAGAGTGCTGGATCACCTCACCGTCTTCGATACCCATACGCACCATGATACTAGAAATACGCTCTGAACCAAATAAACGCATTAAATTATCTTCCAATGAAACGAAGAACTGTGAAGAGCCCGGATCACCCTGGCGACCTGCACGACCACGTAACTGTCTATCTACACGACGTGATTCGTGACGCTCGGTACCTACAATAGCTAAACCACCAGCTTCTTTAACACCTGCACCCAGTTTAATATCGGTACCACGACCGGCCATATTGGTTGCAATGGTTACTGTTCCTGCCTGACCAGCTTCGGCAACGATATCGGCCTCTCTCTGGTGCATTTTAGCGTTCAATACATTATGTTTGATACCGCGGAGTTTAAGCATACGGCTTAATAACTCAGAAATCTCTACAGATGTGGTACCCACCAGTACCGGACGGCCAGCTTTTGGCTCCAACTGTCCTGTTTCTGGATTAACTGCAGGAATTAACGCCCCTTTAGCATCCAATTTAGGTACAGCTCTACCTGTTTGATCGTATTTAACAACCGGTTTACCGTCTTTCTGTTTTACATTACCTTCTTTATCTGTTTCATATTCTGTCTCGTAATGAGAATAAGGGAAAACCAGGTATTGTATTTCTGCAGCGACAGCATTATATTTCTCACGAACGGTACGGTAAACGTAATCCTGCTCATCAATCCTCGAAATATTTCTATTGGTTGGAATTTCTACGACATCCAATTTATAGATCGACCAAAACTCGCCAGCTTCTGTAGTTGCAGTACCCGTCATACCGCAAAGTTTGTGGTACATACGGAAATAGTTCTGTAAGGTTACGGTTGCATAAGTTTGGGTCGCATCTTCAACCTTTACATTTTCCTTAGCCTCAATTGCCTGGTGTAAACCATCAGAGTAACGGCGGCCATCCATAATACGACCTGTTTGCTCATCAACAATTTTGATTTTTCCTTCATCGATGATGTATTCCACATCAATTTCAAATAAGGTATATGCTTTTAATAATTGGTTAACCGAGTGAATGCGTTCTGCTTTAACAGAGTAATCGCGCATTAAAGCATCTTTCTGCACAACCTTTTCTTCTAAAGGAAGATCAGATTTTTCAAGCTCTGCAATCTCAGTACCTACATCTGGCAGTACGAAGAAATGAGGATCTTCACCCGATTGGGTAATCAGTTCAATACCTTTTTCAGTTAATTCAACCTGATTATTCTTCTCATCGATATAGAAATACAATTCAGAATCTACCTTTGGCATATTCTTAGATTGATCTGCCATGTAGTGGTTTTCAGTTTTTAACAACAAACCACGAATACCGGTTTCACTTAAAAATTTAATTAAAGCTTTGTTTTTTGGCAAACCACGGTATGCACGCAATAAGGCTAAACCACCTTCTCCTTCTTCGGTTCCGCTGTTGCCTGCATTAATTAATTTTTTAGCCTCGTTTAATGCTTGTGTTACATAAGCTTTTTGTTCATTAACCAAGCGCTCAATACGTGGTTTTAACTCATAAAACTCATGCTCATCGCCACGTGGAATCGGACCAGAAATAATTAAAGGGGTACGGGCATCATCAATTAAAACCGAATCGACCTCATCCACCATTGCAAAATGCAGTTTGCGCTGTACCAATTGATCTGGTGTTTGCGACATATTGTCACGCAGGTAATCGAAACCGAACTCATTATTGGTTCCGTAAGTAATATCTGCGGCATAAGCTTTTCTTCTTTCTTCAGAATTTGGCTCATGTTTATCAATACAATCAACGCTTAAACCATGGAATTCGAATAAGGGGCCGTTCCACTCACTATCACGACGAGCCAGGTAATCATTCACCGTTACAATGTGTACACCTTGACCAGCAAGTGCATTCAAATAAGCCGGCAAGGTACTTACCAGGGTTTTACCTTCACCAGTAGCCATTTCGGCAATTTTACCGCTATGCAATACAATACCACCAATCAACTGTACATCATAATGTACCATGTTCCAGGCCACCTCTGTTCCGGCAGCATCCCATTTATTAGCCCATTGTGCTTTATCACCAACAATTTTAACATTGTTTTTTCTTGCAGCATAATCTCTATCAAACTGGGTTGCGGTAACTTCTAGATAATCGTTTTCGCTTAAACGGCGTGAAGTTTCTTTAATTACAGCAAAAGCTTCTGGAAGGATTTCCAAAAGTACTTTTTCCAGTTCGGTATCACGATCTTTACCTAAGATATCAACCTGATCGTAAATGGCTGTTTTTTCGTGAAGATCTAATTCTTCGCTCTCTGCTTCAGCTTTTAAAGCTGCAATTTTTCCATCAATCTCTGTTAAGAAATCAGAAATCCTGCTTTTAAATTCTATGGTTTTACCACGTAATTCGTCGTTGCTTAATACAGACAGCTTACTGTATTGCTCGTTAATTTTGACAACCAATGGCTGAATAGCCTTTATATCTCTTTCTGATTTACTTCCGAAAATCTTCGCTAAAAATCCTAACATTATATTTTAAATTGTATTTTATTATTAAAAAATGGGTGTGTTACAACAACCAAGCCATTGTCAGCGCTAAGTCAGTTTGACAGTTGTTGGTGTATTGGGGCTTAAATCTTAAAAGATTTTTAAAGAGAAAGAGAACTAGGGACTATTGTTCTTTGGTTTTTTTCTGATGGTTAAATCAGCAATTACCTGGTCTGCATTTACGTATTTAGCAACTTTTATTGGAGCTTGCGTTCCAATTAGGGCTAATTTGGTGTATGATAATAAATAAGGATTACGGTCTTCGTTTAGCTGAACAGAGGTCTTGCCGCACGCATTTACACAAATGTTATGCTCGCTACAGTACTCGTTTAATATCTTTAGTCCCTCAACACGTTCGGCTTTTGCCAAATGTGTTAAGCTAAAAAAGACAAGTGATATGGTAACGAGGTGTTTCATTAATTGCGGCAAAGCTAGTTTTAATCTTTTATAAAAAGAAATTACATAGCTGCAAAAAGCGTACCTCAATCTTTCTGTCTTCTGAATGCAGGGAGAATCTTTAATTCACCGGGTTAGATTCTGAAACAAGTTCAGTATGAGGGATCGCATGCAAAAGATTCTCCTCCATCCTATATCTTCCCTCTTCCATCATTTAAAAACGACTTCCGTAGCCCCATAACCAAACTTTTCTTTTCTGGCATCCATATATGTTTTTACGTGGGGGTTTTTGCTGATCAGTTTATGGATTTTATCTCTTAAAGTACCATTTCCCGAACCGTGAATGAAGACAATTTTATCAAAATGATGTACAACCGCAGCATCCATAGCCGTTTGAAAATGATTAATCTGTATCTGCAGCATTTCATCGGCTTCTAAAAAATGATGATCATCTCTTAGTTTTTCGATGTGCAGATCAATTTCTTTTTGGGGGGCTTCAACTGTTCTCTTTTCCTCTGACGACTTAAAGAAACTTTCCTTTAATTTCTGCGCATCAATGGTTACCGGCACAAGATCATCTAATCGGATCAACCAACCTTTATTTCTCAATTGAGGCAATTCTTTTTGTTCGATACTAAAATCTTTTGCCCTGAACTTTTTATGGATCACCAATGGATCAATAGGTTTTACATCAGCTTTGCTAAATACCAAAACCTGAAAATTAAATTCCGGCCAAAGGTCAAGATCAGCCAAGGAAGCTGAATAAACCAAAATAGAACCGTAAGATTCAATTATTCCATGAAAAGCACCCGCATATTTTCCTTTACGCGCAGTGGTTAGGCTTACCAATAAAATATTTGGAGAATGGTTTTGGAGATGGAAATGCACCACATTACCTGCCTTATCATCGGTAGCAACGGCTATATAAATACCATTTTCGATTTTGTTAACGCTTGGAATATTCACCTGAATGGGTTTAGGCGCATCCAATTCTTCAGCAACTACACCATGACCATGCACAGAGGTTAAATTACTCACCGAAACAGGTATCTCGAAACCATCTTCATCGGTAACACCTAAAGTTTGCGCATCAATAATTTTAGTTACATAACCTTCACGTTTTTCATCAACAAAACGCACAAAATCTCCCAGTTTAAATTTCATAACCCCTAAATCCCCTAAAGGGGACATCTCCATATTATTTATTAAAATTATCTTATTTCCAATTTTAGCCTCTCATTCAACTCCCCTTCAAGGGCTGGGGGCTAATGTCGCGTATCATTCCCGTGGTAAATGCTCAGGTAACTTTCATATCTCGAAACTGCAATTTCACCTTCATTTACGGCTTCAATAACCGCACAGCCTGGTTCATTAATATGCCTGCAATTGTTAAAGCGGCAATTGTGAGAAGTTTTAAAGATTTCTCTAAAAAAATGTCCCAATTCTTCTTTTTCAATGTCGATTACACCAAGTTCCCTGATTCCCGGAGAATCTACAATAAAACCTCCCTGCGGCAGTTCGAACATTTCGGCAAACGTAGTGGTATGTTGTCCTTTATCGCTCCAGTCAGAAACCTCGCCTGTCCTCAAATCCCGGTCAGGCATTAATGCATTGATCAAACTAGATTTCCCTACTCCTGAGTGACCCGATATCAAGGTAATTTTATCAGTAATCAATTCCTGAATTACCGGAATATTAATGCCTTTTAAAGCGGAAACTTCATAACAGGGGTAGCCGATATTTTCATAGATATCTTTAAATTCCTGCAGAATTTCCAAACCTTCTTTGCTAAATAGATCGAGTTTATTAAACGCCAACACAGCTGGTACATCATAGGCTTCTGCAGTAACCAAAAAGCGATCTATAAAACCTAAAGAGGTACGAGGGGAAGCGAGTGTAACCACCAGCATGGCCATATCTAAATTAGCAGCCAAAATTTGCGCCTGTTTACTCAGGTTGATCGATTTGCGGATTATGTAATTTTTACGGGGTAACATTTCGTTGATCAAACCCTGATTACTATCCTTTTCCAGGTCAAATTTCACCTTGTCGCCAACTGCAATCGGGTTGGTGGTTTTAAGTCCTTTAATCCTGAATTTGCCCACAATCCGGCAATCATAGCGTTCACCATTATCGGCCAAAACACTATACCAGCTCCCTGTAGATTTAATAACTAATCCCTGCATATTTGCGGTAAAGGTATGAATATGATTTCATTGGCAGAAGTGGTTGGCCTGGATAAAGTTTGTACATTAATGATGGAGAACAAAAAGGAATACAGACATTTCCGCTATATATTTTCTTATCCATTAAATATCTTACATAAATACAACGCTTTAAAAGGCAAAAAACCTAAATTTGCGACAACAAAAATCAAAAATATAATGAGTTTCAGAATAGAACACGATACCATGGGCGAGGTGCAGGTACCAGCCGACAAATACTGGGGTGCACAAACCGAACGCTCACGCAATAACTTTAAAATCGGCCCGGAGGGTTCGATGCCAAAAGAAATTATCCACGCTTTTGGATACCTGAAAAAAGCGGCTGCGCTTGCCAATACCGAACTTGGTGTATTATCGGCAGAAAAAGCAGATTTAATTGCTAAAGCTTGCGATGAAATTATTGCAGGACAACTGGATGATCAATTTCCTTTGGTAATCTGGCAAACAGGTTCTGGAACACAAAGTAACATGAATGGTAACGAGGTAATTGCAAACCGTGCTCATGTTATTAATGGTGGTTCATTAGCTGACGATAAAAAAGTACTTCACCCAAATGATGATGTAAATAAATCACAATCATCAAACGATACCTATCCAACTGCAATGCACATTGCAGCCTATAAACTTACCGTAGAAAATACCATTCCTGGTTTAGAAAAGCTAAGGAATACCTTAGCACAAAAAGTAGAAGAATTTAGTACGATTGTTAAAACAGGCCGTACGCACTTTATGGATGCAACCCCATTAACTTTAGGGCAGGAATTTTCTGGTTACGTACAACAGATTGATAACAGCATCCGGGCAATTAAAAATGCTTTGGTTATGGTTGCAGAACTGGCTTTAGGTGGTACTGCTGTGGGCACAGGCTTAAATACGCCAAAGGGATACGATGTATTAGTGGCTAAAAAAATTGCAGATTTAACTGGTTTGCCTTTTGTTACCGCTCCAAATAAATTTGAGGCACTTGCTGCACACGATGCCATGGTAGAACTTTCCGGTGCTTTAAAACGTACTGCAGTTGCTTTGATGAAGGTAGCCAACGATGTGCGAATGTTAAGTTCCGGACCTCGTTGCGGTATCGGCGAAATTGTTATTCCAGATAATGAACCAGGATCGTCTATTATGCCAGGAAAAGTTAATCCTACGCAACCAGAGGCTTTAACCATGGTTTGTGCACAGGTAATCGGTAACGATGTTGCCGTTTCAGTAGGTGGTATGAGCGGCCATTTCGAGCTTAACGTATTTAAACCATTAATTGCCGCCAATGTATTACAATCAGCACGTTTAATTGGCGATGCCTGTGTTTCTTTTACAGATAAATGTGCCGAAGGAATCACGGCTAACCTACCTGAAATTGAAAAACACCTTCAAAATTCTTTAATGTTGGTTACGGCCTTGAATCCACATGTAGGTTATGAAAATGCAGCTAAAATTGCAAAGAAAGCCCATAAAGAAAATAAAACCTTAAAAGCTGCTGCTGTAGAGTTGGGCTTATTAACTAATGAGCAGTTTGATGAGTGGGTACGCCCTGAAGACATGGTGGGCAGCTTGAAATAAGTTAATTACATATTCGATCGTCATCCTGAACTTGTTTCAGGATCTTTTCAGTACATAAGCTGCTGAAACAAGTTCAGCATGACGCTCCGACTTTACAATACGGCTAATTAAAAACACAGGTAATATGAATTCAATACTTTCTAATCTTTTAAGCTTGATATCCATCATTCCACCTTGTGTTATATTTGGAACCTGCTGCTTTTTTTTAATAAAAAAATCTTCTGTTGAAGCCATTTTAATGACTATTGGCTCGGGCATTAGCCTGCTTGTTAACCTATTTTTTAGGTTTCTGCCATTATTAATGTCCGCGCAACATTTAACTGCTATAGAAGTTTCAAAGTACTATTCTTTCAGTAGCATTATTGGCTTTGTAGCTGGGATTTGTTTCGCTGCAGGATTTTTAATTTTGGTTATTAATACCGTTAAAAAGAATAAGGTCATCTCCGATCAGTTCCCAAAAAGCACAGATTACAACCATGAATAAACCGCAGTTAGGATTAAAGCTTTTTCCTATTTTCCTTTTAACATTATCCATATTACAGCTGGCCTGTAGTCCGAGGCCTAATGTACAGGGTAAAGGTGAAGATTTTATGCAAGGGGTTTGGAATGAAGATTCTGTTGCTTTTAGTCATAAATTGAGCAATTATACACAACACCATTTTAAGTTTACCTGCGATTCGGTTTATATCGATATGGTTACCCATAGCAAAGTAAATTTTTACGAGGACTCTTGTTATAACAATGGTATTTGGAAAGAATATGCCAAGGGCGTATATGCAGTAAAAGGTGATACGTTATTTATAGGTGCAACCTTTACACACGCCAATTATAAACAAAAAATATCGGGTTGTTACCGCATCGGCCGATATGAAAAAAACTTCCTGATCAATAAAAAATCTGCAGACACCTTGATTTTAGAAAGTTTAAACGATCAGCGCGAAATTAAACTAACACTTAAAGAAAAAATAACCTGCGTACCAAAAGAATTATAAAAATGATTTTAACATCAATTAAACAGAGATTAACCATCGCTTTAACAGTGGCTTTTTTAGCCTATTTCCCTATTCATGCAAACGCATGGGGTACCATCGGCCATCGTGTTGTTGGCGAAATTGCCGATAGTTATTTAAAAGCGAAGACACGCAAGGCCATTCAAAGTATTTTAGGCTACGAAACTTTGGCCATGTCGGCCAATTGGGGCGATTTTATTAAATCGGATTCCACTTACAACTATATGTACAACTGGCATTTTGTTAATCTTCCGGCAGGATTAGATAAAAATGGTGTATATCAATTTTTGGAAACTGATAAAAAACCAAATCTTTACAACAAAATTCCTGAGCTGATTGCTATTTTAAAGAAAACAAGCAGCACGGCTTCAGAAAAGAAACTGGCTTTACGCATGTTGGTCCACCTGGCCGGAGATTTATGCCAGCCTATGCATGTTGCGCGTAAGGAAGACCTGGGTGGTAACCGCGTTTCGGTATTATGGTTCAATGAGAAATCGAATATCCACAGGGTTTGGGATGAACAGTTGATCGAGTATCAACAGTTGAGTTATACAGAATACGCGAAGGCCATTAACCACCCTTCCGCTATGCAGTTATATAATTGGCAAAATACGAGCCTAAGAGATTGCGTTTATGAATCGTACGGCATCTGCAATAAAATTTACGAAACTACTAAACCAGATACCAAATTGAGCTACCGCTATAATTTTGACTGGGTTGACACCCTTAACGAGCAGTTATTAAAAGGTGGTGTGCGTTTAGCTAAAATGTTAAACGATATCTACGGATAAGCCTTTTTGTTAAATATCAGATGCCCCAATGCTTTCAAGCTTGGGGTATTTTTTTGGTCAGTCTAGCACATCAACTATAAAACTCGTTTAATAGATATAAACCAAAACCAATTATAAACCATGAAAAAGTTAATTCTTATTTTAACTGTTTGTTTAGCTTTAGGCTGCAAAAAAGACCTCGACAAAACATTAACAAAAAAAGACTGGCGCATCGAATCGGTTACGGTTAGCCCAGCAATGACTATTGGCAAAAAAACAAGTACCGACTATATAGAACTGATGGGACCAAGCAGTTGTGTAAGTAATTCCATGATCTCTTTTTCTAAAGATGGCACATACACTTCAGGATCCAACGGAGCGCTTTGCGATTTGAAACCTGATACAAGTATTAAAACCTGGAGAAGAGATGGTGATCAGATTTTTTTATCTTATGCGCCACAATCGCCATTAATATTAAGTGGAGATAAACTTACCCAGACCACTTCTACCCCACCACAAGGAGGAATTATTTATACCTTTGTTTTTGTATATAAATCCAAATAATATTGAAAATTTTAATGGTCTGCCTGGGTAATATCTGCCGGTCACCTCTGGCTGAAGGCATTATGCGCCATCTGGCAGATGAACAAAACTTAAACTGGGAAATTGCTTCGGCGGGAACGGGCAACTGGCATATTGGTCAGGCACCGGACCACAGGAGTGTTGCTGCAGCCAAAGCATTGGGTTACGATATCAGCAAACAACGGGCGCAGCAGTTTAACGCTTCGATGTTTGACTATTATGACCTGATTTTGGTTATGGACAAGAACAATTGGGCTGACGTTAAAAACCTGGCCAAAACAGCTGAGGATCGTAAAAAGGTTAAACTTTTTCTTGATAACGGCGAAGTTACAGACCCATATTGGGATAATAGCCTGTTTAGCCCAGTTTGTAAGCAGGTTGAGGAAAGATGTATGGAAATTATCAAACAACTTTCTTAAATTTAAAGCTTATAACCTATCATACTAACCAAGTCAAAGAAAAAATGAAAAAATACCTGTCCTTATGTTTATTAGTTGCCGCAGTAATTTTATTGCAAAGCTATACCACGGCAAAGAAACCGGCAAAAATTTTAGTCTTCTCCAAAACAAAGGGTTTTAGGCACAACTCCATCGAAACTGGAAAAGAAGTGATCCAGAAATTAGGCACTGAACATCATTTTGAAGTGGATACAACAGAAAATGCTGATGTTTTTACTGAAGACAACCTAAAAAAATATGCTACTGTTATTTTCCTGAATACTACAGGCGATGTATTGGACGATAAACAACAGGTGGCTTTCGAGAGATACATCCAGGCTGGCGGAGGTTACGTGGGTATCCATGCAGCAACAGATACAGAGTACGACTGGCCTTGGTATGGCAAATTGGCCGGTGCTTATTTTATAAGTCATCCAGCTGTTCAGGAGGCTAGGTTTATCGTTAAAGATAAAAAACACCCTGCTACAAAATTCCTTACCGATTCAGTATGGATGAGAAAAGATGAACTGTATAACTTTAAGAATATTAACCCAGACATTAAAGTGCTGATTAATTTAGACGAGAAATCATATACTGGTGGTAAAAATGGCGATTTCCATCCTTTTGCCTGGTACCACGATTTTGATGGCGGAAGAGCTTTTTATACCTGTATGGGACATACCAAAGAAGGCTGGGCTGACGATAAATTTCAAAAACATTTATGGGGAGGTATTGAATACGCCATAGGTGGGCAAAAGAAACTGGACTACAGTAAAGCCCATTCAAAGTTCTAAATAATAGTTGGGCTTGTTGAAATTAACCGGCAAGCTCAACTTATCCATTAGCTGAATAGCACAATATTTAAGTGTTATTTTTTTTCAGGTTAACCAAATAAATATAATTCAGCATACAAAATGAGGCTATAGCACCGAAGGTATGCCACAAGAAGTGTGTTCCGATACTCAATATATCCCACTTATCTGCGATACGGAAAGTTAAGGCAAATACGAAGGCAATCAGGGCAAAGCCAACCCATTTGCCATTTTTCCAGTCTGTTTTGATCAAATAGCCGAATACCGGAAATAAAACCAGCGCAGCCATAAAAGCATAATTGATATTGATAAAAATCTGAAAATCGCCATTGCTGAAAAGCCTTCTTACGTAAAACTGAAAAAAGGCGTATACCGCTACAATTAAAACGGCAAAGTACCATCTGGTGAGCTTGGAAAGAAAGTAGACACCAGCCGAAAGGCACAAAAGCATAATTGGCATCCAATCCATCATAATAAAGATTGGCCAGCGCCTAAGCCCGTGGTAAGTAGTGCCACCTATCCCACCAATATAAAGCAGAACCAATGCAATACTTAAGAAGGTATGCTGTTTAAAGTTACCCCACAGTTTAAATGTCCAGTATACCGCTATAGCCAGAAAGAAACAACTTGTTAGGGTGTTAAAAGGCTCCGGAAATAACTGGTTTAGATTAGTTTCTGCATATACGGTACCGCCGTCAGGAGGATTTTGGTTAAAAGCACTCATGTTTAATTAACGTCTACTGTAATTAAATGTTTTGACTGATTGATGTAACACTCAAGATGTAAAATAATTTCGCTTTCACATGTTTTAACAGGTTAAATATTGGTTAACACTTACCATCAGCAATGTTAATTATTTGTACTTTAGTTGAATCTAAGCTATAAGTATATGAAATCCGTATTGATCCTTTTTTTACTTCTTTCTACAGCTATTTTTGCCCAAACCCCTCCTCAACCTTATGGTGCATTACCATCAAAACGGCAGCTGGCCTGGCATGATGTTGAAGTTTATGGCATCATGCACTTTACACCAACTACCTTTGAAAATAAAGAGTGGGGCTTTGGTGATGCTGATCCAAAGATATTTAACCCAACGGACTTTAATGCCGACCAGATTATTAAAGCGGCTAAAGCAGGTGGCTTGAAAGGGATTGTTTTGGTTGCCAAACACCATGATGGTTTTGCTTTGTGGCCAACTAACACTACAACATATAATATCAGTAAAAGCCCGTTTAGAGGAGGAAAAGGAAATTTAGTTAAAGAAGTAGAACAGGCCGTGCGTAAAAACGGATTAAAGTTTGGGGTTTATTGCTCGCCATGGGACAGAAATAATCCACTTTATGGTACCGATAAATATCTGGCCATTTATCAGGCACAATTAAAAGAACTTTACAGTAATTTTGGTGAACTTTTTATGAGCTGGCATGACGGCGCTAACGGTGGCGATGGTTATTATGGTGGCGCAAAAGAAAAACGCTCTATAGATAACACCACTTATTACGATTGGAAGAATACCTGGGCCATCACGCGCAAAATGCAACCAATGGCAAATATTTTTAGCGACATTGGTTTAGATATCCGCTGGGTAGGTAATGAAGACGGACATGCTGCACAAACCTCTTGGGCAACTTTTACCCCGATGGCTCCTGATGGCAAAAGTGTAGCAGTACCGGGACAGGCAAACTACCCGCAAAGCCCAGAAGGCATTAGAAATGGGAAATTCTGGATGCCGGCAGAATGCGATGTTCCGCTTAGAAAAGGATGGTTCTATCACCCTAACGACAAGCCAAAAGGTCCGGAAGAATTGTTTGATCTGTATTTAAAAAGCGTTGGCCGTGGTGCAGGTTTAGACCTGGGTTTAGCACCCGATACCCGTGGTCAACTTCATGATGACGATGTTACCGCACTGAAAACTTTTGGCGACATGGTTAAACATACTTTCGAGCATAACCTGGCCAAAAATGCATCGGTTAAAGCAAGCAATAGCAGAGGTAAGAAGTATGACGTTGCTATGCTTCTTGATGGCAAGAGAGAGAGTTATTGGGCTACACAAGACGATATGCACCAGGCAAGTTTAGAACTTGACTTGAAAACTGCTAAAACCTTCGACATTATCAGCTTACAGGAGTACATTCCTTTAGGTCAGCGAATAGAAGCCTACACCATTGAAATATTTGAAAATAATGCCTGGAAAAAGGTTTATGATGGCACAAGCATTGGCGCAAAACGTTTGATTAAATTAGATACCCCTGTAACAACCAACAAAATAAAAATAAACATCACCAGATCACCTGTTTGTATTACACTTAGTGAAATTGGGCTGTACAAAAAAGCTGGATAAGCAAACTTAATCTGGTTTGTAAAGAATTTCGAAAACCTGTGCCAATGCATTAGAAGTCTGTTTGCTGTAGCGATAAGTGCTATCGGCGTTAATATCCCTATACATCAGCATTACAGCCCTATGGGATGCTTTACTCAGTTTCACTTTTTCAGCGCGTTCTTTAGCATCTTCAGGCCTCAAAGTTAGGGCCTGCATTTGCTTGATGATTCCCAGGTTTCTTTCCATAGGCCTAATACCATCTTCTTTAATGGAAGCGAGTTTAACATCTTTAGGCAAAGAAATTTTTAAATTCATAATGCTGTTGAGTGACTCCAGATTAGTATTAAAAGTATATCTTAGTTTTCGATATTCCTCTGTCGCGTATTTCGGACTAAAATGAAGTACTCCACTAAAAAAAATTAAAAATAAAAGTACTGATACTGCATATCTCGCCCAGTTTTTAATTTCGAAAGTTTTATCCCATCTATAGTTAAGCAAATAGGCAAAGATAAATCCTGAAACAAAACCACCAACATGCGCCGCGTTATCTACCCTTTTGCCAAATGCCCCGTTTATAAGCACCAATAATGATACGATAAGCGTACTCACCAGCAAAGCCCGTGTTGCTTTGCGCTCGAAAGATTTATTAATCAGTAAAGCAATAAAAGCACCATATAAGCCCATAATTGCACCCGAGGCGCCCATCATTACGCCTTCCTGATGAAAAATCAAACTTACCAGACCACCACAAATACCGCTCATTAAATAAATAAAAAGGAATTTTTTCCAGCCCAGTTTATTTTCGATCATCAAGCCGAGGTAAACTAGTGCATACATATTAAAAAACAGGTGTGAAACCGATCCATGTATAAATTGATAGGTAATTAAGCGCCAATATTGCCCTCCGAGAACCAGATTGCGTTGATTAACCCCAAAGTTTAACGAAAATAATTTTATTTCTGAAAGGTAATCTTCTTGAGAAGCATTCCCGGTTTTTGACGAAAGATAGGCAATGAACACAATCGATAAAATGATAATTGCGATGAAATATAGCGTATTAAGTAGGACAAGAATTGGCGTTGCCGTATATCCCTTTTGCGGAAAAAACAAGAATAATACGTTTTTGATTTTATTCTTTGTAGCCAAAGGTGCTTTTTCAAAATAATGATCGTCCTGTGTTTCGATAAGCCGACGGAATTTAAACAGATTCTCTTCCCAAACATCTTTCAGGTGGAATTCTACATATTCAAATTCGTGAAAAAACTTCTCCAGATTGAGCTCATTCTTACCATAATCGTTAAAGAGCATCTGGATCCCAACACATTCACTTTTTACCACCGCAAAATTTCCGTGGATACGGATTGATATCTCTTCACTATACGACTGGAAGGATATTGGGGTATAAGCGATCAACCCGGTTTCGGAAACGTGACTTAAGGCCCAACCAAGATTTTCGATGGCCTGTTTGGCAACAATTAAATATTTATCTGCCGGAAATTCGGCCAAAGGAATATACTTTTCTATTTTAGGCGAGTAACCCCAACTGATTAACATAGCGCGTTAGATTTTTTTCGCTACTAAGATAATATAAGGTGATAGATTTTTGCTTTCGAATGGGATAATCTTTGTAAATACTTTTCCAGTCAGCCAAACCGCTTTTTTAAACAGACGAACGCCTGCTGATTTTTGATCTTCGTTCTCGAGCCAAACGCTAAACCGACCAAAATAACCTGATTTTACTTCTTTAAGTCCAGCTTGTTCGCAAATTAATTTTAACATGGCTGGATCCATGCTATCAATATTGTGTTTATCGTAATTTTCTCTATCGAAATTCTTTTGGAACCAACCATTAACTGCCTTAAAATTTGGCAGCGTAATAAATAAAGTACCACCTGGTTTTACAAAAGCAATGTGTCGGTTGATAATATCGGCTGTATCGTTAAAATGTTCAATTAAACCGCAGCTTAATACAAGATCGTATTGCTTTTCGGGCGTATAATTGAAAAGATCGGTTTCGATGATGTGGATATCCTTTTCGGTTAAACTGTTTTTCGCCAAAAGTTCATGCACAACAGGTGGGTGTACAAAATAGTCTAAAAGTGTAACATCAAGCTGAAAATATTTTTTGAGGAATACTGCATAGTAACCGGGGAAACCACCTAATTCGATAGCGGTTTTGACTTTATCTTTATGAATAACATCGGCTAGTTGTTTGTGAAATAAATAGTTAGCAGGTAACTGAACGGCCAGTCCTTTTTTACTTTCCCAATAATTTACCCAAAAAGCCCTGTCGGTTAATAAATTTGCCATGTTTTAAATAATTCCAGGTTCAAAGAAACGGAAAAAATGGGTAATTGTTTAAAAATTGAATGGCTTATATTGCTGGATTGTTAGATTGCTTTATTGCTAATTCAACCCAGCTTAAATATTTTATTGTCGGTTGCCAGCAATATAACAATCCGACAATAAAACAATCTTTTAAGACTAACCCTATTTTAGGTCTTTCAAAATCTCCGCTACTGCTTTTTCGAGTTGAGGATCTTTATTTGCCAGGCGGTCTTCAAAAGTATTTTTAACGAAGATATCTGGTTTAACACCTTCCTTTTCAATGTTCTTACCATCCATAGTATAACAACCCCACGATGGTAAACGGTAAGAAGAACCATCTACCAAACTTTTAGCCGACGTAAAAATAATCCAACGGTAGGTTTCTGTGCCTATAATCTTACCCAGTTTTAATTGCTTAAAACCTGCAGCTGTCATTTCAGCATCACTTAAAGATTGCTCGTTAATGAGCAATACGATAGGCTTCGCCGCCGGACCAAAATTACTTTGTGGAGCCATTTTACCTCCGCGGTATTTCCATTTCAGGTAAGGACGCTGTGAAAGGAATTTCAGCACATCATCATGTACGTTCCCACCGGTATTATAACGTAGATCCAGAATAATGGCCTCCTTGTTTTCTTCTTGTGCAACCATGTCCAAAAGAAAAGTTTCCAACTCGCTGCCACCCATATTTTTCATGTAAGAATAGGCAATGCGGTTGTTGCTCCACTTGTCTACATTTTTGTGGTTTTGGCTAATCCATTCATCATAAAGATTCCCGCGCAATGTACCTGAACTTTCGGGATGTATATTAACATAAACATCCTTGCCATTGCGTTTAAAGGTTAATGTCATTTCCCGATCTAATGATGGCTTACTGAAATAATAATCGCGGTCTATTTTCTCATCTACTTTAACCCCGTTTACTTCTGTTAAGATATCGCCGGCTAAAATATTGTTTCCAGTACGGGCAGCATTACTTTTAGCGGCAATACGTTCTACCTTTAAAGGATTTTCATTATCGAAGATGATTCCTGTTTCATTGGTAATGTAATTCAGATTTTTGCGTTCCTCTGCCCCTGCACTATTAAAGCCCATATGAGAGGAATTCAATTCGCCCAACATATCATTTAATAAAATCCTTAGGTCACTACGGTTATTTACATAAGGCAAATATGCGGCATAACGTGTTCTCATTTTATCCCAATCTACGCCATGAAATTTTTCATCGTAAAAATTTTCATCTAAACCTACCCAGGTTTCATAAAACATCTGGTTAAACTCGGCATTTAGGTTTCTGGTAAATTTATAACCATGATCTACCCGATCGAGTTTATTACCTTCTAAGCTATACTTATTGATTGCACCTTTCGATAAAACGAAAAATTTATCCCCTGCCGAAATAATGGAGTAATCGCCACCATCGGCAACTTTTTCCGTTTTATTGGCTTCAAAGGGTTCGATAGTAGTACGATACAGGCTCGGAGCACCGCCTTCGTGATTAGATGAATAAAAAACATAAGTTTTATCGCCCTTGGCATAAACATCTGTTCCGTACTGGCCGCCAAACGAAGGACCAACCAATTCTATTCTATCCAGTAGGTCTTCAGTATTAATAGTAATGACACTGGCAGGCTTAGGTGTAGGTTTAACTTCAGTTTTCTTCTTAGCTGTATCGGTTTTGGCCTTTTTATCATTTTTATTTTCGGGTACAGGCCTAACATCCGTTGGTGCCGGCTTGCTTTCTTTAAACAGATCATCGAATTTATCAGCACGATAAGGCTCATCGTAGTTATTTAAAGCCATGCGGTAAATGTGTGCATTTTGCATCCCTGTCGGATAAGACGGCTTGGTACGGGCACTGGTGAAAAAAATATACTTGCCATCTGGAGACCACGCCGGACTGGTTTCGCTAACGCCCGTGTTGGTTAAGTTAATGGTTTTATTGTTTTTGATGTGATGCACCATAATATCTTGTTCAAAATTCCGATAAACGGTAAACAGTACATATTCGTCATTTGGCGAAAAACTTGGTGTTGCGTTCTGTATCGCCCAAAATTCGTCAGTTACCAAAGTTTTGGCATCAAAAGTTTTTAGGTCCATCAGTTTAAGCTCATTTCTGCCGCTTAAATACACGGCCATGGTTTTACTTTTGTTCAAAGTGATATCGCGGACGTTTGCTTTATCTTTTGTAAGCTGTTTTACGGTACCCTTTCCATCACCTGTAATCGTAAACCAGTTTTGGTAACCGTTAGTGGTTTGACTGAACAGAATAGTTTTATTATCAGCCAGCCATTTACATTCCAGGGCACGATCGCCACTGTTCGTAATTTGCCGGATAAACTTTCCATCTGCATCGCTCACAAACACCTCACCACGCGAACTAAAGGCCATTTTTTTCCCATCTGTTGAAACATCAAATGCAGAAATATTTCCACGCACATCATACTCCTGTTCTTTGCTTAATACCTGATTGCGCGAGGTACTAATATTGATTTTCTCCGTTTTCTTCGAAGCTACGTCATAAGTGTACAATTGATAATCTTTCTCAAATACAACCGTAGTTCCATCGGCCGAAACGAACGGACGTTTAATAGAAGTATCGAAATTGGTTAAACCAGTTTTTTTACCATTGATAAAAGTATAAAGGTTGTATTCATCGTTGCTTTCATCAGATACAAAAAAGATATTGCCTTTTTGATCAACACTCGTCCAGAAATCTTTCCCGATATAATCGGTATAACGTTTATAGCTTTTTGTTTTTGGATTGTATGATTGGATATCAGGGTTATAGGCCCCTTTATAATGTTTACGGTTGGCAAAGCGCATACTTTCCCAGGTATCGTTAAAAAACAATTCTCCGGTTGGCGATTCTGCAATATGGTGCGTGGTATTAAAATAATTATTAAATAAACGCACCGCTGTACCTCCGTTTACATTTACTTTATAACTCGAAAAAGAATTATAACGGCCCGAGGTAAAATAAATAGTTTTAGAATCCCAGCTCCAGTTATCTACTTCATCACTGGCATCGTTAAATGTTAACTGTTTAATATCACCACCAGCTAAAGGCATTACATAAATATCATAATTACCAAACTGGTTAGATGAAAAAGCCATCCACTTCCCGTCAGGCGATATTTTAGGGTTAATTTCTTCACCTTGCATAGCCGTAATGCGCGATGCTACGCCACCTTTTACCGGAACTTTCCAAATATCGCCATCGTAGCTAAATACTATTGTTTGTGCATCAGGCGTTAAAGCTGGATATGCAGCAAAATAAGTTTGATTTTGGGCAAATGAATGTACCGGCCATAAAAAAGCCAGTGCCACAAGTGATTTTATTAAAGACTTGATCATAATTAAGTTAGTTTGGCTCCGGAAAGGCAGTTTTTTCTCACAAAAACAGCTTAACCTTAAGAACGATAAAATTTATGGATGAAATTACGCAACAGATTTTATATTCGTAAACAATAAAATGTATTTTTGATTGATTTGAAAGTAGTACATCTAAATACCTATGACGGGAATGGCGGAGCAGGGAGAGCCTGTTTGCGCTTAAGCGATGCTTTAAAGGCTAGTGGAATCGATTCAAAAGTATTGGTTTATTATAAATTTGGTCAAAACCCTGAAATAGACACTTTCAGCAAGTCACCTTTACAGAAGGCTAAAGCCATCTATAACATCTTGTCAGAGAGATATTTCGCCAAGTGGTTAAGCAAATCAGTAAAAACACCTTTCAGTTTGCAATGGTTCGGCCGGTCGGTTATCAACCATCCTGACGTTAAAAATGCAGATATTATTCATTTACATTGGGTAAACCATGGTTTTCTCAATCCTAAGTTCCTGGCGCAGCTAGATGAGCTGGAAAAACCAATTGTATGGACTTTTCATGATAGCAATGCTTTTACCGGTGGCTGCCATGTACGTTATGGCTGTGAACATTTTCACCAGCAATGTGGCAATTGCCCCATCCTGAAAATTAGTGATAAAAACGATATTTCGCACAAAACCTGGGTGCGCAAACAAAAAGCTTATACGGAATTGAATTTCCATATTGTAGCACCAAGCCGATGGATGGCTGCTTCGATAAAATTTAGCAGTTTGTTGGGCACAAGGAAAACTACCATTATTCCGAATACGATCGAAACAAAGATTTTTAAGCCTTATGTTAAATCGGAAGCTAAGAAAGTCCTGAAAATTCATCCAGATAAATTTGTATTGATGAGCGGGTTTATGCCCTCAAAAAACGACAAACATAAAGGAACCCCCTATTTAATTGAAGCTTTGGAAATCCTTTCGCGCAGGAGTGGAATTCAAAATGATAACATTGAATTGGTTATTTTTGGCAATAAAGAGAATGCAGAAATGCCAGAATTTCCTTTCAAAACCACATTCCTGGGCACCATTAATAAAGATGATCATTTAGCAAAGTGTTATTCTGCCGCTGATGCATTTATTACGCCTTCGTTAGAGGACAACCTGCCCAATACGGTGATGGAAAGTTTATCATGTGCCACACCTGTTATTGCTTTTACCACTGGCGGGATCCCGGATATGGTTAAGCATATGCAAAACGGCTACCTGGCCGAATATCAAAATGCGAAAGATTTAGCAAACGGTATTGAATGGTTATATCACCGCCCTAATAAAGAAGAAATCCAAAAAGCAGCAAGATTAAGTATTTTAACCGATTTTTCGGAAGAAGTTATTGCTGCAGAACACATCCATCTTTACGAAACCTTAATTGATTTACAGCCGAAATAATGCTATATTTTAATTAAAATTTGGTCAATCTTTATTAAATTTATACCGACTGAAACTGTTAAATGGAAAACATTGCAAACTATACCGAAAGTATTAAAGCATTAAAATCGGCTATTTTATCAAGCAGGTATAAAGCAGCTACTTTTGTAAACAAAGAGCTTTTGTTGCTATATTTTACGGTAGGTAAATTCATTTCCGAAAAGATAAAAAAGGAAAAATGGGGTGCAAAAGTTATTGATAATCTTTCTTCGGATTTGCAGGCAGAATTACCTGGTTTAAGAGGCTTTTCAGCAACAGGAATTAAAAGGATGAGATTTTTTTTTGAATCCTGGGAAGAACATATTTATATTAAACCGTCAGTAACAGAGCAGCTATCTGTCATCTATACTGACGAAATCACAATTAGTCCAACAGTGTTGGACCAAATACAACTTATTGACGTAGAGGACATTGAATTTAGTCCAACAGTGTTGGACCAAATAGGACGTTATTTTTTCAAGTTAAGTTTTTCGCATCATATTGAACTCATTCTCGCTACGGAAACGCTAGCTGAAAAGATATATTATATTCAGAAAACAGCTACAGAATTTTGGAGTTTAACAACTTTAAAACATCACCTCAAAAATAAGTTGTATAGCAACTCTGGCAGTTTACAAAATAATTTTTCGAAAACAATTTCTAATGAAGAATTAAGGGACAAAGCGTTGCAGTCTTTTAAAGATGAATACCTGCTGGATTTTATTAATCTGGAAGACGCTGATGAGCAAGATGAACGGGTTTTAGAAAGTGGAATCGTAAACAACATTAAGAAGTTTTTAATGTCATTAGGGACTGATTTTGCCTTTATTAGTAACCAGTACCGATTGATTGTTGAAGATGAAGAATACTTTATAGATCTTTTATTTTTTAACCGCCGTTTACAATGTTTGGTGGTTTTCGAACTAAAAACAGGAAAATTCAAACCCGAGTATCTGGGCAAAATGAATTTCTATCTATCCGCTCTTGATGAATATGTTAAACAGCCACACGAACAACCTTCAATAGGAATAATACTTTGCAAAGAAAAGAAAAACAAAATTGTAGAGTTTTCATTTCGTGATTTCAATAAAGCGATGGGTGTTTCTACCTACAAAACCAGCACAACATTACCAAAAGCATTTAAAGGTTTAATCCCCGATGCCGAAACCTTTAAAAAATTAATGGACTAACCATGCCCAAATTAACTGTTATCACCATTGTGTACAATAACGTTCGCGATATTGAACGTACGATAAAATCTGTTTTAAATCAGACTCATCAAAACGTTGAATATATCGTAATTGATGGCGCCTCATCTGATGGGACGCTGCAAATAGTGGAACAATATAAAAATCAAATTTCGAAAATTGTATCAGAACCCGACAAAGGTATTTATGATGCTATGAATAAAGGTTTGGCATTGGCAACAGGCGATTATATTTTATTTATGAACTCTGGGGATGAGATTTATGACAACCATACGGTAGAAGATGTATTTGCAACTGCTCCAGGTGCCGATATTTATTACGGCGAAACCGAAATGTATAATGATAACTGGGAAAATTTAGGCCGCAGAAGGCACGAAGCGCCAGATGAGTTCGACTGGACAAGTTTTAAATATGGCATGAACATTAGCCATCAGGCCATTTATATCCGCCGTAGCATCATCACCCCTTACGATTTAACATATAAGTACAGTGCCGATATCGACTGGATTATCAAAGCCGCAAAAAAAGCCTCAAATATCGTAAACGTACACCGTTATGTAGCCAAATACCTCGTTGGTGGCATGAGCAAGAAAAAACACCGCGAAAGCTTAAAAGAAAGATTTGAAATCTTCACCAAATATTATGGTTTGATCCCCAATATTTTCAATCATATTGTTATCGCTGGCAATTTAGCCTTATACTTTATTAAACACCGCAGAACCAATGACTAACCCTTCTTTTGAGATCGTCATGCTGAACTTATTTTGAACACATCTAATTGATTACTAATTATATATACATTTTAAAAATCAATAATTATTACTAAAAAAAGATGCTGAAACAAGTTCAGCATAACGAGTGGACTAGGTTACGGCATTCCCTAATCTTAAATTTCTAAAAACAATAATTTTTCCCAACTGTCTTTTAATATATCACCTATTAAAAATTAAAAGATTATGGGACAATTAAGTAACCGCACCATTGCTGTACTTTCAGAAAGCGGATTTGAAGAAGTAGAATTAACCGAACCAGTTAAAAGGTTAAAAGAAGAGGGCGCAACCGTTCACATCATCTCCTCAAAAGGCGGAAAAATAAAAGCTTGGAACCAAGACCATTGGTCGATAGAAGTTGATGTAGATAAAACCATTTCAGAAGCAAATGCTGAGGATTACAACGGATTACTTTTACCAGGCGGTGTAATTAATCCGGATCAGTTACGTGTGAATGAGGATGCATTAGCTTTTGTAAAATCTTTCTTTGCCGATGGGAAACCAGTTGCAGCCATTTGCCATGGTCCGCAAACTTTGATTAATGCAGATGTAGTACAAGGCAGAAAATTAACTTCAGTAAAAAATATTTCAAAAGATTTAATTAATGCTGGAGCCATCTGGTCTGATGAAGAAGTGGTAGTAGACCAAGGTTTGGTTACGAGCCGTACTCCTGAAGATTTACCAGCTTTTAACGATAAAATTGTAGAGGAATTTGCTGAAGGGGTGCATGAAGGGCAACACGCCTAAAAACTTTGGACGCTCTTTCTAGATTCACTCAAAAACGGTCGGCAAATTGTCGGCCGTTTTTATTTTAACCTGTTCTTTTAAGCCGTCAGATGTTACCATCTGACAGATAATTTATTTATTCTCATTGTAGGATGATAACATCCAACACCCCTTAAAGCTTAACCTGCCTGATAATATTTTTAATATTCAGTTCAATAATATCGGTCATGGTTTTGCACCGCAGATAATTTGAATCTTTAAAATAATCACTCATGCCCTGTTTAAGCAAAGCGATATTTTCTGGCGTGGTGAGTTCTTCTTTGTTCGAAACGTCGCGGAGATCAGTTAATCGATGACGCTCACTCCTCACCCGGTGTACAATAGACGAGCGCTCTTCCTGCTGATATTGCAATACAGTTTTCTCTGTCAATTGCTCCATACTCATTTTTACATAAGGCAAATTCTCTTTAAAAAACTGAGGTAGGTAGACCTTTAAATTGCCTTCATAAAACTGTTGATCAAAATCTATCGCCCGGATGCGAAACTGAATATCATCAAAATCGGGTGTAATCTGAACCACAAAATTGTACGCACGCATATCGCCCAAAAGCATAATCAAACAACGCTCATTAAACTTTACAAACTCTTTTGCTATACGGGTAGGATTAAATTCGGGTGTATACAACTGTCCTTTTGTAAAAACATCACCCGGAATCCCGGCAATGTGTTCTTCTACCAAGGTATTGCCATCTACCAGGTAATTTACCTGATTTGGAGAAAGTATTTCCTCCATTTCGAGGCCATAAATACGCGAAGCATCAGCCTTTTTAATATAGAAGTAATCATATACATCATTTAAACGGTTCACAATTCGGATACGGAAAGGATGGGTATTGCCGAAGGTACAATACTCTATTTTATCGATATACTTATGCTCAACGATACGCAGGTTACCTGAGGCTTTAAGATTGGCATAAATTTCCTTTAAACCATCATGCAATCTTTCTATTAAATCCTGGGCATATATTGGCCCCTCCCAAAGCGAATCTTTACCAAACTTATCCATTAAAGGAAAAGCCTCGTTAAACTGCATCAGATCGTTATAACCAATGGGCAATTTCGCTTCACGCTGGTAAGTACGCAAATATTTCTGCAAAGCAGGCGTAACCGGAAAAATCGGCTTCTTTTTCGAAATTTTTACGTCGTTGTTTTCCATGCAGAGGCAATGTACAGTTTTAAAAACTTAACCACAAAGAACATGCTCCTATCTTTTTTTACCGCAAAGGCCACAAAGTTTTACGCAAAGGAATGCAAAGTGAAATTTCTTAGCGCACTTGGCGTAAACATAGCGTTCTTTGCGGTTAAGACTTCGGATAACTAAACGGCAATCCAGCGAGATACCTGCTGATTTTCCGGTAAGGATAATTCCCTGCGCCGTGATCGGCAAACTGCACAATGATGGTATTTGTTTTTGGATCAACATATAACCTTTGGCCAAGCATACCTTCTGCCGCATAATCGCCATGATCTCCTTCTTGCGGGATCCACCAGAGATAATGATGTGCCGATTTTTGCCAGCCTTTTGCGGATGCAGGCTTTTCCGTGCCGATATGGGTGGATTGATTTACCCAGCTTTCCGGAACGACTTGCTTTCCATTGTACTTACCTTGATTTAAATATAACCGGCCGATTTTTGCAAAATCAATGGCTGTCACCTGAAAACGGCTTGCGGTGTTTGTAAGGCCATTAACTTGGTCCAGGCCCCAGGTGGCGTGATATTCCGTACCTATCTGCTTCCACACATTCGCTTCGAAATACTGAGCTACAGATTTTCCGGCGGCTTTTTTTAAAACCCAGCCCAATAAAATCGGATCAATGCTTTTGTATACCCAAACCGTTCCTGGCTTATTTACCAGTTTAACTTTCATCAGTTGCGCTTTCATATCATTGGTATAATAATATTTAGCCTCATCAGAAAAAAATGCTTTTATTACTCCGCCGAACGCATCCTGAAACTCAAGTCCCGATTTCATATCCAGGAGGTTTTTTAAAGTAATTTGGGCAAAGGCAGGGTTCGATTTTAATTCAGGAATATACTTTGTCAATTTATCATCTAAGCTTTTAATGCTACGGTCTGCCAACGCCTGACCAACTACAATAGAAATCATGGTTTTAGCACCCGAAAATATACTGGTCAAGGTACTATCACTATAACCCTTATTATATCGCTCATATAAAACACTATCATTCCTGATCACGATAAAAACATTTATTTGTCCATTTTTTAAATAGTCTTTTAAGGGAATGGATCGGTTATTTTCATCTAATACATGTAAGGTATCTAAGTCGTTTCGTTGTTTTACTGATCTTATAAAATGAAAAACCGAATCACTCTTATTCGAAACTTCCTGTGGAAAAATTTTATAGGTTTCGGCATTCGGTGTTCTGTATTTTAACACATTCAACAAATATGGTTTCCAAAGGAATAAGGCCAGCAACGATAAAAAAAACGAATAAATCAGGATTAATAGTATCTTTTTGAAGGTTCTCATGGGTAGGCGTTGTAATAGCAAATATAAAATATTTAAGAAATTATACCTGCTTTCGCTTATCCCTTTCAAACAAGTAGTTAATGTTGAGGTTTATACTTCCATCGTTTATGGCTCCAAAGCCAATATTCAGGCTGTGCATTGATAATTTCTTCCAAGAAGCGGGTATGCATTTCAGTAATTTCATACGTAACGGTTTCAGCCGGTTTTAAACAAAGCGGCACACAATCCACTTCATAAAAACCGCGTCTTAGCACTTTCACTTTGAGATAAAATATAGGCCGATTGGTACGCTTGGCTATTTTTTCAATCCCTAACTGTATAGAACTGGGCTGGTGCATAAAATTAGTCCAATAATGCGATTCGTCTTTAGCGGGTGCCTGGTCATTACCGAAACTAAACATGCTTGGCTTACCTTTACTAACCTGCAACGCACGCATAGTTTGCCGCATGGCAACTAATTTATTACCAAATTTACTTCGTACTTTTTTAAACCAATGATCAAATGTTGGATTGCTTAAGGGTTTGTAAATGGGGTAATGATCTGCAGAGAAGTTAAGTCCTAAACCCAAAGTACCCCACTCCCAGTTGCCATAATGTGCTGAACAGAATAATATACTTTGACCCTGGTCTAAGTATTCCTGCACACGCGCTTTGTTTTTAAAAACAAAACGTCTTTCGATTTCCTGTTTGGAAATACTACTCATTTTAACAACTTCAAAAATCAGCGAGGCCAGATAACGGTAAAATCGCTTTTCGATAACTAAAATCTCTTGTAATGCCCTATCGGGAAGCGCATTTAACAGATTCTCCCTCACCACTTTCCTACGGTACCGAAATACAAAATACAGTAACAGATATGTTCCATCAGCCAATATGTACAATATAGATAGTGGAAGCAGGGATAATACGCTTAAAAGAAATATTCCCAAACGGGAAATCCACGTTATAATCACATTCGGAATTAGTTGAAATGCTAATTTAAACAGCAGGTTATAAAATTATGCCACGAAAATGTTAGATTTAATAATTCTGTAATGATCTGGTTAAGCCGGTTCATCTATCAAATTATAATCTTTTTCAACAATAGCTGAAACCTTTGGTTCTGGTTTATATTTCCACCTCCTATGGCTCCATAACCAGTAAGCAGGTGCTTCTTTAATCATATCCTCTAAAAAACGGGTATGCATTTCGGTAATTTCAAACTCGGCTGTTTCGGATGGATTTAAACAGATCGGAACACAGTCAACTTCATAATATCCTCTTTTCAAATAATTGATTTTAAGATAAAAAACCGGACGGTTGGTTTTCCTCGCAATTTTTTCCACCCCTAACTGTATAGAAGATTCCTGATTTAAAAAAGTTGTCCAATAATTCGATTCATCTTTTGAAGGTGCCTGATCGCTGCCAAAGGTAAACATGGTTGGCTGATGTTTATTGGCCTGTATGGCCCTTAAAGTTTGACGCATCGATACCATATGATTGCCGAATTTGCTTCTCATCGTTAGAAACCAGTTATCGAAAGTTTCGCTGCTTAAAGGTTTATAAATTGGAAAATGTGCGCCCGAAAAGTTTAAACCAATAGCCATACACACCCATTCATAATTACCATAATGTGATGAGCAGAAAAGCACGCTTTCATTATTTTTTAGATAGGCTTCTACAAGATCAGTATTTTTAAATTTTACCCGCTTGTTTAATTCTTTTTGAGAAATGCTTTTCATTTTGATCACTTCGATAAAAAGTGAAGCCAAAAATTTGTAGAACCGTTTTTCTATGGTATCAATTTCACCGGAGGCTTTTTCCGGAAAAGCGTTGAGCAAGTTTTCTTTAACCACTTTTCTTCGGTAACCGAAAACATAAAAGATTATGACATAAAAAGCATCTGCCAACCTGTACAATACAAATAGTGGCAATTGAGAGAGCATATTCAATAAAAATATACCCCCCTTAGATAATCCTTTATTAATCACGATTAGGGACAATTAGTTTATTTGATAAAGCACAAAATTAAAAGTACTCCGAAATCTGATTGCCATCCGATTGTTAACTTTTTATTCCCCCAGGTTTTATGAAAAATAGCTGACAGAAAATAGCCTTATTGATTGAAAGCAATAATTAATTGCAATTCCATTTACTATCCAACTGCTTAACACCAAAACCGTTTTTACACAAAAAAGCCCCGATTTATATCGAGGCTTTTGATCTATATTTTATTCCCTTTTCAGGGATTTAAGGTTTAAGCGAATTGCTTTCCTTTAACTTTACGTTCTTGCTCCGTTAAGAAGATTTTACGTAAACGCATGCTTACCGGGGTAACTTCGATGTACTCATCAGCCTGGATGTATTCCATAGCCTCTTCCAATGAAAATTTAATTGCCGGTGCAATACGTGCATTATCATCAGTACCTGATGCACGCATGTTAGTTAAAGCTTTACCTTTTACGATATTGATTACTAAATCATTATCACGGATATGCTCTCCTAAAATTTGTCCTTCGTAAATATCAACTCCCGGATCTACAAAGAAACGGCCTCTATCCTGTAATTTATCGATCGAATATGCAGTAGTAGTACCTTTATCCATCGAAATTAATACGCCATTTAAACGACCAGGGATAGTGCCTTTCCAAGGCTCATAAGCTTTGAAACGGTGTGCCATAATTGCCTCACCAGCAGTAGCTGTTAAAACGTTATTACGTAAACCGATAATACCACGAGATGGGATTTCGAATTCTAAGTGTTGTAAATCACCTTTTGGTTCCATAATCAATAACTCACCTTTACGCTGGGTTACCAATTCGATTACTTTACCAGAAACTTCAGCAGGTACATCTACAATTAAAGTTTCAATTGGCTCATGTTTTTTACCGTCAATTTCCTTAACAATTACCTGTGGCTGACCAACTTGCAATTCATAACCTTCACGACGCATTGTTTCGATCAAAACAGATAAGTGAAGAATACCACGGCCATAAACCAACCATGAATCTGCACCCTGAGTTTCAACAACTTTTAATGCTAAGTTTTTCTCCATTTCCTTCATCAAACGGTCTTTGATCCGTTGAGAAGTAACCAATTTACCTTCTTTACCGAAGAATGGCGAGTTATTGATGGTGAACAACATGTTCATTGTTGGCTCATCAATGCTAATTACCGGTAATTGCTCTGGTGCCTCGAAATCAGCGATGGTATCACCAATATCAAAACCATCAATACCTACAACCGCACAAATATCACCAGAACCTACTTCTTGAGTACGGATTTTTCCTAAACCTTCGAAAGTATAAAGTTCTTTAACTCTTGTTTTAACAATTTTGCCATCGCGTTTAATTAAAGTAACGGGTTGGTTTTCTTTAATGGTACCACGGTGAACACGGCCAATTGCGATACGACCTACGAAAGATGAATAATCTAAAGAGGTAATCTGCATCTGCAAAGTACCATCGTTAATTGGTGCTGGTGGAATGTTAGCCACAACAGCATCCAATAAAGCAAAAATATCAGTAGTTGGTTTCTGCCAGTCAGTACTCATCCATCCTTGTTTAGATGAACCGTAAATAACCGGAAAATCCAATTGCTCTTCAGTAGCTTCAAGGTTAAAGAACAATTCGAAAATTTGCTCATAAACCTCTTCAGGGCGACAGTTTTCTTTATCTACTTTGTTCACTACCACAATTGGTTTTAAACCAAGTGCCAAAGCTTTTTGTGTTACGAAACGCGTTTGAGGCATTGCACCTTCAAAAGCATCACAAAGTAAAAGTACCCCATCGGCCATTTTCAAAACACGCTCTACTTCACCGCCAAAATCCGCGTGACCAGGTGTATCGATAATGTTAATTTTTACATCTTTGTATTGAACTGATACGTTTTTAGATACGATTGTGATACCACGCTCACGCTCTAAATCGTTATTATCCAATATCAACTCTCCTGTTTGTTCGTTGTCACGAAAAATAGAACAAGAGTGTAAAATCTTATCAACCAACGTGGTTTTACCGTGGTCAACGTGTGCTATAATAGCTATATTTCTAATCTTTTGCATAAAATGCGCCTCAAATTTGGCGCAAAGATAGTGTTTAGAAATGGATTTTCTACTATATCGCTCACTATTTAATGCTTTAATAACGTTGCAATGGTCTCATTTTTAGTTAGAAAAGCAATTGCAGTAGCGTTTCGGTTTAATCGGCCCTGCTGTACAATTAGCCCTCATAAAAAAATCGGGGCTGCCGTTTCCATCAGGTTTACAAACCAAAGCCTGTTTAAAAAAATCTTTCAAGTTCAAATGAACAAAACAAATGATTAGTTTGAGGGTATTATGTAAATGGAAAAATCAATACAAGAATTATTTGATCAGTATGAAGAAAAGTCGCTTGAAGTAGAAGCAGCAAAAAGGGCTATGGATGCGGCTGAAGTACCAGATTTATCAAAGGAAGAGTACATTACCGCCCCACAGGCCGACGAACACCTTATTGCCTGTATAGAAAGGGAACGCAAAGAACAGGAACTGGAAACCCTTAGCCAGGAGTGGGCTGAAATTCAGGATGAACTGGCAGAAAACCTCTGTAAAATCAATACCAAAGTTTTGGTAAAAGATAGACGGGATGATTGTACCGTGTTGATTCATTGTGAAGGTGGCAGCATTATGATTGAAGATAAAGAAATTACTTAAAATATTAATTATTAAAACTTTACAAAAATTACACCAGTTAATTAGAACCATTAAGGCATTAATATAGCATTCATAAGTGCCGATTATAAGTTTACCTTTAACCAATACTGATAAGAAATCACGCCGAATTCTGGTCTCGCCTCTCCTTCCAAAATGGCAATAAATTCCAGTGCATGTCCATCAGGATCATTAAAATAAATAGCCACAGCAGGCATCCAGGCAAAAACCATGGGTTCACGACAAGGTAGAGATAACTTGTACACGCAAAAAATCATGTTTTTTGATATCAATATCAATAAAATCGATTAACATCATTATTCTGTAAATTGGGTTACCATAATTGCAGTTGATGTATTAAGGGAAACAATACAGATGGAATGAACAAAAAAATTCTAAAGTATACAGGCAGATTTTTAATTGTTTTTATTGCATTAATCGGAATTTACTTCCTTACTGCATTTTGCTGCTCGCGAATTACAATCAATGCCAACCCAACAAATGCTAAAGAAGTTGCCATATATATTATGACGAATGGCGTGCACACTGATATTGTGGTCCCAGCATTTAGCGAAGAAATAAACTGGACAAAAGAAATCCGTTATCAGAACACTTTAGAAGCAGACACTAGTTATCAATACCTGGCGGTGGGCTGGGGAGATAAAAAATTCTATCTGGAAACCCCGGAATTTTCAGACCTTAAACTGAGTAACGGACTTCGGGCAATCTCTGGTCTGAGCACATCGGCTATGCACACTACGTATTATAAAAATATAAGGGAAGATGCAAACTGTATAAAAGTCATGGTCAGCAAAACACAATACCAGCAGCTGTTGCATTATATTTTAAACAGTTTTCAAAGAGATGAGAGCGGACATGTAATCCCTGTTAAATCAAACATTCATTATGATATTGGCGATGCTTTTTACGAAGCCAGGGGCAGTTATAGTATTTTGAAAACCTGCAATACCTGGGCTAATGCCGCTTTAAAAAGCTGTGGACAACGTAGTTGTTTGTGGACAATATTTGATACCGGTATTTTTTTGAAGTATAAGTAAATAACTTTTTTTATAACGCGCGTCATCTTGACTGAAACGCGTGGAATGCCCGTTTCACTCCGCTCGAAATGACGACCTCTTGGGATTTGACGAAGCTCTAACTAAACCTCAAATGCCCAATTTAAAAAAGCAGGCATTACACCTTCCCAGGTTGGCACGTCATGTTTGCCACCAACTTTTTCATAGTAAAAAACATGATCAGGCCGTTTATAACCTTTATTCAGAAGGATCTTAACCACATCAATGGTATCATCTATAGAATCGATAATCAAATTTTTATTGCGATCAGCCTTTTCATCTTCCGTTCCGGTCATCAACCAGAATTTCATATCCGGCTTGCCAGAAGTATTTTCCAATTGCTGATGCATAATGCGGTCGGCATCGGTATAGCCATCATTCAAATCTGTTTTTCTCCACCAAAATGCACCTGAAAAAACACCAACTACATCAAAAGTAGCAGGATTATTCCAGGCAATATCAAAAGCAGATAGACCTCCGAGAGAAAATCCGGCAAAACCCACCTTGCCGGTAATCGGCATTGCAATTTTCTTTTTAACAAAAGGCAAAAGCTCTTTGATCACAAAATCGGTGTATAGGTTAGCTTTTGCCCCACGTCCTTTAAAATCGGGCGCACCTGCAACACCGTATTCCATTAAACGGTCTGCCGAAGCCTTAATGGCTACAACAATTAACCTATGGTTTCTTTTGGCATGGTGGGCATCTTCCAAAATCCGGCTAAAATCCATTTTAGCCACATCTTGCCCATCATTTAATAAAAGAAGTTCTATTTTCTCATTTCCTAAAATGCCTTCAGGTGTATAAATATCTATCTCTACCTCACGCTTTAAATAATTTGAAGATATTGTAAAGCTGCTGGTATTAACTTTTACCGATAAAATTGTGGTGTACTTCATAATCAAGATCCCTATCACATGGCTATCGCCTCAGAATTAGGGTGCAAAGTTACAAATCTCCATAAACTATTAATTATCATAGGTTAATTTTTACAAAATCCTCCTCATTTGATTCATTTTTACCATTTATACTATTCTTATTATAAATTTTAATTTATACCTTAATCATTCAATTTGTATTATGGTTAAAGAAGAACATAAGAAATGGTACAGCCCGAATTTAAGCGGCGAAATCGACATGCTCATCTTTGGTCACGGTGGTATCCCTATCCTACTGTTCCCAACAAGTATGGGTCGATATTTTGAGAATAAGGATTTCAAATTGATTGATTCTGTTGAGGGATTTATCAATGAAGGAAAAATAAAAATTTATTGCCCAGATAGCGTTGACAAACAAAGCTGGTACAACAAAAGCATTCATCCAGCCGACAGGGTTAAAAACCACATCTGGTACGATAAGTATTTATTAGAAGAGGTGGTCCCGCTGGCCAGACAAGAAACCGGACACAGTAAAATTATTACTGCCGGCTGCAGTTTTGGTGGTTATCATGCTGCAAATTTCGCTTTCAGGCATCCCTGGTTAGTTAGCCATATGTTCAGTATGAGTGGCGCTTTCGATATCTCAGGTCAGCTAGAGGGTTTTTACAACGACGATGTTTACTTCAATAACCCGGTCGATTTCGTGTTGAACAACAGCAATCCTGAGCTGCATCATATGAAAATTGTACTAGGCACCACAGACCGGGATATGTGCAGGACAGATAACGAGAATTTATCAAACATTTTAAACAAGAAGGGCATCAACCACTGGCTGGATATCAGACAAAACGCAGATCATGATTGGCCAATCTGGAGAGAAATGTTCCCGGATTATATTGCACAGTTATAGATTAGTCCTTAGTCTCGAGTCCAAAGTCTTTAGCTGATTTAGTTACAAGCATCAAACAATTAGCCGATTAACCAGTTAACAATTAAACAAAATTACCAATATAACCATCATGAGCAAACAAGCATAACCAACAAAAAGGCTCATGATCGCTTCATCACCTTTGAAAGACAATTAAACTATGAAAAAAATAGGGATTTTATTTGGACAGGAACGCTCTTTTCCTGAAGCCGTAATTGAAAGAATTAACCAAAAAGCAGAAAAAGGCATTACTGCCGAAGCTGTGAAAATTGATAAAATATTTCAGAATGTGCCATTAGGTTATTCCGTAATCATCGACCGGATTTCGCAAGATGTACCCTTCTACCGCGCCTCCTTAAAAAACGCTGCCATTACCGGAACTGCCGTAATCAATAATCCATTTTGGTGGAGTGCCGACGAGAAGTTTTTTAACAATGCCCTGGCCGAGCAAATTGGTGTTCCCGTTCCCAAAACAGCCTTGATTCCTTCCAGAGAACACCCAAAAGGAACAACATCAGAATCATTTTCTAATCTCGAAATGCCATTAAATTGGGATGCTATTTTTGAGTATGTGGGTTTTCCGGCCTATATGAAACCTTACGATGGTGGGGGCTGGAGAGATGTTTATAAACTTCATGATAAAGAAGATTTTTTTGATAAACACAGCGGCACCCAACAGCTCGTAATGCTTTTGCAGGAAGAAATTATTTTCGAAGAATATTTCAGGTGTTATTGTATAGGTGGCAAACATGTACGTATTATGCAGTACGACCCACGCAATCCACACCATTTACGCTATGCAACAGAAGGTAAAGCTCCAGATCCAAAATTACTTAAAACAGTAGAAGAGTACACTTTAAGACTATGCAATTATTTAGGATACGATTTTAATACGGTTGAATTTGCTGTGCGTAATGGAGTTCCTATTGCTATCGATTTCTGTAACCCTGCCCCTGATGCCGACATTAAAAGTGTTGGTCAGGAGAATTTTGAATGGGTAGTAGAAACCACTGCAAATTATGCCATAGAAAGAGCTCGCGCGCAAAAAGACGGACAAGATAATTTAACCTGGGGTGAATACATTAAATCGTCAGTTGGGGGCAAACCTTTAATCGTTAAGGCTGGATCAACAGTTACTAAAACAGCCGCGCCGAAGAAAATTAATGCGACCGACAAACCTAAAGCGGCAACAACAGAAAAAACACCTGCAAAACCTAAAAAAGCTGCAGCAAAAAAATAATGGGGATTTAATTTTAAATCAATAAAAGGATGAACGAGTTTACGCTGGGCATAGAAGAAGAATACATGGTAATTGATCCCGTTACCAGAGAACTTACTTCTCACGATCAAAAAATTGTAGAGGCCGCACAAAAAATACACAAAGACCAGGTTAAGGCAGAAATGCACCAGGCCGTAGTAGAGGTGGGTACAGGTATCTGCCGCACGACTACCGAAGCCCGTCAGGAAATTGCTCAATTGCGTTATACGGTCTCTCAACTGGCCGGAGAACAGGGCTTAAGAATTGGTGCTGCAGGTACACACCCGTTTTCTCACTGGGAGAAGCAGCTGATTACCGAACATCCGCGTTATAACGAAATTGTAAACGAGCTACAGGAGGCCGCACGTTCTAATCTTATTTTTGGCCTGCACGTACATGTAGGTTTTCAATCGCGCGAACTGGCCATCCACATCGCCAATCAGGTAAGGTATTTTTTACCACATGTTTTTGCCTTATCAACCAATTCTCCATTCTGGGAATCGCGCAATACCGGTTACAAATCTTTCCGCACCAAAATTTTCGACAAATTTCCTCGTACGGGAATTCCAGATATTTTTAACAGCATTGAAGATTATGACAATTATGTAAAACTGCTCATCAAAACCAATTGCATGGATAACGCCAAAAAAATCTGGTGGGATATCCGCGTGCATCCATTTTTTGATACCGTAGAATTCCGCATTTGTGATTGTCCGATGCTGATTGATGAAACCATGGCGCTGACAGCCTTATTCCAATCTTTGTGTGCCAAACTGTACAAATTGCGTTTACAGAACATGGAGTTTATCAGTTATTCCAGAGCATTGATTAACGAGAACAAATGGCGCGCCGCACGTTACGGAATTGATGGAAACCTGATTGATTTTGGGAAAGAAATGGAAGTAAACTGCCGTAACCTGGTTTTAGAGTTATTGGATTTTGTTGATGATGTAGTGGATGATTTGGGTTGCCGCGACGATATCAATTACGTGCATAAAATATTGGAACATGGTACCGGTGCAGACCGGCAGTTGGCCGTTTACCAACAAACTGGTAACTTTGAGGCGGTGGTAGATTACATTACTAATCAAACACTTATAGGCGCAAAGTAATTTTAGAAATGGATAAAAGAAGTTTAAAGGTAGCTGTTATTGACATGAATAATGGCGCACCTAACCAGGGCATGCGGGGAATTCAGGAAATTTTATCCCGTTTTAAAAACGAAAACCATATCGATTTAAGTTTTGATATTTTTGATTTAAGGCAAAAAGGCGAAATACCAGGCATTGATTACGATGCTTATATTTCAAGCGGCGGCCCGGGCAGCCCAATTGAAAGTAAAGGCGAACAATGGGAAAATGATTTCTTTAACCTTTTAGATCAGATAGAAGATTTTAACCATCAAAACAAAGAAAGAAAAAAGTATGCTTTTCTGATCTGCCATTCCTTTCAACTGGCTTGTAGAAAATATGATCTGGGTAATATAACTGAAAGACGTTCGAATGCCTTTGGCATTTTCCCAATAACCTTAACTGAAGATGGAGAAAATGACGAAATTTTTAATGGCATTACGAACCCCTTCTTTTCAGTCGATAGCAGAGACTGGCAGGTTATAGAACCAGATTTTGCTGCTTTTGAAAAAAAAGGTGCAAAATTATTAGCCATTGAAAAAGAACGTAAACATGTAGATTTAGAACGCTGCATGATGTCGATCCGCTTTTCTGACGAAATCATCGGTACGCAATTCCACCCAGAAGCTGATCCGGTTGGCATGAAAATGTACCTGCTTCAAGAAGAAAAGAAAAAAGCAATCGTTGACATGCATGGCGAACAAAAGTACCTTGATATGCTTAACAGTTTAGATGATCCGGCAAGGATTGTATTAACACAAAGTGTTATTTTACCTAATTTCTTACAAAAAGCAATTAGGAATTTGCAAAAAACAGTCGTCATTGCGAACTGAAGAAGTGGATTGAGCGAACGCGTGAAGCAATCTTTCTCGCATATATCCGTCATTTCGACAGGAGCGCAGCGGAATGGAGAAGTATAAATACCTTCTATAGATTTCTCCCCACCTGTAAGGGCAGGTACTACGGTCGAAATGACGATTACTCTTTTGTAATGAAGTATTCGGCAACAGAAATAAGATACAAAAACCTATGATACCTGCTCAACGCCAAAAATATAACCAACAATTTACGGAAGAGAAGTACCAAAACTTCCTTAATCAACTGCAAAGCGGTTATTCAGAGATCCCTTTTCGTGTTGCAGAAACACCTATTTTTGTTCCCAAATCTTTAAAAGAAAAATTAGTTGCAGCAGGAGAAGAAATTATAAACCTGATTAAGCAACCTAATTTTAAGGCACTCACCCAAAAAGCAATTCCTTCAGATTGGAACGTGCCTAATGAGAACGGGCAGCCACACTTTTTAACTTTCGATTTCGGTATATGTAGAAATCAAGCCGGAGAACTTAGCCCGATGTTAATCGAAATGCAGGGATTTCCTTCCTTATATGGCTTTCAACATCATCTGGGTAAAACTTTTAAAAGCAGTTTTGATATAGATGATTCGGTGAATTATTTCTTGAACAGCTTTACCGAAGAAACGTACATTAAGCTGCTTAAAGAAGTTATTATCGGCCAACATGAACCTGAAGAAGTGGCCTTGATGGATGTGGATGCCCCAAATCAGAAAACGGCCATTGATTTTTTTGTAACCAAAAAAATGCTGGGTATTAAAATTTTGGCATTGGAAGAGATTAAAAAAGCAGGCAACCAATTGTTTTACGAAGAAAATGGTAGAAAGGTTCAACTTAAAAGAATTTATAACCGCCTGATCTTTGATGAGGTGGCTAATAACACCGAAATCTTTAAAAACAGTTTCGATCCGCGTGAAGAACTGGACGTGGAATGGGTCACACATCCCAACTGGTTTTATCGGATCAGTAAGTTTACCATGCCTTTTCTGAAAAGTGAATTTGTACCTGAAACACGTTTTTTAAACGAGATAGAAAAACTTCCCGCCGATTTAGAAAACTATGTGCTTAAACCCTTATTTTCTTTCGCCGGAATGGGGGTTATTATTGATGTGAGTGAAGAAGATATTACCGATATAAAGGATCCTGAAAACTGGATTTTACAACGGAAAGTAAATTATGAAGCTGCAGTACAGTCGCCCGATGGTGGTGTAAAAGCCGAAATCAGGATGATGTATTTATGGCCAGACGGAGGTGAACCCCAACTGTGCATTAATCTTGCCCGGCTAAGCCGTGGTAAAATGATCGGCGTACGGTACAATGCCGATTTCGATTGGGTTGGAGGTACAGTAGGTTTTATGGAGAAATAAACTATGTTTCCTTAACTACAGAGATCATTAAGGATAAGACACAGCGGGACAAGGACATACACTCCGTAGTTCTATAATAAACTAAAAGTCCTTTTATATATGAACTGATCCAATAACACATGCGCTATGCCCTCTGTGTAAAGCTCCGTTTTTCACTGTGGTAAAACAAGATTTGTGCTCAACATATTTACATTAAACTGAACACCTTCCTCTTAAAACCACTTATATTTGTATTATGGATATTCAAACGATTTTAGTCTTTTTACTTTTTGCGGTAGCACTGGTATATGTTGGCCGTTTGGTTTTTAAATCTTTACAGGTAAAAAAAGATGGATGTGGTGGCAATTGTAAATGTGGCGTAGATTTTTCCGATATTAAGCCCATAAAAAAATAATACTCCACCTTTTATGATTCATCAGTTTCAAAAATACTTACAGGAAAAAATAGAGATAACTGATGAACAGTTCGAAAGTATATCGTCTGTTTTAAAAATTAAAAAATTCGATAAAAACGAAATTGTTCAATATACAGGTGATAATTTTAAACATGGGTATTTTGTAGGCAAAGGTTTATTACGTGCCTATTCAATTGATGCAAAAGGCAAAGAACACATCCTTCAGTTCGCCCCCGAAAACTGGTTGGTTTCTGACCGTAATAACATGAATAATGAGCCTTCAATATTCTTTATCGATGCGATAGAAGCAACTGAAGCTGTATTAATGCCTAACAATTTTATGGAAGAAGCAGCCAGGAAAGTACCATGTTTACAGCCCATGCAAATTAAACTGCTCAACAATTCGATTCGCTTCATGCAGAAAAGAATTAACATGTTATTAAGTGCAACTGCGGAAGAAAGATATCTTGATTTTATTAAACTTTACCCTAACCTCACCCTTCGCGTGCCACAGTGGATGATTGCTTCTTATCTTGGCATTACGCCCGAATCGTTAAGCCGCGTAAGGAAAGAACTGGCGAACAAACACTTCAGACCTTAATTGAATAAGTGAATCTTGAATGAGTGAATGCTTCAATCTAACATTTCAACTTTTCAACCGCTAATATTTTAATATTCTCTCATCCAATCCATCTATCATTCAATCATTTCCAATTACTTACCATACATCAATAGGTAGTAAAAACCTGCGCTGTACTTTTGTGTTGTTAATTTAAAAAAGCTCAAAAAACAAAAGATATGGCACAACAGAAATGGACATTAGATCCAACCCACAGCGAATTACAATTTAAAGTAAAACACTTAATGATTACTACTGTAACCGGTAGTTTAAAATCTTTTTCAGCAGAATTATTGTCTGAAGGTGATGAGTTCGAAAATGCAGAGATTTCTTTCAAAGGTGATATCGCTTCTCTCGATACCGGAAATACTGACCGCGACAACCATTTAAAAAGTGGCGATTTTTTCGATGCTGAAAAATTTGCTCACATCGAATTTAAATCTAATTCAGTAGAAAAAGATGGTAGCGATTATATCGTTAAAGGTGATTTAACTATTAAGGGCGAAACTAAACCAGTAAAATTAACCGCAGAATTTGGTGGCATTGCTACTGATCCATGGGGCAATACTAAAGCTGGTTTTACCTTAAGTGGAAAAATTAACCGTTCTGATTTCGGTTTAAACTGGAATGCGGCACTAGAAACTGGCGGTGTAATGGTAAGTGAAGAAGTCCGCATTTTAGGCGAATTACAGTTTGTGAAACAAGCATAATCTAGCATAGAGCAAAGTGCATGGGGCAGTTAATGCTCCTTGCGCTATGCACCATGCCTTAAATTTTGAAGGTAATGGAAACAAAACAAATAGAAAAAGTACTTAAAGCTCCGGCGCCACATATGGTTGGCGACGGGTTTAGGGTACATAATTTTTTTCCAAGCGGTTATCCAATTAATATGAGTCCTTTTTTCCTGATGGATTATGGCTCAAAGATTGAATTTTCTGCAAGGAAAGAACCACGGGGTGTTGGCATCCATCCACATCGTGGTTTTGAAACGGTAACAATTGCCTATCATGGTGCGGTTGCACATCACGATAGCTCTGGAAACAGTGGAGTGATTTACCCGGGTGATGTACAATGGATGACGGCAGCAAGTGGGATACTGCATAAAGAGTATCATGAAGCGAACTACAGTTTAGCTGGAGGCCCTTTTCAAATGGTACAGTTATGGGTTAATTTACCTGCCAAATATAAAATGGGTAAACCAGCCTATCAAGCTATGCAACAAGCGGATATGGCCCGTTTTGATATCCCTGAAAACGGAGGAAAAATCGAAATTATAGCAGGCAATTATGAAGGCATAAAAGGTAATGCCAAGACGTTTAGCCCGATAGAGCTCTATAATGCCCGGCTTAATAAGGGGGGCCAGGCCACTTTTAACTTTCCTGAACATTTTAACACCGGATTGATGGTGATTGAAGGTTCAATTAATATAAATGAATCAGAAACCGCAGTTGCAGATCATTTTATCTATTTCAGCAACAAAGGCACAGCGATTAAAATTGAAGCCTTAGAAAATAGTGTGATTTTAGTGTTGAGCGGAGAACCAATCGATGAACCGATTGCACAATATGGTCCATTTTTAATGAATACTGAAGCCGAGATTCATCAGGCCATTGAAGATTACAATCAAGGTAGATTTGGTTATTTAGAAGAATAAACCCTATTGTTTTAAAACGAGTTAAAACCGGTACTTTTTTTTATAAAATTGCCGGTTTTTTTTGTGGCTTTATATTTCAGGACATTCAGTTGCTAAACAGAACTAAATAAATACTGAAGCAAGTTACCAATGACAGATTTAAATAGTCGGTCGTCATTTAGATTTGTTTTGATATTTTATTTAAGGTTAATAAACCATTTACTTTATCTTAAATTATAAATCAGATTACCTAAAACGGTAGCGGCACATTAAGAGTTCGTCAAGGTTTTTATGCCTATGAAATGATGCAATCCGCTACCGTTTTTTCCCTTAGTGACCAGATAACAATTAGGGCAATACCCATTATTAAGGACTAGGATCGATGGGGTAAAACTTAGGTAACCACTACAAACATAAAAAATAACAGGATGATTGCCACAACAAAATTTTTTATCGGGATCGATGTTTCCAAACCACACTTCGATATTGCATTGATGGCCGTTGTGAACCATGTAAAACAGGAGATCATAACCGCACGGTTTGACAACACCGCTCCAGGGATAAAGCTTTTAGAGAAGTGGTTGAAATCACAGAAAACCACATTCAATGAGGACTCCTTGGTTGTTATGGAAAATACCGGGATCTATCACCGTTTAATATGGACTTTCTGCAGCAACAGAAATCTGCCCATCCATATTGGCAATGCAGCACATATTAAATGGAGTTTTGGGATAGCAAGGGGTAAAAATGATAAGGTAGATAGTATACGTTTATGTAACTATGCATTTAAAGAAGCGGATGATCTAAAGGCCACCCCAGTATTAAATGCACAGTTGTTGCATCTGAAAGATTTTGTATCAGCCAGAACTAAATTGCTTAAACAGAAATCCAGCCTTGGTGTATCGATTAAAGAACTTGAGAATGTCAATGATAAATCACATCAGAAACTGATTGAAAAGGCAATGAAAAATGCACTTGATGGGATCTCGAAATCCATTAAGAATATTGAGGATCAGATCAAAAAGATTATTTCAGAAAACCAGGATTTCAAGCGTAACTATAAACTATTGATCAGTATCCCCGGGATAGGGCATGTTACCGCAGTGTACCTGATTGGCTGCACGGCAAATTTTGCAGGACAGCCCAGCGGGAAAGAACTGGCCTGTTATGCAGGGGTAGCGCCATTTGAACACAGCAGCGGTATAAGTATCAAAGGTAAAACCAGGGTACACCGGATGGCGAATAAAGAACTTAAAAGATTGTTGCATATGTGTGCATTATCTCTAATTCAACATAATCAGGAATTCAAAGCATATTATAACAGAAAAAAGGATGAAGGGAAGCACAGCATGAGCATAATTAATGCAGTCAGAAACAAGATAGCGTTAAGGGTTGCTGCAGTTATAAAAAATCAAGCCAGCTATAAAAATAACTATAAAATAGCTGCTTAAAATTTGTTTTTATCATAACAATCATTTCGA
>NZ_FNCH01000045.1 GCF_900100705.1 Pedobacter terrae
TTCATGAGTTATTTTGCCATCGGTCTACTCTCGATCCTTTTCACTTTATGCTTACTAAATTAAACATTTGTAAACATAGGAGCTATCGGATCAGGTTTAGGTGGCCAGCGCAAAAGGAACATTAAAGGGTTTAATCACCAAACGTTCCTACGGAACGAAACCGCCAATTATACAATTGGCTACCCATGAGGCGTCCCGCTGGGACGATTGATCAAAATCCTGAAGCAAGTTCAGTATAACAAAACCCGTTCCCCTGATCGTACCATGAGTTTAGCTTAGTTCTTAATTACGGAATAGCAGCATAGATACTGAAACAAGTTGATTATAATGGGATTCGTAACTGTGCATCATTGCAAATCATAATGTTTTGGATAAAAAAAGAAGTCAAGTTGTTCAAAAACTTGACTTCTTTGGTAAAGATTTGTTTTCCCTAAACCCTAAACCCTAAACCCTAAACCCTAAACCCTAAACCCTAAACCCTAAACCCTAAACCCTTCTAAAACTCTGCGTTTTTCGGGAATCTTGGGAAAGCAATTACATCGCGGATGTTGGTCATTCCGGTTACGAACAATACTAAACGCTCAAAGCCTAAACCAAAACCTGCGTGTGGCGCTGTACCAAACCGGCGGGTATCTAAATACCACCACAGTTCATCTTGCGGAATGTTTAAAGCTTCCATGCGTTGGGTTAAGCGGTCTAAGCGTTCTTCACGTTGTGATCCACCGATCATTTCTCCAATGCCTGGGAATAAGATGTCCATGGCGGCAACCGTTTGTCTGCCTTCGGCATCCGGTTCATTCTGGCGCATGTAAAAAGACTTAATATCGGCAGGATAATCGGTTAAGATTACCGGTTTTTTAAAGTGTTTTTCTACCAGGTAACGCTCATGCTCGCTTTGTAAATCAGCACCCCATTCATCAATCAGGTATTTAAACTGTTTCTTCTGGTTGGGTTTAGAAGATTTTAAAATCCTGATGGCTTCTGTATAGGTTAGACGTTCAAAATCATTGGCTAAACAGAAATCCAGTTTTTCTAGTAAGCTAAATTCACTGCGTTCGTTCTGTGGTTTTTGTTTATCTTCTTCCGCCAGACGGCTGTTTAAGAATTCTAGTTCATCCTTACAGTTATCTAAAGCATATTTTATAACATACTTCATCATATCTTCTGCCAGCTGCATGTTATCTTCCAGGTCGGCAAAAGCAAACTCAGGCTCAATCATCCAGAATTCGGCCAGATGGCGCGTAGTATTCGAGTTTTCTGCCCTGAAGGTAGGGCCGAAAGTATAAATTTTACCAAAGGCCATGGCTGCCAGTTCGCCTTCTAACTGACCAGATACGGTTAAGTTGGTTGCGCGGGCAAAGAAATCCTGCGAGAAATCTACTTTACCATCTTCAGTGCGTGGCGTATTGTCGAAATCTAAAGTGGTTACTTTAAACATCTCACCCGCACCTTCGGCATCACTTGCTGTAATAATAGGCGTGTGCATGTACACAAAACCACGTTCGTTGTAAAACTGGTGAATGGCAAAGGCCAGGGCATGGCGTACTTTAAAAACGGCGTTAAAAGTATTGGTACGGAAACGCAGGTGTGCAATTTCGCGCAAAAACTCCAGGCTGTGTTTTTTAGGTTGTAAAGGGAATTTCTCAGGGTCGCTATCGCCTAAGATTTCTACATTAGTGGCTTTAATCTCTACTGTTTGGCCTTTGCCCAACGATTCGATTAATTTACCCGTTGCAGAAATGGCGGCGCCGGTTGTGATTCTTTTCAACAGCTCATCAGGTAAATTATTAAAATCGATCACTACCTGGATATTACTCATGCAAGATCCGTCATTTAAGGCTATAAACTGATTATTACGAAAAGTTCTTACCCATCCCATAACCGTTACGTCTGTGTCAAATGCTGTCGACTTTAATAAATCTTTAATTTGCTGTCTCTTAATCATATTGTTATTAGTAAAGCCGCAAATTTAGAAAAAAAACTGGTATCGGTTAACAGTTTGCGGTTTTCAATTGACAGTTTTTTAATATGGAAATTAATGCTAACTGCAAAGCAATTGTATGAATAGCTTCTTAATATTATAAATATGTAAATGGATTCTATCGGGACTGCGGTAAGAAATGTATTGTAAATTCTTGATTTCGATGATGATTTCGGGTTTTGTGTTGACTTTTGATTGCTTTAATATCTTTTTATTGGTTTTTGGTGGTATATTTTCTAATAAATTTATTTTTTATTAGAAATTTTGATATTATTTTTGAATATTTTGATTTTTATTATGTTTTTTCTTTATTTTTTATCTACAAATTAGTTAATTATCTATTTTTGATTGAAAAATATTTATTTTTTTAATTAAATGCTTGCGATAATGATTAAAATTTGTACTTTTGTAATGCTCGTTAATTATTATTATATATTTGGTTTAAAAAAAGCGCTGGCAACGGCGCTTTTTTTATAAAAACTTTAAGACTTATTCATAATCAACATAAACCAAACAACCTAAAACCAAGAAAGCTCCAGAAAACTGGAGCTTTTCTTTTTTATAAGCATCAACTTTATGATCTAATAACTATTGTAGAAAAGACAGAACAGGCTCCATTTCAGCCGCGGTGGGGAGCAAGAAGACTTTGTAAAGCAAAATCCTTGAACATCGTTTAAAGATTTCTCCCCGAAGAGTCGGACTATGCTTTAGTCAAATTGCTATGTTTGGATTAGGACGGCCGTCGTCTTCCCATGAGAGGATCTCACTGCTTTAGCTATACCCCGTCAAAAATTTTAGAGCAAAAAAAAGCTACCCTTTTCAGGATAGCTTTATTATATGTTTTGTTGTTGTTATTCTTCTGAATAGGAGATTTTATTCACGTGTTTATCAATTTCCCATCTTCCGGTACCTTCTTCGCCAATCACTTCGAACAATTCTAAAGCTCTGCGTGCTTTATATTCTTCTTCACGTTGCTCTTTCAGGAACCAGTTCAAAAATTCCATGGTTACGAAATCCTGTTCTTTATGACATCTGGCTGCAATGTTTTTAAAACTTTGGGTGATAGAAATTTCAGCCTCCAAAGCATCTTCAAACACTTCTCTGAAACTTACGAAGTCTGTTTTGATTCCACTAACCTCCGGAGAGATTGCATTTCCGCCCATATCCAATACATATTTGAATAATTTAAGCTGGTGTACTCTTTCTTCTTCAGATTGCTTTAAGAAATAATCTGCCGAAAAGTCAAAGCCATTTTGATCGCACCAAGATGACATAGATAAATATAGTGATGAAGAGTGAGCCTCTTTTTTAATTTGCTGATTTAATAATGTTTCGATATCCTGAGATATTAAACATTTGATACGCATTAGATCTTTCATATTTCTGTACTTTAATAACAATACAAATGTAAACTGAATTTGTTCTGCGTACTAATTTATTTGCAATATGAAATTAGTCTAAATTGCTGATAATTAGTTATTTGTAATCAGTTTAAATAAGGCTGATAGATGTAAAATCTAATATGGAATAACGCGAGACGGATAGTGGTTGAGGATCAGGATGATGATGGCCGGTTTTCAGTTGGCAGTTTTCAGTTCTCGATGCAATCGTCATCCTGAGTTTATCTCAGGATCTTTTTAGATAGATACTGAAACAAGTTCAGTACGACGTATTGAGCTGATTTGTAATTTCTAAGTTGGCAGTTTTCAGTTTCCCATGCGACGTCATCCTGAGTTGATCCCAGGATCTTTTTAGGTAGATACTGAAACAAGTTCAGTACGACGTATTGAGTTGATTTGTAATTTCTAAGTTGATAGTTTTCAGTTCTCGAAGCAATCGTCATCCTAAGTTGATCTCAGGATCTTTTTAGATAGATACTGAAACAAGTTCAGTACGACGTATTTAGTTGATTTGTAATTTCTAAGTTGGCAGTTTTCAGTTTTCCATGCAATCGTCATCCTTGTAGATGTTATATAATTCGGTAACAGAATCATAATTATTAAATTGATTCTGTTATGCCAATAAACACCAATGATTTTACTGTTGAGCGGAAGT